>NZ_AOJE01000001.1 GCF_000337915.1 Halorubrum saccharovorum DSM 1137
GTCGATCAGCGTCGGGCCGACCGCCGTCATCTCGCCGTCGCCGCCGACGCGGACGAACGGGCGCCCGCCCATGAACAGCGGTGAGAGGTCGGCGACCAGCTCGCCATCGGACGCACGGAGTACGTCCCACACGCGCTGCGGGTCGTCGATCGACCAGTGGGCGCCGGTCGTCCGCCCGTGCTCCTCGCTCCAGCAGTCGTGACAGAGCGGGCGCATGGCCGGCGGGTGCTCGAACCCCCGGCTGTCGGCGTTCCACTCGCCGAACACGATCAGGTACGAATGGCCGTCACGCTCGTCGCCGCAGTTCTGACACTCGTTGAGGTCCGGGATATCGGGGACACCGGTACCGCGCTCGATCGCGCCGGAGTCCGAGTCGTCTCGGTCGGCGCTCATTCGCCCACCTGCGTTCCACAGCCGGGACAGAAGCGATACGTGCTCATGGCCGTCGACGGGCACTGTAACTCGCCCTCGACGGGACCGGCCTCATGGCCGAGCGTGTCGGCGTCGGCGCCGCAGTACGGACAGCAGTCGAACGTTGATCGGGCGCCAGGGTGCGGGCCGAAGACGGCGTCGTGCTCCGGACACTCGACACGGGTGTTCTCGCCGACGCCACGAACGACGTGCGTATCGCCGGCGTTCAGCGTGTCAGTCACACCGGAAGCCCGGTGTGCGGTGTCGGCTGGCTGTTCGTCTCTCAGGCGGGTGTCTCGATCGGTCATAGGGGGTTGTGCCGGTCGCTCCGGTGTGTAGGTGTATCAGCGGTCGTCTGGGGTAAATAGGTCCGGGACGACAACCAAACAAAAAAGCTACCGACGTGAGCTTATTCTGTACTGGCCTGCTTGTCGTCAGGTAATCGAACTATTTCGTCTTCCTCATCAAACTCTACCAGTCCATCTTCGGCAAGCGATTCCATTTTCCAGTACACCCGATGCTGTTCCTCCGATGAAATTTGAGATAACTGTTCAATGGTCATTTCTCCAAATTGCTGAAGGAGGCGTAATTCCTGCTCGGCTTGATGTGCATTAACAATCGAGGGCAATTCCCGGCGGAGATATGTTGCCACGTTTCCTATGTCATCAAAATTTTCGCTAATGGATTCGATTCCCTCAGCAATCGTCTCCTCTGGTTGCCCTGATAAGAGCTCGTACGCAGCCTCTTCCCGCCCCCAAATCGCTTCCTCCAGATCTATCGTCTCTTCAAAGTCGTGTGACTCGTCAAATATGTCCTCACAATCTGCCTCAAATTTTAAGTTGAATCCAAGATCCTCATATGCCTCCTTTATATCCCTCTCTGTTGGGAGTATCTCTTCGCCACTCGGATCAGATAGATGGAATCGATGTTTCTGGTTAGAAGGTAAGAGAGGAATCGTCCATTCTCTCTTTTCACTCTCTGATCCAATTTTCCACGAAGCTGTCACATTATGTGCGGCTCCATTTCCCGTATTTTGAATCACAAAGTTGCATACTACAGGTCCCGACCGCTCAATAGTCGCCTTCAGATAGGGCTTTGCCGATGCTTTGGTTTGTGACTCAACAACGTCTATTTGGTTTTCGGTTGCGTCACTCTGCTGTCGGGTGTAGTACGTGTATACTGCGGTCACAACTAACAGACCTAATGAAAATATCGCCTGTGAAACGGAAACTACGAGTTGTAAATTCGTTCCTGAGAGCACATTAAAAGATCCCGAACAGTGTAGATATTTCTTGGGGTCGGACCGTTCTTACATCGACCGCTTCGCCTGTTCGCCTCTCGCGTCGACGAGTCGCTCGTACTCCTCACTGTCACCAGCACGAAGGCCGAGCCGGAGCAGCAGCCGGATCACGTCGGCCTTCTGCGGCTCGTCGGGAATCTCCATGTCGAGATCGGCGGCGAGCTCCTCGGCGACCGCCTGCATC
>NZ_AOJE01000002.1 GCF_000337915.1 Halorubrum saccharovorum DSM 1137
TCCTCGAGCGTGCGGACCACGGTCGGCGGGTGGAACGTCCCCGCCTCCTCGACGGCGGCGGCGTAGACCATCATCGACTCGTAGGTGTGCAGCGAGCTCTGGTTGGGCGTCTCGTCGTACTCCTCCTGGTACGCGTCGATGAACACCTGGCTCGCCTCGTTGTCGGCGGCGGGGTTCCACGGCTCCATACCGAGGACGCCCTCGGCGTCGGCGCCGAGCGGGTCGAGCGTGAACGCGCTGACGTGCGGGATGATCACGTCGATGTCGTCGGTCAGCCCGGCGTCGCGCAGTTGCGCGAGGCCGCTGGCGGCGAAGTTGCCGAAGCTGGAGAAGTACAGCGTGTCGGCGCCGG
>NZ_AOJE01000003.1 GCF_000337915.1 Halorubrum saccharovorum DSM 1137
GGACTGCCGATGACGGGCGTCGAAGAGTCGACCGAGGACACCCGAGTACGGCTCAAACGCGTCTCCGAGCGTGTCGCGGCCGCGAACGAGTCGACCGCTGACGCCATGACGCAGGCGGCGGGGCTCGGGACGGTCGCGTACCCGACGCCGAATCTCTGGGAGACACACCGCGAACTGATCGACGCGTACTACGAGCTTCGGCGCGCGATCGACGTGGTCGAGAAGACGATCGACAACCTCGATCCCGACTCGCGCGGCGGGACGCCCCGCCGCGTCAAGAACGACCACGCCGACCGACTGGCGGAGCAGTACGACGGGCCGGTGCTGAGTCTCGCGCTGATGCTGCTCGAACAGAACCGCCGCGAGTGGCTGCACGCGAAGCCCGATACGAACGGCGCGCAGTCAGTCGAACGTCACGGGCTGACGGCGAATCAACGCGAGTGGATCAACACGTTCGACGACGCGTACGAGGGTGACCTATGACCGATACCGAAAGCGATACCGAAACCGATACCGAAATCGATACCGAAATCGATACCGAAATCGATACCGAAAGCGATACCGCCGACGAACAGGACGAAAAGGCGCTCGACGACGTGTATCACGACCGAAACCTACTGGCGTGTGCGCTCGCCGTTGCGACGGGTGCGCCGTCGGGCTGGAAGCCGTCGCCGGACGCCGGCGACGAGTGGGCAATCGTCTGGATCGAGACGCCGATGGGGCAGGTCTCGTGGCATGTCGAAAAGGACCTCGCGGAGTCGATCGGGCCGATGCAACGCGACAGCGAGTACTCCGGGTACACGCGAGAACAGAAGAACGACGTACTGGCCTCGTGGGCCGAAGAGGGGTGCTGGTGCTAATGTCCCGGAGTGACGACGCGCCGACGGTCGATCCGGACCTCGACACGTTCCGGTTCGAGTGCTCCCGGCGCGACTGTTCGACGATCTTCGCTGGGGACGAGCTGGCGTCGATCGCGAAGCGGGGCGCCCGGCACCTGAATCGCGAGCACGGCAGTTCGTTCTCGACGTACGAGCAGTTCGATACGATCGAGCGCGGCGGGCACAAGGTCCACGGCAACGAGTGGACCGTCACGCGGATTCCGCAGTACGTCACCGCGTTCGACGTGATGGAGCGAATCGGTGCGATCGACGGGCTGCTCGTCCCCGCGGACCAGGACGAAATGTGCTCGCAGTGTCTCCATGTCATCCGCGACGACGACGCGCGGATCGACCTCGACGAGACGGACCGTGTCGATCCGGACACTGTCGACGACTGGTGGTGCGAATGGTGTGTCGCTGAGCGAGAGATCGAAGAGAAAGCGGAAGCGAACGCCTCGCTCAACGAGTTCGGGTTCACGGAGGAGACCGATGACTGAGTCGCTCCCCCGCGAGGACGTAACGGTCGGGACGATCTGCGAGTACACGCAGAACGGCGCCGACGAGTGGGTCATCGTCGTCCGCGAGCCCCGGTCGATCAGCGAGTACGCCGACGCGCTCGGCGCCCGCTCGATCCCCGAGGGCTGGGAGACGTTCGACGCCGAGACGACGGACGTGATCCACTTCGTCCCGCTCGATGGGAAGGACGACGTGATCGCCCGGCTGGAAGTGTCGGGGCTGGAGGGGCACCGAGAGGTTGCGACCGACCTCGCGACGCGCGACGACGTGCGCCCGCTGGTTGGTGCGCT
>NZ_AOJE01000004.1 GCF_000337915.1 Halorubrum saccharovorum DSM 1137
CCGGACCGGGTCGAACCCGCCGCCGGCGGGCTCAGTGGCGACCCGCCGGGCGACGCGACCGTCCTCTGGAACGGCGACGACGCCACGCTAGACGACTGGCAGAAGCCGGACGGGTCCGAGCCGGACTGGGTCGAGACCGCTGACTACTTCGAGGTGAACTCAAACGTCAGCGGGAACGTCCAGCCCCAGGAATCGCTGGGCGACGTCCACCTTCACCTGGAGTGGCGCGCGCCAGAGGACCTCGACGGGATCGCCAACG
>NZ_AOJE01000005.1:0-27630 GCF_000337915.1 Halorubrum saccharovorum DSM 1137
GAGTGGCTCACGGGCGCGATCTCGCTGCCCGTGATCGGAACGCCGCCCGGGATGAGCGCGGCCTCGACGATACGGGTGCTCGTCGTGACGCTCACGCTGGTGCTCATCGGGGTCATCTTCGCGTTCTTCAAGTACACCGACTACGGTCTGGCGGTGCGTGCCGGCACCGAAGACTCCGAGATGACCGAGATGCTCGGCATTCGCGTCGGTCGCCCCTTCCTGCTTATCTTCGCGATCGGCGCCGCCTACGCCGGCCTCGCCGGCGTCCTCGGCGGCTCGCTGTTCAACGTCACCAACAGCATCGGGATGGAGATCATCATCCCGTCGCTGGTGATCGTGATCATGGGCGGCGTCGGGAGCCTCCGCGGAACGGTCATCGGTTCCCTGCTCGCCGGACTCGCGTTCGCGGTGGCCACGGTGGTAGAACCGAGCATGACCCAGGCGAGCATCTACCTGCTGGCCATCGTCGTGTTGACAATTAGGCCGAGCGGTATCTTCCCCTCTGCGAAGGTGGGACAATGAGAACTGACAACGTACAACCCGACATCGAGGACGAATCGTCGCTGCTTAGCGTGGACAGGTGGGACCGGATCAAACACACCGAGCGGTTCATCTTCCTGGTCTCGGTGGCGTTCGTGCTCACGTTCTCGTATCTGTTCAGCCGCGCGCCCGTCATTTCGGACGTGACACAGGGGTATCACGGGCTCACGATCACGATTCTCATCTGGTCGATCTTCGCGCTGGGCTTCAACCTCCTGTTGGGGCAGACGGGGCTCCTCTCGTTCGGGCACGCGATGTTCTTCGGGACGGCGAGTTACGCGACCGCGCTGTTCTCGATCCACGTGTTCAACGAGCCGCTCACGATCGTCGTCGTGGGGATGCTGTCCGCGGTCGCCATCGGCGTGGTCGCGGCGCTCATCCTCCTCCGGCTCCACACGGTGTACTTCGCGATCGTCGCGCTGGCGATCGGACAGTTCCTCTACTTCCTCGCGAACAACCCGCTCGAAGGGATCACGCAGGGGATTAACGGACTGGAAGTGTCGCGCACTCCCGTCCTCGGGGTCGTCGACCTCGACCACGAGTACGGCGGGATTCTCGGCGAGCTCGTGGTGAACAACCTCTATCTCTTCGTCGGCGTGTTCTTCGTCGGGGTCGTCGTGTTCATCACTCGGATCCGCAAGTCGCCGTACGGGCTGATCTTCAAGGCGATCCGCGAGAACGAGACTCGGGCGTCGTTCGTGGGACTGGACGTCTGGCGCTACAAGTTCGCCGCGTTCCTGCTTTCGGCGGGGGTCTCCGGACTCGCGGGCGCGCTGTTGGCGGTGAACACGCAGTTTGCGGGCGTGGAGCGGCTCTACTGGTCGATCAGCGGTGACGTGGTCGTGATGGCGGTGCTGGGCGGGCTCGGCACGCTCGCCGGGCCGGTGATCGGCACGTTCGTGTGGTTCTACTTCAAGGGGATCGTCAACGGGTATCCCATGCTCGGGAACTACTGGCTGCTGATGCTGGCGGTGTCGTTCACCGCCGTGGTGTGGGCGTACCCCGACGGTCTCTGGGGAATGATCACGAGCCTCACGGCGGAGCTCCGCGAGCCGAAGGCGCTGGCCGCGAAGGTGAAACGCCGGGTGACGGGCGGTTCATCCACCGAGGGGTCCGCCGGGGGTGAGCGGTAATGGCGCTGCTCGAAACGGACGGGCTGACCAAGGAGTTCGGCGGCCTCACGGCGCTCGAAGACGTGGACATCGCGGTCGAAGAGGGAGAGCTGGTGTCGCTCATCGGGCCGAACGGCGCGGGGAAGTCGACGCTGATCAACACGATCACGGGGCGGCTCACGCCGACTCGGGGGGAGATAACGTACGCGGGCACGGATCTGATCGGGATGGAGCCGTTCGAGATCGCTCAACTCGGCGTGGGTCGGACGTTCCAGACGGCGTCGATCCTGCCGGAGTTGAGCGTTCGCGAGAACGTGCAGGTGGCGGCGTTCGCGGCCGAGCACGGGTCGTTCCGGGTGAATTTCCTCAGTCGTCGGGACTCGTTCGACGAGGTCCAGCGGCTGACGGACGACATCCTGGCCACGATCGAACTGGACGAGAAGGCGGGGATGGAGGCGGCGTCGCTCCCGTACGGGGACAAGCGACGGCTGGAGGTGGCGATCGGGCTGGCGACGGATCCGGACCTGCTGTTCATGGACGAGCCGACGGCGGGGATGTCGCCGACGGAGACCGAGATGACGGTCGAACTCATCGAGAACCTCTTAGCGGAGTGGGGGATGACGATCTTCCTGGTGGAACACGACATGGACATCGTGTTCGACATTTCGGATCGGATCTTCACGCTCCATCAGGGCGAGCTGATCGCGAAGGGGACGCCGGACGAGATACGGGACCATCCGGCGGTTCGCGAGGCCTACCTCGGAGGTGAAGAACAATGAGTCTGCTCGAACTCGAAGACGTTCACGCCCACTACGGGCCGAGCCACATCCTCCGTGGCGTCTCGATGGCCATCGAGGAGGGAGAAGTGGTGACGCTGCTGGGTCGGAACGGGGCGGGGAAGACGACGACGGTGCGGTGTATCGCGGGCACGGAGCCGCCGGAGGTCCGTTCCGGAGCGGTGCGGTTCGACGGGGAGGACATCACGGGATGGCCGGCGGACGACATCGCGATGGGAGGAATCGGGGTCGTGCCGGAGGGGCGGCGGCTGTTCACGGAGTTGACGGTCGAGGAGAACCTCGAGCTGTCGACGATCACACGGAGCTGGTGGAACACGATCCGGCGGCGCGGGGCGGGCGGCGGTGACAGCACGATGGAGATAGACGAGCTCTACGACCTGTTCCCGCGGTTGGAAGAGCGGCGAGACCAGCAGGCTGGGACGCTCTCAGGCGGGGAACAGCAGATGCTGTCGATCGCGCGGACGCTCCGGCTGCCGGAGCTGGACCTGCTCTTGTTGGACGAGCCGACCGAGGGGCTGGCCCCGCAGATCGTCACGGCGGTGGGCGACGCCGTCGAGGAGATCGCGGACCGAGGGCTGACGGTGCTGCTGATCGAACAGAACGTGCGAGAGGCGCTCCGGATCGCGGACCGCGGGTACGTCCTCGACCAGGGCGACATCGTGTATCAGGGGACGACCGAGGAGCTCGAAACCGAGGACCTCGACGAGTACCTCGTCGTCTGATACCCGAACCGGAGTTCGCTNGACATCGTGTATCAGGGGACGACCGAGGAGCTCGAAACCGAGGACCTCGACGAGTACCTCGTCGTCTGATACCCGAACCGGAGTTCGCTTCCGCTTCCGTCGGCCGGGCCGCTCGACGGTCACACCCCGCGCCGGTAGTATTATTCCGCCGAGGCCGTTAGGACGGTTAGATGACGAACCGTAATCGGCGACAGTTCCTCGCTGCGCTCTCGGCGTCTGCCGTCACCGCCACCGCCGGCTGCCAACGACTGGGGGGATCGGAGTCACAGGGCCATCCCGTTTCCGAGCCGATCACGTCGTGGCCGACGTTCCGAGGGGAGCGACACAACACCGGATACACGGGAGCGGCCTCAGAACTCGACGCGGACCCGACGATCGCGTGGACGTACGAGGCGGAGGGGCCGTTCTGGGGAAGCCCGGCGGTCGCGGACGACACGGTGTTCATCGGCAGCGCGGACAACACGCTGTACGCCGTCGACGCCGGGACGGGCGAGGAGACGTGGACGTTCTCGTCGGACCACCGGATCGAGGCGACACCGGCGTATCACGACGGGACGGTGTACGTCGGGTCGTACGACAAACACCTGTACGCCGTCGACGCGGAGACGGGCGAGGAGCGCTGGTCCCGCTCGTTCAACGGGCTCATCCGAGGGAGTCCGACGCCGTGGAACGGATCGATACTCGTCGGCGTCGGCTGTCACAACCTCGCGTGCGCGTGGTACGCCGACGAGGCCGAGGTGCCGGAGAGCGGGTGGGTCTACTCGCTCGACGCGGAGTCGGGGGAGACCGACTGGCGGGTCGATGTCGGCGCGGAGGTCGTGAGCACGCCGGCGGTCACCGACGAGACCGCGTACGTCGGTGCCTCCGACGGCACGCTGTACGCGCTGGACCCGGCGTCGGGCGACGAACGGTGGACGTACGAGACCCGCGACATGATCTGGTCGAGCCCGGCGGTCGCCTACGGGGCGGTGTACATCACCGACTGGAACGGGAACGTTCACGCCGTCGACGCGGAGACGGGCGAGGAGACGTGGTTCTACGACACGGCCGGTCGGTACATCTCCGGGTCCGTCGCCGTCAACGAGGACGCGGTGTACGTCGGCCACACGCCGTACAACACCCTCGACGATCCGACGACGAACTACGCGAAGGTGTTTCGGCTCGACCGTCGAACCGGCGAGGAGGAGTGGGTCTTCGAGACGTCCGCCCTCGAAGTCGGGAGTAGCCCGGTCGCCACGACGGACCGGGTCTACGTCGGCAGCCACCGACAGACGGACGGCGGCAGTAGTACCGTCGGAATGCACGCGCTCACCGCGGACGGCGACGAGGAGTGGTTCCTCGACATCGGCGGCCGAGGCGTGGGGTCCAGTCCGGCGCTCGTCGACGGGACGCTCTACTTCGGGGGGACCGACTCGACGGTGTATGCGGTCGAGTGAGGCGGGCGACGCACTGGCCGCCGCCCCGACCGACGCTTCGCTGTGCGGTGGCGATCACGTCGTGCCCGGAGCGGAGTTATCGGAGAGATCGGTGGTTCCACCCCGTTTTGCGGCCCGGTTCGGGGGTGATCGGTGGGTTTATGGAGAAAAACTCGTATTCTATGGTAACACACATGACGGCGAATAACACGCAAACACTCGGAGACCGCCCGTCGCTCGAGGTGGGATTCGAATGATACCCACGGTACCGCCGCTGTCGGTGTCCGCGATCCTGAGCTCTATCGAACTGTCGCGTGAGTTCTTCATCTCGCTCGGCGCACCGGGGCTGCTCTTGCTCGGATTCCTCGAGTTCTTCTTTTTCCCGATCCCGCCGATGCTCGTGTTGATCCCGCTGACGGTCGCTAGTCCGGAGCTCGCGCTCGTATACGCGGCGGCCGCGACGATGGGATCGGTCACTGCCGGCGTCGCCGGGTTCGCACTCGGACATCGAGGCGGGCGGCCGATCCTCACGTCGCGGTTTTCCGCCAACCGGATCGGACAGGCGGAGCGCTACCTCGAGCAGCGCGGCTTCGCGACCGTCGCGTTCGGCTCGTTCGCCCCGATACCGGAGGCCCACGAATTGCTCTCGATCACGGCCGGGTCGTTCAACATGCGATTCCGGACGTACATCGTCGCCGCCGTCCTCGGGCGGGGGAGCAAATATTTCATCGTCGCGATGCTGAGCGTGGCCCTCGGCCAAGCCGCCCGCTCGCTCACCGAGGTTGAGGTGTATTCGATTCTCGCCGTCGCCGTCGTCGTCGCTGGCGTGGGATACGCCCTCCGGGGGCGCCTGCGACCCCGCCCGATCCGGTGACCGGCGACTCGCCATCCCCGCCGCTCCTTCTCAGTCGGGACTGATCGGAGAGAGTGATCGGTCCCGCTCGCCGGTGGCGACCCAGCACGTGCGACGTACCGCCGACGCAGATCGCCGTTACGTAGCCGACCCGACGGCGAAATGTACCTGATATAGTATAAAATTCCATTAATTATAAGTAGGGTTGTTGCGAGGGATCAGTACGCGTATGTGGAAAAGAAGCATGGGGGGCAGTAACAACAGCGGTAGCACCGACGATCCAACGGCCGTTGGAAGGCGGGGGTTCATGCAGGCGGCGGGCCTCAGTATCGCCGGCCTTTCCGGCGTCTACGGCGCCGAGGCCGCGAGCGCGCAGGAGGAGGTGATCCGTCTCGAAGCGAGGCGGGACGTCCAATCTCCCGCGGCGTACGCCGACGGCGACGGGATCGTTACAGAACAAGTAGGCGTGGAAGCCGCCACGGAAGACTGGAAGGAGGGCTGGATCGATACGGACCTTCTCACCTCGACCATCGACCACTGGACGATGGGGGAGCCCGCGACGGGCGACGGAGGGCCGTTCTTCTGGCGCGGCGTCACGCCCGACTCGATCAGCGATCAGTCCAACCCGGCGCTGGACCTGATCGACGGGTACGAGTACACCATCGAGATAACCAGCGAGACGATCGACGCGCACGAGTTCGTGATCGTCGACGACAGCGACAACGCGTTGGAAGACGCCGTCACCGTCGACGAGAAGGGCGAAAGCCAGTCGATCACGTTCACGGCCTCCACGGAGATGGCCGAGTACTACTGTGCCAACCATCCGAACGAGATGCGCGGCACGATCGACGTGGCCAACGAGGTCAACGACGTGGTGGAGTTCACCGACGTCCTCTTCCTGGGTGGCGTCGAGGACGGCGCCACCCACTACAGCACGGACCTGATGCGGGTCCTCACGCCGTACATGCTGGAACGGGGCGTCCGGATCCACTACACGGAGCGGCAGGACGACCTCAACGCCGACACGCTCGGTAGCTACGACGCCGTGATGCTGTACGGCAACCGTCTCGAACCGACGGAAGCGCAGATCGACGCCCTGATCCAGTTCGTCGAGGACGGCGGCGGGTTCGTTCCCGTCCACGCCGCCTCGGCGTCGTTCGTCAGTTCCGATCGGTACATCGACCTGGTCGGCGGGCAGTTCCAGTCTCACCCGCCGATCCAGGAGGTGACGACCGATCGACAGCAGCCGAACCATCCGGTGTTCCAGGGCGTCGACGTGTTCTCCTCCGACGAGGAGGCGTATCGCCACACGAACGTCGCGGACGACATTACGGTCCTCGAGTACGGCGCCGGGTCCGGCTTCGACGGGACCTCGAACGAGCCCTGGACGTGGACGCGCACGCAGGGCGCCGGTCGCGTCTTCTACACCGCCTGGGGCCACGACGCGGTCTGGGAGAACGACGGCTTCAAACAGCTCCTGACCAACGCGCTGCTCTGGGCGAGCGGAAACGAGCCGCAGGCGAGCGTCGAACAGGGCTTCCCGGAGAAGTCCTTCACGAACGTGAGCGAGTACGGGCACAGCTACATCCCGAACCGGGGGCGCGAAACGCCCGACGCGGTCAGTTCGAACGACGACGGCGTGTGGGACCTCGTCCAAGACGAGTTCCCGGTCGCCGACTCGATGCAGCACAGCGTCACCCCGGCCGAGTTCGAGCTCCAGTACTTCGTCAGCGAGGACATCTTGCCCGAGGGCGTCGAAGGGGAGATCCTCGACATGGCGTTCGACGCGTCCGGTCGCTGTTTCCTGTCGCTCACGCTCGACTACCCGAACGAGGGCGGGACGGGCGAGGACAAGATCGTCCTCTGTGAGGACACCGACGGCGACGGCGTCGCCGACGAGTTCTCGGTGTTCCAAGAGGGTCTCTCGATTCCGCACAGCCTCATTCCGCACCGCGACGGCGTCATCGCGGCCGAGGTCGGCGTCGACGAGTCGGGTCGCGTCGTCTACTTCGGCGACGAGGACGGCGACGACGTCGCCGACATCGAAGAGGAGATATTCAGCGGCTACGGCACCGGCGACACGCACGCCGGCCTGAACCAGCTCTATCGAGGGCTCGACAACTGGATCTACGGCGTCGTCGGCTACGCCGGGCTGACACCCTCGATCGACGAGAGCATCTCGTTCAGCCAGGACGTGTTCCGGTTCCAGCCCGACGGCTCGGAGATCGAGTTCGTCGGGAGCGGGGCGTCGAACATGGCCGGCGTGAAGACCAACGAGGAGGGGCTGCTGTTCTGCTCGTCGGCGACCGCCGGCAACAACGTCACGACGTACGCGGCGATCCCCAGTTCCTGGTACGACCACATCAACGGCTTCACCGGAACGACCACGGTCGACATCCGGTCGGAGACGATCCTCAGCCGGAGCAACAACACGAACCGCGCGCTGCCGATCAACGACCGCTACCGGGCGTTCGACTTCCAGGGCGGGTTCACGGCCGCCACCGACCAGGAGTTCTACACCGCGCGCGAGTTCCCCGAGCAGTACTGGAACAGCACGGCCTTCGTCGGCGAAGGGACGAGTCAGCTGATGTCCACGTACTACGTGGAACAGCAGGGCGCGGGGTACGAGTCGATCTACCACCACAACCTGTTCGCCAGCAACGACGAGTGGTCGTCGCCGACATACGTCAACACGGGGCCGGACGGGATGGTCTGGATGATCGACCTGTACGACTTCATCTTCCAGCACAACCCCACGCCCGACGAGTACAGCACCGGCGACGGGAACGCCTACGAGACCGAGGTCCGCGACAACCAGCACAGCCGACTGTACCGCGTGACCACGGGCGACGACGTCGACCTTCACCCGCACGACCTCAGCGACGCGAGCGCGTCGGAACTCGTCGACATGCTGTCCGCGGACAACATGTTCTGGCGGAAGACGGCTCAGCGAAAACTGATCGAGCAGGAGGCCACCGGGGTCGTCTCGGACCTCGTCGACCTCGCCACCAGCGAGGACCTCGACGACATCGGACTGGACCCGGGTTCCATCCACGCGCTGTGGACGCTCGACGGTCTGGACGCGCTGGCGGACAACGAGAGCGCGCTGCTCGCGACGCTCTCTCACTCCTCGGCCGGCGTCCGCATCAACGCGCTGCGTGCGCTGCCGCCGACGGCGGCCAAACGCGACGCCATCGTCGACAACGGCCTGCTGGACGACGACGACGGTCGGGTCCAGATGTGGGCGTCGCTGGCGTTGGCCGAGACGCCCGAAGATCCCGCTGCCGGCGAGGCGATCTTCGAGATGATCGACGACGACGCGGCCTTAGAGGAGGACCTCTTGGTCGACGCGTCCTCGGTCGGCGCGGCGACCCACTCCGACGGGTTCATCGACGCGTATATGGAGACGTACGGGGAGAGCTACGAGGGCGTCAACGTCCTCGAGGGCGACGGCAACGGCGGCTTCGAAGAGGTCCAAGCCACCGGTCCGTCCGCGTGGACGCAGACGCCGTTCGGCGGTACCTACACCTACACGTGGGCGGACGGCACGGCGAGCTCCGGCAGTCGGAGCCTCGCCATCACGTCGCCGAGCAGTAGCGACGGTGCCGACGCGGCGTGGACGCAGACGGTCAGCGTCGAGCCGAACACGGAGTACACCTTCACGGCGCAGGTGAAGACGGAAGACGTTCAGACGGTCGACGGGACGGGGCTCTACGACGGCGCCCCGCTCGGCGCGACGATCAGCGTCGAGCAGCTCGCGAACGACGGCTCCGGCCTCCCGCCGACCGCGAGCGCGATCGCCGATCCGCTGACGGGCACGAACGACTGGACGGAGCTGACCGTCTCGTTCAACAGCGGCGACCTGAGCGAGATCCAGTTCAACTGCCTGTTCGGCGGGTACGGGAACGCCACGGGGACGGCCTACTACGACCAGATCAGCGTCGTGGACCCCGACGGGAACAACATCCTCGACAACTCGGACGTCGAGAACGGCACGACCGAGGAGAGCCCGACCGGCTGGAACACCCAGGCCTTCGGAGAGACGACCGGTGAGTTCTCTCTCGACACGTCCGCGTCTCACACGGGGGAGAACAGCGTGCAGATCTCCTCGCAGGACGGGCTCGACGGCACCTGGTACACGGAGGTCAGCATCGAGGACGGCGGCGAGTACACCCTCGTCGGCTGGGTCAAGACGGAGAACCTCTCGAAGTCCGACGCCGCACTGGGCGCGCTGTTCAACGTCCACCTGTCGGACGTCGAGACCGACGCGATCACCGGCGGGACGAACGACTGGACCGAGGTCAGCGCCACGTTCAACAGCGGTGACCTCAGCGACGACGCGTGGACCGACGGGCGCGGCTCGTCGATCAGGATCAACGCGTTGTTCGGCGGCTACGGCACCGCGACCGGGACCGCTTGGTTCGACGACGTCGCGCTGTACGACCCCGACGGCGAGGTTCAACGCGAGAACCTCATGGCCAACCCGAGCGCTGAGAACGGATCTGGATCGAGTCCCGACTCCTGGTCGACCGCCACGTTCGCCGGCACTGCCACGGGAACCTGGGCGGAGGGGACGGCGAGCGACGGGAGCCGAAGCCTCCAGATGGATTCGGCGGAAGGGGCCGACGCGGGCTGGCAGCAGACGGTCTCCGTCGAGCCGAATCAGCAGTACGAGCTCAGCGGGAAGATCAAGACGGAGAACCTCCAAACGGTCGATGGAACCGGACACGGAGGTATCGAAGACGCACCGTTTGGCGCGGCCATCACCGTGGGTCAGATCGCGAACGCGTCCTACCCCGACCTCAACTACAACGCGATCACGGAGCGGTTCACGGGGACGACCGACGGTTGGCAGGAGGTCTCGACCACGTTCAACAGCGGCAACAACCAGGAACTGGACATTAACGGACTGTACGGCGGCTACGGGAGCGCGACCGGAACCGCCTACTGGGACGACTTCGAACTGGTCCAGCTCACCAGCTCCGGAAGCGGTATCGAACAGGTGTACAACCGCGTGAAGCGTCACGAGGATATGACCGGCGTCACCGCGGAGTTCACGGCGTCGGCCACGTCGGTCTCGACGGGCGAGGAGGTCACCTTCGACGCCTCCGCCTCGTCGATCCCCGACGGCTCCATCGAGACCTACGCGTGGGACTTCGGCGACGGGTCGACGGCCGCCGGTGAGACGGTCAGCTACACCTACGACAGCGTCGGTGACTACACGGTGACGCTGACCGTGTTCGACGACAGCGGTAACGCCGACAACACCACGATGACGATCGGTGTCGGCGGCCTCGATCCCGCGACGACCATCGAGCTCGACGGCCAGACCAGCGGTTGGGTCGGCACGGCTCCGGCGAGCATCGACGGCCAGACCAATCCGGAACTCCAGCTCCGCGAGGGCGAGGAGTACACGGTCGAGTGGCTGAACGTGGACGGCCGGAGCCACAACTTCGCCCTTCTCGACGACTCCGACGAGGTGATCGAGCAGACCGAGCTGATGGGTACCGAGGGCGAGACACAGACGTACACGTTCACCGCGACCGCGGACGTCGCCGGGTACCAGTGTACGCCACACGCCGCCGGGATGAGCGGGACGGTGGATGTCATATGATCCGACGCGTCACCCAATCGACGGAACGCGGGCTGGTCGGCGGCGACGCCGACCGGCGTCAGCCCGTCGTCGACGGTACCGGCGGGTCGAGCGCTGACGGACGAGACGAGAGTCAGGAATCGCGGACGAAACCTGACGAGACCCGGATCGAGACGGTCGGAGAACAGGAGCAGAACGGAACCGCCGTCCGACCGCGGAACGGCCGGGACACCCCCGCATCCGGGGGTGATGTCTGATGGGCCCTGAGATCGGCCGTCGCCAGCTCTTGGCGACCGGTGCGGCCGGCACGGCGCTCGGCGTCACGGGGCTGTACACGAGTCTCACGTCGACGGTGTCCGCGCAGTCGTCGTCGCCGTCGCTGGACAAGTGGGCCCAGTCGCTCCCGATCCCGTCGGTCAGAGCCCCCGACGGCACGCGAGACGGTGCCGACTTCTACGACGTGAAACTGGAGGAGTTCGAACAGCAGCTCCACCCGGACCTCCCGGCGACGACGGTGTGGGGCTTCGACGGGAGCTACCCCGGACCGACCTTCGACGTGCAGGTGGGCGAGCCGATCAAGGTCCGGTTCGACAACCGGTCGCTTCCGAACTCCCACCTGCTGTCGGTCGACACCGACATCGGCGGCACACAGCCCGCGGACTACGACGGCTACGACGGCGAGGTGCCGGAGGTCCGCAACGCGATCCACGTCCACGGCGCGAACATCCGCGCGATGGACGACGGGCAGTCAACGTCGTGGAAATCGCCGGACAACGTCGCCGGACCGGGGTACGTCAAGGACGTCCAACACGTCCCCAACGCGCAGTCGCGGGGGACGCTCCTGTATCACCCGCACGCGCTCGGCATCACGCGGCTCAACGTGTACGCCGGGCTCGCCGGCGTGTACCTGCTCCGCGACGAGGACGAAGCGTCGCTGAACCTCCCGACCGGCGACCACGAGGTTCCCCTCGTCCTGCAGGACCGGTCGTTCAAC
This sequence comes from Halorubrum saccharovorum DSM 1137, assembly GCF_000337915.1. Classification (GTDB taxonomy): domain Archaea; phylum Halobacteriota; class Halobacteria; order Halobacteriales; family Haloferacaceae; genus Halorubrum; species Halorubrum saccharovorum. Next base: position 12,048 of record NZ_AOJE01000005.1, read on the forward strand.
GACGACGGGTCGCTGTCGTACCCGGAAGAGTTCACCTCCGAGTTCATGGGCGACACGGCCGTCGTGAACGGCGCCGTGTGGCCATACATGGAGGTCGAACCGCGACGGTACCGGTTCAGAGTCGTGAACGCCTCGAACGCGCGGGCGTACGACCTCTCGTTGCGCAACGACACCGCCGACAGCGCCGACGACGTGCCCGCGATGTACCAGATCGCGACGGGTCACGAGTTCCTCGAAGGCGTCGTGGACATCGGCCCGGGCGGGGCGATGAGTTCGCTCCCGCTGACCGCGTTCGAGCGCGGCGAGATAATCGTCGACTTCTCGGAGCACGCCGGCGAGACGCTGACGCTGACCAACGCCGCGGACGACATCAGTGAGGTCGTCCAGTTCCAAGTGGCCGACACGACGGTCGACGACCCGACGGCGGCTCCGGCGGACCTCGATCTCCCGCAACCGACGGACTACGACCCGGAGTCCGCGAGAGCGACGCGGAGAAACACGCTCGATAGGGATCTCGGCGGCGATCCCCCTCACCTGCTGAACGGGAAGGGGATGCTCGACGACGGCGTGACCGCCCGCCCGCACCTCGGAACGACCGAGGTGTGGGAGTTCGAGAACACGACTACCCAGACCCACCCGATCCACATGCACCTGGTGAAGTTCCGGGTGATCGGCCGCGGACCGGACGGAACCGAAGACCCGGACCCGAACGAACTCGGTCCGAAAGACATCGTACGCGTCGAATCCGGCGAGACCGTCAGGGTCGTCGCCGAGTTCGGCGACTACGTCGGCAAATACCCATGGCACTGTCACATGCTTGAACACGAAGACCACGCGATGATGCGGATGTTCGAGGTGATCCGCGGCGAGATCACCCAGTACGCGAACAGCGACGGAATTATCACGAGATCCGGCGTCGACGCTGCAAAGAGCGATTGGAAGGAGAGCGAGATCGACCGCGAGGTGCTCTCGGACGTGATACACCGCTGGCATAGCGGCGAACCCGTGGAGGGGGGACAATGAGCCGACGCGGAATCCCGTCGACGCTCGTCGTCGTCCTCGTCGCGTCGCTCATGATGGCCGCTCCCGTGAGCGCGGCGATCGGCGCGGGAGCCGGCGCGCCGGCGATCGGCTCGTCGGACACCGCTCCGACTCCGGCGCTGGACACGAGCGGCCACAGCATCCAGATCACCTCGGACTCGGGCGTCGACGGCGCGATGAACCAGTCCGTGGCCGTCGAGACGAACACGACGTACACGCTGAGCGGCTGGATCAAGACGGAGAACGTCCAGGCGGGAAGCGGATACGGCGCGCAGCTGAACGTCCACGAACTCGGCGAAGCGTCGCTGACAGAGTCGGTGACCGGGACGCAGGAGTGGACGTACGTCGAGACGACGATCAACAGCGGCGGTAACGAGGAGCTCCAGATCAACGCCCTGCTCGGCGGATGGGGAACCTCGACCGGCACGGCGTACTACGACGACATCCGGTTCGAGAACCCGCAGGGCGAGAACCTGCTCGCGAACGGCGACCTCGAAACCGGATCGCTGGCCCCCTGGACGGCCCAGACGTGGGAGGGGAGCGGCGATGGAACGCTCACCAACCAGGAGTCGGTCGCCACCGGCGACGTGAGCTCCCGGACGGTGCAGAGCCACACGGTTCAACCGGGTGGGGAGACGCTCGTCACGGTCGACGTCGAGACGAACGAGACCGAGAACTTCACCGTGGTCGAACACTTCGATCCCGCGTTCGACAGCGTGGAGATCGTCGACGCCGACGGCGCCGCCTTCGCCGAGGTCCGCAACGCGAACGACGCGGTGTTCGCGACCTACACCGACCGGAGCGAGGCGACGCTCACGTACCGGGTCACGCTCGGTGACTCGTCGTCGGTTCAGGAAGGCGACAGCTACAGTCTCAGCGGGTTCACACACTCGGACGGCGACCGCAGCGCGACCGGCGGCCAAGACCAGATCACCGTCGGCCCCGAAGATATCGGCCAGCCGCTCGTCCAGAGCGAGCGAACCGTCGACACCGGGGATCTCCAAACGGACGGAACGGCGACCGTCACCGTGAACGCGAACCCCGGTGAGGCGTCCGACTTCATCATCTACGAGGACTTCGCGCCGGCCTTCGAGTCGGTCGACATCGTCGACGCCGACGGCGCCGACGTCACCGGAGTCCGGAACAACGAGTCGCTGTTCGCCGCGTACAACGAGCGCGAGAGCGTCAGCCTCGTCTACGAAGTCGAGGTCGGATCGGCGAGCAGCTACTCCTTCGACGGCACCACGAACACCGAGACGACGAAGGGGACGTACGATCGCCGGACGATCGGCACGGACACCCTCACCGTCGACGGGCCGGGCGGTGGCGACGACCCGTCGACCAACGGCACGGTCCAGTTCGCGCAGGAGGAGTACGAGTTCGCACCCGGCGAGACGCAGACGCTCACGGTCGAGACGGACGCCGACTCGGTCGCGGGCCACCAGACCCGCATCGAGTTCGACCCCGACATGGTGACGGTCGAGAGCGTCGAGGCGGGCGATATCGGCTCGGCGATCGTCGTGAACCGTGACAACGAGAACGGCACGGTGACGGCGGCGCAGGCGCAGGCCGGCGAGACGGACGCGCCGACCCTGCTCAACCTCACGGTCACGTTCGAGGGCGACGAGGGCGATTCGGCTGAGCTCGCCTTCGATCGAGAATACACGTCGCTGTTCGACGCCGAGACCAATGCGATCGACGTCGCCTGGCGCGACGCCACGATCCAGAGCGGTACGCCCGGCGACGTCAACCTCGACGGCGAGGTCGACACCCGGGACGCGATCCTGATCCAGCAGTACATCGCCGGACAGGATCCGGGCGGCGAGGACACCGTGTTCAACCCGGCGCTGGCCGATATCAACGGCGACGGGTCGGTGACGATCACCGACGTGCTCGCCGTCCTCGAAAGGGGGGTCGATAGCTAGGTCGGCACGTCCGCAGCACCAGCGTAGCCACGCCACCGCATCCGTCGCCGCATCGCGGCGATTTTTATGCTGTCGGTGGCCGAACCGGCTTTCAGACCGCGGCTCCGGTCCGAGTTCGCGCTCGGACCACGACACCCGACCGGGCTCACGCCCATCCAACAACCAATGACGACCCACACACCATCCAAACGACTGCTCGTCTGCCTCGTCGCTGCGACCGTCGCGCTCGCGCCGCTTCTCGTCGGCGCCGGTGCGGCAGCGACGGCACCCGACGCGACCGAGCGCACCGAGCAGGTCCAGACAGACGGCGCACTGACCTTGGAAGTGACCGAGCGGACCGACGACACCGTGACCGTGACGCTCTCGACGACCGTCGAGAACGTGGCGGGCTACCAGACCCACCTCACGTTCGATCCGGAGACCACCGCGGTCGAGAGCGTCGAGGGCGGTGAGGGAGCGTTCGACGCCGATCCGGTCCAGACCGTCGACAACGCGAACGGCTCCGTGAACTTCAACCAGTACGCCGAGGGCGCACCCGACAACGCCGTGGACGCCCCGACGATGGCGACGATCACCTTCGAGACCCCAGACTCCTCGACAGCGGTCTCCTTCGTCGCCGAGGACTCGCTCGTGGCGACGGGCGACCTCGAAGACGTCACCGACCTCACCCGCAACGGCGTAACGCTCGCGTCCGACGGGAGTAGCGTCGGTGACGGCGGAGACGGCAGTGATGGCGGAGACGGCAGTGACGGCGGAGGCGGGAGCGACGGCGGAGACGGCAGTGACGGCGGAGACGGGAGCGACGGTTCAGACGGTAGTAGTAGTTCAGGCGACGGCGACGGAGCTGACGGGAGCGACGGTGGAGACGGGAGCGGTAGTTCAGACGGCGACGGCGGTAGCTCCGATGAAAGCGATAGTTCAGACGGGAGCGACGGCGGAGACGGGAGCGACGGGAGCGATGGAAGCGACGGTGGCGGACCCGTCCTCGAAGAACAGTCGCCCGGCTTCGGTCCGGTGCTCGCCCTGATCGCGCTGCTGGGGTCCGCGCTCGTGTTCGGGCGGCTGAACAGGTAATCTCGAAAGCAGCCTGCCAAGTGCGTCCGGCCGGACGTCGGTCGGCCGCTCTCCCCGCGGTTTTTCGCGTGCTTTTCTCGCTCGGTTCGCAGTACGGATCGTCGAACCGTTCGAACGAGCCGGCGAGCAGAGGGCGTCGCTCCCGACGATGTCGACGAGGGCCAGCGGCTCAGCAGTGGGAGCCCGATAGATAACGGGAAAAGGTCGCGTCGTCGCCGCCGGTACCCTCGTACGATCCGGCGGGAGCGTCCGGTCCGCGTTCAGAACTCTATCGACTTGAACTTGCGTGCCTGGTTTTCGATCGCGTCTTCGGTCGCGAGGCGTTCGATGCTCGACGCGCCGAAGAACCCGACGATCCCCTCCGTGTTGTTCAAGACGTACTCGGCGTCATCGGGCCACGCGATCGGGCCGCCGTGACAGATGACGTGGACGTCGTCCCGGACGGACTTCGCCGCGTCGTGGTGCGCCTGGACGCGCTCGGACGCCTCGTCCAGATCGAGAGCGGTCTCCGCGCCGATGTCGCCGGAGGTCGTCAGCCCCATGTGCGAGACGATCACGTCGGCGCCCGCCTCGGTCATCGCCTTCGCCTGCTCCTCCGTGAACACGTACGGACAGGTCAACATCCCCTGATCGCTCGCCTCGCGGATCATGTCGACCTCCTTGTCGTACCCCATGTTCGTCTCTTCGAGGTTCTTCCGATACGTGCTGTCCTCGTCGATGAGACCGACCGTCGGGAAGTTCTGCACGCCCGAGAAGCCGCGACGACGCAGGTCCTCGATGAAGACGCTCATGTCTCGGAACGGGTCCGTCCCGTTGACGCCAGCGAGCACCGGCGTGTCCTCGACGACCGGAATGACCTCGTGGCCCATCTCGACGACGATTTCGTTCGCGTCCCCGTACGGCAGGAGCCCCGCGAGGGATCCGCGTCCGTTCATCCGGTACCGCCCCGAGTTGTAAATGATAAGGAGATCGACGCCGCCGCGCTCGGCGAACTTCGCCGAGATGCCGGTTCCGGCACCCGCCCCGATGACGGGCTCTCCCGCCTCAATAGTCGATTCTAGCCGGTCGAGTGATTCCGAACGTGTATACTTCATACAATTTTAGTGGGCATCCCGCGTCACTTTAATATTGTGGAACAAACAACTAGGTTGGCGTTACTCGGTGGTCCACCGGGCCGGCGGAGCAGCTGACGCGACGGTCACGAAACGAGCTGCGCGCGAAAACGGGAGTCCAACGCGGGCAGAGCGAAGTTCGCGGTTGCGGCGGTACGCCTCTCGTGAGAGCGCGATCAGACGTCGGGGAACTCACCCGGCGGGAAGATCGTCGCCTCCGCCGCTTCGCGAATCTCGGCTTCCGGGCCGGGCGGACAGTACACGGCGAGGAACCGGAGGGGTTCCCACGAGGTGTTTATCGTGCTGTGTTCGACCCCGCTCGGAATGTGGACCATCTCCCCCGCCGTGACCGTTCGCTCCTCGTCGGCGATGGTCTGTTCGCCTTCCCCGCCGAGAATGTACAGTATCTCCTCGCTGTCGGGATGGGTATGCCGCTCGTGGCCTTTTCCGGGTTCGAGCATCACGACGCCCGCGCTGAATCCGGACGAACCGGTCACCTCCGGGGTGTTCATCCACTTGAGCGTCCCCCAGTCGAGCTGGATGGTCTCTACGTCTTCCGGGCTGACGAAGCGTTTTTCAGCTACCATAATACGTGATAACAGTCAACGGTCGATGATAAATATATTGGTGATGCATGTGCTAGCGAGCATCACGATCGGAGGGTGATCGATGAGATCGCTCGCCCGACCTCCATGCAACACAACAACTCACATATCGTAAACGAATTCGGAGTGGGGTGAGTGAATTGTGTTTAATTATTCAACATATACAGATCTGGATCATGCGGGATTCCGCGTACGTCAGGAGAGATCGATGTGTCCCGACGGAAGCACACGGACGACATCGCCGGTAATATCGGCAGCGAGCCGTCTTCTACGCGATTTCGACGGCTGTCACCACCTTCGCCACGATCGGCGGTCGCGGCCGGACAGATCAGACGTTTGAACAGTAATTGACGGCGTTTGACTATATTCACATATCGTGAATACGGTGTTCCGTCGACCGGTCGATCGACCGTCTCGCCGGATCACGGGACGCGCCCGCTGGATGGATCGATGTCAGTGTCGAGAAGTCCGGACCGTAGTATTACAAACATAACTTTGTAATTTGAGGTAGTCCCTCATGATAGACAATCACGATCAGCCTGCCGCTGACACGAGCAGGTACAATCTTGCGAACGCTCGGTTCGGCGGAGAGCCGTTCGTTTACGATATGTGATTTCGTGTCACAGATTCGGGGCGATCGAACGGCCGCGGTCCGTCAGAAGAATGTGGCAGCGTGGAGCGCCGCGACGAGCACCGTGAGCACGCCGACGCTCGCGACGGTAGTCGTAAAGATGGCCGTACTGAGGTACTCGGGCGCTGTGATCCCGTCGACGACCACGTCGTCGGCGTACTCGATCGTGAGTGCGAGCGGGATGACCGCTGCCGGGGTCGCGCACTCCAACACGAACACCTTCGCGACGGTGGGGTTGTTGAACCCGAGGGCGAGCGCCAGCGCGAGCCCGACGATCGGCGCGATGACGAGCTTTAGGGTGGAGGGGAGAATGGACCGCGAAACCGCGGAAACGTCCGTCCCCGCCATCTGGATACCGAGGATGAGGAGCATCACCGGGACCGAGGCGTCGCCGACGAGACCGACGGTCTCCATCGCCGCCGAGTCGGCCGGCGGGACGAGTTCGAGCGCCCGCATCGCGACGGCGGCCGCGATGGCGTATATCAACGGGAGCCGAAACACCTCGAGCACCGCGTCGAGCGGCCGGCTGTCGGACCCGCCGGACGCGATATAGACGCCGAGAGTGTACACCACGAGGTTCTGGATCGTGAGATAGAGGACGGCCGTCGTTCGCCCGATCTCGCCGAAAGCGAACTCGGAGAGCGGGATTCCGACGAATCCCGAGTTCGGGAACGCCGCTGCCAGCATCAGTGCGCCGAGGAGCGGTCCGGACTCCCCGCTGAGGCGTCCGACGCCCCACGCGATCGCGATCATGACGACGGCGTATCCGGCGACGCCGACGCCGAGTTTCGCGACTTCCCCGCCGCCGAGCGTGGTCGTCGCAATGCTGTGAAACGCGAGCGCCGGGATGAGAACGTACAGTCCGAGCGTGTTTATCGAACCGACGTCGATGTCGGTCGCCCGCGCCAGCAGATACCCGACGACCGCCACCGAGAGGATCGGGAGAATCGCGTTCGTGAACGCGCCCGTTATCGACATTCCCTCGCACCCGCTTGCGCGTTTCGCGATTGGTCGACCAGTTCGACTGCGGCTGTTTGCCGTAGCTGTCGCCTCACATACCACTCATACACCTTCGGGTACAAATAGTATCGGAGATTGGCTCGGAGCGCGACGTGGACGGCGAGGGCCCCGGTCAAGTCCGCCGGAGAGCCGATCGAACCGCTCGCTCGCAACGACCGTCGCTCTGGGTTCCCTGGAGTCCGAACGAGAGAAAATATCCGCGTGGGGTAGCTTTATTCCCGTGGACAAACGAGATGTCAACGCTATATGACAGAGGTTACTCTGCGGCGGACGCAGCTTGCAACGCCCGCGAGCGACGAGAAGATGATGCACTCGGCGGCCGACAGCGACGCCGACGAGGTGTTTCTCGACTTGGAGGACTNCGGACGCAGCTTGCAACGCCCGCGAGCGACGAGAAGATGATGCACTCGGCGGCCGACAGCGACGCCGACGAGGTGTTTCTCGACTTGGAGGACTCGGTGGCGCCCAGCGCGAAGCCGGACGCGCGCGCGCCGCTGATCGAGGCGGCTCGCGAGGAGGACTGGAGCGACAAGGTCCTGAGCTTCCGGATGAACGGGATCGACACCAAGTGGTGGTACGACGACCTGATCACGGTCGTGGGCGAGGCGGGCGAGTACATCGACGACATCATCGTTCCGAAGGTGAAGTCCGCCAGCGACGTGCACACGGTCGAGAACCTGCTCGCGCAGGTCGAGGAGAACAACGACCTCGAGGTCGGCGGGATCGGGCTCGAACCGCAGATCGAGGACGGCGAGGGGATCCACAACGTCCACGAGATCGCGCACGCNAACAACGACCTCGAGGTCGGCGGGATCGGGCTCGAACCGCAGATCGAGGACGGCGAGGGGATCCACAACGTCCACGAGATCGCGCACGCTTCCGACCGGCTCTCGTCGATCATCTTCGGCCCGGGCGACTACTCGGCCGCGATGGGGACGCCCGGCCTCGACATCGGCCAGTTCCCCGAATATCCCGGCCACTACTGGCACCACGCCCTCTCCGAGTGTAACTCCGCCGCGAAATCCGCCGGCCTGCCGTGTCTCGACGGGCCCTACGNGAGAACAACGACCTCGAGGTCGGCGGGATCGGGCTCGAACCGCAGATCGAGGACGGCGAGGGGATCCACAACGTCCACGAGATCGCGCACGCCTCCGACCGGCTCTCGTCGATCATCTTCGGCCCGGGCGACTACTCGGCCGCGATGGGGACGCCCGGCCTCGACATCGGCCAGTTCCCCGAGTATCCCGGCCACTACTGGCACCACGCCCTCTCCGAGTGTAACTCCGCCGCGAAATCCGCCGGCCTGCCGTGTCTCGACGGGCCCTACGCCGACATCGAAGACCCCGAAGGGTTCCGCGAATCCGCCGAGAACGCCAACATGATCGGTTGTGACGGCAAGTGGGCGATCCACCCGTCGCAGATCGAGATCGGCAACGAAGTGTTCGCGCCAGACCCCGAGGTCGCCGAGCGCGCCAAGCGCATCGTCGACGCCTACGCCGAAGCCATGGACGAAGGCAAAGGCGCCGTCAGCGTCGACGGCCAAATGGTCGACGAAGCCACCAACAAAATGGCCCAAGACATCGTCGAAACCGCCGAAGCCGCAGGCATCCTCTAAACGGGCGGAAACCCTTCCGTTCGATCTGTCGTTTTTTGACGTACCTATCGGGGCTCCGTCGATGTCGGCCTACCCCCATCGAAAAAACGGCTGCTGTCGCGGTTCGTCGCCGATCAGAGCGGTTCGATCAGCTCGACCGCGTGCCCGTCGGGGTCCTTCACGAACGCGGTGCGCGCGCCGGCCTCCGGCTGGTCGCCCGGTTCCTTCACGACGCCGTGGTGGTCGATCGACTCGAACGTCGCGTCGACGTCGTCGACGCCGACGGCGACGTGGTCGTAGCGGTCGCCGTCCGTGCTCGGCTCCTCGCCGTCGGTGTCGGACAGCTGGAACTCGACGCCGGCGTCGTCGGCAACGTACACGTTGCGCGTGTCGCCGTCGGCGGTCGTGAACTCCCAAGAGCGCTCGAATCCGAGCTGCTCGACGTACCAATCGGCCGTCCGGTCCGCGTCTTCCACGTTGAGACACGTGTGGAGTATCTCCATGGTCTGGGGTCTCACGGCGTCATAATAAATCCCGGCGGAAGCGGTCCGGGCGTGTCCCGACGCGCCTCCGCGGTAACTGCGAGGTGTGCTCGGAGACCGGTGTTGGGAGACGAAGCCCGCACCGGGCGGACGCCCCCCGGCGAGGCGCCACGGCCGGAAGATCGGGACAACCGACCATATTCATTATTAACAAAGGTTTTATTCTCTCTTCGCTGTCTATCTGTAACATGGCAGGTAAGCCCATGCGTGGGAACGACACGAATAACTTCGATACGTCGGCGGCCGCACTCGGCCACGATCGGCCGGACGTGCCCGCCTACCGGGCACTCGCGGAGGATCTCCGGGACCGCGTCGCCGGCGAGGTCCAGTTCGACGAGTACGCGCAGGTGCTGTACGCGACCGACGGCAGCATCTATCAGGCACGTCCGGCCGGGGTCGTGATCCCGCGCTCGGTTGAGGATGTCCAGGCGGCGATGGAGGTCGCGGCCGACCACGAGGTCCCGGTCATTCCGCGGGGCGCCGGCTCATCGCTGGGCGGCCAGACCGTCGGTCCGGGCTGCGTCGTCCTCGACTTCTCGACGCACATGGACGAGATCGTCGAGGTCCGGCCCGACGACCGGCGGGCGGTGGTCCAGCCCGGAGTCGTGCAAGACCACCTCGACGACCGGCTGGCCGAGGACGGGCTGAAGTTCGCGCCCGACCCGGCCTCCTCGGCGCGCGCGACCGTCGTGGGGGGCATCGGCAACAACTCAACGGGCGCCCACTCGGTTCGGTACGGGATCACCGACGCGTACACGGAGGAGTTGAAGGTCGTGCTCGCGGACGGCTCGCTGATCCGCACCCGCGAGGTCGTCCTCGACTCGCCGGAGTACGAGGAGATCGTGTCGAAAGACGACCGAGAGGCCGCGCTGTACGAGACCACCCGCGAGCTCGTCGAGGAGAACGAGGCCGAGATCGACGAGAAGTACCCGAACCTCAAGCGCTCGGTGTCGGGGTACAACCTCCACAAGGTGATCTACGAGAACGACGACGGCGAGCGGGTGATCAACCTCTCGAAGCTGTTCGTCGGCGCGGAGGGGACGCTCGGCACGATCGTCGAGGCCGAGGTGTCGCTCGTCACCCGCCCCGAGGAGACGGCGCTCGCGCTGTACACCTTCGACTCGCTGGTCGACGCGATGAAGGCGGTTCCCGAGGCCTTGGAGTTCCCGGTGAGCGCGGTCGAACTGATGGACGACGAGGTGTTCTCGCTCGCCGCCGGCTCCCAGGAGTTCGCGCAGTACGCCGAGCCGATCCCGGACCGCGCCACGGCGGCGCTCATGTTGGAGTGGGACTCCGAGCTGGTCGACGACTTCGAGGACGCGATCGCCGACACGAACGCGCACTTCGTCGACGAGGGCGACGCCTTCGACGTGTTGGAAGCGTACACGCCCGAGGACCAGGACGACCTCTGGAAGCTCCGGAAGGCGGCGATTCCGCTTCTGATGAGCATGCAGGGCGACCCGAAACCGTATCCGTTCATCGAGGACGCGACGGTGCCGCCCGAGGAGCTCGCGGAGTACGTCGGGCAGTTCGAGGACGTCCTCACCGACCACGACACCTCGGCCGCGTACTTCGCGCACGCCGGGAGCGGCACCCTTCACATCCGGCCGATCCTCTCGCTGAAAGAGGAGGAGGGCGTCGAGAAGATGCACTCCATCTCCGAGGACGTGACCGACCTCGTGTTGGAACACCACGGCGCCTTCTCGGGCGAGCACGGCGACGGGCTCGCGCGCACGGAGTTCAACCCGAAGATGTACGGCGAGGCGCTCTGGAGCGCGTTCCAGGAGCTCAAGTCGACGTTCGACCCCGAGTGGCGGATGAACCCCGGGAAGGTCGTGTACGTCGACGGCGACACCGCCGCCGAGCGCGGCTACCCCGACACCGCCGCCGACACGGACATGCGCGAGAACCTCCGGTACGGCCCCGAGTACCAGTCGATCGAGCCGCAGACGGAGCTCGACTTCGACGACGAGGGCGGATTCTCGCACCTCGTCGAGCTGTGTAACGGCTGCGGCACCTGCCGGGAGACCGACTCGGGCGTGATGTGTCCGACCTACCGCGCCTCCGAGGAGGAGATCCAGGCGACCCGCGGCCGGGCGAACATGCTCCGGGCCGCTATCAGCGGGGAGCTCGGCGAGGACGAGATTCACTCCGATCGGTTCCAGGAGGAGGTGCTCGGGCTCTGTGTCGGCTGTAAGGGCTGTAAGAGCGACTGCCCGACCGGCGTCGACCTCGCGAAGCTCAAGGCCGAGGTGAAACACGAGCACCACGAGGAGGAGGGGTCGGGGCTCCGCGAGCGGATCTTCCGCGACATCGACCGCTTCTCGGCGCTCGGGAGCACGCTCGCGCCGATCTCGAACGCGGCGACGAAGATCCCCGGCGCCCGCAAGGTGATGGACGCGGTCGCGGGGATCGCACCGGACCGCGAACTGCCGACGTTCCGGTCGACGAGCTTCGAGGAGTGGTTCGCGTCGCGCGGCGGATCCACGATCGACCCCGCGGAGGCGGTCGACACCGTCGTCCTGTTCCCCGACACCTACACCAACTACAGTTACCCGGTCGCCGGCAAGGCCGCCGTCGAGGTGCTGGAGGCGGCCGGCGTCCGCGTGGAGGTCCCGGACGACCTCGCGCCTTCGGGACGGGCGGCGTTCTCGACCGGCTTCCTCGACGACGCCCGCGAGCGCGCCGAGACGAACGTCGCGGCGCTCGCGCCCCGCGTCCGCGAGGGGCAGTCGGTCGTCTTCGTCGAGCCCTCGGACGCGGTGATGTTCCAGGACGAGTACCTCGACCTGCTCGACGGCGAGGAGGTCGAGGCGGTGTCGGCCGCAGCGTACGGCGTTCTGGAGTACCTCGACGCCGGGCGGGTCGACGAACAGCTGGCGTTCGACGCGCCCGCCGAGTCGCTCACCTACCACGGCCACTGCAACCAGAAGGCGACGAACAAGGATCACCACGCCGTCGGCGTGCTTCGGCGGGCCGGCTACGACGTGGACCCGCTCGACTCGTCGTGTTGCGGAATGGCCGGTTCGTTCGGCTACGAGTCGGAGCACTACGACATCTCGAAGGCGATCGGACGGATCCTCTTCGACCAGGTCGACGAGAGCGAGGGCGAGACGGTGACCGCGCCCGGCGCCTCCTGTCGCTCCCAGCTCGGCGACCGCGACGGCGGGGAGAATCCGCCGCACCCGATCGAGAAGGTCGCCGAGGCGGTGACCGGACCCGACGCCAGCGGCGGCGCGACGAGCCCGTCGCCCGCCGACGACTGAGTCGGCGTCGCTTCCCTCACCGGCTTCTCCGACCTCGTCGCCCAAGCCGTTTGTCCGTGGGTCGAGCGGCGACATCGCAGCCAGTGATGACGCTCAGGGCTCGCGCTCTCCCACTTAACTATCTCTTTCACATACAGTTATTTTTCCATATACTTTAGCGTGTTTCGTGTTCGATCCGCCGTTCATAACTGAGCGCACAAAACCGATCTGCAGTCGGGTCCCGACCGGGTATCTGACCGGGGACTGATCCGGGAGTTGACCGAGTCCGAATCACGGTACAGCGGTCAGGGCGCACGGTAATTTGACGGTGACCGAGGTGGCCGTACGGTGCCGACGAACCCGAACCGACCGATCTGCTACCGTGAAGTGCTTAAAACAGAAGGTGAGAGGGATCGCAGATCGGATTTCCGCGGAGTTCGGAGAAAGCGCGACGCGGACGACGCCGTCGTTCTCGTCGGTGGCGACGCGGTCGTTCTCGTCGGTGGCGACGCGGTCGACGTCACGGTCGTGCGCGACGGGAGCGAGGAGACGGCCGACGCCCTTTCGAGAACCGGTCGCGACCGCGGTTTCAGTTTCGGAGATGGCCGACGTGGAGACCGAGGCGTTCTAGATATATGAATACATATATGAATACGAAACCATCAGATAAAATATTTGAATGACACCGGAGGGAGGCGCGGAACCTACCCACGGATAGGTAAGGCGGAACCCCACGACTTCACTCCCGGGTGACTATCGGCGGCGATCGCCAGAGAGCCGCGAGTGGGTGACGGGCGAAGAGGTGGCGGTCGGCGGCACACAGCCGACGACGACCGGTCAGAGCGACTCGTACAGCGACCGGTACCGGTCGGCGATCGCGTCGAGCGAGAACGATTCGCTGCGCGCCGCCGCGTTCGATCCGAGCCGCTCCCGGAGCGCGGGGTCGGACAGGCGGCGTATCGCGTCGGCGAACGCCTCGGTCTCGCCGTCCGCGGCGGCGGGGTCGACCTTCAGGCAGTCCTCGCCGTCGTCGAGCCACGAGAACGTCTCGATGTCGCGGACGACCACGGCCGTCCCCGCGGTCATCGCCTCCAGCAGCGCGATCCCCTCGTTCTCCTCGTGGGTCGGGAACAGGAACACGTCGCCGGCGGCGAACGCGCCCCGGATGTCGTCGACGAACCCGGTGAACGTGCAGTTGTCCGGGGACTCCTCGATGAGGCGGGTGGTCTCGCGGCCCTTCAGCGAGAGGTCGAGCGGCCCGAACCACGCGAAGTCGATATCGGGCAGCTCGCGGGCCAGATCGACGAACGTCTCCAGTCCCTTCCGCTTGATCACGTGGCCGACGAGGAAGACGGTCGGCGGGGACAGGTCGTAGCGCTCGCGGTACTCGGCCTCCAGCGACTCGAAGCCGGCGAGCTTCTCGCGGTCGACGCCGTTCGAGATGACGGTGGTCGGCGCGTCGGTGTATCCCTCGATCACGCCCCGGTTGTACTCGGAGGGGCAGATCAGCGCGTCCGCGAGGCCGTACGCTCGGCTGAGGTACGGCCGCAGGGGTTTCGCGAGCGCGTTGGTGAACCGGAAGCTGTCGCCGAAGTCCTCCGCCGTGACGTGGGTGTGGGCGACGACCGGGATCCCCGATTTCCGGGCGCGGCGCGCGTACCACACCGAGCGCGGCCCCATCAGGTTGCAGTGGAGCACGTCGGCGTCGAGGGTCGGTTCGGTGGTGTACTCGATGTCGACCCGGTCGAACATCTTCCGCTGGTGGTCGACGGACGCGGCCACGCCGCCGGTGACGTGGTCCTCGAACTCGAAGTAGTGGCTGACTTTCATCGGTGGTGGACCGCTCGGGTTCGGGCGTCGACGGCGTCGCGGGCGGCTACTCCACTTCCAGCCACGGGACCTCCATCAGCGGCGGGATGTGGGTCTCGATGTGGTGTTCCCACACGCCCTCCTCGCCGAACGCCTCGCCGTGGTCGGCGGTGACGACCACCGTGCCGTCGAGCTCCTCGACGAGTTCGGCGACGGACTCTAAGGCGATCCGGAGGTTCTCCTCGTAGAGCTTGAGCGCGGTCACGCGGGTGCCGTCTTTCACGAGGTCCTTGGGGTCGAGCTCCAGCCACAGCCCCGCCTTCTGGGCGAACTCGCTGTCGTCGAGCCGGCTCTCGATCTTCGGTCGAACCGTGTCGCTGAGCGACGAGAGGAGGCCGCCGTCGTCGTCGCTCCCGCCCTCGGCCGCTTCCTCCTCCTGTCGTTTGATCCCCTTCTGGATCTGTTTGAGCTTCTGGCCCTTCCCGCGCGAGAGGTACGGCGCGTGCGGCTGCATGTAGTGGAGGACGGTGCGGTCGGCGCGCTCGACGGCCTCCCGGTTGTTCCGGTACGCCTCGGCGAGCCCCTCCGGCGGGACGGTGCCGAGGTCCTCGTCCCAGCCGGTCTTCCAGACGTCGTGGATGTCGCTGATGTGGTCGGAGGCGGTCCACTCGTAGTCGCAGCTCGCGCCCCACTTCAGCTCGTTCAGTGGGATCCCCAGATCGTTGATGAAGGGGTTCCCGGAGAAGTAGGCGATGTCGTGGTCGCCGGTGAACGTCCGGTAAGCCCACTCCGGCGTCGACGACCCGACGCTCCAGCGCTTCTCGAGGTCGCCGTCGAGGTACTCGTCGTACACGTCCTCGAACACGTCGTAGCGGCACGCGTCCAACACCAGGCAGTAGTCCCACTCCGATTCGAGGAACCGCTGATCGTCCATGAGTACGCCACCGTACCCCGTCGACGGTTGTATTCCTGTCTCTTATACACA
>NZ_AOJE01000005.1:27635-194749 GCF_000337915.1 Halorubrum saccharovorum DSM 1137
GATCGGGTTCGGGCGCCCTCGGAGCGTGAGAACCGATCAGACGTTTCAAGTCCGCCAGCGCGTCATACCACCCATGGACGGGAGCCAGCGGCGGGGACTGATCATCGGCGGGATCGCGGCGCTCGCGGTCCTCGCCGTCCTCTTCGTCGTCGTCGGAGCGGACCGCGTGATCGAGACGCTGCTCTCGGCGGACCCGGCCCTGGTCGCGGCGACGTTCGGGTTCGCGCTCTGCTGGCTGGTCGCCTGGAGCCTCATGCTCCGGACCGTGCTCGGCTCGCTCGACGTCCCCCTCTCGGTCGCCACAGCGTTCCTCGTGTACTCCGGGGCCGTGTTCGCCAACAACGTGACCCCGTTCGGGCAGGCGGGCGGCGAGCCGGTGGCGGCCGCGCTCATCTCTCGGGTCTCCGGGTCGCGCTACGAGACGGGGCTCGTCGGAATCGCCAGCGTCGACGTGCTCAACGTCGTCCCCTCGATTTCGATCGTGCTCCTCGGCGTCGGCTACTACGCGACCACCGCGGCGGTCGGCGAGCGCCTCGAAGTCGCCGTCGCGGTCGCCGTGGCGCTGATCGCGGCGATCGTCACGGCGATCGCCCTCGGCTGGCGGTACCGGAGCGCCGTCGTCGACCGCCTCCCGAGCGCGGTCGGTCGGCTGGCCGGGCGGTTGGACCGGTTCGACGCCGACACGGTCGCGGCGGGGATCGCCACCCGGCTGCGGAACTTCTTCGACGACATCGAGCGCGTCGGTACGAGTCCCGGGCGGCTGGCCGCCGCAGTCGGGCTCTCGCTCTCCGGCTGGCTGTTTCAGGCGGCCGCGCTCACGGTCGCGTTCGCCGCCGTCGGCCACCAGGTCTCGCCGGTGATACCGCTGTTCGCCGTCCCGCTGGCGTACGTCGCGGGCGCGACCCCGCTCCCCGGCGGACTCGGCGGGATCGAGGCGGCGTTCGTCGCGCTTCTCGTCCCGACGACGGGCGTCTCGGCGTCGGCGGTCACCGCCGCCGTGCTCGTCTTCCGCGGCGGCGTCTACTGGATGCCGGTGGCGATCGGCGGCGTGTCGGCGTCGGTGCTCGGCGTCCGCACGGTTCGATGAGTTCGCCTCGGTCGGCCGGGTGACCCCGCCGGCCGTCCGGACGCGGGGGACAGCTGGCGTCCGGAATGAATGTAGCAGCGTCCGACAGGGTCACTTTTGTCGGTGGGGTCGCTATCCCGGACGTTATCATGGGCGACGAGGCTCGCAGCGCGATGGCGGCCCGGGAGCGACTCTACGAGGTGATGGACCGGGACCTGCCGTTCGAGGAGAAGGCGACGCTGGCGCTCTCCGTCGGGGAGGAGTACTTGCGCGTGGAGAACGGGCACCTGACGCGGATCGACAGCGAAAGCGACTACTGGAAGGCGATCGCCAGCACGGACTCGGCGGACGGGCGGTTTCCGTCCGGGCTCAAGTTGGACCTCGGGACCACCTACTGTCGCCGCACCGTCGGCGGCGAGAGCCCCGTCAGGCTGCACGACGCGCCGAATCAGGGATGGGACGACGACCCCGCGTTCGAGCGACACGGACTGCGCTGTTACCACGGCAGCACGCTCACCGTCGACGACGAGCTCTTCGGAACGCTGTGTTTCGTCTCCCCGGAGCCGCGCGCGGAGCCATTTTCCGACGGGGAAACGCTGTTCGCGGAGCTGATCGCGAGGATGTTGGAAACGGAGCTTCAAGAGGAGCGGACGGAGGCGAAGATCGACCGGCTCGACCAGTTCGCTAGCGTCGTCTCTCACGACCTCAGAAGCCCGCTGAACGTCGCGCAGGGACGCGTCGACATCGAACGCTCGACCCGCGACAGCGACAACCTGGAGATCGCCGCGCGGTCGTTAGACCGGATGGAGGACCTGATCGCCGACGTCCTCACGGTGGCCAGACAGGGACACGAGATCGAGGAGACGGGGCTCGTCTCGCTCGACGCGATCGCCGAGGGGTGCTGGGACGCGGTCCGGACCGGCGACGCGACCCTGACCGTCGGGGAGGATCTACGCTTCAAGGCGGACCCCGACCGCCTCCGACAGCTCTTCGAGAACCTGTTCCGGAACAGTGTGGAGCATGGCTCCACTGGCAGCCGGGCGGGGCCCGGCGACAGCGTGGAACACGGGGGATCCGACGTGTCGGTCCGCGTCGGAGCGCTCGGCGACGGAGACGGGTTCTACGTCGAAGACGACGGCCCCGGAATCCCGGCGTCCGATCGGGAGCGAGTGTTCGAGACGGGGTACACGACCGGAACGGAGGGAATCGGACTCGGACTCGCGATCGTCGAGGGCGTCGTCGACGCACACGGGTGGACGATCACGGCCGGAGAAAGCGCCGACGGCGGCGCGCGGTTCGAGGTGTCCGGTGTGGTCGTTCCGCCGGGCTGAGTGTCAGCGGCGGGGTCTCCGGTCGGTGCCGGTCGGCGACGAGCGCGCGTTAACTGCGGAGTGTTCCGTCGACCACGAGGAGCGATGTCACGGATAAGTATTATACAATTGTGGCGTCCAAACTGTCATTCGATGATTGGTGCGTCTGTTCAACGACTTGCTATCCTGTTGGGCGTGATCGCTTGCTTCGGGGCGATCCGCACCTACGGACAGGGGTTCGGCCTCGTCTGGCCGTATCGAGCTCTAATGTGGATCGCGGCGATCGTCGGACTCTACGGGTTTTACCTGTCCCGCGAAGAGCCGGTCTCTCGGTGAACCGCCCGCCCGCGACAGCAACAAGCGATGAAGCCCGTGTCCGGGTTCATTGGCCGATATGTGTGTCTACTTGCGAGTGAGATAAACCACAGTACAGCCGCGTTCGGGATCGTCTGTACAGCCGCGTTCGGGATCGTCTGCGTTACTCGTCGAGGGTTCCATAGGGGGCGAATCAACGCCCCCGTTTCATCGGTCAGAAGAACAGCCAGATGACGAGCAGCGCGTACAGCACCACGAGCGCGATGATCGTCAGCCGGATCAGGATGTTGACGCTGAACACGAGCCCGTTGTAGTCATTTTTCAGGAGCTTGAGCGGCTGAGTCCGCCGGCTGGCCAGACCGACCGTCGCGGGGGCCACCTCGTCGGTCGCGCGCTCGACCGCCTCGGTCAGGGCGTCGATGTCGGACCGCGTCGTGTTCGCGAGCTCGTGGATGGAGGCGTGGGTGTCAGTCGAGAAGATCAGGACCTCGTCGAACGACTCGCGGTAGTCGGCCGCCAGCTCCCGCACGTCCGGCGTGACCCCGTTCGTGTCGATCCCCATGAAAAGGACTTCTTGGCCGCCGACCGACTCGACGACCGCGGTGACGTCTTGGTCCGCGCGGCGGACCGCGAAGCCCGCCGCGTAGTCGGAAAGCGGCGCGTCGGCGAGCCGGTCGCGGAAGTCGTCGAAGTGGCGCTTCAGTCGGTCCGCCTCGGAGGAACCGTACAGCACCTCCTTCTCCGGGCCGTTCTGGAGGTCGTGTTTGTGGAGGTCCACGAGTAGCACCTCGGACTCGTCGACGCCGCTCATGAACACGCCCGTGTCGTAGTCGTCGATCCCCTCGCCGTGGAGGAAGATAACCTGCTTGTCGCCGATCCGTCGGCCGTAAAACTCGATCTCGCCGTAGTCGTGGTGTATCAGCCGCGACGCGCGAGCGACGCGCTCGGGATCGGCGACGGCGTCGAGGATCTTCGCGGCGTCGTCCGGGTTCGAGAGGTCCTCCTTGTGCGTGCAGGGAACGTGGAGGAAGAACCCGTTCTCGCCCTCGCTGCCGTCGTTCAGGGCGTCGATGACGTTCCCGCTCAGCTGGCCTCCCCCGAACCCGCCGAGCGGGCCGGGGTGGACCCACGGCGCGGCGAGCGTCAGCCGGTCGCCGTTGTCGATCGCGAGCGTCTCGACGGCGGGCTCGGCCTCGACGCCCAGATCGAGCGAGGCGCGGTCGTTCCGCAGGATGCCGGAGGTGAGTTCGAACGCGGAGACGTCGGTGTTGCTCCGGATGAGGTAGTCGACGATCCCGAGCACCAACACGAGGAACGCCGCCGCGATGAGCAGCGAGGCGAACGCGAACACGTGGCGGTACGTCGAGAACCCGAGATCACCGCCGGCCAACGCGTAGAACGCGACGATCAGCGCTGCCGGCTCCGCGAGCGCGACGACGAGGATCCGCTTGTAGCGGTCGATACCCGTCGAGACGACGAGCACGAGGATGTTGATCAGGTAGACCGTGATGAAGAGGAGCCAGACGATGCTCCACGCGTTCCCCACGTCGTTGGCGCCGGAGAGGACCAACGCGTAGACGAAGGTGACGAACTGGTTCGTCAGGGCCAGGAAGAAGCTCCACGTCCGCGGATACCGCGGGAGGACGCGGTGGAACAGCTCCCCCGCGAACAGGAAGGGAAGCAGGAAGAGCACCACCACGACCGGGAGGAGGGTCGACGGCTCCGGGGATAGCGGCGTGAACTCCGAGACGGCGACGAACGCGACGACGCTGTAGACGACCCCGAGGACCGCCATCGCGGGGAGCTGTCGCGAAAGCGGCGGGACGCTGAACACCAGCCGTTGGAAGACGTCGACGTTGTCCGCGCCCATCTACGACACCCCGTAGATCTCCTCCAACTCGTCTATCGTGCGCTCGACCGAGTAGCCCTCGACCGCCGCGCGCGTCGGCCTGTCGCCGTCCAGGCAGTCGACGACGGCGCGCTCCATGTCGTCGATATCGCCGTGTTCGAACCGAGCACCGTTGTCGTCGCCGATGGTGCGGTCGAACGGGGGCACGTCGGCGGCGGCGACCGGGGTCCCGCAGGCGTTCGCCTCCAGCGTCGAAAGCCCGAGCGTGTCGCAGGTCGAGGCGGTGACGAAGACGTCGAGCGCGGAGTAGAACGCCGGGAGGTCCTCTCGCGGGAGGAAATCGCGGAATCGGACGTTCTCCGGCGCCCCCGCTTCGAGGTCGTCCCGGACCGGTCCCTCGCCGACCAGTTCGAACCGGAGGTCCGGCCGCCGGTCGGCCAGCCGGAGAATCTCGTCGACGTGTTTCTTCCGGGTCATCCGGCCGCTGTACCCCACCGTCGGCTCGTCGCTCTCGAACCGCGAGTCGCTCACGGGGCGGAACGTGTCCGTCTCGATGCCGACCGGGAGCTTCCGCGGCGTCACGTCTCGGCGGATCCGAGAGGTGGACGCGGTGACGCAGTCGAACGACCGGAGAAAGCGGTTCTCGTAGGTCACGTACGCCCGCCCGGCGATCCCCGCCAGCGACTCCAGTTTCAGCCCCTGCACGAAGTAGTCCTCCACGGGAGTGTGGTGGGTGTACACGGATTTGACGCCGCGCTTCTTCGCGTAGCGGCGCCCCATCAGCCCGGTGGAGGCCGGTCCGTGACAGTGAACCACGTCCAAGTCGGGCAGCGTCGAGAGGCGCCGGTACAGCGGGACGCGGTACTGACGGTAGAAGGGGTTCGGAAGCGACGGCACGGGGACCTCGCGCTCGTCGGGCTCGTGGCTGCTCGCCGGGTAGACGACGTACACGTCGTGACCCCGGTCTTCGAGCCGGTCCCGCCACGCGCGGATCGTGTACGTCACGCCGTCGATGCCGGGGAAGTAGCTGTCAGTGAAGAATCCGATGTTCATGCGAGGGCTGACCGTGTCGTCTGTCGCGCGTCGCCGTCGGGGCACTCGTCTCCGTCGGACGGACGGGCCGATCGGTCGTCGACCGGTGTGAAGGCCGCGGAAACGCCGCCGCGCCCGGGCCGTTCCGCAGCGCCGTCGTGTACTGACTGTGCCACGGTTGCTACGCCGCGGTTTTCCTCGGACGTGCATCAACATTTTCATTCCGTGTCGCGCGCGACGCGCCCGCTTCCGTCGCGGTCGCGCGCAGCGGCGCACCCGCTCGTCGACGGGCGTCGGTGTCGACGTCGGTGTCGCCGACCCACGGCCCCACAATTAATCACCCGGCGCGCGAACGCCCGCCCATGATCACCACCGATCGGATGGCGGCCGTCGACGCCAACGCCGCCGCCCTCGGCGTCCCGCGGAAGCAGCTGATGGAGTCGTCGGGTAACGCGGTCGCCCGCGAGGTCCGAGCGCTCGCCGACCCCGGCGCGAGCGTCGAGCTCCTCTGCGGACGCGGGAACAACGGCGGGGACGCGTTCGTCGCGGCGCGCTTCCTCTCCGCGTACGACGCGACCGTCAGCCTGCTCGGGCGTCCCGAGTCGATCCGGACCGAGATCGCGCGCGAGAACTGGGACGCCCTCGAGAACAGCGAGATTCCGGCCGAGACCGTCACCGACGCCGTCGACCTCGCGCTCGACGACCCGGACGTGATCGTCGACGCGATGCTCGGGAGCGGGGTCACCGGCGCGCTCCGGGAGCCGGAGCGGACCGCCGCGAGACTGACGAACGAGAGCGACGCCGCGGTCGTCGCCGTCGACGTGCCCTCCGGGGTCGACGCCGACACCGGAAAGCCGGCCGCTGGCGAGGCGGGAGTCGCGGGCGAGGCGGGGGCCGCCGACCCGGTCGCGGTCGACGCCGACCGCGTCGTCACCTTCCACGACGAGAAGCCCGGACTGGCGGCGCTCGACGCGGACGTGACCGTCGCGGACATCGGGATCCCGACCGCGGCGGAGCGGTTCACCGGCCCCGGCGACCTGCTCGGGATCGCGCGCGATCCGACCTCGCACAAGGGCGAGAACGGCGAGGTGCTGGTGATCGGCGGCGGCCCGTACACCGGCGCGCCCTCGCTTTCGGCCCGGTCGGCGCTCAGAACCGGGGCCGACCTCGTGCGCGTCGCGTGCCCGGAGACGGTCGCGCGGACGGTGCAGGGGTACTCCGCCGACCTGATCGTCCGCGGGCTCCCGGGCGACCGGATCGGCCCCGCCCACGTCGACCGCGCGCTGGAGCTCGCCGCCGGCAACGACGTGGTCGTGCTCGGTCCGGGGCTCGGCGACGGCGACGGGACGCGCGAGTTCGTCCGGCGGTTCCTGTCGCGGTACGACGGGCGCGCGGTCGTCGACGCCGACGCGCTGCGGGTCGTCCCGGAGGTCGACACCGACGCCGAGCTGATCTGTACGCCGCACCAGGGCGAGCTGGTCGGGATGGGCGGCGAAACGGCGGACGACCCCGACGAACGCGCGGCGCTCGTGCGGTCGTTCGCAGCCGAGATCGGTCACACCCTCCTCGTGAAGGGCGCGAAGGACGTGGTCACGGACGGCGACTCGGTCCGGCTGAACCGCACGGGCAACCCGGGGATGACCGTCGGCGGGACCGGCGACGTGCTCGCCGGCGCGGTGGGCGCGCTCGCGGCCGTGACCGACCCGTTCCACGCGGCCGCGGTCGGGACGTACGTCAACGGGCTGGCCGGCGACGCGGCGGCCGACGACATGGGGTACGGCCTCGTGGCGACGGACTTAATCGACCGGATTCCCGAGGCGATGCGTGATGAGTGACGAGCGCGCGGACGACCCCCCCGGCGAGCCGACCGACCGCCCCGCCGACGACCTGACCCACACCGACGCGTCCGGCGAGGTCCGGATGGTCGACGTGGGCGACAAGCCCGACACGAGCCGCCGCGCGGTCGCGCGCGGCGAGATCCGGCTGACGCCCTCGACGATCGCGGCCGTCGAGGCCGACGAGGTCGGGAAGGGCGACGTGCTCGCGACCGCCCGCGTGGGTGCGGTGCAGGCCGTCAAACACACTTGGGAGGCGATCCCGATGTGCCACCAGATCCCGATCACGAACGTCGACACCGACTTCGCGGTCTGCGACGACCGGATCGAGCTGACGGTGGCGGTGGAGACGACCGGGAAGACCGGCTGCGAGATGGAGGCGCTGGAGGGCGTGACCACCGGACTCAACGTGGTCTGGGACATGGTGAAGGCCGCGGAGAAGGACGACGACGGCGGCTATCCCGACACCGGAATCTCGGGCGTCGAGGTCGTCGCGAAGGAGAAGCGGGCGCTCGGCGGCGACGACTGAGAGCGCAATCGGCGACTGAGAGCGCCCGCGGCGCCCGAGCGCCGAACTGCGGACTGCACCTCAGAACAGCCCGCTCACGTCCCCGTCGGCGTCCACGTCGATGTCCTCCGCGGCCGGCTCGGCGGGGAGCCCCGGCATCGTCATCACGTCCGCGGTCTTGACGACGACGAAGCCGGCGCCCGCCGAGGCCGACACCTCGCGGACGGTGAGCGTCCACCCCTCCGGCACGCCCGTCAGCGAGGCGTCGTCCGCGAAGGAGTACGGCGTCTTCGAGACGCAGACGGGGAGATCGCCGTACCCCCACGACTCGACGCGGTCGATATCGTCGTCGGCGCCGTCGACGTACTCCACGCCGTCGGCGCCGTACACCTCTCTGGCGACGGTTTCGATCTTCTCTCGGAGGGGCGCGTCGAGGTCGTACAGCGGCGCGAACTCGCCGGTTCCGGCGCGCTCGCGGACCAGCTCCGCCAGGGACGTCGCCCCCTCGCCGCCGTCGCGGTAGGCGGTCGACCGCGCGACCGGAATCCCCGCCTCGGAAAGCGTCGACTCCAAGGCCGCGAGCTCCGACTCCGCGTCGTCCGGGAAGACGTTGACTGCGACGACCGCCGGGATCCCGAACGACTCAACGATCTCGACGTGCCGTTTCACGTTCTCGACGCCGGCCCGCACCGCCTCGGGGGCCGTCTCCTCCAGCGCCTCGAAGTCGGTCGGCCACATCTCCAGCCCGTGCCGTTTCGCGCCGCGGACCGTCGCGACGACGACCGCCACGTCCGGGACGATCCCCTCGCGGGCGACGATGTGCGCGAACTTCTCGGCGCCGAGGTCCGCGCCGAAGCCGGCCTCGGTGACGAGGTAGTCCGCGAGCGAGGCGCCGACCCGGTCGGCCACGAGCGTGTTGGTCCCGTGCGCGATGTTGGCGAACGGGCCGCCGTGGACCAAGGCGGGGACCCCCTCGACCGTCTGGACGAGGTTCGGACGGAACGCGTCGCGTAAGAGTGCTGCCGCGGCCCCGGTGACGCCGAGGTCGTCGGGCGTGACCGGGTCACCGTCGGCGTCCTCTGCCAGCGCGATCCGCCCGATCCGGTCTTTCAGATCCGCGAGGTCCTCGGCGAGTCCGAGGACGGCCATCAGCTCCGAGGCCGCGGTGATGACGAACTCGTTCTCCCGGGGGACGCCGCGAGCGGGTCCGCCCAGTCCCACGACGGTCTCGCGGAGCGCGCGGTCGTTGACGTCGAGCGCGCGCGGCCAGTCGACGCGGCGCACGTCGATCCCCTCGTCGTTCCCCTGATGCAGGTGGTTGTCGAGCGCCGCGGCGATCAGGTTGTGCGCGGCCGTGAGCGCGTGAATGTCGCCGGTGAAGTGGAGGTTGATCGCCTCCATCGGGAGCACCTGCGAGTACCCGCCGCCCGCGGCGCCGCCTTTGATCCCGAAGACGGGACCGAGCGAGGGCTCACGGACCGCGACCGCCGCGGACTCCCCGAGCCCCGCGAGCGCCTGCCCGAGCCCCACCGAGGTCACGGTCTTCCCCTCCCCCTTCGGCGTCGGGGTCATCCCCGTGACGAGGACGGTCGTCCCGTCGGGCTCGCCCGCGGTCGCCGAGCGGACGGCGGACTGGGTGAGCTTCGCGACCCCGTCGCCGCGGCGTTCGATCTCGTCGGGGCCCAGTCCGAGGTCGGCCGCGACATCCTCGATGGGTCGGGGCGTCGCGGCGCGAGCGACCGCGAGGTCCGACTCCGGTACCTCCCTCGCGTCGGCTCCATCGGCCGCCGGATTTTGGTGCACCATACAGGCGCTTCCGTCGGAGGGGTAATCAGTCTTGGACGCGTTCCCGTCGGATAAAAAACCGGCCGCGAGACGGCGGGCTGGCGATCAGTCGTCCGCCGGTTTCGCGTCGCCCGATTCCGCCCCGTCGCTCGCGCTCTCTCCACCGTCGGTGACGGTGACCGCGATGTCCGCCGCGGCGGCCTTGTACTCGGGGATCTTCGCCCGTTCGTCGAGCACGTCGTTCGTGAGCCGGTTCGCGGAGGAAGCCGCGAAGTGCGGGGTCGTCCAGACGACGCCCTCCTTGATGTCCTCGGTCACCTGCGCTTTCACCTCGATCTCGCCGCGTCGAGACCGGAGCGTCACCATGTCCCCGTCCTCGATGCCGTACTCCTCGGCGTCGTTCGGATGCACGTCGACGAAGTTCTCCGGGTGCTGGCGCGAGAGCGTCGGCGACCGCCGGCTCATCGTCCCCGTGTTGTAGTGCTCTTCGAGCCGAGCGGTGGTGAGGATCAGCGGGTACTCCTCGTCGGGCACCTCCGCTGGCGGCTGGTGGCGGACGCCCTCGATCTGCCCGAGGCCGCTCTCGGTGTCGAACGAGTCGGCGTAGAGGTACTGGTCGCCCTCGTCGCCCTCCTCGTAACAGGGCCACTGGATCCCGGTCTCGCCGAGCGCGTCGTAGGTCATCCCGTGGTAGATCGGACACACCTCTCGGAGCTCCTCGAAGACGGCCTCCACGTCGTCGAACCGGAACTCGTCCTCGCTGAAGAGGCGACTACCGACCTCCATCAGGATGTCGAGGTCGTGCTTCGTGTTCTCGTGGACCTTCTCGGCGCCGCGCATGCGCTGGACCCGCCGGTCGGTGTTGGTGACGGTGCCGCCGCGCTCGGCCCACGTCGTCGCCGGGAGGACCACGTCCGCGAGCTCCGCGGTCTCGGTCATGAAGATGTCCTGTGCGACCATGAAATCGAGCGACCGAAGGCGCTCTTCGACCTCGTTGCCGTCGGGCTCGCTCATGATCGGGTTCTCGCCCATCACGTACAGCCCCTTCACCGAGCGGCCCGCCTCGTGGGAGATCTCCACGTTGGTGAGGCCGGGCTCGTCGGGCACCTCGAACCCCCACACGTCCTCGACGCTCTCGCGGGCCTCGTCGTCGTCGACGAGCTGGTACCCGGGGAGGACGTTCGGCATCGCGCCCACGTCGCTCGTCCCCTGGACGTTGTTCTGTCCGCGGAGGGGGTTGACGCCGGTACCGGGCTTCCCGAGGTTCCCCGTGATCAGCGCGAGGTTGATCTCGTTTTGAACGTTGTCGACGCCGCAGGTGTGCTGGCTCATCCCCATCCCGGTGAAGATGGCGGCGTTGTTCGCCATCGCGTACTTCTCGGCGGCGAGCTCGATGTCTTCGAGCGGGACGCCGGCCTCCTCGGCGGCCGCCTCCTTGTCGAAGTCTTCGAGCGTCTCCTTCAGGTCCTCGAACCCCTCCGTGCGCTCCTCGATGAACCCCTCGTCGATCCAGCCCGCGTCCGGCTCCTCTTCGTGGCGTTCGAGGATCGTCTTCAGGACGACGTTGAGAAGCGGGATGTCGGCGCCGGGGTTGAGCTGGAGGTGCATGTGCCGCTCGGTCTCGTCGATCTCGAACGACCGGGTGGTCTTGTTGGCGTGCGGGTCGACCTGGATGACGGTCGCGCCCTCCAACACGGCCTGTCGGAAGTACTGGCTGTTGGCGATCGGGTGCTGCTCGCCGGGGTTCGCGCCCTGGATCCAGAGCACGTCGGCCGACTCCTCCAAGTCGGCCATGCTGTTCGTCATCGCGCCCGCGCCGAGGCTGGTCCGGAGCGCCCACACCGTCGAGGCGTGGCACATCCGGGTGCAGTTGTCGACGTTGTTCGTGCCGTAGCGGCGCGCGATCTTCTGAAGGAGGTAGTTCTCCTCGTTCATCGTCTTCGAGGAGCCGAAGAATCCCATCGCGTCGGGGCCGTGCTCGTCGCGGATTCCCTCCATCTCCGAGACGATCCGCGAGTAGGCCTCCTCCCACGTCGCCTCGCGGAACTCTCCGTCCTCTCTGATCAGCGGCTCCGTCAGTCGGTCCTCGTGGTCGACGACCTGCGTCGCCGCGCCGCCTTTGATGCACACTCGCCCCTCGTTGACGGGCGCCTCTCCCCACGGCATGAAGTTCACGTCGCCGGGGTCGTCGCCTTGATTCACCTTGATCCCGCAGCCGACGCCGCAGTACGGACAGATCGTGTTCACCGGTTCGTCGTCCTCAGCAGACATAGTTCTCACCCTGACGTACGATCATGATTTACGATCTATGATCCACTCGCATGAGTGTATCGGTGGCCCTTGCGAAGGAGACGCAGCCGGTCGCCGAACCGTTTTGTCGACCGGGGCCGTTCGACGGGTATGGACCCGTCGCTCGCCGACGTCGAGGACCGCGTCGACGACCACGTCGAGACGTATCGGGAGTCCGCTCCTTTCCACCCCGTGGAGGCGGAGGCGATCGGGTCGCTCTCGGACGCGTTCCGAGCCGGCGAGTACGGGAAGCGGGACGTCGAGTGGGTGGTTCGCTGGTACTTCCGGCGGGCCGTGACCGACATCGACCACGACGAGCGGCGTGCGGCCGAGGAGGCCGTCTCCGACACGGAGCCGCGAGACCTCCGCGGCGCGCTGTGGGACGCGATCGACGCGCTGGACGAGGCGGACGCGGCTGACGACGCCCGAGGCCCCGCGCACCGCCGCGCCCTCGACGCGCTGACGCAGATTCCGGGAGTGGACGTGGAAGTCGCCTCCGCGCTGCTGTGGTTCCTCGATCCGGACGAGCACCTCGTCGTCGGCGAGCGCGAGTGGGCGGTCGTCGCCGCGCTGACCGACGACTCCCCCGCCGCCGGCGACCTCGACGACGCGTATCCGGAGCCAATGACGATCGACGCGTACGACCGGTATCTCGACGCGGTACGAGACATCGCGGACCGGCTCGGCGTCGACCACTGGCACCTGTACATGGTGCTCCGGAGCGTCCACGCGGAGGCGTTCGAGGGCGAGGCGTGACCGGCGGAGAAGAGGGCAGTGACCGATCCTACCGGTCGAGGAACGGCGGAACGACGACCTCGGCACGCTTCTCGTCGCCGCGCACGACGACGCTCACCTCGGTGCCCGGGTCGGCGTAGCGCTCGTCGAGATACCCCAGCCCGATCGGCTCGCCGAGCGTGGGGCTCATCGTGCCGGAGGTCAGCTGACCGACCCGCGTGAGGTCGCCGTCGGTGACGGCGTACCCGTTCCGGGGAACGCCGCGTTCGAGCAGGCGGACCCCGACGAACGTCTCGTCGACGCCCTCCTCCGTCTGCGCTTCGAGGGCGTCGCGGCCGACGAACTCCGTGTCGAGCTTCACGACGAAGCCGATCCGGGCCTCGTAGGGGGTCCGCGGCTCGGTGTCCGGGTCGAAGTCCTGTCCCGAGAGCAGGAACCCCATCTCCGTGCGGAGGGTGTCGCGCGCGCCGAGCCCGCAGGGCTGGGCGCCCCGCGGCGCGTCGGCGAACGCCTCCCAGACGCTCTCGGCGTCGCCCGCGGGGCACATCACTTCGAAGCCGTCCTCGCCGGTGTAGCCGGTCCGGGCGACCCAGCTGTCGACTTCATCGACGGCGGCGACCGTCGCCTCGAACTTCGAGAGATCGACGACTCGGTCGTCGGGGGTCGCCTCGCCGAGCGCGTCGGCCGCGTCCGGCCCCTGCACCGCGAGCATGGCCCAGTCGTCGGTGGCGTTCACGACCGCGGCGTCGAGCCCCTCCTCGTCCCGGTAGTCGACCCACCGGTCGTACATCTCCTCGTCGTGGCCCGCGTTGGGGACGAAGAGGTAGGCGGGGTCGCCGGAGCTGGCGTCGAGGTCGCGGTCGAGCCCGGCGAGCGCGTCGGCGCCCTCTCCCGCTTCGATCCCATCCGGGAGGCGGTAGACCACCGTGTCGTCGAGCATGACGCCGTCCGCGTTCGTGACCGCGGCGTACTGGGAGTCGCCAGGGTCGAGCGCCGTCACGTCGTTGGTCGTGAGCCGGTTCATCAGCGCCGTCGCGTCCGGCCCCGAGACCTCGATCTCGCCCATGTGCGACACGTCGAAGACGCCGAGCGAGTCGCGGACCGCGGCGTGCTCCTCGCTGATCGAGTCGAACTCGACTGGCATCTGCCACCCGCCGAAGTCGGTGAACTTCGCGCCGCGTTCCTCGTGGATCTCGCGGAGGGGAGTGCGTCGGTCTGGCATACCTCATCCGTCTCTCGGCCCGACCTAAGGTCTTGCCATCCCTCGCACTTGGTCCCGCCCCGCCGCCGGGATACCGGGTCCTGCCCCCTTGCCGGGATATCGGGCCCCGTCTCGCTGCCGGGACACCGCCGCGACTCCGCCCGTTCCGCCGACAGTCTCAAGCCGTTTCCACCCCCGGTACCGTACGTGACGCGGAACCTCTCCGGGCTGCTCGCGCCCGCCGTCGCGGTCCTGCTGGTCGCGGTCGTCGTCGCCGCGGTCGCGGGCGCGTGGCCCCCGTTCGTCGCCGTCGAGAGCGGGAGCATGGCCCCGGAGGTCGAGCGCGGCGACCTCGTCGTGGTCACGTCTACCGACCGGTTCCCCTGGGGCGGGCTGGTCGGCGCAGCGGAGACCGGGGCCCCGGCCACGTTCGGGAGCGCCGGCGACGTGGTCGTGTTCGACCCGCCGAGCGACGGGCAGCGGCCGATAATGCACCGGATCGCCTTTCGGGTGTCCGCCGGCGAGGACTGGACCGATCGGGCGGATCCCGCCCTGCTGGAGGGCGACTGCCTGACGATCACGGCCTGTCCCGCACCCTACGACGGGTACGTCACCTACGGCGACGCAAACGGCGAGTACGACCAGAGCGCCGGGATCGCCCCGATCGTCCGCGAGGAGTGGATCACGGCCAAGGCACTGTTCGCCGTCCCGAACCTCGGCTGGTTCCGGGTCGGCGTCGACGCCGCGATAGCGCGGGTTGGCGTCTTCCCGGCGGCGGTCGGTTTCGGGGGCCTCGCCGCCGCTACCGGTGGATTCGGTGCGCTCTTCCTCGGTCGGATCGCGGCGCGTCGGAGGGGCCGCGACGAGCGCGACCGCTAGCGACGAGCGTAGGAACGGCGGGGGCGCTTCGCCGCGGGCGCGTCGGCAGTCACGAGTTGTCGCCGTCCGCGTCGCCCTCGCTGCCGTCGAGCGTCACCGAGTCGGTCGTGGCGTTTCGGAGGGCGTCGGACCGCCCGAACTCGCCGGGCGCGATCGCGAGCGTCCGGATCCCGTAGCCGTTCGCGGTCTCGACGACCGGCTTGAAGTCGGTGTCCCGCGAGGCGATCGCGAGCGTCGACATCCGTCCCTCGGCCGCGAAGCGCGCGGCGTCGACCGCGAGCTTCACGTCGACGTCGCCGCTCGTGACGACGACCTCGAAGCCGCGGGCCTCCGCGGCCTGAATGAGTCCCGGCGTCGCGTGCTCGTCGAGGTAGAGCCGCGTCGTCACGAGCTGCCCCTCCGCCTCCGCCGCCACCCGCACGTCGTCGAGGTCGACGTCGAACTCCTCTCGCAACACGTTCGGTCCGTCGACGAACAGCGCCACGCCGACGGGCTCGTCGTCCGCCCGACTGGATTCCATGCCTCTTGGTGCGTGATCCGCGGAGATATGCGTGCTGGTCTGGCGCGGCGGCGCCCGCGATCCGCGACCGGGACAAAGTGGCGGAGCGACGGGATGATCAGACGGGAACCCGGTTGGTTCGTGAGAACATATCACTTATCTGTGCGTCGGATGTAGGTGAACCATGATATCCCGCGTGCTGGTACCGATGGACGAGTCGGAGATGGCGGAGCGGGCGCTCCGATTCGCGCTGGAAGCGCACCCGGACGCGGAGATAATCGTGGTCCACGTGGTGGGCCAACCCTCCTCGATGATGGGCAGTGCGGCCGGGCTCGCACTCGCCGACGACACGGAAGAGGAGGCGGAAGAGCAGGCGAGCGACCTGTTCGAGCGTGCACGCGAGATCGCCGCCGAAAGCGGGGTCGAGATCGAGACCGAGGTGATGGCCGGTCACCCGGCGCGGGCGGTCGCCGACGCGAGCGAGGGGTTCGACGTCGTCGTCATCGGCAGCCACAGCGGGAGCATCGCGGACCGACTGCTCGTCGGCAACGTCGCCGAGAAGATCGTTCGCGGCTCCGCGGCGCCCGTGACCGTCGTTCGGTGAGGCGCCAGGGGCCGGCGATGGCAGCCGCGAGGGCGACGCGCCGCGCTCGGTGCGGCTTTTGAACACCTTATATTCGTATTACCACCTGATCGACGACTGTAGTGAATATACGAAGTATTGAAGTAGGATGTCCAAGAATAACGGAGTAAGATGTCGGAACCCAACTCATACACCGTCATTTCTGAGCAGAACGATCACGATTGCACCACAGTTCGTGCACATCCGCGCAACGAGACGTTCCACGTCGTCGAGTACGCCGACGAGGACGCGCGCGACCGCGTCGCGGACCTCCCGGTCGGCTCGGTGGTCAAGATGGAACTGTCGCGCGCCGGGCGCCGGAGCAACGTCTGGCGCGCCGAGTCCGTCCGGACGGCCCACACCGACGGCGGGACGGCGGAGGAGTAGGTAGCGGGAAACGAAGCGAAGAGCGGCTCGGAGCCGCTTATGACCGCTCGGAGACCGTCGTTCGCGTCCTTATAAATCGCGGGTCAGCCGCGGGTTCGTCACGGCGCCGTCGGACGCGCCGGCGAAGTCGCGGGCGTACTTCGCGAGGATGCCGCCCTCGTACTGCGGTTCCGGCGCCTCCCACTCCTCGCGGCGCTCGGCCAGCTCTTCATCGCTGAGATCGACGCTGAGGTCGCGCTCCGGGATGTCGACGGTGACGTGGTCGCCGTCCTCGATAAGTCCGATCGGGCCGCCGTCGGCCGCCTCAGGCGCGACGTGGCCGATCATCGGGCCGCGGGTCGCGCCGGAGAAGCGGCCGTCGGTGAGCAGCGCCACGTCGTCCTCGTGGCCCGCGCCGACGACGGCGGCGGTGACGCCGAGCATCTCGCGCATTCCCGGGCCGCCGGTCGGTCCCTCGTTGCGGATCACGATCACGTCGCCGGAGTCGACCCGGCCCGACTGGACGTACTCCATCGCGTCCTCCTCGTTCTCGAAGATCCGCGCCGGCCCCTCGTGGTAGAACTCGTCGTCGCCGGTCACCTTCAGCACCGAGCCGTCGGGCGCGAGGTTCCCCTTGAGTATCTTGATGGCGCCCTCCTCCTCCTTGGGGTCGTCGACGGTGTAGAGGAAGTCCGCCTCGACCTCGTCGTCGTCGGGAAGCTCGCCGCGCGCCTCCAGCTCCGCCAGCTCCTCGACGAGGGTGCGGCCGGTGACGGTCATCGCGTCGCCGTGGAGTAAGTCGGCCTCAAGCAGGCGCCGGAGCACGACCGGGACGCCGCCGATCTCGTGGAGGTCGTTCATGACGCTGTTCCCGCCGGGCTGGAGGTCCGCGATCTTCGGGGTGCGCCGCGAGATCTCGTCGAAGTCCTCGATCGACAGGTCCACGTCGGCCTCGGCGGCCAAAGCGAGCAGGTGGAGCACGCCGTTCGTGGAGCCGCCGATGGCGGTCTGTAAGGCGATCGCGTTCTCGAACGACTCCCGCGAGAGGATGTCCGAGGGGCGGCGGTCCTCCTCGATACACTCCAGGGCGAGCTCGCCGGCGCGCTCGGCGACCTCGTAGCGCTCCGGGTCCTCGGCGGGCGCGGAGGCCGAGCCGAGCGGCGCCATCCCGAGCGCCTCGGAGATGGAGGCCATCGTGTTCGCGGTGAACATCCCGCCGCAGGAGCCCGCGCCGGGGCAGGCGTGGCGCTCTAAGTCGTCGAGCTCCTCGCCGCTCATGTCGCCCTCGGCGTAGGCGCCGACGCCCTCGAACACCTGCACGATGGTCACGTCGCGCCCGTCGTGTTGGCCGGGCATGATCGAGCCGCCGTAGAGGAACACCGAGGGGAGGTCGGTGCGGATCGACGCCATCAGCATGCCGGGGAGGTTCTTGTCACAGCCGGCGACCGTCACCAGCGCGTCCATCCGCTCGCCGAAGGAGACGAGTTCGACGGAGTCGGCGATCACCTCGCGGGAGATGAGGCTCGCCTTCATCCCCTCCGTCCCCATCGAGATGGCGTCGGAGATCGTGATCGTCCCGAACTCGATCGGCATCCCGCCCGCCGCGTCGATCCCGTCGATCGCGGCGTCCGCCACGTCGTCGAGGTGGACGTTACACGGCGTGATGTCCGCCGCCGGGTTCGGCACGCCGATGATGGGCGACGAGAGGTCCTCGTCGTCGAACCCCATCGCCCGGAACATCGCGCGGTGCGGGGCCTTGTCCGCCCCCTCCGTCACGTCTCTGCTCCGCAGGTCCTCGTCCTTCTCGCCCGCGAACCGGTCCGCGTCGTCGCGGCCTCGGGAGGTCTCTTCTGCCGACCGCGGCTGCTGTTCGCTCATACCTGCCCCTGTCGCTCGGGGGTCTTAAACGGCCGCAACGGGGCGAGGGTTGCTCCGTGTGGCGAACCGGTTCGGGGTGAAGGCTACCACTCGCCGTCGAAGGAGATGTCACCGCGTTCTAACTCCTCGAACGCAGTCACTGGACCTGTTCCATCTCGTCGGTCCGTAGCTCTTCGAGGCGTTCCTCTCCGTACTGTTCGTCTGCACCCTCGTGGTGTCGGTGGAACCGGTACGCGGCTCGGAGCCGGTCCGTATCGTCCGTGATCGCCCAGTACGGGCTCTTGTGACGCACGAGATCTCGTTCCTTCGGTCGGGAGAGGATCGCGCTGACGGCGTCCGTCTCCAGCCCGAGTCGCTCGGCGATCGTCGCCGCCTTCCACGCGCGGTCGTCGTTCCGATCGAGGAACAACAGGGCCTGTTCTGTGTCATTTTGTGTTTCAAGCATAGATGCGCTCAAACCCGCGCTTTGAGCTCGATCCGGTACCCGAACGGGTCGCGGACGTACACCGCGGGCGACTCGCCGACCGCACCGAGCGGCTCGTCGAGCGACTTCTCGATCTCGACGCCCGCCGCGTCCAGTTCGGCCTCGATCTGGTCGGCCGACCCCTCGACGACGACGGCGACGTGGTCGTAGTTCGTCGCGGTCGGCGGCTCGAACTCGTCGGTCGGCCACAGGTGGACGACCGCCGTCGTCGACAGCCGCACGTCGAAGAAGGGCTTCTCCCCGGCCGCGTACAGCGCGTCCTCGATCCCGAACCCGAGCCGCTCGCCGTAGAACTCCCGGGCGTCGCCGACGCCGTCGGCGGGGATCCGGAGGTTGACGTGGTCGATGTGGCGCGCTTGCATGGAACGCGGTTCGGAGCCGAAGCGCAAAAGTCAATGGGGATCTTCGGGTCTGAGATCGGTCGTGTGAGATATATGCGTAGCAGTGGATACACTCCACATGACCAATTTTGATCGGGCCACACGCGTCGCCGCCGGTATCGGGCTCGTCGCGCTCGGAGGCGTCGCGTTCCTCGCGCTCGTGATCGGCCTCCCGGCCTCGACCGCGTCCGGCGGCATGGGCACGATGGGCGGCGGCGGGATGATGGGCGGACCGGGGTTCCCGGTCGTCCTGTACCCGCTCGTGCTCCTCGCGTTCACGGCCCTCCTCGCGTTCGGCTACGCCGGAGTCCGTGCAGTCGCGAGCGCAAGCGACGACGCCCCAACCGACGATTCGGAAGAGTCCGATCCGATCGCCCGACTCCAGCGGCGGTACACCGAGGGGGAACTCACAGAGGAGGAGTTCGAGCGGGCGCTGGATCGCGAATTCGCCGACAAGGCGCTCGACGGGGACGAGGAACGCAACGGGACGGAGCGCTCGGCGCCCCTGCGAGAGCGGTAACGAACCGCGATCGGGGTGCGACCAGTCAGGCGAACGCGTCGAGGATCCCCGCGCCGTCCGTGCTCCGGCCGAGGTCCGGGAGCGTTGCGCGCTCGGGGTGGGGCATCAGGACGGCGACCGTCTCGCGCTCGCCGAGGACGCCGGCGACGTTGTCGGTGGAGCCGTTGGGGTTGGCCGCGTCGGTGACGTTTCCGTCGGCGTCGCAGTAGCGGAAGAGCACGCGGTCGTCGGCGACGAGGTCGGCGTGGGCCGCCTCGCTTATCTCGAAGCGCCCCTCGCCGTGCGCGATGGGGACCTCGATCACGTCGCCCTCGTCGTAGGCGGCGGTCCACGGCGTGTCCGCGCGCTCGACGCGCAGGTGGACCGGCTCGCACTGGAAGCGCGCGGAGGCGTTAGTGGTGAACGCGCCGGGGGTGAGCCCGGACTCGGAGCCGATCTGGGCGCCGTTGCAGACGCCGATCACGGGGACGCCCTCCTCGGCCGCGGCCCGGACCTCCGCCATGATCGGAGCGCGGGCGGCCATCGCACCGGCGCGGAGGTAGTCGCCGTAGGAGAACCCGCCGGGGAGGACGATCCCCTCGATGTCGGCCGGGAGCCCGTCCTCGTGCCAGACGCGCTCGGCGTCGACGCCGAGGTGGTCGAGCGCGCGGACCGCGTCGCGGTCGCAGTTCGAGCCGCCGAACTGGACGACGGCGACCGTCACGCCGACCACCTCGCGTGGGCGGCCGCGACGGTGGCGGAGGCCCCCGTCGCACCGGTGACGATCGGCGTCGTCTCGACGACGGCGACCGTCATCGCTCCGCGACCGCGACCTCGTAGTCGTGGATCGTCGGGTTCGCGAGCAGCCGCTCGGCCATCTCGTCGGCGCGGTCGGCCGCCTCGTCGGCGTCGGCGGCGTCGAGGTCGACCTCGAACCGATCGGCCGACCGGAGGTCCGACAGCTCGAACCCGAGGCGTTCGAGGGCCTGCTGGGTCGTCTCGGCCTCCGGGTCGAGGACGCCCCGCTTCAGGCGGACCGTCACCGTCGCGGTGTATGCCGTCATGTCCGGTAGTGCGAAGTCGTGTGTAAAAACCGTTTTGGAACGACTTTTATATCCACGTTCGTGGATATACACCGGTCGATCGTGTGAGCGGCAGGGACGGCGCGGAGCGAAAGGGGCAAACCCCTCCGCGCCTTCGATGGGGTGTATGCAGCCGCTCGAACCCGCGGAGGTGATCGTCGCATGACCCGCGAACTGACCGAAATCACGGTCGTCGGAGGAGACAAGACCGGACTCATCGCGCGGGTCACCTCCCTGCTGTTCGAGCGGGGAATCAACATCGAGGACCTCGACCAGGCGGTCCGCGAGGGCGTCTTCCGGATGACGACCCGCGTGGACGCCTCCGAGATGGAGACCTCTCGGGGCGAGCTCCGGCGCGCGCTCGCCGAGCTCGGTCGCGAGCTCGACGTGGACATCCAGGTGCGGTTCCCGAGCGACCGCGACGCC
Source organism: Halorubrum saccharovorum DSM 1137 (assembly GCF_000337915.1). Taxonomy (GTDB): domain Archaea; phylum Halobacteriota; class Halobacteria; order Halobacteriales; family Haloferacaceae; genus Halorubrum; species Halorubrum saccharovorum. Next base: position 48,676 of record NZ_AOJE01000005.1, read on the forward strand.
CGCCGGATCGCGCTTCTCGTCACCAAGGAGACGCACGCGCCCGAGGCCCTCTTGGAGGCCGAGGCCAACGGCGACTTGGCCGACGACGGCGAGGACGCCGATATCCCGGTCGTCATCGGCAACCGGGGCGACCTCCGGTCGCTCGCGGAGCGCTACGACAAGCCGTTCTACGACGTGGGCGACGGAAACGGCAACACCGACGAGGAGCGCCTGCTCGACCTGCTGGCCGAGTACGACGTGGACCTGATCGCCTTGGCCCGCTACATGCGCATCCTCTCGCCCGAGGTCGTCTTCCGCTACGAGGGTCGGATCATCAACGTCCACCCCTCCCTGCTTCCAGCGTTCCCCGGCGCGGAGGCGTACCGGCAGGCGAAGGACGCGGGCGTCCGCGTCGCCGGCGTCACCGCCCACTACGTGACCACCGACCTCGATCAGGGGCCCGTGATCGCCCAGCGCGCGTTCGACATCCCCGCGGGCGCCGGCGTCGACGAGATCAAGCGCCGCGGGCAACCCCTCGAGGCCGACGTGCTGCTCGACGCGGTCCGGCTCCACCTCGCGGACGCGATCGCGATCCACCGCGGCACGGTCCACGTGCGCGAGGACGCCGACGTCGACGCTCAACTGGGGCTCAGCGAGGCCGCGATCGGCGCGAACCCGGACGAGCCGGTCGACGGCGAGCCCCTGTCTCGCTCGGAGGCGCCGACCGCCGGGAGCGACTGATCCGGGTCGTATCGGGCGCTGCGACGGGGAGCGCCCCGCCTTTTTAACTCCCCGCGAGGCGTATCCTCGCCAATGCGACCGCAGCGGTCCCCCCACCGGTTCGTCGCCGACGCCTGCGCGGTCGTGCGCAGCGACGAGCGGCTTATCCTGCTCTTCCTGGTCCTCCTGTCGGTCGTCGCGCTCGCCGTGTTCCTGCACTACACCGTGTCCCTCCTCGACTGGCTTCCGGACGTGCTCCCGCCGGAGCTGCCGCGGCCGGGGAGCGCTTAAGAATCGTCTATCGCCGTCCGCACCCGGTCGTGGAACTCGCGGAGCGCCGCGGACTCGTCGCCCGCGAGCACCGCGTCCGAGTCGACGAGCGTCGCGAGCCCGAACGCGAGGGGGGTCGGCGAGTCGACCGTCCGATCGACCACCGCGAGGTCCCCGCCGGCGATCCGCTCGGCGACCGCGCGGATCCGGGGCGCGTCGAGCCGGTCGTCTAAGAGTTCGCGGTACGTCTCCTCGATCACCGCGAAGTCGTCGAGCCCCTCGGCGAGCGAGAGCAGCGTCTCCGCGGACACCTGCTGTTCGGCGGCCGACTTCTCGTGGCCCTTGTACCGCTTGAGGATCATGAGCGAGCGCGTCGCGTCGATCCGGAAGTAGCGCTGGAGGAGATCGGTCCCCCGCAGCGCGGCTCTGAGGTCCTCTCGCACCGTCTCGGGGTCAAGATCGCGGAGAATCCCGGCCACGTCGACCTTCCGGTTCAGCGGGAGCGCGAGACTGAACCCCCGGTCGGCGACCGCGACCGTCGGCTCGGCGTCGGTGCGGGCCCTGCACTCGGCGGCGACCAGCCGCGAGAGCCCCTCGTTGAACCGCCGACCGTACGTCGCGTGGACGTGGAACCGCCGCTTGTACGCGTCGCGGTCGAGCACCTCTTCGACGGCGAGCCGCGACGGAGTCGACACGCTCTCGACGCCCGCGTACGCGACCTGTTCGTCGTACATGCGGGTGATCGCTCGCACCGAGTTCCCGTCGATCGGGAGCTCCCGAAGCCACGCGCGGACCGCGGGGGGACCGCCGCGTTTCAGCCGGTCGAGCAGGTCGGCCTGAAACGCGAGCACCTCCGCCGCGAGGTCGGCCGACAGCGGGAGCCGCTCGGCGTACCACGTGGGGACCGTCGGGCGCTCGTCGGTCCGGTCGACGTACACCTTCGAGCCGCGGCGGTAGCGGAACGCGAACCGCTCGCCGCCCAGCGCGAACACGTCGCCCGGCGCGAGCGTGTCGAGGTAGTTCTCGTCGAGCGTCCCGACGGCGTCGCCGTCGCGGGTGACCACGTCGCAGCCGAACGAGTCCGGAATGGTCCCGACGTTCGTCATGTAGATCACCCGCGCGAGCCGCCCGCGCTTCCCGACGAGCGTCTCGCCGACCGGGTGCTCCTCGCGGTGGTGCTCGCCGTCCGGCGGGTCGTTGGCGTCGCGCCACACCTTCGGGTAGACGTTCCGCTCCGCGAGCCCCTCGTGGTCGCCGGTGAGGTACCGCATGAGCCGCTCGTAGGCGTCGGTTCCGAACTCGCGGTAGGGGTGCGCGCGCCGGAGGACCTCCCGAATCTCCCGGTCGGGGCGGACTCGGTTGATCGCCATCCCGTAGACGTGTTGAGCGGCCACGTCGGCCGCGCCCTCCGGGATCGAGACGCCGTCGACGAACCCCGACTCGGCGCGGGCGAGCATCGCCGCGCACTCGACCAGCTCGTCGCGGTCGAGCGCGAACACCCGCCCCTCGACGGTCTCGCCGGGGCTGTGGCCCGCCCGCCCGACGCGCTGGAGCAGCGCCGCGACCGACTTCGGCGACCCCACCTGCACCACCAGATCGAGGTGGGGCATGTCGATGCCGAGTTCGAGGCTCGTCGAGGTGGTCACCACGTCCAGCGTGCCTCCCTTCAGCCCCTCCTCGATCCGGGCGCGCCGGCCCTCGCCGAGGCTCCCGTGGTGACAGCCCGAGTCCGACTCGTCGTAGTCGAACCGCTCGCGGAGCTCCCGGAGGGTGCGCTCGGCGCCCGACCGCGAGTTCGCGAACACCAGCGTGTTCTCGTGGCTCTCGATCAGCTCGTCGAGCGCGTCGTAGAACCTGTCCGTGACCACCGAATCGTCCGCGTGAACGAGGTCGGCGGCCGGCGTCCGGAGCCGCAGGTCGAACTCGCGCCCGAAGCGGGCGTCCACGACCTCGCAGTCGCGCGGGGCGAACCCCTCCGCGTCACCCACCTCGCCGGCGACGCGCTCCCGGCCGACGAGGAAGTCGGCGACCTCGTCCAGCGGTTCGACCGTCGCGGAACAGCCGATCCGCGTCGGGGAGCCGTCGGAGATCTCCGTCAGACGCTCCAGCGAGGCCGAGAGATGCGTCCCGCGCTTGTTGTCCGCCAGCGCGTGGATCTCGTCGACGACGACGTACTCGACGGTGCGGAGCTTCTCCCTGAACCGCGGGGCGTTGAGGAGGATCGCCAGCGTCTCCGGCGTGGTGTTGAGCACGTGCGGTGCCTCCTCGAGCATCGCCCGCCGGTCGGCCTCGCTCGTGTCGCCGTGCCGGATCGCCTGGCGGACGCCGGGGTCGGGGGCGGTCTCCCCGTCGCCCTCTTCGTCCACGTCGCCCTCTTCGTCCACGTCGCCCTCTTCGTCCACGTCGCCTCGTCCGCCTTCGGACCGCATCTCCGCCGCGATCCCCGCGAGCGGCGCTTCCAGGTTCCGATCGATGTCGTTCGCGAGCGACTTCAACGGGGAGACGTACAGGCAGTAGACGGAGTTGTCCAGATCGCCGGCCCGCTCCCGCGCGAAGAGGTCGTCGAGGACCGCGGTGAAGGCGGCGAGCGTCTTCCCGCTGCCCGTCGGCGCGGCGACGAGGCAGTTCTCCCCGTCGTCGACGCGGGGGATCGCCCCGCGCTGCGGCGGGGTGAACAGGCCGCCGTTCTCCCCGACGTGCGCCGCGAACTCCGAGACCCACCAGCGCCGAGCCGGCGGGGAGAGCCGGTCGAGCACGTCGGCGTCGGGGAGCGGGATCGTCTCCGGGTCGAACTCGACGGCGGGCGCGTCGTCGTCCGCGAGCGCCTCTCGGAGGAGCGCTCGCGCGGAGGCGGACCGCTCGGTCGCGTCCGCGCTCGCGTTCGGGGCGGCGTCCCTGCGTTCGCTCACTGTCGGCCTCTGGGCGCGGCGCCGGAAAGCGGTTGCGTCGGGAGCGGTCCGCGTCGCCGGGCGGCCGCGCGGGTCGACTCGATCTCGCGCGGGTCGACTCGATCTCGCGCGAACCGGCCCGTTTATCCGCGATCCGCCCGTGGCGGCGCACGTATGAGTGGAACCTCGGCGACGGCGGAACGGGAGATCGACCGGAACCTCTTCATCACCGTCTCGGGGCCGCCGGGCTGCGGCGCGACGACGCTGGTGGAAGGGATCGCGGACGCGCTCGACTGCGGCTACGTCTCCGGCGGCGAGCTGTTCCGCGAGATCGCCGCCGAGCGCGACATGAGCCTCTCACAGCTGATCGCGAAGGCCGGCGAGTCCGAGGAGATCGACCGCGCGCTCGACAAGCGACTCCGCCGTATCGCCGAGAAGTGGGGGGCCGCGAACAAGGCGTTCGTCCTCGAATCGCGGCTCGCCGGCTGGATCGCCGGCAACCGCGCCGACATCCGGATCTGGCTCGACGCCCCCGACGAGGTGCGCGCCGACCGCACCCTCGACCGCGAGGAGATGACCTCGGAGATGCAGGTCCGCGAGGTGATCGAAGAGCAGCGCTACCAGTCGTACTACGGGATCGACCTGTCCGACCGCTCGATCTACGACCTGGCGATCAACACCGGGCGCTGGGACGCCGAGGCGACGCTAGACCTGGCGCTCACGGCGATCGAGGGGTACGACGTGGAGGCCGACGAGGGGGCGTTCGACACGCCCGACTTCGATATCTGAGGCGGCTCGCGGGTCCAGGCGGGCTACAGCGTGATCACGTGGTCGACGCCGACCTCGCCGAGCGCCGCGTAGAGGTCCGGGAAGCAGCCGACCGTCGCGCCCTCGACCGTGTCCGTCGGCTCGTAGTGGTCGCGACCGTGCTCGTCGGTGTGATCGAACTCCGCGAGCCCGCGGCGGGTCGCGCACTGGTCGCACAGCATGAGGAGGATCTCCTGCTCGGCGGCCACGTCCGCGAGCCGCTGTCCCAGCGGGTCGTCCTCGCGGAGCGCGTAGGTGTTGTCGTGGAAGAAGAACATTCCGACCACGTCGACGCCGTGGGCCTCGGCCTCCAACTGCGGGAGGATCATGTCTCCAAGCACGTAGTCGATGGTCTGTCCGGCCGTCGCGAAGACGTACGCTACCTTCATAGATCGACCACGGCGAGCGGGGGAATGGCTCGCGCGACTCCGGCGGCTTTCCCCGCCATCGGTGACAGTCAGACCACGACCGATCCGAACGGGTACGCCGGCGTGTCAGCCGTCCAGACGGTCCCCGACTCGACGTCGACGAGGGACACCCGGTCGTCGTCGTAGTGCGAGACGGCGAGCCGCCCGCCGCCGACGGGAGTCGCGACCAGCCCGGGCGCCGGCGTCTCGACGACCGCCCCGTCGAGCGATCGGAGCCGGGCGGCACCGGCGTCGAGCACCCACCAATCGCCGGCGATTTCGAAGAGCTCGACGGGCCGGGAGAACCCCTCGTGGACCACGATCGGCTCCAGGTTCCGGCCGAGCTCGTGGACGACGCCGTCGCCGCGGCCGGGAACGAATACGCGGTCCTCGGTCGCGACGAGGTCGTAGGGATCGGCGCCGACCGCGGCTTCCGTGTGGACCGGCTCGGCTGAGGCGGCGTCTCCCCCGACATCGCCGCCGGGATCGAAGGCGATCACGCGGGCGCCGCGCTGGTCGACCGCGTACCCGCGGTCCCCGTCCGGCGAGAGCGCGACGCCCTGGACGCGGACGCCCGGCCCGGCGTCGATCGCGCCGATCCGCTCGCGGCGCTCGGTGTCGACGACGTCGACGACGCCCTCGCGGCGGCTCCCGGAGTAGAGCCGGTCGCCGTCGGGAGCGACCGCGATCTCGTGCGGCTCCGCGCCGACGGCGACGCGGTCGACGAGCGTCAGGCCCTCGGGGTCGATGACGGCGAGCGCGTCGCCGGCGGAACAGGAGACGTACAGCTCCCCGTTCGCGGTCGCGAAATGGGACGGTCCCAACACGCCGGTCTCGATCCGAGTCACCTCGCCGTCCGGGTCGACCGCGGTGACGGCCCGCTCGCCCATGGTCGCGACGACGGTCCGCCCGCGACAGGTCGTCGCGTGGACCGGGTGGCTCCCGACCGGGACCTCGCCGAGCCGCGCTCCCGTATCGAGCGCGAACAGCGCCAAGAGGTCGTCCCCCTCGCAGGGGACCGCGAGGACGCGGTCGGCGGACGTGCCGGCGCCGCTCCCGTGGCCGTCCGCGGTCATGAGCTCATCCCGTACAGGAGAAGTCGCCGCCGTCGTCGTCGCCGCCGACGCTCCCCTCCGTCTCGATCACGACGTTCGTCGCCGTCTCGACGGGGTACCGCCCGCGGTCGCTATCGACGTTCGCCCACTCGCCGAAGCCGCCGTCGTAGAGCCGCACGTCCTCGAACCCGATCGCCTTCAGCGTCAGCCACGTCGAGGTCGGGTCCACGTTGTCGTCGCCGTAGACGACGACGGTCCCGCCTCGGTCGAGTTCGGCCTCGACCTCGTACAGCCGGACGAGCCGTCCCGGCTCCGTCATCTGCCGCCCCGCGACGTTCCCGACCCAGTGGACGTCGACCGCGCCGGGGAGGTGCCCGTGCCGGTCGTGGTCGTCGTTCAGTGCGTCGGAGCCCGCGGCGGCGAGGTACGCCTCGGGCACGCGCACGTCCACCAGCCCGGGGCCGTCCCCGTTGAACGTCCCGACCCGGTCGGCGAGCCACTCGCGGGTGACCCACGTCGACGACGCGGGGTCCGGCTCGTAGTCGGTCGACGAGACACCGTCCCGCGACCCCGTCCCGAGGCGGCCGTTCCAGGCCGAGAGCCCGCCGTTGAGGACCCGAATCTCCCCCTCGTGGCCGACCGCGGCGAGCGCGAACGCGACGCGGGTGACCCGGGAGCCGACGCTCGCGCCGTAGACGAGCACGTCGTCCTCCGGGCTCACGCCGATCTCGCCGAACGCGGTCGCGATCGCGTCGGTGTCGGGCGCGTCGCCCGCCTCGGTCGACTCGCGGGCCGTGATCGCGTCGAAGGGGACGCGTCGGGCGCGGTAGACGCGCTCCTCGCGGAACCGATCCGCGTCGCGTGCGTCGAGAACGACCGTGTCCTCGCGGTTGTCGGCGAGCCAGCTCGGCCCGACGAAGTGGCCGACGTTCCCCGACACCTCGCTCCGCGCCGCCACGTCGGCGGGGGTCGTCACGCCGAGACAGCCCGCCGTGCTCGCCGCGCCCGCGACGGTCGCACCGGCCGCCGCGCGCAGGAGGCCGCGGCGAGTCGCGTTCTCCGAGGCGCCAGAGGCGTCGGAGTCGTCTCCGGCCTCGCCGTCGTCTGTCGAACGTTCTCGTGTCATCCGCAGTAGCAGTGGTCGTCCATACACCACGACGCCTCCATCTCGCCGAACGTGACCCCGAGCGAGGCGAGCGACGCCTGTACCCTCGCGACGGCGTCGCCCTCCGGGCGGACGGTCCCGCCGGCGGCCCCCGTGGGCGCCTCGCCCACCCCGATCGTCTCGACGACCTCGCGGCTCGCGTGGTCGATCACGGCGACCTGGTTGGCGTCCTGTACGGGGACGTACAACTTCTCGCGGGTCGGCCCCCACGAGGCGGAGATGGCGCTTCCCCCCACGTCCAGCGTCGTCTCGTACTCGAAGCTCTCCAGATCGATCACGCCGACGCCCTCGCCGGGGATGAGGAGGTACGCGGCCTCGTTGTCCGGGGACACCTCGCTCGTGATCGGCGCGCCCGGGAGCCCGTCGTCGCGGGTGATCTTCCCAATCTCCTCGGGGCTCTCCGGGTCGGAAATGTCCCAGAGGCTCTCGGAGCCCTCGCGGGGAACCTCGGGCTCGCCGCCGAGCGTCCCCTCCCCGTTCTCGACGAGGAGGTACTCCCCGTCGAACGCGGCGGTACACATGAACGGGAGGACGTTCCCCTCGGTGACCGGCTCGCCCGCGTCGACGCGGGCGACCGTCTCGAACGGGTCGACGCTCAGCACGCGGATCGCCTCGTCGGCCACGTCGACGACGAACGCGTAGTCGCCGTCGGGCCCGAGCGTCATGTCGCAGGGGCCGACGTAGCCCGTCTCGATCTCCGCGGTCACCTCGCCGAACGCCTCGCTGTCGCGGTCGGCGTCGACGCGGAAGATCGCGTGGTTCTCGTCGCCCTCGGGCGCCATCCCGGTGGTGCCGCCCGACGCGATCAGCAGGTGATCACCGTCGGGCGTGACGTTCGGGTAGTTCGGGCCGTAGCCGGTCTCGACGAAGGCGACCTCCTCTAACGTGCGCTGGTCGATGCCGCGGACGCCGCCGGAGACGTTGAGCCAGAGCACGTCGTGGTCGGCGTCGGTCCCGGTGGAGTACTGGTTGGCCGGGAACGAGGCGGTCGTCCCGAGGAACGCGGAGGTGAGCAGCTCGTCGGACTCGGCGTCGATGACACTGACGGTCCGGTCCCCGTTGTTGAACACGAACATCGTCGGCGCGGGGTCGTCGCCGCCCCCGCCTCCCCCGCCGGAACAGCCCGCGAGCGCGGCCGTCGCCCCGACGGCGCCGGACGTTCGGAGCAGCCGACGCCGGTCGATCCCCTCCGCGAAGGGGTTCCGGCGGTCGTCGTTCGCCAGGTCGCTCCCCTTCGCGGGGCGCGGGGGCGCGTCCCCCTCCGAGGGACCCGAAGCCGGGTCGGTCGTCCCGCAGCCGCAGTCGTCGCTCATACCCCAGCGACGCGTCTCACGGCTAAAGGCTCCCCGGACGCCCCGTTCGTTGCCCCGTGTGTCACGTATCGGCAACTATTGCTTTTTCCTCCGATCCGAGGGAGCCGTTACCGTCTCCAGCGACGCTTTACGTGCGGGAGCGTGTGTTCCGGTAATGTTGCTGTCGCCCGTCGCCTACGTCGGCGTCTCTATCGCGGTCGGGTTGTCGTTCGGGATCCTGCTACAGAAGGCGCGGTTCTGCTTCGTCAGCGCCTTCCGCGACTTCGTCGCGTTCAAAGACACCCGCGTGCTGAAGGGGCTGCTCGCGGGGATCGCCGTGATGACCGTGTTTTGGAGCGTGCAGGCCACGTTTGGCTACTTCCGCGGCTTCTGGACGCCCGCGTGGGGGCTCGGCTCGCTGTTCGGCGGGTTCGTCTTCGGGCTCGGCATGACGCTCGCCGGCGGCTGCGCCTCCGGCACCCTCTACCGCGCCGGACAGGGGTACCTCCAGTTCTGGCTCGTCCTCCTCTTCATGTTCGTCGGCTACGTCCTCTTCGCGTTCGCGTTCCCCGTCGCCGAGACGTACTACTTCGCGACGCTGAACCCGTTCGAGGGGCAGACGCTGTACCTCTCCTTACCGTTCTCGCCCGCCGTGACGGGGGTGTTGGCGGTGTCGCTCGGTACCGTCGCGTACGCGTTCGTGAAGGGGAAGAGCCAGCTCCCCGACGACCCCTCCGGCGGGGCCGGCGTGGGCGCCGACACCCGCGCGCAGGCGGCGGTCGGCGCCTCCCGAACGCTCTCGGCCGTCTCGGTCGGCCTGCGCGGCATCGCCGACGGCACGGTCGCGTACGTCCGCGCGCTGCGCGACGACGACCGCCCGCTGAAAGTCCGACTCCGCGACTCGTGGGACGCGCGGACCGCGGGCGTGGCGATGGCGCTCGTCGCGAGCCTCTGGTTCTACGTCCACGGCCACTGGGCGATCACCGGCAGCGAGGCGCGCTGGGCGGGCTACCTGCTGGCGGGCGCCGGCTTCGACGTGGCCAGCGTCGAGTACTGGGGCTCGATCCTGTTCCGCGACGGCAACATCTCGCTGACCATCGACATGGTGATGATCGCGTCGCTGATCGTCGGCTCCTTCGTCGCCGCGTACGCCTCCGGCGACTTCCGGATCCGCAAGCCGAAGCTGAATCGGGTGCCGAACTACGCCGCGGGGGGCCTCCTGATGGGCGTCGGCTCGCGGCTCGCCGCCGGCTGCAACATCGCGAACCTCTTCTCCGGCGTCGCGCTGCTGTCGGTCCACTCCTTCATCGCCGGCGCGGGGATCATCCTCGGCGTCTACGTGATGACCCACTACATGTACCGGGAGGTCGGCTGCGCGATCTGAGGCATACAGCAGTATCGGATTCGTGGGGCCGTCTCGAACCGCCGCGAGCCTTCGTCAGACCTCGACGTCGAAGGCGACGGATACGGACCTGACTTCTCCGGTTTCTCCGTCGATCAGGCCGTGGTAGACGAACCGGTACCGCCCCGAAACGAGATCCGGACAGACCCGAACCCGATCCGGATGCCGGCTCGCCTCGACGATTCCGGCCTCGGTCAGTTCAAGATGCCACGTGTGTCCGCCCTCGACATCCTCGTCGGTGTTGCTCAAGGGACGGCCCTCCTCGGCGGCGCGCACTTCGGTCCACCCCTGTTCCGTGTATATCTCGACGTTCCACTTGTCCGCGTTGCCCCTCACGGGCGCCGTCAGTGTGATTTCGGTCGTATCACCGTATTCGTACGAGAGAGCGTCCACCCGTAGCGAGGCGCTCCCCGCGTCGCCCCACCGCAGATTTGCCGATTCGTACCCAGTGGGATATCGTTCGAGCGCGTCGTCATCGCACGCGAACTCCGTCGGAACGTCGTCCGGGTTCGCCTCTGGTCTAACGTTTCCCTTGGAGCCGCCGAGACACCCCGAAATAGCCGTGAGCGCCGATCCAGAGCCGACGATCGCTAGAACTGTTCTCCGTCTCATCGTTGAAGGCAGGAGATCACTCGTGGAGCCATTCGTACCACTCACCGAGATCGACGAGGTGGTTTTCGACCCCCTCTGACCCGTACTGGGAGAACACCTCGTCGACCGTTCGAGCGAGTCCCTCCGGATCAGCGTCGGGGAGCTTCTGGTCGTGGTAGAGTAAGATCCCCGCGTGGTCGTGTTCGTCGTGTAGCGACTCGAAATCCTTCGCGTTGTTCGTCAGCAGGACCGTGCCGGACTCGCCGCACCACGAGACCAGTTCGGCGTCGGTTGTACGTTCACCGAACCTGTCTTTCGCCTGCTCGATGTCGTACCCGCGTTCTCGGAGTGTCCGTTCGAAGACGCGACCGACGTGTTCGTCGAGGAGGATCTGAGGCCCCGTCACTGCACGGTCTCTTTCGGCTTCAGCGACGATTCTCGGAGACGCTCGAACGCCGCCTCGTTCTCCTGTTCGAGTTCCCGCATCTCTTCGATGTGAGCGTAATAGTGAGAGAGGGACTCGTACACCTCTGCGAGGGACACGTCGAACTGATCCGCGACCTGAGCGGGGGACTGTCCGCCACCGATCACCCGCGCGGCGACGTGGCGCACGCCGACCCGCGTTCCGTCGATTCGGGGTTCGCCGCCAAGTACGTCGTCGTCGCGGATGATACTCATACGGTCAGGTTAGTTCCCTCATCGGTTATATTTTTCCGGCTGACGGCCCGTCGCAACGGGTCCCGATCGACGATACCCACTGCCCGTGTCGAGGACTATTAAGGCCGCTTGGGGCGGTAAAACCGCTTAAAAGGGTCGCCGACCGTCGCTCAGGCGTCCGCCGCCGCGCCGGTCTCCAGGTCGAAGTCCCACTCCTCGTAGCCGCCGGACATGCTGGCGACGAGCACGCCGTCCTCGACGCCCTCGTAGCTCTGGATTAACATTGCGGCCTGCTTCGACGACTGGCCGACCGGACACGCGCAGACCACGTCGGTGTCGTCCCAGTCGATGTCGGGGACGCGGGAGGGGAGATCGCCCAGCGGGACGTTGATCGCGCCGGGGATGTGGCCCCGCTCGTACTCCGCCGGCGGGCGCGTGTCGATGACGCGGACGTCGCCCTTCTGGACTCGCTCGTTGACTTCCTCGGGGGTGAGTTCCTCGACCATGATTACTCCTTCCGCATGAAGATCCGGTAGCGACCGTCGCCCGACTTCCACACCTTGGCGGTCGCGTCGTCGCCGACCGCCTTCGGGACGTTCTCCGTGCTCGGGACGTGGTCGGTCTTCTGGACCAGCACGTCGCCGGCGTCGAGCCCCGCGATGGCCTTCTTCGCCTCGACCTGCGGGTACGGACAGACCTCGCCGGTCATGTCCTGTACCTCGGTCGCGTCGTCCAAGAGCGACTCGGCGGTCGCGTCGTCGAGCTCGTCGGGCATCTCGACGACGTCGTCCCACGATGGTTGACTCATGGCGAGTCGTACGCGTCTGCCCCGGTAACCCCTTTCGTGACCGGCAGGCTTCTCCCGTATCTCTGACGGATGATCGCCGCGTACGACCGCGGTGACCGTCGAGAACGCCGTTTCCGTCGGACTCTTATCGGGGAGCGATCTACGGGACCCATGAGCGAATACGTCGTCGACGAGTCGGCGATCTTCGAGACGCCGCTTCTGGAGCTCGATCTCGACATCGAGTCCGACGCGGACGTGTACGCGAAAGCCGAGTGGTTCAACCTCTACGACGCCCCGCACGGCGGCGGCTCGGTCAAGTCGCGGATCGCGAAGGGAATGTTAGACGGCGCCGAGGAGCGCGGCGACCTCGACCCCGGCGTCACCGTGATCGAGCCCACCTCGGGCAACACCGGCAGCGAGGTCGCGCGCCTCGCGAACGCCCGCGGCTACGACGTGGAGATCGTCATGCCGGACAACGCCGCGGGCGGGAAGGTCGACGCCGTCCGCGACGCCGGCGCGGAGATCCACTTCGTCGACGCCAACCTCGGCTACGACGCCGTCATCGAGCGCTGCGAGGAGATCATAGACGCGGATCCAGGCGCCTACTACCGGCCGAACCAGTACGAGAATCCCGACAACCCCGGCACACACGAGCGAACGACCGCCCGAGAGATCTACGAGGCGACCGACGGCGAGGTGACCCACTTCGTCGCGGGCGTCGGCACGGGCGGGACGGTCACCGGAACCGGCCGAGGGCTGACCGACCTGACCGACGGCGCGGCCGAGATCGTCGGCTTCGAGCCGGACGAGCAGCTCCACGCCATCGACGGGCTGAAATACCTCAAGTCGGGCGACCACTACCACCCCGACACGTACGACGAGTCGGTCCTCGACCGGACGGAGTACGTCACGACTTCCGACGCCTACGACCGCGCTCGGGCGCTCCGCGAGCGCTACCTGGACAGCGAGATCCCGATCGCGGACCCCGGCCAACACGACGAGGCGACGATCCGCGAGCACCTCCGGGTCGACGACCAGTTCGTCGTCGGCACCTCCGCGGGCGGCGGCGCGGCGGCGGTCGCGGGGCTCGACGAGGCCGGCGCGATCGCGGACGACGACGTGGTCGTGTTCATGCTGTGCGACCGCGGCGACAAGTACGCGGACATCCCGCTGTGGGAGGAGTATCTCTGAGAAAACGACCGCGTCGCCGCCGGTGTCTGCCCGGCGTCGCCGTCGGGGTCGAATCGCCCGCCGCTGGCCGTCGTGGTCAAATCGCCTGCCGCTGGCCGTCGGGGTCCTATCGCCCGCCGCTGGCCGCCGGGATGACCCGGACCTGCGCGTCGTCGGGCACGTCCGCATCGAGGCCGTCGACGGGCGTTCCCTCGACGTAGACGTTGATGAACTCCTTGATCTCGCCGTCCTCGACGACGCTGTCTCTGAGCTCCGGCCCGTGTTCGTCCGCGTGGTTCTCGAACAGCTCGCGGACCGTCTCGCCGGCGACTTCGACCTCGGAGGTCGAGGATCCCCCGACCAGCACGGCCGGCAGTTTGATCGTTGCCATACCCCCCGGTTCGCCGTCCTCCTCAAAAAGGGACCCGCCGACGGCAATGTACACCCCGGTCTAACACGGCTCGTCGGACGAAAAAACGGAGAGTGCCGGTCGTCTCCGTCGATCGCCGTCGAGACGCGACCCGCTCAGTTCGCGGCGGGACGCCACGGATCGGTCGTTCGTCGCGATCGCATCTCCGAGAAGGCGGCAGTTCCTCAGGCGGGCGGCCGGCTTATGGGTTTCCGGCGCCAAGGGGTACCGAATGAGCGATCTCGATCTCGATCCCACCCAGCTCGACCGGTACTCCAGACACATCATCATGGACGACGTGGGTCCCGAGGGGCAGAAGGCCCTGCTCGACGCCGAGGTGCTCGTGCTCGGGGCGGGCGGGCTCGGCGCGCCGATCATCCAGTACCTCGCGGCCGCCGGCGTCGGCACGCTCGGGATCGCCGACGACGACGAGGTGGAGCTGTCGAATCTCCAGCGCCAGGTGATTCACGGAAACGACGACGTGGGACGCAAGAAGGTCGACTCCGCCGCCGACTTCGTCGAACAGCTCAACCCGGACATCGACGTGCGGAAACACGAACTGCGCGTCCGGCCCGACAACATCGAGGAGCTCATCGACGGCTACGACTTCGTCGTCGACGGGACGGACAACTTCGCGACGCGGTACCTCGTCAACGACGCCTGCACGCTCGCCGGGATCCCCTTCTCGCACGGCTCGATCTTCAAGTTCGAAGGGCAGGTGACCACGTTCGCGGGCGACGACGACTCGCCGTGTTACCGGTGTCTGTTCCCCGAGGCGCCGCCGGAAGGGATGGTCCCGAACTGCGCGACCGCGGGCGTGCTCGGCGTCCTCCCCGGCACCGTCGGCTGCCTGCAGGCGACCGAGACGGTCAAACACATCATCGGCGAGGGCGAGACGCTCGACGGCTCGATGCTCTTCTTCGACGCGCTCGACATGGAGTTCGACAAGGTCGAGATCCCCAAGCGCGACGACTGCCCCGTCTGCGGCGACGACCCCGCCATCGAGTCGGTCCACGACGTGGAGTACACCGCCTCCTGCGCGATCGACGTCGGCGGCGACGACGAGGCGGAGCCCGAGATCGAAGCGAGCGACTGACCGGCAAAAGAATCAAAATTCGACAGCAGAACGGACAGATTTGCGCGGTCTATTCTTTATCCTCTGCATCTTTCTCAGTCAGAAGTAGACTTCTGAGATAGCTGTCGCCATCAACAGCGGAGTCTCGTTTTATATATTCATCAGGCATCGCACGTCCGAGAATTAGAAAGAAAAGGCCGCTGATCGCCAGGCCCAGGAAGGTCACATACCACTCAATTGGATCGGTTATTGTGGCAATTCCGGCCGTTGTTAGGCCGAGGATTCCAACGAAGATGTTTAACTTCCCAATCGCAAGTAGTGTCTCAAGTGACTGGATCACGCCGTTATTGCGCTCAATCCTATCTCGATAGCGTCTCAAACGTTCTCTCAGATAATCTTGTTCCGACTTGGTGTCTCCAGTGAGAACGCCCTCAATATCTGTAACCGTGCCAATCGAACCAATCGCCCTCGCTTCTGTACCGATCATGCCGTTACATATCGCACTAATCGCAAGCGCAAGCCCAGAGAGGGTCAATATCCCGAATTGACTTAGACAATAATCGGGTATTACGTACACACTACAATTATCTGTACCAGTTCGTGTAGAATACACCGTGATAGAAGAGACAAGTAAGCCGGCGAGAACTAGAATTATACGTAATGTCTGCCGTGCTTCTTTTGCGAATGCTGTTAGAACGTTTCTCTGCTGATTCAGTCGCTCTTTCGCGTTATTGTACTCCTCATGGAGAGCGGAGGTGTCTAAATCGGGTCCACCGGGGTTAGATGAGTCGTAATCCATCTATAATTTGTACAGACATATGAGTGGTTAGTGTAAATAGATAATCCGAATCAGATCTGCTGTCGCTATTGTGCGTGGTATATTATCTCTTAGCGCTCGCTCCGCACGGAAACGGTCTCCTGTTCGAACCCCTCGTCGTCGCCGCGCCAGCGCCACGAGCCGACGAACGGGTAGCCGTCCAGCGCGCAGATGACGTACGAGTGGCCGGGCCACGTCGCTCGCGCGGCGTCGGTCTCGCTCGGGTGGGTCGGCCCGGTCGGGTGCGAGTGATAGAACCCCACCACGTCGAGCCCGTCGTCCTCGATCGCCTCGATGAGTTCGAACTGCTCCTCGGGATCGATCAGGTACCGGATCTGGGGCGTCTCGGCCACGTTCTCGGCCTGATACGTGTCAGTGACGACGCTCGGCTCCCCGTCGTCGCCGTGGGTGCCGGCGAGCACGCCGCAGATCTCCGCCTCGCCGCCGCCGTACGCGTGGTAGACGATGTCGTCGTACGCCGCCCGTGAGAGCTCGATCATGGGTGATGCCAGGCCGCTCCGCCGGATAAGTCCGTCCCGTCCGGCAAGCGACGCGTCCCGTCCGAGGTAGCGGCAGGGGTTGGTCGGCGCGGTGACTTTTTACAGCCGCCTCCGGAAGCGCCCGTATGAGCGACACTGCGGCCGAATCGCCCGCGCCGACCGCCGACGAGGCGCTCCACACGACCCTCGACGTGCCGTTCGACGACGCGGTCCCGTTCGTACAGATCGAACACGAACTGGCCGACTTCGAGACGGTCCGCGTCACTCGACTCGACGAGATGATCGGGGGAATGCTCGGCCACGACGACGTGGAGCGCACCGCGCTGATCGTGGTCTGCCACCCGGAGATCGCGTACGACGCGCTCTCGATCGACCCGACGCTCGCCGGGATGCTCCCGTGCACCACGCTCGTGTACGAGCGTGAGGGCGACGACCTGGTTCACGTCCACCACGTGTCGGCGACGAAGGCGATCCGCGACCTCGGCTGCGCGCCGGGCGACTGCGGCGACGCCGTCGACGACCTCGTCGAGAAGACGGGCGAGCTGATGGCCGTCGTCTGGGACAACATCGAGGAGCACGGCCGGAAGTAGCGGGCCGGAAGTAGCGGGCCGAAAGTAGCGAGTCGGTCGTGGCCGAGGCCGCCGTCGCCATTCAGGCCGCGATCCGCGCGGTGACGCGTTACAACCCTTCGGCGCGCGTTACAGCCCTTCGACGCGCCGCAGTTTCTCGCGCACGTCGCCCGGCGTGGCGTACGGGCCGCCCTGCACGCGGTGGTCCGGGAAGAGAATCGGGATCGGGTTCTCGCGGAGCGCGCTCGTCACCAACTCCAAATCCTCCGGGTCGTCCGCGTCGAGCGCGGCCAGTCGCGTCAGGCGACTGACCGAGACCTCCTCGCCGTAGGGGATCGTTTCGAGCGCTTCGAGGACCGCCCGCCGGTCGGTGGGAACCGTGAGCCCGGTCGCCACGTCGTCGAACGCGTCGCGCTCGCCGCCGAGGTGCGCCTCGATGCGGTCGAGCAGGTCGTGGTCCGCGGCCGCGTCCGCCGGCGCCGTCGCCGGGAACGACACCGAGATGACGCGGCCGCCGGCGAAACCGACCTCGATCGCCCGTCCGATCCCGTCGAACTCGCGGGCGAAAACGCCCGACGTTCCCGTCGTGTCCATACCCGTAATCCGTGACCGCGACGGTTAAATCGACGGGAGACGCCCGACCCGGAGGTCGGCGTCGCGAGCGTACCCGGCGCCGAGACGACCGCGCCCGCAAGCCTTATGAACAGATACGTGCATTAGTGTACACTAATGGAGGATCAAACCGAGCTGGCTCCCGCGGTCAGATCGATCCTGTCGGCGGCCCGGGACCGGGCGGCCGAGGGCCGATCCGGCGAGGTCGCCGTCGAGCCGCGCGGCCTGCGGGCGGCGTTCGACCGCGCCGAGGCGGACGGGCGCGTCCCCGTGATCGCCGAGGTGAAGCCCACGAGCCCGACGACGGAGGGCACCCGCGAGGACGACCCGGTCGCGCTCGCGGAGGGGATGGTCGCCGGCGGCGCGGCCGCGCTCAGCGTGCTCACCGAGCCGGCGCACTTCGGCGGGAGCACCGACACCCTCGAACGCGTGCGCGAGGCGGTCGACGTGCCCGTCCTCCGGAAGGACTTCGTCGTCGCCGAGGCGCAGCTCGACGCCGTCGAGAGCGACGTGGTCCTGCTTATCGCCCGGTTCGTCGGCGACGACCTCCCGGACCTGCTCGCCGCCGCGCGCGACCGCGGCTTCCAGGTGCTCGTCGAGGTCCACGACCGGGACGAACTGGAGCGCGCGCTCGACGCGGGCGCGACGCTCGTCGGCGTGAACAACCGCGATCTGGCCGAGCTGGTCGTCGACCTCGGAACCTTCGAGTCGGTGGCGCCCCGCGTCCCCGACGACGTGACCCTGATAGCCGAGAGCGGGATCGGCTCGCCCGCCGACGTGCGCCGGATGCGCGCGGCGGGCGCCGACGCCCTCCTCGTCGGGAGCGCGATCATGGACGGCGACGTAGAGGCGAACACGCGCGAGTTGGTGCGGGCGGAGGCGAGGGGCGGTGCGGTCGGTTCGGACGCCGACGGAGACGGCGCGAACGACGAGAGCGACACCCGAGACACCACGGAGACATCCACATGAGCGAGACCGACACGCGGACGACGGACGAGACGGAACGGGCGCGACGACCCGGCCGCGAGCGCGGCCGCGACGACGGGAAGTTCGGCCGCTACGGCGGCCAGTACGTCCCCGAGGCGCTGATGCCGGCGATCGAGGAGCTGACGGACGCCTACGAGCGCTACGTTCTCGGTAACGAGGACGGGTTCATGGACGAGTTCCGCGAGCGCCTCGCGGACTTCGGCGGCCGGCCGACGCCGCTCCAGCGCGCCGACCGGCTCTCGGAGCGCTACGACACGGACGTGTTCCTCAAGCGCGAGGACCTCGTCCACGGCGGCGCGCACAAACTGAACAACGCGCTCGGACAGGTTCTGCTGGCGAAGTACATGGGCAAAGAGCGGATCGTGGCGGAGACGGGCGCCGGCCAGCACGGCACCGCGACCGCGATGGCGGCCGCCCACCTCGACATGCCCTGTGAGATATACATGGGCGAGCGGGACATCAACCGCCAGCGCCCCAACGTCTTCCGGATGAAGCTCAACGGCGCCGAGGTGAACCCCGTCACCGCGGGCCGCGGCACGCTGAAGGAGGCCATCTCGGAGACGATGCGCGACTGGGCGACCACCGTCGAGAACACCCACTACGTCATCGGCTCGATCGTCGGCCCGCACCCCTTCCCGGTGATGGTCCGCGACTTCCAGGCGGTCATCTCCGAGGAGGCGCGCGAGCAGGCGATCGAGAAGACCGGCGGCCTCCCGACCGACGTGGTCGCCTGCGCGGGCGGCGGCTCGAACACGATGGGCGCGTTCGCCGACTTCGTCGACGACGAGGCGGTCGCCCTGCACGCGGTCGAGGCCGGCGGCTCGACGCTGGAGGTCGACGAGGAGGCGGGCGTCGCGCCGAACTCCGCGTCGCTGTGCGCGGGCGACGAGGGGGTTCTCCACGGGGCCCGCACGAAGCTCCTGCAGGACTCCGACGGGCAGATCATGGAGAGCCACTCGATCTCCTCCGGGCTCGACTACGCCGGCGTCGGCCCCGAGCTCGCGTACCTCGTCGACGAGGGGCGGGTGAGTCCGGTCGCCGTCGACGACGACGCCGCGCTGGAGGGGTTCCACCGGCTCTCGCGCACGGAGGGGATCATCCCCGCCCTGGAGACGGCGCACGCGTTCGGCTTCTTAGAGGAGCACCACGAGGAGCTGGGCGAGCGCGTCGTCGTGAACGTCTCCGGGCGCGGCGACAAGGACCTCGACGCCGCCATCGAGGAGACGGACAAGCGCGACATCGACGAGGCGCCGGACATGTCGATGTTCACGGGGGGGATCTGAATGGCGGACCCGAGCGCGGAGTCGGCGGAGACCGGCAACTCGGAGGCCATCGCCGAGGCGTTCGCCGACGGCCCGGCCTACATCCCGTACCTCGCCGTCGGCGACCCGGACTACGACTCCTCGAAGGCGTACGTCGAGGCGCTCGACCGCGGCGGCGCGGACGTGATCGAACTCGGGCTCCCCTTCTCGGAGCCGATCGCGGAGGGGTCGACCATTCAGGGGGCGCTGGTCCGCGCGCTCGACGCCGGGATGACGCCCGACCGGTTCTTCGCGTTCGCGGAGGAGGTAGACGTCGAGGCGCCGCTCGTCTGCATGACGTACTACAACTTGATCTACCAATACGGCTCGGAGTCAGGTCCGAGGCCGTTCGTCGAGCGCGCCGCCGCGGCCGGCATCGAGGGGCTCGTCGTCCCCGACCTCCCGGCCGAGGAGGCCGACCCGCTGCGGGAGGCCTGCGACGAGTTCGGGCTGGACCTCGTCTTCATCGTCGCGCCCACCACGGTCGGCGACCGGCTCGACCGGATCATGAGCCGGGTGTCGGGGTACGTCTACGTGCAGGCGCGGCTCGGCACCACCGGCGCTCGAAGCGACGTCTCCGATCAGACCACCCAGAGCCTCGACCGGCTCCGCGAGTACGACGTGCCGAAGGCCGTCGGGTTCGGCATCTCGGCGGGCGAGCACGCCGAGCGCATCGTCGCCGGCGGCGCCGACGGGATCATCGTCGGCTCGGCGCTCGTCGACATCGTCGCCGAGGGCGTCGAGAACGACCTGTCGACCGCGGAGGTCGCCGACCGTCTGGAGGCGCTCTCGCGGGAGCTGAAGGCGGGCGCGGAGCGCGGCTACGACGCGCGCGCCGAGACGGCGGAGTCGCGGTGACCGCGGCTTCGAGCCAATAACGTCCCCGAACGAAACCGACTTACCTACGATTGCCACACACTCACACAACGACCGACACCATCATGACAGCAGGACTCTCGGCACGACTCGACCGCATATCTACGAACGACCGGTACCTCATCGTCCCCATGGACCACGGGCTCACGATGGGCGCCGTCGACGGCCTCGTCGACATCGAATCGACGATCGACGGCGTGACGAGCGGCGGCGCGGACGCGGTGCTCACCCAGAAGGGGATCGCGCCGCGCGTCCACGAGAACAAGAACGACGCGGGCTACATCGTTCACCTCAACGGGTCGACGACGATCGGCCCCGACGAGAGCGACAAGCGCGTCACGGGCACCGTCGAGGACGCGGTGCGCGCGGGCGCCGACGCCGTCTCGTTCCACATCAACGTCGGGTCGGACCACGAGCCGAAGCAGATCGAGGAGCTCGCGGAGCTGACCGCCGACGCCGACCGTCTCGGCCTCCCGGTGCTCGCGATGGCGTACGCGCGCGGCCCCGGCGTCGACGAGACCGACCCCGAGTCGCTCGGGCACGCGGTGCGGCTCGCCGAGGAGGTCGGCGCCGACGTGGTGAAAACGGGGTACTCCGGCGACGGCGACTCGTTCGAGCGCGTCACGGAGTCGACCCGGCTCCCGGTCGTCATCGCCGGCGGCTCGAAGGGGACCGACCGCGACACCGTGGAGATGGTACGCGGCGCGATGGACGGCGACGCGGCCGGCGTGTCGATGGGGCGGTCGATCTTCCAGCACGGGGACCCCGAGGGGATCGCCCGCGCGGTGTCGGCGGTCGTCCACGACGACGCGGGCGTGGAGGAGGCGCTGCGCGCGGGCGGGTTCGTGGAGGCGTAACCCGCTCCGCCCCGAGGTCTCGGATCAGCAGGCGACGCGCACCTGCCTTTGCGGCTCCGGCTCCCCGACCGGCCCGCTCGGACCGACCGCCTGCTCGACGTGGAAGACGGTCACGGACGCGAGGCTGCGGTCCGATCGCTCACAGACGTACGCCGCCACCGGCCGATATCGCGCCTCTCCGGCGTTCTTCATCCGGAATCCGAACTGGTGCCAGAGGGTCGTCGGGTACGTCTCGGCCGCGTCCGGCGGTCGGTCGTACGTGACCGCCCGCCCGTCGCGAACGTCGATCGATTCGCCCGATTCGAGCGTTCCTCGGACGACGTACCAGCTGGAGGCGTCCGGCGGGTTCGGCGCGAAGAACGACCAGCTCACCTCCGACAGTTCGCCGGCTGATTCCGACGCCGGGAGGTCGACGAGCCCGACTCCCGCGGCCTGCCACCACACGAGCGCGAGGAAGAAGCTCACGAGCACCAGGGTAGCTCCCACCCGGACCCCGCGGCGAACCCGCGACGGATCCGGCGGGGCGGTGTCGGCCGCGCCGTCGCCGCCACTTCGGTCGACTCCGGTCTCGTCTCCGCCGTCACTTCGGTACGGACGGTCCGCCTCCGCGGGTCGATCGGATCCGCGCCGCTTCGACGCGACCGCCTCAACGCGGTCCCAGGCCCCTGGCGGGAAAAACAGGAGGAGGACCGAGATCATGACGAACGGGAACACGCCGAGCCGCATCGTCGCGGCCATGCCGATGTGTGCGGAGACGAACGCGAGGGCGACGCCGACCCTGAGCCGCCCGGTCGCGGCGATCAGCAGCACGGACGCCGAAAGGAGCGCGACCCAGAGCCAGTTCACCGTCGCGAGAACCGCGGCGTGTTCCGAGACGAACGGTCCCAGTCCCACGGTGAACTCCTCTAACTGGAAGATCCGAGGGACGGCGATACCCGACATCCACGCGTCGCTCCGGAACTTTGAGACCGCGTTCGCCGCGTAGATCGACACGAGCGTCAGGAGCGTGACGGCCGTTCCGATAGAACAAACTCGCGGAGCGACGCCGCCCGCTCGCTCGTCGGTCCCACGCTCGTCGGCCCCACGCTCGTCGGCTCCTCGTTCGTCGGCCCCTCGTTCGTCGGCCCCACGCTCGTCGGCCCCTCGTTCGTCGGCTCCTCGTTCGTCGGCGTCGTCCCGATCGGTACGGCCGCTCCGGCGGCCCGCACTGACCGACCAGCGAGCGTCGAGCGGGAGAAAGAGGCTCAAAAACAGGACCACGACAAGGATCGTGTTCCCGCCGTTGATCACGTACGGGTTCCGAGCGTACAGCGACGCGAGCAGGACGAGGGAGAGGACCGTCGACGCCCGCGTTCGATAGCCGACGAGCAGGCAGACTGCGGCGCAAGCCCCGACCGCGAGCAGTCCCGTTTGCACCCGCGCCGAACCGGACATCGCGTGGATCGAGACGGTCTCTAACAGCGGGTATATCTCGGCGAGCGTCGAGCGGGGAAGGACGCCGTCGTCCGTGTAGAACGCGCTTACCGCGGGAATCCGATAGACCAGCAGGTCCGCGAGAAGGAAGAGCGCCACCGCGATTCGGAAGGCGCCGAGGGCTCTCGGGTCGATCCCGAGATGCGGCGTGGCGCGCTCGCGGAGGGACTCGCGCACCGCGGCGTATCGGGAGCGCGCTTTCGAGAGGCGCTGGCCTGGTTGCGTCATTCGGTGGTGTGAATGGAACGATGTGATCTCAGTGATAAGTGCTTTGTCGTCCTCCGCGCCGTCACGCGCAACGCCCGACCCTTTCGCAGTTTTCAAGCCCGCCCGCCGTGAGGTTCCGACAATGACACGCACGGTCTGGGTGAAAGCCGACGGCGACGTCGGCGACTGGGAGGCGCGCAAGCGACGGATCACGGCCGCCATCGAGGCCGGCGCGGACTGGGTGCTCGTCGACGAGAGCGACGTGGGGCGCGTCCGCGACCTGGGCGACATCTCGGTCGCCGCGTTCCGGTCGGACGCCGACGTGATCGACGACGCCGAGAGCGACGCCGAGGCCGACGCCTACTTCGTCGGGAAAGGCGGCGAGGGCGACGGCACCATCGACATGCCCGAGGACCTGTCGGGCTCCGCGGACCTCACGACCGTCCGCCGGCGCGACGACCGCGCCCAGGGCGTGTACGTCCGAGTGCTCGGCACCTGTCTCTTATACACATCTCTGATNTCGCCGAGGAGGCCGCCACCGACGCCGAGTTCACGGTGGTCGTCGGCGAAGACTGGTCGATCATCCCGCTGGAGAACCTGATCGCGCGGGTCGGCGAGGAGACGCACCTCGTCGCCGGCGCGACCACCGCCGCGGAGGCGAAGACCGCCTTCGAGACGCTGGAGATCGGCGCCGACGGCGTTCTCCTCGACGCCGACTCGCCCGACGAGATCCGCGGCGCGGTCGACGCCCGCGACGCCGCCGACCGCGAGACGCTGGACCTCCGACACGCCGAGGTGACCGCGGTCGAGCGCACCGGGATGGCCGACCGCGTCTGCATCGACACCGGGTCGCTGATGGACGACGACGAGGGGATGTTAGTCGGGTCGATGTCGCGCGGGCTGTTCTTCGTCCACGCCGAGACCGCCGAGTCGCCGTACGTCGAGTCGCGCCCGTTTCGCGTGAACGCCGGCGCCGTCCACGCGTACGTCCGCAACGCCGAGGGCGGCACCAACTACCTCGCTGAGCTGACGAGCGGCGACGAGGTGCAGGTCGTCGACACCGCGGGCCACACCCGCGAGGCGATCGTCGGGCGCGTGAAGATCGAGAAGCGCCCGATGTTCCGGATTCAGGCGGAAGTCGAGACCGAGGAGGGCGTCGACCGCGTTGAGACGCTCATCCAGAACGCCGAGACCGTGAAGGTCGCGACTGCGGACGGGAAGAAGGCGGTCACCGACCTGGAGGAGGGCGACGAGGCCCTCGTCTACTACGAGGACGTGGCGCGCCACTTCGGCGAGGCGGTCGAGGAGAGCATCATCGAGAAGTAGCGGGGTCGCCCATACGCTCGACCCCACTATAGCGAGCCGGCCCTCGGCCGGCGAGCAGCGAGACCGACCGCACGGGAAGTCCCGTAGGCGAACGGCGGAACTGCGAGCGCCGCTATCCCGTGATCGAGAGCGCGTTCACGAATACGCGTCGTCGAACTCGCGCTCGCGTCGCATCAGCTCCTCGACGCCGTGTTCGAGGATCCCGCGTCCCATTCCGGTCGGCCGGTAGTACGTGTAAAATCCCTGACTGTCGGCGGTCCGTCGCTGACGCTTCTCTACGAGCCCGACATCGACCAGTTCGCTGAGGTGGTAGTGGAAGTTAGGCGGGTCGGCGTCGACGACCCGTTTCAGGTCGGTCGCGCTCAGCTCGTCGTTCGCGACGAGCGTTCGGAGGATACGGAATCGGGTCGGATGCCCGATCGCCTGCTGCATCGCGAGGTACTCGTCGAGCGTCAGCCCGCTCTCCTCCGGGAGCGGCGGCTCGGGACGGTGAATCTCGCCCGGAGACCGACGATCTGTGTCACCCATACGTTTCTCATGAAGGCGATAGGCCGCGGTTCACTTAATCGTTCTCTAGTAGAATAATTTTGAAAAACCCGATATTTATATACTATCCGTACGGCACGACTACAGAGATGCGGGATCGAATCGTCGATGCGCTTCCGCGGTCAGACGGGGATTCGGAGGCCCTCTCTCCGGTTCGCCGCGATCGGTTCCTCGTCTATCTGATGGGTCCGTATCGGACCTTCGACGTCGACGCGGCGTTGCCGGACGACGCCGACGTGGAACCCTCGGTCCCCTCGTTCGCGATGTGGGACGAGGACAGTGGCGAGTACGCGGAAGACGAGGTTTTGCGACTCCTCCAAGAAACCCGTGAGTGCCTTCGCGATCGGGGGTTCAACGCCTTCCTCGCTATCGACGTCGGTATCGATCTGGAGGAGATGGACGCGGCGACACAGAGCATCGCGTTCGCGCGAGCGAGCAACGTGACCGTCTTCATCGCCCCGCAGGTGGGCGACAACCTCGGCGTCGGGATCGAGATCGGAAGCGTGTTCGAAGATCTGCTGGCCACCGAGGAGATGGAGCGACCTGCGGCCCAGGCGACGCCGCCGGAGCGAGCGCGTCGAATGATGGTCGCAACCGAACCGTCCGTGCGGAGCGCGATGCTCGGATCGGTTCACGCTCGGTGGGACGCCAGCGTGCGAACGTTCTCCGACGCGGCCGACTGCTGCCGTCTCTGTGCACAGTTCAGCACGCACATTCTGAACGAGGAACTGTACGGTTCGCTTCCGAAGAAAGACTGATCTCGGGCGTCTCGTTTACGCCGGGCGTTGCGTTTCGGTGATTGCGTCGATCACAACTACTATCAGATAAATGAATGATCGTCGTCACATGGCTGTCAGTCACGAGACCAGTCGCGTCGCAGAGGAAAACGTCGTCGAACGCGTTCAACACCTCGCAGCGGCCGCGAACCCGGCGTTTGCGGCCGGGTGCTTCCTCGTTCCGCTGGCGTTCCTCGCCGCGAGCCTCCTGCTTTCGAGCACCGAACTGCTCTTCTACACGCACGTCGCCGCGGGTGCGGTGTGGTTCGGGTTCGCGCTGATCTTCCCGGCGCTCATCGGCCCGACGCTCGGCGGGCTCGACGAGGAGGCGACGGCCGCGGTGAACACCGCGCTCATTCCGAAGGCCGTGTTCTTCCTCGTCGGCTTCTCGCTGACGACGGTGCTCTCGGGGACGGTGCTCCTGACGCCCGACCTCGGGCTCGGCTACGGCTTCGCCGGAACGTGGTCGGGACTCGCGCTCGGCGTCGGCTGGGGGCTGTTCGCGTTCGGGCTCGCGGTCCCGCACCGGCTGCAGCTCAGCGCGTACTACGAGACGCTCTCGCCGAACCCGGACGCCTCGCGGCTCGAATCGATCGAGAAGAAGAACCTCGTCGTCGGCCTGTTCGAGGCGGCCGTCATGCTCGGGCTGATCGTCCTGATGACCGGCTTCAGGCTGGGAATTTAACGAGGTGTCGGCGTCGCCGTTTAAAAATACGCCCTCGTAGCGTCCCGGACCACCGAAGACGGCAGACGATTCGACGTCGAAGTCAGGCCGATCGCTCTTCGAATCCCTCCATCACGACGGCGTAGCCGCCGTCGCCCAGATCGCGCACCGTGTAGGTCGTTGGGTAATGTCCCTCCTTCGGGTAGACATCGGGCTGGGGGATATCCTGTTTCTCGACGCCGTCGAGGTGGTTCTCGAAGTAGTCCAGCGTGATCATCGGCTCGACGTAGTTGTTCTCGTACTCGCCGTCGTCGTCCACGTCGGCGACACCCCAGATCAGGGTCTCCTGCCAGTCGCTGGCCTCGTTCCGGTCGTCGAACTCGGGTGCGTCTTCCGGAGCGAGGTGTGCGCCCATCTTGGGGACGATGGCGCCGCCCTCAATGAGCTGGTACCCGTCAGGAATCTTCTCATCCGGAAGGTCTTCGATGACACCCGGGGCAATCTGACTGACGGGGTCGGGCTCGTAGAAGTGATAGTGGAGGTCGAAGTGCGGTTTGTCGTAGACTCCGCGGGGTGTGTGACCTCCCGGGTTCCAACCGCAACCGGCGTAGCTGATCGGCTCCGGCGTGTTCTCCGGGAAGTCGAGGTTGAACGGCTTCGACCAGAAACCGCCGTGGATCTTCATTCCCGTTGCGTCACCGCTCTCGAAGTCCTCGGCGTACGGGAGGGCATCGAAGGTTCCGTCGGCGAAGTGAACGCCGACGGCCTTCGGTTTGCCGGAGGGAGTGACCGAGGAGAACGTCGAGATCTCGCCGTTGCCGAT
This sequence comes from Halorubrum saccharovorum DSM 1137, assembly GCF_000337915.1. Lineage (GTDB taxonomy): Archaea > Halobacteriota > Halobacteria > Halobacteriales > Haloferacaceae > Halorubrum > Halorubrum saccharovorum. Next base: position 75,684 of record NZ_AOJE01000005.1, read on the forward strand.
CTCGATCGAATCGCCCCACTCGGTGATACCCTTCGGCGGGAACCCACCGCCGCGGCCATTCCCCGAATTGGACTTCCCCGAATTGGACCCCTTTCCGTTCCCCGGGGCTGCCGTGGTGGTGCCACTGAGTGCGATACCTCCGAAAGCGACCGAACCGATGCTCTGTAGCAAAGAGCGACGAGAGCCGTCTCGCATTCACCTCGATAACGACGGGTTGACATATTGAAACTTAATGAGTTACACAGTATTGAGCGGGCCATAATATTAATAAGATTTGATATTTCTGAGGAGAACAACCGTCTTATTTAACAGTTAATTGAGGAAAATATTGAGAGAGCACAAGGCTACCAGCTCGCCGCTTAACTCGGAGTGTGTGTCAAATCCCGTACAGCTCGCCGTACTTCTCCTCGACGTAGTCAGTGAAGGCGTCCGCCGAGAACTCCTCGCCGGTGGCGCGCTCGACCAGTTCGTTCGTCTCGTAGCGGGAGCCGTGCCGGTGGACGTTCTCGCCGAGCCACTCGCGGAGGTCGTCGAACTCGCCCGCGGCGATTTTGTCGTCGAGGTCGTCGATCTCGCTTTCGGCGGCCTCGAACAGCTGGGCGGCCATCACGGAGCCGAGCGAGTAGGTCGGGAAGTAGCCGAAGTTGCCGTGGCTCCAGTGGATGTCCTGCAGACAGCCCTCGGCGTCGGTGTCGGGGCGGATCCCGAGGTACTCCTCGTACTTGTCGTTCCAGACCTCGGGCACGTCCTCGACCGCGAGGTCGCCGCGGACCAGGTCGCGCTCGATCTCGAACCGGACGACGATGTGGAGATGGTAGGTGAGCTCGTCCGCCTCGACGCGGATGAGGTTGTCCTCGTGGACCTGGTTGAACGCCTGATACGCGTCCTCGACGGTGGCGTCGTCGGTCTCCGGGAAGTGCTCCTGGAAGGTCGGTAAGAAGAGCTCCCAGAACGCCCGGCTGCGACCGACGTGGTTCTCCCAGAGCCGCGACTGCGACTCGTGGACGGAGAGGTCGCGGGACTCACCGAGCGGGGTCCCGAAGTGTTCCTGCGGGAGGCCGAGGTTGTACTGCGCGTGGCCGAACTCGTGGATCGTCGAGCCGATCGCGCCGAGCGGGTCGGACTCGTCGAACCGGGTGGTCACCCGGCAGTCGAACTGGTTGCCCGCGGTGAACGGGTGCGATGAGACGTCGAGCCGACCGCGGTCGAAGTCGTAGCCGACCAGTTCGAGGGTCTCGCGCGCGAGCGCCTCCTGCTCCTCTTCGGGGAAGCTCCCTTCGAAGGTGTCGACGGCGAGGTCGGCGTCGGACTCGCGGATCGCGTCGATCATGGGGACGAGCGTCTCGCGGAGTTCGGTCAGGATCGCCTCCGCGCGCTCCATCGAGAGGCACGGCTCGAACTCCTCGAAGAGGACCTCGTAGGGGTCGCGGTCGGGGTCGATGTGCTCGGCGTACTCGCGTTTCAGCTCGACGTGCTTCTCCAGGTGCGGCGCGAACGTCTCGAAGTCGTCCTCGGCCTTCGCCTCCTCCCACGCCTGCAGGGCCTCCGTCCCGGTCTCGGAGATCTCCTCGACCAGCTCGACGGGGACGGCGTCGGCGCGCTCGTACTCGCGGCGGACCTCGCGGACGACCGCCGCCCGCTCGTCGGTGAGGTCGGCGTCGTCGAGCTCGTCGAGCAGCTCGCCCGTCTCCTCGTCGGTCACCATGTCGTGTCGGATCGACGAGAGCGTCGAGAGCTGCTTCGACCGGGCGGGGGTGCCGCCCTCGGGCATCATCACCTGCTGGTCCCACCCGAGGACGCCGGCGGCACTCCCGACCGTGTTCCAGCGCCGAACGCGGTCGAGGAGGGCGTCGTACGCGGCGGGAGCGTCGGCTGCGTCGGCTTCGTCGTCGGGTGCGGCTTCCGTTGCCATACGCCGGAGATCGGCCGCGGCGGTTAAGAAGGGACCGAACGCGGAAGCCGACACTCTCCCGCCGCGTAACGGTGTCTCGCCGCGTAACGGCGGTCGAGCCCGCCCGGAACGCGACCTATTTCCGCTCGGCCGACGAACCGCCGCCAACAGATGCCCGAAGCCGACGAGTTCCTCGACCTGCGATCCGACACCGTTACGACGCCGTCCGAGGCGATGCGCGAGGCCGCCCGCGACGCCGAGGTCGGCGACGACGTGTACCGCGACGACCCCACCGTCAACGAGCTGGAGCGCCGCGCCGCCGACGCGGTCGGCACCGAGGCCGCGCTGTACGTCCCCTCGGGGACGATGGCCAACCAGATCGCCGTCCACGTCCACACCGATCCCGGACAGGAGCTCCTCCTGGAGCGTGAGTCCCACGTCTACCGGTGGGAGCTCGCGGGCGCGGCGAAGCTCTCCGGCACCCAGACCCGGACGATCGACGCGGGCGAGCGCTGCGTCCCCGCGCCCGAGGCCGTCCGCGAGGGGCTCGTCGACGAGGACCTCCACCGCCCCGGCACCGGGCTCCTCTCGCTGGAGAACACCCACAACTACCGCGGCGGGACGGCGCTCCCGGTCGACCGGATCGCGGCGGCCGCCGAGGTCGCCCGCGAGGCCGACGTGCCGGTCCACCTCGACGGCGCGCGCGTGTTCAACGCCGCGGTCGCGCTGGGGGTCGACGCGAGCGAGATCGTCGCGCCGGTCGACACCGTCTCGTTCTGCCTCTCGAAGGGGCTCGGCGCGCCGGTCGGCTCGATCGTCGCCGGCGACGAGGCGTTCGTCGAGGCGGCCCGACGCGTCCGCAAGCTGTTCGGCGGCGGGATGCGACAGGCCGGGATGATCGCCGCGCCGGGCCTGCTCGCGCTGGAGAACGTCGACCGCCTCGCGGACGACCACGCCAACGCGGAGCGGCTCGCGGCCGGCCTCGACGCCCTCGACGGGGTCAGCGCGCCGGAGCCGGACACCAACATCGTCGTCGCGCACACCGAGGCGTCGGGGATTCCCGCAGCAGACCTCGTGGCGGCCTGCGAGGACGCCGGCGTGGGGTGCGTGGAGTTCGACGAGTACACGACGCGGTTCACCACCCACCTCGATGTCGACCGCGAGGACGTGGACGCCGCGATCGAACGGATCGGCGGCGTGATCGGGACGCTGGCGTAGTTACGGTTTATGAGCGTCACTGGGGTCGTTCACGAGTCATCTCGGAGAACCGATCGACGAGCCACCGGCTCAGCGTGTAGGGCGACCGCCGCTACGGTGCGGACGTTGAAAGGTGACCGCCCCACGCGAACGCGAGACGACCAGTTGTGTCGCACACCGGCGGCCGGTCGAATAGGTGTCGGCCGCTCCGGTACTTAAACCCTCGTTCGTGCGGCTCCGATCGCGTCGGTCGAGACGACCCGTGCCGGACGTGCCGGTCGAGTCAGTCGGGCCGGTGGACCTCGCCCTCGCGCGTGTCGGCGTCCTTCCGGCGGAGGGCAGCGGCCGCGTTGTTGGCGTCGTAGCCGAAGAACACGTCCTTCGCGTACCGCTCCGCGACCTCCGCGGCGTGGATCAAGTCGTCCACGTCGACCTCGACCGCGTACAGCTCCAGCGAGAACGGCGTCTCCGGCGGCGCGCCGTGCACGTCGTAGTCGCCGCCGAGCCGCGAGCGGAACCCCCGGGCGACGGTCTCCAGCCAGTAGGTCGTGGCGTACTCGGTGTCGTACAGGGGGACCACGAACTCGTCGACGTGCTCGGCGAGCCGGTCGAGGTCGAGTCCGGCCCGCGCCCGCAGGTGGCCGGGGTAGGGATCGGGGTACAGCGTGAGCAACACCCGTCCGGGGATCCGGTCGGCCGCGTCGGCGACGAACTCGGTGATCACGTCGGCGCGCCAGTCGTCCCAGTCCTCGCGGTCGCTCTCGGCGAACAGTCGCTCACAGCGGTCACAGTGACAGAACCCCTCCCGCGGGAACCCCACGTCGTCGAGGCGCACGTCCTCGTTCTCGGCGGCGCAGTCCTCGATGATCTCCAGTAACCCCTCGCGGTACTCCGAGTGGGTCGGACAGATGTACGCCCAGTCGAAGTAGTCGCGGTCGCGGGTCGCCGGCTCGCCGCGCTCGTCGACCGGAACGAGGTCGGGATTCTCGCTCGCCGCGGCGTTGTCGCCGAAACACGACACCATGTTCACGGCGTTCGGTAGGGGCGCGGCCGCCCGTCCCGTGACGTCTTTCACCTCGTAGAAGCCGAGGTCGAACGGCTCCATCTCGACCTCGTCGGCGTTGCGCGTGACGACCCCGTACATGCGCGCCGCTACGAGATCGACGGGTAAAAACGGCGGGCATCCGCCCGCGGAGGTGATTGGCGAACGATCCGGCAGAGGGAGCGCGTTGCGCCCCGGTTATTCGACTTCGACCGGCTCCTTGTCGCCGGCGAACAGGAAGTAGGCGAGCGCGACCAACGACAGGACCAAGACGAGCTTCAGTTTCTTGCTCATACTTGACGTGTTGAGCGGCGGGCGCTAAAATCTACCGGAGCCCTCGTCGATTGCGGATGACCTCCCGCCGTCACACGTCGATGTGATCGGCGATGTCCGCGCGGAGGATCGTCGAGCAGTAGTCGCAGCGGACGCCGTCGGCGACCACGTCGAACCGGGTGTCGACCGGCTCGTCGGCGTTCGTGATGCAGTTGCGGTTCGGGCACGAGAGCACGCCCGTCACGCTGTCGGGGCGGGTGACGCGGTTCTTCTCGACGACCTCGAAGTCGCGGACGATGTTGATCGTCGCCTCGGGCGCGATGAGCGAGAGTACGTCGACCTCCGACTGCGAGAGCTCGCGCTCCTCCACCTTCACGATGTCCTTGCGGCCGAGCCGGTCCGAGGGGACGTTCATCCCGACGGAGACGCCGTGTCCCTCGGAGCCGTCGATACCGAGGATCGCGAGCACGTTGAGCGCCTGCCCGCCCTCGACGTGGTCGATCACGGTCCCGTCGCGGATCTTCGAGACGCGAAGCTCGTGGTCGCTCATCGACCCACCTCCATCCCCTCGGCGGCCTCGGCGTTCTCCAGTAAGGTGTCGAGCAGCGCCATCCGCACTGGGATCCCGTTGTGCGCCTGCTCGAAGTACGTCGCGTGGTCGGTCTCGTCGACGTCGGGTGCGATCTCGTCGACGCGCGGGAGCGGGTGCATCACGGTGAGGTCGTCGGGGGCGGCGTCGAGCGTCTCGGCGTCGATCTGATACTCGCCCGCGACGCGATGGTACTCGTTCTCGTCCGGGAACCGCTCCTTCTGGATCCGGGTGACGTACAGCACGTCGAGCTCGTCGAGGACCGGTTCGAGCTCCTCGTGTTCGCGGATCTGCGCGCCGGTCTCGTGGAGGTCGAAGCGGACCGAGCGAGGGAGCCGCAGCGACTCCGGGCTGATGAAGTGCTGGTTGGCGTCGAACTCCGTGAGCGCCGCGGCCAGCGAGTGCACGGTGCGTCCGTACTTCAGATCGCCCATGATCCCGACCGTGAGGTCGTCGAGCCCGTGGTTCTCCCGGATAGTGTGGAGGTCCAGGAGGGTCTGCGAGGGGTGCTGGCCGGCGCCGTCGCCCGCGTTGACGACGGGGACGGAGACCTGCTCCGCGGCCAGCGTCGCCGCGCCCTCGCTCGGGTGGCGGAGCACGAGCGCGTCCGCGTAGCCCTCGATGACGCGGACGGTGTCAGAGAGCGACTCCCCCTTCGAGACCGACGACGAGTCGACGTCGCCCATGTCGATCGTGTCGATCCCGAGGCGTTTTGCCGCGCTGTCGAAGCTCATCCGGGTGCGCGTGCTCGGCTCGAAGAAACAGAGTGCGAGCACGCGCCCGGTGTGCCGGTCCGCGTAGGCGGCGGGGTCGTCGGCGACCTCGCGGGCCCGGTCGAGCACCGCCTCGATGTCATCCCGCGAGAGCTGGGTCGCGGTGATGAGGTGGTCCTGACGCATCGTCGGAGAAGGGGACCGGCAGTATCTTGAATCCCTCGGCTCGGCCCTCGACGAGGGTGTTCACGTCCGTGGATACGGTCGCGATCGGCGGCTTCGAGATTCGCAGAGTGCGGGGCGCGTCAGCACGGTCCGTGCCCGCGGGGACCGGCGGTCGATGTCGGCCGCGCTTATAACCCGATCCGGGCCTAACGGATCGATATGTCAGAGAACGACCCGGCGGACGAAACCGTCAACGACCCGGCCGGCCTGCTTCCGAACGACCGCGTGAAGCAGAGCGCGCTCGACGGCGACGTGACCCAGCTCCACCGCGGGAACCGGTACGGCAAGGAAGGCGACACCTTCGAGATCGACGGCGTGACGTTCGAACTCACCGAGGTGACCGAGCGCACCCTCGGCGACATGACCGACGAGGACGCGAAGCGGGAGGGGTCGCCGTCGCTGGAGGCGTACAGAGAGCGGATGGTGCGCGCGCACGGCGGGAGCTTCGACTGGGACGACGACGCCGACGTGGTTCGACACCGGTTCCGGCGGACGAAGTGAGGACCGGCCGTCCCGTCGAGAGTCAGCCCCCGAACGCGCCCAGGCTCGACTGCAGCTCGCGGTCCGGAACCTCCTCGGTGAGTTCGTAGCCGACGAGATCGCGGGCGTCGACCGCGTACGTCGACCCGCCGCGGTCGAGCACGAGCACGCGCCCCTTCCAGCCCCGGACCGTCCCGGACGCCATCCGCTCCGCGACGGGCCGGTCGTCGAGGTCGAGGCCGTAGTCGAAGGCGAACCGCTCGATCGGGTCGAACCCCTCCAGCAGCGCCTCCCACGTCGTCGCGTCCACGTCGCGGCCGAACCCCGCGAGCTTCGTCGGGACGCGCACTCGATCGACGAGGTCGTCGCGTTCGGCCAGCTCGGCCTCGACCTCGCGCGCGATCCGCCCGTCCGGGTACGTCCGGACGTGGGCCGCGCGGTCGGCGCCCTGCTCGCGGAGCCGGGTCTCCAGCCGCCACAGGCGCGTGACGCCCACCTTCAGCACGTCCGGCGCGAACGCCGCGAGGTACACCGCGTGCGCCTCGCGGCAGTCCATCTCGTCTTTCAGACAGGTTCCCGTACACCGGGCGCAGACCCAGACGTGTCGGTGCGCGTCGCAGTAGGGAGCGTCGGCCGCGTCGCAGGCGACGTGCTCGCCGTCGTGGACGGTCCCCGCGCAGCGGCGGTCGCCGAGCCCGAACGCGAGTTCCGTGCCCGGGGTCGCCTCGACGAACTCGACCGCGCCGCCGCTGGCGACGGTGAGTCCCTCGCCCGACTCGTAGCCGACGACCTGCACGCGATCCCGTAGGGGGAGCCGCGACTTAGGCGCGTCGTCGCCGGAACGGTTGGGAGTCGAGGGCCCCGTCAGTTCCGCACGTGTGTTTATGCCGACGCTCGGCGATGTATCCCCATGCTCAACGCCGCGCTCACTGCCCACACCGTCGACGCCCGTGACGACGCCGGCGGCGACGACGCGATCGACCTCGCGTTAACGGTCCGAAACGGCGGCGACGATCCCGACACCTTACGATTCCGGACCGGCCAGCGCGCCGACTTCGCGGCGTACCGGATCGGCGGTGAGGGCGAGGGCGACGATAGGGAGGGCGTGGAAGACCATAGGGAGGGAGAAGACGATCCCGTCTGGCGGTACGGCACCGGTCGCGTGTTCACGCAGGTGCTCGGCAGCGAGACCCTGGAGCCGGGCGAGTCGACCACCTACGAGGCGACGTGGGGAGATCCCCCTGCGGGACGGTACCGAATCGTCGGCGAGGTGACCGCGGAGGAGAGCGACCTGACCGCGAGTGCCGTCGCTCGGACGGGGCCGTGAGCGCGACCCGACGGGCGGCGGCTCGCTTCTACCTGTCGCCGGGAGACCAGCGGCGGTGGTCGCTGGCGTTCGCGACGCTCGCCGGCCTCCTTGCGATCCCGTTCGTCGTCCACAACCGGGCCAGGTTCGAGGCCGGCGATCCGATCAGCGAGGGGGATGGATCCGGGGACTTCGAAACCCGATGGTGGTTGACACGCCCGATTCGAGCCCGGTCAGTACGGGTAGGGACCTCACGCATCAGTCAGTACGGACGGTTCACCTCCCGATCGGTACACTCAGTCCGTCGAGTCCGGATCCGCATCTGCTTGAAACAGCGTGGAAAAGAGAAGCGCAAGCGCCGTAAGTACGACCACACTCCCGATTACGCGGGCGGCAGTCGGTATCGCCGTCGTGTAGCCGCGGACCGCAACAGCGATATCACCGAGCGCCGCGACGCCGAGTCCGAGTAGAAATACAACGACGAAGAGGAGACGCCGAACTGATTCGAGCAGTTCGTGTGTTTTGGAGGGCATCGAAACCAGTTCGAACGGTGCCGCTGATAATTCCTCCGAACGTGAGAACGACCGACCAACTCGCACTCACCACCGATCAGCCGTTTCGGACGACAGCGCGTCCGAAACAGAGAATTTCAACGGGACTCCGTTCGGGGTTCGCCGTTTCACCCTCGATCAGGGACGCGTCTCGGCGACCTTCCGGATCGCGCCGGCGAGCACGTCGATCCCGATCGCGATGTCGCCTTCGACCACGTCGAACGTGCTCGTGTGATGACCGCCGGGGTGGTCGGTGCCGACGCCGACGTAGCAGGCCAGCCCGCCGCGCTTCTGGACCGACCGCATCAGATAGGTCGCGTCCTCGGAGCCGCCCAGATCGGCGCTGTCGACGATCTCGGTGACGCCCGCTACGTCGCCCGCGACCTGGCCGACGATCCCGGCGAGCGCGTCGTCGCTCGTCGCGCTCGGCGCCTCCCCCTTCGTCGAGACCTCGACCTCGCAGTCGTGCATCCCCGCGGCCGACTCCAGAATTCGGTCTGCGTGGTCGGACATGTAGTCGGCCAGCTCCGTCGTCGCCCCCCGGAGTTCGCCCTCGATGTACGACTCCTCGGGGACGACGTTCGTCGCCGTGCCGCCGCCGACGAGCCCGGCGTTCACCCGGGTCGGCCCGTCGGCGTGCCGGGGGATCGCGTAGAGGTTCTGGACCGCCGCCGCCATCGCCTGCACCGCGTTCCGTCCCTGCTCCGGACGCGCGCCCGCGTGGGACGGCTCGCCTTCGAACTCCGCGAGGAAGTGTCTGACCGCCAGGAAGCCGTCGACGCCGCAGACGACCTCGCCGGAGGGGTGATCCAGGCCGACGTGGACCGCGTAGAGGTAGTCCACGTCGTCGAGGTGGCCGGACTCCGCCATCGGCTTGCCGCCCGCGACCTGCTCTTCGCCCGGCTGGAAGAACACCTTGAGCGTGCCCGAGAAGTCGGAGTCCAGCACCGCGTCGAGGGCTCCGAGCCCTATCGTCGCGTGCGCGTCGTGACCGCACGCGTGCATGTACCCCTCGCGCTCCGATCGGAACCCCTCGGCCGCGGGGACGTGATCGTCGTTCGCGGACTCGGTGATCGGGAGCGCGTCGATGTCGACGCGGAGGCCGACCACGGGGCCGGGACCGCGCTCCGCGACCGCGACGCAGCCGGTGTACCCGCCCGAGAGCCGGTCGACGATCTCCGGGTCAGCGCCCGCGTCGCGTGCGCGTTGTTCCCACTCGGCAAGCTCCTCGTCGTCGGGGACGTTCATCCGGTCGTCGGTCGCCAGCGCGTCCGGACCGACGTACAGCTCCGTGAGGTCGCGCTCCCGGAGCTCCTCGACGATCCGGGCGGTGGTGTAGAACTCGCGCCACGCGGGCTCCGGGTGGCGGTGCAAGTCGCGTCGAAAGGAGCGGTACGCGTCGTCGTCGAGAGCGCTCATACCGGCGGAAGGCCGCGGCCGGGCTTAAACGATCGCGTGGCGAAGCGGGTCGTTCTCGGGAGCGGGTCAGCCGGCGTCGCCGTCTTCGATCCGGTCCGCGTGCCGCGTCAGCGCGGCCGCGACGGTCCGGGCCTGTTCGGCGGTGAGATCGATCCGGTCGGCGTGGTTCGGCAGCCGGTCGACGTCGAGGCCGTCGAGTTCGAACTGGAGTTCGACGCGGTCGGGCGCCTCGTCGGGCACGGAGACGTTCAACACGCCCGAGCCGCCTTCGGTCCAGTCGTGGCCGACGGCCGCCCCGTCGACGAAGTCCAGCGTGGTGTACGCGGTCACCGACGTGATCCGTTCGTTCATCTCGCTCGCGAACCGGTCATTCCGGAGTGCGGACCGTGAACACGGGAACGTCGGCGGTTCGGACGACCTTCTCCGTGACGCTGCCGAGCAGGTACTTCTCGATCCCGCTGCGCCCCCGCGTCCCCATGACGATCATGTCGGTTTCGTCGGCGGCGTACTCCGTGATCTTCGCGTGCGGGTCTCCCTCCTCGACCCGCGTGACCACGTCCACGTCCCTGTCGCGGAGCCGCTGTTCGAACTCCTCGGTCACCTCCTCGCCCTCCGCGCGGAGGGAGTTGACGTTCTTGCTGCCGCCGGCGCCGACGCCGGCGTACGTCGTGTTCACGACGTAGAGGACGTGGACCCGCGCGTCGAAGGCCTGCGCCTGACTCACCGCGTGCGGAAGCGTCCGCTTCGATGCCTCGCTGCCGTCGGTCGGGAACAGAATCTCGTCGTACATATGTCGAATGGGTGTTGATCGGCCGCGCCCCCGGCGGTCTACCAGCCGAACAGCTCAGGGGCGACGTCGGCCGAGGCGTGTTGCGCACCGTCGTCCGCGGGGTCTTCGGTAGTCTCGGGGTCCTCGACGGCCGTCGCGGAGCCCTCGGTGATGGCCGCGGTCTCGTCCGCCACCGAGCCGATCGAACGGTCAGTCATCGGACGACGCGACCTCCGGATTCGCGGCCGTCGTCCCCTCCTCGGCGAACGGGTACCACGACTGCTTCGCGTCGGTGAGCGACGGGTCGACGTAGTCGGTCTCCTCGGGCTCGCACAGCTCCGCGAGCGTCTCGTCGTCGGTCGCGTCCGCCCACTCGCGGAAGGTCTGGCTCGACTCGCGGCGCTCCGCGAACGCCTCGATCAGGTTCCGGATCGCGCCGGGGGCCTCGTCGGCCGGCACCCGCTGCTGGACGTACTCGACGAAGGAGGGCTCCTCGCCCATCCCGCCGCCGACGCCGATGTCGACCGCCTCGACCATCTCGCCGTCCTTCCGCGCCCGCATGCCGAGCAGCCCGATGTCCGCCGTGTTGGCCTGGCCGCAGTCGGCGGTGCAGCCGGAGAAGTGGATCTTCAGCTGCTTGACGTCGTCCGGGAGGTCGACGTTGTCGCGGAGCCAGCGGAGCATCGTCGCCGTCCGGGTCTTGGTCTCGACGAGCGCGATCGAGCAGAACTCGGTGCCGGTACAGGCCATCGCGCCGCGGACGAACGGGTTCGGCTCGGGCCGGTGTTTCGCGAGCAGCGGCTCCGCGAGCAGGTCGTCCACCCGGTCGGGCTCCACGTCGACGATGATCGGGTTCTGCCGGCGCGTGAGCCGGACCTCGCCGGTGCCGTACTCGTCGGCGAGGTCCGCCAGCTCGACGGCCTCCTCGGCCGGCAGCCGGCCGACGGGGACGCTGAGACCGACGTACCGCCTGCCGTCACCCTGCTCGTGGACGCCGGTGTAGTCCTTCTTCCCGTCGTCGGGGGCCGACCCGGCGTTGTACGTGTACTCGTCGCGGATGTCCTCGCCGGCGGTCCGCAGGTCGCGGTCGACGTACTCCTCGTCGAGCAGGTCGCGGATCCAGTCGGTGCCGTGGTCGTCGACGAAGAAGCGCGAGCGGTTCTTCGCGCGGACCTGCCGGTCCCCGTGGTCGTGGTAGAGCTCGACGAAGCCGCGGACCACGTCGTACGCCTCGTCCGGGGTCACGAACACATCGAGGGGGCGAGCGACGCGGGGCTCGCGACCGCCGAGCCCGCCGCCGACGCGAACGTTGAAGCCGAGCGTCTCCTCCCCGTCGATCTCCTTTTCAGCCGGTTCGAGGCCGATGTCGTTGATCGCGTCCTGCGCGCCGCCCTCGGGGGTCCCGGAGATGCTGATGTTGAACTTCCGGGGCATGTTACAGAGGTCGTCGTCGCCGCGGATCTCCTCCTGGAACCGTTCCAGTAGCGGGAGCGTGTCGATCACCTCGTTCGCGTCCTTGCCGGCGACCGGGCTGCCGGAGATGTTCCGCATCGTGTCGCCGCCCGACGACCGGGTGGTCACCCCGACGGCCTCCAGTTTCTCCCAGATCTCCGGGATATCCTCGAGTTCGATCCAGTGGAGCTGGACCGACTGCCGGGTGGTCAGGTCGATCCAACTGTCGCCGAACTCGGGGTTCGACACCGGTCCCGAGGCGTAGTCGCGGGCGACCTCGGCGATCGCGCGGAGTTGGCCGGGCTCTAAGATCCCGTTGGCGTTGGTCAGCCGCAGCATGAAGTACCCCTCTTGGCCCGAGCGCTGGTGGAACACGCCCCAGAATTTGAACCGGGTGAACCACGCCTCCCGCTCGTCTTCCGGGATCGACTCGAACCCCGTCTCAGCGAACTCCAGTATCTTCTCCCGCACCTTGTCGCCGTACAGCTCCGATTTCCACTCCTCCTTTTTGTTCGCCATTACCGATCACGCTCGTCGTCAATGAACAACCTCTCCGCACCTATACTGGCCGAATGGTGGGTCATCTCGGGTAGAAGTTTACAGGATAGCATAAAGTACTTCGGTTTTTATAAAATCACAAAATAAGAAGTATAACGGAGCGATCGAAAAGGCGGGCGCCAGAGCGGACTATATTTTCTCTCTCAAGATAAGAAATTATATTCCCGGTAACGGAGCGAGCCAGAACTTCACAAATGGAATCGAGCTGTCGAGCGTCGTGTGGGCCGGAATCGATCTCCGGGCGGCCACGCCTAAGCGATTCCCGACCAGCCACGCCTCCGTCGCCGTTCGCGATCGCGCCTCGACTGTGCCGGCGACGCGCGTTGCGGGCGGGACGCCCACGTGCACGAGCGGAAGGCCACGTGGGCGGGTATGCGCATGTTTGTTTAGAAATATCCCAAATAAAGCGGAGATTTGTTATATATACCGCATATATTCCCATACCAAAACAATTATAGCGGAGATAAGGTATGTAATATTCAGATATCAACTGATGCGACACTACGTGTGCGGGCCACCTATTTCGGACCGGCCACGGATCGGAACCGCCGGCGTACCGCCCGCTTCGGCGCGGCGCGAGACCACCACCGGGGAGCGGGACCGCCGATGAGCGATTGGACGCCGACGACGTGCATGCGGTGTGCGGTCGGGTGCGGTCACCTCCAGCAGGGGTACACCAACAACTACGGACTCGACACGGTCCGGGGCGACGCGTCGCACCCGGTCAACCGCGGTCTCGCCTGCCAGCGCGGCGTCAGCGAGACCGCGGATCCCGGCGGCGACTGGCTGACACGGCCCCTCGTCAGGGAGGACGGCACGCTCGTCCCCACCAGCTGGGAGACGGCGATCGGGACCGTCGTCTCGCACGTCGAGGACGCGCTCGCCCGGACCGCAGACGGGGTCGCCGTCCTGGGAAGCGGCCAGCAGACGAACGAGGCGGCGTACGCGCTGGGGAAGCTCGCGCGGGGCGGGTTCGGCACCCGGTACTACGACGCCAACACCACNAGCGGCCAGCAGACGAACGAGGCGGCGTACGCGCTGGGGAAGCTCGCGCGGGGCGGGTTCGGCACCCGGTACTACGACGCCAACACCACCCTCTGTATGGCCTCCGCCGTCACGGCCTACTACCAGGCGTTCGGGAGCGACGCACCGCCGCCGACGTACGAGGACATCCCCGACGCCGAGACCCACGTGATCTGGGGCGCGAACCCCGCGGTGGCCCACCCGGTGATGTACCGCTGGATCGCCGACAGCGCGGGCGACGACGACAGCGAGCTGATCGTCGTCGACCCCGTCGAGAGCGAGACCGTCGACGACGCCGACCTGCACGCGCAGGTCGACCCCGGCACCGACCTGGCGTTCGCTCGGGCGGTGTTGGCGCAGGTCGTCGCCGACGGCGGCGTCGACCGCGAGTTCGTCGCCGAGGCGACGACCGGCTTCGAGGCGACGGTCAACTCGTTACCGTCGGTCGACGAGGCCGCCGAGACCGCCGGCGTCTCGGTCGACACCGTCGCGCGCGTCGCCGACGCCCTGACGGACCCGACGCTCGTCTACTGGGGGATGGGCGTCAACCAGAGCGTCCAGGGGACCGCGACCTCGCGGGCGCTCATCGACCTCTGTCTCGCGACGGGGAACCTCCGGCCAGGGAGCGGTCCCTTCTCTTTGACCGGGCAGGCGAACTCGATGGGGACGCGAGTCTGCTCGTCGAAGGGGACCTGGCCCGGCCAACGCGCGTTCACCGACCCCGAGGAGCGCCGGACGATCGCCGACGCGTGGGGGGTCCCGCGAGAGCGGCTCCCGGACGATCCGGGGCCGGGTCCGGTGGGGATCGTCGACGCGGTCGTCGACGGCCCGCCCGAGGTGTGTTGGACGGTGGCGACGAACCCGGTCGCGGGGATGCCCGACGGCGACCGCGTCCGCGAGGCGCTCGACGAGACGTTCCTCGTCGCGCAGGACGCGTTCCGGACTGAGACCGTGGAGCTGGCGGACGTGGTGCTGCCGGCGGCGACGTGGGGCGAGTCAGAGGGGACGGTCACCAACATGGAACGCCGGATCTCGCGGGTCCGCGCCGCCACCGAGACCTCGCCGAAGATCAAGCAAGACCTCGACATCATCGTCGCGATCGGCGCCGCGATCGACGACGGGCTGTTCCCGCGAGCGTCCGTCTCGCCGGAGTCGGTGTTCGAGGAGCTGCGCGAGCTGACGGCCGGGACGCCGGCGGATCTGTCGGGAATCTCGTACGACCGGCTGGAGGCGGAGCGCGCGGTCCGATGGCCCGCGCCGTCGCCGGAGGCCGAGAGCGGCTACCGCTACGTCGGTGACGACGGGTGGTCGTTCCCCACGCCGTCGGGTCGCGCGCGGTTCTCGACGGGCGCCCACGACGGCCTCGCCGAGCCGACGGACGACGAGTTCCCGCTCACTCTGACGACCGGGAGGCAGGCCGACGCGTACAACACCGGCGTCCGCAGCCGGGGTGACGGGAGCGGCGGGAGCGACGCGACCCCGATGGCCCGTATCCACCCGGAGACGACGCTGGAGTACATCGAGGCGTTCGACCGCGGGGAGACGGTCGTCGCGTCGCGCCGGGGGTCGGTGACGGTCGCGGTCAACCCGGACGACGGCGTGCCGAAGGGGATGGTGTGGCTGCCGATCCACCATCCGGCCGTGAACGCCCTCACGCTCCCGGTCGTCGATCCCGAGTCCGACGAGCCGAACCTCAAGCAGTGCGCGGTCGACGTCCGAGCGCCGCGACCGACGAACCCGTTGGTTCACGAGGGCCAACCCGCGGCGGACGGCGAGCCGGCCTCGACGGACGACTGACGCTCCGGCGCATGCCGTCAGACCGCGCCTGCGGCGACCGTCTCGA
Source organism: Halorubrum saccharovorum DSM 1137 (assembly GCF_000337915.1). GTDB lineage: Archaea > Halobacteriota > Halobacteria > Halobacteriales > Haloferacaceae > Halorubrum > Halorubrum saccharovorum. The sequence goes on from NZ_AOJE01000005.1 coordinate 91,015, forward strand.
TCCCTATACTACATCGTTATTCATGCGAAAAAAGAGTTATGCCAGATGAGAAAAAAGAGAGCCCAGACCTATCCGGAAACAGCAGACGAATGAATCGATCAACGCGTTCGATCGGGACAAACCCGAACCGAAATTGCCAATGAGTGATCGTAAACCAACAACCTGTATGCGATGTGCGGTCGGCTGCGGCTACCGACAGCGCGCCGGTGACGGGGGGCGGTTCGTCGACGTTCGCGGCGACGACGACCACCCGACGAACGACGGAGCCACCTGTAGTCGGGGCGTCCGCGAGACGGTCGACCCGAGCGGCGAGCGGGTGACCGAGCCGCTGATCCGCCGCGGCGGGACGCTCCGGCCGACTGACTGGGACACCGTTCTCGGGACCGTCTCGGTGCGGATCGTCGAGGCGCTCAGGCAGGGGAACGACAACGTCGCCGTCCTGGGGAGCGGCCAGCAGACGAACGAGGCGGCGTACGCGCTGGGGAAGCTCGCGCGGGGCGGGTTCGGCACCCGGTACTACGACGCCAACACCACGCTGTGTATNAGCGGCCAGCAGACGAACGAGGCGGCGTACGCGCTGGGGAAGCTCGCGCGGGGCGGGTTCGGCACCCGGTACTACGACGCCAACACCACGCTGTGTATGGCTTCGGCGGTGCGGGCGTACACGCAGGCGTTCGGGAGCGACGCACCGCCGCCGACCTACGACGACGTCCCGGACGCCGAGACCCACGTGATCTGGGGCGCGAATCCGAAGATCGCTCACCCGGTCTTATACCGGTGGATCGCCGACAGCGCGAGCGACGACGGCGATCTGATCGTCGTCGACCCCGTCGAGAGCGAGACCGCGGCCGACGCCGACCTCCACGTTCGCCCCGAGCCGGGGACCGACCTGGCGCTGGCGCGGGCCGTGCTCGCGCGGGCCGTCGACGACGGACTCGTCGACCGGGAGTTCGTCGAGCGCCACACCGAGGGGTTCGAGGCCATGGTCGGATCGCTTCCCGACATCGAGGTCGCGGCCGAAACCGCCGGGGTGTCGGTCGAGCGCGTCTCCGAGCTGGCCGCGGCGTTCGACGCTCGAACCCTCGTCTACTGGGGGATGGGCGTCAACCAGAGCGTCCAGGGGACGGGAACCGCCCGCTCGCTGATCGACCTCTGTCTGGCCACCGGAAATCTGGGACCGGGAAGCGGCCCCTTCTCTTTGACCGGACAGGCGAACTCGATGGGGAACCGCGTCTGCGCCTCGAAGTCGTCGTGGCCGGGGTACAGGGCGTTCGACGACACCGCACACCGCAAGGCGATCGCCAACGCGTGGGACGTTCCCCTGAACCGACTCCCCGACTCGTCCGGGCCGGGGTTCGTTCGGATCGTCGACGAGCTGGCGCGGGACAACGTCGACGTCTGCTGGACGGTGGCGACGAATCCGGTGGCGGGGATGCCCGACGCGAACCACGTCGAGAGCGCCCTCGACGACACGTTCCTGATCGTCCAGGACGCGTTCCGCTCCGACACCGTCGAGCTGGCGGACGTGGTGCTGCCGGCGGCGACGTGGGGCGAGTCCGAGGGGACGGTGATGAACATGGAGCGCCGCGTCTCGCGGGTCACGGCGGCCCGGGAGCCGCCGGAGGGCGTCCGGCAGGACGTGGACATCATCGGCGCGGTCGCCGACCGGGTCGTCCCCGAGCTGTTCGACTCGACTCGGCCCGACCCGGGAGCCCTGTTCGACGAGGTCAGCGCCCTGACGCGCGGCACGACGGCGGACCTCTCGGGGATCTCCTACGAGCGGCTCTCCGAGGAGCTCGCCGTCCGGTGGCCCGCCTCGGACGCTACCAGCGAGGGCGGGTACCGGTACTACGTCGGGGGCGGCGGCGCTGCGGAGGCCGGTGCCGCGCCGCCAGCCGACGGCGACGACCGGTGGTCGTTCCCCACTGAATCGGGCCGAGCCCGGTTCTCGAACGCGTCGCACGGCGGCGTCCCGGAGCCGATCGACGGGTCGTACCCCCTCACGCTCACCACCGGCCGGCGTCCGGACGCGTACAACACCGGGGTCCGGACTCGGCCCGACGCAGATATCGGCGCCGACGCCGCCGACGGCGACGGGAGCGACGAGGTCGACGGCGCGACCGCCGCGCGGATGCATCCGGAGACGATCGCCGACCACCTGCAGGCGTTCGACCGCGGGGAAACGGTGATCGAGTCCCGCCGCTCGGCGGTGACGGTCGGGGTCGCGCCCGACGCCGACGTGCCGCCGGGGCTCGTCTGGCTCCCGGTTCACAACCCGGCGGCGAACCGGCTCACGCTGTCCGCCGCCGACCCCGACTCGGCCGAGCCGAACCTCAAGCAGTGCGCGATCGCGCTGCGAGCGCCGGACCGGACCGCCACCGAGGTCGCCGGCGGGTCGGGACAGCCGAACGGGACCGGCTCCTACCCCTGAACCGGGTCGTCGGCCGTCGATCCCCTTTTTAACGGCTTATTTCGCGACAGCCGCTCGCTTTCCGAGACGCCGTCGACCTCGCGGGTTGTCACCGGCGGCTTTGCCGCCGGTTTTCAGAGAGCCCTCCGGTCTCTCGCTACTCGCGGCCACCGGTGACGCCGCTCGCGGGCGCAGCGAGGCGCGAAGCGCCTCTGGCAGCCGGCGCGTAGCGCCGGCGACGCCGCCCGCGTCATCGCGTACCGGTCTCACATACGATCGTGATTAAAGAATTAAAACGGATCGCCGAACAGCTCGGCGGTCGGCGCTTTTCAGATAATAGCGAGATAAGATACCCACTTTTTAATTTCGGCTGTTTTTCTGGGAATACTTTCCAGAGAGAACGCTTCTTGAGGATACCGAAGTGTTTACCTTCAAAATTCTAATTTTGTCAATCGATTTGTTTATTAATATCTAGTCTGTGTTTCTGGTTCGTAAGAAATACCATGTACAACCAATTCGAACCGGGATCGGTTTGCGGTCCCGGTTCCGACGCCGCCGGATCCGCGTCGAACCGCATCCTTCCGTCGGAGGAGGCGGTCGATCGGACGAGTGAGGCTCACGACGACGCAACCGCCCTCGGTCGCTCCGCGGGAGGTGACTCGCGGTGAAGCTCACCGACCTGCTGTACGGGAAGTACCGGAACCTGGTCCTCGCGACGGCGATGTTCAACCTCGGGTTCGTGATCTGGTTCTCGTTCGCGCCGTTCACCGGCGGCATCGCCGAGGAGTTCGGCCTCTCGGTCCAGCAGCTCGGCGTCGTCGCGAGCGCCGCCGTCGTCGCCGTCCCGCTCGGTCGGATCGTCATCGGGCCGCTGACCGACCGGTTCGGGGCGAACGTCACGGGCGGCGTCACGCTCGTGACGGTCGGCGCGTTCGCGATCGTCAGCGCGTTCTCGCAGTCGTACGAGGTGTTCATCGGGTCGCGGATCGTCGCGTCGCTGTCGGGGATCACGTTCGTCATCGGGATCCAGCACGTCGCCGAGTGGTTCGAGGAGGAGAACCTCGGCACCGCCGAGGGGATCTTCGCCGGGATCGGCAACGCCGGGGCCGGGCTGGGCGCGTACTTCACCCTGCCGCGGATCTTCGGTGAGGGATACGTCGACCCGATCTTCGGCTCGGCGTTCCTCGCCACCTCGTCGAACTGGCGGGCCGCGTTCTTCTACACGGGCGTGCTCGCCGTCTTGCTCGGGACCGTCTACTACGTCTTCGGTGACGCCGCGAAGAGCGAGGCGAAGCGGGAGGCGACGAAGGCGGGCGTGAGCTGGGACCAGTGGCGCTTCATCGCAACCCGCTACGGCGCGGTCGTCCTCTCGGTGGCGTACGCGATGACGTTCGGGCTCGAGCTCGCGATGAACGGCTGGCTCGGGACCTACTACCGCGAGGCGTTCGGGCAGGGCGACGTGGTGATCGCGGCGACGTTCGCGGCCTCCTTTTCGGTCGCCGCCGGGCTCCTCCGGCCGATCGGGGGGTACGTCAGCGACCGCGTCGCCCGCAACGAGACGAGCCTGCTCCCCGTCTTCGAGGGGCAGTACCGCAACCAGTGGACCTTCGCCACGCTGGGGTTCGTCGTGCTGTCGATGTTCGGGATGACGCTCGCCGGCCTGACAGGGAACATCTACGTCGCGGTCTGCGCCGGCTTCCTCGTGGGGGTCGGCTGCGCGTTCTCCGAGGGCGCGATCTTCGCGCAGGTGCCCGCGATGTTCCCCGACAACTCCGGGTCGGTCGCGGGGATCGTCGGCGGGATCGGCACGGTCGGCGGGGTCGTCTACCCGCTCGCCTTCTCCGCCGCGTACCTCCCGAACCTCCACGTCGGCTACGCGATCGTCGGCGCGTCGATGATCCCGATCCTAGCGCTCACGGCGTGGGTGTTCCAGCCGAAGATCGCGGAGCGCGCGAACGACGACGGGTGGCTCGTCTCCGGCGAGCGGGTCGTCGCGACCGGCGACGACGACTGAGGCGCGGGGGGTCGGTGGATCCCTTGAAACTCAGTCCCGGCGGTGGCCGAGCGGCTTCTTCTGGTCGACCTCGACCTCGACGTGGATCGAGTCGGGGAAGTCGCGGGCGACGACCGCGCGGGCGATGTCGTCGGCGCCGTGGATCTCCATCGAGCGCTTGTACACGTCGTAGCTCCACGGCGAGAACTCGTCGCCGGCGCGGAGTTGCTTGTAAAGCGGGACGCGGACGGTCTCGGCGGGCGTGGCGTGCGGGCCCTTGCACTCCGCGCCCTTGCGTTCGAGCGTCGACTTGAGATCCTGGACGGTCTCGGCGAGCACGTCGCGGTCGCCGGAGGCGAAGGAGAGTTTCGTGACGAAGGTCATGGCTGGGGGTCGTCCGGGTATGGAGGCCCGAGGAGTAAAAACGCATCTACCGAGCGCGAGACGCTACATCCAGCCTCAAGAGCGTCGTATAAAAACCTCTGTGTCGGGCGACTAACGCCGCGTAGATCGGTCGAAAACGGCTGCAACGGCCGGTGCATTCGCGACTCCGACACCCTCTTTAGGGGCGGTTGCTTACCTGACGGTAATGACGGTCGAAGCGACCAGCGCTGGAGCCATCCTCTTCCGCGACACCCGCGGCGAACGGGAGTACTTGCTCCTGAAGAGCCGGCCGGGGGACTGGGAGTTCCCCAAAGGCGGGGTCGAGGGGGACGAGGAGCTCCAGCAGACGGCGATCAGGGAGGTCGGCGAGGAGGCCGGGATCGAGGATTTCCGGCTGATCGACGGCTTCCGCAAGGAGTACGACTACGTGTTCGAGGCGAACGGCAACACCATCCACAAGACGGTTCACCTGTTCATCGCGCGCTCGTTCGAAGCGAGCGCCGAGATCTCGAACGAACACCGCGACCTGCAGTGGCGCGACTACGACCAGGCGCTCAACACGATCACGCAGACCGGGCCCCGCGAGATCCTCGAAGACGCCCACGACTACCTCGACGAGCGGAAAGACGAGGAGACGGGCGACTACGTCTGATCGGGTCGTCCCGCGCTGCCCCGCCCCGTTCACTTTTAAACACCGGCCGACTACCGCAACCGTGACTCCGGACGCCGAGTTCAGCTACGAGCTCTTGGTCTGTCGGTACGCCGAACTTGCGTGGCATCCGAGCGACGGCCTCGGCGACGATCTCCGTCCCTCGATCGTCGCCCGCCAACTGGGGACCAAGGAGCGCCGCTGGGACACTCTCGTGATCGAGGTCGATCCGGCGGCGTTCGCGGCCCGGCGCCGGTTCGGAGACCGGACCATGGACTCCGACCTCCTCCACGTCGTGCGCCACGCCCCCGCCGAGTGGGCGTGGTACCGCGACGCGCTTCCGCATCCCGGTTACCCGTGGCGCTACGTCCGACAGGCCGTCCACCGGACCGCGGGCCGTGATCTGATCGAGAAGCGCCGCGACGGCAACCGGATCCGGATCCGCCGGAAGCGACCGTACCCGGACTGGGTCGAGCGGATCGTCGCGATCGAGAACAAGCCGGACCTGGACCGATCCGCGGCCGACAGGCTCGCCGATCAGTTGGCTCACGACGTGGAGACCGGCCTCGCCGACGAGGCGTGGCTCGCCACCGAGACGACCGGCGAGCGCGTCGAGCCGGCGCTGCTCCGCGAGCTGCCAGTCGAGGCCGGCATCCTCGCGACCGATTTCTCCGGGGGCGTCGACGCCGACGCGGCCGACGTGGCGTGGCACCCGAGCGGTTTGGCGCCCGCGGAGGGAGAGCGCCGCGACCCCGAGACCGAGACGCTGCGGCTGGAGATCGCCGAGCGCGCCTACGGGAAGGGGTGGCGCTCGTACCACGAGACGATGCGACCCGACTGTCGGCACTTCGAACTGCGGCGCGAGGGGCGGGCCCTCGTTCCGTACTGCGCGGCCAAGGAGAAGGTTCCAACCTCCCGCGAGTGCTCGGGCTCCTGCCCCTCGTTCTCGCCCGAGCCGCCGCAGTGGCGGACGAAGGGCTGGCCGATCGAGGGCGGCCCCGGGAAGGGGTTCAAGCGGGTGTTGGCCCGACGGCGAGCGCGCGAGCGAGACCGGGCCGAAAGCGTTGAGTGAGCGGCGGCGCCAACCGGCCGTATGAGGGTCCCGAACCCGTCGCTCTCCGAGTACGCGATCAACACGGCGGTCGTGGTCCTCACGCTGGCGGTCCTCCAGTACACCGGCTGGCTCTCCGACGACCCAGCCGGACTCGACCCGGCGTTCCTCATCGCGGTCGCGGTTATGTTCCCGGCCTTCTCATACCTGATCGCTCTCGTCGTGGCGAACGTGCGATCGAACGGGGAGTAAGGGTCACGTCGGAACCGGCCGAGTCGCCCGCGGACGACCCGCGGCCCCCGCCTACGCGAGCGCCGCCGCCAGCTTCTCGACCGGGTGCGGCGGTTCGGGGGCACCGCCGTCGCGCTCCTTCAGTTGGCTCCGGCAGGAGGCGCCGGGCGCGACGACCTCGTCGCCGTCGCTCTCCGCGACCTGATCGAAGAGGACTCGGCCGATCGCCTTGCTCATCGAGTAGTGCTCGGCCTCGTAGCCGAACGAGCCCGCCATCCCGCAACAGGAGGAGTCGAGCGGGTCGACCCCGTACCCCGCGCGCCGGAGCACGCCGACCGCGTGGTGGTCCTTCTTCGTCGCCTTCTGGTGACAGTGGCCGTGGTAGGTGAGCGACTCCGTTGGCGCGTCGAGAGCGATCCCCTCGTCGAGCCGGTGAGCGTCGACGTACTCCATGACGCCGTAGGTGTTCCCCGAGACGGTCGCCACGTCGGCGTCGGGCACGTCGCTGGCGTCGCCGTCGAGCAGGTCGTGGTAGTCGCTCTGGAGCATCACGGCGTCGGTGGGTTCGACGACGACCACGTCCCAGCCGTCTCGCACGTCCGGCGCGAGCGTCTCGACGGCGTCCCTCGCCGCCGCGCGCGACTCGTCGAGCATCCCCTTCGAGTGCGGCGGGCGACCGCTCCCGTCCACGTCCGGAATCGCGACGTGGCAGTTCGCGGCCTCCAGCACGCGCACCGCGGCCTTCCCCGCGCCGGGGTTCGTGTAGGTGGTGTACACGTCGGGGAACAGGAGTACGTCGCGGTCGGCCTCGGCGCGGGGGACCCCGGCGCCCCCGCGGGCCTCGAACCAGTCGGTCAGGCTCTCCGAGCGGAACGTGGGGAGGTCGCGCTCCTTCGCGATCCCGAGTACCTTCTCGGTGACGAGGCCGGCTCCGGGGAGCTTCGCGTGGAGGTTCGAGAGCGGCGCGAGCGCCGAGCCGAGCGGTGCCAGCCGCTCGAAGTTCCCGAGCAGTCGCGTGCGGAGGTCGATCCCGTGCTCCTCGTGGTGCGCGTGCTCGACCTCGGCCTTGAGCTTCGCCATGTCGACGCCGCTCGGACAGTCGACCTTACAGCCCTTACAGCCGACGCACAGATCCATCACCTCGGTGACGAACTCGTCGTCGGTCGGGTCGTCCGGGAGCTCGCCGTTCATCGCTCCGCGGAGCATGTTCGCCCGGCCGCGAGTCGCCTGTATCTCCTCCTCGGAAGCGCGATAGGTCGGACACATCACGCCGCCGGTGGTCTCCTGTGGACCCCGGCAGCCCCCGCAGCCGTGACAGAGCTCGACCATCCCCTGCATCCCGTTGTCGATCGCCCACTCCATCGCGGGGTCGAAGCCGGCGTCGTACTCGTACTCCGAGCCGAACCGGAGGTTCTCGCCCATGTCGAAGTCGCCGCAGACGTTCCCCGGGTTGAGCAGCCAGTCGGGGTCGAAGGCGGTCTTCAGGTCGCGGAAGGCGTCCCAGAGGTCCTCGCCGTACAGCTTCCGGTTCCACTGGGTCCGAGCGCGGCCGTCGCCGTGCTCGCCCGACACCGACCCGCCGAGCCGGACCACGGCGTCGGTGACGCGGTCGGCGATGTCGACCATCGCGTCCACGTCGTCGACGTCCTTCGTGTTGATCAGCGGTCGGACGTGGAGCACGCCCGGCCCGGCGTGCGCGTAGAACGTCGCGAAGGTGTCGTTGTCGTCGAGGATCTCCTGGAACTCGCGGGTGTACTCGGGGAGGTGTTCCGGGGGGATCGCGCAGTCCTCGATGAAGGAGATGTGCTTCTCGTCGGTGGTGCGCGAGAGGAGGATCGGGAGCCCGGACTTGCGCATCTTCCAGAACCGGTCGCGCTTCTCGGGGTCGTGCGCCTCCATCGCGTCGACCGCGCGGCGCGGCTGGCTCGTCGTCTCGTCGGCGCCCTCCCGCGGGTCGGCCTCGGTCTCGGGGACGACCGCGTCGGCGACGGCATCCGCGTCGGCGACGGCCTCGTCGGCGGCGCCCACCCGGTCCGCGATCAGGTCCGCGACCTTCCGTTTTCCCTCGGCGTCGCTCTCGGCGTAGAACTCGACGAGGAGGACGGAGTCGGTCCCCTCGGGCAACATCCCGACGACGTCCTCGAACTCCGGCGTGTCGGCGGCGAGCCCCAGGAGCACGTCGTCCATCACCTCGACGGCCGCGGGGCCGTGTTCGAGGATCGGCGACACGTCCTCCATCGCGTCGAGGAGGTCGTCGTAGGTGAGCAGCGCGACCGCCTTCGTCTCCGGGATCTCGACGAGCGAGACGGTCGCCTCCGTCACCGTCGCGAGCGTCCCCTCGCTGCCGGCCATGAGCCGACCGAGGTTGACGACGCCCTCCTCGCGGTACTCGCCCCGGTACTCGGCGAGCAGGCGGTCGAGGTTGTAGCCGGAGACGTTCCGCTTCATCTCCGGGAAGCGGTCGTCGATCGCCTCCGCCTCCTCGTCGAGGATCCGGACGACCTCGGCGTGGATCCGCGGCAGGAGGTCGTCGGCGTCGGGGTCAGCGGACTCCCTGAGCTCCTCGACGGCGACCTCGCCGAACGTCGTCACCGTCCCGTCCGCGAGCACGACCTCCAGCTCCTCGACGTAGTGGTCGGTCTTCCCGTACTTCAGCGAGTGCGACCCGGTGGAGTTGTTGCCGATCGCGCCGCCGATCGCGGACTTGTCGCGCCACGCCGGGTCGGGCGCGAACTTCAGCCCGTCGGGTTCGACCGCGGCGTTGAGGTCGCCGACGTACGCCCCCGCCTGCGCCCGGGCGGTCGCCGCGTCGGGGTCCGTCGAGATCACCTCGTCCATCGAGTCGGTGAGGTCGAGGACGACCGCCTCGTTGACGGTCTGTCCCGCGAGCGAGGTGCCGCCGCCGCGGGGCAACACCGGGATTCCCTCCTCGGAGCAGTACTCCTGGACCGCCGCCACGTCCGCCGTCGACTCCGGCATCACGACGCCGATCGGCGTGACCTCGTACGCCGACGCGTCGGTCGCGTACAGCCGCTTCGAATACTCGTCGAAGCGCACGTCGCCGTCGACGCGGTCCTCCAGCGCATCGACGAGTTCTGGCCGCTCCACCGTCCCGCCCGTGTAGTCGAAGTCTCCCCCGTCTCGCGGGTCCGGCGTGTTGGTCGCCATGCGAACCCCTCTCGGTCGAACGATGAAAAACCTCCCCCCGGCTGGCGGGCCGCGGGTTTCCCCCTCCCGGACCCCGGGAGGCGACACAAACTCCATATACTCGCCGCCTGACAACCCGACATGTCACTCGCCGACCGAACGACGTTCAAGCGTCGACTCGACGACCTCGGTGTGACGGTCACCGAGGGCCCCCGGAGCGCGTGCGCGGAGTTGGTTGACGAGGCCGCGGGTGAGCCGGCCGTCGGCGTCGCGCGCGCCGCCGCCGAGCTCCCCGACCGGGTCGAGACCGAGCCGACGACCGCAGACCTCCGCGAGGCTCACACCGGCGTCACCGCGGCGGAACTCGGCGTCGCCGCGTACGGCAGCGTCGCGATCGAGGCCGACAGAGCGGGAACCGAGCCGGTGAGCCTCTTCGTCGACCGCCACGTCGTCGTCCTCCGCGAGGCCGACCTCGTCCCGGACATGCCGGACGCGTTCGAGTGGCTCGGGCCCAGGGCGCGCGACGAGTCGAGCGACGTGGTGTTCGCGACCGGTCCCAGCGCCACCGCCGACATGGGCGGGCTGGTCCACGGCGCACACGGGCCGAAGGAGGTTCACGTGGTGCTGTTGCGGGACGAGGAGGCGGACGGGGACGCGGCGGGCGAGTCGGGGGCGGACGGGGACGCGGCGGGCGAGTCGGGGGCGGACGAATCGGAGGCGACCGACGATGAGTAGCGACGCCTCGAAGGCCGACCGCATCCGCGAGTTGATGGCCACCGAGGGCGACGCGGTCGCCGAGAACACCCGCGGGTTCAACGAGGGGCGGATCGAGTCGACCGGGCGGCTCGACGACTACGAGGAGCTGAAAGGCGACGCCCGCGAGATCAAGGAGGACGCCATCGGCCGACTGCCGGAGCTGATCGACCGGGTGAAAGAGTCGGTCGAAGCCAACGGCGGGACGGTGTACCTCGCCGACGACGCCGCCGACGCGAACCGGTACATCGCGGAGCTGACCGCGGAGGAGCGCGACGCCGACCGCCTCGTGAAATCGAAGTCGATGACTTCCGAGGAGATCGAGGTGAACGAGGCGCTGGAGGAGGAGGGCGTGGAGGTGGTCGAGACCGACCTCGGCGAGTGGGTCCTGCAACTGGCCGACGAGGCGCCCTCTCACATCGTCGCGCCGGCGATCCACAAGTCCCGCGAGGGGATCTCGGAGCTGTTCGCGGAGCGGTTCGACCTCGACGACCCGCCGGAGACCGCCGAGGAGCTCACCATGTTCGCCCGCGAGCGGCTCGGAGAGCTGATCGAGGACGCCGACGTGGGGATGACCGGCGCGAACTTCATCGCGGCCGACTCCGGCACCATGCTCCTGGTCACCAGCGAGGGCAACGCGCGGAAGACGGTGACCGCGACCGACACGCACGTCGCGGTCGCGGGCGTCGAGAAGCTCGTCCCGACCGTCGAGGACTTCGCCCCGTTCGTCGAGCTGATCGGTCGGTCCGGGACTGGACAGGACGTGACCTCCTACATCTCGACGCTGACCCCGCCCGTCGGATCGCCGGTGCCGGACTTCCGGAACGACGCGGATCCCCTCGCCGACGGCTCGGGGGACGACCGCGACTTCCACCTCGTCCTCATCGACAACGGGCGCATGGCGATGCGCCACGACGAGGAGCTGAAGGAGACGCTCTACTGCATCCGGTGTTCCGCCTGCTCGAACGCCTGCGGCAACTTCCAGAGCGTCGGCGGCCACGCGTTCGGCGGCGAGACGTACTCCGGCGGCATCGCGACCGGCTGGGAGGCGGGCATCGAGGGGCTCGATACCGCCGCCGAGTTCAATGACCTGTGCACCGGCTGTTCGCGCTGCGTCCCGGCGTGTCCGGTCGAGATCGACATCCCGTGGATCAACACGGTCGTCCGCGATCGGATCAACCGCGGCGAGGTCGACTCCGGGCAGACCGACTGGCTGTTCGAGGAGCTGGTCCCCGACGAGGAGCCCGCGGGACTCGATCTGGGGACGCGGGTCGTCGGCAACTACGAGACGGTCGCGAAGCTGGGGAGCCTCGCCGCACCGATCGCGAATCGGCTCGCCGACGCCGGCCCGCTCCGCGCGCTGGCCGAGCGCGTGACAGGGATCGACCGTCGACGCGACCTGCCCGAGTTCGCGAGCGAGTCGCTCGTCGACTGGTTCGAGCGTCGGGGCGGCGCCGCGGTCCCCGCGGACGACGCGGCCCGAGAAGCCGTGCTCTACCCCGACACGGCGACAAACTACGTCGACGTCGACCGCGGGAAGGCGGCGGTGCGCGCGCTGGAGGCGCTCGGGGTTCACGTCCGGGTTCCCGACCTCCCCGGAAGCGGCCGGCCGCCGCTGTCGCAGGGGATGATCTCGACCGCGAAATCGTCGGCGGAAGACGCGTACGCCGGGCTCGCGCTTCACGTCGACGCCGGCCGCGACGTGGTCGTGGTCGAGCCGAGCGACCTCGCGATGTTCCGGAGCGAGTACGAGAAGCTCCTCCCGGCGTCGTCGTTCGAGCGGCTCGCCGACGCAAGCTACGACGTGATGGAGTACGTCTTCGGACTGCTAGAGAACGGCGGGGACCCGGGCGCGCTCCGGGCGCCCGCGGAAGGCACGGGACCGGTCGCCTCGGGGAAGCGGGTCGCCTACCACCCGCACTGCCAGGCGCGGACGATCGGCGTCGGCGAGCACGCGACCGCCGTGATGGAACGGCTCGGCTACGACGTGCGCGTCTCCGAGACGGAGTGTTGCGGGATGGCCGGCTCGTTCGGCTACAAGACGGACTACTACGAGCTGAGCATGGACGTGGGCGAGCCCCTCCGCGAGCAGTTCGGCGACACCGACCGCACGGTCGTCGCTTCCGGCACCTCCTGTGGCGAACAGCTGGACGCGCTGTTGGGGACGCCGCCGATGCACCCGGTGGAGCTGGTCGCGCCGCGGGAGTGACCCCTCTCCTCACCCCGTATCCCGCCCGCTCCGTCTGACGGGCGTCGTTCGACAACGAACGCTTAATAGGCGCGCTCGTGACCGTATCGCATATGAACGCTGCTCCGGAAGAGATCACGTCTCTCGTCGGTCGCGAGGTGTACTCGAACAACGGCGTCTTCGTCGGCGAGATCGAGGACGTACGCCTCGATCTGGACGCGCAGTCGGTGACCGGGCTCGCGCTCGCGGAACTCAACCACGAGCTGTTCGCCGGTCGCGTCGGCGGGAACACGGGCGTCATCGTCCCGTACCGGTGGGTCCGGGCCGTCGGCGACGTGGTGCTGATCAACGACATCATCGAACGGCTCGACACCGGGAGCGACGAGGCCGAGGCCGAGCCGGAAGTGGAGGTCTAGCGAACGACCGGGCAGTCCGGCGGGCCCAGCGGACGGTCGAGGGCGTCAGAAGGGGAGCGCGTCTCGCAGGCTCGTCAGGAATCCGCCGCCCTCCCGCCGCTTGCGGTCGAACACCGGGTACAGCGCGTCGAGGAACTCCGTCTCGTTTTCGAACCGGCTCTGTGGCACCTCGTCGAGCGCCTCGCCGAGCGTGATCGTCCGGCCCTTAGCGTCGTAGGGGATCTCACGGTCGCCGAGGGCGTCTCGGACCTCCTCGGCCGTCGCCGGGAACGACACCTCCGCCTCCTCGATCCGCTCGTCGAGCACGGCGATACCGAACTCGATCGCGTCCGGCTCCGAGGATCCGCCGCCGGGTGGGCGTGCTGCCATTGCGGGACGGTACTCGCTCGGGACGTTTTAAACCCATGCTCGGATCGCGGGCGCCGATAGATCGCTGTCCGTCTCTTGGGCGCGACCACTCCGAGACGTGACCACTCCGGGACGCGATCACTCCGGGAGCGTCTCTTCCGGCGGCGCCGCGTCGAGGACCCCGAGCTCGATCCCGTCGCCGGCGCGATCGAACGCGGCGACCGAATCGTCGTCGTACGGCGGAACGGTGACGAGCACGACCGCCGCGAGGTCGTCCGTCTTCGACACCCCGAGGAACCCGTCCGGGTGCGAGACGAACCGCGCGCCGCCCCGGCCCGCGGGCGTCCCGATGTCGACGCCGAACACCGCGTTCACCGACCCGCCGACGCCCGCAGGCGTGAAGTGGGTGAGCACTGGAGTCACCGGATCGAGCCCGGTGTCCTCGCCGAACTCGCCGGCCCGCGTGGCCGAGAGCTTCAGGCTCGTCTCCTCGGGGTCGCGCTCGGCGGCGTGGTCGAGCAGCACCGTCAACAGGTCGCGCGTGACGTGGATCACGAGCGGAGCGGTACCGACACGGTCAGATCCCGATCGCCGAGCGGAGCGTCTTCGCGTAGAGGCCGAGCGCCTTGCGGCGCGACCCGGAGAGCGCGTCCTCGACGGCGAGGGCGGCCCGCTCGTCCACGCCCACGCCGTGCCCCACGCGAACCCGCTCCGGGTTCAGCCCGGAGAGCGCCTCGATCGGCGGCGTCAGCCGCAGCATCGGGTGGACGCCGAGCCGCTCGCGGTCGCCCCGGAAGTACGAGGCGGAGCCGAGCGATTCGGGGACGATCAGCGTCTCGCCGTCGAAGAAGCCGACCTCCTGCCACGGCGGGACCGACGAGTCGCGGATCCGGAACGCCTCGAACCCCGAGTCGGCCACCCGCGAGCCGAACCGCTCGACGGGCGCGTCGATCTCGTCGGCGACGCCGGTCATCCACTCTGCGACGTAGACGGGAACGTCGTGTCGGGTCGCGATCTCGGCGCTGTCGCGCTTGTGACGGTCGAGCCCGATCACGACGCCCGCGACCGCCCCGAGCCCTTCGAGCAGGTCGTCGACGCCGGGCGCGTCGACCGGGTCGAACACCCACACGTCGTCCGTCTCGCTCTCCTCGTTCGGGACCGCGACCGCGTGGCTCGCCCGCTCCATCCCCTCGTCCGGGTACGCGATCCAGCCGACGCCGCGGCCGAAGCGATCGATCTCGTGGAGCTCCGCGTCGCCGTCAGATTTCAGTCCCATAACACGTGTTTGGTCCGGATCCCTTTCAACCCGTCTCCGGCGGAACCGCCCCTGAGGCTCCCGAGTCGGTCGCCGATTGTCGCTACCCTCCGAACTGAAAACACGATGAGTTATAATTCTGGTAGTGACAAGGCGACGGTATGAGCATCCTTGTCGAATTCTCGATCTCCACCGATCGCTTCGCGCTCGGCGACTTCATCAGCCGGTACGAGGGGTTGGAGGCCGAGCTCGAACGGATCGTCCCGACGGAAGACCGTGCGATTCCGTACGTCTGGGTGACCGGCCCTCCCGAGACGCTCGACGAACTGACCGACACGCTCGACGAGAGTGGGAAGACCGACGACGTCACCGTGCTCGACGATCTGTCGGTCAACAACTCGGGAAACCGCAGTTACCTCTACCGCATCGAGTGGGTCCTCGACGACCTCGACATCATCAAGGGGATCATCTCGGCGCAGGGGTCGATTCTCGAAGGCGAGGCGAGCAACCACTACTGGCGGCTCCGGTTCCGGTTCGAGAAGCACCAGCGCGTCGCCGAGTTCTATCAGTACCTCGCCGACAACGAGATCACCGATTTCACCATCGACAGCATCTACGAACTCACCAATTCGAGCGGTCGTGATTCGAAGACGCTGACGCCGCAGCAACGCGAAGCGCTGACCGTCGCCGCGCAGGACGGATACTTCGATATCCCCCGCGAGACGAACCTGAAAGCGATCGGTGACGAACTCGGAATCACCCAACAGGCGACCTCCGAACGGGTTCGTCGGGGCGTGCGAAACGTCGTCTTCGACACGCTCAACCTCCCAGAGACGTCTCGGGACTAGCTCCGGGAGTATTTGTATACCCCTGTCAGTACAAGCAGGACACAGGGCACGGTTATTCCTGTTCAGGGCGAGTGGGTTTATACCCGTAACGCGGTAGACAACGCGACGGATAGTGCCGACCCAGCCCATCCGAACCTATCAGTACGATATCAATATCGAATGACAACTCCTCTCGACGCGACCGACACCGTCCGACGCCGGCTATACGAAGCGCTCCGCCGAGACGTCCCGTTCGAGGAGAAGGCGCGCCGCGCGCTCGAACTCGGACGGGAGTTTCTCGACGCCGACAGCGCTCATCTCGCACGGATCGACAGCGACGCGGGTCGTTGGGAGGCGCTCGTCAGTACCGGTTCGCCCGACGGGGGGTTTCCGCCCGACCCGGTGCTCGACCTTGAGACGACCTACTGTCGGCACGCGATCGAATCGGACTCCGAGCTGGCGCTTCACGACGCCCCGGGTCAGGGGTGGGAAGACGACCCCGCCCTCGAAATCCGCGGGCTCCGGTGTTATCACGGAACGCCGCTCGTCGTCGACGGAGAGCCGTTCGGGACCGTCTGCTTCGTCGCTACCGCGCCGAGATCCGAGCCGTTCACCGCCGGTGAGATGCTGGTTGCGGAGCTCATCGCACACTTGCTCGAACGAGAACTCGAACGCGGGGGAGGCCCGCTCAGACGGGCCACCCGAATCGCGGACGTCGGCGGCTGGGAGATCGATCCGGACACGAGGGAGCTGGTGTGGAGCGATCACCTGTCCGACCTGCTGGGGCTCGACGGCGAGGGACCGACGCTCGACGGCGAGGAGGTGACACTCGACGGCGCCCTTGAGAACCGCCACGACGGGGACCGGACCGCCCTCGAAACCGCGATCGAGTCGGCGCTCGAAACGGGGGAGCCGTTCGATACGGACGTCCGCTATCGCCCCTCAGACGGAGAGACGCGCTGGCTCCGCGTGATCGGCGTCCCCGAGACCGAAAACGGGGACGTGGAGTCCCTCCGGGGCGTCGTCCAAGACATCACCGTGCGCAAGGCCCGAGAGGAACGGCTCAGTCGACGGGCAGAGGAGTTCGCGACGCTCTCGACGCGCTGCGAAGAGCGGTATCGAAGGCTGTTCGAAAACGCCCCGGTGATGGCCGTTATCACGACCGTCGAGGACGGGCGGCGAGTCGTTACGGAGTGTAACCAGCGGTTCGCGGACGCGGTCGGATACGACGACGAGGCGATCGTCGGGCGCGAACTGGCGGAGTTCTACGCGCCCGGCTCGAAAGACGTGCTCGAAACCGGCGGCGATCGCGGCTTCGACGAGGCGCAGACGACCCCGCACCGTCGCTTGGTGACCGCCGACGGCGAAGTCGTCGAGACGCACATGCGAGACGTTCCCCACCGCAACGAGTCCGACGGGAGCGTGGAAACGCTCGCGATGTATATCGACATTACGGAGCGAGAGGAGGTCAAGCGGACGAACGAACGTCTCGAAGAGTTCGTGAGCACCGTCTCACACGACCTGCGAAACCCGCTGAGCGTCGCTCGGGGATACCTCACGCTCGCCCGCGAGGAGAACGACAGCCCCGAACTCGCACAGGTGGACCAGGCACACGAACGCATGAACGATCTCATCGTCAATCTCCTCGCGCTCGCCAGGGAGGGGATCGACGTGAGCGGGACCGAGGTCGTGGACCTCCGGGCCCTCTGTCAGGAGTGCTGGAAGCACGTCGACACCCGCGACGCCGTGCTCACGCTCGACGTTAGCGGTGCGGTCAGAGCGTCGGAGCCCCGCCTCAAGCGGCTGCTTGAGAACCTCATTCGAAACGCGATCGAACACGGGGGCGACACCGTGACGGTGCGAGTCGGCGAGTGCCGAAACGGGTTCTACGTCGAGGACACGGGTCCCGGCATTCCCGAGGCGGACCGCGACCGGGTGTTCGACACCAGCTATTCGACGAGCGATGACGGAAACGGCCTCGGACTGAGTATCGTCAAGCAGATCGTCGACGCCCACGGGTGGGAGATCGCGGTCACCGAGGGGGCGGAGGGGGGAGCTCGGTTCGAGATAACCGCCGTCGAGTTTGCGGATCCCCAACCGCAAGAGGGCGAGGAAACGGGGCGTTCCGACTGAGGGCCGCGCTTCGAGTCCCGGACGACCTCGCTCCCGTCTGACATCGACACTCCGATTCACTCACCCAGAGAACTCCGATTCACTCACCCGGACGACCACCGTCTCGTCGACGTCTCGGAGGTCGTACTCGGGCGTCTCCCCCTGCGTCCGGCGCACGTAGAGGGGCTCGACCGGTCGACCGTCGACGAGCCCGAACACCTTCAGGCGCTGGTCGGTCTCCTCCGGCGGGACCGCGCCGTCGCGCACCTCGCGGGCGAGGTCGCGGGAGAGCCACTCGTCGGGCGAGACCGACGGCTCGCGGACGAGCGCCTCGTCGACGAAGCGCACGAGGTACCAGTTGATGTCGTTCAGAAGCGACACCGCCGCGCCGAGGCTCACGGTGTCGACGGCGACGCTGTTCTCGAAGGGCTCCTCGATCTCGTAGGTCGCGAGCGCGTCCCGAGCCGTCTCGCGGGACAGCAGCTCGTAGGTGAGGTTCACGTCCGGATCGCCGAGGAGACACACCCGCGTCACACGCGATCGGACTCGGTCGCTCCACAAATCGGTTGCGGTCGGTGGGGTCGGCTCCGCGGCCCCCTGTCGCCGGCTCAGAACGTCGACACGTCGCCGTCGATGACGCTACGGGTCACGTCGGTGACGTTCGCCAGCTCCTCGTCGACGATGGCGACGACCTCGTCTTCGATGTCGTCGACCTCGATCCCCTCCTCGGTGACCAGCTGCGCGTCGGCGACGTGGGGCTCGTCGATCGGGCGCCCGATCTGCGAGAGCAGGCGGACCTGCAGGTCGCGGATCCCGTCGACCTCTTCGGTGACGGACTCCGCGACTCGGGTCGACAGGAGGTTGTAGATCTTCCCGATGTGGTTGACGGGGTTCTTCCCGGAGGTCGCCTCCATCGACATCGGTCGGTTCGGGGTGATGAGCCCGTTCGCGCGGTTGCCGCGCCCCACGGAGCCGTCGTCGCCCTGCTCGGCAGAGGTGCCGGTGACGGTGAGGTACACCGAGCCCTCGTCGTAGTCGTCCGCGGTGTTGACGTCGACGTGAACCTCGCGGTCAGTGCGCGCCTCGGCCAGCTCGGTGACGAACTCGCGTACGTCGGCGACGGCGTCGTCGTAGTCGTCGAGGTCGTCGACGTACCGGTCGACCATCGCGGCCGCGACGGTGATGTCGATCCGGTCGCCCTCGCGTTTGCCCATGATCTTTACGTCCGGTCCGAGCTCGGGGTGGTCCGAGTGGTAGGTCGTGTTGAGTTCGCGCTCGGCCTCGTAGACGATCGCCTCCGTCTCCGTCAGGGGGGCGTGCCCGACGCCGAAGGAGGTGTCGTTGGCCATCGGGACCTGCTGGGTGTCCTCGCCGAACACGTCTTGGAGGTCGCCCGAGCCCTCGCCGAGCTTCACGTCGACGACCACGTCGGTGCCGTACTCCAGCTCCGGGATCGCCTCGGAGAGGTAGTCGCGGGCGGCCGCGAGCGCGGTCGAGTCGACCGGGAGCTGCTCGCCCTCGTACTCCTTCGTGGCGCGCCCGACGATGAGCACGTAGAGCGGTTCGACGACCTCGCCGCCGCCGTAGGCGGGCGCGGCGCGCCCGGCGACCAGCTGCGTCTCGTCGGTGTTGTAGTGGAGCACCTTCCCGACGCGGTCCAAGTAGAGCTGCGAGAGCGCGCGCGACACCGACTCAGCGATACCGTCGCAGATCGAGTCCGGGTGGCCGACACCCTTCCGCTCGACGATTTCGACCTCCTGGTCCTCGACCGCGCGGCGATCGAGGCGGCTGACCTGAATGTTCCGGTCCATTACCACCCGGTACTTCACCGGCGGCAGTATAACTTGCGGAAACCTCCCGCCACTGGGTAATGTTCTATAGTTATTGTTTGGCAGGTGTTGCCAGTATCTCGTCGCTCCCGACCCTTACTTCGCCGCCTCGTAGGCGTCCGCCATCACGTCGAGCGCCTCGCGAAGCTCGCTCTCGTCCGTCGCGTACGAGATCCGGGCGTGGCCGCGCCCGCCCTCGCCGAACGCCTCGCCGGGAACGACGACCACGCCGCGGTCGAGACACTCGTCGACGAACCCCTCGGGCACCCGCGGCATCGCGTAGAACGCGCCCTGCGGCGTCGGGCAGTCGATCCCGATGTCGTCGAAGCCGTCGAGCAGGAGGTCGCGCCGGCGCTCGAAGGAGGCGGTCATCTCGTCGACGATCCCGCGGTCGCCCCGCAGCGCGGCCTCGGCGGCGTACTGGGCGGGCGCCGACGCGCAGGCCTGCGCGTACTGGTGCACCCGCAGCATGCGGTCGACGCGCTCGGCCGAGCCGTACACCCAGCCGAGCCGCCAGCCCGTCATCGAGAACAGCTTCGAGGCGGAGTTGATCACGACCACGTTGTCGGTCTCGGAGAACTCCATCGGCGAGCGGTGGTCCCCGTCGAAGACGGTGTACTCGTACACCTCGTCGGAGACGCAGAGCACGTCGTGCTCGTCGGCGATCCGCGCGAACTCGCGCACGTCATCCTCGGAGGAGACGGCTCCGGTCGGGTTGCCGGGCGAGTTCACCACGAACGCCTCGGTGTCGTCGGTGATCGCCGCCTCGATCGCGGCGGGGTCGATCGTGAGGTCGTCGCGCAGCGGGACCGGGACCGGCTCCGCGCCCGTCAGCTTGGTCAGCGCGTCGTAGGAGACGAACCCCGGGTCCGGGATCAACACCTCGTCGCCGTCGTCGACGTGCGCCTCTAAGGCGACGTGGAGCGCCTCGCTCCCGCCCGCGGTAGCGATGACGTTACTCGGGTCGAGGTCGATTCCCTGGTCGGTCCGGTGTTTCTCTGCGATCGCCTCGCGCAGCGATCGCGTCCCCTTGTTCTCGGTGTAGGCGTCGGCCTTCCCGGCTTCGATGGCGTCGACCGCCGCCCGTCGCGCGTGGTCCGGCGTCGGGAAGTCGGGCTGGCCGAGCCCGAGGTTGATCGCGTCGTCGCCGGCCGCCTCGAACACCTCGCGGATCCCGCTGATCGAGATCCGCTCGACCCTGTCGGAGAAGTTCGGCATACCCGTTCGGGGGCGCCGCCGGGAGTTAGTTCTTGTCACGTCGCGCCCGCTCCCACACCGGGCGCCGCTCCTCGTTCTGGGGGCGCTGGATCGTCCCGTCTCCGTCGAGCGGGAGCGCGAACCGTCCGCGAAGCACGCTGAGCACCTCTCCCGGCGTCGCGCGAAGCAGCGCGTCGTCGACGGCGCGAAGTCGGAGCTGCGGCCGACCGTCGCCCGCGGGCACCTTGATCGCCTCGATCAGGCCGCGTCGCACGAGGGCGCGACGGTCGTCGGTGAGGTCCTGTCCCGCGGCGATCCCGACCCCTTCGCTACCCGCCCCGCTCTCGGTGCTCTCGTCGCCGATCCACCGCCGCAGGTCCCACAGCAGGTGGTCGTGCCGGGCCGCCAGCGCGACCAGGAGCGTCCGGTCGGTGACTTCGCCGGTCCGGCCGACCGCGCCGTACGGGAGGGCGTCGAGCGCCGCCGCCACGTCGTCCGCGAACCGGTCGTCGAGCGTCTCGCGGGCGGCCGCGACCAGACGGCTTCGCGCGGGCATGTCGACCGACGCGGGCGTCGCCGCCGCGAACCGCCGGCGCACCGCCCGGACCGCGGGCGCGACGCGTTCCGCCGTTTCCTCACCGACGAGCGTCCGGCTCCCCTCCGGGCCGGCGACCGCGTCGACGCGGTCCGACGACGCGAACAGGATCCGTCCGGGACCGATCTCCGGACGGGGGCGGACGAGATCGGTCCCGGTCCGAAGTTCGATCGCCCCCTCCGCGACCGCCTCGGCGACCGCGGTACCGAGGACGAACGCCTGACCGAGCGCCTCGGCGACGCCCGGCCGACAGGCGAGGCGCCACGTGCCGTCCGTCGTGCGGTCCCTCGCGGCGAGTACCGGCGGGAGAAGCGCCAGCGGGACGCCGACGGCGACGACCTCGGACCGGCCGGCGAGCGCCGATTCGATCGCCTGGACGAGCCCGTCGTCGGCTTCGTCGAGCGCGACGGCGACCGGTGAGGGGTCGTCTCCGAGGCCGTCGCCCTCGCTGGGGCGGTCGCCGTCAACTGAGTCGTCGCCGGTCGTCGGCGAAGCCATACGCTCCGTAGCCGGCGGAATCGGAAAGAACGTTGCGCCGCTCGGGCTACGGCGCCCGGCCGAACACCAGGTACCCGGTGTGGCCGACGCCCGCGGTAGAGGGGCGGGAACCGCGGTCTGAGAAGTCCATCTCGCGCTGGATCGTTTCGAGCGTCTCGACGCCTTCAAAGCCGGCCTCGCGGGCGGCGAGGGCGGCCTCGCGGGTCCCCTCGACGAACGGGGAGTACACGGCGAGACATCCGCCGGAGACCAGGAGGTCGTCCGCGCGCTCGACGACCGCCGGGGCGTCGCCAGTGTCGAGTGTTAACACGTCAAAGGAGTCCTCGTCGGCGAGCGCGTCCAGCTCCTCGGTGAGGTCGCCGGTTCGGACCTCGACGCGGTCCGTCACGCCGGCGGTCGCCATGTTCCCGCGAGCGACCTCGGCGAAGTCGGCGTCGATCTCGTAGGTGGTCACGTCGGCGCCGGCGCGGCCGAGGTACGCCGCGAGGATCCCCGTCCCCGTCCCGGCGTCGAGCACGCGGTCGCCGCCCGACGCGCCCGTGTGGCCCATCACGAGCCCCACGTCTCGGGGCATCATCGGCGCGCCGGTGCGTTCGAGGTGGTTGAACAGGTCCGGACCGCGGAGCTCGCGGACCTCGAAGACGGTGCCGAGGTGGGTCTCCACGGTGTCGCCGCCCTCGACGTCTTCGGGGACCTCGAGCACGCCGAGGTCGGTGCCGAACTCCTCGCCCGGCTCCAGCAGGTACTCCCGGTCCTCGTGGACCAGCAGGTACGCGGCGTCGGTCACGCCGGATCAGTCACTCCAGCTCCGCGATGGCAGCCGCGAGGTCGCCGTCGACGTTCTCCAAGGCTTCGCGGGCCGCCGACTGCGGGACGCCCGCGCGCTCGGCGACGAGCGCCACGTCCTCGTCCGGGATGGCGTCGGTCACGCCCGCGTCGCGTTCCGTCGCGTCGACCGACCCGTCGCCGCCCTCGACCGCAGAGGGGCTCCCGCCGGCGCCGGCGTCGGCGACCGCGTCGGGCGAGCCGACGATCTGGTAGGTCTCCTGGCCCTGGGCGTCCATCTTGGTCACGTCGGCGCCGTCGAAGACGAGGTCGTCGCCGTCGGCCGTCTCGATGACGACCCGCTCGGCGTCGATCTCCTCGACGTCGATCCCCATCTGTTTCATCATCTGTTTCATCTTTCGCGGGTTCATGCCGCCTCCTCCGAACATACGCCCGAATTCGGCGGGACGACACAAAAAGGGTGGCGACACGGGCCGACGGCGCCGCTCGGGGTCGCTAGGAGTTCCCCTCCCGGCGAACGCGTCCGAGAAAGCGGGTTTCATACGTCCCCGAACCCGAGGTCGGGTATGTATCTCGCCGACCACACGTGGCCGGAGCTCGGGGAGGCGCTCGGAGACGAGTCCGTCGCGCTCGTTCCGCTCGGCTCCACCGAACAGCACGGCCCGCACCTGCCGCTGGCGACCGACCACCTGATCGCCGAGGCGCTCGCGACCGCGGCCGCCGAGGAGACGGGCGCCGTCCGCACCCCGACGGTCACCGTCGGCGTCAGTCCCCACCACCGGCAGTTTCCTGGAACGATGTGGGTCGACCCGCCGGAGTTCCGCGACTACGTCGAGTCGTTCACGCGGAACCTCGCGTACCACGGGATCGACCGCGTCGTGTTCGTGAACGCCCACGGCGGCAACGTCCAGCACCTCCGTGAGGTCGGGCGCCGACTCCACGAGGACGAGACGGCGTACGCCATCGAGTGGATGTGGGACGAGTCGATCCCGGAGCTCGTCGACGACCTGTTCGAGCACAACGGCCCCCACGCGGGACCGAAGGAGACCGCGATGATCACCCACATCGCACCGGAGCTGGTCGACGCGGACCGGCTGGAAGACGCCCGCGACGAGGGGCTCGTCCACCTCGACGAGTCGGACGCGGTGGTCCACGGCGCCCGGACGTTCTACGACTCGATCGACAACTCCGCGAACGGGGCGTTCGGCGACCCGACCGACGTGACCGAGGAGAAGGCGGCGCGGCTGTTCGAGGCCGCGAGCGACCAGCTCGTCCAACTGGTCGAGTGGCTCGGCGCCCGCGACCGCGCGGAGCTGTTGCCGAAGGATCGCGTGGAGTAGCCCTTTTAAACGTCGTCGACACCGTCGCGTCCGCGGAGAACCGGATCGAGCGCGGCATCGGCTTCCTCCCGGCGCCCGTCGAGCACGGCGAACCGCTCGCCGCGCCGGCGCTCCAGCCAGCGCAGCAGCCGCGCGGCCCAGTCGAGCTTCCGCGCCTTCATCGCATCCACGTCCGGGTCGTCGAAGTCCCAGCCGGGGAAGACGAGGCGCCCGGCGCCGACGTGGTCCGCGAGGAAGGCGGCGCGGTCGCCGTCGGTGAACCCGCCGAGGTTCCGGACCGGTCCGACCGGGGCTGCCTGCGTCGTCGCGAGCGTCGCGTCGTCCGCGAACCGCGGGAGCCACTCGCGGACCGCGGGAATGTTGTCGCCGTGGGCGTGGGCCGCGACCGGAACACCTTCGCGTGTGAGTTCCGCCGCAGTCTCGGGGTTCTTGTCGAGGTCGGTCACCATGCAGTCGACTGTGACCCCCCGATCGCGGAGCGCGTCGGCGGCGGTGGAGGCGGCGACGACGACGTCGGCGTCGCGGGCGACGTCGACCTCGTCGGCGAGGCGGGGGGCGGCGCCCGCGATCGCCACCGTCCGGCCGCGCCAGTCGTCGAGCCGACCGAGGGGGAAGGGGGTCGCGATATCGGCGGCGACGTCGCGGGCGCGCTCGTCGGCCGCTCGGTCGAAGCCGAAGTCCGCGAGGATCGCCTCGTAGACGGGTTCGAAGGTCTCGAAGTTCATTTCGGATCACTCGCCGCCGGCGCGCCGGTACAGCGGCTCGACCGCGGCGCCGGACGGCGCCGCCGCTGGCGGAGCGGAATATGGTATGGGCCGGAGTAGCACTGAGTACCCCTACCCGCGTGCCCCTCCGGCGTCCACTGGACGGGTTGTCTACACGACGGCATAAACTTTCTCTTACTTGGAGGTGCCGTCGATCGTTTCCAACACGGCGTCGAGAGCGCCTGAAACGCTCGAAGCAGACGATCGAACTTCGGAGAGCGCGGCCGGCGTCCCGACGAGGAGCCCGGCTCCCCCGCCGGCGCCGGTGCGGTCGGATGCCCCCCCGTCGGTGGCTGAGGGCGAGGCCGTCACCTCGTGGGAGGCGGAGCCGGCGAGCGCGAACGCCGCGCCGACGCCGAGGTCGGCGGTCGCCGCCCGGAGCGCGCCGACGGCCTCGTCGGTGAGCCCGCCGAGCTCGTAGGTGCGGACGACGGCGTCGCCGGCGACTTCGGGGTCGGCGGCGAGCCGGTCGAGGTGGCGTTCGGCCTCCCGGACGGTCGTCACGTCGAGCTCCTCGACGGCGATATCACCGGCCTCGGCGTCCGATCGGACCCGATTGCGAGCGAACTCGGCCCCCACGAGGGCGGCGTCTCGCGTCTCGGCCACGTCGTGGGTGCGGATCACGTGTGCGCCGCGCTCGACCGCCATCGAAGTGGCCGCCAGCGACACCGGGAGGGCCTCCTCGGTGCTCCGTCCCGCGATCGTCTTGAGGAAGCTCTTGCGGTTGATCGAGACGAGGAGGGGGCGACCGTATCCCCGGAACTCCCGCAGGCGGCGGAACGTCTCGCGGTCGTCGGCGTGTGTCTTCTCGACCGACCAGCCGCCGAACGCGGGGTCCAGGATCGTCTTGTCGGTGAGGCCGTTCCGCGAGAGCGCCTCGTAGATGTCGTCGACGTCCTCGATCGCCCCCGGTCGATCCAGGTCAGGCGGCGAGGCCATCTTCGAGACCGCGGCGTCGTGCTCGCGGCAGACGCGTGGCATCTCGGGGTCGGCGAAGCCGCAGATGTCGTTGACCATGTCGAAGCCGCGCGCGAGCGCCTCGTCGGCGACCTCGTGGTAGCGGGTCTCGATCGACCAGACGGCGTCGCCCGAGGTCGATTCGAGGGTCTCGACCGCGGTGTCGAGCCGCGCTAACTCCTGGTCGGCAGAGAGCACCTCTAAGTCCTTGTTGGCCGATTCGAGCCCCACGTCGACGATGTCGGCGCCCTCGCCGATCAGTTCCTCGTCGACGTACTTGGCGGCCTCGCCGGGGTCGTCGTACACGCTCGGGTCGTACGGCGACTCCGCGGAGACGTTGAGCACGCCCATGATCCGGGGCGGGTGGTCGTCGCCGATCCCGAGCCCCGCGGCGTCCACGTTTCGCATACGCTCACCACGGGCGCGAGCGACATAAACGGGACGAGTGCGCGGAGCGGAGCGACCGGCGCGGGCGAGGCCGCCGATAGATCGACCGGGCGGAGTCGACCGGCGACGGGCCGTCGATCGGCCTCCGCTCGCGACGTGACGTGTCAGTGTGAGCCACGACGGCAGCCGTCGGGCACGCGTTAATACCGTCCAGCACGGACTCGAAGTATGGACACGAAAACGGAAGACCGCCTGATCGGACTCGCGTTGGCCGCCCTCGTCGCGACGATAGGGGGCGAACTACTCGGGAGTCAACTTCTCGTCACGGTCGGCGTGGCCGGGTTCGCCGCCGCGCTGTTAGCGCTGTTCGCGGTCATGAGCGTCGTGCTCACAGCGGGCGTCGCTCGATCGCTGAACGCCCCCGAACCGACGGTTACCGACGGGGCCCGATAACCGGGGTCACAGATCGAACGCCAGCGAGTCCCCGACCTCGACGCCGCGTCGGTCGGTCCACTCGTAGGGGACTTCGAGCACGTACTGCCCCGAGCCGTCGTACCCCTGCTCGCTCCCGTCCTCGTTCGGACCCGGTTCCGGGGCGTTGTGGATCCGGGTGATCGTCCGGTCGCCATCGACGTAGACGATGTCGATCCCGAAGTCCATCTCACGCATGACGAACCGCAGCGTATCACGTGGTGCCGAGTACGTGAACAGCATCCCGGCGTTTTCGGGGAGCGAACTCGCGTCACTCAGTCCAAGATATCGCTTGTCGCCCGTATCCGCGATCGCGGCTCGCACCATCCCTCGGACCTCGTCGTCGGGGCTCCGAACCGTGACGGTGGTCGACTCGTAGTCGGCGTAGGTCCCGGATGGCCAGTCGGTCGGGAGGTCGTCGGTGGCGATGTCGGTTTCGCCGCCGCCATCGCCGTCGCCCCCGTCGCCCCCGTCGCCCCCGTCGTCAGCCATGGGAGCGCCTCCGCCACAGCCCGCGATCCCGCCGGTCGACGCCGCGCTCACCGCCGCGAGGACTTCCCGTCGTCGCATTGGCGGGGATACGGACCGGACCCGTATATGCCTCGCGAACGGGGCGTTCGTCCCCGGAAGGACGCGTTTTTATCCGCGCCTCGCGTGGGATCGGACATGGCGAAAGTGAGCGTCGGCCTCCGCGGATGGCGGTTCGACGAGGAGGAGATATTCACCGACGACGAGGAGCTGAAGCCCCTCGACGAGATCCCCGAGGAGCCCCGAGAGCGTCTCGTCAGGCTCGTCGGCCTCGTCGAGGAGCCCTGTGACGTCTGCTACCTCGAACACGGCGAAGACGAGATCCACCGCTGTAACCAGGCGGAGATCGTCTACGGCGAGCCGAAGGGAGAGGTGCTGCTCTGTCCCGAACACGAGCGGGACCTGCTCTACTGGTTCCGCGAGGAAGGCGGCAGCGAGCACGCCGGCACCCTGGAGTTCGCCGACCGCTTCCACGAGTGGGTCGCCGCGGGCAACGAGGCCCCGGAGGGGTACGGCTCGGTCGAGCACGTCGACGAGGACCCCGACGGGCTCCCGGACCTGCCGGACCAGCAGGACATCCAGGAGCGCGTCGAGCAGGACTTCGACGGCGACCGGATCGACATCCTCGAACTCGCCGGCGAGAGCAACGACGAGGGGGACGAACTGGACGAGGACGACCTCGGCGACGTCGACCTCTCGACCGACTACCCGTCGAACCGATGAGCGGCGGGGAGGAGGACGCGACCGTTGACGACGGCGTGAGCGCTGAAGGCGACGAGCGCGGTCGACCGACCAGCCGCAAGCCGGTCGTGGTCGTCGTCGAGCCGGAGACGCCCGGTAACATCGGCACCATCGCCCGAGCGATGAAGAACTTCGGTCTCACCGACCTCAAACTGGTCGATCCGCCGGAGCTGAAAGAGGACGGCGAGGCGTACGGCTTCGCGGGACACGCCCGCGAGGACGTGCTCCCGAACGCCGACGAGGTGACCTTCGACGAGGTCGTCGCGAACTACCACACCGTCGGCACCACCGCGATCACCGGCGAGGACGACCGGAGCCACGAGCGGTACCCCTTCAAGACGCCCGTCGAACTGCGTGAGTCGCTGAAGACCGTGGACGCGCCGACCGCCATCGTCTTCGGCCGAGAGGGGCGCGGGCTCAACAACGAGGAGCTCTCGCGGCTCGACGAGGTGTGCTCGATCCCGGCCGACGACGACTACCCCGTCCTGAACCTCGGGCAGGCCGCCACGGTCCTGCTGTACGAGCTCCGCGATCTGACCGTCGACGAGACGCAACTGCCCGACACCGAGGTCACTCGCGCCCCCGAGGCGGACGTGGAGCGCTTCCACGACTACTTCGGCGAGTTCCTCGAAGCCACCGGCCAGCGCGAACACCACCGCGCGAAGAACGAGCTGTTGATGCGCCGGCTGCTCGGACGCGCGCACCCGACCGAACGGGAGATCCACTCGCTGCTCGGGACGCTTCGCAAAGCCAACACGAAGCTGGAGCACGCCGATCACCTCGCGGCGAAGTACGACGAGCCCGTCTACCCGAGCGAGTGACCGTGGACGGCGCTTCCCCCGACGGCAACTCCCCCGACGGAACCCCCTTCGACAGCGACGTCTGGGCCGGCGTCAGAGACGTGTCGCCGCTGCTGCTCGGGATCGCCCCGTTCGCGCTCGTCGCGGGGATCGCCGCCGTCAACGCCGGACTCGGACTCGCCGAGGCGGTCGGGATGTCGGTGATCGTGTTCGCGGGCGCCTCCCAGCTCGCCGCGATCGAACTGATCGGAGCGAACGCACCGCTCGCGGTCGTGATCGGCACCGCGGTCGTGATCAACGTCCGGATGGTGATGTACTCGGCCTCCATCGCGCCGCATTTCGCCGACTACGGCCGCAAGCTTCGGGCGGGCCTCGCGTACGTGCTGACCGATCAGGCGTACGCGCTCTCGGTCGCGGAGTTCGAGGCGAACCCTGAGCGGAGCCGGTGGCGCTACTACGTCGGCGCGGCCGCGGCGCTGTGGGTCGTCTGGCAGGTCGGGACGGTCGTCGGCGTCGTGGTCGGCGCCGGCGTCCCCGACGCGTGGGGACTCACCTTCGCGGTCCCGCTCGTGTTCCTCGCGCTCCTCGTCCCCGCGATGAAGGACCGACCGACCACCGCCGCTGGCGTCGGCGGCGGCGCCATTGCGGTCGCGGCCGCCGGGCTCCCTCTGAACCTCGGACTGCTTGTCGGGGCCGTCTCCGGAATCGTCGTCGGCCTGCTAACGGAGGTGTTCGGCGAGTGACGGGCGGGTCCGCGCTTCCCTTCGGCGGCTCGCTCGGGGTCTGGCTCGCCATCGTCCTCATCGGTCTCGCGACGTACGGGTTCCGGCTCTCCTTCATCTACCTGTTCGGGCGGATCGACGAGGTGCCACCCCGGATCAAGCGCCCGCTCCGATACGTGCCGCCGGCGGTGCTCGCGGCGCTCGTGCTCCCCGACCTGGTGACGATCCGCCCCTCGGTCGCCGCCACGCTCGTCGACGAGCGGCTGATCGCGGGCGCCGTCGCTGGCGTGATCGCGTGGCGCACGGAGAACGTGATGGCGACTATCGGGGCCGGAATGGCCACGCTGTGGCTGTTCCGGTTCGTCGTGTTCGCCTGACTACGCCGACCGTTCGCCCCCTCCCGGCACCCCCGACTCACGCGATCCGGTCGCCGTACCGGCGAGCGAGCAGGAACGCGGTTATCGCACAGACCGCGGCGAACGGGACCGCCGTGTCGACGCCGACGAGCGCGCGGGCCGCCGGTACCGCGTAGGAGAGCGCGGCGGCGAAAAGCAGGGCGTACCCGAACGCGGCGACCCCGAGCAGAGGCGGTCGAGTCCGCGGGACGGCCCAGAGACGCGCCCACGCCGCGATTCCCGCCGCGGCACCGGCGACGAGCCCGACCGGGAGCCCGACGATCGCGGAGAACGCGACCCGGGCCGCGAGGAGTTCGGTGAGGAGCGCGGCGACGGCGAGGAACGTGGTGAGCGCGACGCCGAGGGTCGCGACGGGACGGGCGTTCATGCCGACGCCAACGCCGCCTGCGGGCTTAAAAGAGCAGGCGGTCGCTCGCGAGGTGACGAGGTGAGCGCGCCGGCGGCGGCTTCACTTCGGAGGCGAGCCTTAGGAGACGAACTTCAGCAGGTCGTCGCGGTTGTGCTCGTGGAACCGGGTTCGGAGACACTCCTCTAGGGCCTCGATATCGCCGCGCTTCGCGCAGATCGGGGCGATCCGGTCGGACCACTGCTGCCACGGCGGGTAGAGCCCGAGCCGGTCGCAGATCTCGTCGAGCCGCTCGTCGAGGTCGTCGATCTTGTCGGTCTTGTTGACCGCGACGATGGGCTCGACGCCGACGTCCTCCAGGAAGCCGAACATCTCCACGTCGTGCGGGATGTTCCCGCGCTCGGCGTGGCGGTCGATGATGTCGACGGCGGCCTTCCCGTCCATCACGACGACGCCCGCCAGGATCGAGTCGGCGTTCTCCTCCAGGTAGCGGACGATGTTCGTCTTGATCGCCTCGCGGTGCTCCTCTTCGACGCCGGACATGAACCCGAATCCGGGCAGGTCCGTGAACATGAAGCTCTCGCTGGCCCAGTCGAAGTGGTTCGGCTGGCGGGTCACGCCCGGCTTGCCGCCGGTCGAGAAGTCGTGCCCCGTCAGCTCGCGCATCAGCGTGGACTTGCCGACGTTCGAGCGCCCCACGAGGACGACCTCGGCGTCGCGGTCCGGCCGGTCTTCGAACATACCCGTACGTGGGCGGTTGAACGGTTTAAAAGGCGCGTCGCGGGCGCGTCGCGTGCTTCCTCAGTATCAGTACGCGAGGTCGTCGCCGCCGACCGCGTCCGCGTCGCCGCCCGTCGCACCCGCCTCGACCCGGTCGTTCACGCTCGCGAACGCGGAGCCGAACATCCGGAACACCGCGACCTGCCCGTAGAACTGGACGAAGGGGACGAGCAGGAGGCCGATGAACGTCACCGCCAGCACCGCCGTGATGATCCACGTGATCACCGCCACGACGATCGGCATCAGCACCGCGACGAGGTACTCGGTGCTGAACAGCGCCGGCTTCAGCAGGTCGAGGTCGAACGCGGCGCCCATCTCGCCGCGGGCCGCGTACGCCGACAGCGCGGCGGGAACGGCGTAGTAGATGAGGAACAGCACGGGGATAAACGCCAGCGCGAGCAGTATCCCGACCACGCCGATGAGCGCGCCGGCGTCGCCGCCGATCGCGCCGCTCGTTCCGCCGACGATCGCGACGATGACGCCGTACACGACCAACGGAATCACCGTGTACGCGATGGTGATCACCGAGCCGATGACCCCCTTCATCAGGAGGTCGCCCCACTCGTCGAACTCCGGCGGGACGTCTTCGCCGGCGATCGTCTGTTCGAGCACGCGGACGAGGTACCCGACGATGACGAACGCCGGGAGGAGGAATACCGAGAGGAAACCCAGTACCCCCCCGATGATGATCCGTCCGATCCAGTCGTCCCGAACCGGGTACGAGAGTCCGTCTTCGAGCATAGGTGATTTCACACACATCTGATATATAAACACACCGGTAGATCAGCGGGATCGCGAGACTCAAGCGGGATGAGTGGGGTACGCGAGGGAGACGTGCGCGAGACGCGACGGTGTCGGGATCGGTTTCGTGGGCTACTTGTCGCCGCGAGCCCTGTGTCGACCATGGAGAAACAGGCCGTCCGCGAGGCCGTCTGGGACGCCTTCGACGCCGGCGACCAGGCCCGGTTCCCGTTCCCGCCCCACGACCGGATCCCGAACTTCGCGGGCGCCGCCGACGCGTGCGATCGGCTGACGGAGACCGACGCGTGGGCGTCGGCGGCGACGCTGAAGTGTAACCCCGACGCGCCGCAGCTCCCCGTGCGACGCGCCGCGCTTCGGGCGGGGAAAACGGTGTACGTCGCACAGCCGCGGCTCCGCGACGCCGACCCCTTCCTCCGGCTCGATCCGGACGACATCGCTCCGGAAGAGTTCGACGACGCCACCACCGTCTCGGGTATCTCCGAGTACGGCGTTCCGACCGCGCCGGAGGACGTGTCCCACGTCGACCTCGTGGTCGCCGGCTCGGTGGGCGTCACGACCGACGGCGCCCGGATCGGAAAGGGCGAGGGGTACAGCGATCTGGAGTGGGGCGTGCTCAGCGAACTCGGCGCTGTCAACGACGACGCGACCGTCGTGGCGACCACGGTCCACGAGCTATCGGTCCTCGACGGTCCGGAGTCGCCGATCGCCGACGCCGCCGATCTCCCGGCACCCGACGCGCACGACGTGCCGCTCGACTTGGTAGTGACTCCCGAGCGAACGATTCGAACCGGGACCCCGTACGCGCGCCCGACGGGGATCGACTGGGACGCGCTCGGCGAGGACAAACTGGACGCGATTCCGGTACTGGCCGAGCGCGCGCCGGGGAGGGAGTGAGAGCGCCGATCGGCGCCCGGTCGGCCGATACGACTCGGTCGTCGATACGACTCGTCGCCGATACTGCTCAGTCCGCCCGCGGCGCCGGCGCCGACCGCTCCGTCCGATGGTCGGCGACGTGACCGCACTCCGGACAGACGATGGTGCGCTCGTCGCCGTCGCTGACGACGAGCCACCCGTCCGAGACGGGGTTCTCGAAACTGCACTCCGCACAGAACAGGACCGACTTCCCGCGGAAGGATCGGGAGCTGCTGGCGTCTGCGTTCATACCTCAACTCAGTATCCGGAGGTATAAGGGTCTTTTTCGACCTGATCGTTCGGTATGATCCGCGTTCTCACACACATTACATTCAAAAATCCGCGTAGAATAGATCGAACGTTTCGGGAAATCGCAACTTAGTGATCGGTGACACCCTCCATAGCGGCGGTTTCGGACGCGCCTAACGCGCGAGCGGCATGTTGTAGCTCGTCTCCTCCTCCATCACCAGCTCCCAGGTCGCCTCGCACTCGCAGGACACCTGCTCGAAGACGCTCGGGTCCTGTCGCTTGTCGAAGTCCTTGATCGCGGTCTGGACGCGGTCGTCGCACTCGCCGCAGTTGTGCGCGCCGCGGTCGGAGCCGTGCCCGACCGGGTCGGAGACGACGATGGCGTCGACGTCGGCGGTCGCTTCGAGGACGTGCGCGACCGACCAGAGCCACGGCGGCCGGTACCCGCCCTCGAAGAACAGCTCGTCGACCATCGTGTAGCGCTGGACGTTCGTCGGGTTCATCGAGACGGTGTGACAGCCGTCCACGTCGGCGCACCGGCGGATCGAGTCGATCATGTCGGCGGCGGCCTCGGGCTCGGCGAGGAAGGGCGGCTTCATCAGGAGGTACGCCTTGATCCCCACGTCGGCCGCGAACTCGTCGTCGGCCGCGGCCGCCTCCGCGCAGGCGTCCTCGAAGTCGGCGAAGTCGAAGTACTTGTTGACGCAGTCGTGACGGACGCGGTCGGTCGCGGTCTCCAGCCCGACCGCCACGTCGGTCGCGATGCCGTGGTCCGCGAAGTCGCCGATCTTTGCCCGGCTCACGAAGTCGGGTAGCGACTCGACGACGATGCGGTCCCGGTCCGCGAACGTCTCGGCGATGGCCCGCCGGGTCTCCGCGGGGACCTCGCGCTCGTCGAGGAACGAGCCCGAGGTGTAGATCTTGATCAGCTCGGCGGGGGCGTCGGCCTCCTCGCGCTCGTGGTCGAGGCACACCTCGATCTGGTTCATGAGGGCCTCGTGGCTCACGCTGCCGCCTTCGACCGACTCCGCGACGTAGCCGCACATCGTGCAGCCGCCGGCGCGGGCCCACCGGCAGCCGCCGGTGTTGAGGATGATCGTGAGGGAGTTCACGACCCCGTCCGGGGTGTTGTCCTCGTCGATCCACACGCGGGTCGGCTGGGTCGGGTCGTACGTCTCCGAGCGCTCGGCGCGGATGTCGCGCATCACGGCGTTGTGCGCGTCCATCCCGCGCCCCTGCTCGTACGCGTCGGGGCTCGGCTTGCTCATTATCGAAAGAAGCGGGCGAGCGCGTAAAGCCGTGTCGTCATCGCGAGCGATCGCGGGACGCGCCGATCAGACCAACCGCCGCGGCCGCGTCGACCGCGGCGAGAGCGCCCGCCCCGATCACCGCCCCGACCGCGTTGACGGCGGCGTCGCGCCAGGCGAACGACCGCCACGGGATCGGCGCCTGCACGAGTTCGATCCCGAACCCGACGGCGACCGCCGCGCCGGCGGCGACGAAGAGCCCGCCCCGCCCCCGACCGATCGCGCGCCCCGCGAGGAGCGTCAGGACCGCGTAGCCGAGGAGGTGGAACGGGTCCGTGAGCCCGATGTCGAGCGGGAGCGCTCCGACGCCGCTCCCCACTGGGGGCGCCGATCCGGGCACGGGAACGACCGACGACAGCAGGAGGAGAGCCGCGAACGCGCCGGTGACGAGCCAAGGGCCGCGGCCGGCCGAGTCGCCCCCCGCTTCGGCCTCGTCGCGTCCGTCCTGGTCGCGTTCGGCCTCGTCGCGTCCGTCCTGGTCGCGTTCGGCCTCGTCGCGTCCGTCCCGGTCGCGTTCGGCCTCGCCGCGCCCGTCGTCTGGAGGGCAACTCACGCGGTCCGCTAGGACTCGGATCGGGTTAAGTCCCGGTATCGACGGTCCCGACCGCGCTACCGCGGCGAAATCGCCGGACTCGGCCACTCCCCGGGGGATCGCGACCGGCCGAGGTCGGACGGCTCCGAGTAACTCATTCCGGTTACTATCTCGAATTAACACCTAACACGACACGGCCCTAATATAATGGTAGAACATTACATGACTGAAATGGGCGGCTACAGAGACCGAGTTGCACAGATCGATCTCGGGGACGGGGCGGTCGACTACCGCGGGATCGACGACGAGGACGCGAAGAAGTACATCGGCGCGCGCGGACTCGGCGTGAAGTACGTCTTCGACGCCGGCCCGGACGTCGACCCGCTGGGGCCGGACAACCGGCTCGCGATCATGACCGGGCCCCTCACCGGGACCCAGACCGTGATGAGCGGTCGGATCGCGCTGGTGACGAAGTCCCCGCTGACGGGGACCGTCACCGACTCGCACCATGGCGGCTGGTCCGGTGCGCGGCTCAAGTGGGCCGGGCTCGACGGGATCCTGCTCGACGGCGCGAGCGACGAGCCCGTCTACCTGTTCGTCGAGGACGGCGATGTCGAGGTACGCGACGCCTCTCACCTCTGGGGACAGGGCGTCCACGATACGATCGACGCCCTCGGCGAGGAGGTCGACGGGAAGGTCGGTCGCGACGTCTCCGTGATGGCGATCGGGCAGGGCGGCGAGAACGAGGTGCGCTACGGCTGCGTCATCAACGAGGACGACCGCGCCTCGGGCCGCGGCGGCACCGGCGCCGTGATGGGCTCGAAGAACGTGAAGGCGGTCGTCGTGAAGAGCGGCACCGACATGCCGAAACCCGCCGACCCCGAGACGTTCCAGGAGGGGTACCAGCAGGCGATGGAGGTCATCCGGGAGTCCGACGTGACCGCGCCCAACGAGGGCGGCCTCTCGATGTACGGCACCAACGTCCTGATGAACGCGACGGAGGAGATGGACGGCCTCCCGACGAAGAACGCGAAGTAC
The DNA here is from genome assembly GCF_000337915.1 of Halorubrum saccharovorum DSM 1137. Taxonomy (GTDB): domain Archaea; phylum Halobacteriota; class Halobacteria; order Halobacteriales; family Haloferacaceae; genus Halorubrum; species Halorubrum saccharovorum. Next base: position 126,736 of record NZ_AOJE01000005.1, read on the forward strand.
ACCTCGACGGAGGCGTACAACGAGACGGAGGGCGTGGACATCGAGGCAGAGCGCGTCTCGGGCGAGAACGTCCGCGAGAACATCCTCGTCGACGAGCCGACGTGCCACTCCTGTCCGGTGGCGTGTAAGAAGGAGGTCGAGGTCGACGTTACGCACAAGGGCGAGGACATGAACGTCCGCACGGAGTCGTACGAGTACGAGTCCGCGTGGGCGCTCGGCCCGAACTCGGGCCACTCCGACCGCGACGAGATCGCGCTCATGCTGGAGCGCTGTAACGACCTCGGCATCGACACCATCGAGGCCGGCAACATGATGGCGATGGCGATGGAGATGAGCGAGGAGGAGAAGCTCGACGGCGTCGGTCACCTCGACTGGGGCGACTCCGAGACGATGATCGACCTGCTCGACGAGATCGGGCACCGCTCCTCGGACCTCGGTGACCTCCTCGCAGAGGGCCCCGAGCGCGTCGCCGACGCGAAGGACGCGCACGGCAACAAGCTCTCCGTCAAGGGCCAGACGATGGCCGCCTACGACCCGCGCTGCATGAAGGGCATGGGGATCGCGTACGCGACCTCCAACCGCGGCGCCTGCCACCTGCGCGGCTACACGCCGGCCGCCGAGATCCTCGGCATTCCGGAGAAGGTCGATCCGTACGAGTGGGAGGGCAAAGGAGAGCTCACCGCCACCTTCCAGGACTTACACGCCGTCTCCGACTCCTTCGACATCTGCAAGTTCAGCGCGTTCGCGGAGGGGATCGAGGAGTACGTGCTCCAATACAACGGAATGACCGGCCGCGACGTCTCGGAGGACGAGCTGTTCGAGGCGGGCGAGCGCGTCTACAACCTCGAACGCTACTACAACAACCTCGTCGGCTTCGACGGGGCGGACGACACTCTGCCGAACCGGTTCGTCGAGGGGCACCCGGACGCCATCCCCGGCACGGGCGCCAGCGAGGGTCAGCTCTGCGAACTCGACGAGATGAAGGCTGAGTACTACGAGACCCGCGACTGGGTCGACGGCGTCGTCCCCGACGAGAAGCTCGACGAACTCGGGATCGAGGTCGGGCCGGGTACCGGCGTCTCCGCCGGCGACTCCGCGGCCCCCGCCGACGACTGATCGCGGTCGCCGCCGCGGCCGCGGCGCGCGGGTCCAGTCCCCCGTTCGCGTTTATTTTTACGTCTCCCGCGCCGGTAGCGTCGCGCATGGGACACGACCCGCTCTCCCCCTCCGAGGCCCTCCGAACGCCGGTCGGGGCGGTGCTCGCCGCCGTCTCGGTCCTCGCGTTCGTCTACTCGCTCGTGATCGTCGCGCAAGTCCTCCTCGGCGTCGTCGTCGGGGTCGCGCTGCCGGCCGGCCTGTACCTCAGTTACCGGGCGTTCGCCGCGCTCGACGCGATCGCAGACGCCGCCCAGCGCATCGCGACGGTCCGGGAGCGCGAGGCCGAAGAGGCGTCGCGGTTCGGGTCCGCGGCGGAACGCGACTCGCAATCGTCGCGGTCGTCGGACCGGCTCGCGGAGCGCGAGCGATAGGTGGGCCCCGAACCCGATCCGCCCGCCGCTTCCGCTTCCCGCCTTAGAACTCGAAGCCGACGGCGTCGCGGTCGGGCCGGATCGGGCTCGTCGGGTACGGCGGCGACGCCTCGGGGTCGTTGAACGGCCGCGGAGCCACGTCGTTCGGCCCCTCGGGGTAGAAGAGCGCGGCCAGCGTCTGGATCGCGGTCCGCCCGCTGGCGAGCTCGAACTGGCCGCCGCCGTACAGCTCGATCCCGCGCTCCTCGCAGTACGCTATCGCCTCGAACAGCGATTCGAGCGTGCCGAACCGAGAGGGTTTGACGTTACACCACCCCGGCTCGACCGGGAGCGCCTTCAGGCTCTCGACGCCGTCGATCGGGTAATCGAAGGAGAGCCGGTCGGCCTGCGGCTCGACGAGCGGGCGCGTCTCGGTCGTGAACGCGGCGTCCTCCACGACCGCGGCCGGGAACGCGGCGAACACGTCGCGGTACAGCTCGGGGTCGGCCTCGACGTCGACGTCGGTGCCCTCGTACCAGCCCTTCAGGTCGAGGATCCGGACCGCCTCGGTCTCTCTGAGGGTCTCGAACGCCTCCTCCGGCCAGTCGGGCGTCGGGTCGAGCTTGAACTCCAGCTCGTCGTCGAGCGCGAGCAGCTCCTCGACGCGGTCGGTCGTCGGCGGCTCGCCCAGCCGCGTCGAGACGACGAACCGGACCGGGTCGGGCTCGATCCCGAGGCACTCGCCGAGCGACTCCCCGCGCTGACGGAGCGCCAGATCGAGCGCGGCGCTCTCGACCGCCCACCGGCGGTAGTTCCGGAAGTACGCCTGCTCGGGCTCCTTGTGCGCGAATAGGTCGATCTCGTCGAGGCGCGCCGACAGCCCGTCGATCGTCCACTCGCCCTCGATGTCGATCGGGTCGGTCCCGACGAGCGCGTCGTGGTCGGCGGTCTCGTAGGTCACGTCCTCGCCGCGCCCGACGACGCCGTCGCCGGCGAGCCGGAACTCCGTGGTCGTTCGCTCGAACCCGCTCGTGGTCTCGCCGGTGTACCGGCGACGCTCGACCGACTCGATCGTCACCGAGAGGTCCGCGATCCGCTCGTACGCGCTCATAACACCCCCCACGGTCCGCGGGAACTTAAACGGGTGACGCAGCCGGAAGGATCACAGTTCGGTGTCGTCGCGGGATCAGGCGCCGTCGCCGGATCGGAGACGAAGGCGGAGCGTAGCGATCCGGGTCGAGAGCGCCCAGAACAGCGGTATCACGGTGAGCGCGACGGCCCCGGCCGCCGCGACCTGCAGCACGGTCGTCGTGAACCAGGGCTCGGCGTCGGGGTAGGGGATCGACGTGTGGGTCACCTCGCCGATCACGGGAACGAAGTAGTCCATCAGCAGGTCGACCGTGTACCACGCGGTCGCGACCGCGACCGCCTTCAGCGGGAAGTCGGTGATCCGGTGGAGGACGAACGCCTGCACGACCATCCCGAGGTGGCTCACGAAGAGGAACGCGTACATCGCGGGGCCCGAGTTCGCGAGGAACGCCGGGGAGAAGGCGACGAGCACGTACGGCGTCCAGAGCCCGAGCTTGACGTTCCCGAAGAAGGCGAGGGCCGCAAGCGTGTCGCTCGACCGCCCGAGCCCCCACGCCGCGAGCGCGAGCGCGATCAACAGGGTCGCGCCGGGGCTGTCGGGGATGAACGCCCACATCTCGACCGGGAGCTCGCGGAACTGAAACCGGTAGTACCAGAAGCCGAACGCGGTGCCGAGGAGGTTGATGGCGACGATCACCCAGACAAACCGAAAGGCCACGTCCTCCAGCGCCTTCGGGAGCGGGGCGAGCCACCGCGGCAGCGACTCGCGGTCCGGCGGGTCGCGGCCGAGCGCGCCGACGATGTCCATACGGTCGGCTCGGACCGCCCGGTCAAAGCCGTGGCGGTCGCGGAACGGTGGTGGCGCGTCGGGCGCGGGAACCGGGACGAAAAGGGCTATGCGTCCCCGGCGGGAAGGCAACGGTATGCGCCCGCGAACGCTGCTCGCGCTGCTCCTCGTCGTCCCCCTCGTGGACGCGCTGTTCCTGATCGTCGTCGCGACGCGGCTGGGGTGGGCGGTCACGGTCGCGCTCGTCGTGTTGACGGCCGTCCTCGGGATGCTCCTCCTCCGCGCCGAGGGGCGCGCGACGCTCGCGAGGGTCCAGCGCAAACTGGCCCGCGGCGAGCCCCCGACCGACGAACTGCTCGACGGAGGCCTCCTGATCGCCGCCGGCGCGTTCCTGCTCACGCCGGGGCTCGTCACCGACGCGGTCGGGTTTCTGCTCGCGCTCCCGCTCTCTCGGGTCCCGATCCGCATGGCTCTCAAGAAGTACGTCGTGATCCCGTACCTCGACAGCGAGACCGGCGGGTTCACCACCGGAAACGTCTACGTCGGCGGATTCCCGGGCGGTGACGGAGACGGAGCCGGGTTCACCATGGGCGGCTCGTTCGGTGGCGGCAACTTCGGCGGAGGCAACTTCGACGGCGACGAGTTCGACGAGGGCGCGTTCGGCGGCAACGACGGCTTCGACCAGCAGGGCTCCGCCGGCGACGACGCCGGCGACGCCTCCGACGGCGACCGATTCGACGACCCGGACCACGCCGACGACGTCGTGGACGTGGACTTCACGGTCGAAGACGAAGAGTCGGACCGGGGCGACTGACGCCGTCGCTTTCTACGCGCTCTCCCCTCCGCGTGACCCGTTTCTGGCGCGATCTGAAACCGGCTGACTGCGGGCGATTCGCGAAAGGAAACCCTTAAAATCCTACCAGCGCAACGAATGAATGCGCTCACCTGGGCCAATAGCTCAGTCAGGTTGAGCGCTCGGCTGATAACCGGGAGGTCCACGGTTCAAATCCGTGTTGGCCCACCTACTGTCCGCTCGGTCTTTGACCGGGCGAGATTGGTGGGCTGGGACTCCCCAGCCACCCAATTTCGGTCTTCTACACCATTAGGGGCACCGCTAGCGAGTCTTGTCCGGGCTAGAATTAAGCCGGTAGTCACCGCCGTCCCCCGATCTGCGTTAGCCGAGGTGGTCTCGGCATGATGTTGCTCCGATCTCACAGTAGCCGGAGCAACTGCCTCCAGTGTGGCGCTCACGTTCCGAGCGACTTCCGACGAGTCCACGGCGACGACGACGATCGCGCGCACCGCTGCCCCGAGTGCGACTCGTGGGTGCGGATCTGTGAGTGGAGTGCGGCGTCGAAGGACGTGCCGACGACGAACGCGAAGACGATCCCTGCCGCAACGCGAGGGAACCGCAGAGCGGAGGACCGTCAGGATGACGCTCTTCGTCCGAGCTTTCGAACTCTAGAATCCGTCCGCCGGTGCACGCACTAACGTCGTCGACGCGGCCCGCCTGCGCTGGCAGCGCGACGCCGAACAGAGGAAGGATCATGACCCCGAGCCTTCGCAGTCTGCTGGAATCGATGCTTAAATTAACATGACCCGTGAGGGTTAGCTACCTACTCTATTCGTCTCCGGTTGCACTGATTTCGTCAGAGCCAGAAGCATCAGTGTTACTGTCTCCACCACCACTAGCGCTGGTTGACTCATTTTCTACGCTGACGTTGAAAGTGGACGTAGTGGTAAGGATAGCTGGGTGTCCACTCGCGTTATTCTGCAGCACATCGTACGGAATTACATCCGCGGAATAACTCGTGATCGGTGAGCCAACGTCATCAGCACCCGCCATCACAAGCGGTGACGACCCACTGACATCGCTCTCAGGAATGTCGTAGTCCGCGGCGATACTGGAGTTTGGTGCGTGGAAGCTTACTGTATACCGGAGTTGGACCTCACTGTTTTCAGTAGTGCCATCAGACGGGTTGAAGAACCTATCAACGGTTCCTGCTTGTTCGTAATTCCCGTTCTCGAAGCCATCTTCAGGAACATCTTGCGCTACAGACGTGCCGCTGAAGAAGTTCTCAGGTTGACTAACTCCGGAGTAGTCTGGACCCGTTCGGTCGTAGAGTGTGATCCCGTCGGACCCACCGAGCCACTCTCCAGCAATAGCGAATTCACCAGAGTAGCCGGGCCCCGTTTCGACTTCGGTACCGGGGTCATCGGTGCCATTCAGCCATCCGGTAGCTCTGAAAACGGGAGCAAAGTCGCCGACATTCTCGTTTTCGACATCGTGTGGTGCTGCCTCAATAAGAACTCTCACCTTCCCCACGACTTCATCAAACCCATCCCAGGAAACGTTGATATTGGGCTGGATGGACACTCTATCGATCTCGCCCTGAGCGGTCGCAACACTAGCTTCGCCAGAGCCGATGCTGAGCGATGAAGCGGCTGCGCTGCCCGACATCGTACCGATACCCACACCTGCAGCGGTTGCTGTCGCTCCGATACCTCCGATCGTCTTGAGTATATCTCTTCTCTGCATATGTATTCGGACTGCTCCGTTGTTGATCGCACGCGACCCACGAGACGCCGATACACGACATCGGACATCACCCGGGGGGCGCTCAACTAGTTCTATGGGGACAGCCCCATATCGTTATGATACTCCAGAGGTGGTTCAGGGTCGGACCGAAAATCTGGCCGGGGTGTTCTGCTCCACCCAGAATTCCGATTCAATAGCTTCAGGTTCGGCCTGAGATCCGTTCACGGCGTGTGTTGAGGAGTTGAATTCGGCTACGGGAATCGGAATTCTCAGACCGCGCCGACTGGCAACTGAATCCTCAAATGGTGAGCGATTCGATCGGAACCCTACGTGGCTTTCGCGACAGTTCAATCGTCCACGGGGACGACGTCACGGACGGGGTCGAGCGGGTCGCCGGCGTCGTCGTCGAGCGCCTAGGGGAGTCGGTGATGGCGGACGCCGCCTTCCCTATCCCGGCGGGAAGAGTCGCTTCGTGTCATGGATTCTCGATCGGACACCCGAGCACACCTGCTTCGTGGAGTATTCGTGGGCACGGCCGACATCCCGAGTTCAATAGACCTGTTAAGCCGTATGATTCAGACAATTTTAGGTGGGCGATAAAGACGAAGGGTCACTCCGTGTAGATGGACTCTGGGACTCCCCGACCACCCAATTTCGGTTTCTACACCGCTAGCGCGTCTTGTCCGGGGTGAAAGTAATCGCTGTTCTACTTCCGATGAACGGGCTCTTGCACTAAGCCTATAGACTTGTTCACCCCTGTTACACCTCCTGGAGAACCTCTTTCGCAATACGATCGATCACAACGAGCCGCCCGTCTCTCTCACTATCGGACGTATCGACAGGACCACCGAAGACCGTCTGTCCACGACCGGATTTTTCGTTGCGGATGCCGGAAAGGGAATACCTCCTGACGAACGCGACGAGGTGTTCGCTCACGGCTACAGGAGCGACCAAGACGGGACGGGGTTCGGCCTCTCAATTGTTCGCCACGTGGCCGAAGCCCACAACTGGGACGTGGCACTCACGGAGGGGCGCGACGGTGGGGCACGCTTCGAGTTCACGGCTGTCGAATTCGCCCGGGGCACAGTCGAGCGGTAAACGCTGCTGTACAGGAGATCGCCGACTCAGTCGCTAGTGACTCTCAAAACGGGGTCCGGCTCTCGTCGTCTCGGCGGTAACCGTCTCGGCGTAACCGTCTAGGCGTCAACTTCCGCGCCCGCAAGCTCGTCAGCGAGGAACTCGGCGATCGACACGTCTTCCTCTTCGACGAACCGCGCGACCTCCTCGCCGTCGGCAGTCTCGACGACGACCGTCGGGATCAGCTCGATCCCGTACTCGTCGACGGCCTCCCCCTCCTTGCCGTTCGGGCCCTTCGTCACCGGGAAGTCCTCGATCCGGTCGTCGGGGACGCCGGCCGCCGCGAGCGCCGCGCCGAACGCCGGGAGCTGTCGCTGACAGTCGCCGCACCAGTCGCCGCCCCAGACTTTGAACCGGTAGTCGCGGGTTCCGAGCGCGTCGAGCACGGCGGGATCGAACTCGTCGTCGGGGGGAGTCGGGGCGTCGGCGTCGTCGAAGTGTGGATCGAGCGTTTCGAGCGTCATACCCGGTCGCACGCCGGCGACGCTTGTAAACGCCTCGTCGGTGGCAACGGGTCGGCGGCTCTCCGGACACGCCTTGCCGCAGTCCGCGGGGCATTTGAGTGGCGCCCCCCTCGGGTCGCACATGGACGAGGACGTGTTGGACGCGCTCGGATCGCCGCTCGTGCGAGTCGGCTCGCCGCCCGGGACGACGGTGGCGGCGAAGGTCGAGTCGCACAACCCGGGCGGTTCCGCGAAGGACCGCCCGGCGCTGTACATGGTTGAGGCCGCCGAGGAGGCCGGCGACCTGACGCCCGGCGACGGAATCGTCGAACCCACCTCCGGCAACACGGGTATCGGGCTGGCGATGGTCGGAGCGGTGAAGGGGTACGACGTGACGCTCGTGATGCCCGAAGGGAAGTCGGTCGAGCGCCGGCGGCTCATGCTCGCGTACGGCGCCGACGTGGAGCTCGTCGAGGGCGACATCTCCGAGGCCAAAGAGCGCGCCGACGCGCTCGAACGCGAGGAGGGGATGACCCAGCTCCGCCAGTTCGAGAACCCCGCGAACCCGCGCGCTCACTACGAGACCACCGGACCGGAGATCCTCGATCAGGTGGACGGTCGGCCCGTCGACGCCCTCGTGGCGGGCGTCGGCACGGGGGGTACCCTCACCGGGATCGGGCGGCGTCTCCGAGAGGCGTTCCCCGACGTGCGGATCGACGCGGTCGAGCCGAGCGACAACGCCGTCCTCTCCGGCGGCGAGCCCGGCGTCGACGAGTTCCAGGGGATGGGACCGGGGTTCGTCGCGCCGAACCTCGACACGGACCTGCTCGACGGGGTGCACACGGTCGACATCGAGGACGCCGAGGCCGAGTGTCGCCGGCTCGCGCGCGAAGAGGGGCTGCTCGTCGGCCAGTCCTCCGGCGCCTCCAACCTCGCGGCCAAAGACGTCGCCGCCGAACTCCGGGAGTCGGGCGCGTTCGCCGGCGACGAACCACTCGTCGTCACCGTCTTCTGGGACAGCGGCGAGCGCTACCTCACCGCCGGGACCTTCGACGAGTGAGCGGGTCGACACGATCGGGGCCCGTCTGCGAGCGCGCTCGTCCGGCGGACGCCACCGGTCCGATTCGCACGGAGAGTGACCGTCGGCCGCGGTGCCGTCCGGACTCGAAACCGTTGGCGCCGTCCCGCCCTGACGAATCGCCAGTGACGGTCGGATGAGCTGGCAGTACCGCCACACGGTGCTGTCGCTGTGCATGCTCGCGTTTCTGGTGACGTACTTCGCCAGGCTGGCGATCAGCCCCGTCGTCCCGCTGATCGTCGACGACTTCACGGTGTCGAACACCGCCATCGGGTTCGCGCTCTCCGGGATGTGGCTGGCGTACGGCGCCGCCCAGTTCCCGAGCGGCGTGCTCGCGGACCGGTACGGCGAGCGCGCCGTGATCCTCGTCGCCGTCGGCGGCACCGCGGCGACGAGCGTCGTCCTCGCTCTCGCGCCCGTCTTCCCCGCGTTCGTGCTGGCGGCGGTGCTCTTGGGGCTCGTCGCCGGGCTCCACTACGCGGTGGCGACGACGCTGCTCTCGCGGACGTTCGACGACCTCGGGACGGCGCTCGGGCTTCACTCGATCGGGGGGCCGCTCGCCGGGCTCGTGGCGCCCGTCGCCGCCGCGTGGGTCGGGGTCCGGTACGGCTGGCGTCCCGCGGTCGCGCTGGCCGCGCTGGTCGGCGTACCCGTGTTCCTGCTGTTCGCGTGGCGCGTCCGCCCGACCGAGCCGCGGCGCCCCGACCAGCCGATGCGGGAGCGGTTCGCGCTCGCGCCGCTCGTCGAGCTCCTCTCCCGGCCGAACGTCCTCCTCCCGCTGTTCGTCGCGATGACCGGCACGTACGTGGTTCAGGGCGTGATGTCGTTTCTCCCCACCTTCCTCGTGGAGTTCCGCGGCTTCTCGTCGTCGGGCGCCGCCGGGGTGTTCTCGGCGTTCTTCGTCGTCCGCGCCGTCGCACAGGTGGGGCTCGGGCGACTGTCGGATCGAGCGGGCCGCGACGTCGCCATCGGCGCGGCGATGCTCGCGGGCGCGATCGGAACCGCCGCGTTCGTCCTCGGTCCGGGCTTCGCCGGCGTCGCGGTCGCGGTGCTGCTGGCCGGCTCCGGCGCGAGCTTCTTCTCGGCGATCGACCCCCGGTTCATGGACGCGCTCGGCGACGCGGAGCGCGGCGCCGGGTTCGGACTCGTTCGGACGGTGTACACCGTGATCGGCTCCGCGGGCTCCGTCGGCGTCGGACTCGCGGCCGACCTGTTCGGCTGGGGCGTCTCTTTCGGGATCCTGGCGGCCCTGTTCGGGGTCACGTTCGCCGCGCTCGTCGCGAACTGGGCGCTCGGGACGGGGTACTGACGCGAGGCCGCGGGCGGGAAGCCACGAGTCGGCGTCGCACGCGATCCGAAGACTACGAGTCGGTCCGGGATCAACTCGGCCCGTGCACGACTACCACGTCCACACGACCTACTCGGACGGCGCGTTCCTCCGTGAGATGGTGGACGCCGCCGCCGACGCGGGGCTCGACGGAGTGGGGATCGCCGACCACTGCAACGTCTCGCCCGACCCGGAGGCCGAGCGGTTCAAGCGCGCGCTCGGCTTCAACCTCGACATGACCTACGAGCGGCGGCGCGAGGCGATCGAGGAGATCCGCGAGGACCCCGCCGTCGGTCTCGACGTGTTCGACGCCGTGGAGATGGACTACGACCCCGACCACGAGGCGGCGATCGCCGACTTCCTCGACGGGGCGGGGTTCGACTACGCGATCGGGAGCGTCCACGAGCTCGACGGCGCGAACGTCCACACGCGCGCGCATTTCGCCGACAAGCCGGCGGACGAACGGGAGGCGCTCGTCGACCGGTACTTCGAGAAGCTGGTCGCGCTGATCGACGCCGAGCTGTTCGCGATCGCCGCGCATCCGGACCTGATCGAGCGCAACCCGCACCTCCGCGGGTTCGCGACCGAGGACCACTACGCGGCGGTCGTCGAGGCGTTCCGGAACTCGCGGACCGTCCCGGAGATCAACGCCGGGCGCCTGCTCGACGACTACGGGGAGTTCCACCCGGCTCCCGACTTCCTCGACCGGCTCGTCGACGCCGGGCTCCGGGTGAGCGTCGGCACCGACAGCCACGAGCCGGGCGTCATCGCGCCCCGGATCGACGAGATCGAGGCCGAACTGGAGTGGCGCGGGCTCGCCCCCGTCCGGCCGGAGGAGATCGCTGAGAACTGACCGCGTCGCAGGTGGTCGACTCCGTGGACGGCCCGATCAGTGGACCTTCCGGTCGTCGTCGGTGTCGATGTCTTCGATCGGATCTGCGTTGCCGAAGTCGGGCGTCGGGCCGTCGCCCGGTTCCGCCCACGAGACCGCGTTCCGGAGCACCCGTCGCACGTCGTCGTCGTGGTAGATCGGGTACGTCTCGTGGCCGGGACGGAAGTAGAACACCTTCCCGTTGCCGCGGCGGTAACAGCAGCCGGAGCGAAACACCTCGCCGCCCGCGAACCAGGAGTTGAACACGAGCGTGTCCGGCGCCGGAACGTCGAATCGCTCGCCGTACATCTCCGTCTCGTCGAGTTCGATGTACTCGCCGATCCCGTCGGCGATCGGGTGGCCCGGCTCGACGGTCCACAGCCGCTCGGTCTCGGCGGCCTCTCGCCACTTGAGCGAGCAGCTGGTGCCCATCAGCCGCTTGAAGATCTTCGAGTAGTGCGCGGAGTGGAGCACCAACAGACCCATCCCGTCGAGGACGCGCTCGTGGATCCGGTCGACGACTTCGTCGCGCACCTCGTCGTGTGCCGCGTGACCCCACCACGTGAGCACGTCGGTATCGTCTAAGACCGCCTCGGTGAGCCCGTGGTCCGGTCCCTCGTCGAGGGTCGCGGTACGGACCTCGTGGTCGGCCTCACGGAGGGCCTCGGCGATGACCGCGTGGATCCCGTCGGGGTACACGTCGGCGACCGCGTCGCTCTCCCGTTCGTGGCGGTACTCGTTCCAAACCGTGACGCGTGCCATGCGTCCGCTCCTCGCCGAACTGACTTGTAGGATCGTATCCGGGAACGTCGACGCCGCTGGGAGGAGATCAGGTGGCGATCGCCCTCGGACCCGCGTCCGAACCGTCGCCGTCCGTCTCTCGCCCGCTCCCGACGCACCCGCCTCTCAGCAACCCGCTCCTCACGCGTCCGGCCACTTGATCGAACAGCCCCGAGAGGGGCGGTCCGGGATCTCGACCTCCTCGCCCGCCAGCACCGCGTCGACGGCGTCGCGGATGTAGAACTCGGTCGGCTCGTCGTCGGGGTTCAACGCGTCGTCGAGCCGGCCGTGATACCGGAGCCGGAACGCGTCGCCGTCGCGGCCGAACAGGAACGGGTCGGGGGTACAGACCGCGCCGTACGCGTCCGCTACCTCACCCGCCTCGTCGCGGAGGTAGGCGTCGTACGCGATCGTGCCGTCGGCGACGCGCTCGCGCATCGCCTCGAAGGAGTCGTCGGGGTACTCGTCGGCGTCGTTCGGGTTGATTCCCACGACGGCCAGGTCGTCGTACTCGGCCGCCAGATCGTTGAGAAGGCCGAACTTCGCCTGCGCGTACGGGCAGTGGTTGCAGGTGAACACCGCAAGCAGTGCGTCCGCGTCGAACGAGTCGAGCGTGTGCGTCTCGCCGTCGGTGCCCGGTAGCTCGAACGCCGGCGCGGCGTCGCCGCGGTCGAGGTCCGAGTCGGATTCCATCGCGACCATACGCGCCTGTTCCAGCGCCGTCCTCAAAACCGTTCCGCGGGATTCTCATCGGCTCGTACCGGATCCGCGCGCCACGACCGTGGCCGCGACGTGCGCGACGGCGACCGCACACAGCCAGCATCCCGCGACGGCGAGGAGAACCGCGATCGCGAGGGACCACTCCCGGAGGAGCGCGCTCGTCGCCCGCAGTGCGACGAGGAGCCCGCCGATGACGACCCCCGCGAGCGTCGCGATCGGCAGGAGAGCCTGATACCCCCCGGCTCGGAGCCTGCGACCGCACAGGTTGGTCTCGGTGCCTCGGTGAGACCGGTACCGCTTCTGGGCGCTCGCACGCCGTCGCCGCCGCTCGGTCGGATCGTCTCGCGGTCGCATGGGGGCGGGTGGCCGCGGCATCGTCCCTAAATCGTTCCCCGCGTCGGCCCGAAATCGCTCCGTGGCGGGGTCGCGGAGCGCGGCCCGCCGACACTCGCTCGATGACGGTGTCTCGTGGCTTTTTGGTCAGGGGCTCCGTACCACGTGTATGTCAACCCGAGAGCCGTCCTACCGAACGCTCCGACTGCTGTGCGCGAACGCGGTCGGCATGGCGGGATTCCTGATCGCGTTCGCGGTCGCTCGGGAGTTCGCGGTCGCGCTCGTCGCGGCCGCGATCGTGGCGGCGATCGGGTACGCCGCGTCGAGCGCCGTCGTCGCGTACGCGTCGGAAATGACCGGGACCTGATGTGTAACATGAAAATAATTACTATGCCCGAGTGTTGACACACCAACAGATGACAACACGGGACGGCCGTCGGTCGGACGCGCTCTCGGCGGACGCGCGGTCCGAGGCGGCGCAAGTACTCCTAGTCGCCGAACAGCCGGCGGTCTGGGACCGCGCGGTGGCGGCCATCGAGGACCACGCCGACCGGTTCGAAGTGACGCCGGCCGCCGACGCGGCCGAGGGCCTCGGTGTCGTCGATTCCGGGGAGATCGACTGCGTCGTCAGCGGCTACGACCTCTCAGAGACGGATGGCGTCGAGTTCCTCCGCGCTGTCCGCGAGCGCGATCGCGACCTCCCCTTCGTGCTGTTCACGGCTCACGGGTCCGAGGCGGTGGCGAGCGAGGCGGTCGCCGCGGGGGTCGACGAGTACCTCCCGGTGGACGACGACCCCGACGACAGCGGGAACCCAGACGACAGCGGGGATTCCTACGCGACGCTCGCGTCTCGCGTCGACCGCGCCGTGTCCCGGTCGCGCACCGAGCGCCGGGTGACGGAACACCTCGACCGGATGACGGACGCGTTCTGCGGTATCGACGAGGACTGGCGCCTCACGTACCTCAACGAGCGGGCGGCGGAACTGCTCGGGCGCGACGCAGGAGAGCTGCTCGGAGAGCGGATCTGGGACCGGTTCGAAGCTCTCCGCGGGACTGTGCTCGAGACGGAGTTCCGCGAGGCGATGGCGACCGGGGAGCCGACCGCCTTCGAGTTCCACTTCGACGGCCCGGCTCTGGACCTCGCGATCGACGCGTACCCCTCCGACACCGGACTGTCGGTGTACTTCCGCGACGTGACCGAGGAGAAGGAGCGCGAGCGCGAGCTCCGCGAGCTCTCCGAGCGGTTCCGCCTCGCCATCGAGGGCGCAGACGCCGGCGTCTGGGACTGGGATGTCCGCACCGACGAGGTGCGATTCGACGAGCGGTGGGCCGGCATGCTGGGGTACGACCAGTCGGAGATCGCCTTCGAGCTCACGGAGTGGGAGGATCGCGTCCACCCCGACGACCTCTCCAAGGTGTGGGCGGCGCTGGAGTCGCACTTCGCCGGCGAGACGGAGTACTACCAGTGCGACCACCGGATGGAGACGAAATCGGGCGACTGGAAGTGGATCCGCGACCGCGGCCGCGTCGTCGAGCGCACCGACGAGGGGGAGCCGGTCCGCGCCGTCGGGATCCACATCGACGTGACCGAGGAGAAGAAGCGGGAACGCGACCTAGAGCGCTACCGGCGGCTCGTCGACGAACTCCCCGACTCGGTGGCAGTCTACGACGCCGACGGACGGTTCTCGGTCGTCAACGACCGGACCGCCGAGGTGTACGACACGACTCCCGAGGAGCTCGTCGGTCGGCGGAGCCGGCTCGTTTCGCGGCTCCGCGAGACCCGCGAAGACGACCCGTTCGCGGCGCTGGTCGCCGGCGACCGCGAGACGCTGTCCGGAACGGTCGAGCTCGACCTCCCCGCCCGGTCCGACGCGATCGTCGACTTCGGCTTCCGACGGCTCGTCATCGACGGCGAGTTCGACGGCGTACTCGGCACCTCCCGCGACGTGACCGAGAAGCGCCGCCGCCAGCGGGAACTCGAACGCACCTCGGCCCGACTCGAGGCCCTCTACGAGGACTCGCCGGACATGATCGACATCCACGACGAGGCGGGCCAGATCGTCGACGCGAACCCCGTGATGGCGGCCGAGCTCGGCTACGACCGCGAGGAGATCGTGGGGATGGACGTCTGGGAGATCGACGAGGAGCTCGACCCCCGAGAGGGACCTGATCTCTGGCAGAGCCTGCAGATGGACGAGACGCGTCGGCTGGAGACGACGTTCCGCCGAGCGGACGGCACGTCGTTCCCGGTCGAAGTGCAGGTCCGGCGGGTCGACGTGCAGGGTGAAGACCGGTTCCTCGCCACCAGCCGCGACATCTCGGAGCGGAGGGCGTACGAGCGCCGGATCGAGCGCGAGAACGAGCGGCTCGACGAGTTCGCGAGCATCGTCTCGCACGACCTCCGGAACCCCCTCAACGTGCTCTCCGGGTACCTCCGACTCGCCAGAGAGACGGGCAACGAGTCGTACTTCGAGCGCTGTGACACCGCGCTCGACGAGATGGAGCGGCTGATCGACGACGTGCTCACCCTCGCACGGCAGGGAGACGCCGTGGGGTCGGTCGATCCCGTCCCGCTCGGCGAGTTGGCGACCCGTCATGCGACCGACGTGCTCGGCCCGGTTGAGGGGGCGGGGAGCGTCGACGCGGACGGCGGGGACGCGGACGGCGAGGATTCGGATGGCGGAGACGCGGACGGTGAGAACGGCGGCGACATCCCCGACCGGCTCGATGTCGCCGTCGAGACCGAGGGCGACGTGCTCGCGGACCCCGGTCGGGTCAAGCGGCTGCTCCAGAACCTCTTCCGCAACGCGGCGGAACACGGGGGAGACCGCATCGTCGTCGGCGACATTCCCGACGGGTTCTACGTCGAAGACGACGGTCCCGGCATCCCCGAATCCCGCCGCGACGAGGTGTTCCAGAGCGGCCACACGACCTCCGAGTCGGGGACCGGATTCGGGCTTGCGATCGTCGAGCGCATCGCGGAGGCCCACGGCTGGGAAGTGACGCTGACCGAGGGCGAGACGGGGGGCGCCCGCTTCGAGTTCACGGGCGTCGAGCGGCCGTAACCGCTTATCACTGACGGCCCTGCGGCTTCCGAGTCGGGTCCGATACGCGAAAAATCGGTCGGGTCGTCGAGCGATTGAGCCGTCGATCCGCTAACCGCTTCGCCGGCTCAGAACGCGCCGGGGTAGACGCTGATGTCGGCGTGGAGGCCGTCGCGCAGCGCGCTGTGGACGTGGCAGATGCCCTCGGCGCGCTCGGCGATGTCGTCGGCGGTCTCGTCGTCGAGGTCGGCCTCGACGTGCACGTCGAAGGCGATGGACTCCAGATCGTCGTCGTCGTCGAGCTCCGCGCTCGCGTCGATCTGGACCTTGCCGAGCTCCTCCTCGCCGCGCTGGCTCCCGCCGACTCGGAACGCGGGGAGGTAACAGGAGGCGTACGTGGCGACGAGCGCGGCGTTCGGGTTCGGCCCCGTCTCGTCGGTCGCGTCGATCTGCAGGTCGAACTCGCCGACCTGACTCGTGCAGGCGTAGCCCTCTTCGGAAACGGTGGATGTCTCGATGTCTGCCATAGTCGTCTTCCGGTTCGGTCTGGCGAGGATAAAGGTTATCGGCATCGGAACGTCGGCGCGATCGAGCGACGGCGCGCTTATCGCCGACGCGCTCAGACACCGTCTACCGGCTCAGTCGTCTCCCGGAACGTCCGCCGCGCCCCCGGTCGCGCTCCGGAGGTCGGCCTCGATCGCCTCCAGCGTCCGGCCCTTGGTCTCGGGGACGGTGCGGTAGGTGAACAGCAGCGCGACGACGCTACAGACGCCGAACAGCCAGAACGTCGCCGGCGTGCCGATCCCGTCGAGCAGCACAGGGAACGACAGCGCCACGGCGAGGTTCGCGAGCCAGTTGGCGACCGTCACGATCCCCATCGCGCTCCCGCGAACGGCGAGCGGGTAGATCTCGGAGATGAGCAGCCAGAACACCGGCCCGAGCCCGATCGCGAAGAACGCGACGAACGACACGAGCGTGAGCGTCGCGAGCCAGCCGAGCCCGCCGGTCGGGTCGGCGAACTGGAAGACGAGGCCGGCGACGGTGAGCGACCCGATCATTCCCCCGGTCCCGACGAGTAGGAGGGGGCGCCGCCCGACGCGGTCGACGAGGAGGATCGCGACGACCGTCATCGCGACGTTGACGGTCCCGATGAACACCGACGCGAGGATCGACTGCGAGCTCCCGAACGCGGTCGACTCCAGGATCGTCGGCGCGTAGTACATCACGGCGTTGATCCCGGTGATCTGCTGGAAGATCGCGAGCCCGAGCCCGACGACCAGCGCCGGGCGCATCCACGGGCTGAGCAGGTCGCGGACCCCGTTCCCGGACTGCGCCTCGACGGTCGCCTCGATCTCGGAGAGCTCCGACTCGATGTCCCCGTCGCGCGTGCGGCGGAGCACCGCGCGGGCCTCGTCCGTCCGGCCTCGCTCGTAGAGCCACCGGGGGCTCTCGGGCATCCGGAGCATGCCGACCGCGAGCACGACGGCGGGGACCATCCCCGCGCCGAGCATGATCCGCCACGAGCCGGAGCCGGAGAAGGCGTAGTTGACGAAGTACGACGAGAGGATCCCCACGGTGACCATCAGCTGGTTCAGCGACGTGAGGCCGCCCCGGACCGAGGGCGGCGCGATCTCGGAGATGTACAGGGGCCCAACGATCGACGCGAAGCCGATGGCGATCCCGTCGATCATCCGCCCCGCGACGAGCACCTCGACGGTCGGCGCGACCGCCATGAGGAACGAGCCGAGGAAGAACACGACGGCCGACAACAGGATGAACCGCTTGCGGCCGATGCGATCGGAGATCTGCCCGCCGACGGCCGCGCCGGCCGCCGCCCCGACCATCGCGCCGCTGACGACGATCCCCTCCACCAGCGGCGTCAGCTCGAAGGCCGTGTCGATGAAGAGGATGGCTCCGGAGATGATCCCGGTGTCGAACCCGAACAGGAGTCCGTTGAGCGCTGCGAGCGCGGAGACGATGTAGACGAATCGTCCGCCTTCCCCGCGGATCACAGCCCGCATATCTGCGGTTGACATGGCGTACCATTCCGACGGTAACAGTCTTTTATTTAGAAGGCTTCTGATTTATTATTAATTTAAGTCTGTGAAGTAACTTTGTGCCCTTGGAGATCACCGGAATCTACCGCTATTCGTATAATATTTATTCACATTTGAATAGTATTCTACGATCGTGAGAAGGCGGCGGCGCAGTCGTCGATCGAGAGTCCGAGTCCCGCGGCTCTCTGTCGTCGTCGCGGGAAAAAATCACTGCCGCGTGTCGGACCGACTACTCTAGTACGTACGTCTCGTCGCCCTCGAGGACGACGGGTTCGGCCGCGGCGCCCGCGGCTTTCACCTCGTTGACGAACTCCCGCGTCTCGATCTCGATCGGCGGGAACGAGTCGTAGTGCATCGGGAACACCACGTCGGCGCCCACCCAGTCGGCGGCGATGCCGGCCCCGGCGGGCCCCATCGTGAAGTGGTCGCCGACGGGGAGCGCGGCGGCGTCGGGCTCGAGGTACGGCGCGATCACGTCGACCATCTCGGACATCAGCCCGGTGTCGCCGGCGTGGTAGAACGTCGTGCAGTCGGGGTCCGACTCCTGAGTCGGTTTCTTGTCCCCGACCACGAAGCCGGCCGGCATCCCGGCGGAGGTGCCGTATCCCGTGTCGATCCCGTTCGAGTGGTCCGCGCGGACCATCGTCACCCAGGCGTCGCCGCACTCGACGGTGCCGCCGATGTTCATCCCCATGCCGCCGACGGCGTCCTCGTGGCCGAAGTTGTCCTGGATGTACCCCGTCAGCTCCGGAGTGGCGACCACCGTCGCGTCCTCGTACCGGTCCACGTCGCCGATGTGATCCGAGTGGCCGTGAGTCAAGAGGAGGTAGTCGGGGTCGAGCTCCTCCGGGTCGACGTCGGTCTTCGGGTTGTCGAAGAACGGATCGATCAGCAGTTCCGTCTCGTCGACGACGACGTGCCACGTGGAGTGGCCGTGCCAGGTGAGTTCCATGGTACGCGTGATACGTCTCAGCGAGTCGTAATAAAAGTCGACGCCGCGGTGACGTCGCCCGCCGGGAGAGGAGTTAACCGCCCGCCGCACGAATCCCCTCCGATGCCCTCTGAGCGGAACGACGCCCCGGCGCTGACCGATCGGTGTCGCGAGTGCGACCGATCGGTCGCGCCCGACGCGAACTTCTGTCCGGGCTGCGGCGCCGACCTGCGCGCCACGGAACCGACGGACGACGCCGCGTCCGCGTACTGCACCGAGTGCGGCGAGCCCGTCGCGTCCGACGACGAGTTCTGTGCGAACTGCGGGGAGCCGTGCGGGAGCACCGGGGGTTCGACCGTTAGGGCTCGCGACTCCGGCACCGACGCCGACTCCGGCACCGACGCCGACTCCGGCACCGACGCCGACGCCCGCCGAGCCTTCCGCACCCGCGTCCGCGACCACCTCGACGCCGGCTGGGAGCTCACCGAAGACCACGGCGACCGGGTCGTCCTCGTCGACAGGGACATCGGCTCGATCCCGGTCCACGTCCTCCTCCTGCCGACGACCGGCGGCGTCGGGAACGTGCTGTACGGCTGGTATCACTACACCGAGCTGTCGGAGACGCGCCGGCTCGCCGTCGACGAGCCGCTCCCGGCCTCGGAGCTGTCCACTCCCGGACGCGACGAGGACCCGCTAGTCACGCTCTCCGGGTACCTCCTGAGCGGGCTGCTGCTGCTGATCGGGCTGGGCATCGCCGCCGTCTCGGTCGAGGCCGGGGCGGTCCCCGGCGCGCTGTTCGGGCTCGCCTTCGCCGCGATCGGACTGGCACTGTCCCCGCCCGTGGAACGGCGGCTCGACCGCCGACACGGGATCTCCCGGTTCGGGCGAGTCCGGACCGTCGACCACCGGATCACCCCCGCGACGGAGCGGACGGAGTCGCCCTGCGTCGTCTGCGGCGAGGCGTTCGAGCGCGGGGTCGTCCGCCGGCGCCGCGACGAGACGGTCGTCGCCGGCGTCCCGATCCGGACCCGCTCGGTACGGCACAACCACTACTGCGCCGACTGCGCCCGCGAGGAGCTGTTCGGTGGTGACGCGGGCGAACAGGGGGCGGATCCGGACGTCGCGATCGACGCCGACGAGCTGAGACGGGACGAAGAGGCGGAGCGGGAGCGATGACGGTCCGGAGCGGCTGGCGGAGCGATGACGGTCCGGAGCGGCTGGCGGAGCGGTGACTGACCTGCACCGAACGTCCTCCGGCAGTCCTTTTATCAGCCCGTTCGATGGGTCGGTATGCACCGCGCACGGTTCCGCGATCCGGCCGGATCGATCCGCGAGGGCACCTACGACCCCGAGGCCGACACCGTCGCCTTCGCCGGCGACGAGTACGCCCTCGACGACCCCGCGATCGACGTGCTCCCGCCCGCCGAACCGACGAAGATCGTCTGTATCGGCCGCAACTACGCCGACCACGCCGCCGAGCTCGGCAACGACGTGCCGGACCGACCGCTCCTCTTCTTGAAGCCCCCGAACGCGCTGGCGGGCCACGGCGACGAGATCACGGTCCCCGCGGGGAAAGACCGGATCGACTGGGAGGCCGAGATCGCGGTCGTGATCGGCGAGCAGTGCAGGGGCGTCGACGCCGACGACGCGATGGACGTCGTCGCCGGCTTCACCTGCATGAACGACGTGTCCAACCGAGACGACCAGAACCGCGAGCAGAACTGGGTGCGCGGGAAGGCGTTCGACGGCGCCGCGCCGCTCGGTCCCGTGATGGCGACACCGGACGAGGTGCCGGACGACGCGAACGTCGAGCTCCGCGTCAACGGCGAGACGAAGCAGTCGAGCGACCGCGAGCACCTCATCTTCGACGTGCCGACGCTGATCGAGGAGATCACGACCTACCTCACCTTGGAACCGGGCGACGTGATCTCGACCGGCACGCCCGAGGGCGTCGGCGCCCTCTCGGACGGCGACACCGTCGCGGTCGAGATCGAGGGCGTCGGGACCCTCGAACACGACGTTCGGGTCCCCTGAGCCCCTCGCCGCCGTTCGCGGCTGTCACCGCCCCGTGCCGCCTGGTCGCACACCGCGTTTCCGGTGAACGATCGGTTCGGCCACTCTTAAGAGCGCCCCGCCCGGATCCACGCGCATGCAACCACGGGATCTCTCCGATCACTCGCCGTACGTTCCGGGCCGGGGCGTCGAGGAGGTCGCCCGCGATCGCGGGCTCGACCCCGACGACCTCATCAAGCTCTCCTCGAACGAGAACCCCCACGGCCCGAGCCCGGCGGCCGTCGAGGCCATCCACGAGCACGCCGACCGCGTCCACCAGTACCCCAAGTCCTCCCACACGGACCTCACCGCGAAGCTGGCCGCAAAGTGGGACGTGCCGACCGAGCAGGTGTGGGTCTCGCCCGGCGCCGACGGCTCGATCGACTACCTCTCGCGAGCCGCGCTAGAGCCCGGCGACGCGGTGCTCGCCCCCACGCCGGGGTTCGCCTACTACGGGATGTCCGCCCGCTACCACCACGGCGAGGTCTCCGAGTACGCGCTCTCCCCCGATGACGACTTCGCGCAGGACGCCGAGACCGTGCTCACCGCCTACGGCGGCGAGCGGATCGTCTATCTCACGTCGCCGCACAACCCCTCGGGATCGGTCATGCCCCTCGACGAGGTGCGGGCGATCGCGGACGCGACCGCGGAGGAGACGCTCGTCGTCGTCGACGAGGCGTACGGGGAGTTCACCGAGGTCGACAGCGCGGTCCCGCTGACGGCCGAGCGCGACGACGTGGCGGTGCTCCGAACCTTCTCGAAGGCGTACGGCCTCGCCGGGCTCCGGGTCGGATACTGCGTCGTCCCGGAGGCGTGGGGCGAGGCGTACGCCCGCGTCAACACCCCGTTCGCCGCGAGCGAACTCGGGTGCCGGGCCGCGCTCGCCGCCCTCGACGACGAGGAGCACGTCGCGGAGTCGGTCGAGACGGCGCGCTGGGCCCGCGAGTACATCGCGGACGAGCTCGACGCCCCGACCGTCGAGTCGGCCGGGAACTTCGTCCTCGCCGAGGTCGGCGACGCGGAGCGGGTCGCCGAGGAAGCGCAGGAGCGCGGCGTCATCATCCGCGACTGCACCTCCTTCGGCCTCCCGAGCCACGTCCGGATCTCGACCGGCACGCGCGAGGGGACCTGCGAGGCCGTCGACCGGCTCAACGAGACGCTCTCGGACTTGGAGCTCGGTGCCCGGCCATGACCGCCGACCGCGTCGCCGTCACCGGAACCCCCGGCACCGGCAAGTCGACGGCGACGGCGCTGCTCGAAGACGAGTACGACGTGATCCACCTCAACGACCGGATCAAGGGCGACGACGACCTCTGGACCGAGCGCGACCCCGACCGCGACACGCTCGTCGCCGACCTCGACGCGGTCCGCGAACACCTCGGCGACTGGTCCGGCGTGCTCGACTCCCACCTCGCGCACCGGCTCGACGTCGACCGCGTCGTCGTCCTCCGGTGTCGTCCGGAGGAGATCGAACGCCGGCTCGAAGCCCGCGGTGAATCCCCGGCGACCGCCGAGGAGAACGCGGAGAGCGAGGCGCTCGACGTGATCCTCTCGGAGGCGGTCGCCGAACACGGGGTCGAGACCGTCTACGAGATCGACGCGACCGACCGCGACCCGGAGGCGGTCGCGGACGCGATCCGCGCGGCGATCGAGGGCGAGCGCGAGCCGAGCGCGGGGACCGTCGACTTCATCGATTATATATGAGCCCGCCGCGACGGTCGGATCGATAGATGACCCTCGATCAGTACCGCTCGGTCGCGGACCGCCTGCTCGGCCCGTGGGTGCGCGCCGCGGCGCGACTCGGGCTCTCGCCGGACCAGGTGAGCGTCCTCGCGTTCGGCGTCGCGGTCGCCGCCGCCGGCGCGTTCGCGGTCGGCGACCCCGTCTTCTACCTCGTCGGAGCGGTCTGCGTCCTGCTCAACGGCTGGCTCGACCTCGTCGACGGCGCCTTGGCCCGCCACCTCGAGGTCTCTTCCGACGGGGGCGACCTCCTCGATCACGTCCTCGACCGCTACGCCGACATCGCGGTGATCGCGGGGTTCACCGTCGGTGTCGGGGCGTACGCGCTCGGCTTCGCCGCGGTGACCGGCGTCCTGATGACGTCGTACATGGGCACCCAGATCCAGGCCGTCGGCATCGGCCGCGAGTACGGCGGGCTGCTCGGACGCGCCGACCGGCTCGCGCTGATGGGGATCGTCGGCGTCGTCGCCGCGGCGTACTCCGCCCCCATCGTCGCCGGGCTGAACGTCGTCGGTCTCCTGCTCGCGCTGTTCGCCGCCGTCGGGCATCTCACCGCGGTCCAGCGGTTCCTCGGCGCGTGGCGCGACATATAGGCGATCGCGGTCTCATCCCCGCCGTCGAAGGGCGCCGCTCCGCCGCGCACGCGCCGGTCACCGGCGTAAGAACGCTTAAAAGCGTCCGGCCGGAACGGGTGCGTATGCCCACCTTCGAGCTGAACCTATCAGACGACGTGTACGCGGAGTTCCAGCAGCTCGCCGAACAGGAGTTCGTCTCCGAGGAGCAGGCCGCGGAGGACCTGATCGCCTCCGGCATCGAGGCGTACAACGTGAGCGTCGTCGACGACGAGCCTCGCGACGAGATGCTCGACGGCGCCGAGAACAACATGTTCGACACGGCTGAGGACCCGGGAAGCCTCGAAGACGACCGGCTGTAGCCGGTCCGCCTTGCGAACCGACGGCAATTTTCAAAGACGGTCCGCTAGTACCCCAGCCCCAGCAGCCGGTTCGCCGCCAGCGCGGTCAGTGCGAGCCCCATCACGCCGGCGAGCAGCCCGAACGCGACCGTCCAGCCGGCGGCGTCGGAGACCGCGCCGACGACGACGCTCCCCGACGCGCCGACGACCATGTAGGCGGTCCGGACGAGTCCGAATCCCGCGCCGCGCTCGGCGTCGGAGAGGAGGTCCATGAACCGCGACTGCAGCGGCGCGCCCCACGACATCGCGAGACCGACGAACCCGACGCCGACGACGGTGACGCGGAGTCCGAACCCGAACTCCGCCGCCGCGACGAGCAGCCCGTAGCCGACGACCCCGGCGGCCATCGTGGCCATCACGGTCGCGTCGCGGCCGATGCGATCGGATATCGATCCCGTCACCGGCTGCGTCGCGCCGTGGACGAGGAAGTACAGCGAGAACAGAAGCGCCGACACCGCGGTCGAGAGCTCCGTCCCGAACTCGAGGAACGACGGGAGGAAGGAGGCCGTCGCCTGCCACGTGAACGCGCCCATCGTCGCCAGCGCGGTCGTGTAGAGGATTCGGGGTCGGGAGAGCAGCTCCGCGAGCGGCCCGAACGCGAACCGCTCGCGCATCGCCTGATCGGGACGGAGCGGCTCGGTGGGTCGCACCCGCCACGCGAACAGGACGAACACGGGGACCGCGGCGGCGACGCCGAGGGCGATGCCGGCGCGCCAGCCGTACCGCGACCCGACGAGCGCGGCCAGCGGCGGGGCGGCGAGCCCCGCGACCGGGCCGCCGGCGACGTGGACGCCGATGGCTCGGCCGATGTCGTCGAACTGCCGCGTGAGGAAGGTGGTCGCCACCGAGTAGTGGAGGCCGGCGCCGGCACCGAGCACGACGGCGAAGACGATGAACGCGACGATCGAGGGGGAGGCGGCGATGAGCAGCGAGGCGACCGCGGTGGCGCCCACGGCGGTCAGGATGACGGTCCGCTCGCCGTACCGGTCGCCGAGCACGCCGGAGGGGAACTGCGCGAGCGCGTACGCCAGCCACATGCCAGAGAGGCCCAGCCCGACGGTCGCGTTCGTGACGCCGAACTCGAGGCGGATCTGGGGGATCAGCGGGCTGATCACCAGTCGCGCGACCATCGTCGCGGTGAACGCGAGCGTACAGAGCGCGAGCGCAGTGTGCTTGTACCGCCAGTTCACGGCCGGAATTTCGTCCGGGCGGAAAAGCGGCTTCCGATCCCGGCGCGACTTCGGCGTCGGCCCCGCCCGCCTCACGCGTCGAGACTGGCCCACATCTTTTCAATGGTTTTACGTGAACTCCCCCGGAAACGGCGATTCGCATGTCCCTCCAGATCGGTTCGACGATAACGCACGGTCTCCGCCGGGTGGCGAATCGGAACGGCCTGCTGTTGGTCGTCGCGTCAGTCGTCCTCGGGGCGGCGTGGCAGGTGGCGTTCAACAGCGTCATGGCGGCGTCGCTCCCGGCCGAGGCCGCTGGTCAGCTCGCACCGGTAGTCGACGCGCCGTTCCCCGTGCTCGCCGCATTCGCGGTCGTCTCGTTCCTCGTGTTACCGGTCGTCTCGGTCGTCGCGATCCGGACGTTCGTCGCGGGCGAGACCGGCAGCATCCCGCGCGAGTTCGTCACGCGCCGGATCGGCTGGGTCGTGGTGAACCTCATGGTCGGCGGTGCGGTCTTCGGCGTGTTGGTGACGGTCGGGACGGTTCTGTTCCTCATTCCCGGCATCATCGTCTACGTCGCCCTGCTGTTCATGGCGGTCTTCGTCGCGGTCGAGGACGAGAACTTCGTCGCCGCGATGGCCGACAGCTGGCGTCTCACCCGCGGGAACTGGATCCGCCTGTTCGTGCTGCTGGCGATCGTCATCGTCCCGTTCACCGTCGCGGTAACCGCGCTGTCGATAGGGCTCACGATCGCGGTCGGTCCGGCGTCGGCGGCCGCGACGCTCGTCACCGTCGCGATCTCGATGGCGTTCAGTATCGTGATCCTCGGCGTGATCGCCGAGGCGTTCGAGCGCCTCCGCGAGGAGCGCGACCGGCGAGGCGAACTCGGCGAGAGCGGTGCGACCGACCCCGGCTCCGCGCCGACGGCCTGAGGCGGACCGCGCGTTCGAGTGCGGCGACAGCCCTCGCATCACTTGGCGACGCCTCTGACGTCACCCGACGACGTTCCTCACGTCACCCGACCACGAACTCGATCGGGTACTCCGTGAAGTTCTCGTACCCCTCCTCGGTGACGACGGCGATGTCCTCGATCCGGACGCCGCCCACGTCGGGATCGTAGAGCCCCGGTTCGACGGTGATCACGTGGCCGGGCTCAAGCTCCTCTCCCCCGCTCGCGAGCCGGGGGGACTCGTGGACGTCGAGACCGACCCCGTGGCCGGTGGAGTGGATGAACCCCGTCTCCGTCTCGGGGTCGGTACGGAAGGTGGGCTCGCCGGCGTCCTCGTACACCTCGCAGGCCGCCGCGTGCACGTCCTCGCCGGTCGCGCCCGGCTCGACCGCGTCGAGCGCGGCGTCGAGCGCGCGCTCGGTGAGGTCGTACCACTCGCGGAGCCGCTCGCTCGGCTCGCCGACGCAGAACGTCCGGGTCATGTCGGCGTTGTACTTGGTGGCCTTCGACCGCGGGAAGATATCGATGATGATCGCCTCGTTCGCCCGCAACGCCCCCGAACCGCGGTCGTGAGGGTCCGCGGCCTGCGCGCCGCCGGCGACGATCGTCTGGTCGAGCGCGCACCCGTGCCGCAGGAGCGTCACTTCGATCTCCTCGGTCACCCGTTCGCTGGTGAGCGGCTCGCCGTCGTGAAGGAGCGTTCCGGGTTCGATCTCGCCGTCGGCAGGATCGTCCTCGCCGTCGGCGGGCACGTCCTCGCCGGCCACGTCGGCGCCGGCGATCAGCTCCTCGGCGGCCCGCATCGCCGCCTCGTTGGCGCGCTGCGCCTCGCGGATCGCGTCGACCTCCTCGTCGGTCTTCACCGCCCGGGCCTCGCGGATCCGGTCGTCGGCGTCGACGGCGACCTCGACACCGCGCTCGCGGAGGGCGTCGGCGGTGCCGACCGGGCCGCGGGGCGGCATCGACACGGACTCGACGCCCTTGTCGCGGACGAAGGCGGCGTACATGTCGTTGCGTTCCTCGCGGCCGCCGTACTCGTAGTCGTAGTCGGCGTGGCGCTCGACCGCGTCGGCGGTCGCTTCCTTCTTCGCCCGGCCGTACTCCAGCCCGCCGACGAGGACGTGGATCTCGCCGTCGGCGTACAGCGTGAGGAAGGGGTCGGGTCCGGTGAACCCGGAGAGGTACAGCTGGTTGGCGTCGTCCTGCGAGGCGTCGATCAGGTAGCCGTCCGTCTCGAGGTCGGCGAGCCGGTCGTCGAGTCGCGCGCGGTTCATACGGAACCTGCTCGGGCGACCCCCAAATCCGTTGTCCTCGCGGCACTCTCCCCGGCGTCCGAGACGGCGCTCGTCCCGCGAAATAGATATATAGGTGGGGGTTACCGATCGGCGATCGTCTCCGCCCGTTGTTAAGGCTGGCCGAAAAACCGGCAATAATCGTCGAATGGAGCCTTGAGAACCGCTCTCCATGAGGTTCTCCGAATCGAAACTCACCCAAGCATTTAAATATTTCCGCCGATTACGTAACGGTGAGGAAAACCAACCGAGACGCGTCTCTCGGTCCCCTCGTTCCCTCCACCTGATCTAACCAATGAGCGAAAACGTTCGAACGTACACGGCGGAGCACGCCGACGAGACCGAGTCCGAGACCGAGACCGAGTCGGCCGACGAGGAGCTTCACTGCCCCGAGTGCGGTGGCCAGCTCGCGACCGACACGGAACACGGCGAGACCGTCTGCGTCGACTGCGGCCTCGTCGTCGAGGAGGACGAGATCGACCGCGGGCCGGAGTGGCGCGCGTTCGACTCGAAGGAGAAAGACGAGAAGAGCCGCGTCGGCGCCCCGACGACGAACATGATGCACGACAAGGGGCTCTCGACGAACATCGGCTGGCAGGACAAGGACGCCTACGGCAAGTCGCTGTCCAGCCGCCAGCGCGAGAAGATGCAGCGGCTGCGCACCTGGAACGAGCGGTTCCGCACCCGCGACTCCAAAGAGCGGAACCTGAAACAGGCGCTCGGTGAGATCGACCGGATGGCCAGCGCGCTCGGCCTCCCGGACAACGTCCGCGAGACCGCCTCCGTCATCTACCGCCGCGCGCTCGACGAGGACCTGCTTCCCGGCCGCTCCATCGAGGGCGTCTCGACGGCGTCGCTGTACGCCGCCGCCCGGCAGGCCGGCACGCCGCGGAGCCTCGACGAGATTTCGGCGGTCTCGCGGGTCGAGAAAGACGAGATCGCCCGGACGTACCGCTACGTCGTCCGCGAGCTCAAACTGGAGATCCAGCCCGCCGACCCCGAGAGCTACGTCCCCCGGTTCGCCTCCGATCTGGGCCTCTCAGACGAGGCCGAGCGCCGGGCGCGCTCGCTGCTCGACACCGCGAAGTCGCAGGGGATCCACTCGGGGAAGTCGCCCGTTGGACTCGCGGCCGCCGCCGTCTACGCCGCCTCGCTGCTCGTCAACGAGAAGGTGACCCAAAGCGAGGTCAGCGACGTCGCGAACATCAGCGAGGTCACCATCCGGAACCGGTACCACGAGCTGTTGGAGGCCGAGGACGGCGTCGCGCTGAACTGACTCTACAGCGACCGACCCGCAGACGCTCGCCGCTTTTCCGAACGTCCAAGCCCGCCCGGGCCGAGCCACGCGTATGGAGACCACTCGCCACTTCACGGCGACGACGTACGTCGTCAACGACGGCGCGACCGCGCTCCACGCGCACGAGCGCCTGGGGATCCGCCTCCCGCCGGGCGGGCACGTCGACCGCGACGAGCTCCCCCACGAGGCCGCGCTCCGGGAGGTCCGCGAGGAGACGGGACTGGAAGCGGAGCTCGTCGCGACCGAGTCGCCGATCGAGGGGCCGAACACGCGCGGGCTCCCGGAGCCGGCACACCTCATGCTCCACGACATCAACGTCCACGAGGACGGGTCGGTGGGTCACCAGCACGTCGACCACCTCTACTACGCCCGGGTCGGCTCCCGGGAGATCACGCCGAACGGGACGGAGGAGGTCGAGTCGGACGGCTGGCGCTGGTACACGCCGGCGGAGCTGGCCGAGAGCGACCTCCAGCGTGACGTGATCGACCTCGGCCGCGAAGCGATCGCCGCCGTCGACGGGGCGTAGCCGGGATCGGACAGAGGAGACTCGTCACGATCGAGACCGGATCGGCCGACGGCCGGCGTCAGACGACCGTCTCACGCTCCGGAAGGTATTTGGGTCGTTGCAGGCGACGTAAACGCAAGAATGGACGCACAGCGAAGAGCGGAGATAACCGGGTGGGACGCCCGGGAGTTCTCGGACGGCTTCGCGGGGCTTGGGCGTCTCGTCGACCGGGGGTTCTCCGGCGCGGTGACGAACGGCACGGGGTGGCTGTTCGTGTTCGAGGGCCGCGTCGTCGGTACCGCCGACGCCGACCTCGACGCGTTCGCGGACGCCTCCGGAACGGTTTACGAGGCACCGGCGGCGGTGCTCCCGGTCCTGTTCGCCATGCAGGAGCGGGGCGGCGAGCCGCGGGCGCAGTACTACACGAACGACACGCCGCTCTCCGAGGCCGACCGGAAGCTCACGCAGGGCGGGTTCACCGGCTACGTCGAACTGTCGGAGAACGTGCTCTCGGGCGACTACTACGTCACCTACACCGCGGGCGAGTCGATGGCCGCGGCGTACGTCGGGAACTCGCGCCGACTCGAAACCGGCGACGAGGCCTTCGAACTGGCCGACGACGAGGTCGGGATCTACACCGTCTACGAGGTCGATCTAGACGTGCAGGAGATCCCGGCCGCGGAGGCGAGCGGCGGTGCGACCACCGCCGGTGAGGACACCGCCGGTGAGGACACCCCCGTCGAATCGGAGGCCGACGAGCCCGTTGAGGGCGAGACCGACGAGGAGGGGCCCGTCCGGGACGCGACTCCCGGCGACGAGGCCGCCGACGCCGGGGCTGAGACGGCTACGGCAGCGGTCGACAGCGAGTCATCCGACGGAGAAACGGTCGACCGCGAGGAAACGCCGAGACCCGGCGCCCGCGACGACGGAGGAGAAGACGGGGAGACCCCGCCCTCGCCGGGGGAGCGGGCCGGCGAACCGATCGAATCCGAACCGGCGGCGGACACCGTCGAGAGGGAGAACGCCGAGCGCGCGGACGAAAGCGCGGAGGCGGACGCCGCGACCGAACGCGCCGCCACGACCGAACGCGCCGCCACGTCTGAGACGCCCGATTCGTCCGACGCTCCCGACGCGGCGGACGAACCCGAGCCCGGGAGCGAGGGCGACCACCCGAGCGACGACGTGTTCTCCGAGGAGGAGCAGTGGCGCGAGCAGAAGTCGATCCCCGCGCTCGACCCGTCGGAGGCGAGCGATCCGCCGGGCGACCGGAGCCGCGGTGAGGCCGAGTCGGACGCGGCCGGCCGGCCCCCGCGGGAGGCGAGCGAGCGGCGACGCTCCGGGAGCGCCGGTCGAAGCGGAGCCGCCGGCTCGGCCGCCGCGAACGGCGACGAGCGGTCTCCCGAGCCGCGCTCGACCGAGCGCGACCGGTCGGACCGCTCGGCCGTCTCACAGCGCGCGTCGGGGGCGAGCGCGGGCGAGCGCGAGCCGGTCGACGAGCGCGTCGAACAGCTTCAAGCCGAACTCAAGGCCGCTAAGGAGAAGCGAGAGTCGCTGGAGGCGGAACGGGACAGTCTCGCGGTCGATCGCGACGAGATCGCCGCCGAGCGGGACGAACTCTCGACCGAGGTCGATCGGCTGGAGTCTGAGCTGTCGACGCTCCGCGAGGAGCGCGATCGGTTGGAGTCCGAGCTGTCGGCCGCCCGCGATCGGCTCCCCGAAAGCGATCGGACGATCTCTCCGGCGGAGGCGCGGAGCGGGACGAACCTCTTCGTCAGGTACGAGTCCAAGGGCGGCGCGACGCTCGAAGACGCCCACGACGGGACGGTCGACCGCGACGCGCTCCGCGAGAACCTCCGGATCGAACACCACACGAGCTTCGAGACGGAGGGGCTCGCGGTGGACGGGCGGCCGTACGAGGAGTTCCTGGAAGACACGATAGAGTACGGGTTCACCCGGTGGCTCGTCGAGGACCTTCCCTTCGAGGTGAGCGGGACCGGCAACCAGAGCGTGCTCCGAGACCTCTACGACGCGATCCCGGAGATCGACCGCGCGGAGATCGGCGGATCCGTGTCGATCGCGATCACCGAGAACGGCGAGGAGACCCGCGAGCAGCGGTCGTTCGATCTGGTGTTGCGCGACCGGATGGGGAACCCGCTGTTCGTCGCCGATCTCAACGACAGCCGCGACCCGACCGCCGAGGGGACGCTGGAGTCACTCGTCGAGAACGGCCGCGACATCGCCGGATCGAACGAACCCTTCGCGGCGGCGTTCGCGGTGACGGAGAGCTTCTTCGAACCGGGGGCGTTAGAGACCGCGAGCGACGCGGTCGGCGGCGGGCTGTTCAGCCGGTCGAAGCGCGCGAGCTTCGTGAAGCTCTCGCGCAAACGGGGGTATCACCTCTGTCTGGTCGAGGCCCGCGACGGCGGCTTCCACATGACGGTCCCGGACCTGTAGCTGGGTTCGAACTGTCGCCGCCGAACCGATCGATATCTCGACGCATCTCACCGCGAGTCAGCCGAGTCGGAGAAATCACGGTTCAAACGCACCTAAACGCGGCTTTGACGCCGTCAAAACGCTATCCGTCCGTCGTCTCGTCGAAGTCGAACGATCAGTTCTCGAGCTCTGCGGCGTCGTCGATCCGCATGGAGCCGAGCTTATCGACCGTCTCATCGAGCTTCTCGTCGAGCTCGTCGACGAACTCGTGAGTGCGCTCCGTCGTGATCGCGCCCTGGCTGGACGGCTCGATGAGGTTCTCCTCTTCGAGGACGCGCAGCGAGTAGCGGACCTTGTGATGGGGGTACCCCGTCTCGTTCGACATCTTCACGATGCCGATCGGCTCGTTTTCGATGACCATCCGCAGGACTTGGAGGTGACGTTCCAGCATGTCTACCTCTTTCTCTAGTCGATCTATCATGGCACATGTTAACTCGTCATGCCCCCGTTTAAAAGTTGCTGTCGGAGACGGACCCGTAATCGCTCGACCCGACGCTTTGACGTGGCAGTAGTTAACGCATTCGATCGCAGCGACGCCGTTCCCGTCGGATCGAGCCGCCGCCGGTGAGGGGGAGATACAGCCACGAACGGTGAGGTATCACCACGAACGTGCATTAGACACGCAATGGACGCGCGTCGCTATCGCCGTTCGTGGTGAATTCTCGGCGATGGACCGTAATCGGTTTTACCCCCCGCCGGGAACCACCGGGTCGTATGACACTCACCATCGTCGGCTCCCAGCTGGGAGACGAGGGCAAGGGCGCGCTCGTCGACCGGTGGGGAGGGGACGCGGACGTCGTGGTCCGTTATCAGGGCGGCGACAACGCCGGCCACACCGTCGTCGAGGGCGGCGTCGAGTACAAGCTGTCGCTCGTGCCGAGCGGCGCGGTCCGGGGCACGACCGGCATCCTTGGCAACGGCTGCGTCGTCAACCCGAAGACGCTGTTCACCGAGATCGACGACCTGCGCGAACGCGGGCTCGACCCCGACGTGCGGGTCGCCCGCCGGGCGCACGTCATCCTCCCGTACCACCGCGTGCTGGACGGGATCGAAGAGGAGGTCAAGGCCGACGACGACGCCGGCGACGCGGTCGGCACGACCGGTCGCGGCATCGGCCCGACGTACGAGGACAAGGCCGGTCGTCGCGGGGTCCGGATCGCGGACCTGCTCGACCCCGACGTGCTCCGCGAGAAGCTCGAGTACGTCGTCCCGCAGAAGCGGGCGCTCGTCGAGGACGTGTACGGGCTCGACCTCGACGACGGCGAAGACCGCGCCGAGGCGTTCGACGTCGACGCGCTCCACGAGGAGTTCGCCGCGATCGGCGAGCGGCTCGCCGACGAGGGGATGACCGTCAACTGCTCCGACTACCTCCACCGCCGCCGCGAGGCGGGCGACGAGATCCTCTTCGAGGGTGCGCAGGGCACCCACATCGACATCGATCACGGGAACTACCCGTTCGTCACCTCCTCGAACCCGACAGCCGGCGCCGCGTCGGTCGGCTCCGGGCTCGGCGTCACCGCGGTCGGCGACGGCGAGGTCGTCGGCATCGTGAAGGCGTACCTCTCGCGGGTCGGCGAGGGGCCGCTCCCGACCGAGCTCGACGGCGACGCCGACGAGGAGGCGCTCGCCGACGACATCCGCGAGAAGGGCGGCGAGTTCGGCACCGTCACCGGACGCCCGCGCCGGATCGGCTGGCTCGACCTCCCCATGCTCCGGCACGCCGCGCGCGTCTCCGGGTTCACGGGCGTCGCGGTCAACCACGTCGACGTGCTCGCCGGGCTGGACGAGCTGAAGGTGTGTACGGGGTACGAGCTGAATGGCGAGGAGCTCGACACCGTGCCCACCAC
Organism: Halorubrum saccharovorum DSM 1137; assembly: GCF_000337915.1. Lineage (GTDB taxonomy): Archaea > Halobacteriota > Halobacteria > Halobacteriales > Haloferacaceae > Halorubrum > Halorubrum saccharovorum. The sequence continues at coordinate 159,697 of NZ_AOJE01000005.1, forward strand.
GACCGATCGGTGGGAGCGCTGTGACCCCGTCTACGAGACGCTCGACACCTGGGAGCCGTTCGACTCGGCCGCGGTCGCCGAGGACGGCTACGACGCCTTACCCGAGGCGGCCCGCGACTACCTGGAGTTCGTCGCCGACGAGATCGACACCCCGATCTACGCGGTCGGCGTCGGTCCCGACCGCGAGGAGACGGTCGAGTTGACGAACCCGTTCGAGGAGTAGGGCGCTCGCGCGTCCACAGTGCGGACTTCTCGCGGCTACGCCTGCGAATCGATCCCGTTCAGCGCGGCCATGTCCTCGTCGCTCAGCGACAGGTCCGCGGCCGCGAGGTTCGATTCGAGGTGGTCGACGCTCGACGTGCCCGGGATCGGGAGCGTCACGTCGGAGTGATCGAGCAGCCACGCGAGCGCGACTTGGCGCGCCGTCACGCCGCGGCGGTCGGCGACGTCGTGGAGCGCGTCGGGGGTTTCGTCGTCGTCGACCGCGTACATCGGCCCCCACGGGATGAAGCCCACGCCGTGGCGCTCGCAGGCCCGCAACACGTCCTCGTCGTCCCGGTGACCGACGTTGTAGCGGTTCTGGACGGTGGCGACGTCGACGATCTCCATGGCGGTCTCTAACTGCTCGACGGAGACGTTCGAGAGCCCGACGTGGGCGACCTGACCCGCGTCTTTCATCTCCGCGAACGCGTGGACCGACTCCTCGAAGTCGGTGTCCGGGTCGGGCCGGTGGTACTGGTAGAGGTCGATCGTGTCGGTTCCGAGTCGGTCGAGGCTACACAGGACCTGGTTCTTCAGGAAGTCGGGGTCGCCGTGGGGAAGCCAGTCGCCCTCGCGGTTGCGGAGCAGGCCGGCCTTCGAGGCGACGACCGTGTCGTCGGGGTCGCCGAGCGCATCGCCGATCAGCCGCTCCGAGACGCCCGGCCCGTAGGAGTCGGCGGTGTCGACGAAGTCGACGCCGAGTTCGACCGCGCGTCGGAGCACGCGCTTGGCCTCGTCCTCGTCGGCGGGGCGGCCGATGATGTCCTCGCCCGTGATCCGCATCGCGCCGAAGCCGAGCCGGTTGACGGTCAGTTCGCCGCCGATATCGAACGTGTCGCTCCGCCCGGTCGTGTCTGGAGCCATGCTCGACCGATCGCGCGCCACGCGGAAATCGGTGGGGATGGCGGAAGGGCGTGTGTCGACGACGACCGGTCGGTGCCGAAACGAGTCGCCCGTCTTGCGCACGTCGCTACTAATAAACCGCCCCCGCGTGATCGTGAGGTATGGACGCCGAGCGCGAGGTACTCGACGTGTTGGCGCGGAACGCCCGCGAGGACATCGACGACATCGCGGCCCAGACGGGCCTCGACGCGGACGCGGTAGCGGACGCCATCGACGCGCTGGAGGCGGACAACGTCGTTCACGGCTACCAAGCGGTCGTCGACTGGGACCGCGTCGACGAGGGGAAGATCCGCGCGATCGTCGAAATCAACGTCGAACTCGACCGCGAGACCGGCTACGAGCAGGTCGCCGACCGGATCGCGAAGTTCCCCGCGGTCGACGCGCTCCACCTCGTCTCCGGCGACTACGACTTCGCCGTCGAGGTGCTCGGCGAGACGATGGAAGACGTCTCGCGGTTCATCTCCGAGCAGGTCGCGCCCATGCCGGAGGTCACCCAAACGGTGACCCACTACATCATGGACACCTACAAGGACGGCGGGATCCGCTTCGAGGACGGCGACGACGACGACCGGCTCTCCGTGTCGCCATGAGGCTGTCCGACCGCGCGCGCGACCTCCCGGAGTCGGGGATCCGGAAGTTCTTCGAGCTCGCGGAGGCGCGCGACGACGTGATCTCCTTGGGCGTCGGCGAGCCCGACTTCTCGGCGCCGTGGGCCGCTCGCACCGCCGCGATCGACTCGCTCGAACGCGGGAAGACCTCCTACACCTCGAACCGCGGAATGGCCGCGCTCCGCGAGCGAATCTCTGCCCACCACGAGCGCTACGACCAGTCGTACGACCCGGCCGAGGAGGTGCTCGTCACGACCGGCGCGAGCGAGGCGGTCGATCTGGCGTTCCGCGCGCTCGTCGACCCCGGCGACACGGTCGCTGTCCACGAGCCGACGTACATCTCCTACGGGCCGGGGATCGAGCTCGCGGGCGGCGAGCAGCTGACGGTCCCCACGCGGGCCGAAGACGACTTCGCGCTCACGCGGGAGTCGCTGGAGGCGGCGGGCGCCGCCGAGGCCGACCTGCTCGTGCTCTGTTACCCGAACAACCCGACTGGCGCGACGATGACCGAGGAGGAGTACGCCGAGGTCGCCGCGTTCTGTCGCGACGAGGACCTCCGGGTGATCGCCGACGAGATCTACTCCGCGCTCACCTACGGCGCCGACCACGCCTCGATCGCGACCCAGCCGGGGATGCGAGAGCGTACCGTCGTCGTCAACGGGTTCTCGAAGGCGTACGCGATGACCGGCCTGCGGCTCGGCTACGCGCTGGGCCCCACCGACGTCATCGACGCCATGAACCGGATCCACCAGTACACGATGCTGTCGGCGCCGACGACGCCGCAGTACGCCGCGATCGAGGCGCTGGACCGCTGCGACGACGAGGTCGCGGAGATGGTCGAGGAGTACAACCGCCGGCGGCGGCTGGTCGTCTCCCGGTTCAACGAGATGGGCCTCGACACCTTCGAGCCCGGCGGCGCGTTCTACGCGTTCCCGGACTGCGGCGGCGACGACGAGGCCTTCGCCGAGGAGCTGCTGGAGGCGCAGGGCGTCGCCGTCGTCCCCGGCTCGGTCTTCGGCGAGGGCGGCGAGGGGCATCTCCGCGTCTCGTACGCGACCTCGATGCGCGAGCTGAAGGAGGCCACGGACCGGATCGCGACGTTCGTCGAGAACCGCTGAGACGACTCTCGACCCTCGCAGCCGGGGCCGTCTCCCGCGCCCCGTGAACGAACAACTCTTCGCGAATTGTTCGACGTTCGCTAACGATTATCACTCTTTATCCTGATAGTTCGGGCATGGAGTTCCAGCTCACGGACGAACAGACGCAGCTCCGCGAGGAGGTCCGCCGGTTCGCCGACGAGGAGATCCGGCCGGTCGCGACCGAGCACGACGTGGAGGAGAAGTACCCACACGAGGTGATGGAGAAAGCGGCAGAGATGGGCCTGCTCGCGCCGCACGTCCCGGTCGAGTACGGCGGCGTCGGCTACTCCTCGCTGGAGAACGCGATCCTCACCGAGGAGCTGTTCGCCGCCGACCCGGGGATCGGTCTCTGCGTTTCCAGCGCCGGCTTCGGCGCCGAGGCGCTGATGGAGTTCGGAACGGAGGAACAGAAGGAGCGCGTCCTCCCCGAGGTGACCGCCGGCGACGCGGTGATGGGGTCGGCGATCTCCGAGCCGCAGGCGGGCTCTGACGTGACCTCGGTCGCGACGCGCGCTCGAAAGGACGGGGACGAGTGGGTGATCAACGGCTCGAAGATGTGGATCACGAACGGCACCGTCGCCGACTACTTCGTCGTCGTCTGCGAGACCGATCCCGAGATCGACGACCGCTACTCCGGCTACTCGCAGATCCTCGTCGAGGGCGACCGCGACGGGCTCACCCGCGACAAGATCACCGGGAAGCTCGGCATCCGCGCGAGCGACACCGCCGAACTGCGGTTCGACGATGTCAGGGTGCCGGAGGAGAACCAGATCGGCCAGCGCGGGATGGGATTCCTCCAGCTCATGCAGTTCTTCGACGAGACCCGCACCGCGGTCGCCGCGCAGGGCGTCGGGATCGCCCGCGGTGCGGCCGAGCGCGCGCTGGAGTACGCGGAGGAGCGCGAGCAGTTCGACCGCCCGATCAGCGACTTCCAGGCGATCAAACACAAGCTCGCGGAGATGCACACCAACACCGAGGCCGCGCGCTGGCTCACCTACCGCTCCGCATGGGCCGTCGACAACGAGTCGGGTGACCTGACCGCGCTCGCGTCGATGGCCAAGGAGTTCGCCTCGCGGGTCGCCGTCGACGTCGCCGACGAGGCGGTTCAGGTCCACGGCGGCGCCGGCTTCGTCAACGACCACGACGTGGAACGGCTCTACCGAGACGCCAAAATCACCCAGATCTACGAAGGAACCACCGAGATCCAGAAGAACATCATCGCCCGCGAACTGCTCGACGAGGGGATCTGAGTGGGCCACCGTACGTCGCCCGGGGGACGTGACCGGCATTTAAAAACGACAGGCGTCGCATAGCCCGTTATGAGCGACGACGCGACGCCCGAGGAGCGACTCAAACGGCAGCGCGACGACCTCCGGCTGCTGAACCAGGTGATGCGCCACGACATCCGCAACGACCTCCAGCTGGTCAGCGCGTACGCGGAACTGCTGGACGGCCACGTCGACGAGGAGGGCGAGGAGTACCTCGACGTGATCAGAGAGAACACCCGAAGCGCCGTCGAGCTCACCACGACGGTCCGAGATCTCGCCGACGTGATGCTCCGCGAGGACGCCGAGCCGGACAGCGTCTCGCTCGCCCCGGTCCTCTCCCAGCAGGTCGAGGAGGTCCGGTCCGCGTACTCGCAGGCCGTCTTCACGGTCGAGGGATCGTTCCCCGAGAAGGCGGTCGTCGCCGACGAGATGCTGAGCTCGGTGTTCCGGAACGTCCTGCGGAACGCGGTCCAGCACAACGACGAGACGCCCCCGAGGGTAACGGTGTCGGCGGCGGTCGACGAGGAGGACGGCGTCGCCGAGGTCCGCGTCGCCGACGACGGCCCGGGAATCCCCGAAGACCAGCGCGAGGAGGTGTTCGGGAAAGGCGAGAAGGGGCTCGACAGCCCGGGCGCGGGGATCGGGCTCTACCTCGTGCAGTCGCTCGTCGACCTGTACGACGGGGACGTGTGGATCGAGGACAACGAGCCGAAAGGCACCGTATTCGCGCTCACGCTCCCGCTGGCGGAGTAGCGGCGTTCGCGTCGACTCGGCCGCACCGAGGTCGAGCTACTCCTCGTCGTACTCCATCGCGACCGAGTTGATACAGAACCGCTTGCCCGTGGGCTCGGGGCCGTCGTCGAACACGTGGCCCAGATGGGAGTCGCAGTTCGCGCACCGGACCTCGGTGCGGCGCATCCCGTGGCTGGTGTCGACCGTCGTCGTCACCGACTCCTCCTCGGCGGCGTAGAAGGCGGGCCAGCCGCAGCCGGACTCGTACTTCGTCTCGGCGTCGAAGAGGAGGGTCCCGCAGGCCCGACAGCGGTACTCCCCGTCGTCGGGGTGATGATCGACGTACTCGCCCGAGAACTTCGCCTCCGTGCCGCTCTCACGGAGCACGCGGTACTCCTCCTCGGAGAGCCGTTCGCGCCACTCTTCGTCGGTCAGATCGCCCGGGTCGACCGCGTCGCCCTCTTCGGTTTCGCTCATATCTTCGATAGGCGCCCCACGTGCAAGGGGGTTGCGGCGGTCGCACCGGGACCCGGCTGCTTCCGATCGGCGGCCGCAAGCGGTATTCGGACGGCCGTCGATCGACGACCATGGCACGCGAAGTCACGCACGAGGACCGAGGACCGGCGATACTCGACGAGTCCGACATGGGAGACGACGACCTGATCTACGTCTGTCAGTGCGGCCTCTCCGACTCGAAGCCGCTCTGCGACGGCTCGCACAACGCGACAGCGGACGAGGCGGACGGCGTCGTGTACAAGTACGAGAACGACGACGCCGACGGCGAGCGGCGCGAGATCGACGAGATCGCGTACGAAGGGGAGTGAGACGCCGCGTCGAGCCGCGGTGGCGCCCCGCTACAGCACGCCCATCGCGTCGAGCCGCTCGGGGAGGTACGTGTCGGTGACGAAGTCGAGCCCGCGGCTCGCGAGCGACTGCTGTTCGGACTTCTTCCCGATGTCGAGCTGCAGTTCGATCTGCTCCTCCCAGTAGTCGGTCTGGAACCGGGGGTCCTCTAACTCCGATTCGAGGGCGTTCACGTCCGAGTCGGAGAGCGGATCGGACGGGAGGTCGTACTCGACGATGTCCTCCGGCTGGATCCCGACGAACTGCGCCTCCGGCGTCGCGAGGTACTTCGAGAGGTGGGCGGACTTGATCGAGCCGTACGCCACGGAGCCGTAGATCCGGTAGGACCACGGGTCGCCGTCGGCGAAGACGGCAATCGGCACGTCGAGCTCGTCGTGGACGCGCTTCGTGATCCGGCGGGTCGCCCGCGCTGGCTGGCCCTTGAGGTGGATGACGAGGCAGTTGTACGCCTCGTCGAACCCGTTCTCGACGAGCCGGTCGCGCATCCCGCCGGTCTCGACGGCGAGCGCGAAGTCGATGTCGTCGTCGAGAAAGTCGATCATGTCCGGGTTGTTCGGGATCTGGTAGCCGCCCGCGCCCACGTCCTCCTGACAGTGGATCTCCCGTTCCCCGCGGCGGGTCTGCTCGCGGATGAGGAGGGGCCCCATCAGGGTCGCGCCCGACTCCTCCGGGCGCATGTGGAAGTCCTCACGGGTGACGCCCGTGACGATCTCTAAGTCCTCCACGAGGTCGTTCGACTCGTCCTGACTGGAGAACTGCGCCTCGTCGTTGTCCCACGACTCCGAGAGGTAGTACAGCTCACGCAGCGTCGACGAGCGGTCGTCGTCGAGCTGATTCGCGAGGAACTCGATCGTGTAGGCGGCCTTCAACAGCTTGCGCGCGCCTCGCACCGAGTTCGCGCTGCGCGTCGACGTGCGGTCGCCGTACGTCCACACGCCGCTCTCCTCGTCGTACTCGATGTTGCTCTTCGTCCGCGTGGGAAGCGTCATCTCCGGGATGTCCCCGGCGGCGAACTGGTCGTAGAAGTCCGCGGCCAGGTCGATCAGCTCGTCTCGTGCGTCGCTTTCGGTCGTCATTAGTCGTTCACCGTGAGTTTCTCAGTCTCGACGCCGCCGACGCTGACCTCGAACTCCGCGCCGTCGTCGACCGCGTACGTCAGTTCCCGCTCGTCGCCCGAGGCCACCTCGGGTTTCCACTGCACGAACCACTCGCCGTCCATGTCCACGACCATCCCGTCGGAGAGGTCGGTCGGCTCCGTGGAGACGATGTCCGTGATCTCCAGCCGCTCGTTCACGTCCGAGTGGTTCTCGACGACGAGCGTCACCGTCTCGCCGTTCACCTCGCGCTCGATGCTGACGTTGTTCATGATCCGCGCCAAGGCCCCGTCGATGTCGGGGCGCGGCCGCCCCGTGACCTCGGAGACCTTGTCGGCCATCTCGGGGAGTATTCGGCCCAGCACGTCCTGTTTCTCCCGCCGCTGCTGCATCGAGCGCCGCTTGTTGAGGAACGACTTCAGCTCGCGGGCCGCCTCGCGCACCGCGAGTTCGATCTCGTCTTCGATCGCCGGGACGTTCGCGAGCGCGTCCTTCGACTCGCTCGTGAACGGGACGTTCGTTGAGGCGACGTGGATCGAGATGACGGCCGGCCCGTTGGGGAGCCCCGAGCCGCCGGGCTGGTCGAGGCCGTAGTTGCGCCAGCCGATGTTCTTGATCACGTCCGTCGTCGCGCAGGCGCCGCGCTGGTACACGAGCGGGACGCGGTTCGCGAACCGGAGGAGCTCCACTTTGCCCTCCGCCGGGATCTCGCCGCCGTAGGCGATGCCGGCCTCGACGATGAACGGGTCGCCGCCGTGGACCTCGGCGTCGCGGGTCGCCGCCGCGTAGAAGTCGGCGTCGTACTCCTTGCGGAGCCCGGCCTCGACCAGCTCGGCCGTGATCGGCGCGAGACAGTCGGTCGGCGGCGCGAGGATGTCGGTCGTCCGCATCGCGTCGAGCAGGTCGGCGGCGGCGTCGCGGCTGCCCGCGATCGACTTCACCTTCGGCGGGTCGTCCGGCACCGTCCGCGCCCGCGACCAGAACGCCTCCGCGACGTTCTCGCGGGCGGTCTCACCGAAGGTCGCGTCGTGCTGCTCGGCGACGAACGAGGCCGCGTCCGCGACGAGGCGGTCGAGGTCGTCGCGGGCGATCCGGAACGCGTCGCCGTCGAGGTTCTCGAACCGGCGCGCGAGGGCCTCGGCCATCGCCCGCACCGCGGCGTCGTCCTTCCGGGTCGAGGTGGCGTCGTCGACGAGAGCGTAGGCGTCGGCGACGAGCGGCGACTCGGTCGCGTCCTCGCTGTTACCGCCCTCGCCGGCCTCGTCGCCGCCGGCCTCGTCGCCGCCGAGCCCGGAGATAGCCCGCCACGCGGCGCCGACCGCGTTCTCGCGGACGGTCCCGCCGAACGTCTTGCCGGTGTCGTTCGCGACCGTCTCGGCGACGTTGTCGACGATCGTCGCGAGCTCGGAGCGGGAGAGCCGGTCGTTGCTCGCGACCGTCTCGGCGACCCCCTCGGCGAAGGCGGTCGTCGCCGTCTCGCCCTTGTTGGCGACCGCCTCGCTGACCGCGGCGGCGACGTCGCGGTCGTCGTGGGTCCGCGGCGGCGACCACGCGAGCTCGCGACCGTAGTACACGTCGCGGAAGTTGTCGATCACGCTGTCGGCGGTCTTCTTGCCGACCCGTGTGAACTCCTCCTGGAGGAACCCGGAGACGGAGTACGACTCGGTGGCCTCCAGCATCTTGATCAGCGCGCCCAGCTCGACGCCGTGGGGATGCGGCCGGATCTCCTTCGTCTCCGCCGGCAGCTCGTCGGTCGCGCGCTCGAACTTCATCGGCTCGTCGAGTCCCGGCTCGCGCAGTTCGAGCCGCGCATGGGGGTTGACGACCGCGGTGTGTTTCACGTAGTCGTGGAGCTGCTGGCGAGCGCGCATGTTCGCCTCCATCTCCAGCTCGATCCGGGTGCCGTGGGGGCGGTCCCACGTCGTCTCCTCGTCCGCCTTGATCTCCGGCTCGTTCGTGTCGGTGTCGATGATGAGCTCGAAGTACTGCGCCCGCGACTGCCCCTTCGGGCGCGAGGTGATCTTCGCGGGCTGGCCGGAAGTCAACTGAGAGTACAGTACAGCGGCTGAGATACCGATTCCCTGTTGACCGCGAGACTGCTCCCTGGCATGAAAACGACTCCCATACAGGAGCTTCCCGAACACCTTCGGGAGCTGTTCCTTCGTGATGCCCGGCCCGTTGTCTTCGATCACGAGCCGGTAGTAGTCGCCCACCTCCTCGATCTCGATGTAGATGTCGGGGAGGACGCCGGCCTCCTCGGTCGCGTCGAGGGCGTTGTCGACCGCCTCCTTGACGGCGGTGACGAGCCCGCGGGCGCCCGAGTCGAACCCGAGCATGTGTTTGTTCTTCTCGAAGAACTCGGCGATGGAGATCTCGCGCTGACCCTCGGCCAGCTCCTCCGCGATCCCCTCCTCGTCGCCGATCGTCGACTGGAAGGACGTCATTCGGTACCCTCCCCTTCCACCGAGGCACCTAAAAACGCACCGCCGGCGCGGTGAAAGTGTATCTCGTCGTCAGACGCCGTCTCGTCGCCCTGTTCGGGAACGTGTCGCACGAACGGGCAACGTCCGATCCCGCCGACAGATTTCTCCCCGCGACGCCCTTTCGTTCGATCATGTCAGGGTGGACCGCGGAGGACATGCCGCGACTGGACGGGAAGACAGCGGTCGTCACCGGCGCGAACAGCGGGCTCGGCTACGAGGGGACGCGCGAGTTCGCCGCGAAGGGCGCCACCGTGGTGATGGCGTGCCGGAGCGTCCAGCGCGGCGAGGACGCGGCCGACGAGCTCCGCGCCGACGCCGGCGGCGAGGTCGACGGCGACCTCGACGTGCGGGAGTGCGACCTCGCGTCGCTCGACTCGGTGGCGGCCTTCGCGGAAGACCTGCGCGACGACTACGACGCGGTCGACGCCCTCTGTAACAACGCCGGAGTGATGGCGATCCCGCGGAGCGAGACCGAGGACGGCTTCGAGACGCAGTTCGGCGTGAACCACCTCGGTCACTTCGCGCTCACCGGGCGCCTGTTCGACCTCCTCGAAGCCGCCGAGGGGATCGAGGATAACGCGCGCGTCGTCACGCAGTCGTCGGGCGCGCACGAGCAGGGCGAGATGGACTTCTCCGATCTCAACTGGGAGGAGTCGTACGGCAAGTGGAAGGCGTACGGCCGGAGCAAGCTCGCGAATCTCCTGTTCGCCTACGAGCTTCAGCGCCGGATCGACGCCGCGAACCGCGAGGGCGACGCCGCGATCGGCGTCCGCAGCGCCGCCTGCCACCCCGGGTACGCCGACACCAACCTGCAGTTGCGCACCGCCGCGGAGAGCGGCAACCCCCTGCTGACGGTCGCCATGCGGCTGGCGAACGCGCTGTTCGGTCAGGACGCCGCGACGGGCGCCCTCCCGATGCTGTACGCAGCCACCGCCGACGTCGACGGCGGCGCCTACGTCGAGCCCGGCGGGCTGCTGAACATGCGCGGCAAGCCGACAACCGGTCGGTCGAACGACGCCTCCTACGACCGCGAGGACGCCCGGCGGCTCTGGGAGTACTCGACGGAGGCGACCGGCGTCGCGTTCCCGGTTTGAAGCGTCGAGGCGCTCCCGAGTGCAACGGCCCCTCTCGCACGCGGTCGTCGCGTGCGAACAGCGCCCTGCGGCCGGTAGGGCTCGACGCCCCGCGACCGGTAGGGCCCGGCGATCGGAATTTCGGCGCCGCCGCTGGAGGCTATCATATACGCGAGACGCGTTTCGAGAGCTGTCCGAGGGGGTCGAAGCCGACGATTACAGCCGGGTGAGGTTCGTCGCGCGCGGCCCCTTATCGGCCTCCTCGATCTCGAACTCTACTTCCTGTCCTTCCTCGAGGTCCGGGCCGCCGACGTCTTCCATGTGGAAGAATACGTCCTCGTCAGCGTCGTCAGTCTCGATGAATCCGTAGCCGCCAGTGTCGTTGAAGAAGTCGACCTTGCCTGTCGCCATCGCATTTCGATCCACTCCCGACTGATTGATAAGTGTTGTGTGACCCCCAGAATCCTCGACCGTGTTTGAGACGGGCCCGCAAAACGAACGGTCTCCGACTTCCGCACCGGGTCGAGAAACCCGCTCCGATCGAAAGAGCCGACCCGGTGGAAAAAACCGACCCGGGCGAAGAAGCCGATCGACCGCCCCGCTGACGCCGGCCGACGCGTCACGCTCGCTCGGAGTCGACGGACGGTCGGATCCCCGTCTGCGTTGGGCCCGCGTCGATCACCGCTGTGCCTTCGCCATTTCCAGGGAGATGAAGAAGCCGAAGTACGCCGGAATCCCGGCGAGCATGAACATGTACAACACCCACCGGGGCGAGGCGGAAAACGCGAAGTCGTACAACAGCGACACGAGCGTCACCCATGCGACCGCGAACGCGAGGTCCTGTATCATCCCGGTTCGGTTCCCCTTGACATGGGACCGGATCCTGTCGGTGAGGCTCTCGTTCGCGTCGGGGTCGTCGATGTGCTCGGCGTCGGTCATGGGTAAAGGTCGGCGTCGAAATACGTCGGTGTTCCGGAACGGTCCAGCGCCCGAGCGGCCCCGCGTGGGTGCGCGCTCGGCTGTTCAGTCCTCGTCCAGGTAGTCGACGACGAGGACGGGGACGTGCGTCGAACGCAGCGTCCGCTCGGTGACGCTCCCGAGGAGCGCTCTCCGGACGCCGGCCCGACCGTGACTCCCCATCACGATGAGGTCGATGTCGTGGTTCTCCGCGTAGTCGCCGATCACCTTGTGCGGACGACCGCCCGAGACGTGTTCGACGATGTCGACGCCGCGTTCGGCTCCGCGATCGGCGACCACCCCGGTCGCCTCGTCGGCCTGCTCTTTCAGCTCCCCCATCTCGTCGAACCGGCCCTGCTTGAGCCGATCGACCTGCTCGGTGCCGAGGCTGAAGTTCACGGAGTCGATGTCGACCACGTACAGCGCGTGGACCTCGGCGTCGTACTTCTCCGCGAGGTCGAGCGCGTGGTCGACGGCGGCCTCCGCGACGTCGCTTCCGTCCGTGGGTACGAGGATGCGTTCGTACATTATCGCTCCTCCTCCGTGGTCGCGTCGTCAACTGCGCGGCTCTCGTCGGCGGCCGCGTCGTCAACTGCACGGTCCCCCTCGGCGGCCGCGTCGTCAACTGCGCGACCGCCGTCAGTCGCAACGTCCTCGCCGCCGTCCGCGGCGACGACGTCCTCGGCGGTCTCCTGCTGCCCCATCGGCTCGGGGCTGTGACACTGCCGGACGATCCGCTTCGTTTCGAGCGACGGCTCGTCGGTCGCCATCGAGACGGCGATGGTGACGACGAACACGACGGGGAGCGTGATGAGCGCGGAGCCGATGGCGGGCATCCACGTCGCCAGCCCCGTCGACAGCGGCGCCTCGAGCGAGCCGATGTACGTCGGGACGATCTGGTTGATCATCGGGAGCGACCAGAGCGTCAGCCCGGTGGTCATGCCGGCGAGCGCGCCCTGGCGGTTGGCGTTCTCCCACCACATGCCGAGGAAGAACATCGGGAACAGGACGGAGCCGGCGAGCGAGAACGCGTAGCCCACGAGCGCCGCGATCGACGACGCGGGGTTGAGCGCGGCCAGCGTGGTCAGCGCGCCCAGCGCGACGATCGAGAGGCGGCCGACGAGGATCTGCTGGCGCTGCGTCGCGTCCTCGTTGATGATGTTGGTGTAGATGTCGTGGCTGATCGCCGACGAGCCGGCGATAAAGAGTCCGGCGACCGTCGCGATCGCCGCGGCGATACCGCCCGCCGCGACGATGCCGACGAACCAGTCCGGGAGCCCCGAAAGCTGTGCCGCCAGCACGACGATGACTTCGCTGGCGGCGCTCGTCATGCCGGGATCGCCGTAGGTCGGGCTGACCGTCTGCGAGTAGAGGTCGGTCCCGAACGCGGCGAACGCCGGAGCGCTCCAGTACAGGATGCAGATGAAGAACAGCCCCCAGACCGTCGACCAGCGGGCCGTCCGTTCGCTCTCGACCGTGTAGAACCGGACGAGCACGTGCGGGAGCCCGCAGGTGCCGACGATCAGCGAGAACGTCGTCGCTACCCAGAGGTAGTAGCTCGACGAGGCGAACGGTTCGGAGAACTCGCTGCCGAGCTCGCTGATCAACATTCCGTATTCGAGCTGCGGCAACACCGTGGAGTAGCCGTTCGTGTAGCCGACGACGAACAGCCCCACGACGAACGCGAGGATGAGGATGACGTACTGGACGGCCTGGTTCTTCGTGGCGCCTAACATTCCGGACAGCGTCAGGTAGCCCACGGTGACGACCATCATGGCGACGACCATCACCTGGTACCCGTCGAGACCCGGGATGAGGCCTCCGTAGTTACCGAAGATGTACAGGCCGACCAAGGCCATCCCCTTCGCCTGGCCGATCGCGTAGACGAAGCCGATGAGGAACGTCGTCACCGCCGCGATGGCACGCGCGGTGTCGGAGTTGAACCGGTCGCCGACGAAGTCCGGCGCCGTGTACTTCCCGAACCGGCGCAGCTGCGCGGCGAGGAAGATGAGCAGGATGAAGTATCCCGTCGTCCAGCCGACGACGTACACGAGCCCGTAGAAGCCCGCGAGCGCGATCGACGCCGCCATACCGAGGTAGGAGGCGGCCGACATCCAGTTCGCCCCGATCGCCATCCCGTTCTCGACGTTCCCGATCGAGCGGCCGGCGACCCACATGTCCTCGGTGTCGGCGACGCGGAAGACGAAGCCGATCGTGAGGAACAGCCCCAACATCCCGATCACGAGGAGGGCAGGTCCCACCTTGAACGAGATGTCGAGCGCTTCCGGAAGGAGCTCGCTCTGCAGGAGGATCGAACTCGCCTTCATTCGTCGGCCCCTCCGTCGGTTGCGACGTCAGCGGTACCGTGTTCGATACCGTACTTCTCGTCGAGCGCGTCCCGTTTGCGCGAGTACCAGAACGCTAAGATCAGCGCGCTGGTCGGCGCGCCGAACGCGACGAGGAAGTAGTGGAGCGGGAAGCCTAAGATCGGCATCTGATTCGTCATCGGACCGGGCGCGAGCCGCGTCAGGGTCACCGGCCCCCACACCGCGAGGACCCAGACGGCGAACCCCGACCAGACGATACGGAGGTGGTCTCGCATGTACGGCGTGCTCGGATTCAGGATGTTCACCTCCGCTCCGAGGTAGTCGGTGTCGCTGTGCTTCTGTGCCGCACCCGTGGCGACGCCGCCGTCGGTGGCCGCGTCGTCAGAACTTCGTGAGCTATTGTCTGTCATGTGTTGTGGTGTGTATTGTCGTGGTGCGTTTATGCGGTTTTATCGTGATATTTAGTTTCGGTGTCGAGCGCGTCGTCTCTCGCTTCGTGTTTCGAAAACGGGGGTGTAGCGGTCAGTCGTTCTCCGCCTTCCGCTGGATCTCCTCGACGATCTCCGGGTTCCGGAGCGTGCTGGTGTTACCCAGCTCTTTCCCGTCGGCGATGTTCTCGAGTAGGCGACGCATGATCTTCCCGGACCGCGTCTTCGGCAGATCGGGCGTGAACACGACCTGTTCCGGCCGGGCGATCGGGCCGATGGCGTCCTCGACGCCCGCGACGATCGCGTCGCGGAGCTCGTCGGTGCCCTCGTACCCGTCTTCGGTGGTCACGTACGCGTACACCGCCTCGCCCTTGATGTCGTGGTCACCGCCGACGACGGCCGCCTCGGCGACGCCCTCGACGCCGACGATCGCCGACTCGATCTCCATCGTTCCGAGTCGATGGCCGGAGACGTTGAGCACGTCGTCGACGCGCCCGAGAACGGTGATGTATCCGTCCTCGTCGATCTTCGCCCCGTCCTCTGGGAAGTACACCCAGTCCTCGGGGTCGTCGCTGTCGGTGTCGGAGTACTCCGCCCAGTACTCCTCGATGTAGCGCTCGTCGTTGTTGTACAGCGTCCGGAGCATCCCGGGCCACGGCTTCTGTACCGTGAGGTAGCCGGCCTTCCCCGGCTCGACCTCGTCGCCGAGCGTGTCGAGGATCTGTACGTCGAGGCCCGGGAGCGGCGGTCCGGCCGCCCCGGGCTTCATGTCTTTGACCCCGGGCAGCGTCGTCACCATCATGCCGCCGGTCTCGGTCTGCCACCACGTGTCGACGATGGGACACTCCTCGTTCCCGATGTGCTGGTAGTACCACTTCCAGGCGCGCGGGTTGATCGGCTCGCCGACCGTGCCGAGCAGCCGCAGCGAGGAGAGGTCGTGGCGGTCGGGGAACTCCTCGCCCCACTTCATGAACGCGCGGATCGCGGTGGGCGCGGTGTACAGCTGCGTCGCGTCGTACTCCTCGACGATCTCCCAGAGCCGGTCGCGCTCCGGGTGGTCGGGCGTCCCCTCGTACATCATCGTCGTCGTCCCGAGCGAGAGCGGTCCGTAGACGATGTAGGAGTGCCCCGTGATCCAGCCGATGTCGGCCGAACAGAAGTACGTGTCATCCGGCTTGATGTCGAGGACGGACTGCGAGGTCCACGACACCCACGAGAGGTAGCCGCCGGTCGTGTGTTTCACGCCCTTCGGCTTCCCGGTCGTCCCCGACGTGTACATCAGGAACAGCATGTCCTCGGCGTCGCGGGTGACCGGCTCGACCTCGGCGCCCTCGTGGTCCGCGACGAGGTCGCCGTAGTCGATCTGGTCGTCGCCGAGATCGTGACCGAAGCCGTCGCCGTTCGGGCCGAGCCGGTCGACGACGACCGTCGTCGTGTCGTGTTCGACGTCCGCGAGCCCCTCGTTGGCCTTGTCGAGGTGGTCGAGGGGGTCGCCGCGGCGGTAGTAGCCGTCGCAGGTGACGAGGTACTCCGAGTCCGCGGAGTTCATCCGCGTCGCGAGCGCGTCGGCCGAGAACCCGGCGAAGACGACGCTGTGGGGCGCGCCGATGCGGGCGCACGCCAGCATCGCGATCGGCAGCTCCGGGATCATCGGCATGTACATCGTCACCACGTCGTCCTCTTCGACGCCCTGCGCCCGGAGCGCCGCCGCGAACTCGTTGACCTCGCGGTGGAGCTCCTCGTAGGTGAACGACCGGTCGTCCTCGTCGACGGGCTCGCCGACCCACTCGATCGCGACCTCGTCGCCGCGCTCGTCGAGGTGTCGGTCGAGGCAGTTGGCCGACGCGTTCAGCTCGCCGCCCGTGAACCACTCGTAGAAGGGAGGGTTGCTGTCGTCCAACACCTGGTCGTACCCCGTCTCCCAGTCGAGCAGATCGGCGGCCGCCTCCCAGCACTCCGGCCAGTTCTCCTCGAACTCGTCGTAGATACCGGGATCCGAGACGTTCGCCTGTTCGACGAACGACTCCTGCGGCTCGAACACCTCCTGCTCTGCGAGTCTCGCTTCCAGTTGACCGTCTCCCTCTGTCATGGTACGGGCATACCCAACCGATCTCACCATATAAACGCTGGCGCTAAATACGAAAAATCGTGAAGGATACGGGCCACAATTCGGAGCGTCTCGGCCGCTCGGCTTCGATTCACCTCTGATCGGGGCGTCGCGCCCGCCGGCCGTCCTCGAAGAGCTCGTCGAGCAGCCTGCGTTGCGCCTTCCGGAGGTGGTTGTGGAACGTCGGCGAGGAGACGTCCATGGCGTCGGCGACCTCTTCGGCGGTGCTCCCCCGCGGCCAGTCGAAGTACCCGCCGTGGTACGCGGCCGACAGCGCGGCCCACTGCCGATCGGTGAATCGGTCCGTGACCCCCTCCCGCAGCGAGTCCTCGCTCCGTGGCGACCGAGGGACCGACTCCTTGCTCGCGAGCCGCGCGTCGGAGAACGCGCTCCGGAACCCGTCGGCGACGGGGCGGACGTCGGCGCCCTCCGGGAGGTCCGCGACGACTCTGACCCGTCCGTCCTCCGCGGTCGCGTCGCGGACGGTCGCACCGTGCTCCGTGAGCGTCCGGACAGCGGATCCACCCTCCACGCGAGCGGACACGTCGCAGCCGTTCTCGCGGGTCTCGATCACGCGGAGGTCCGAGACGCCGGACGCGCCCGCGACCGCGTCGGCCAGCGCCTGCGGGCGCGCCCCCTCGACGGAGAGGTAGAAGCGAGAGGCCTCGTCGTCGACCGCCACGGTCGAGGCCAGTTCGATCCGACAGCCGAGCGCGGCGCTCGCGCGGGCGAGGAACGCCCCCTCGTCGCCGGTGTGGAACTCCACCTCGGTCACGGTGTCCGAGTGGAGCAGGTCGCGCCAGCGCCGCGCGGTCACCGCCCACCCGAGACACCGGCCGAGCGCCGCGATCTCCCGACGCTCGACCGGCGAGACTGGGGGTAGGGGGGGATCTCCCCCGGTGACGACGCACAGCGCGCCGTGTGTCACGTCGCGGTACCGGAGGGGAACCGCGACCCCCGGCCGACCGGCGGTCGCGGGCAATCCCTCGGTCGCGATCGGCTCCCCCTCCTCGACCGCGTCGATCCACGGCCCGTCGCCGGTGACGCCGCGGTCGACGAGCGTCCCCCGGTCGGCTCCGGCCGCGCCCGCGATCTCGACGCGTTCGCGGTTCCCCGTCCCGCGGACGACCCACGCCTCGGCCCAGCGGTCGGACTCGACCACGCCCTCGGGAACCGCCGCGAGGGGCGTCGACCGGTCGTCGCCGTCGGCGAGCGCCTCGAACCCGCCGAGGGCGGTCGGCGCCGAACCCCCTGCCGATCCGCCCGCGGGACCGGCCCGACCGTCGGCGACGGCCTCGGCGATCGCCTCCCCGTCGAGCGGTCCGAGGTAGCCGTCGAGCGTCCCCATCGTCTCCCAGCCGCCGGCCTCGCGGACGGCGTGGGGGTCGACGCCGCGGTCGACGAGGAGCCGCCGCGCGAAGGTCCGGCGGAGGTCTCGCGGGGTCACGTCGGGGTCGACGAGGCCGTCGGTCCGCGCCGCCGCGCGCTCCGCCGTCTCGCTCACGATCATCTGGACGCGCCGGGGCGACACGTCGACGAACGGCTCCGTCTCGCCCAGGTCGGCGCTCTCGGCGTACCGCCGCAACTCCGCCGCCAGCGACGCCGGGATCGCCGTCTCGCGCGCGACCGCCTCTCGGTCTCGCGCCGCGGTCTCCGCCTTCGTGTCGCCGCCCGCTCCCGACTCCGATCCCTCGTTCGGTCCAGCGCCGTCCGCTGGGACCGCGAGGAGCGAGACATCGGCGTCGCCCTCCGTCTCTCGGAGGTGTCGCGGGGCGACGCGCGTGATCTCCCCGGTTCGGAGGCCGGCCTCGCCGCCGAGGCGGACGACCAGCGCCGCGCGGTACGTCTCCGCCGCAGTCACGAGCGAGTCGTACGCGTCGGCGTCCAATCCGTCGGCCATTCGTTTCGTATTCACAGCGAGATGCGAAGTAAGTGTTTCCCCGAAAACTCGTGTTAATCGAGTTCTCAACTCTGGTTGGGTTTCTAATGCTCCTCTCGCGGTCGAGAACACTCCGATCGATTACCGATCTATTTCGCTTTCAAATTGCTAGCCGAAACGATGTCAGAACACGACTGTCGCGTGACGGGGAGATCCCCCGCTCGCGCTCGAAGCCGTCGGTTCAGACCGTTTCGGTGATTCCCCACGTGATGTGATCCCACAGTCGCTCGTAACTGTAGTAGGTTATCGTCTTCACCACGTTGGCGACCAGTCCGATGTTCACGGCGGCGCTGATGTCGTCGACGACGATCCAAGCCACGAGAACGGTGATCGCGACCATGAGCGCCCGGTAGCAGAGGGTCTTCGCGAGCGCCCGCTTCCGCGCGTGTAGCGCCGAACGAGAGACGAGACTGCTCATGGGGCGTGAGACGGACTGCAGCGCTAAGAAACCTACAGTAGTTTCTAATATCTGAAAAAGAAACTACTATCAGTTACTCATTGCGAACCGACGACTCGATCTCGCCGACGACCTCCGGATTGCGGAGGGCGCTCACGTCGCCGAACTCGTCGCCGCGCGCGATGTCCTCCAGCAGGCGTCGCATGATCTTTCCGGATCGAGTCTTCGGGAGGTCGGGAGTGAACACGATCCGGTCGGGGCGTGCCACGTCGCCGACCGCCTGCGCCAGCCGCTCGCCGATCGCCTCGCGGAGGGGTTCGTCTGGATCGACATCGCCTCGGGTGGTGACGTACGCGACGATCCGCCCGTCGCCGTCGCCGACGACCGCGGCCTCGGTGACGCCGTCGGCCTCGACGATGGCCGCCTCCAGTTCCGCGGTGTTGAACCGGTGCGTCCGGACGTTGATCACGTCGTCGACCCGACCGAGGATCGACACGTAGCCGTCCTCGTCGACGGTGGCGCCGTCGCCGGTGCGGTACCGCCACCCGTCTTCTCCCTCCAGCCAGTACTCCCGACGGTACCGCTCGTCGCCCTCGCGGAGCCCGCGGAGCATGCCGGGCCACGGGGCGGCGATCGTGAGGTACCCCGGCTCGCCGGGCTCGACGGGCTCGCCGTCCTCGTCGACGACGCGGGCGTCGATTCCCGGCAGCGGCGGCCCGACCTTTCCGGGCTTCATCGGAGTGATCCCCGGCAGCGTCGCGAGGGAGATGGCGCCGGTCTCGGTCTGCCACCAGGTGTCGACGATCGGCACCTCGCCGCCGCCGACGTGCTCTCGGTACCAGCGCCACGCCTTCGGAGTGATCGACTCCCCGACGGTCCCCAGCAGGCGGATCGACGACAGGTCGTGAGCCTCGGGGTACTCCGCGCCCCACTTCATGAACGACCGGATCGCGGTCGGCGAGGTGTAGAAGACGCTGACGGCGTTGCGCTCGATCAGGTCCCACACGCGGTCGCGGTCGGGGTAGTCGGGCGAGCCCTCGTAGAGCACGCTCGTGGTCCCGATCGAGAGGGGGCCGTACACGCCGTAGGAGTGACCCGTGATCCAGCCGATGTCGGCCGCGCACCAGTAGGTGTCGTCGGGGCGCACGTCGAGCACGTTCCGGGTCGTCCACGCGACGTGCGCGAGGTAGCCGCCGGTCGCGTGCTCGACGCCCTTCGGGCGCCCCGTGGTCCCGGAGGTGTACATCACGAAGAGGAGGTCGGTGGCGTCGCGCGCGACCGGCTCGACGGTCTCCCCGTCGTGCGCCTCCACGATCGCCTCGTACTCGTGTTCGTCGTCCCCGAGGGGCACGTCGAGCGCGTCGCCGAGCCGGTCGACGACCACCGTCGCCGACAGGTCGGCGTCGGCACGGAGCCGGGCGTTGTCCGCCTTCGACTTCTGATTGAACGCGTCCTCCCGGCGGTAGTAGCCGTCGCAGGTGACGAGGTACTCCGAGTCGGCGGCGTCGATGCGCGTCGCGAGCGCCTCCGCCGACAGCCCCGCGAAGACGACGTTGTGGGGCGCGCCGATCCGGGCGCACGCCAGCATCGCGATCGGCAGCTCCGGGACCATCGGGAGGTACAGCGTCACCACGTCGTCCTCCTCGACTCCCAGATCGCGGAGCCCGGCCGCGAGCGCGTTCACCTCGCGGTGGAGGTCGAGGTAGGTGTACGACCGGCGCTCCCCGCGCTTGCCGAACCAGCGGATCGCGAGCTGGTTCCGCCGCTCGTCGAGGTGGCGGTCGACGCAGTTCGCCGCGGCGTTGAGCCGCCCGTCCGGGAACCACTCGTAGAAGGGCGGGTCGCCGTCGTCCAGTACCGTCTCGTAGGGCCGTTCCCAGTCGAGCAGGTCGGCGGCGCGGCGCCACGCCGCCGGCCCCTCCTCGGCGAAGGCCTCGTACAGCTCCGGGTCCCTGGCGACGGCCCCGTCGCTGAACGCGGCGGGCGGCTGGACGACGTCCTCGTCGTCGCCGGCGGCGGTCTCGTCCGTCCGCCGGCCGTCGACTCCGGCGTAATCCATGATACTACCTCACAATCGAAGGAATGTATACTTTGTCCGCGACGCCGGCACGTCGGATTCCACCCACGGCTGAAGCCGTGGGCCTACTCCTTGTTACTCTGTGAGACCGGTCGAGGGAGGTCAGAGCGATCAGAGAAGATGAGACCGGTCGAGGGAGGGAGGGGGAGAGCCGGACGTCTACCTCGACTCCGCGGGCGCCAGCCCGGCCGCCTTCGACCGGGCGCGCGCGACGATCGACGGCTTCGCCTCGAAGTCGAGCGTGACCTGGTCGTCCGCGTACGTCTCCTCCTCGACGTGGCCGTGGTCGTGGATCCACGAGACGAGGCTCATCGCGTCGTCGGAGAGGGGGAGGACGAGCCGCTCGCGCTCCCAGTCCGGCAGCTCCGCCTCGACGCGGTCCCGGAGCTCCGCGACGCCGGCGCCCGTCTTCGCCGAGACGGCGACGGGGTCCGGCGCGACCCCAGAGAGCGCGGCGCGCTTGTCGGCCAGTTCGCCCGGAGCCAGCCGGTCGACCTTGTTGAACACGGTGACGACGGGGGCCTCGTTGCGCTCGTAGAGGGTGTCGTGGCTCGTGACGAGCTTCTCGCGCATCTCCTCGACCGGCTCGCTGGCGTCGACGACGAGCAGCACGAGGTCGGCGCGGTACACCGAGTCGAGCGTCGACTCGAACGACTCCACCAGCCAGTGAGGGAGGTCCGAGATGAACCCGACCGTGTCGGTCAAGAGCACGTCGCGCTTCTCCATCTCGGCCCGGCGGGTGGTGGTGCCGAGCGTGGTGAACAGCATGTCCTGCGACTCGGCGGTCGTGTCGAGGTCGGGGTGGCGCTCGGCGTTCTCGTCGACATCGATCTCGGCCGCGAGCCGGCGCATCAGCGTCGACTTCCCGGCGTTGGTGTAGCCCGCGAGCGCCACCAGGTCGAACCCGGAGTCGCGGCGCTGCTCGCGGCGCGCCTCCTCCTTCTCCGCGATCGACTCCAGCTCGTCGCGGATCTCGGATATCTGGCGTTTGATGTCGCGCTCGACGCTCTCGTCGTACTCGCCGAGCCCCATGAACCCGGGACGCTCGTCGCGCTTCGCGAGGCTCGCCTTCGCCTCCGCGCGCGGAAGCTCGTACCGCAGTTCGGCGAGTTCGACCTGAAGCTGCGCTTTCCGGGTGTTGGCGCGCTGCCCGAAAATCTCGAGAATGAGCGTGAACCGGTCGATCACCTCGACGCCCTCGGGAAGCTCGCCGCCGATGTTGAACGTCTGGTACGGCCCCACGTCGTTGTCGATGATGACGGCTCCGGCGCCGGTCCGGCGGACCAGGTCGCGGAGCTCGGAGACCTTCCCCTTCCCGAACATGAACGCGGCGTCCTCGGTGCGGGTCTGGGTGAGCTCGCCGACCACCTCGTAGCCCGCGGCGGCCGCGAGCTGCGTGATCTCCGTCAGGTCCGCCGATCCGGACTCGACGCGCTTGGCGACGACCGCGCGTCGCTCACGGGGGGCCGATTCGGTGTCTCCGTCGGTGCTCGCACCCTCGGCGCTCCCGGTCATAACAGGAGGTCGCGGGCGGCGTACGCGGCGTGGTGTGCTGCCTGCACTGTTTCGCGTTCCCCTATGCTCTCGACGTATTTAAACTCGGGTTGGAAGCTCAGTCCCACCCGCTCCGCGGGCTCCTCGTAGAACTCACCGCCCTCCGCGACGATCGGTCCCCCCGGCGGCTCCGGGAGGTTCCCGACCGCCTCGGCCGTGAGCGCCACGGTCGCGTCGAGTGTGGGGCCTTCGCGCACGGCGGCGAACCCCATCCCTTCGACCGTCCGGATCCGCGTCGAGTCGATCCGGGCGTGGACAGCGGCCGCGACCATCAGGTACTCGCCGTCCTCCTCGTGGCGGCCGCTGATGTCGACGCCGACGACCTCAGGGGCGGGGGCCCGCCACCTCGGTTCGGTCGGGACGCGGGTCGGCTGCGGAGGCTGTCGTCTCCATACGCCGGAATAGATCCCCTGACGAATTGAACGTTTCCGTGGTGGGCGGCGTCGCTTCCGCGGTGGGACTCGCCACAAACGTCTTCACCGGAGACCGGCCAGTGTCGGTATGGTCCGCCGGATCCGAGGGCCCCTCCCCGCAATTACACTGGTCCTTGTCCTCCTTCTGGCCGGCTGTTCCGGGCTGCCCGCCACGGACCGACAGGAATCGACTTCCGAACCGACGGTGGAGGAGTTCCCGTATCCCTCAGGCTGGTCACAAGACGAGATCGCAGACCTCCCCGCCGCGCTGGAAGCGCACGACGCGACGGTGAACAACGCCTCCCGCAGAACTCGATTGAGCATCGTCAGCGGGGACGGAAACCGCACGACTGTGAGAGCGGTAGACACCGATTCCGGAACCGCCTCAGTGCGATGGAGCGATACGCTGTTCGGTAGCGACGTTCACTATTACTACAGCGACGAGGGCGTTTTCGAGTACGACCGCACGACGGGTGAGCTGACCCGAAACCTCGACGAAAAGAGGGTACCAGCTCGCTTCGCCTCCTACGAGACGCTGATACGGCCCCTGTCGGAGGTCGGAGTGAACGCGACCGGGCACGTCGTCGTCACTGAGAAGGGATACATCGCGGAATTCAACGTCACGAGGGGAAACGACGGGTTCTCCCGGCAGACGAGATACGACGTTTCCGAGTTCGGAGACGCGACGGTGATCCGGCCGGCGTGGATGCCGGAGAAGTAGCGATCGACGAAGCTACGCCCGCCTGTCGAGTTCGACTTCGCTACGCTCAGTCGAACACCGGCCGACCGCGTCGGCCGAGCCTGACCCGGCTACGCCGGATCGAACACCGCCTGACTGCGTCAGGCGGGCTCGACGAGGCTTACGCCTCGTCGAACAGCGTCTCGCCCTCGACCATGTGCTCCTCGACGGTGTCCAGATCGAGCGTGAGGCCGATCCCCGGCTTCTCCGGCACCTCGATGTAACCGTCCTCGATGACATCCTCCTCGACGAGATCCTCCCACCAGCCGAGCTCGTAGGAGTGGTACTCGATCGCGAGCGAGTTCGGGATGGAGGTGCCGACGTGGGCCGCCGCCATCGTCGCGATCGGGGAGGCGACGTTGTGCATCGCGACGGGAACGTAGTACTGGTTCGCAACGTCAGCGATCTTGCGGGTCTCGCGCATCCCGCCGACCTTCGGCAGGTCGGGCGCGACGATGTCGACCGCCTGGTTCTCGATGAGGCGGCGGAGCTCCGTGACGCGGTAGCGGTTCTCGCCGACCGTGATCGGCGTGGTCGTGTTCTTCGTCACTTCCTCCTGCACGTCGAGGTTCTCCGGCGGGACGGGGTCTTCGAGCCACCACACGTCGTACTCCTCGATGGCGTCCGCGAGGCGCTTCGCGGAGCCGCCCGAGAACGTCCAGTGGCAGTCGAACGCCACGTCGGCCTTGTCCTTCACGCGCTCGGTGACCGTCTCGACGATCTCCGCCTTGTGGCGGATCTCGCCGGGGCGCAGGTGACGGTTCGCGCGGTCCTTCTCGAAGCCGCTCGGCACGTCGAGGTCGAACTTCAGAGCGTCGTAGCCGAGCTCGTCGACGACGCGCTCGGCCTCGTCGGCGCACGCCTCGGGGTCGGCCTCCTCCTCGGTGTGGCAGTCGCAGTACACGCGCATCTTGTCGCGGTACTTGCCGCCGAGCAGCTGGTAGGCGGGCACGTCGAGGATCTTGCCGGCCACGTCGTGCAGCGCGACCTCGATCCCGGAGATCGCGGTGACGGTGACGCCCTCGACGGAGCCCTCGCCGGACATCTTCTGGATGAGGTGCTCGTAGAGGCGGTCGATGTCGAGCGGGTTCTCGCCGATCACGAACGGCTTCATGCGCTCGATGAGTTCCGGCACGCCCGCGCCCCAGTACGCCTCACCGGTGCCGACGACGCCCGCGTCGGTGTACACGCGGACCAGCGTCCACGGGAAGTTCCCGTCGACCATCGTCGTCTGCACGTCCGTGATCTCGACGTCGCGTCCGCCGCCGCGCGAGCCCGTCGTGCCCATCGTCTCGGCGGAGAGCTCTCGCATCGTGTACTCCGCGTTCGGGTCGTGGAGCGACTCGTAGTTCCGGCTCATAGCACCCGATTCATTCGGAACAGGGTAAATGTTTATGTTCCTCCGCAGGAAGCTTCGCGGCGCCCCGAGCGCCGCGTTTCGGTCGCTGTGCGAATAGGGAGTTTTTCATTGACGTACCCTCAACTACCCGCATGGTCGAACTCACGGATTCGCTGAAGTGTCTCTTTACCGGAACTGTCGAGGAGCGCGGCGACGAACACGTCGTCACGGTCCCCGCCACCGAGATCGAGCACGGCACGATCGAGGCGGGGGCGTCGTACCGCGTCGCGCTGATCAAACGCGAGGGCGAGGACGGTGCGAGTGTCGCGACCGACGGCGCCGCGGACCGCGCGGTCGCCGGCAACGGCGCCGGGAGGAGTCAGGCGTCGACGTCGTCGCGACCGACGAGCGACGCCGGGGCCTCCGGCCCGCCGGTCTCCGAGGGGGACGTACGAGAGGTGACGATCGAGACGCTCGGCGACAAGGGCGACGGGATCGCGAAGATCGAGCGGGGGTACGTCGTCATCGTCCCCGATTCGGAGCCGGGCGACGAGCCGACGGTCGAGATCACGAGCGTCCGCGAAAACGTGTCGTTCGCGGAAGTCGTCGAGGAGTAGCGCTCCCGCCGATCCGGGCTACCGCGGCGCGTCCTCGGGATCGCTCCGCGAGAACAGCTTCTTGAGGTGCGCCGGCGAGAAGAAGGAGCTCGGCCGGTCCATGTGGACGCCGATCTCGCCCGACAGCGCCCACAGCCCAGCTCGCTGGACCGGCTCCGGGAGCGAGTAACACCGCCGGATCGCCGCGCCGAGCCGGATCTCGGTGCCGATCGCGTCGCGCCACCCCGACTCGTAGTCGGCGAGCGTCGCCGGGTCCCGCGGGTCGATGGCGTCCGCCGCCACGTCCGCCGCGGTCATCCCGTATAAGATTCCGCCGCCGGTGAACGGCTTCGTCTGCGCGGCGGCGTCGCCGACGAGGAACGCGCGATCGGTCGTCACGCGGTCCGGCGGACCGATCGGGATCGCGCCCGAGCAGAACCGGTCGGTCGTCACGTCGTACGCGTCGGTGAGCCGGTCGAACATCGCGGACACGTCGTCGCTCGGCGGCGCGGCGAGCCCGTACTCCACGCCCGCGTCGCCGCGGGGGATCCGCCACGCGAAGAAGGTCGGCGCGGTGAGGTGGACGTCGACGAGGTCGCCGTCGTCCGGGGCGTCGTCGAACGCGAGCACGCCGTGGAGCAGCTCGTCCGGTTCCGGGAGGTCGAGCGACCGACGGACGCGCGAGGTCGGGCCGTCGCAGCCCGCGACCATCCGCGCCTCGACCTCCGCCACGTCGCCCGCGGGCGTCCGGACCTCGACGACGACCCGGTCGGGACGCTCCTCGACGCCGACGACCGTGTGGTTCTCTCGCACGTCGGCGCCGGCGTCGCGCGCGCAGTCGGCGAGGGCGCGGTCGAGCCCGACGCGGTCGATCACGTTCGAGACGGGCTCGGACTTGTAAAACGGGTACGCCTTCGATCCCGGGCCGCCGACGCGGAAGCGCGCGCCGTACACCCGGTTCTGGAGGAGCTCGTCGCGGGCGTCGCTCGGGACGTACTCCCACACGTCGTCGGAGACGTGCCCGGAGCAGGCCAGCGGCTGGCCGACCGACCCCTTCTCGAAGACGACCACGTCGCGGCCGGCCTCGGCCGCGCGCCGGGCGAACCGCGAGCCCGGCGGCCCCGCGCCCACGACGACGAAATCGTGCATGTCCGCGGAATCGTCGCGGACGCATATAATTACGACGTGACTTACTCGGCCTCGCGCCGCGCCGCCAGCCACTCCAGCGCCGCGTCGAGGTCGGTCTCGGGCGGCGAACACGTCCGCCCCTCGCAGACGTAGGCGGTCGGCTCGCCGTCGGCGGCGTCACGGTCGGCCCAGACCGGCGGGGCTTCGTCCATGTCGAGCCGGTCGAGCCACACCGCGAGCCCGTCTTCGGTCGGGGGGCGCGGCGCGACGAGCGCGCCCGGCAGGTAGCGCTCCCCGAGCGTCTCGCGCCACGCGTCCGGCACGCTCTCGGCGGCGACGGTCACCTCGATCCCGCCGGAGGCGACCCGGTCGGCGGCGCGCACCAGCGAGACGTGCTCCAGCGGGCTCGCCCGAATGCGATCCGCGTGGGTCGTCACGACCGCCTCGGCGACCTCCGCGAACTCGCGGTCGGTCCGGAACCCGTCGAGGAGCACGAGCGTCTCCGCCGCCACGCCGAGGCTCGACGGCGTCGACCGGTCGGTGAACTCCTGCGGTCGGGCGAAGAGGGTGTCGTCGCCGTCCTCTCCGGCGGCTTCGTCCGGATCCCGGGTGAAGTAGATCGTCCCGTCCTCGTCGTCGTAGAAGTCCGCGACGACCGTCTCCGCCAGATCGAGCGCGAACCCGAGCGCGTCCGGATCGCCGGTGGCGGCGTACACGTCGAGCGCGCCGCGCGCGAGGAACGCGTGGTCGTCGAGGTAGCCCGGTCCGCGCACGTCGCCGTCGAGCCACCGCCGCGCGAGGTCGCCGGTCGACTCGTCGTAGAGGTTCTCGCGGCAGAACGCGAGGGCGTCGCCCGCGATGTCTGCGTACGGCTCTCCGAGGACCTGCCCGGCCGCGGCGAACGCGGAGATCGCTCGTCCGTTCCACGACGCGAGCACCTTCTCGTCGCGCGCGGGACGCGGCCGCGACTCGCGCGCCTCGAAGAGCGCGACGCGGGCCTCCGTCAGGGCCTCCCGAACCGCCTCAGGCGACATGTCGTGGTCGTCGGCCAACTCCTCGATCGACGCCGCGACCGTCGGGACGGTCGTGCCGCGCTCGAAGTTGCCGCCGGACTCGATCCCGTACCGCTCCTTCGCGAGCGACGCCGCGGGCTCGTCGAGGACCGCGTCGACCTCCCCGGGCGTCCAGACGTAGAAGGCGCCCTCCACGTCGGCGGCGTGACCGCTCCCGTCGCTGCCGTCGGAGCCCACGCCCCCCCGCCTGGTCTCAGGCGGCCGGCTCCGGGCGTCGAGCGTGCTGAAGAACCCGCCGTCGTCGTGGCGGAGCTCGCGGTCGAGGAACCCGAGGGTCTCGCTCGCGACGCGGGCGTACGAGGCGTCGCCGGTGAGCCGGGCGGCGTCGAGGAACGCCATCGGGAGCTCCGCGTTGTCGTACAGCATCTTCTCGAAGTGCGGGACCGTCCACTGTCGGTCGACCGCGTACCGGTGGAACCCCCCGCCGATCTGGTCGTACATCCCCCCGCGGGCCATCCCGTCGAGCGTGCCCGTCGCGGCCGTGAGGGCGGCGTCGCGGCCGGTCCGCGCGTACGCCCGCATGAGCACGTCGATCCGGCCGGGCATCGGGAACTTCGCGCCCCCGCTCCCGAACCCGCCGTACTCGTCGTCGTACCCGCGGATCGCGGCGGCGGCGGCCTCGTCGAGGAGGTCGGGGCCGGGCGCCTCGCCGTCCGCTCCGTCCGTGCCGCCCGCGTCGTCCGCGCCGCCGGCAGGGCCCGCCTCCGCGTCCGGAACCGACTCCAGCTCGTCGCGGGCGCTCGTGGTCCACTGGTCGGCGCGCCGCTGCATCTCCTCGCGCTGCTCCGGGTCGGCCCACGAGTCGGCGATGCGCTCGCACAGATCGCGGAATCCGGGCTGGTTCCGGCGCGGCTCCGGCGGGAAGTAGGTCCCGACGTAGAACGGCTCGCCCTCCGGCGTACACCACGCGGAGAGGGGCCACCCGCCCCCGCCGGTGACGAGCTGCGAGACGGTCATGAACGCGCTGTCGACGTCGGGTCGCTCCTCGCGGTCGACCTTCACGGGGACGAACTCCTCGTTCAGCACGGCCGCGACCGACTCGTCCTCGAAGCTCTCCTCGGCCATCACGTGACACCAGTGACAGGAGGAGTAGCCGATCGAGACGAACACCGGCACGTCGTGCTCGCGGGCGCGCTCGAACGCCGCCTCGCCCCACGGCTGCCAGTTGACGGGGTTATCCGCGTGCTGCTGGAGGTACGGACTCGCCTCCCCGTCGAGGCGGTTCCGCTCGGTCGGCTGTGACATACGCCCGGTTCGGCCCGGGACGGCAAAAACCCGTCACTAGAGCGACGGCGAGGTCGTGTACCCACAGACGTGTGTATCCGCGCTCCGATAGAGAGTAAAGCTTACACTACCGTGTAGTGATCGGTCGCACATGACGGAGACCGTACTCCTGGTGGGGGGCGGCGGACGCGAGCACGCGATCGCCCGCGCCGTGGCCGACGACTGCGCGCTGTACGCCTGCGCGAGCAACCGGAACCCGGGGATCCGCCGGCTCGCCGACGGGTTCGAGACGATCGACGAGACCGACGCCGAGGCCGTCGCGGACTACGCGACCGCGGTCGGCGCGGATCTCGCCGTGATCGGCCCCGAGTCCGCGCTCGCGGCGGGCGTCGCCGACGCGCTCGACGAGGCCGGCGTGTACGCGTTCGGCCCGCGGGCCGAGGAGGCGCGGCTGGAGACCGACAAGGCGTTCCAGCGCGAGTTCATGGACGAGAACGCGATCCCCGGCTGCCCCGACTACGCGGTGTTCGACGACATCGAGGCCGCCTGCGACTACATCGACGCGTACGACGGCGACCTCGCGGTGAAGCCGGTCGGGCTCACCGGCGGGAAGGGCGTGAAGGTTATCGGCGATCAGGTGACCGCCGAAGAGGCGAAGGCGTACCTCCGCGACTCCGACTACGACCGGGTCGTGTTGGAGGAGCGGCTCGTCGGCGAGGAGTTCACCGTGCAGGCGTTCGTCGCGAACGGCGAGATCCGCACGACCCCCGCGGTCCAGGATCACAAGCGCGCCTACGAGGGCGACGAGGGGCCGAACACCGGCGGGATGGGGTCGTACACCGACACCGGGCTCTCGCTGCCGTTCATGGCCGAGGGCGACTACGACGCCGCCGTCGACGTGCTGGAGGCGGTCGTCGACGCGCTCCCCGACTACAAGGGCGTCCTCTACGGCCAGTTCATGCTCACCGACGCGGGACCGAAAGTCGTCGAGTTCAACGCGCGCTTCGGCGACCCGGAGGCGATGAACACGCTCCCCGTCCTGGAGACCCCCTTCCTCGACGTGCTCACCGCCGCGCGCGACGACGACGCCCTCCCCGAACTCGCCTTCTCCGGCGAGGCCACCGTCTGTAAGTACGCCGTGCCGGACGGCTACCCCACCGACCCCGACGCGGGCGCGGAGGTCGCCGTCGACGAGGAGAGCGTCGGCGACGCGCTCCTCT
This sequence comes from Halorubrum saccharovorum DSM 1137, assembly GCF_000337915.1. Classification (GTDB taxonomy): domain Archaea; phylum Halobacteriota; class Halobacteria; order Halobacteriales; family Haloferacaceae; genus Halorubrum; species Halorubrum saccharovorum. Next base: position 189,640 of record NZ_AOJE01000005.1, read on the forward strand.
ACTACGCCAGCGTCGACGAGCGCGAGGACGGCCTGTACACCACCACCTCCCGGTCGTTCGCGGTCGTCGGCCGCGGTGACTCCATCGCGGCCGCGGAGGCCGAGGCCGAGGACGCGCTGGCCGCCGCGGGCGACCGCGTCCGCATCCGTCACGACATCGGCACGGCCGACCTCGTCGAGCGTCGGATCGAGCACATGGCCGAACTCCGCGAGTAACGCGTCCCGTCAGCGACTCTTTTACATGAGCCGCCCGAACCGTCCCCTGTGACTCACGAGGACGAGCGCGCGATCGGCGGGGCGGATTCCGCGGGGGCAGACGCCGGAGCGACCGACACCGCAGAGACCGGCGGCTCCCGCGCCGATCGGCTTGAGCGCCACCCGACCGGCGGCGCGCGGAACTCGCTGTGGTCGTGGCCCGACGCGAAGTCGCCGCTCGCGGTCGTCCGCAACTACGTCGTGATCGTGTTGGCGCGGATCTGCCCGAGCCTCCGGCTGAAGAACTGGCTGTTGCGCCGGATCGGCGTGACCGTCGGCGCCGGCGTCTCGTGGGGGTTGGAGTCGACGCCGGACGTGTTCTGGCCGGAGCGGATCACGGTCGGAAACGACGCCATCGTCGGCTACGACGCCACGTTGCTCTGCCACGAGTTCCTCCGAGACGAGTACCGCCTCGGCGACGTTGTCGTCGAAGAGGGCGCGATGATCGGCGCGGGCGCGGTGGTCCTCCCGGGCGTCACGGTCGGCGAGGGCGCCCGCGTCGCCGCCAACTCTCTCGTCGCCGAGGACGTGCCGCCCGGGACGACGGTCGCCGGCGTGCCGGCCGAGGTCGCCTCGCGCGCGGGCAGTGAAACGGGCGGTGAGAAGGACTTGGACGACGACTGATCGGAGCGTCTCAGCTACTTCCCGCCGTCGTCCGCGGACTCGTCGGCGTCGCTCTCCGAGCGGGCGCCTCCGGCGTTCCCGGCGTCCTCGGCCTCGCCTTCCTTCGACGCGGCGATTTCCTCGGCGTCGGTGATGTGCGCCTCGGTGCTTACGCTCTCCAAGTCGACGCCGACCTCCTCGGCGACAGCGTCGAGGACGGCCCGCTGTTCGGCCATCTCGTTTTCGAGCCGCTGGACGCGCTCCGAGGTGTCGAGCACGGTCGTCTGCGTCTCCTCGACTTCGCTGCGGAGCTCGTTGATCTTCTGGTACGTGCGCTCCGCCCTGTCGGCGAGCGTCTGGATCTTCTTCGCTGTGTCCCCGAATCCCATACCGGCCGATCGAACCCGGGGTACGTGGGCCTTTCCGTTCGGCGCGGCGGGTCGGCGGTCCGCCCCCGCCACCTCCACCCCGCGACGGTGGACTTTTGGCCGAACCGCCCCTGGAACCGGTATGAGCGTCGAACGCGTCCTGTTGACCAACGACGACGGGATCGACGCCACCGGTATCAGAGCGCTCTACGACGCGCTGGCGACCGACTACGACGTGGTGGCGGTCGCGCCGACCGGTGACCGGTCGTCGGCGGGACGCGCCCTCTCGGAGGGCGTCGAGGTCGCGGACCACGAGCTCGGCTACGCCGTCGACGGCACGCCGGTCGACTGCGTCGTCGCGGGGCTCGACGCCTTAGTCCCGGACGCCGACGTCGTGGTCGCGGGCTGTAACGAGGGGGCGAACCTCGGCGCGTACACCCTCGGCCGGTCGGGGACCGTCTCCGCCGCGGTCGAGGCCGCCTTCTTCGACGTGCCCGCGGTGGCGACTTCCATGTACGTTCCGGGCGGCGACGACTGGTGGAAGCGGGAGTTAGAGCCGGCGGAGTTCGCGAACGCGACCCGCGCGACCCGGTACCTCGTCGCGGAGGCGACCGCGTCGGGAGCGTTCGACCGCGTCGACTACCTCAACGTCAACGCCCCGATCGCGGACGGCGAGCGCGACGGCCCGGCGCCGATGCGCGTCACCGCGCCCTCGCCGTGGTACGGGATGGAGGCGGTACACGACGGAAACGGTCGCGTGAGCTTCTCGGACCCGATCTGGGGTCGGATGAACGAGGGCGACGTGCCCGACTCGATCGGCACCGACCGCCGGGCGGTCGTCGACGGCGAGATCTCCGTCTCGCCGCTGTCGGTCCCCCACGCCGCGGAGCCGGACGCGGGGCTCGACGAGGTAGCGGCCGCGTACGGGCGGGCGACCGAGAGCGTCCGGTGACAGACTGCCCGAGCTACTCCTCGGCGGCGCTGACGGTGACCTTCGCCTCGCTGACCACGCGGTCGCCCATCTCGTAGCCGGGCTCGTACACCTCGTGGACGGTCCCCGAGGGCTGGTCGCTCTCGACGCGCAGCATCACCTGATGGCGGGCGGGATCGACTTCCTCGCCGGGATCGGGATCGATGGGCTCGACGCCCTCGTCGGCGAGCACCTCGTCGAACTTCTCCAGCGTCGACTCGACGCCCGGGCGGAGGTCGCTTCCCTCCTCCTGGTCGAGCGCGCGCAGGAGGTCGTTGCGGACCGGCGTGATGCGCTCGACGAGGTCCTCGGAGGCGCGCTCGCGGATCTCGTCCTGCTTCCGCTTGGCGCGCTGCTTGTAGTTGCTGAAGTCGGCCTTAACCCGGGCGAGCTTGCTCGTCAGCTCCTCGACCTCCTCCTCGGCTTCGAGGAGTTCGTCGCGCGTCTCGTCGAGCTCCGCCTCCAGTGCCGCGACCTCCCGAGCGAGCGCCTCGTCGTGCTCGGCGACGGCGGCGGCCAGCGCCTCGGCGTCGCGGGCGTCGCCGTTCGCGCCGGCCGACTCGCCGCTCGGTTCCTCGGCGGTCGCGTCCGCGATGCCGTTCGTCCTCGCCGCGTCGGCCGCGGCGTCGTCGGGGGACTCGACCTCGACGTCGACGGCGTCGTCGTCGCTCATGTCCGATCGAAGTCGGTCAGCGTGCATAAGCGTTGCAGAACGCGGTCGCGAGCGCCGGCGCGGGGCCCGAACGCAGGTGCGGAGGCCCGACTCCGACCGGATTTATCAAGGGTCCGACCGACCGCACGATCCGCATGCAACCCCGTCCCTCGACCTTCTCGATCGTCGCGCGCGACCCGGAGACCGACGCCGTCGGCGTCGCGGTCCAGTCGAAGTTCGTCGGCGTCGGCGCGGTCGTCCCGTTCGCGAGCGCCGACGCCGGCGCGGTCGCGACGCAGAGCTACGCGAACGTCGCCTACGGCCCCGACGGGCTCGACCTCCTCCGCGAGGGACACGGCGCCGCCGAGGTCGTCGACCGACTCACCGACGGCGACGACGAGGCGCCCTCGCGCCAGGTGGGCGTCGTCGGCGCCGACGGCTCTGTGGCCGCGTTCACCGGCGACGACTGCCACGACCACGCCGGCGACCTGCAGGGCGAGACCTACACCGTCCAGGGGAACATCCTGGAGAACGCCGAGACGCTGACCGCGATGGCCGAGACGTTCGAGGCGACGGCGGGCGGACTCCCGGAGCGGCTGATCGCGGCGCTCCACGCCGGCAACGAGGCCGGCGGCGACAAGCGGGGCGAACAGTCGGCGGCGCTGTACGTCGCCAAGCCCGAGGGCGGGTACGACGGCCGCAACGACCGGTGGGTCGACGTGCGCGTCGACGATCACGACGCCCCGATCGACGAGCTGGAGCGGGTGTTCAAGCTGTACGACGTGACCCTGCTGGAGCGCGAGGCGCCCGACGAGACCCGGAATCTGACCGGCGAGGCCGCCGCGGCGGTGTCGGCCGCGCTCGCGGACCTCGGGTTCCTCGACGAGTCCGAGACCACCGGCGACGAGGCCGCTGACGACGAGACCGCCGCCGGCGACGACTCCGAGCCGTTCGGCGAGGCCGAGCGCGACGCCCTGGAGACGTTCCGCGGGATGAACAACTTCGAGAACCACCCGGTCCCGGTGCTGGAGGACGCGCTCGCCCGCGGGTGGGACGACGCGGAGGGCGAGGGCGAGGACCGGCTCGTCGACGCGGTGTGGCACGGGCTCTCGCGGCTCGATCGGGTGTAGCCGAACTCCCCCGGACCCGACCCGCGGGAGTATTTACATCGCGACCCCAAAGCGGTCGTCATGACCGCGCCGAACCGGAACACGCTGTGGGCGCGCGCCCTCGTCGACGAGCTCGTCGCCGCGGGCGTCGACGCCGTCGTGGCCTCGCCCGGGAGCCGCTCGACGCCGCTGACGATGGCCGCCGCTCGCAACGACGACCTGCACGTCTTCTCCCAGCTCGACGAGCGCTCGGCCGCCTACTTCGCGCTGGGCCGCGCGCGCCGCACCGGGGAGGTGACGCCGCTCATCTGCACCTCCGGCACCGCCGCCGCCAACTACCACCCGGCCGTGATGGAGGCGAGCGAGGGCCGCGTCCCCCTGCTCGCGCTCACGGCCGACCGTCCGCCGGAGCTGCGCGACTCGGGCGCGAACCAGACCGCCGACCAGGAGAAGCTGTACGGGGACGCCGTCCGGTTCTACAAGGACCTGCCGGAGCCCGCGCCGAACGACCGCGCGCTCCGGTCGCTCCGGACCACCGTCGCCCGCGCCGTCGGGACCGCGGAGGGCGCCGACCCCGGACCGGTCCACCTCAACGTCCCCTTCGCGAAGCCGCTGGAGCCGACTCGGGTCCCCGACGACGTGCCCGCCGACCTCGACCCGGTCGCCGAGGCCGGCCGCGACGGCCCCTACGTCGACGTGACGCCGGGATCGCCAGAACCGGGCGACGAGGAGCTCCAGCGGCTCGCCAACGAGCTCGCGACGGCCGACCGCGGGCTGATCGTCGCCGGGCCCGCGGACCCGCCCGGACTCGACGCCGAGGCCGTCACGGCGCTGTCGCACGCGACGGGGTTCCCGATCCTCGCCGACCCGCTCTCCGGCGTCCGGTTCGGCGGCCACACCCGGGTCGCGCCCGTGATCGGCGCCTACGACGCGTTCCTCTCGGCGGCGGTCGCGGGCGACGGCGCGGAGTCCGGCGAATCCGACTCGGCGAGCGACTGGGCCGACCCCGAGGTCGTCCTCCGGCTCGGCGCGTCGCCCACCTCGAAGAACCTCCGGGAGTACCTCGCCGAGACGGGCGCCGATCAGTACCAGATCGACCCCGCCGGGCGCTGGCGCGAGGCGGAGTTCGCGGCGACCGACCTCGTCGTCGCCGA
>NZ_AOJE01000006.1 GCF_000337915.1 Halorubrum saccharovorum DSM 1137
GATGTGTATAAGAGACAGGTTCACGGCCGGGAGACAGAGGCGGACGCCCTCGACGCCGACGACTCCCTCCCCTTCCACGAGGGCGACGCGCTCCGCGCGGTGACCGACGCGCTCCCCGACCCCGCGACGCTGTTCGTCTCCAACTCCATGCCCGTCCGCGACCTCGACCGGTTCGTCGAGCCGACGACCACGAGCGTCACCGCCCTCGGCAACCGCGGCGTCTCGGGTATCGACGGGATCGTCTCCAGCGCGCTCGGCGCCGGCTCGGCGACGACCGACGACCTCACCCTCGTCGTCGGCGACCTGGCGCTGTACCACGACAGCAACGGCCTGCTCGCGCTCGACCGCTGCGACGTCGACGCGACCGTCGTGCTGATCAACAACGACGGCGGCGGGATCTTTCATAAGCTCCCGATCGAGTCCTTCGAGCCGGAGTTCACGGAGTCGTTCAAGACGCCGCACGGCATCGAGTTCGAGCCGCTGGCCGACCTCCACGGGCTGGCGTACGCTCGGATCGACGCGCGTCCGGGCCCCGGGGAGTCCGCCGCGGGCGCCGTCGCGGACCTCACCGAGGCGTACCGGCGCGCTCGCGAAGCGAACGGCTCGCACCTGATCGAGGTACGGACGGACGCCGAGTCGAGCCACCGCACCCGCGAGCGCCTGGAAGCGGCGGTCGAGCGCGCGGTGCACGGCGAGGTCGCTGGCGACGGCGGAGACGCGTAGGAGCCGTCGTTTCGCATCGACCACGGAGAGTCCTCCGGATTCAAAGAGCTGTCCGAGAGCCGCGCGAGACGCGGGGGGCGTCTCTGCCACGGAACCCCTCTGGAGTCGGCCGACGAAGGCGTTCGTTCACTCCAAGAATCTCGACTCGACGTCTCCGGACGGCATCATGCACCGGTCTTTCTTGCCGAACCATCGGTATCGGTGCTCGGCGACGAAGTCGTAGACCCGGTCGCGGATCGAACGCGGGACATACCGGAACGGCGAGAGGATCCGGTAGAGTCCGCCCAGTCCCGTCGCAATCTGGATGATCGCCGACGACTTCTCGTAGCTCTCTCCGTCCTCGATCAGGACGACCGATTCGAGCTCGTCGGTCGGCAGGTCGTGTTCGGCCAGCAGCGCCCGGCCGACATCGGATTGGAGGGAGGCAAAGCGGTACTTCCTCTCCGTGTCGCGAGGGATGACGAACTGTACGAACCCGCTACAGAGATTGCAAACGCCGTCGAAGAGGATGACCGCCTCGTCGTCCGGGATCTCCGTGGGCATCGCTTGGCTGACGTACGGACCCGTCTCAGTTCACCCTTCCGGTCACCGGCACTCCGCGCGCCGTGCTCGCCTCGCTGGTCGTCGGAATGCACCTCGGTGTGGCGGTCACGATACGGGTCGGCCGCTTCCCCATCGTCGTCGGGTTCCTCACGTTCTTCCAGACACCCGTCTGGGACGCCGTCGAGCGCGTCGTCGCCCCCTCCGGACCGATGCGATCCCGCCGCCCTGAATTCCGTCGATGTGGACCAGTCGTGGCAGCTGTTCGCGCCCGATCCGACCGATACGGCTCGATGGTTCGTCGCTTTCGGAGCCCTCGAAGACGGGATCGAACGGAGCGTCCGACGGGACTCGGAGGTCAAGAGAGATGCTACGAGTCCGACTCAGTACTTCGCGTCCGCGCCGGTCGTCTCGTAGATCCGGTCCATGATCGCGTCGCGCTCGCCGGTCCAGTTCGCCATCGCGGCGGGGCTGGTCGGGTACGCGTCGTAGTGGTCGAGCAGCTCGTCGGCGAGCGTCTTCGTCTGGTAGAAGTTCCGGATCGTCCCCCAGTAGCCGAAGCTCTTGACGGCCGCCTTCAGCTTCAGGCCGAACGACATCGAGGTCGACCCCTCGTACAGCGCCTCCGCGAGCTTCTCGCCCGGCAGCGCCGCGAGCAACCCCATCAGGTCGTCCACGTCGACCGCGGTCGAGAGGACGTTGTACACGTCGAGACCGGCGTACCGGCCGCCGAAGTGGTCCATGACGCGCGTGTTGTACCGCCAGAGGTTCTCCTCGCTCACGTCGCCGTCGGAGACCGCCTTCACCGCCTGCTCGCCCGCGTACTTGCCCGCGTACGCCGCGCCGGCGATGCCGCCGCCGGTGGTCGGGTTGACGTGGCCCGCGGCGTCGCCGACCGCCATGTACCCCGGCGCGACCGCCGAGTCGTACGGGCGGCGGGTCGGCAGCGCGGCGCCGAGCTTGTCTCTGACCTCGGCACCCTCGAACTCGGAGCGGTTCCGGAGGTCGCGTTTCAGCGCCTCGACGAGCTGCATCGGCTCCTCGTTCATCTGGAAGCCGAGCCCGACGTTGATCTCCGTGCTCGTCCGCGGGAAGTACCAGAGGTAGCCCGCGGCGCGGTCGGTCGCCTTGAACACTAAGGCGTCGTCCCACTCGACCGGCTCCGGCACCTCGACGATCTCGCGGTACGCCGAGCAGAACTGCGAGTAGCGCACGTTTGTGTCGAACGTCGTCCCCTCGAAGTCCGCCTTGTCCTGTAACAGCGACAGCGCGCCGGCGCCGTCGATGACGAGGTCGGCCTCGTAGGTGACCGGGTCGCCATTCCGCTTGGCGCGCAGCCCCGTGACCCGGCCCCCCTCCGTCTGGGTCACGTCGTTGATCACGGTGTCGTAGTGGAACTCGACGCCCGCGTCCTCGGCGCCCGAGATGATCCGTCGGCCGTACTCCCAGCGGTCGATGACGGCGAGCTCGCCCGGGACGGGGATCTCCAGCACCGTGTCCTCCTGCGGGATCTCGAAGCGCCCGTGGTCGACGCCCGTGTTCGTGAACGCCGGCTCCAGCCGGTCTTTGGGGATCGCCTCCGGGAAGGCGTCTGCGCCCTTCAGCGCGTCGCCGCAGGCGATGTGCCCGGCCTCCTCCGCGTCCTTCCGCTCGACGATGACGACGTCGAGCCCCTCGTTCGCGATCGTCGCGGCCGCGTAACAGCCGGCGGTCCCGGCGCCCGCCACGACGACGTCGTACTCGTCGATGCTCATACCACGTGCGTGGTCGCCCCTGTGGCAAAACTCTTTGTTCCCGTTTCGGTCGCTTTCGGACCGACACTGACGGGCCGGAGCGCCGAGCGGCGGCGGCGCGTCCGCCCTCGTCCGGGGCCCGTTTTATTTCGAGCGAGCCCGTTCGATCGCGTATGACCGGGCTCGACCACGTCGACACGGACCGGCTCCGGGATTGGCTCTCGGAGGTTCGCAGGGGGCGGACGACCGCCGCACTGATGCTCGCCGTCGCCTACGACAAGGGGATCGGCCCGGGCGAATTGGCCGCGTGGTACGGTCGCTCGACCGAGTCGGTCGAGGAGACGATCGCCGCCATCGACTCGCCGGGTCACGTCGCCGAGATCGCCCGGCTCGAAGGCGTCGACGTGGAGGCCGTCGACGTCCCGTTCGCCGAGCTGTCGGAGCGCCCCGTGACGGAGGCAGCGAGCGTGATCCGCGACCACGCTGACTGAGCGACCGGAGCGACCGAATCGACCGGGTCCGCCTGATCGACCGGAGCAACTGGATCGACCGGATCGGACGACGGCGGCGAGGTCGCCGACGCGAAGCGGGACAGATCCGGGGATCGCCGAGCGGACCGCGCCGCCTCAGTCCTCGGTCTCGTAGTGCTCGCCCGCCGCCTCGGGCAGACGGGTCCGGCCGACCAACGCGAGCACCAGGATGACGACCACGTACGGGATCGTCTGGACCAGCGTGTCGGGGATCGCGTAGCCGAGCTGCTGTAGCCGGATCTGGACCGCGTCGAGCCCGGCGAACAACACGCCCGCGCCGAGCGTCCCGATCGGGTTGTAGTTGCCGAACAGGTACGCCACGATGGCGATGAACCCCTTCCCTTGCACCATCGTCTCTCCCGAGCCGATGAACTGGCCGATCGAGAGCGCGAGCGCGGAGCCGCCGACGCCGGAGAGCACGCCCGACAGCAGGACGCCGGCGTGACGCACCTTCGAGACCGAGACGCCGACGGTGTCCAACGCCTTCGGGTTCTCGCCGGCCGCCCGGAGGTGTTTCCCGAACGCGGTCCGGTTCAGCGCCCACCAGGAGGCCAGCGTCGCGACGACGACCATGACGGCGGAGTACTTCCAGCCGACGCTGGCGCCGAGGTTCGGCGTGTTGACGCCGCCGAAGAACACGGTCGACATGAACGGCGCGAGTCCGAGCGCGATGAGCCAGACCGCGAGTCCCGCGATGATCTGGTCGGCCTGGAACTCGATGCAGACGATACCGAACACTAACGAAAGCGCCGTCGACGCCGCGATTCCGCCGAGGAAGCCGACCCAAATAGCGGGCACGCCGAGCACGGCGTTCCCGATCCCGACGACCGAGGAGACGTAGACGGAGACGAACGCCGAGATGATCAACAGCCCCTCCAGGCCGATGTTGATGACCCCGGACTTCTCGGCGAAGATACCGCCGAGCCCGGCGAGAACGATGGGCGCCGCCAGTCGCGCCGTCGACGCCGCGGTGCTCGTCGAGAAGACGATCCCCGAGAGGTCGCCCGCCACGGACTCGGGGAACAGCGTCCCGAGCACCAGCAGCGCGCCGAGCACCCCGACGGTGCCCACGACGAGCGACCGCACGTAGTCGGACTTGATCAGATCGTCGAGGACCGGAATCGACACGTCCGCGAGCGGGTTACGCATCGGTCTCACCCCCCTCGACGGCGGCCGCGTCGTCGGCCGGCTCCGCGCCGCCCGAGCCCCCGGCGTCCGGCCCGCTCGGACCTCGCGAGCCGAGGCCGGTGTAGCGGCCGATCATCCGGAAGAACTCCGGCATGGCCACGAACAGGATGATCAGGCCGCGCAACACGCCGACGAGTTCCGTCGGCACGTCGGTGCGGAATCCGATCTCCAGGGCGCCGCCCTTCAGCAGGCCGAAGAGGAACGCCGCCGGCAACACGCCGAGCGGGTTGTTCCCGGCGAGGATGGAAACGGTGATCCCGTCGAACCCGAGCGAGGGGACCGACGCCATCCACCGCCCCTCGGACATCAGCACCCACACGGCGCCGCCGACGCCGCCGATCGCGCCCGAGAGCGTCATCGCTCTCACGGTCGTGAGCTTCGCGTTCACGCCGCCGTATTCGGCGGCGGCCGCCTGCACCCCGCTGGTGCGGAGGTCGTAGCCGAACGACGTGTGCTCGACGAGGTAGTAGAGCCCGGCGATGAACCCGAACCCGACGAGCAGCGCCACAAGCGCGAAGTCGCTGGACCCCGGGAAGAACCACGGGAGGAACTGGGCGTACTCGGGGACGTATTCGGTGGCGACCACCGAGGAGCCCTCGGCGCGGAACACCTCCAACACGAGCACGTACGCGACGTTCGCCGCGATGAAGTTGAGCATGATCGTCGTGATCACCTCGTTGGCGTCGGTGTAGGCCTTCAGCGCGCCCGGTATCGCGCCCCAGAAGCCGCCGCCGACGGCGCCCGCGAGGATCCCGACGGCGATCAGCGCGACGCCCGCGATCGGTCCGGCCGGGAGCAGCGGCGCCGCGGCGAGCACGGTCAGCGCGGTCGCGAGCCCCCCGACGACCAGTTGGCCCTGCGTCCCGATGTTGAACAGCCCGGCGCGGAACGCGACCGCGACGGAGAGCCCGGTGAAGATGAGCAGCGTCGTCTCCGAGAGCGTCAGCGCGAACGAGAGGTTAAACGGCGACCAGTCGGGGTTGAACAGCCCCGGTTCGCCGACCGCGAACGGGTAGCCCAGCGCGCCGTTGAACAGGACGAGGTACACCTCGACCGGGTCGTAACAGAAGCCGATCCCGGTGAGCGGCATCGTCCACGCCGCGGTGGAACACTCGGCGATGCGCCCGGAGACGAGCACGATGACGAAGCCGACGGCGATCGAAAGCAGGATCGCGGCGACGCTTATCAGCAGCCGTTCGGCGACCGACCGATCGACGAACGGAGCGATGAGTCGACTCGCGATCTGCGGTATCCGGCCGGCGCCGGTTCCGTCGTCATCCCCGGCGTCGGAGCGACTCACGCGTCCACCTCCTCATCGCCGGCCTCGCCGAGGTCGGTCCCGGCGTCGTGGACGGCGGCCCCCTCGACGGAGTCGTCGGCGAGCGTCTCGCCCGCCATCAGCAGGCCGATCTCCTCTTCGGTCACCGTGGCGGGGTCGACGACCCCGGAGAACTCCCCTTCGTGGATCACGGCGAGCCGGTCGGAGAGCCCCTGAACCTCGTCGAGTTTCGAGGAGACCAGAAGCACCGCCTTCCCCTCCGCCCGCAGTTCGAGCAGGCGGTCGTGGAGGAACTCCGTGGAGCCGATGTCGACCCCGCGCGTCGGGTGCATCGCAACGACCAGGTCCGGGTCGCGCTCGAACTCCCGACCGACGATGAACTTCTGCTGGTTCCCGCCGGAGAGCGACTCCGCCTCGGCGTCGGCGTCCGGGGGGCGCACGTCGTACTGCTCGATCACGGACTCCGCGTGGTCGCGGGACGCCCGCCAGTCGAGCCGGCCGTCCTCGGCGAAGGGCGGGTCGTGCTGGCTCCCGAGGATCCCGTTTTCGGTCAGGTCGTACGACATGACCAACCCCCGCTCCTGCCTGTCCTCGGGGATGAAGGCCATCCCGCGATCGATGTGCTCGCGGCGGCTCTCGCCGGCCATCGCCTCGCCGAGGTAGGTGATCTCCCCGTCGGTCGGCTCCCGCATCCCGGTGATCGCCTCGACGAGCTGGGACTGGCCGTTGCCGTCGACGCCGGCGATACCGAACACCTCGCCCGCGCGGAGCTCGAAGGAGATCCCCGAGACCGCCTCGACGCCGCGGTCGTCGTCGGCGTGGACGTCGGTCACCTCTAGTACCTTGTCGCCCGGCTCCTGCGGCGTCGTCGCCGGCTCCATCAGCACCTCCCGACCGACCATCATCTCCGCGAGGTCCTCGCGAGTCACGTCCGTGGACGCGACCGTACCGACGTTGACTCCGTCGCGGAGGACCGTGATATCGTCGGCCGCCGACAGCGCCTCGCCGAGCTTGTGCGAGATGAAGATGATCGTCTTCCCCTGATCGGTCAGCTCCTCGAAGACGTCGTACAGGTCCTCGACCTCCTGCGGGGTGAGCACCGCGGTCGGCTCGTCCATGATGAGCACGTCGGCACCGCGGTACAGCGCCTTCAGGATCTCGACGCGCTGTTGGACGCCCACCGAGACGTCCTCGATCCGGGCGTCGGGGTCCACGTCGAAGCCGTAGCGCTCGCTCAGGTCGACGACCGCTTCGCGGGCGGCGGCCTCGTCGACTCGAAGCCCGCCCCACGTCCTCGGCTCGTTGCCCAAGACGACGTTCTCCCACACCGTCATCGGGTCGACGAGCATGAAGTGCTGGTGAATCATGCCGACGCCCGCGTCGATCGCGTCGCGCGGCGAGTCGAACGACTGCGGCTCGCCGTCGAGAAAGACGGTCCCCTCGGTCGGTTCGTAGAGGCCGTACAACACGTTCATCAGCGTGGTCTTACCGGCCCCGTTCTCGCCGAGCAGTGCGTGGACGCTCCCGCGCTCCACCGCGAGATCCACGTCGTCGTTCGCGACGACCCCGGGGAATCGCTTCGTGATGCCGTCCATGTGGACCGCCGGGTTCATTCACCCGTAACTCCGTGCCGGAGCCTAAAAGAGCGCGGATTCCGGACTGACGACCTCTGGACTGTCGTTCGTTCGATCAGATCGTCCGAAAAAGTCGTCTCCTTGCGCTCAGTTGCTCGTGGTCTCCGGCACGTCGATGTTCCCGGCGATGATCTCTTCGCGCGCGTCCGCCACCGCGGTCACGATGTCGTCGGGCACCTGATCGCCGATCTCCTGTCCGTAGACGCACTCGACGCCGTTCGACTCCAGTCCGAGGAAGACCGACTCGCCGCCCTGGTGGTTGTCGTCGATGACGTTCGAGATCGACTCGTACACCGCGGTGTCGACGCGTTTCACCATCGACGCAAGGATCACGTCCGCGAACGAGTCCTCGGTGACCGACTGGTCCTGGTCGACGCCGAACGCGAACCGGCCCTCGTCCTGTGCCGCCTGGAACACGCCGACACCCGTCGCGCCCGCGGCGTGGTAGACGATGTCGGCACCGCTCTGGTACATCGACAGCGCCTGCTCCTGCCCGCCCGAGGGGTCGGCGTAGCTGCCGACGTAGCTCGTGGTGACGTCGACGTCGTCGGACGCGTAGTCGACGCCGGCCTCGAAGCCGGCCTGGAACCGGCGGATGACCGGGCTGTCGACGCCGCCGATGAACCCGACGTTCGTCGAGTCGGGAGCGGTCGCGCCCGCGCCCGCAGAGAAGTCGGTCTCGGTCAGGTTCCCGGCGAGCACGCCCATCAGGAACGAGCCCTCGTGCTCGCGGAAGAGGTAGTTCGCGACGTTCGGCTCGTCGACCGCGGTGTCGACGACCATGAAGTCCTGGTCGGGGAACTGCGGCGCGGTCTCGGTGAGCGCGTCGCCCTGGTTGAACCCGATACAGGAGACTAGGTCGTAGTCCGGATCCGTCGAGTTCGCGTAGCGCTGCTGGTACTGTCCGAACTCGCCGGTGCCGTCCGGTTCCGACTCGGCGTACTCGATGCCGAACTCCTCTTCGGCGTCGAGGATGCCCTGCTTGGCCGCGTCGTTGAACGAGTTGTCACCGAGGCCGCCGTCGGAGTAGACGATGCCGACCGTGGCGGGCACGTCGGAGCCGTCCGAACCGTCGGAGCCGTCCGAACCGTCGGAGCCGTCCGAACCGTCTGAACCGTCCGAACCGTCCGATCCGTCGGAACCGTTCGACCCGTCCGAGGTGTTACCGTCGGAGCCGTCGGACCCGTCACCGCTCGGGCCGCCGCTACAGCCGGCGAGGCCAACGAGTCCCGCCGCGCTTGCCGCCTTGAGGAACCGCCGCCGATCGAAGTCGGATGCCATGTCACCTACAACGGGGCGGGTCCGCGGCATAAATTCGTCGCTCTCTCGGTCCTGTTGTTGCACGTTCGCGTGATACCGCGGGGAAAATTTCCCCGATCCGCCGCGATCGACCGGGAATCGTGCACATGTTCGTGGTGTATCAGGAACGATCGGGCTGTTTTCGGGGAGCGAACGTCACCCCCTCGCCGGTGCGGACAGCTACCCGCCGGTGCGGACAGCTACCCGCCGGTGCGGACAGCTACTCGCCGGTGCGGACAGCTACCCGCCGGTGCGGACAGCTACTCGCCGCCGCGGACAGCTACTCGCCGCCGCCGACGGTGGTCACCGCGTCCTCGACGACCGCCCGGACGCCCGCGATCAGCTCGTCGACCTCGTCGCTTTCGGCGTAAACTCGCACGTACGGTTCCGTACCGGAGGGTCGAACGAGCGCCCACGAGGCGTCCGGGAACTCCAGCCGCACCCCGTGGTCGGTGTCGACCGTCGCGCCTGGGAAGGCGTCCGGAAGGGTCGATCCCAATCGCTCCATCACGTCGGGTTTGGCCTCGTCCGGGCAGTCGACGCTGACCTTGCGGTACGGGCGCTCCGTGATCGGCGCGCGGAGCGCGTCAAGCCCCGACTCGGCGACGAGCCGAGCGATCACGGCCGCCGAAGCGACACCGTCGATCCACTCGCCGAAGCCGACGTGGATGTGCTTCCACGGCTCGGCGGCGAAGACGACGCGGGTGTCGTCGCCGGGGGCGGCCTCCGCTCGTATCGCCGCGATCCCCTCGTGAAGTGCGCCGAGCCGGACGCGGTCGGCCCGTCCACCGGCCTCGCGGACGCGCTCGTCGATCCGGCCCGAGGCGTTCGGCGTCGTCACGACCACCGGGTCGGCGGCGTCGCTCTCGCGGGTGTACCGCTCGGCGAGCAGCGCGAGCACGGTGTCCTCGTGGACCACGTCGCCGTCGGCGTCGACGATCACGATTCGGTCGGAGTCGCCGTCGTGGCCGACGCCAAAGGCGAACCCCTCGGTGTCGCCGACGTCGCCATCGTCGTCCACACTCGCGCGGCCCGGGCGCTCGACGCCCTCGTTGGCGTCGGCGACGAAGGCCCGGAGGTCCCGGAGAGTCTCGGGGGTCGGCTTGCTCCCGCGGCCGGGGAAGTGGCCGTCGACGTTCCCGTTGAGCGTGACGACCTCTGCGCCGAGTTCTCGCAGGACGGTCGGAGTCGCTGGCGCGGACATGCCGTTCCCGCAGTCGACCGCCACTCGCAGGCCGTCGAGGTCGTCTCCGAACCCTTCCGCGTACGCGCGGACCGCGTCGAGGTAGCCGCCGAGGGTGTCGACGCGCTCCGACTCGGTCCACTCGTCCCACGCCGCGGGGGGCCCCTCGCCCGCGACGCGCTCTTCGACGGCGCGCTCCGCCTCGCGATCGAACTCGCTGCCGTCCCGGAACAGCTTGATCCCGTTGTCGGTCGGCGGGTTGTGCGAGGCCGTGAGCATCACGCCGTACCGTCCCTGCGAGGCGTGCGCGAGCGCCGGCGTCGGCAGGCGTCCGGCGCGGAGCACCCGGACACCGCCGGAGGCGAGCCCCGACTCCATCGCGGCCGCGATCGCCGGACCCGTCACGCGCCCGTCGCGGGCGAGGACAACCTCGGCGGTCTGTTTCCCCTCGCTAGCCGCTCGTACCTCCGCCGCGACCGCTCGGCCGACGGCCAGCGCGAGCTCCGGCGTAACGCGGGCCTCGGCGCTGCCGCGGATCCCCGCGGTTCCGAACAAGTCCATACCTCCGGTATCGGCCGGCGTTCGTTAGAAGTCGTCGGTTGCGGGTCGTCGGCGGACGGCGACGCTCGAACTCACCCCCGCGACGCTTAACAGGGCGGCGGACGCAGGGGTCACCGATGACCGACCGAACGCGAGCACACGTGTACGTCTCGGGGCGCGTGCAGGGCGTCTACTACCGCGCGACGACTCGCGACACCGCCCGAGAGAAGGGCGTCGACGGCTGGGTGCGCAATCTCGACGACGGACGCGTCGAGGCCGTCTTCGAGGGGCCGGAAGCGGCGGTCGAGGAGATGGTCGCGTGGTGCGAGACGGGAAGTAAGGCGGCCGACGTCGACGACGTGGACGCGACCGACGAGGAACCGGAGGGGCTCGACGGGTTCGAGGTCAGGTGGTCGGATTCCTCCCACGGCTGAAGCCGTGGGCTTCCTCCTCGTTCCTCTGTGAGACGACGAAGTCAGTCGTCGTTCGCGACCGCCGCGGCGTTGCCCGGCGAGTCCCGCACGCCGAGTTCCTCCAGCGCGCGTAACACCACGATCGCCTCGACCACGTCGCGCTCCTCGGTGTAGGGGTCGTCGACGGCGTCGAGCGCCGCCTCGGCCTCCGATTCGAGCCGCGCCTCCAACTCCGTCTGGTCCGTCTCGGCCTTCGTCGCGGACAGCAGCGCCTCGTGGTCCTCGCGGAGGTCGAGCGAGACGTGCGCCGCGTTACACCGCGAGAGCGGGTGGGTGTCCATCTCGACGGCCAGATCGGTCACGAGGTCCCAGTCGTCGGCGCAGAATCGGAGCGTCACCGTTCCGACCACGTCGCGCCACGAGATCGGCCCGCCGTTGTCCATGAGCCGGAGCGCCCGCGGCGGCACCGCGATCCGGGTGTGGGTGTCGTCGCGGCCGCACAGGCAACAGGGGGTGTTCTTCAGGCCGGCGTACACGCGAACTTGTACGGGGTGGAGGGCCCTGTGCGTTTCGCCGCGCGGGCTACCCGCTGCACTCGGCGAGCCACTCGTGGGCCCACTCGTCGATCTCCTCGAAGACGGGCGCCAGCGACTCGCCCTTCGGCGTGAGGCTGTAGTAGGTCGCAACGGGCGAGTCCTCCTCTAACCGGCGGTCGACGAAGCCGGTCTCCTGGAGGTCGTCGAGCACGCGCGAGAGGGTCCGGGCGTTCGCGTCCGTCTCGCGTTTCAGCTCGTTGAAGCGAGACTCGCCGTTCAACAGCTCGTGGAGGACGACGAGCCGCCAGCGCGAGCCGATCTGTTCGAGCGAGTCGACGACGGGACACGGCGTGTCGGGGGCAGAGGACGTGTCCGTGCCGGGCTCTGCGTCGGTCGTTTCCGCCGGTTCCGTCTCGGCGAGCTCCTGCGATGACATCGGGGTTACCTACTTACCCTATTGTCCGGGAAACGATAAATAGGTTACGTCCGTATATGTGGTTACACGATGTTAGCTGAAATCGCAACGATACCGCTTCAATTCGACACCCCCTTCGCGGGCGAACTGT
Organism: Halorubrum saccharovorum DSM 1137; assembly: GCF_000337915.1. Taxonomy (GTDB): domain Archaea; phylum Halobacteriota; class Halobacteria; order Halobacteriales; family Haloferacaceae; genus Halorubrum; species Halorubrum saccharovorum. The sequence goes on from NZ_AOJE01000006.1 coordinate 12,165, forward strand.
TCCTGCTCGGCCGGATCCTCTTCGGCGTCACGCTCGCGTTCATGGGGCTGAACCACTTCATGGACGTCGACACCATGGCCGGCTACGCCGAGTTCAAGGGCCTGCCGGCGCCGCGGCTCTCGGTGGTCGCCTCCGGGCTCGTCTTAGTGCTCGGCGGGCTCGGCGTCGCCGCTGGCGCGTTCCCCGTGCTCGCGGCCGGTGCGCTCGCCGTCTTCCTGCTCGTCTCCGCCGTGACGATGCACGACTTCTGGTCGATGGACGACCCAGAGGAGAAGCAGAGCGAGATGACGAGCTTCCTCAAGAACGTCTACGGCGCCGGCGCCGCGCTCGCGCTGCTGGCGGTCGGCGGCACCGCGTGGCCGTACGCGGTGGGTCTCGGGCTGTTCTAAGCGACGCGTTCGAAGACGACGCGACCCGCGCTCCCGACTCGTTTCCCCCGATTACCCGTACCACTAACTTTCCCCCCGACAACCGATCGCACGAACATGACTGACGCCCCGCCCATCACCGGACTGCACCACGTGACGAACATCTGCACCGACATGGGCGAGACCGTCGCGTTCTACGAGGACGTTCTCGGCTGGCACACGGTCAAGCGGACCCAGAACTACGACGATCCGGGGACGCCCCACTACTACTTCTCGCCCACGCCGCAGGGCGAGCCGGGGACCAACGTCACCTACTTCGAGTACCCGAACTCGCAGGGGGCGCCCGGCCCGGGCGCGGGCCACCACTTCGCGTTCGGCGTCGAGGACGAGGAGACGCTCCGCGAGTGGCAGGAGCACCTCCGCGAGCAGGACGTGCGCGTCTCCGAGGTGAAGGACCGCACCTACTTCAAGAGCATCTACTTCAGCGACCCCGACGGGCTCGTCTTCGAACTGGCGACGGCGGGTCCGGGGTTCACCCGCGACGAGGAGGAGCCCGGCAGCGGGGTCATCGACCCGTTCGAGGAAGGGTACGAGAACTGAGCGGGGGACGGACCTGAACGGGGGCTGACGAGCCCGGTCAGGACTCGATCAGCGCCGCGAACCGATCCAGCGCCCGCCGGCAGACGGGGGCGTACCACGCCGCGACCAAGGGCACCTCCACGACGACGCGACTGCGCTCGGGGTCGCCGGCGTAGCTGTCGACGCGGTGTCCGGTCGCCGGGACCCCGGCGACCCGCCAGTCCCAGCGTCGGCCGTTGCACGCGGTCACGCGGAACGGAAGCCACGCGCCGGCGACGCGGACCCGTCCCCTCGTCCCGCGGATCACGTAGCGGTCGTCACTCTCGACGGCGGCGATCGCCGGCCCCCAGTCGGGCCACTCGCGGGTGTCGCGGAGACGCTCGGCGGCGACCGCCGGCGCGGCCCCGACGTCGCGACCCACGGCGAGCGTCGTTCCTTCGCGGACGACCGTCGACGCGGACTCGCTCTCGCCGCGATCGAAACGTCCGGTCGATTCGCCGCCGCAACCAGGCCGGTAATTCACGATCCGTCGAACGTTCGCGTCGTACATAAGCCAACACATATTAATTCCTTAAATGGTATCAGGTCTCATTATCTCTTTCCACGAAGGGTTAATACGGAGATCCTCGCTATCCTGCCCCAAGATGGCAAACGATCGCGACACTATGAAAGACGTCTCGCACACGGCACCGAACGACACCTCCGCGAAAGCCGTCTGGGAACGAGGCCCCGTCGAGGAAGAAGAGGAAGAGGAGTAACGGCCGTCAGACCAGATTTTCTCTCCGTTTTCGCGGCACGCATACCCGCTGGTTCGGCGGTGATCGACGCCCGCGCGATTCCCCTACTGCTCCGGATCTCCGGCGTCGCTACCGCTCCGGATCCCCGGCGTCGCGGTTCACTTCCCCCTCGGCCTCCGTCTCGTTCGTCGCGGCGCCGAACTCATCTCCCTCCGTCGGCGCCCGTCCGAGCATGGCCCGAAGCGACGACCACGCCTGGCGTCTGTCTCCGCCCTTCGAGATCGGGATCCCCGCGAACGACGCCGACGGGTGCGTCGTCTCGGGACCGAGGTGGTCCATGTGCGCGGAGACCCACGTGAACACGGCCGAGAGGCCAGTGAGAACGGCGAACGAGGTCCATGACTCGATCGGTGTGAGGCCCGCCGCTCCCACGACGACGCCGGCGATCACGTAGACGAAGGCGACGAAGATCAGGAGGACAGTCACCGTCGCCAGCAGGTCGTTGACCGCGGTGACGCGGGCGTTGTAGTCGATCCACTCGGCGTAGCTCCGGAGGAGCCGTTCGTCGAACTCGGGGTCGCCGTCTCCCGCGCCCTGCGGTCCTTTCCCCTTCCCATCTTCCTCACCGCGTTCGGCGGCGATCACCGCGTCGACGGCCTTGAGATCCAGCCCGCCGCGGAGGTCCGACGCGGTGTAGGTGACCGCGGCCAGCCCGGTCGAGGCGAGCAGGAGGAGACCGCCGACCACGGTGAAGGGGTTCAGGAAGACGGCCAGATCCACCGTCGTCTGGACGACGATCGAGCCGCCGGTGACGACGATCCCGATGAGCAGCAGGTTCGCCTTCAGTATCTCGATCGCCTTGTTGTCGATCTCGCGGAGCCGCTCGACCTGATAGTCGAACGTGGTGCGGAGCTCCTCGCGGGTCATCGCCGCGACCGCGGGGTCGATCGCGGCGTCTCCGCCGTTCCCGGCAACCCCGTCCCGGCCCTCAGACACGGCATCTTCGGTCCGCTCGCCCGGGTGACCGGACGCGGCGGCCCCGCCGGCACCGTCCGGCGCGTCGTCGCGTCCCTCCGAGAGCCCCCGTCGATCGCTCATACGGAGGCCGTTCTCGAAGGGGCGACGTAAGGGTATCGGCGGGGTGCCCGTCGCTCCGCCACCGGTTCCGGACCACCGCCGGACCGCCGCCGACGGGCCAAGCGGTTTTACCGGCCTCGTGCGTCCACGGCGTATGAGCGATCCCAAGTCGGCCCCGCGATCCGAGCCCGAGCCGTTCCGGTACGACGCCGAGGTCGAGCCGGGAGAGAAGCGACACGTCCGGTACGAGATCGGCGAGACGTACCTCGGCGACCCGATCGAGATGCCGGTGACGATAATCAACGGCAAGGGCGGCGGACCGACCCTGTTCCTCTCCGCCGGGATCCACGGCGACGAGCTCAACGGGGTCAAAGTGGTCCAGGAGGTCGCGGACCGCTACTCGCCCGCCGAGATCCACGGCACGCTGGTCTGTCTCCACGTCTGTAACGTCCCCGCCTACGAGGCGCAGCGGCGCGACACCCCGATCTACGACCAGGACATGAACCGGTCGTTTCCGGGGAAAGAGCGCTCGAACACCACCGAGCGGATGGCGAACCGCATCTACCGGCGGTTCGTCGCGCAGTGCGACCTCGGACTCGACTTCCACACGTCGACCCGGAATCGGACGACGATCTACCACGCCCGCGCCGACCTCGACGACCCCGGCGTCAGGCGTCTCGCGCGGGCGTTCGCGACCAACGTGGTGTTGTACGGGACCGGCGACCAGGGATCGCTCCGGTCGACGGCGACCGCGGACGGGATCCCGACGGTCACCGTCGAGATGGGCCGCGCGCACCGGTTCCAGCCCGTGCTCATCGAGAAGGCGTTGGAGGGGGTCGAGAGCGTCCTCGCCGAGTACGAGCTCACGCCCGGCCAAGCGGTCCACTGGCCGGGGTGGTACCAGTCGACCGCCGCCGACAGCACGAAGCGCTGGCTCCGCGCCGACACCGGCGGCCTCGTCGAGATGGAGTGGGGACCCTACCCGCTCGTCTACGAGGGGGAGACGATCTGTACGATCACGAACCACTTCAAGACGGAGGAGCACGCGGTCGAGGCCCCCTTCGACGGGCTGATCCTCGGATCGCTTGAGAACCCGGTCGCAGCCCCCGGACACCCCCTCTGTCACATCGTCCGGGTCGAGGGGACGACGCTCGACGAGATCGAACGCGAGATCGAGATCGGCGAGTTCGACGGGTACCGCTCGCACGGCGACTCGTGGGGCGACGACTGACGGGACCGGAACTCCCGCCTCCGCTCCCGCGACGCCCGCATCGCTCGCCGCGTTCTCGCGGGTGATAGCCGCGGGCGTGGCTTTAACCCGCCCGACGGCGGACCCGAGCGCATGATCGAAGTGGAGGGGCTGCGGAAGACGTACGGGGAGTTCGCCGCCGTCGTCGACAGCACCTTCTCCGTCGAAGAGGGCGAGGTGTTCGGTATCGTCGGCCCGAACGGCGCCGGGAAGACGACGACGCTGAAGGTGCTCGCCGGGCTCGTCGACCCCACCGCCGGCGAGGTCGAGGTCGCCGGCTTCGCCTCCGACGACCCCGAGATGCGCCGGCAGTTGGGGTTTCTCCCCGAGGAGTCGCCGCTGTACGAGGAGATGACGCCGCTGTCGTACCTTCGGTTCTTCGCCGACCTGTACGACGTGCCCCGGGAGGCGGCCGACGAGCGGATCGAGGCCGCGCTCGACCGGCTGGAGCTGGACCACCGCGAGCGCCGGCTCGGCGACATGTCGAAGGGGATGAAACGCAAGGTCGCCATCGCCCGGTCGCTGGTCAACGACCCGGACGTGCTCGTGTACGACGAGCCGGCCTCCGGGCTCGACCCGGTGACGACGAACTCCGTGCTGGCGTTCACCCGCGAACTGCGCGAGACCGGGAAGACCGTCGTGTTCTCCGCGCACAACCTCTATCACGTCGAGTCCGTCTGCGACCGCGTCGCGGTGATGAACGAGGGCCGGATCGTCGCCCGGGGAAGCGTCGACGGGATCCGCGAGCGACACGGCGAGACGACGTATCACGTGTTCACCGACGTGTCTCCCGCCCGAACCGACGCGCTGGCCGAGACGTTTACCGACCGCGACGGCATCGACGACATCGACGATATCGACGACATCGACGCCCTCGACGACATCGACGCCGCGACCGAGGAGGTCGGCGACCGGTTCCGCACCGCCGTACCGACGATGGACGCGGTCGAGGCGGTCCGCGAGGCCGCCGCCACGGCGGGCGGCGAGGTCGTCGACATCCGGACCCGAGAGCCGAGCCTGGAGGACGTGTTCCTCGACATCGTCGGACGACCGATGCCGGGGCGGTACACCGGCGGTGCCGCGGTCGACGCCGTCGAGGCTGACGAGGACGGCGGAGACTCCGATCCGGCATCGGACGACCGCGACGCGAAGCGGCCGGCCGAGCCGCCGGAGGGGGCCGAGTGATCGACCGGCTCCGGCGGATCCTCCGGGTCGCCCGCTGGGAGACGGCTCGCGCTGGCGGCGGCGTCGACCGCCGGACCCTGCTCGCGGCGCTCGCGCTCCTGCTCGTCGCCGGCGGCGTCCTCGGCGGGGGACTCGCGGCCGGGGTCGTCGGGCTCGACGTCGACCGCGACGTGTACCGCGTGGGCGTCGACGGCGACTCCCCGTACGCGGACGCGGTCGAGGGGGCGCCGGCGCTGACGCGCGTCCCCGTCGAAAGCGCCGCACTCGGCGACACGGCCGACCTCGTCGTGGTCGACGGCGGGCGGAGCGGGACGGTCGAGACCGTCGCCGTCCGCGCCAGCGACACGCGGAAGGGCGAGGCCGCGGCGGCCGAGTTCCGGGAGGCGGTCGAGGCGCACAACGAGCGGCTGATGGCCGCCGAGGAGAACCGGACCGCTGCGTTCCCGATCACCGTCACGCTCCAGTACGTCGGCCGAACCAGCGGGCTCGACGACGGGGCGACGCTCGGAGGGGATGACGGCGGCGGTGATTCCGGCACCGGAGGCGCCGGCGGCGACGGTTCCGGCGACGGAGGCGACGGCGATTCCAGCAGGAGCGACGGCGGATCTGGCGGGAGAGGTGACGGTTCCGGCGAGGGGAGCGGCGGGGCCACCGGCGGCGACGGCGGACTCTCCGGCGGCGACACCGCTGGCGGCGACGGCGAGAGCGACGCCGGGAACGACGGGTTCGCGGTCCCCTCGGTCGGCGGTGCGGCGTTCGGCGCCGACACGGTCGGGTCGCCGGGGTCGATCTCGCCGCCCTTCCCGTTCGTCTCGCTCCTCTTAGCGTTCGTCTTCCTCGTCCCGATGAACTTCCTCATCCAGGCGTACGGCTCGTCGGTGCTCGACGAGCGGACGAACCGGCGCGGCGAGCCCCTGCTCGTCACGCCGCTCTCGCCGGTCGACATCGTCGCGGGGAAGACGCTGCCGTACGTCGCGGTCGCGGCGCTCGTCACGACGCTCCTCGCGGTCGCCGTCGGCGGGGGGGCGCTGTCGGTTGTCGCCGTGCTCCCGGTGGCGTTGACCTTCCTCGCGGCGACGTTCGTCGGCGCGATGTTCGCGCGGTCGTTCAAGGAGCTCACGTTCGTCACGGTCGGGGTGAGCGTGCTCCTCACGACGTACGCGTTCGTGCCGGCGATATTCACGAACGTCACGCCCGTGGCGCTCGTCTCGCCGCTCACGCTGGTCGTCTTCGACCTGCAGGGCGAGGCGGTGGGGCTCGGCGAGATCCTCTTCTCGACCGTCCCGATGGCGGTGGGCGCCGCGCTCCTGTTCGGGCTCGGGCTCGGCGTCTACCGCGAGGAGGACATGTTCACCCAGAAGCCGGTCGGACGGAAGTTCCTCGACGCGCTCGCGGTGCGGCTCGCGGCGGTGGGGCGGGGGGCCTCCGACGCCACCCTGCGAGCACGGCTCCGCGCGCTCGCGCCGGTCGGGTTCCTCACCGCCTGCACGATTCCCTTCGTGTTCGTCGCGGAGCTTTTGGCCGTCGCGCTGCTGTTCGCGCTACCAGTGACGGTGTCGATCCCCGTCCTCCTCGTGACCATCGCGTTCATCGAGGAGCTCGCGAAGAGCGTCCACCTCTACGCCGGGTTCGAGCGCGGCGCCTTCGCCCGGACCGATCGGGTCGCCGTCGCGGTCGGGCTCGCCTCCGCGGTCGGCTTCTTCCTCGCGGAGAAAGCCACCGCGGTCGTGCAAGCGGTCGGGCTGACGGAGCTGTACGTCGGTCGCGCCGCGTTCGGGAGCGTGGCGGGGCTGGAGGGGCTCCCGCCGATCGCGATCGCGGGGCTGTTATTCGCGCCCCTCCTGCTCCACGGGTTCGCGACGACCGTCGCCGCGGTGGGGGCGAGCCGGAGCCGGACGTACTACGTCGCGACGCTGGCGCTGGCGACGCTGATCCACGCCGCGTACAACTTCGGGGTGATGCGCGTCTATGCGTAGTCGGGGTGGCCGGCTGACGATCGCCGGCCGGGAGCTGTCGGGGCTGCGCGCGGAGAAGACGATCCTGCTCGCGATCGGGATCCAGCTGTTCATCGCCGCGTTCTCGTCGTTCCTCGTGGTCGGGCTCGTCTCGATGTACGACCCGGGCTCGCTCGGCGGCGCGGAGATCGAGGTGGCGGGCGCCGGCGACGCCGTGAGCGACCTCGAACGCGCCGCGAGCGAGGTCGACGGCGCCTCGGTCACGCGCTACGAGGACGCCGCCGCGGCGCGGCTCGCCTTCGACCGCAACGCCGCCGACGCGGTGGTGGTCGCGAACCGCAACGACGACGGCGGGATCTCGGCCACCGTGACCGCTCCGGACGCCACGGTGGAGACCACCGTGATCGTCGTCCAACTGCGCGACCTGCTCCGGACGTACGAGCGACAGGAGCGCGCCGACCGGGCCGCACACCTGAGCGAGTCGCCGCTCCCCCTCCCGGAGCGCACCGGGACCAGCCCGTACTTCACGTTCACGTACACCGTGTTGATCCCGGTGTTAGTCTTCCTCCCCGTCTTCATCTCGGGGTCGCTCGTGGTCGACTCGATCACCGAGGAGCTCGACGAGGGGACCTTCGAACTGCTCCGCGTCGCGCCCGTCACGCTCGGCGAGATCGTCGACGGGAAGGCGCTGGCGGCGGTCGCGATCGCCCCCGGACAGGCGCTGCTGTGGCTCCTGCTCCTCCGCGCGAACGGGACGCCGGTCGCCAACGTCCCCTCGATCCTCGTCCTGATGACCGCGCTCACCGCCCTCGTCGTCGCGCTCGCGCTCGCCATCTCCGCGCTCGCGCCCGACCGGCGGGCCGCCCAGTTCCTCTACTCGGTCGGGGTGCTGGTCCTCTTCGGCGGCGCCACGGCGATGGCCGGCGGCCCCGCCAACGCGGTCGCGCGCCTCGCGATCGACAGCGCCGACGCGACGACGACCGCGCTGGTGGTCGCCTACGTCGGTATCGCCGCGGTCGCGTACGCCGGCGTCCGGGCCCTCGTCGCGGAGAACGGGTTCGAGGGGTAGGTGGCGATCGTTTATAAGTGAACGAGGCGGTCGGCGCGTGCCTGCGAGCGTCCGAAGGACGCGAGTCAGCACGCGCGAGGGAGTCGGTCACTCGGAGCGAAGCGGAGAGTGACCGACGAGGCTGGGGAGGCGTGAGGTGCGGTGCGGTCGCGGTCGGGCGGGACTCAAAGGGGTAGCCGGGAGGACCGCGCAGGCGACGGAAGCACCGCAGGGAGCGAGTGAAACGAGCGACTGAGGAGCGCAGCGAGCGTGCGCCGCCCTCACGGCTGGGGCTTTGGAGGTGTTCGCCGTCGATCCGCGAACAGCAGTTTATAAATAACCGAGTAATCCGAAACAGATCCTGTTCCACTTAAAAACGACACCCCGACCGCAAAGTACGTCTCAGTCGTCGTCGGCCGCCGCACCGTCTCCGGCGCCCGCCTCGGTCGCCGCGTCGTCCTCGATGCTCGGCGGGTACTTCCCGCGGTCGAGTTGCAGGTCGGACTGCGGTCGCGCCATGCAGGTGAGCGCGTACTCCTCGGCCTCCTCGTCGGTGAGCCCGCGGGCCGCCGGCTGGGTCACCTCGCCGTCGACGATCTCCGCGGAGCAGGCGAGACACATCCCGACGCGGCAGGAGTACTCCTGAGCGATCCCCTCCTCGATGCAGGCGCTGAGGATCGTCTCCGTGTCGGCCACCTCGATCGTCTCGCCGGTGCCGACGAACTCGACGGTGTACTCGGTCATGAAGCGGAGTATCGGCCGACCAGTCAAAAAGGGTTCCCCTCGATCGCGTCGCCGTCGCGGGGACGGAAGGGAGCGAAGCGAACCGAAAACGGCGCTGTCATTTATAACTGAACACATGTGACTGTGTACCGTGATGTCGACGAAAACGATCTCGCTCGACGAGGAGGCCTACGAGCGGCTCAAGGCACACAAGCGGGAGGGAGAGTCGTTTTCGGACGTGGTCAAGCGGATCGCCGGCGAGCGGTCGTGGACGGAGGTCGCGGGGATTCTCTCCGAAGACGAGGCCGACGAACTCGAATCGCTCGTTCGAGCAGGACGAGGTCGGTCGCCCGAACGATGCGACTGACCGACGCTGAGTCCGAGAAGAGACCATCGCAACGACTAATCCCCCGCCGGACGCTTCCCGAGGTATGACCGAGAAGGCCACCGCGCGAGCCCACCCGATCCAGGGGCTCGTCAAGTACCACGGGATGCGCGACGAGGAACTGCGGCTCCCGTACCACGACAGCATCAGCCTCTGTACCGCCCCGACCGCGACGACGACCACCGTCGAGTGGCAGCCCGACGCGAGCGAGGACACCTACGTCATCGGCGGCGAGGCGGTCGACGGGCGCGCCGCCGAGCGCATCGACATGGTCGTCGACCACGTCCGCGAGCTGGCCGGCGTCGACGCCGCGGTCCGGCTGGAGAGCGAGAACTCCTTCCCGTCGAACATCGGCTTCGGCTCCTCGTCGTCGGGCTTCGCGGCCGCCGCGCTCGCCTTGACGGAGGCCGCCGGCCTCGATATGTCCCTCCCCGAGGTCTCCACCGTCGCCCGCCGCGGCTCCTCCTCCGCGGCGCGCTCGGTCACGGGCGCCTACTCCCGGCTCGACGCCGGGCTCAACGACGAGGACTGCCGCTCGTACCGGCTCGACGTGGGCGTGAGCGACGACGGCTTCGACCCCGAGGAGGACCTCCGGATCGTCGCCGCGCACGTCCCCGCCTACAAGGAGACGGAGGAGGCCCACCGCGAGGCCGCCGCGAGCCACATGATGCAGGCGCGGACCGCACACGTGCAGGACCAGCTCGTCGAGATGACCGACGCCCTGCGAGAGGGCGAGTTCGACCGGATCTTCGAGACCGCCGAACACGACTCCCTCTCCTTGACGGCCACCACCATGACCGGCCCCGCGGGCTGGGTGTACTGGCAGCCCGAGACGATCGCCGTGTTCAACGCCGTCCGCGAACTCCGCGAGGAGGGCGTCCCGGTCTACTTCTCGACGGACACCGGCGCCTCGGTGTACGTGAACACGCTGGCCGACCACGTCGACGAAGTCGAAAGCCGGATCGCCGAGATCGGCATCGACACCGACGTCTGGGAGGTCGGCGGCCCGGCGCGCGTCCTCGACGAGAGCGAGGCGCTGTTTTAATCGAAGGCGGCGGTACGGTGGCGCGTGCCGCCGAGCGTCCGAAGGACGCGAAGCGCACGCGCGAGGTCGTCGGGCGGAGCCCGACTGCCAGAGGGACCGTTGGTCCCTCGCTGGAGTCGGTCACTCGGAGCGAAGCGGAGAGTGACCGACGAGGCTGGGGAGGCGAGAGGTGCGGTCGCGTTCCCGCGAGCGGTAGCGAGCGGGAGCACGGAAGTCGCAGCGCCGAGCGAAGCGAGGCGACCGTCTTCCGGCGGTGCGGTCGGTTGGGGCTTTGGAGGTGTTCACTGTCACGGCAACGGTGCATACTTCACTGACTTCCAGTTACTCCTCCGGATCCTCGCCGCGCGCCCGCTTATACATCGCTAACGCCTCCTCCCGCCGCTCCGAGTGGTCGACGATCGGCTCCGGGTATTCCGGCGCCACGTTCGCGCGCTGGGTCGGCGACAGCTCGTGCCACTCGTGGATCAGGTCGGCGTCGAGCCCCCGGAGTTCGGGGACGTACTCCGTGATGTACTCGGCCTCTGGGTCGTAGCGCTCCCCCTGCGTCATCGGGTTGAAGATGCGGAAGTAGGGCTGGGCGTCGGTCCCCGTGGAGGCCGCCCACTGCCACCCGCCGTTGTCGTTGGCGGTGTCGTGGTCCGCGAGGTGCTCCCGGAAGTGGTCGTAGCCGTGGCGCCAGTCGGCGAGCAGGTCCTTCGTGAGGAAGGAGGCGACGATCATCCGCACGCGGTTGTGCATGAACGCTTCCTCGCGAAGCTGGCGCATCCCGGCGTCGACGATGGGGTACCCCGTCTCCCCGCGTGTCCACGCTGTGATCTCGTCGGGGTCGTCGCGCCACTCGATCCCCTCCTCGTACTCCTTGTAGTTCTCGGTGACGACCTCGGGGTTGTGGTACAACACCTGCGTGTAGAACTCCCGCCACGCGAGCTGTTGTTGGAACTCCTCGACGCTCTCGACGCGCTCCTCGTCGCCCTCGGACTGGGCCGCCGCCAGCGCGCGCTCGGTCGCCTCGTACGTCTCCCTGATCCCGATCTCACCGTACTTCAGGAAGGCCGAGAGCCGGGAAGTCGCCTCGCGGGCCGGGTAGTCGCGCTCGGCCTCGTAGGAGAACACCGGCTCGTCGAGGAAGTCGTCGAGGCGCCCTCTGGCCGCCTCGGTGCCGGCGGGACCGACCTCGGCGTCGGGCGCGTCGAACCCGAGGTCCGCCGGAGACGGGAGGTCACCGACGGCGACGCGGTCGGTCTCGGCGCCGCCGTCTGCGACGGCGCCATCGTCCCCCACCGCCGCGGTCAGCGCGCCGACGTCGACGAGGTCGCCCGCCGCCGGCGTCGGGGCCGGCGAGTCGGTCTCGCGATCGGTCCACTTCTTCCAGTAGTAGGTGTACACCGAGTACGGGTCGCCGGCGTTGGTCCGGATCGAGTCCGGCTCGTGAAGGACCGCGTCGTGGTGCGCCTCGCGCTCGACCCCAGAGTCGTTGAGGGCCTTGCGAACGCCCGCGTCCCGCTCCCGAGCGAGCCCCGAGTAGTCCCGGTTCCAGACGACGCGGTCGGCGTCGACGGCGTCGGCCAGATCGGGCAGGATGGACTCCGGGTCGCCCCGAGCGACGAGGAGGTCGCTGCCGCGGTCGCGGTAGTCGTCCCGGAGCGCCGCGAGCCCGTCGAGCAGGCGGCGGACCCGCACGTCGCTCGCGTGGTCGAGCACGTCGGGGTCGAAGACGAAGGCGCCGGCGACCTCGCCCCGGTCGGCGGCGGCCGCGAGCCCGACGTTGTCGGCGAGCCTGAGGTCCCGTCGGTGACAGAACAGCTCCATGGGAGCGGCACGGCTGCGAGCACCGTCAAACCACCGGCGGGGTCGCGGGGGCGGCGCTTCCAGTCCGTCGGCGAATCCGATTCACAGCTCGGGGCGACCGGGGACGCTCACTCGGTCCAAGAGGAAGTAGCCGACCGTGAGAGCGAGCACCAACAGGGAGATCGAGAGCGCCGCGAGGACCGTCTCCTCGCCCGAGCCGTAATCCTCCAGCCGGAAGCTGATCGCGCGTCGGGCGACGGCGATGATCGCGGCGCTCACGACGATTCGGAGGACGGGCTTGCCCCTGGCGTGCGCCACGAGCGTCCGGTGGACCTCGACGATGATGAGCAACAGCAGCACGCTGTCGAGCAGGCCGACCACCTCGACGGGGTCGGTGAAGTTCCCCGCAACGAGCAATCGGAACAGCGAGACGAACAGATCGAAGACGCCGATGAGAAACAGGAGCAGCAGGAAGTACGCCGCACCGAGGACGAGCCATTCCATCGTCCGCGCTGCGGGGTCCGCGGCCTCGTCGAGATCGAACGCCATGCGTGCGCCTCGCGCGGAGGCGGCAAGTCGCTTGTGCCTGCTCGCCGCCCACCTGCGCTTCCGGCGACCCCGGTTCCACTTGGAGCCGATCAGATCCGCAGCAGACAGGAGACGACCGGAAAGAGGACGAACGACAGTATCAGCAGCCGGAGGACGTTTCGCTTGCTCAGGAGCCGGCGCCCCCAAATCCGACCCTCGACCGTTTGGAGCGCGTCGACGCCGGCACCGTCGCGCTCGTTCGGTGACTCGTTCGGACTCATCGTGTCTCTCCGGCTCTCGGTCCCCTCCGTCTCTCCGGCTCTCGGCGCTCGTTCCCGATCTCGATTCTGTCGCGATCGTGCCCCGTCTCCGGCCGCCACGTCGGCTCGGTCGGCGTCGACGACGCGGGACCGAGCCGATCGCGGTCGCGGCACTCACGCGGTCGAAGTGCGGCGTGTCGGTGGGGTTCGGATGGCTCGTTCGTCATCGTGGTCGGCCCCGATCCGCTCCCGGTGGGGATTAGTAAACGGCCACAATAGCCACCCCCTTAGCCAATCACACCATGTGAGAGGAAACGAGAGCATTGCGTGACGAAACCGGATGTTTGGCCCGCTAATGAGCCGTTGATGGCGGGGAGAGTGCGGTCCTCATCGGCTCGGAACGGACCGAACGGCGATGCGGGTGTCACGAGAACGATCCCGAGACGGGAGCGGATTCGAACCGATAGATCGCGTGAGTAAGAACAGCATACCGCCGAAGGGATCGCAGCTAACGGTCGATTACGACTCTCCGCCGGTGACGGAGGCGAGCCGTCGAACCGCAATTCGAAGCAGTGAGTATCGGGAGAAATCCGGTAGCATTTGCTCGTTGTGTATCGGGCGTAACCTGAAGCTCGGCGGTCTCGTTACAGGCTCCAATTTCTTATGGTACATGCTGCTGTGTGTGTTGATGACATCCGGTTGACAGCCGGTGAGCGAGACACCACAGATGGCAATAACAAACCGTTACGCGGAGCTTCCAGAGACTGAGATCCACGATCTGCTCCGTAACGAACGCAGGCGACAGGTCATCAAGCACCTCCAAGACACCGTGGGCGCGACCACGCTGCGCGAGGTCGCGGAGGCCATCGCCGAACACGAGACCGGTGAGTCGCCGCCACCGAAGGGCATTCGAAACAGCGTCTACAACTCGCTCCACCAGACGCATCTCCCGAAGCTCGACAGACGCGGGATCGTCGAGTACGACTCCGGTCGGAAGACAATCCGACTCACGGAGGACGCCCGCACAGTCGACGTGTACATGGAGGTGGTCACGCCGTACGGGATCACGTGGAGCGAGTACTACAGTATGCTGGGGCTGCTCTCGCTGTTCGTGATTTTCGCCACGCTCGTCGGCGTTCCGGTGGTCTCGATGGTCGAGCCGCTGCTCTGGGTGAGCCTCTTCCTCCTCGCGTTCGCCGCCTCGCTGGGATACCAGCTCTGGTGTGATCGCTGGGTGGTCCTCAACGCGCTCTTCGACTGACGGTCGGCGGGACCGTCTCGCACCGGCGGCGACTTCCGAGCCGGGTCACTCGCCCGCGCCCGTCAGCCCCTCCAACAGCCGCACCGCCGGCGCCTTCGCCAGCGGCTCGTTGGCGTTGCCGCAGTGGGGCGACTGGACGCACGCGGGACAGCCGCTCCCGCAGTCGCAGGTGTCGATCAGGCGAGCGGTCCGGCTCATCAGCTCCTCGATCCGCTCGTGGCCGCGACGCGTGAGGCCGACGCCGCCGGGGTGGCCGTCGTAGACGAACACCGCGGGCGCCTCGGTGTGGGGGTGGTACGGCGTCGAGATCCCGCCCACGTCGGCGCGGTCGCAGAGCAGGTGGAACGGGAACAGCGAGATGATCCCGTGTTCGGCCGCGTGGATCCCGCCGTTGAAGGCGTGCTCGCCGCCGGAAAGGGTTTCTCCGCCGTCGGTCGACGCCTCCGCGTCGCCTGTTCCCTCCGCGTCGCCTGTTCCCTCCGCGTCCTCGTCCTCCATCCGACCCCCGAGCGCCCGCATCTCCGACTCGATATCGGCCGGAACCGGGAAGTACAGCGCCTTCGTCCGCAGCGTCGTCTCCGGGAGGTCCAGCGTCGACTCGCCGAGCGACTCGCCGGTCGTGGCGTCCTTCCGGACGAACCCCGTGATCCGCTCCGTCACCGTCACGTCCGCGAACCGGACCGGTACGTCCGGGCGGGCCGACAGCTCGCGCTCACCGAGGTCCGCGTTCACGACGATGTCCTTCTCGGTGAGCGGCCGCGTGTAGTAGTCGGCCCAGGAGGACTGCAGCTCGGCCACGTCGCGGTCGAGGTCGATGTTCGCGACCTCGTACGTTCGGCCCTGCTGGTGGTAGATCGCGCCGGGGTGCGCGTCTCGGAGCGCGTCGGCGAAGCCGAGCGAGGCGACCGTCTCGTCGCGCGAGACGTCGATCAGGTCGACCTCGCGGTCCCCGGCGGTCCGCAGGCTCACCGACTGCTGCGGGCTCGACGAGCCGGCGTGCGTCCACCGGGTCCCGTCGGCGACCTCTCGCCTGTTCAGGGTCCCCTCCTCGGTCAGGTCCGCGACGACGCCGGGGAACGACCCGCCGAAGAACCGCTCGTCGTCCGGCGAGAGCCAGCTCTCGTCGGCCGCGCAGGCGACGTGACCGGGGAGGATCCGGTCGTTCTCGGGGTCGCAGATCGCGTCCTCCGGCGGCGCCTCGAAGAAGTCGGCCGGGTTGCGCATGAGGTACTGGTCGAGCTGGTCCTCGCCGCCGACCATCACCACGAGCGCCGGGTCGTCGCCGCGGCCCGCCCGCCCTGCGCGCTGGAACGCCGACATCCGCGTGCCCGGGTAGCCGTCCAAGATTACGGCGTCGAGCCCGCCCACGTCGACGCCGAGTTCGAGGGCGCTCGTCGACCAGACCCCCCGGAGGTCGCCGGCGTGGAGGTCGGCCTCGATCTCGCGGCGCCGGTCGTCGGTCAGCGCGGCCTGATAGGCGCCGACCTTCCCCGCGAGGTCGCGCTCGCCCCGCTCCCGGAGGTCGCTCGCGCTGTCGGTGGCGTACTGCTCCGCGGTCTGTCTGGCGCGCGTGAACGCCAGCGTCTGCGCGCCCGCCGTGACGAGATCGACGAACAGCCGTTTGCTTTCGGCGTGGCTCGACTTCCGGCGACCGCTGCCGCGCTCGGCCCAGTCGTCGTCATACTCCGGGGGGTTCCACAGCACCCAGTCGCGCGGCCCTCGCCCCGACGTGTCCTCGTCGACGAGCGCGATTCCCTCCGGGTCGCGCCCGGTCACGGTCGCGACGTGCTCGACCGGGTTGTTGATCGTCGCCGAACAGCAGACGAACTGCGGGCTCGACCCGAACCGCTCGCAGGTCCGGGCGAGCCGGCGCAAGGTCAGCGCGACCTGCGAGCCGAACACCCCGCGGTAGCTGTGCACCTCGTCGATCACGACGTACTCCAGCGACGAGAAGAACCAGTCCCACAGGCGCCCGGCGTACGGCAACAGCGCGTAGTGGAGCATGTCCGGGTTCGAGAGGAGGACGGTCGGCTCGCGGCCGCGCACCTCGCGCTTCTCCGATCGCGAGAGCCGGCCCGTGTACGACTCGACGGAGACGCCGCTGCCGAATCCGAGCCCGTGCGCGAGGTCCGACAGCGACTCCTCCTGGTCCGCGATCAGCGCGTTCTGGGGACCGATATAGAGCGTTCGGCCCCCGTGGTCCATCGCGGCCTCGAAGGCGGGGACGGTGTACGCCAGCGACTTCCCGCTCGCGGTCTCGGTGGCGAGCACGGCGTCGTCGCCGTCGCGGACCACCTCGATCGCCTCGGCCTGGTGGCGGTAGAGGCGGTCGATCCCCGCTTTCGCGAGCGCGTCGGCCATCCGGGGCGCGAGGTCGATGTCCCGATAGGCCGGCTCGCGGGCGGGCAGGCGGCGGTGCTCCGCGATCTGTCCCTCGTAGAACGGCCGGTTCCGCAGCCACTCGATGGCGTCCTCCACGGCTACGGTATCGTGGGGTCCGCGGGGCCTAATCGTTGCGGTCGGTGCCCCCGAAAGCCGCCTCCCGAACCGTTCTTAGTCGTCGGCGCCGGCGGCCGGCGCGCGGTCGAGCTCGATCGGGACCAGCTCACGGGGAATCGGATCGTCCGGTCCCTCGCGGGCGAGCGGCGGCCAGCGGACCTCGGTCGCGATCGAGTCGTCGAGGTCGAGCGCCATCCGGATGTCCCCCCTACGCTCGGCGAGTTCGAAGCCGACCGTCCGGTAGACGCTCCGCGCGACCCGGTTCCCGCTCTCGACGTGGAGTTCGAGCCCCTCGCGCCCGCCGGCGACCGCGTCGGCGATGACGTGTTTACAGAGCTCCGTCCCCACGCCGCGCCCCTGCATCGAGGGGTGGACGAAGACGGCGAGTTCGGGGCGGGCCGCGTCGGTCGGCGTGTACATCGCGTGGCCGAACAGCTCGCCGTCCCGCTCGGCGACGACGTTGCTCCCCTCGGCGAGCATCGACTCGATCCAGTCGGCGCGGCGGCTCCGGGTCACCGGCGGGAGCCCCTGCGCGCGGTCGGCGGTCCCGAACGCCTCGTACATCTCCGCGAGGGCCGCGGCGTCCTCGTCGGCCGCGGGGCGGAGCGTCCACCGGGCCCCCTGCTTGTCAACGAAGCGCGGACAGCGCGGCGGACAGTGGACCGTCCCCTCGCACTCGCTGCCGTCCCAGCCGTCGCAGGCGGCGGTGGCATCGTGGCTCATAGGTAGCTGTCGGTCCCCAACGGAGTTATATCGTGATAGCTGGTCCCACGGCGTGGGAACGGCGAGGTCGGTCCGAGAGGGCGGTCATCCGTGGAGAATCACCGTCACCGCGGTGCCGTCGAAGTCGCTGTCTTCGACCCGGAACTCGCCGCCGGAGGCGCGGACGATCCACCGGACCAGCCAGAGCCCCAACCCGGTGCTGTGGGTCAGTTGGGTCTCCTCCGATCTCGTCAACACCTCGCGTTCGTGGGACGGAAGCCCCGGACCGTCGTCGGCGACGGTGACCGACGCCCGGTCGCCGCTCTCACGGACCGTCACGCGGACGCGAGGCGACGCCGACTCGTTGTGTTCGACCGCGTTTTCCAGTAAGTTGTCGAGCGCGTACGGAAGGAGTTCGTGGGCCGTGACCTCGACTTCGTCCGGCGTTCTGACCGTGAGATCGACCGGTCGACGAACGGTTCGGAGGTCGTCGGCTCGTTCCGCAACGAGAGACGAGAGGTCGTACGCCGTCCGGCTCGCCTCCGCCTCGGGCCCGTCGAGTCGCTCGAGGTGTCTGGCGGCGTCACTCAGATCGACGATGCTCGAGAGCCGTCGTTCCATCGCCTCGACGTGCGGGTCGTCGTCCGGACGGTCGGCGGCGAGCGCTTCGAGGTGCCCGGTGACGACGTTCACGTCGTTCCGGATGTTGTGTCGCAACACACGGTTGAGCACCGTCAGTCGCTGCTCGCGTCGCTTTCGCTCTCCGATGTCGGTTGCAACGTACGTCGCGCCGGTGAACTCGCCGTCGCGATCGTGTAACGGCGCCGCCCAGAACCGGATGTCGATCAACGACCCGTCGCGGTGCGGGTGACGCGCCTCGATACCGGTCAGGCGCTCACCGTCCGCGAGCCGCGAGAGGGACGAGACGAACGCGTCGGACGCGTCCGACTCCGAAGAGAGCAACCGATGTCCGAGCGCGTCGGACTCCGACCAACCGAAGAGCCGCTCCGCCCCGTCGTTCCAGAGTTGCACCGTTCCGTCGGGGTCGACGACGACGATCGCGACGGGCGCGACCTCCACCACCGAGGTGAACCGATCGACGAGGAACCCTATCGCGTCGGTGAGCGCGTCCACGCCCTCGCGCCGCGTGAGGCGGTCGTTGAGAACGGCGACCAGTTCCGAGACGAGCCCCTCGATCAGCTCGTCGCGGCCGCCGGCCGCGTTCGACTCGTACGCACCCAACAGCTGTCGTCTGGCAACACCGTGTTCCTCGGTGTCCAGTGCGTCGAAAAGGGCCCCGACGAGTTGCTCCTCGTGTTGCTTCATTTTAGGCCAGCCTAAAACACAGTCGGCTAAATGCGTTCCGCACCGGGCGGCGGGCGACGGACGGCATAGAACGGTCGCTACTCCCGAATCAGGACGATCCCGTCGCGGAACACCGAGTGGTTCGGCACGACGTGCTCCTCGCCGTCGGCCTCGATGCGCGTGACGAACAGGTCGACCTCCTGCACGATGCCGCGCTCGCCGGCGACCCGCACCTCGTCGCCGATCCCGTACGGCTGCCGGAGCAGGAGGAAGACGCCGGCGGCGGCGCTGGCGACGAGGTCCTTCGTCGCGAGCGCGGCGAACAGCACGACCGCGAGCGCGAACGCCGCCAACAGGACGATCAGCGCGAGCGTCTGGACGCCGACCTGTCCGAGGGCGACCAGCGTCGCGACGTACACGACGCTGTACTTCACGAGCGGCGGCAACACGCCGAGCTCGGGGAGCTTGATCCCGCGGAGCCGCTCGGCGACGAGCATCTCCGCCTTGTCGCCGACGACGATCCCGACGATGAGGACGACGGCGGCGACGAACAGCCGCGGGAGGAACGCGGCGACGCCCGACCAGAACTGCTCGAGGTAGTTGACATCGGCGACGGTCAGGGCGACGATGAGGGCGACGGCGACGATGAAGTAGCTCGACAGCTGCGCCAGGATCCGTACCGTCGAGGTGTCGAACTCGCGGGCGGTGCGCTCGAAGGCGGTCCCCTCGATCACCTCCGGGACCCCGGCGCGGGTCAGCAGGCGGCGGTTGATCACGCCGACGACGTACGCCGCTACCAGCCCGAACAGCAGCACGAACAGGGCGAGCCAGAACCGGTCCGGCACCGCGGTGGCGAACTCGGAGAGGCGCGTCGGTACCGCTGACATGGGGATCAGTACTCCTCCGGATCGATCTCCAAGACGAGTTCTCCCGCCTTAAACGCCCGCACGAGCCCGTCCGACTCGGAGAGCACGATGGACGTCGAGTTGGTGTCGCGGGTGATCGCGGCGCCGGACATGTGGCGCGCGCCGAGCCCCTTCGGGATGTCGACGCCCTCCGCGCCGGGTTCGAGATAGCGGTACGCGGAGACGATCTTCCCGGAGTCGGAGACGACGAAGGCGCCGTCCAGCCGCGAGAACTCCTTGAGCATGACGTTGACGATGGGGTCGCCGACGTGGACGTGCGACTTCTCGAAGGGGTTGTACGACAGCGGGCGGGACTTGTTCATCACCTTCCCCGCGTCGCCGACGACGAACAGCGCGCCCACCGGCTTCCCCTTCTGCCCCTTCTGCCCGAGTTCGATCGCGACCTCGAACACGTCGCGGA
Source organism: Halorubrum saccharovorum DSM 1137 (assembly GCF_000337915.1). GTDB lineage: Archaea > Halobacteriota > Halobacteria > Halobacteriales > Haloferacaceae > Halorubrum > Halorubrum saccharovorum. The sequence continues at coordinate 32,185 of NZ_AOJE01000006.1, forward strand.
TCACGCTCGGTTCAGCCCGAGAGTTGACGAACAGGTCGTAGATCCCGGTGTGGACCGTGTCGTCGACGGTGACGCGGATCACCGCGTCCGACCCGCCGTCGAAGACGGACGCGATACAGACCACCTCGTCGCCCGCCGAGACGAGGTCGGCGTCCATCGCCCCCTCGATGCCGAACCGGATCCGGTCTTTGACGTTGTCGAACGGGAGGGGGAGTTCGACGAACACCTCGGCGTCGACGTCGTTGTCGGGGGCGACGACGACGACCTCCGTGTCGCCGTCCTCGAACCGATCGTGGAACGAGCTGGTCGGCGAGAACAGCAGCACCGCGTCGGCGTCCGCGACAAGATCGGACAGGTGGTCGGTGAGCGAGGCCATTGGTTCTGGGTCTCTCGGACGACGTATAGTCGTTGCGTCAGTGTCGTGCGCACGTCTGACACGTTGCGCGCGCCGGAAACGATCGGCTCCCCGCGCTCGGTGGCCCGGCGCCGCGCGACTTTTCCCCCCGTGGCGCCATCGGTCGGACGCACATGGCGACCCGCGAGGCCCTCTGGGACTACCGCGACGAGTTCGGCGACGCCTTCGGCCGCACCTACTTCCGGCGGTTCGGCCCCGGAGTGGTCTCCAGTATCGGGCTCGGGACGTACCTCGGCGACCCAACTCCCGCGGTCGACGAGGCGTACCGCGAGGCGATCGGCCTCGCGCTCCGCTCCGGCGTGAACCACGTCGACACCGCCGTCAACTACCGGTGCGGGCGCGCCGAGCGCGTCGTGGGCGAGGCGGTCCGGGACTCCCCGATCGACCGCGAAGCGGTCGTGGTGGCGACGAAGGGCGGGTTCCTCCCGTTCGACGGCGACCGCCCCGACGACCCGGGCGCGTTCGTCCGCGAGCGCTTCGTCGAGCCGGGGATCGTCGCGTCGGCCGACCTCGCGAACGGGGCGCACGCGATCGATCCCGACTACCTGGAGTGGTCGCTGGACCGATCGCTCGACCGGCTCGGGCTCGGTTCGGTCGACTGCTACTACGTCCACAACCCGGAGACGCAGCTCGCGACGCGCTCGCGAGCCGCGGTGTACGACCGACTGGAGGCGGCCTTCGAGCTCCTGGAGCGCCGGCGCGCCGCGGGCGACGTCGGGGCCTATGGCGTCGCGACGTGGGACGCGTTCCGCGTCGCCGAGGGCGACGAGCGATACCTCTCGCTCGCGGAGGTGCTCTCGCGGGCCGAGGCCGCCGGGGAGGCGGTCGGACCCGACGACGACCACGGGTTCGAGGCGATCCAGCTCCCCTTCAACGTCGCGATGGCGGACGCGTTCACGCGGCGGAACCAGCGCCCGCCCGAGACCCGGCGGTCGTCCGGTGGCGACGCCGCCGACGACCCCGAGGCGGAACCGGTCTCCGCGCTGGAGTTCGCCCACGAGGCCGGGCTCTCCGTGGTGACGAGCGCGAGCATCGGACAGGGCGAACTCGCCGCCCAGGGCGCGGTCCCGACCGACGTCGACGCGACGCTCGCAGGCGAGACGCCGGCCCAGCGCGCGCTCAACTTCGCGCGGAGCGCGCCGGGCGTCACCTCGTCGCTCGTCGGCGCGAGCGACCTCGACCACCTCCGCGAGAACGTCGCCGCCGGAACCTTTGACCCCCTCGGCGCGTCGGCGTTCGACGCGGTGTTCGAGTGAGCGGCGGGCGGGACCGGGTCGGCAAAAGACGTTTGTCGGGACCGGCCCAAGCCGTGCCCATGTCCCCCACGCGGCGAGCCCTCCTCCGGAGCGCGTCGCTCGGCGCGCTCGCGCTCGGCGGCTGTCTCGGTAACGGCGCGACCTCCGCACCCGGATCGACTCCGGGATCGGCCACGGGCAGAGACGGCGATCCGACCGTGCTGAAGGTTCGGAACCCCGGCGGCGAGGCGGCCCTCTTCGACCTCGCCGCCGAGAGCGATAGCGACACCGGTCCCGTCTCGCTCTCGCGCGAACTCGTGACGACCGCCGACCGGGCGGCCCAGCTGACGGTCGCTCCGGGCGTCGCCGACGAGGACCGCTCGCGGGTCCGATCGTTCCTCGACGACACCGATTACGACACCGAGACGGTGTTCGTCTCCCGCGCCGGTATCAGGTCGTGTTACCGGTACCGGATCCGGTCGGTCTCGTGGGAGCCGGGCCACGTCGAGTACGAGTACTGCCGCGAGCTCCGGCCGCCCGACGCGGCCTGCGAGACCGGCACGCGAGACGCCGTCGGGCTTCTCTTCCGGCTCCCCGCGGCGCTCGATTCGCCGCTCAGCGGATCGGGGTCGAGCGGGCGTTCGCCCTGCCGAGCCGTCGAGACGGAGTACGACCGGATCGACGCGAACGCGACCGTGCCGGGGAATGACACGGCTCTGGGAGGGTCGGAACCCGCCGGAGCGGGCGCCGACGAGGACGCCGGAGGTGACGGCTCGTGACGCGCCGCCTCACCCGCCGCGGCGCGCTGGCGGCCGCCGGAACGCTCGCGCTCGGCGGCTGTCTCGACGGCGGCCGCGGCCGCGACCGGGGGTTCTGGGACGACCCGCCGTCCCTCGACACGAGCAGGGTGTCGGGGGCGATCGAGACGCCCGTTCCCGACCGCCCGCGGCTCGTCCCCGTGTCGATCGGGGGCGAGGTCTCGGCGTCGTTCGCCGATCGCGTCGACCGCCTGCTCGCACCGATCCCCGAGCCGCTGACGGCGACAGCGCTCCCAAACGGCGCGATCCGCGAGCAGATCACGGAGAGTCGAGACGCCGCCCGCGAGGCGCTCCCGGCGTCCGGTGAGTCGGCCACGCCGCTCCGGCGGGCGGAGCGGTTCGCGACCGCGCGCGGCCACGCCGCGACCGCGGTGGGCACGTGGGCCGGCGTGACGACCGAGGGCGACCCGCGAGCGGTGACCGAGAGCGTGGGGACCGTCCGGAATCGGGCGGGTTCGACGCTGGACACGCTTCCCGGGGGCGCGTCGACTCCTCTCGCCGGGGCGGCCGTGTACGGCCCGATCGAGCGCTGGCTCGACACCGCGCTGCGCCGGGACCTCGTCGGCGGATCCGCGGGCGTCGACGAGAGCGCGAACCCGCTGCGGGCCGGGGAGACGGTGGGAGAGGTCGAGCGAGTGCGGTCCCACGTCGAGGTCGGTCGGCACCTCCGTGACCGGTACGAGGGCTCGCTCGCCGAGCCGGAGGCGGTCGCCGCGCCGCTTCGCGAGGCGGCCGAGCGGGTCGGCGCCGAGGTCGGCGAGCGACTCAGAGAGCTCCACGGGGGCGACACCGAGCGACTCAGGCAGAACCCCGGGACGGACGCGTTCCTCGGCGACCGACCGATCCCGCGCGACGCGCCGAGCGTCTCGCTCCTGTCGCGCGCGAGCTACCGGACGTTCGAGGACCTCTGGTTCGATCCGGTCCCGATCGACGACTGGACCCCCGACCACCCGGCGACGGCGCTCACCCGAACGGCGCTCGCCCGTGTCCGGTTGCGCGCGCTCGACGCCCTCGCCGCGCGCATCGAGGACGGTGAGACGCTGTTCCCGGCCGACGCCGCCGCGGTCGAGGAGGGCCGTGACGGCGCGATCCGGTCGGTGGACGCCCTCGTGACGAGCGAGAACCCGCTGGAACGGTGGCTCGGAGCGCAGTTCCGGACGCTGTTCGCCGAACGGGACGCCGCGCTCGCGGAGAGCGATCCCGACCCCCGAGCGGTCGCCCGAGCGGTCGCCACGTACCGATGGGTCGAGCTGGTCGGCGACGAGACGAGTCCCGTGACAGCGGCGGTGACTGACGCTATCGGATAGACGAACGAGCCGCGGGAGCGGGCGCGGGAAGCGAAGGGAGGAACAAAGGCGGGGGCGCGGTGACACCGCTCTCAGCCGCGGTTCGATGAGACGGGGAACGGTTAGCGCAGCTCCTTGAACTCGGCCTCGCACTCGGGACAGACGCGCACGGAGAACACCTCGTCCGGGTCGTTCTGCTTTTTCAGCACCTTCTCGCAGTCGGCGCAGTTCAGCCGCTCGTAGGTGTCCTTGAACAGGTCGCCGTCGCGAAGCCCCTTCCGCGTCGATTTCATGCCTCGAAGTTGATCGCGTGACTGTATAAAAACCCCGTACGACGCCGGTCGGACGCGTCGCTTTCGCAACCCTTGTCTCCCGCCGCCGTCAACGCCGCCTGTGTCACGGAGCCGGCTGTTCGGATCGCTGTGTGCGATCATCTTCCTCGTCAACTTCGCGCGGGTCGTGTTCGCGCCGCTGGTGGGCGAGTTCATCGGCGAGTTCGCGATCGGCGAGGGAACGGCGGGGCTCATCGTCACGCTCGCGTGGCTGGGCTCGGCGGCCCCGCGGCTCCCCGCGGGGTGGGCGCTCACGCGCTTCTCCCGGCAGTTCGTGATCCTCGTCTCCGGGGTGATGCTGACGCTCGGCGCGCTCGGCGTCGCGCTCGCGCCGGGCGTGCCGACGCTGATGCTCGCCACGTTCGCGATCGGCCTGGCGTCCGGCGTCTACTTCGTCGCCGCCAACCCCTTCATCGCGGAGCTGTTCCCGACCCGCGTCGGGCGCGTCATGGGCGTCCACGGGATGGCGAGCCAACTCGCCGCCGTCGCCGCCGCGCCGGTCGTCACGGTCGCGCTCTGGTACGACTGGCGGCTCGCCTTCTACGGGCTCGCGCTCGCCGCCGCCGCGTCGACGGTCGTCTTCGTCGCCTTCGCCCGCCGGACGGACCTCCCGGACGCCGGCGCGAGCGACACCGACTTCGTCGCCGGCGCGCTCTCGGAGTGGAAGCTGATCTTCGCCGGGGTCGTGTTGATGGGGCTCACGAGCTTCGTCTGGCAGGGCCTGTTCAACTTCTACGAGCTGTACATGATCGATAAGGGACTCCCCGACGCGACCGCGCGGAACCTGCTGACGGTGATCTTCGCCGCCGGCGTCCCGGCGTTTCTCATCTCCGGCGACCTCGCCGACCGACTCCCGCACGTCCCGTACCTGCTCGGGATCGTGTCGACGTTCCTCGTCGGGGTCGTCCTCGTGGTCGTCTCCTCGGGACTGGCCGCGGTCGTCGCCGCCAGCGTCGTCGTGGGGTTCGCGATCCACATGCTGTTCCCCGCGGGCGACACCTACCTCCTCGCCTCGCTGCCGGACGAGTCGCGGGCGTCGGCGTACGCCGTCTTCTCCGCCGGGATGATGACGACGCAGGCGGCCGGCTCGTGGGTCGTCGGCGAGGCGATCGAGGCCGGTGCCGGCTACGACGCGGTGTTCCTCTCGCTCGCCGGTGGGCTCGCGCTCGTCGTCGTCGCGTACGCGGTGCTGGAGCACGTCGGGCGGGTCCCCGGTGGCGCCGCGGGCTCGGAGCCGGCGCGGTGAGCGGGGTCGGTCGTCCGCTCTGACGCCGGGACCGGCACGGGAGCACGGGTATCGCATCTGTTTAGGGCCTCGCGCCCGTGTGACTGGTAGATGGAGTACGTACAAGAGCGCGTGACCACGCTGCACGCGTTGACCGACCACCGGCCGGAGGCCCCCACCGGACGGGCGGCGGTCGTCGTACCGATGACGGAGCGCGAGTACGGGACGCTCGCGGCCGACCGGGTCCTGACGGCGCTGGAGTCGGTCGATCCGGCGCGGGTCGTCGTCCCCCTCCGGGCCCCGGCCGAGCGCGTCGGGCCCTTCGCCGACTGGCTCGACGGGTTCGACGTGAACGTGGAGCCCCTGTGGTGCGGCGGTCCGCGGCTCACGGAACTGCTCGCGGCCCGGGGGCTCGACGGCGAGCGCGGAAAGGGCCGGGACGTGTGGCTCGGACTCGGCCGCGCCTTGGAGGAGGAGTTCGTCGTCGTCCACGACGCCGACACGAAGACGTACTCGCCCGCGTTCGTCACCCGACTGCTGTTCCCGCTCGCGCACGGTCACGAGTTCTCGAAGGGGTACTACGCCCGAGTCGAGGACGGATCGCTGTACGGGCGGCTGTTCCGACTGTTCTTCCGACCGCTGGTCCGCGCGCTCGCCGACGCGACCGAGCGACGCGAAGCCGGGATTCTGGAGTACCTCGACGCGTTCCGCTACGCGCTCGCCGGGGAGTTCGCGGCGACGACCGACCTCGTCTCGCGGCTCCGGATCCAGCGCGGCTGGGGGTTAGAGGTCGGGACGCTCGGCGAGACGTTCACGCACGCCGGCTTCGCGGGGAGCGCGCAGGTCGACCTGGGGCGGTACGAGCACGAACACCGCTCCGTCGACGGACCGACCGGGCTCGCCGACATGAGCCGAGCGGTCGGCGAGGCGACACTCCGCGCGATCGAAAACGCCGGCGTCGGGGTCGAGTACGACGCGCTCGCAGACCGCTACCGCGAGGCGGCCGACGGGCTGATCCGCGGCTACGAGACGGACGCCGCGTTCAACGGCCTCGATTACGACCGCGCGGCCGAGCGCGAGCAGGTCGAGACGTACGTCGACGCCCTCGGCGAGCCCGGGCCGGACACCCGCCTGCCGGCGTGGCGCGACGCCCCCGTCACGACCGCGGAAGTCGCCGACGCGGCGCGGGCCGACATCGCGGCGGTTCGGGAGGGCGGTTCGGGGAGACCGAGCCGGAAGCCGCGAGAGGCCGATCGGCCGCGGCCCGCGGACCCGGGCGTCGACGCCGCGCCCGGGGAGGACTGACGATGGGAGACGGACCCGCGGGCTCCGAGGACGACGCCCCCAGCGTCGCCGCCCGCGACGACCTCGCCGGCGTCGTCGACCTGTTCGAGTGGCTCACCCGCGAGGAGCTGTCGCGAGCGCTCTCGGAGCTCGCCTTCAAACAGCGCGCCGAGGTCGACGACGAGGCCATCGCAGCCGGCATCGACGTCGCGGTCGCGGAGTACGCGCTCGTCCCCGCGCCGCCCGCGGCGCTCTCGGAGGCGGGGGGAAGCGGTGACCGAGGCGCGGCCCTCGCCGACCTCACCGCCGCCGCTGACCGCGACGCCGAGAGCGGCGCGGTCGCGCTCGCGGTCGGCCCGGCGGCGTTCCCTTCGCTGCCGCCGGACGCGGAGGACCTCCCGCACATCCTCGACGTGCCCGAGCGCGGCGTGGACCGCGAGACCCTCTCGGAAGCTGTCTTGGGGCGACTGTCCGAGGACGCGGTGGCCGCGATCGGGGCGGGCGACGCAGATCGGCTCGAAGTCCTCGCCGACGTGACCTACGACATCGAGGCCTGGGCGCCCGTCGACGCCGGAGACATACGCGAGCGGATCGTGGACGAACTGGACGGATAGGCGCCCCCGCGTGGACGGCTCCGATCCCGACGGCGCTCACTCGACGATGTCCACGATCTCTCACTCGGCGATGTCCACGATCTCTCCCTCGATCATCCGCGCGAGGACGACCCGTGACACGTCCGCTCGCTCGTGGACGACTCGGGCGATCTCCCGTGCGACCTTCTCGTCGGCGTCGTCGTCGACGGCGTTCACGAGGGGGACAGCGGTCGCGCCGTTCGGGATCCCTTTCAAACCGCCCTGCTCGTGCGCGAGGACGCGACCGATCAGTTCGGCCGTGATCTCGTCGCCGACCGCGGCGTCAGCGATCGCCGCGACCCGCTCGGGGCGGTGGGCCGTTTCCGCCGTCAGCGGCTCCCCGACCGCGCCGACGCTCGCCACCGGAACCACGGTGTCCGCGCTCGCGGGGATCTGCGGCTCGCGCTCGTTCGGTGCCTTGATCAGCCGCGTTCGGGCGCCGTCGGCCTTCACGAGGACCGGTCCGTCGTGCGCGCTCCCGATCTCGTCGACGATCGCGGGATCGTACCCGCGATACCGGTCGTCGCGCTCGCGCTCCGGGACCAGTCCGAGCGGGAACGAATCGGCGCCTCCCGCCGGTTCGGCGTCGCTCATCGACTCGGCGCCTCCCGCCGGCTCGTCCCCTCCGCTCGCCGCGGCTTCGTTGAGCGCGGCCACGGGATCCTCGGTGACGCGAACCGCGGCGACCTCGCGGTCGAAGATGGGGATCCGGACCGTCGCGGTGAGCACGGCCCGGTCGAGTCGGCCGGCGAGCGCGTAGAGGGTGGTCTTCTTCCCGCCGGCGCCGACGAGGCAGGTCGTCCCCGCGGCCGCGCCGAGGGCGTCGACGACTTCGTTCATGTTCGAACCCGTGGTCGGCCGGGGGCGAAAGCCCGTCGGTCGGGGTGTCGGGTTCGATCGGGGTGAGGCCGCCTGCCTCCAGCGTGTGGTTTAATCACGCTCGCCGGCGAGGTGTCTCACGATGACCGTTCCCGACCGGATGCTCCGCGTCGACCTCTCAGCGGAGCGCGTACGCAGTGATCCGGTCCCCGAGGAGTGGCTCGCGCGTTACGTCGGCGGAAAAGGGCTCGGCGCGCGGTACCTCTACGAGATGGAACCGGGCGTCGACCCGGCCTCGCCGGCGAACCGACTCGCGTTCGTCGTCGGTCCCCTCACCGGTTACCTCCCCGGCGAGCCCCGCTACGCGGCGGTGACGAAGTCCCCGCTCACCGGCGCGTTCCTCGACTCCTACGGCGGCGGGTCGTTCGCGGCCCGGCTGGCCGGCTCGCTCGGCGACCACCTCGGCGTCGTGATCGAGGGCGCGGCCGACGAGCCGGTCGTGCTCTCGCTCAGCGGCGGCGAGGCGACGATCGAGCCCGCGAGCGACCTCCGGGGGCTCGACGCGGCCGAGACCGACGCCCGGTTCCCGGACGCCGCCGTCGCCTGCGTCGGTCCGGCTGGCGAGGCGGGGGTCCGGTACGCGACGATCGCCTCCGACGGCGGCGATCACCACGCTGGCCGAGGCGGCGCGGGCGCGGTGATGGGCTCGAAGGGGCTCAAAGCGGTGGTCGCCCGCGATCGGTCGCCGGAGGTCCCGGCCGCGCTCAGGGCGCTCCGCGAGCGAAGCGAGGAGGCGTTCGCCGACAGCGGCGCCGGGCGGTGGCTCGCCGCGGGCGACACCCTCGAAACGGTCGAGTTCGGCCACGAGACCGGTGTGCTGCCGACTCGCGGCTGGCAGGCCCGCGAATTCGACGGCGCGCAGGGGCTCGGCGTCGAGCGCGCGAGAGAGCGCGCGGCCGGCCGCGAGCGCCCCGACGCTCCGGTTCCGGGAGGGTTCCGAGTGCCGGCCGGCGACGAAACCGAGTCACACGACGACGGCGGTTCAGACACGACCGTCCCGCGCGGCGGGACGCCGATCGCGCTCGGCTCGGGACTCGGGATCGACGACTTCGACGCGGTGGCGACTCTCGGCGGCGTCTGTGACCGACTCGGGATCGACGTGATATCCGCCGGCAACGCGGTCGCGTGGGCGGTCCGCGCGAGCGACGCGGGACTGATCGACCCTGCCGACCACGGCGTCGACGGCGGGCTCTCATTCGGCGACGAGGCGGCCGCCCGAGAGTTGATCGAGGAGATCGCGGCGCGCTCGACCCCCCTCGGCGACGCGCTCGCAGACGGGGTGGCGGACGCCGCGAAGCGGTTCGGCGGGACGGGTATGGTGCCGACCGTGAAGGGGATGGAACTCGCCTCGTACGACCCGCGCGGCGCGGCGACGATGGCGCTGGCGTTCGCGACCGGCGACCGCGGCGGCTGTCACCGACGCGCGCGACCCGTCGAGACCGAGGCCGTGGCCGATCCGGGGTGGAGCCCCGCCGAGCGCGCCGCCACCGTCGCCGACGAGCAGGACCGGCGGGCCGCGCTGTGGTGTCTCGTCGGCGACGACTTCCTCGCCGAGAGCTTCGGGCCGGCGGCGGCCGCCGAGTGGTTCGCCGCCCTCGGCGACGAGCGTGACCCCGCGGACCTCCGGCTCCTCGGCGAGCGCGTGTGGACGCTCACGCGCCTGTTCAACCTCCGGGAGGGGTTCGAGCGCCGCGACGACGGGCTCCCGGAGGCGCTGACGCGGGGGACCGGTGAGGGGAGCGAAACGGATGAAGGAGGCGACGACGGCCTCGATCCCGACGCGTTCGAGGGCCTCCTCGATCGGTACTACGCGTACCGCGGCTGGGACCGAGAGGGACGGCCGACGGCTCAGTTGCTCGACCGACTCGGGCTCGCCGACCTCCCCGACTCGGCGACGCCGGTCGGAACGGCGGGAGCGGTTCCGCGCGTCAACGGCGGTGGTGACTGAACGACGGCGGCGACTGAACTCCGACGACCGACCTACGGCGCCGCCTGCTTCGTCGAGACCAGTTCGATCACGTCGCGGTGGGAGAGTTCGTGGTCGGCGCCGACCTGTCGGTTGCTCCGGCAGTCGGTGCCGTGGAGGAGCCCCTCGCCGATGTCCGAGTGGATGTGGAACGCGAAGTCCTCGGTGGTCGAGCCCCCGGGGAGGATGAAGCAGTCGCGGAAGACGCCCTTCTCGTCTTTGCTGCCGTTCGCGGAGCCGGGGAAGACGGCGATACACCCGAGCACGTCGAAGACGGCGGCTTCGAGCGCGCCCTGGACACCGGTCCCCTCGTACTCGGCGACGAACTCGCCGATCTGATCGAGGCCCGCCTCCTGATCGCCGGAGACGTCGCCGACGACCTCGAAGTCGCTCTCGCCGGGCGTGTAGTCGACGACGCCGGCGTCGTCGGCGTTCTTCAGCGCCTTCTCCGCGTGGGCGCTCGCGGGGACGAAGGAGAGGTGGTCGTAATCGGGGTCGCTCGTGATCTCCTCCCAGTTCGCCTGCGCCTCGGGGGTGTCCATCTTGTTGGCGGCGACGACCATCGGCTTCGTGCGCTTCCGGATCTCGCGGGCGAGGTCCGCCTTGTCCGCGTCGTCCCACGTCTCCGGGTCGAGTTCGAGGCCCTCCGCCAGGATCACCTGCTTCATCCGGTCCTTGTCGATTCCGAACGCGGACATCTGCTCGGCGAGCTCCCGTTCTATCGCGGCGTCCGCGCCGTGGTAGCGCGTCTCGAACTTTTCGAGCCCCTTCTCTAACACGTCGAGGTACCACGCGTCGAGCTCCTCCTCTAGGAAGTCGATGTCCTCGCGCGGGTCGTGGCCCTCGGTCGCCTCGCCCTCGATGTCGGTCTTGCCCGAGAAGTCGACGACGTGGATCAGCACGTCGGTCTCGTTGAGGTCGGTGAGGAACTGGTTGCCGAGCCCGCGCCCCTCGTGGGCACCGGGGACGAGGCCGGCGACGTCGACGAGCTTGACCGGGACGAAACGGGTGCCCTCGCGGCAGACGCCGACGTTCGGCGTGCAGCTCTCGTCGAACTCGGGGGCGGCGCAGTCGACGCGGACGTACGCCTCGCCGACGGTCGGGTCGATCGTGGTGAACGGGTACGCGCCCTCGGGCACGTCGTTCATGGTCGCGGCGTTGAAAAACGTCGACTTCCCCACTGAGGGCTTGCCGACGAGGCCGATCCGGTAACTCATTGGCATCACTGCGCGATCCACGGTAAAAAGCGATGCGAGACGCGCCGTGACGTGGGGAGCGGTGACGCGGGGCGGGCTGTCAGCGGCTGAGGGGAGGTAACCGAGTCCGGTCAGGCGTCGCCGTCCGACTGCCCCGGCTCCCCGAGCGCCTCGATCGGGAGCACGTTCTGGAGCGCGGCGAAGGCGTCCTCGGCGCTCTCGAACCGCTCTTGGTCGATGTCAGCAACGAGGTCGCCGAGGTCGGCGTCGCCGTCGGCGAACAGCACGGTCGTGCCGGTACAGGACTCGACGAGGTTCTCGCGGGCGACCGGGTAAGCGTAGTCTCGGAATTCGTCTTCGACGCGCGAGAGGTGAACTTCGGATGTCATGAGTGGATATCGGCGTGCGAGGGCTTAAACACGCGCCTCGACGGAAGTTCCCCGGTTCCGGCCGCGAGAGAACCGGCAAAGCGCGCAAAGAGTTATGTACGGGCGGTTCCGTGATATGTGTGAACGTATGACCCTATACGATCGGATCCTCGTCCCGACCGACGGTTCCGCGGAGGGAAAGCGGGCGGTCGCGCACGCCCTCGACCTCGCGTCGGTCCACGGCGCGGACGTGCACGCGCTGTACGTGGTCGACACGGCGAGCTACGCGGGGATGCCGATGGAGAGCTCGTGGGAGGGGGTCGGAGACCTCCTGCGAGACGACGCGAAGGAGGCGGTCGCGGAGGTCGAGTCGCTCGCCGCCGAGACCGAACTCGGCGTCGAGACGGCGGTCGCGGAGGGCTCTCCGAGCAAGGAGATCATCCGGTACGCCGAGGGCAACGACTGCGACCTGATCGTGATGGGGACGCACGGACGGGGGGGGATCGACCGGCTCCTCCTCGGGAGCGTCGCCGAAAAGGTGGTTCGCGGGTCGAGCGTCCCCGTCTTGACGGTGCGGCTGGACGGCGACGTTCCGGGAGACGCCGCCGTCGAAAGCGAGGCGCCGGCAGAAAGCGAAGTCTCGGCCGAAAGCGAGGCGCCGGTCGACGGCGAGCCGGAAGCGACCGGACGGAGCTAGCCTGCGGCCGCCGGCTCCGCGGTCTGTCGCGAGCGAGACGAGCGACGCTCAGTCGCCGGCGTCGCGCAGGTGCTCGCAGTCGCCGGCGTGGACCCGACGCGTCCCGTCGTCCGTCTCGATCACGAGCGCGCCTGGTGGCTCCACGTCGACCGCGGTGCCAGTCACCGGGCCGTTCGGGGTGTCCACCCGGACGCGTCGGCCGAGGGTGCTCGCGCGTTCGCGCCACGCCGGGAGGATCCGGTCCATGCGGTCCGAGGTCCCCGCGAGCGCCGCGAAGCGTTCGAGGAGGGTCGCGGCGAACCGACGCCTGTCGACGGGCTCCCCGAGCACCTCTTGCAGGGAGGTCGCGTCGGCGGGAAGCGCCCCGGGGTCGATGTTGGCGTTGACGCCGATCCCCGCGACCAGCCACGACACCCGGTCGGCCTCGCCCTCCATCTCCGTGAGGATCCCCGCGACCTTGCGACCGCCGCGACCGCCGGAGGCGCCGGGCGCGTCGCCATCGGCGTCGCCGTCGGTTTCGCCGCCGAGCCCGCCCACGAGCACGTCGTTCGGCCACTTGATGTGAGCGTCGACGCCCGCCTCCCGGCAGGCGTCGGCGGTCGCGACCGCGGCGGCGAGGGTGAAAAGCGGCGCACGAGCCGGCGGTACGTCGGGCCGGATCGCGAGCGAGAGCCAGACGCCGCCGCTCGGGGCGACCCACTCGCGGTCGAGACGCCCTCGCCCGCCGGTCTGCTCGTCGGCGACGACCGCGATCCCGTCGGCCCCCTCGGCCGCCAGCTCGCGGGCTCGCTCGTTCGTCGACGCGATTCGGTCGTGGTACTCGATCTCGTAGGGAGCGCCGAGCCCGAACTCGAGGCCGGCGGCGGAGTAGCCGGGGTCGTCGGGCGCGGCGTATCCCTCCGAGGTCGACTCGACCGCGAACCCCTCCTCGCGGAGCGACTCGACCGCCTTCCAGACCGCCGCCCGCGACACGCCGAGGTCGTCGGCGAGCGCGGGGCCGGAGACGGGGCCGTCGACGAGGGCGTCGAGCAGCGCGCGACGCGTGTCCATATCGACGCGGTCGGCGCGAACGCGCAAAGCCGTTCCGGGTCCGGATGCGGGTCGGAGGCACGCAGTCCTATCAGTGCCGGGCCCGAAGGCGGAGTCGAACGTCCGGAGACACCGGGTTTCCGGTGAAACGGCGAGTGGTAGCAAGCCGCACGAAATCCGACTGACCGGCGATCGAGGGGTGTACGTCGCCCTCGGCGCAAGACACAAGGTCTCACGGGCGAACGCTCGGGTATGCAACCCTCCAAGGAGCGGGAGGCGTCCGACGGCGACCCGATGGACGACCTCGACGACCTCCTCGACGACGACCTCGCCGACGGCGATGGCGGCTCCGACTCGGCCGCGGGCACCGATTCGGACGCCGGGAGCGTCGGCGGACCGGGAAGTGCCACTGGAGGCTCCGGGAGCGGCGGCCGCGTCGGGATGGACGGCCGCTGGTTCTCGGCGAAGGCCTTCGCGCTCGCGCTCTTCACGGTCGGTGCCGGGGTGTTCGTCGGCGGCCTGATCCCGCTCATCGGCGGGACGATCGGGACCGCGGGCGGCGTGTTCCTCGCCGCGTTCCTGCTCGGCCTCGCCGTCTCGACCCGCCGGTACGTCGAGACGGGGATCGCCGGGGCCGCGGCGGGCGCGACGAGTGCGGTGACCAGCGTCCTCGGCGTCGGCTTCCTCCCGATCGGGCTCGACTACCTCTCGCAGTGGGGACTGCCGCTCGTCGCTGTCGGCGGCGGCGCGGGGCTCGCGTTAGCGCTGCTCGGTCACTACTTCGGGCGGGACCTCCGGACGGGGCTGACCGAGGACATCGGCGGATAAGGCGAATCAGGCGGAGCGAAACGGTCGGGTCAGCGCGCTCGCAGCGCGTCTTCGACGCCGACGTAGGCCGCGATCTCGTGGCGTTCGAGGACGAGGAAGCCGGCGAGGATCGCGACGAAGCCGACCATCGCCTCCGCGTCGATCAGGCTGCCGAGCAGGACCCAGCTCCCGACCGCGGCGACGACCGGTTCCGCGTAGCCGACGAGGTGGAGCTGGGCCGGCCCGACCTCGTCGAGCAGCGCGAAGTAGATCAGGAACGCGACGACGCCCGACAGCAGGGTGAGGTACGACAGCGACGCGACCGACGTGGCGTTCCAGACGATCGCCGCGGGCGACTCCCCGAGCACGGCGGCCCCGACGAACAGCATCCCGGCGCCGGAGACCATCGCCCACCCCTGCAGCGCGGCGATCGGGAGGTCGGTACGGAGCGGGCGGAGCAGCACCGCGCCGAGCGAGAAGGCGACCGCGCCGGCGAACGCGAGCCCGACGCCGAACAGGGCGGCGCTACCGAGCCCCGCCTCCATCGGGTCGGCGATCACGATCACGCCGAGGATCCCGAGCGCGAACCCGCCGATCTCGAAGGGGCCGAGCCGCTCGTTGGGGAGGAGCAGGGCCGCGAACGTGGCGGTCAACACCGGTGCGAGGCTCACGACCACGGCGGCGACGGCGCCCGTGATGTGGAGTTCGGCGACGTACAACAGGCCGTGGTACGCGGCGATCACGAAGGCGCCGGCGACGGCGACGCCGAGCCACTCGTCGCGGCCTCGGGGGACCGTCCTGCCGGACATGACCGCGGCGAGGCCCAGCACGACGGCGCCGGCGATCGCGTAGCGCACGCCGGCAAACAGCAGCGGCGGGAAGTAGTGCAGCCCGGCCTCGATGGCGACGAAGGAGGTACCCCACAGGGTCGCGAGGAGGACGAACGCGGCGACGATCGATTCGGGAGTGGAAATGAGGGACCGCAGATTCATTGGTTATCTATTCGAAGTTGACAGAGATAGTTAAACTATTCTCTCGATCAAGCGTTGATCTGGGATGAACAATCAGACATACGAATCTGATGCGATTCGGTCCCCGAAATGAGCGCTAATTTTGTATTGGGATTCAACTATATCGGTCGAAATATATAACAGACCATCACGCGAACGGGGGGTATGGACGAGCGCGACGTGCGGCTGTTGAAGGCGATCTCGGATCTGGGCACCGGGAGCCCCGAGCGGCTCCACGAAGAGACCGACATTCCGGTGTCGACGATCCACTACCGGCTGAACAACCTCCGAGAGGACGGGGTGATCGAGAACGACCTGTACGACCTCGACCACGAGGCGCTCGGGCTCGGCGTCACGGTGATCGTCGAGGTGCTCGCGGACTACGAGGGCCCCTACGAGGAGTTCGCGGACGAACTGCTCGCGGTCGAGGGCGTGACGGAGGCGTTCTTCACGATGGGCGAGACCGACTTCGTCGTCCTCGCGCGGCTCTCCTCGTCGGATACCGTCGAGCGCCTGATCAGCGACTTCGAGGCGATCCCCGAGGTCGAGCGTACGAACTCGACGTTCACGATCGCCACCCTGCGCGACGAGCCGCGTGCGCCGGCGACGTACGACCTCGACACGCTGATCGAGGAGCTGACGGACTGAGGAACCGGTCTCGCCTAGGCAACGGCAGTGGTTTTAAACGGAATGGATCGCGACGATCGCTTATAAACAGATATGCGGTGGCGCGCGCCTCCGAGCGGCCGCCACCGGCGGCCGCGAAGGAGCGCCGCGCGAGGGACGCCGCGAGTGAGGTGGGCGACCGAAGGGAGCCCCGAGCGAGCGGCGAGGTTGGGGAGGTGTGAGGTGCTGTGCGCCCGCCTCCCGGCTGGGGCTCTGGAGGCGTTCGCCGTCGATCTCTAGTCCGTCGTTTATGAACAGGCGCTCTACACACCGGGATCTACGTCCGCTTGCCGATCTCCTCGCGCAGCATGTCGGAGACGACTTCGCCGTCGGCCTTCCCGCGGAGCGCCCCCATCGCCTCGCCCATCAGCCCGGAGAACGCGCCCATCCCTTCCGCCTCGATCTGGTCCGCGTTGCGCTCGACGACCTCCACCACGGCCTCCCGAACCTCGTCCTCGCTCACGCCCGACAGCCCCGCCTCCTCGACCGCCTCGGACGCCGACAGCGACGGGTCCTCCGCGAGCGTCGTCAGCACTTCGGGGACGCCCTCCTTCGCGAGGTCGCCGTCCTCGACGAGGTCAAAGAGCGCGAGGAAGTGGTCGTCGGTGAGGTTCTCGACGGGCGCCCCCTCTCGGCGGATCTCCGTCGTCGTCGACTCCAGCGTCGACGCGGCGAAGGTGGGGTCGACGCCGCGCTCGACCGCGGTCTCGAACAGCGGGAACCGCTGGCCGAACGCGACCTGCTCGGCGAGGCCGGCGTCGAGCCCGAACTCGTCGGCGTACCGCTCGGCCTTCTCGTCGAGCAGTTCCGGCCGCTCCACGTCGGACGGGTCGGGCTCGACCGGCGGCACGTCCGTCTCCGGGTACATCCGCGCCGCGCCCGGCAAGGGGCGGAGATACCGCGTCGTCCCGTCGTCGTTCGCGCCGCGGGTCTCCTCGGGGACGCCCTCGATCGCGGTCTCCGCGCGCTCGGCGGCGGCCTCGATCGCAAGGTCGGCGGTCTCGGGATCGGCGGCGACGATGGCGACCGCGTCGTCTTCGCCGGCTCCGACCGCGTCGCGGAGGGCGTCGACCTCCGCCTCGGTCACGCCGTACGCCGGCAGCTCGTCGGTGTGGAAGATGCCGCCCGCGCCGTGGCGCTTCGCGTGGTCCGAGAGCTCGGTGCCGAGCCGGCGGTCGGGCTGGATCTCGCGGCCGACGAGCCCGTCGAAGCCGAAGAGAGGGACCGCCGTCACCTTCCCGCCCGAGTCGAGCGCGCCGCGAATGACCCCCGACTCGGTGTCGGCGAAGGTGTCGGTCACGTCGCGCACGTCGCCGACGCTCGCGTCGCGCTCGACGAGTTCGTCGCGGATGTCGAGGAGCTCGGCCTGCCGCCCGACCTCGCCGCGGACGATGTCCTCGATCCCCTGGAGGTCCTGGACGCCCTTCACCTCGACGCGGGCGCCGTCGGCGATGGAGACGTTCACGTCCTGCCGGATCGTGCCGAGCCCGCGCTTGACCGCGCCGGTCGAGCGGAGCAGCATCCCGATGCGCCCGGCGGCCTCGCGAGCGCCCTCGGGGCTCCGAATGTCCGGACCCGTCCCGATCTCGACGAGCGGGACGCCGAGCCGGTCGAGCGAGTAGACGACGCCCTCCTCGGTCTCCTCGACGCGCTTGGCCGACTCCTCTTCGAGCATGAGGTCCGCGATCGACACGCGCCCCTCGCTCGTCTCGATCTCGCCCGCCTGCCCCAGCAGGATCGAACGCTGGAAGCCGGAGGTGTTCGAGCCGTCGATGACGAGCTTCCGCATGACGTGCGCCTGATCGACGACGGAGATGTCGAGCAGGTCCGCGATCTGGAGCGCCACGGAGAGGGCCTCGCTATCGACCCGGCGGGGCGGCTCGTCGTCCTCCTCGACGAGGCAGGTGGTGTCGTACGCGAGGTAGGTGAACTCGCGGTCGACGCGGCTCTCCTCCATGGCGGCGTCGTCGAGCTCGCCGAGTTCGCTCTTCGTCGGGTGGAGGCGACGGGTGATCTCCCGGTCGGCCTCGTCCGGGTCGCGCTCGACGGTCGGGGAGTCGCAGAACAGTTTCGTCGCCGTGTCGAGCTGCTGGTGGATCTCCAGCCCGGCGACGAGCCCCAGCTCCTCGTAGTCGTACTCGGGGGTCGCGTCCGTACTCATTACGCCTCACTCCGGCGGCGCGTGACTAAAAGGGTGGCAGTTCGCGTGGGCGACGATCGGCCGGTCGAGCGAGCGGCCGCGATCGACGCCGGCGACGTGATTTATAAATAAACGAGGCGATGGCGCGTGCCGCCGAGCGCCCGCAGGGCGCGAGGAGCACGCGCGAGGGACGCGGTGAGCGCTCGGAGAGCGCGAGCCGCGAGGCTGGGGAGGCGTGAGGTGCTGTGCGGTCGCGGTTGGGTGGGACTCAAAGGGGCAGTCGCCGAGGGGCACGCAGGGGACGTAAGCACCGCAAGGAGCGAGTGGAACGAGCGACTGAGGAGCGCAGCGAGCGTGCCCCTCGGCGACTGGGGCTTTGGAGGTGTCCGCCGCCGATCTGCAGTCAAACGCAAAGTCGTCACTCCTCACGTAGCGGCCGAAAGGAATTGTGCGTGGGTGCTGTCGTAGAGACAACACCGTGCATCGGTGTGGCGGGTGTTCCGCCGAGCGATGCGTGGGACCGGATTTGAACCGGCGGACCTCTACAGGACAGCGCCCTCAACGCTGCGCCGTTGGCCTGGCTTGGCTACCCACGCTCGCGGTGTTCTGTCGCGTCTCCACGTACCCTTCCCCTAATTAAAAGCCCTTCCATTCGGCCGGACCGTGACGGAGGTTGCCACCGATCGAGAGGACGCACGCGACGAGCCACCCGCCGGGACCGAGTCGTCGAAACCGGCACGCGTTTGGGGGTGGCGTCCCAGCGATCGCAACATGTCCGAGTGGGCCCGCGAGAACGTCCCGACGCTGACCGCCCTCCTGTCCGCCGCCGCGCTCGCGCTCGTGTTCGGCGCCGTCGGCGGCGCGATCCCGAGTAGCGTGCTTCCGCGCGCGAGCGACGCCGTCCTCGAAACGCTCCCGCACCTCAACGCCGTGATATCGACGACCGCGATCGCCACCATCCTGCTCGGCTGGCGGGCGATCTCCCGCGGGAACGTCCGCCGCCACAAGGCGTTCATGCTCTCGTCGTTCGGACTGTTCGTCGCGTTCCTCGGCGGCTACCTCTACCGGCTGATCCTCGTGGGGACCGCCGAGTTCCCCGGCCCGGAGATCGTGTACACGTACGTTTATCTCCCGTTCCTCGCGATACACATCCTGCTCGCGATCGCCTGCGTCCCGTTCGTCTTCTACGCGCTACTGCTCGCCGCCACCCGACCGTACGAGGATCTGTACCACACCCGGCACGCGCAGGTCGGCTCCGTCGCCGCGGTGCTCTGGCTGATCTCCTTCACGATGGGGATCGGCGTCTACCTCATGTTACATCACGCCTTCTGAGAGAAGCGGCCATGAACCGACGCAAAGGGCCGGAATCGGGCGGGTGCCGGCGCCCTACTCCTCGTTCGCCATCTTGTGAGCGGCGTAGAACAGCGGTACGAGCAGCGCCCCGGCGAAGCCGAAGCCGAGCGCGAGCGCGCCGATGTCGCCGGCGGTGAGATCGCGACCGCCGGATCCGCCGTCGGTGGTGTTGCCGCCGTCGGTCGTGTTGCCGCCGTCGGTCGTGTTGCCGCCGTCGGTCGTGTTACCGCTTCCACCGTCGCCCCCGTCACCGCCGGGCGTCACGAGGTCGTCGTCGACCGATCCGACCGCGACCGCGCCCTTCATCCCGACCGCCTCGTGGGGGACACAGAGGTAATTGAACGTGTCGCCGTCGGACGCGTCGTCGAAGGTGTACTCGAAGGTGGCTCCCTCCTCGCTGACCGTCTCGCCGCTGTCGAACGTCCCGTC
This sequence comes from Halorubrum saccharovorum DSM 1137, assembly GCF_000337915.1. Lineage (GTDB taxonomy): Archaea > Halobacteriota > Halobacteria > Halobacteriales > Haloferacaceae > Halorubrum > Halorubrum saccharovorum. The sequence goes on from NZ_AOJE01000006.1 coordinate 51,952, forward strand.
CTCGGCGACGACGTTGTGCGCGCCGCCCTGTCCGGTCCACTCCCAGACGACCGTCGTCCCGGGATCGATCAGGATCGCCGCCGGCCCGAACTTGAGGCCGTCGACCGCGCCGACGTCGACCGTGACCTCGTCCTGCCCGGTGTAATCGTGGGTGCCGTCGTAGTTGTCGACGTCGTCCAGCCAGCCGTCGTACTGAGCCGCCGCTCCGCCGGAACCGGCGGCGAGGCCCGTTGCGACGGCGGCCCCCGCGGCGCCGGCCCTGAACAGTCCGCGGCGACTCATCGTTGTCTCGTCGGCGTCGGATGTCATACGCGTACCTCCCGTCGTGGGCGTATTTAAATTCCCGATTCCACCGCCGCGCCGTGAAAGGGCATCGGCAGCGGACAGAATGCGGTCGGAACGCTGGACGGAGGCTCGATCAGTCGTCGGCCGCGGTCGCGCCGGGCGCGGTCCCCTCGATGTCGCGGTCCGCCTCTTCGCCCTCCACGTCGAACGGGTACTCACCGGTGACACACCCCAGACAGAGGTCCGCGCGGCTCTCGCCGAGCGCGTCGGCGACGGCGTCGATCGAGAGGTACGACAGCGAGTCCGCGCCCACCTCCTCCCGGATCTCCTCGGTGGAGGCGTCGGCGGCGATCAGCTCCTCGCGGGTCGCCATGTCGATCCCGAAGTAGCAGGGCGCGACGATCGCCGGCGCGCCGATCCGGAGGTGGACCTCCTCGGCGCCCGCCTCGCGGACCAGTTCGACGAGCTGCGTCGAGGTGGTCCCCCGGACGATCGAGTCGTCGATGATGGTAACCGACTTGCCCTCGACGGTGGACCGAATCGGGTTGAGCTTCAGCCGGACCGCGCGCTCCCGCTCGTCCTGGGTCGGCATGATGAACGTCCGACCGACGTAGCGGTTCTTCATCAGCCCCTCGGCGAACTCGATCCCCCCTTCGCCCTCGGGGCGGGGGTCCCCGTCCGCGGTCGTCTCGCCGGCGGCGTCGGCGTAGCCGGAGGCGAACGCCCGCCCCGAGTCCGGGACGGGCATCACCACGTCCGACTCGACGCCGGACTCCTCCCAGAGCTTCCGGCCGAGCTTCCGACGTACCTCGTACACGAGGCTCTCGTCGATCACGGAGTCGGGACGGGCGAAGTAGACGTGTTCGAAGAAGCAGTGGGCGGACGACTCGCGTTCGACGAGCTGATACGTGTCGTACCCGCTCCCGTCGGGGTCCAAGACGACCAGTTCGCCGGGGCGCACGTCGCGGATCAGCTCCCCGTCGAGCGTGTCGATGGCGGCGGACTCGCTGGCGAGCACGTAGCCGCCGTCGATCTTTCCGAGACACAGCGGGCGGTTCCCGAGGGGGTCGCGCACGCCGAGGACCGTGTCGTCGTGGGTGATCGCCAGCGAGTAGGAGCCGTGGATCCGGTTCATCGTGTGTTTGACCGCCCGGACGAGGTCCTCTTCGAGGAGGTTGCGCGCGAGGTCGTGGGCGATCACCTCGGTGTCGCCGTCGGAGGTGAACGCGTGGCCGGCCTCCGCGAGCTCCGCCCGGACCTCGTCGGCGTTGACGAGGTTCCCGTTGTGCGAGAGCCCGAGCGACCCGGACTTAAAGGAGACCGAGAAGGGCTGCGCGCAGCTCTTGTCGAGGCTGCCGGCGGTCGGGTACCGGACGTGGCCGATGCCGGTGCCGCCCGACAGCGACTCCAGGTCGCCCTCGTCGAACGCGTCGCCGACGAGCCCGCGCTCGACGTGGCTGTGCTGTTGGAAGCCGTCGTGCGTGACGATCCCCGCGGACTCCTGTCCCCGGTGTTGGAGCGCGTACAGCGCGTAGTACAGCGGTCGCGCGGCCTCGCGGTCGGCGAGCGAGACGCCGACGACGCCGCACTTCTCTCGCGGCTCGTCAGCGGTGTTGTCCCCACCGGCTTGCATATACACGTCGGTGGGACGTGAGTCGATAAAAACCCTCGTGTTCGTGGTGCAATCATCCGTGTAACCTACAGAAGTATGCACAGGAGTGGATCAAAGACGCTGATTCCCCGACGCGACAGCGATCGCATCCCTCCCGCGGCGACCCTCTCAGTCTTCGTCGACGTACTCGTCCAACCGCTCGAAGTACGCCTCGCGCGGCACCTGGTAGGCGGCCCGGTAGTCCACGTCGCCTGCGGCGAACCGCTCCGCCGCGTCGACGGCGGCGGCCGCGCCGGTCTCGCGGCTCTCGTACGTCTCCGAGATCGCCTCGATCTCGGGCTCCAAGAAGAGGACGACGTGCCACTCCTCGGTGGCGTACTGGCCCGACCCGGGCCGGGCGTTGCGCGCGCCGTTCGTCAGGTAGATCGTCGGGAGACACTCGGACGGGAGGTCGTCGCCGCCGAACACGTCCGGGCGGTACACGAGGATCGCCCGGCCGCTCGGCTCCTCGTTCCACACCCGCCAGCCGTCCGGCAGCGCCTCGAAGCTCATGGGCGGAGTCGGGGGCGAGGGCTTGAAAGGGTCGCGCTCCGGGCGGGAGAGGTGGCCGGCCGGCTCCCCCGGCGACCGGGAGACCACCTCAGTCCACGATGTCGGAGCCGCCCGCCGGCAGGAACTCCTGTATCTGGTCGGCGCTCGCCACCTTCCGCACGAACGAGGTGTCCTTGAACCGGCCTTTCAGCTCGCGGTACGCCATCATCGCGGCGTCGTTCTGCGCGTACATCCCCGGCTCCAGCGTGACGCTCGTCGCCGCGCGGTCGACGATGGCCGAGGGCGGGCCGCCGATGGCGCGCGTGACGGGCTCGCACTGGACGCCGACGGCGACCCGGCAGGGCACGTCCTCGAAGTAGGTGCGGTCGCCGCGGATCACGAAGCTCCCCTTCTCGATGTACTCGCCGCTCTCCGGCGTCTTCGACACCTGATCCGGCTCGACCATGTACGCGTCGCCCGCGCCGCGCCCGTCCTTCCAGTCCGACGAGTAGGAGACCGCGAACTGCGCGGCCTCACGCAGGGTCTCCTCCGAGAAGTCGACCGGGTCCGCCGACTCGGAGGGCCCCGCGGCCTTCAACAGCGTCACCGGTCCCCCGTGCGCCTGCGTGTGGAAGAACCGGTCGTGTTTGCCCATGTACTTTTTCACAAGCTCCTCGTTCTGGTCGGCGTTGCGCCCGCCGATGACGAGGTACCCCGTCGAGGTCCGGAACCAGCGGAACCGCTCGAACCAGTCGTCGGGGCTCCGGATCGGGATCGAGGAGCGCGAGAGCCAGTCGGTCTCGTACTCCTCCTCGCCCTCGTCCCCCTCGCCGCCGCCGGCGTCGCTTCCGCCCTCTTCGTCGTCGGCCGCCTCCTTCGCCTTCCACTCGGCCTTCCGCTCTTTGACCGCCTCAAGATCTTGCCGGGTCGACTCGATGGCCTCCATCGCGCCCTCCTTCTTGCCCTCGATCCGCTTGGCCTCCTGATAGAGGCGGTCGGCGTTGACCTCCACGCCCGCGCTCGCGTCGAGTTCGACGCGGGTGTCGTCCTCACCGAGTTCGACCGTCACCGTCCCCTCGCCGCCGTCGACGTCGACGACGGCCTCCGCCGCGGGGATCCCCCGCTCGGCGCCGGCGTCGAGGGTCTCCGCGATCTCGTCCCAGGGCACGTCGTTCTCGCGGGCCTCCTGCACCGTCGAGAGCACCTCGTCGACGAGGTCGTACTCGGCGTACAGCAGCTCCGCGCGCTCGCGCTCCGCCTCCGCCTGCTCCTCGAACCCCTCGATCGCCCCCTTCTGCTGTTCGATGATCCGCTCCTGTTTGGCGATCTCCTCCTCGAAGTCGGGCCGCGAGGCGCTCGCGTCCGTCGGCGCCTCCCCCGCGTCGGACTCCTCGTGTTCCAGCCGGTAGAAGTACTCGTCGACGGCGGCGTTGAAGGAGTCGAAGCCGACGCTCGGAAGCCCCTCGTGCTCCGAGAGCGGGAAGGGCGTGACGTCGACGACGCGGGGGTCGCGGTCGTCGGCCTCGTCGTCCTCGCCGCCGTCTCCGTCCCCCTCGTCGAGTTCCTCCTCGTACACCCGCGGGTCGACGTCGCCCGAGCGGAGCCGCTCGCCGATGCGTTCGAGCGCCTCGTGAAGCGCACGGAGCTGGTCGTCGGTGGCCTCTTCGATGGGCGTCTCCTTCTCGACGCTGGCCCGGGTGCACACCTCCTCGGCGTAGAGCCCGCCGAGGTTGAGCTGCGTGGCGAGGGTCCGCACCACGTCGCTGTCGGACTCGCGCATGTGGCGTTTGAACCCGCCGAGGCTCACGTCGAGGGGGTTGAGCCGCGAGGCCGGATACTCGTACTGCGATCCGGGCGCGACCGTCCGGGACTTGAGCCGGACGGTCTGAAGCGCGCCCACGACCTCGCCGGTCTCGTCGAGCGCGGCGACGTTCCCCTGCCCGAACAGCTCGGCGACGAGCGTCGTGTTCTGGTCCTCGCGCTCGAACTCGAAGGTGAGGATGCGGTCGAACTCGTACTGCTCGACGCCCGCGAAGTCGGCGCCGGACATGCGATTGCGCAGCATCTTCGCGAAGTTCGGCGGCCGACCGGGGGCGTCCGAGACGTTGTCGGGATCCGCGACGTGAGCACGTTTGATATCGCCCACCTCGATCATCAGTTCGACCCGGCCGCGGTCGAAGTCGCGGAGCTTCAGCCGGAGCAGGTCGTCGTCGTAGAGGTACGCCTTGTCGACCTTCGCGCCCTCGTACCGATTGAGCTCGGTGACGAGCGCGCCGAGGTCGATGCTCGACAGCTCCCGCTTCTGGTCCATACACCAAGGAGACAGCCGGCCCGGAAAAAGACGTGTCGTTGTGAGGACGGACGGTCGAGGGGTCGACCCTCGGGGCGCCTACAGCCGCTTCGAGACGTACGGCCCGTCCTGGTGGTAGCCGAGCTTGGTCCGGTAGTACTCGCGGGCGCCGATCCCGGAGATGATCGCCATCTTGCGGTAGCCGGCGTCGCGGGCCAGCTCCTCGGCGCGTTGGAGGAGCCGCTTGCCGTACCCCTGGTGCTGCCAGTCGCCGTCGCCGCCGATGGCGACTTCGCTGCCGTACACGTGGAGTTCGCGGATCAAGGCGGCGTCTTCGAGTTCGCGGCGAATCGCGTCGCCCTCGGTGCCCGGCGCGCCGGGCTGGTCGGGCGCGAAGGAGGGGAACCGGAGGCGACAGAAGCCGACGAGCAGGTCGCGGACGGGGTCCTCGAAGGAGATGAAGTGTTCCGTCCCGCCGCCGGCCTCGTAGGTCATCACGTCGAGTTCGACGTCGTCCGGGTCCGGGTCGGCGTCGTTGTGGCCGACCTCGCGGGCGCGGATGTCGCGCTGGACGATCCCCTTCTGTTCGGCCCGCCGGTCGGCGAGCTGTCGGAGGTTCGACTTCCAGACGCCGCCCTCGATGAAGTCGGCCGGAATGTCGCGCTGGACGCGCTGGAGCCGCGTGTACTTGGGGATGTGGTCCATCGCCTCGGCGACCACGTCGGCCGCCTCCTCGTTCGAGAGGGGCTCGAAGTCGTCGCGGCGCCACCGGTCGTATATCCGGGTCCCCTCGACGACGAGGGTCGGGTAGATCTTGAGGTAGTCCGGCCGCCAGTCGGGGTTCTCGAACAGCTGCCGGAAGTCCTCGATACACATCTCGCGGGTCATCCCCGGCTGGCCCGGCATCATGTGGAAGCCGACCTTGAACGCGGCGTCGCGGAGCCGGCGGTTGGCGTTCCGGGAGGCCTCGTTGCCGTGCCCGCGGTGCATCTCGCGGTTGATCCGCTCGTAGGTGGTCTGGACGCCGACCTCCACCTTGGTGCCGCCCAGATCGAGCATGCGGTCGATCTGCTCGGGGTCACACCAGTCGGGCTTCGTCTCGAACGTCGTCCCGATGTTGCGGATCTCGTTGGTCTCGTTCTCCGCGATCACGTCCTCGAGGTACTCGAACTCCGTCTCCTCGGGAGCGGGCGCGAACGACTCGCCCTCGGCCGGTTCGGGCTCCTTGTCCAGGTCGTAGTCGTTCATCGCCTGGAGCGCGCGCTTCACGAACCACTCCTGGTAGTCGTGCGAGCGCGCGGTCATCGTCCCGCCCATCAGGATGAGCTCCACCTTGTCGACGGGATGGCCGATCTTCCGGAGCTGTTCGAGCCGGAGGGTGACCTGCCCGTACGGGTCGTAGTCGTTCTGCTCGCCGCGGGCCGCGGCGGGCTCGTGGCCCGTGTACGACTGCGCCGAGGAGAACTCGGAAGCCGGCCCGCCGGGGCAGTAGAGGCACTTCCCGTGCGGGCACAGCTTCGGCGAGGTCATGATCGCGACCGGCGAGACGCCGGAAGCGGTCCGAATCGGCTTCCGCTGCACGACCTCGATCACGTCGTCGCGAGCCTCCGTGGGCGCGTGGTCCAGAATCTCGGTGTTCTTCGGGACCTTCGGGGAGCCGAACTCCGAGCAGGCGTCGAGCTTGGCGGACTCCAGGTCGTCGCGGTCGATCTCGCCCGCGAGAATCCGATCGACGAGATGTTCGCAGGTCCGGACGAACGCCTCGGGCTGGTCTTCTCCCTCGCTTCCGGCGTCCGCGTCACTCGCCGCGTCGGTACTCATTACCCTTCGATCGGCGGGTTTCGGAGTTAAGCGTGTCGCACCCGTGTCCCGCGGAGACCGTCGAACCGTACACCCAAGAGTATATTAGCTAGTGATATAACTGAGTAATCAATGGCGCCGACACAGATCCAGCGGGCCCGAGACGGCGAGGTCACGCCCGCGATGGAGCGCGTGGCAGAGCGCGAGAACCGCGATCCCGAGTTCGTCCGTCGGCAGATCGCCGACGGGCAGGCGGTGATCCCGAACAACCACGCCCACGACTCGCTCGACCCGATGATCATCGGGAGGGAGTTCTCGACGAAGGTCAACGCCAACATCGGCAACAGCGAATCGACCAGCGACCTCGACGCGGAGCTCCGGAAGCTCCACGCCGCCGTCCACTACGGCGCAGACACCGTCATGGACCTCTCGACGGGGGAGCGCTTGGACGAGACCCGCGAGGCGAACGTCGCGTACTCGCCGGTCCCCGTCGGCACGGTTCCCATATACGAGGCGGTGAAGCGAGCGGACGACCCGTCCGCGATCACTCACGAACTGCTGCTCGACGTGATCGAGAAGCAGGCCGAACAGGGGGTCGACTACATGACGATCCACGCGGGCGTGCTGCTGGAGCACCTGCCGCTGACCGACGGTCGCACGACCGGAATCGTCTCGCGCGGCGGCTCGATCCTAGCCCAGTGGATCGAGGAGAACGGGATGCAGAACCCGCTGTACGCGAAGTTCGAGGAGATCTGCGAGATTCTCGCGGCACACGACGTGACGGTCTCGCTCGGTGACGGCCTCCGCCCCGGTTGCCTCGCCGACGCGAGCGACGAGGCGCAGTTCGCCGAACTCGACACCCTCGGCGAGCTGACTCGCGTCGCGTGGGATCACGGCGTGCAGGTGATGGTGGAAGGCCCCGGCCACGTCCCGATGGACGAGATCGCCGACAATGTCGACCGGCAGCAGGAGGTGTGCGACGGCGCGCCGTTCTACGTGCTCGGTCCCCTCGTGACGGACATCGCCCCGGGATACGACCACATCACGAGCGCGATCGGTGCAACCGAGGCGGCGCGTGCGGGGGCGGCGATGCTCTGCTACGTCACCCCGAAAGAGCACCTCGGCCTCCCCGACGCGGAGGACGTGCGAGACGGGCTCGCGGCGTATCGGATCGCGGCCCACGCCGCCGACGTCGCCAACGGGCTTCCGGGCGCGCGCGACTGGGACGACGCCCTCTCGGAGGCGCGCTACGAGTTCGACTGGGCCCGGCAGTTCGACCTCGCGCTCGATCCCGACCGCGCGCGGTCCTCCCACGATCAGACGCTCCCCGGAGATAACTACAAGGAGGCCCGGTTCTGCTCGATGTGCGGCGCGGAGTTCTGCTCGATGCGCATCGATCAGGACGCCCGGGACGCGGACGGCGAGATGGCCGCCATCGACGGCGAGACCGACCTTGACGCGTCCGCCGCCGCGGCGGTGAACGTCCCGCCGGTTGGGTCGCACGACACCGACCGCGTACCGGACGAGATCGAGATCGACGGGGTCACGTTCACACCGGAAACGGGGCACGCCGACGACTGATTCGCAATCGGCCGTCGCTCCGGAACGTCCCTCGCCGTCGTCGACCGGATCCGCCCGTTTTAGGTCGACCGGCCCGTACCGCGGGAGCGTGCTACGAAAGGACCTCCTTCGCGTCTCCCGGGCCGGCGGTGGGTACCGCCCGCGCTTCGCGACCCGCGATCACCGCCCGCTCGCGGCGCGGGTGCTCGGGGCCTTCGAGTCCCACGTCGGGGAGCGGCGCGGCGACCTCGACGACGCGCTGGCGGATCTGGAGGCCGACGCCGCCGACGCCGGCGGCGACTTCAAACTGGTTCGGGGGCTCGCCGCGCTCGTGGAGCGCGAGTGCGCCTTCGAGACGCGCGCTCCGGTTCCCCCGCGCCGCGTCCGACGGGCCGCGTTCGAGGCCGCGGAGGCCGTGGGCGTCGCGAGCGAGGCCGAGCGCGAGGCCGCGGTCGACCGCGCCGCCGACGCGCTCGGGATCGACCCCGGCGACGTGGAGGCGTCGCTGTACGCCGACCGCGACGTCAACGAGGTCCTCGTCGACGCCGACGTGCGGTGGGACCCGAACTCGCTCCTCGAACAGTACGACCTCTCGCTGGCCCAGACCGCCCTCTTCGACGCCACCGAGGTCCGAGTGCGGTCGAACGACCCGAAGCGGCTCGTCTCCGCCGTGAAGCGACTGCGCCTGATGTACGAACTGGAGAAGACCCCCCAGGGCCGCGAACTGGTGGTCACCGGCCCCGACGCGCTCTTCTCGCGCACCCGGCGCTACGGGACGGCCTTCGCTCGGCTGCTCCGGACCGTCGCGGAGTCGGCGGAGTGGGAGCTCTCGGCGACGATCGACGACCGCGGGCGCGAGCGCACCATGCGTCTCTCCGACGGCGACGTGACGGTGCCGGGCGTCGAGCCGGTCGCCGAGCCCGACTTCGACAGCGGGGTCGAGGCCGACTTCGCCGGGCGGTTCCGCGGGCTTGACCTCGACTGGACCCTCGTCCGCGAGCCGGAGCCCCTCGAAACCGGAACCCGGGTGATGATCCCCGACTTCGCGTTCGACTACGACCACGCCGACTTCCGGCTGTTCTTCGAGGTGATGGGCTTCTGGACCCCAGAGTACGTCGAGAAGAAGCTCTCCCAGCTCGCCGACGTGGAGGACGTGGACCTGCTGGTCGCCGTCGACGAGAGCCTCGGCGTCGGCGAGGAGATCGCCGCGCGCGACCACCGCGTCGTCACCTACTCCGGGACCGTCCGCGTGAAAGAGATCGTCGACGTGCTCCGCGAGTACGAGGCCGAGTTCGTCGCCGACGCCGCCGCCGACCTCCCCGAAACCCTCTCGCCCGACGCCGACGCGATCGGGCTCGACGACCTCGCCGACGCGCACGGCGTGAGCGTCGAGGCGATCGAGGACAAGTCGTTCCCCGACCACGAGCGGATCGGTCGGACCCTCGTGCGGCCCGCGGTTCTGGCGGCGGCGGGCGAAGAGTTGGAAGCCGGGATGTCGCTCTCGGCGGCCGAGTCGGTCCTGGACGAGCGCGGGATCGACGACGCGAGCGCCGCCCTCTCGCGGCTCGGCTATCGGGTGGAGTGGGAGGGGCTCGGCGGGGGGACGGTGCGGGAGAAAGGGGAGTAGCCGGCGGTGGACTCGCAGCCTACTCCACGACCGGCAGGTCCGCCCGACTCCCCTTCGGCACCACCGACCGGAGTTCGTCGTAGAGGTAGAGCCCCACGCCGATCGGCGCCCGCTCACCGGCGACCTCGTGGGCCGCGATCAGGTACCCCCAGTCGCCGTCCCACTCGGGGAGGTCCTGGTCGTCGCCGGCGACGAAGGCTGCGGCCTGCTCGGGGTCGAGTTCGATGACGTTCTTCGTCGCGAGACCCCCGAACCGGGTGGCCGCCCGGGTCGTCGGCTTCCAGTGCTCCTGACGGGTCCGGAGGAAGGTCATCCCGATCGCCTCCACCCGGCTCGGGTCGGTCGCCTCGCCGTTGAAGATCCAGACCTTCCCCGCGCCCTTCTCCCAGAAGCTGTACCCCTCGAACACCCCTCTCTCGATCCCGAACCGCTCGGCCCACCAGTCGAGCACTTCCCGTCTGCTCGCGCGCCCCTCGACCTCGCGGTCGGCGGGGGTCTCCGGGAGCCGGTCGAAGCGCTGGCCGTCGTTGGTGGGGGCGTCGTCGCTCATGCGCTCGCCTCCTCGCCGCCGCTGGCAGCGTTGGGGTCGTCACCGCCCACGCGCAGCTTCGCGCAGAAGAACCCGCCCGTGTCGTTGTGGTGGGGATAGACGCGGTGCGCGCGCGTCACCGACTCGTCGTAGGTCTCGTCCTCCCACTCCGTGACGCCGGGAACCGTGTCGAGCGGGAGGTCGAGCTCGACGATCTCGCAGTCCTCCTCGCCGAGGACGTGGTCAAGCACCGCCTCGTTCTCCTCGGGCGCGAACGTGCAGGTGGAGTAGACGACGGTCCCGCCGGGGCGGGTCGCCTGCACGGCGCGCGCCAAGATCCCCTTCTGGATCCCGGCGACCGCGTGGACGTGATCGAGGGTCCACTGGTCGACCACGTCCGGGTTCTTGCGGCAGGTTCCCTCACACGAGCAGGGGGCGTCGACGAGGGCGCGGTCGAACTCGTCGAACGCGAGCGGCTTCGTCGAGAAGTTGCGCGCGTCCTGGTTGGTGACGATCGCGTTCGTGATCCCGAGTCGCTCGGCGTTGTGCCGGAGCGCGGAGAGCCGCCCGAGGTTGTTGTCGTTGGCGACGACGGTTCCCTCGTCGTCCATCGCGTCCGCGATCTGGGTGGTCTTGCTGCCGGGCGCCGCGCAGGCGTCCCAGACGCGGTCGCCCGGCCGCGGATCGAGCGCGAGCCCCGGCAGGACGGAGACCTCCTCCTGGCCGTGGGTCCAGCCGTGGACGTACGGCCAGTTGCCGCCGGGGTTGCCGTCCGGGAGCCGGAAGAGCCCGTCGTGCCAGTCGACGGGCTCGTAGGCGACTCCCTCCTCGTCGAACGCCTCGCGGACGCGGGCCGGCGAGGCCGCCATCTCGTTCACGCGGACGACCGACGGGAGGGGCCGGTCGCAGGCTGCCCGAAACGCGTCGGCATCGTCGACGAGGGCCTCGTAGCGGTCGAGGGGATTCATGACCGCCCTTGCGCGCCGGACGGTTAGTCGGTTTCGGGACAGGGCGATCGGATCGCCCCGGGTGGCCGCCACTTCGCGCCCCACCTTTAGGTCGGCGGCGGGAGTACGAGAGCGCATGGCACGCATCTCCGTGCTCGACGACGAGGTGTCGCTGGACGAGCCGACGCTGGTCGAGGGGTTCCCCGGCGTCGGCCTCGTCGGCAAGATCGCGACGGACCACCTGATCGAGGCCCACGACATGGTCCACTACGCGAACGTGCACTGCGACGGGCTCCCGCGGGTGGCCGTCTACCACGAGTCGGACCCCTCGCTGACGTCGCCGGTGCGGCTGTACGCCGACGCCGAACGCGACCTCGTCGCGCTCCGCAGCGACGTCCCGGTGAATCCCGGCGCCGCGACCGAGGTCGCCGGCTGTCTCGACACCTGGTTCGAGGACACCGGCGCGTTCCCCGTGTTCCTCTCCGGGCTCGGCCGCGAGAAGGACGAGACGCCGCCCGACCTGTACGGCGTCGCGACCGGGAACGGCGGCGACGCGCTCTCTCGCGCCGAGGTCGAGGACCCGCCGGAGTCGGGACTCGTCTCCGGGCCGACCGGCGCGATGCTCGCGGAGTCGCTGGAGCGCGGTCGCGACGCGGTCGGGCTCATCGTCGAGTCGGACCCGCAGTTCCCCGACCCCGAGGCGGCTCGGGTCCTCATCCTCGACGGCATCGATCCGATCGCCGGAACGGAGACGCCCACCGAGGGGCTCGTCGATCAGGCGACCGAGATCAAGAACGCGAAGCAGGCGTTCGCGAAGCGGATGCAGGAGGCGACCGAGGAGAGCTCGCAGGCGGAGCCGCTGAAGATGTTCCAGTGAGGGGCGCCGACACTCGGCGCCTCACTCGGCACCTCGACCGAAAGCGCCCCGTCAGCTCCCGCCCTCCAGCTCGTCGAGGATCGGGCGGTACTTGAGCTGGACCTCGTCCCACTCGCGGTCGGGGTCGGAGTCGGCGACGAGCCCGACGCCGGCGAAGAGGGTGGCTCGGCTTTGGGTCGCCACCGCGGACCGGATCGCGACCGCGAACGCGCCGTTGCCGGCGGCGTCGATCCAGCCGACCGGCGCCGCGTACCAGCCGCGGTCGAACGGCTCTGTGTCGTGGATCGTTTCGAGCGCGCGGTCCGGCGGGAGCCCCCCGACCGCGGGGGTCGGGTGGAGCGCCTCCACGAGGTCGAGGACGTGGCGGTCGGCGTTCAGCTCGGCCGTGATCGGGGTGTGGAGGTGTTGCACCGTGGCGAGCCGCCGGACGCGTCGCTCGCCCGCCGAGATGGAGGCCGCGAACGGCTCTAACTGCTCGCGGACGGTGTCTGCGACGAGCTCGTGTTCGTGGACGTTCTTGGCGTCGTCGAGCAGCTCCTGCGCGAGCCACTCGTCTTCGGCCGGGGTCTCGCCTCGACCCGTCGTGCCCGCGAGCGCGTCGGTCTCGACGGTCCGACCGCGCAGCGCGACCAGCCGCTCCGGGGTCGCGCCGAAGAAGGCGCTCCCCTCGGCGTCGGGTTCGAAGTAGTAGCGGTGGCAGTCCGGGTACTTCTCCGCGAGCCGGTCGAGCGTCGCCGCCCGCGGGAAGTGGGCGTCGAGGTCGGCCTCCAGCGCCTGCGCGAGCACCACCTTCCGGAGGTCGCCGCCGCGGATCCGGTCGACCGCGGCCTCGACGCTCTCGCGCCACGCCTCGCGGCTCGTCGTCCGGCGGGTCGCCGCGATTCCGGGCCGCGGCGGGCGGTCTCCCTCCCTCGGGAGTCCCGCGATCCGGTCGCGCTCGGCGGCGAGCCGCTCCTCGACCGCGTCGGGATCGGCGTCGTCGCCGACCGCGTTCACCGTGAGCCACGCGCCGTTGTCCGCGAACGTGACCTGCACGCGCGGGAGGACGAACCGCGCCTCGGGAAACGGCTCCCATGGGTCGCCGTCGCATCCGCCCTCGTGGAAGGCGAACCCGCCGAAGAGACGGGGACGGGCGGCCTCAGTCCCGGCGTGGACGTCGCCGGAGTCGAACAGGTCGTCGGCGCCGGATCGGATCGCCGCGAATCGGTCCGGGCCGCTCGCGGTCAGCGTCGCGGCCGCGCCGCTGGCGAACACGAGCGCGTCGTCGGGGGCGTTCCACGTCATTCGCGGCGCCGAGAGGGCGTCGAACGCGGCCGCGAAGGCGGGCGCGTCGATCCCGGTCGTGCGGCTAACGAGGGTCGACACCGGGGACGAACGCGCCCGTACCATTGCCATTTGATCGGGTCCGGGGAACCTTTATCCTGACTATCCCGGGAGTCCGCGAGCGGGAACCGGGGTGCGGTTCAGCTGTACCGCTCCTCGTTCCACGGGTTCGCGGTGTCGCTGTAGCCGCGCTTCTCCCAGTAGCCGAGCTCCTTCTCTGCGAGGAACTCCACGCCGGAGACCCACTTGGCCCCCTTGTACGCGTACTTATGCGGCGTGACGACCCGGACCGGGCCGCCGTGGTCGGCCGGGAGGTCGTCGCCGTCGAACCCGTAGGCGAACAGCACGCCCTCGCGGGTGCACTCCTCCAGCGAGAGGTTGGTCGTGTAGCCGTCGAGCGCGTGGAACAGGACGTGTTCGGCGTCGTCTCGCACGCCCGCTCGGTCGACGATCTCGCCGAACTCGACGCCGGTGAACGCGCAGTCGAACTTGCTCCAGCCGGTCACGCAGTGGAAGTCCTGCCGCTGGGTCACCGACGGGAGATCGCGGAACGCGGAAAGCGAGTACGCGAGCGGGTCCTCGACGGCGCCCCACACCTCGAACTCGAACGTCTCCGGGTCCCACGAGGGCGTCCCGCTCTTCGAGAGCACGGGGAACCGATCGGTCTCGCGCTGTCCCGGCGGGAGCCGGTCGTCTCCGAACTCGCGGTAGAGGTCCGTGAGGTCCTCGATCGCGTCGGTGGCAGCGGCGTCAGCGTCATCGGCTCCCGAATCTACGCGGGCGTCGGCGTCGGGCGCGCCGGCTTCGGTCATGACCTCCCGTACGTCCCGGCCTCACCTATGTATGTCGCTCTCGCGACAGCGGCCGACGGAGGTGCACGGGGAAGACGCCCCGCGACATGTTCGGGAAACCCAACGAATTGCAGGATATAAAATAGTTATTCGAATGCTCAGAAATAGACTTTCAAGATTGCCCGAAATCGGTTTCTAATAACCGTAGCATCGACGCCACATTTATATACCCATTCCCATTACTCCCCAGCAGGAAATGCCACAAGTAGAGATAACCGTGCCGGAGCATCTGGAGATGCAGATCGCTCAGATGGTCGAGCAGGGGGAGTTCCTCAACCGCGAGGAGGCGGTCGAAGAGCTCCTGTCGACGGGGATAAAGGCGTTCAAGACGAGCGGTCCGCGAGACGACGAGGACTCCAGCGGGTTCGAAGACGAGGGGATGATGGGCCACGAAGACGAGTACGTTTTCTGAGGCACTCGGCTTCCGTTGGTCTCGTTCCGATCGGTTCCGGACTCCCTCGCCGTCCCCGAGCGTTTCGCCGCCCCTCCGAACCGGCCGCCGTTTCCCGATCGGCTTCAGTCCCGCTTTGGGTTCCCGGCCGGATGTCGAAACGCTGCAGAACCGTGCGTATACCCCTCAACAACGCTTAAAGGGTGTACGGCCCGTATCAACGGGTATGCACAAAGACGAGCTTCTCGAACTCCACGAGCAGATGGTGACGATCATGGAGCACTTCCGCAACCACGAGACCGTGGACGGCTCGCTCTTCGACCCGTACGACGAGCTCGATGTCGATCCCTCCCACGTCCACAAATCGAAGAGCGAGCACAAACACGCCGTGTTCGTCCTCGGAAACGCCCTCGCGAACGCGATGAGCGAAGACGAATTCTCTCCCGCCGGCCGCGTCGGCAAGCGGATGGAGGAGCTCGCCGACGACGCCGAAAACAAGATCTGAGACGGAAGTACCGCCGGGTCAGTGGAGGGTCTCGCGGCCGGAAGCGACCCGCGAATTCTTAAGCGCTCGGCCGTTCCCTCACCCACATGGTCGCGGAGGCGCTTTCGTCGGACGCCGCTCACCTCGTCGCCGGCGGCGCTCTCGTCGCCGCCGCGCTCGCCGTCGTGTATCGGGCCGATCGTCCGAGCGGAGCGTGGACGCGGGCGCTCCGCTCCCGCTTCCTCCTCGGCGTCCCGTGGGGAACGCTCGTCGCGATCGCCGCGGTCGTCGCCGTCTATCTGTTCGTACAGAGCGGGCTGGAGAACCCGGACCGACCCGTCGTGATCCCCTTCCGGTCGTGGTCGTACTTCTACCCCGAGGGAATGCTCTGGTCCGGGCTCGCGCACTCCGGGAGAGGCCACATCACGGGGAACCTCCTGTCGACGCTCGTCGCCGGCGTGCTGGCCGAGTACGCCTACGGGCACTTCCCCGGCGGTCGCGATGTCGACGAGGGAACCGGGACGGTGCGATCGGCGCTCCCGTCGGTCGGGTCACTCCCGTCTGTCGGGTCGCTCCCGTCGGTCGGGTCGCTGTCCGCCGCCGGCTCCCTCGCGCCGGTTCGGGAATCGCTGGCGGTCGGTGCCTCCTCGCGCGAATCGCTTGCTTCGAACCCTTACGTTCGGGCGTTCGTGGTCGTTCCGGGAGCGATGCTGTCGTTCGGCGTCCTCTCGTCGCCGTTCGCGCTCGGACCGGTGATCGGCTTCTCGGGCGTGGTGTTCGCGTTGTGGGGGTTCGCGCTCGTGTTCTACCCGGTCAAAACGATCGCCGCGCTCACCGGCGCGACGCTGGTGAACGTGACCTACCGGACGCTCCGGAACCCGGTCGTCGTCTCGGAGGCGAGCGGCTCGTACGGCGCGCCGAGCTGGGCGAACGTCGCGATACAGAGCCACGCGATCGGACTGATCGCGGGGATCATCGCCGCGGTGTGGCTCGTTCGACGGCGGCGGAGCGCGGGAGCCGCGTGGACAGACGTGGACTCGCAGTGGATCGACCCGCGATCGCGGACGACCGCGCTGGTCGCGTTCGGCGCGGTCCTGCTGTTCGGCGCGTCCCGCCGGCTCTGGGCCGTCTACTGGTACCTGGGGAACGAGCGGTACGAGATGTACCGCGCCGTCGGACTCGGCCTGCTCGCGGTCCTCGCGGCGCTCGCCGCGCTCGCGATCGCCGGACGCGACGAGCCGATCCGGTCGGATATGGCCGTCTCGGAGCCGAAAACGGTCCGTGAGGGAATCCGGTCGGCGACGCCCGCGGCGGTCGGCCTGCTGCTGCTCGTCTCGGCGCTGGCGGTCGTGGCCGGACCGGGGATCGCGCCGAACCTCGTCGCCGTCGACGACGACACCGAGCTTCCGGGCGACCCGATCGAGATCGAGGGGTATCAGGTGACGTACGCCGAGAACGTCGAGAACCGGGTGGTGAGCGCGGTCGACGTGGAGGCGTTCGGCCGGTCGACGAGCGTCAACACCTCCGGGGTGATCGTGGCGAACGCCGACCGGGAGATCTGGACCGCGGCGGTCTCGAAGGGGAACCTCGCCTTCTGGGGGTACCGCGCGATCGACGTGGGAGGGACCGGCTGGCGCGAGACCGTCTGGGTCCAGCGCACCGGCTGGGTGGCGGCGAACGGCGGGCCGACCTACCGGGTCGACGCGGTGCGCAACGAGACGCGGTCGACGCTGTTCACGAGCGACCCGGCGCGGGCCGAGCCCCGAATCGAGGGCCGGAACGTCACGGTCGCCGCCGTCGAGGGCGGGTTCGAACTGCGCGTGACGGGCGACGGCGGGGCCGAAGTCGCCCCTCTTCCGGCCGCGAACGAGTCGGTGACGCTGCGGGGGGTCACGTTCGTCCAGAAGCGCGACGCGGTGTTCGCGGTGCGGGGAGAGACGCGGGTGCGGATCGCGGAGCGGGAGACGTACGAGGGGCGGCAGTGAATTGGAACGGGAGCGCGGAGACCGGCGGCGACGCGCGTCAGGCCCACTCGATCCGGTACACTTCGGTGTCGATCTCGCGGGCGGCGTCGGTGTGGTGGTCGAACTGCGCCTCGATCGCGAAGTCGGCGGCGAACGCGTGGGTGACCTCGCCGCCGTTGTCGGCCGCGAACGCCTCGACGAACTCGCGGCTGCCGGCGTTGTGGACCGAGTAGGAGACGGCGGCGACGCGGCTCGCCGTCGCGAGGAACCCGCGGTCGGCGTTCCGGTTCCCGTCCTGCGCGCCGAACGGCGGGTTCATCACGACGGTCACGGGATCGGGCACGTCGAGCGGGGGTCGCGTCGCGTCGCCCTGGATCCAGTGGACGGGCGCGCTCCCGGCGACTCGGCGCTCGTTTTCGGTCGCCGTCGAGAGCGCGTCGCGATCGAGTTCGATCCCGAGCACGCGCGCGGGACCGCGAAGGGCCGCCGCCAGCGCGAGCATCCCCGTCCCGGTGCCCAGATCGAGGACGGTCCGGCCGTCGACGTCGCCGTGGAGGTCGGCGAGGTGGACGACGTGCGCAGCTAGGTCCGGCGGCGTCGGGTACTGTTCGAGCGCGGCGCTGGGCGCCTCGAATCCGGCGACGACGCCGAGCTTGGTCGCGAGCGAGCGCTTCGACGCCATCCGCTCAGGCGGCGGCCGAGCCGTCGTCGACGCGGACGAGTTCGACGCCCTCGCGGCGCGCGCGCTCGGCGAGCGCCGACAGCGCCGGCTCGGCCGCGTCTCGGTCGGCGACCTCGTCCAGCCGGACCTCGATACGGCCGGCACCGAGGAACGACGCGGCACGGACGAACTCGCGGAGGCGGTCGGCCTCGCGCTGGGTGGCGAGGGTGTCGCCGCCGTCGAACCGACCGGAGACGGAGAGAGTCGCGGGCTGGTAGCCGCGGGCGGCAAATTCGGCCTTGAGGTCGCGGAGGTGTTCGGGGGCGGTGCTTTCGAGGTCGGCGGCGTCGACGACGATGGGGTCGATCTCCGCCGGGCGACAGCCGCTGAGCGTGGCTTCGATCCCGTCGGACTGCGTCGTGCTCATACACTACTATATATAATAGTAATACAAAAGCTTTGTTAAATGCCTTATAGTAATATTATAAGTCAGGTGACACTAGATCGATCCGGATCGCCCAGGACCAGATCACCCCGGACTGGATCACCCCGGACTGGATCACCCCGGACCGGATCACCCCGGACCGGGATCGGAACCGCCTCGTCAGTTACCCACGACTGAAGCCGTGGGCTTCCTCCTTGTTACTCTGTGATCGACCGATCGTTCCGACCGTCGAGACCGGTCACGTTTCGTGTTCACCGCGCCGATACAACTCGCTAGGCCGCTTTTGAGTCGAAGCCGCAGAAGAACGGTAACCGTACCGCACAGAGCTTCCACAGCCGGTTTTCTCGCTTTTTCGGGAGAGCGGTCGAACCGATCCAACCTGCGAACCGGGACAAAGGTTTAAATGCGGGAGTAACCAGAAACCTTATAATGGAACGTCCGAGCCGCCAGCGCCAACAGGAGCGGGACACCGAGCGAGAGTCGGACGAAGAAACGCTCTCCTGTCCGGAGTGCGATTCGACCGAGATCGTCACCGACGCCGATCAGGAGCTCGTCTGTGAGGACTGTGGCCTGGTGCTGGACGAACGGAACATCGACCGCGGGCCGGAGTGGCGCGCGTTCAACCACTCCGAGCGGCAGTCGAAGTCGCGCGTCGGCGCCCCAATCACCGAGACGATGCACGACAAGGGGCTGACGACGACGATCGACTGGAAGGACAAGGACGCGTACGGGCGGTCGCTCTCCTCCGAGAAGCGGTCGCAGATGCACCGGCTGCGCAAGTGGCAGGAGCGGATCCGGACGAAGGACGCGGGCGAGCGCAACCTCCAGTTCGCGCTCTCGGAGATCGACCGGATGGCCAGCGCGCTCGGCGTCCCCCGATCGGTACGCGAGGTCGCCTCCGTCATCTACCGACGAGCCCTGAACGAGGACCTCATTCGGGGACGCTCGATCGAGGGCGTCTCCACCGCCGCCCTCTACGCCGCCTGCCGGCAGGAGGGGATCCCGCGCTCGCTCGACGAGGTCGCCGACGTGTCACGGGTCCCGCAAAAGGAGATCGGGCGGACGTACCGCTACATCTCCCAGGAACTCGGGTTGGAGCTCAAGCCCGTCGACCCGAAGCAGTTCGTTCCGCGGTTCGCGTCCTCACTGGAGCTCAGCGAGGAGGTCCAGTCCAAGGCGACGGAGATCATCGACGTCTCCGCCGAGCAGGGGCTCCTCTCGGGGAAGTCGCCGACGGGGTTCGCCGCGGCGGCCATCTACGCCGCGTCGCTGCTGTGTAACGAGAAGAAGACCCAGCGCGAGGTCGCCGACGTCGCGCAGGTGACCGAGGTCACCATCCGCAANTACGCCGCGTCGCTGCTGTGTAACGAGAAGAAGACCCAGCGCGAGGTCGCCGACGTCGCGCAGGTGACCGAGGTCACCATCCGCAACCGATATCAAGAGCAGATCGAAGCGATGGGATTCCGCTAGGATCGAAGAGCGTGTTCGGGGAGGCCGCGGCGGACGGCGGTTCGTCGTGATCGGGTTTTTAATTGACACCGACGTATCTGGCGACGAGATGTACTCCCAGATCCTCGTCCCGACCGACGGCAGTCCGGCGTCGGACGCCGCGATCGAGCACGCGATCGACCTCGCGCAACACTACGACGCCCGCCTGCACGCCCTCTACGTCGTCGACGGGGCGGCGTACTCCACCCTCGAAGCCGGCGCGGACATCGTCGTCGAAGCGCTGGAATCCGAGGGGAAAGAGGCCACGAGCCGCGTCGCCGACGCCGCTGCAGACGCCGGCGTCGACTGCGAGACGACGGTCGCCACGGGCACCGCGTACCAGTCGATCCGGGATTACGTCGACGAGAACGACGTCGACGTGATCGTGATGGGAACCCACGGCCGGAAGGGACTCGATCGCTACCTGCTCGGCAGCGTCACGGAGCGCGTCGTTCGGACCTCCGACGTGCCGGTACTGACGGTGCGCCAGTCCGCCGATGAGTAGACGACGAACTCGGCTCCGGTGACGACGATGCGCGACTGGCTATCACACCGCGTCGCCTCCTCGCCGGACCACACCGCGCTGATACGTGCCGAGGACGGAGAGGCGTGGACCTACACGGACCTCGACCGGCTGGTCTCCGAGACCGCCGGCCGGCTCGTCGCGCACGGCATCGAGGCGGACGACAGACTCGGCGTGCTCACGCCGCCGTACGTCGGCACCGTCGGACTCGTCCACGCGGCGATGCGGATCGGGGCGACGTTCGTCCCGCTCGGACAGGAGCTCACCGAGCGGGAGCTCGCCGAGCGCGTCGAGCGGGCCGACCTCGACGCGGTGGTGTGCGCGGAGCCGACGGAGGACGCCGCGCTCGGTGCCGTCGACTGCCTCGACGGCGACACCGACGTGCCGGTGCTCTCCGTCGACGACCCGGGCGATGGGACCGTCACGGCGGTACACGGCGTCGATCCTGAGCCGGTCGAGCCGCCGGAGTGGGCCACCTCGGATTCCCTCTGTATCCTGTTCACCTCCGGGACGACCGGCGATCCCAAGCCGGTTCCGCTCACGGCGGGGAACATCTACAGCTCGGCGGTCGCGTCCGCGTTCCGGCTCGGCGTCGAACACGGCGATCGGTGGCTCGTGTCGCTGTCGCTTCACCACATGGGCGGACTCGCCCCGGTGTACCGTTCCGCGCTGTACGGGACGACGCTCGTGCTCCGCGAGGGGTTCGATCCGGGCGGCACCGCCGACGACATCGACACCTACGACGTGACCGGAATTTCGCTGGTTCCCACGATGCTCCGACGGATGCTCGACAGGCGGGGGACCCTCTCGGACACGCTCCGGGTGGTGTTACTCGGTGGGGCGCCCGCCCCGGACGAGCTGATCGAGCGCTGCCGCAGCTACTCGATCCCGGTGTACCCGACCTACGGGATGACGGAATCGGCCTCCCAGATCACGACCGCGACGCCCCGACAGACGAAGGGCCGGCTCGGAACCGTCGGTCGTCCCTTGTTCGGCACCGACGTGACGGTCGTCGACGAGGACGGGGCGCCCGTCGAACCCGGGGAGACCGGCGAGATCGTCGTCGACGGTCCGACGATAACGCCGGGGTACATCGACGGCGGGGAGCCGGACACGACCGTACTCGACCGATCGGCGTTCGGCCCGCACGGCCTCCACACCGGCGACGTGGGTCGCGTCGACGACGAGGGGTTCCTCTACGTGCTCAACCGCCTCGACGACCGTATCATCACCGGCGGCGAGAACGTCGAGCCCGGCGAGGTGGTCGACGTGCTCCGGGAGTTCCCCGCCGTCGATGACGCTGCTGTGGTCGGGCTCGACGACGACGTGTGGGGCGAGCGCGTCTCCGCGCTGCTCGCGGTGGGCGACCGGTTCCGGGACGGCGCAGCGATCGCGGAGGAGGTGGCCGACGGAGCCGTCGACAGCGGCGGTGCGGTCGACGGAGCGACCGGCGACGGAGCGACGGAGACCGAAGCGACGGAGGATGGAGAAACGGAGACCGAAGCGACGGAGGAGGGAGAAACGGAGACCGAAGCGACGGAGGCCGAAGCGACGAGTGACCGACACCCGGACAGCGACGGAGGCGACGGCGAACGCACGGGCGAGCCCGAAACGGCCGCGGAGGAGTCGCCCGACGGCGACGCGTCCTCGCTCGTGGACGAGGAGCGCCTCGTCTCGTTCGCCCGTGACCGGCTCGCGGGGTTCAAGATCCCGAAGACCGTCGCGTACGTGGACGATCTCCCCCGAACCGTGTCGGGAACGGTCGATCGGGCGGCGGTGCGCCGGATCCTCCGCGATCGCGGGCACGATCCGCGCGGTGACGCCGACCTGGAAACGGCGGGATTCGAACCGGCTGAGCCGACTGATCCGGCCGATCCGGGCGAACTGACCGAACCGACCGATCCCGACGAACCGACCGAGTCGGACGCGGCGAGTGCATCAGCCGAGCCGGCGACATCGACGACGCCGAACGACCGGGACGAAAGCGGAGACGGCGAACGCGTCGACGGCGACAGCGCCGACGACGGCGACCGCGACGGTGTTCGGACCGGAGACAGCGAAAGCGGCGAGGAGGTGGAGGAACACGGCGGAGGCGACGAGACGGCGGACGCTGCCGGCGGTGACCGGACGACAGACGCCGGCGACGGCGAGCGGGAAACGAGCGATCCCGACGACGGATAAACAGTCCCGAAGTTCTTCGTTGTTTCACGAACGTTTTGACCACGAAGTCCGCATACCGGACATGGATCTACTCGACGACAGTGTCGTTCCGGAGCACGCACGGGACGTGAAAGCGGAGGCGCGCGAGTTCGCCGACGAGCACATCGCCCCGAACGCCGAGGCGTACTACGACTCGGGCGAGTACCCGTGGGAGATTCTGGAGGCGGGGATGGACGCCGGGCTCGTCGCGCAGGACATCGGCGAGGAGCACGGCGGGAAGGGGTTTGACCTCGCGCAGGTGCTCGCGATCGCGGAGGAGTTCTACCGCGCCGACGCCGGCATCGCGCTCACGCTCCAGCTCGCGAGCTTCGGCTGCGAGATGGTCGAGCAGTACGGCACCGACGAACAGAAGGAGGAGTACCTCCGGCCGGTGGCGGAGAACGACCAGATATCGGGACTGGCGGTCTCGGAGCCCGAGACCGGTTCCGACCTCGCGGGGATGACCACGAAGGCCGAGACGGTCGAAGGGGGCTACGAGCTCACCGGCGAGAAGTACTGGGTCGGCAACGCGGTCGAGGCCGACTGGCTCACCGTCTACGCCAAGACGGGCGACGGCGAGGACCGCTACTCCAACTACACGCTGTTCATCGTCGAGACCGACTCGGACGGGTACGAGGCCGAGCACATCCCGGAGAAGATGGGGATGCGCGCCTCCAAGCAGGGCCACATCGTCTTCGAGGACTGCTTCGTCCCCGAGGAGAACGTCGTCGGCAGCGAGGGGGGCGGCTTCTACGTCCTCGCGGACTTCTTCAACCACGGTCGCGTCGTCGTCGGCGGTCACGGGCTCGGGCTCGCCGCCGCCGCCATCGAGGAGGCCGAGGAGTTCGTCCACGGGCGCAACGCCTTCGGCCGCACCGTCAACGAGTTCCAGGCGGTCCAACACACCCTCTCTGACATGCGGATCGGCTTCGAGTCGGCGCGCGCGCTCAACTGGCGCGCCTGCGAGAAGGTCGCGAACAACGAGGACGCCGGCTACTGGGCCGCGCTCGCGAAGACGAAATCGACGGAGGTCGCGACCGACTGCGCCGAGAAGGGGATGAAGCTCCACGGCGGGCGCTCGATCCTCACCGACCGCCGGATCGCCCGCGTCTACCGCGACGTGCGCATTCCGGTGATCTACGAGGGCGCCAACGACATCCAGCGGAACCTGATCTACCGCCAGTCGCGGTGAGCTGACGGATCCCCTTCGGGCGCGCGTCCCGACGAAAACGCCAAGACGCCGGGGGGACACCACGACGTATGCGACTGGAGGACTACTGGGGGATCGGCCCCAAGACGAGCGAGCGGCTCACGGAGTCGCTCGGGACCGAGCGCGCGGTCGAGGCGATCGAGTCGGCCGACGTGCGGGCGCTCGTCGACGCCGGGCTCCACCGCGGGCGAGCCACCCGGATCCTCCGCCGGGCCAACGGGGAGGCCGGCATGGACGTCCTCGCGACCGGGGACACGCGCTCGGTGTACGACGACCTCCTCGCGCTGGCGGCGAGCCACGCGCTGACCGCCCACGCCGCCGACCGGATCCGCGTGTTGACGCCGCTCACCGACCGCGAGGCGGTCGAGTCCCGGCTCGACGACGTGATCGCCGCCCGCGACGCGTGGCAGGAACTCACGGACGGCGAGCGCGACCGGGTGACCGAGGCGTTCGACGAGTACGACGCGGCCGGCGGCTCCGACCTGGCCGCCGTCGAGACCGCCGTCGCGCTGCGCGAGGTCGGCCTCACGGAGACGCCCTTCGAGGAGATCGGCGCGCTGGACGGGGACGACCTGCGCGACGCCGCCGACGCCCTCGCCGACGTGCGAGGCGCGATCGACCCGACGAGCGCCGGCGACGGGGAGATCGAGGTCGCGCGCGGCGCGGACGACGAACTGGACCGGCGGCGCGACCGGCTCGACGCGGCCAGCGACCTCGCCGACTCCGCGTTCGACGTGCTCGACGCCGTTCGGGACGGTTCGCTGCGCGACTTCGAGGCGCTGGAGGCCGCGACGATCGACCACGTCGCGAGCGAGACCGGCGTCGACCCGGCGACGGTGCGCTCGGTCGCGCCGGACGAGGCGCTCGACGCCGCGGACTTCGTCTCCGCCACGCTCCGCGATCTGGAGACCGAACTGGAGGAGTCGGTCGCGGAGCGCGAGGCGACCGTCGCCGCCGACATCCGCGAGCGAATCGGCGGGATGGAGGTCGGAGGCGGCGAGGGGGACGACGGGGAGGACGGCGACGACGGGGAGGACGGCGACGACGGGGAGGACGGCGACGAGGAGGGCGCGACCGGCACCGTCGCCGGCGCGGTCGCGGCCGTCTCCGACGCCGCGTTCCTGCTGTCGCTCGCGCGGTTCGCGGTGGCGTACGACCTGACCCGACCAACTTTCGTCGACGACGGCGTGGCGGTTCGAAACGCCCGCAACCTCTTCATCGACGGCGAGGTCCAATCGGTGTCGTACGCGATCGGCACCCACTCGCTCGCCGGGGACTCGGGCGTGGCGAACGTCGAAGCGCCGCCGACCGGCGATCGGGTGAGCGTCCTCACGGGGGCGAACTCGGGCGGGAAGACCACCCTGTTGGAGACGCTGTGCGCAGTCGCGCTGCTGGCGTCGATGGGGCTCCCGGTGCCCGCCGAGGAGGCCGAGGTCGGCGCGTTCGACCGGATCGTGTTCCACCGGCGGCACGCCTCCTTCAACGCCGGCGTGTTGGAGTCGACGCTGAAGTCGGTCGTTCCGCCGCTGGTCGCGGACGGTCGGACCCTCATGCTCGTCGACGAGTTCGAGGCGATCACGGAGCCGGGGCGGGCCGCCGACCTGCTGAACGGGCTGGTGACGCTCACGGTCGAGCGGGGCGCGCTCGGCGTGTACGTCACCCACCTCGCGGACGACCTGAGCCCGCTCCCGGACCCCGCCCGCATCGACGGCATCTTCGCCGAGGGGCTCACGAACGACCTGGACCTGCGGGTCGACTACCAGCCCCGGTTCGGTACGGTCGGGAAGTCGACGCCGGAGTTCATCGTCTCCCGGCTGGTGGCGAACGCGAGCGACCGCGGCGTCCGGGCCGGGTTCGAACACCTCGCCGGAGCGGTCGGCGAGGAGGCGGTCCAGCGAACCCTCTCGGACGTGGAGTGGTCGGAAGGCGATGACTGACGGCGACCCGTCGATGTCCGACGACCCCGGCCGGATCCGGTCGATCGCGGTCCACCGCGACGACGTGGCGACCGCGCTGGAGGCGACCCTTCGGAGCGACCGCGAGGTCGTGTTGCGCGTGACGCCGCCCTTTTCGGGGCGGATGCGCGCCCGGTTGCACAGCCTCGGAGCGAGCGACGAGGCGGCGCCCGACGACGGCGGCGAGGCCGCCCCCGCCCCGGTCCACGTCGACCCGCGCGACCTCGTCTCGGACGTGCCCCCGTACCCCGAGGTAGACGAGACGATGGCGGACAATCCGGACGCCGACCTGGAGACGCGCAGGAAACGGCACACCGAAGCGGTCGAGTCGTGGCGCGAGGCGGTTCGGGAGTCGGTAGCCGCCGGCGTCGAACTCGACGCCGACGGAAGTGGCGGCGAAGGCGGAGAGACCGTCGAAGTCGACGTGACCGCGCTGGGATAGCGCTCTCGAAGCGCCGAAACCCGTCCTCAGCTACAGCCGGAGCCGCTCGACCGCGGTTCCGGCGCCCGAGAATTCGCCGAGGATCGCGTCTGCGTCGACCGTCTCACTGTCCGCGTCACCGGTGTTTGCGGCGGCGACGACGACCGTCTTCGCGTCGAGCGCCGGGTCGAGGTCGAACTCATACTCGCCGTTTTCCGGCGTCGCGAGCGCGGCTCCGCCCGGCGTGTACACCGCGACGACGTCGGCGGTGGTCTCACCGGAGACGACCAGATCGTCGTCGACGTACTCGTCGGTCGCCGTCAGCTCCGGCGGCTCAGACCGGGCGCGCTCGACGTAGCGGTCGCGGACGACGGTCGGCGTCTCGACCGGTTCGCCCGCGTCGACCCCGTGCGCGAGCCGGATGTAGCCGGCCATCGACCACGCGAGGGGGGTCGCCCCCCCGGTACCCTCGCCGAACTCCCAGCCGTAGTCGGTCGGGTGTTCGCGGTCCCACACCTGCTCCGGGAGCATCCGCCCGGAGTTGCCGAACCCGGCCATCGTCTCCAGGAGCGCGTCGGGTTCGAGGGCCGCCTCGTCGGTGCCGCCGAAGCCGTCGGGGCCGTCGCCGCGGGCGCGAAGCTCGTACTCGCCGCGCTCGCCGGTGAAGATCGGCCAGAGCCGACCCCGGCCGTCGCCGGTCCCAGCCCACGGCCCACCGGGGTCGCCGCGTGCGATCTCGCCGTACGCGTCGCCGACGTACCGGTACCACGCGGGGCCGTACGGCGTGTCGACGCGGATCGAGTCGTCGACCACGGAGACGGAGTTGCGGACGACGGTGTCGTCGGCGGGCTTCACGCCGAGCCGGACCAGTTCGAGGAAGCCGCCGTCGACGATCTCCCGCTCGTCGTACGTGGGGCCGTCGTTGGCGATCGTTCGCGGGCGGCCGATCTCCGGGTCCCCGTCGGCCGTGACGCGGACGTAGTAGGGCGTCTGGCTGTGCCGCTCGGTGCCCGTGGCCGTCGCGCACCACTCCTCGACGCGGGCCGTCCAGTCGTCCGCGAGCGCGAGCCACGAGAGGGCGTCGGCCCGGAGAGAGTCGGGATCGGCGTCCGGTCCGGTCCCGCCGGCGGACGCGTCGCCCGCCTCGATCCGGTCGGCCTCGGCGACCGCGAGCGCGGCACCGCAGACGAGTCCCGCGATCTCGGCGGCGATGCTCGACGGCGAGTATCCGGCCTCCTCTTCCCATCGCTCCTGAGCCGTCTCCGGGCCGTTGGCCGCGATGTAGCCGAGCGAGCGGCGGATCTGATCGTAGGTGTAGTCGGTGTCGCCGGGCGAGACCCCGTGTTCGTACAGCTGCCACGCCATCACCGACGGGAAGGCGATGTTGTCCATCTGCTCGCCGCCCCACCGCGTGCGCCCGTCGATGTACGTGTTCTGCGGGAGGAACCCGTCGTCGTCCTGCTGGGTGTTGTAGAGGTACGCGAGGGCGTCCGCGCCGCGCTCGATCTCGCCGACCTCGATCAGCGCGGTGAACACCTGATAGAGGTCGCGCGACCAGACGAAGTTGTAGCCGTAGCCGCGGTCCTCGGCGGCGTACTCGGTCTCGCCCCACGGCACCGACGGGCTGGCGATCCCCGCGCCGTCGTGCCGCTTGTCCTCGACGGCCGCGAGCGTCATCAGCGCGAACCGGTACTGCGTCACCAACTCCGCGTCGCCGGTCACGGAGGCGGGGAACTCCCGGTCCGCGAGCCACTCGCGCCACGTCTCGACGTACGACTCGGCGACGTTCGCGAAGCCGCGGGCGACGGCGCCGCGCGCCTCGCCGAGGGCGGCGGCGGTGTCGGCGTTCTCAGCGAATCCGAGCGCGACCGCATCCGATATCTCGGTCCCGCTCCCGACGAGCCCCGCGAGCACGACGTTGCCGGTGGCCCTCTCGTTCCCCTCGCCCCGATCGCCGTCGGCGAAGAGGGCGTCCGCCGCGTCGTCGTCCGCGGCGAATGCGCTCGCCCAGTCGAAGCCGCCGGCGCTGTCGAGCGCGAGCGCGACCTCGAATGAGTCACCCTCGTCGTCGACGAGCTTCCCCGGATCGCGCTGGGCCGCGTCGTCGTTGCGAGCGAGCAGGTGGTACCCGTCGGAGCCGCCGACGCGGTCGCCGCGGTCGTTCGTTCCGACGTTCGTGACCGTGGTGTCGACGAGGGCGTACACGTCGTACTCGCGGCTCCCCTCGAACGACACGTCGGCGAGGATCGCGTCGCCGTCGGTGTCGACCGCGTACTCGACGGTGAGCGTCCAGCGGTGGCCGTGGCCGTCGCCTGTCTCCCGGACCGTTTGCGTGTACGCGAGGGCGTCGTCGACGCTCGGCTCCGTGGTCCGCTCGACCGTCTCCGTCGCCGACAGGTGGCTCGTCTCGTCGAAGGTCCGGACCGTGTACCCCGTCTCCGGATCGGCGACGAGGAAGTCGAACGTTCGGACGTTCATCACGTCGATCCGCGGGAACCGCGCCTCGGTGAGCGCGCCCTCGGTCAGCGTGAACCAGACCGGAACCGGGTCGGCGGCCTTGTGGTCGGCGGGCGTGCCGACGCCGAACTTCCGACCGGTCGTCCAGTGAGGGGCCTCGTCCGGCCCCTGAGGTTCGTCGTGCGGGACCGGAAGCGCCCCGTGGCTCGCGAGCGTCACCGTCGCGTCGATCCGGAGTGCGTGCGACCACGCGATCGGGGTCGCGCCGTCGAGGTCGCCGTCGTCGAACGCCTGCTCGGCGATGAGCCCGGCGTCGTTGACGAACGGCCCGTCGGGCTCACACAGCGCGTAGAGGTTGCGCGCAGCGCCGAACAGGGCATTTGCGTCCCCGCCGCGCTCGCGGACGAGTCCGCCCAGTTCGGCGGCGGCCGTCGACCCCCACAGCGTCGCGATCGACCACACCTTCGCTCCGCCCTGCTCCGCCGTGCGCCAGTCGTCGCCGGTGAACCGAACGAGTCCTTCCACATCGGCCGTCTCGCGACGGAGCTCTGCGATCGTCGTCAACACGTGCGTCGTCACGCGGTCGAGGAAGGCGTCGAAGTTCGCTTCGGTCGCGGTCGAGCCGGCGACGGCGCCGCCGTTAGCGGCCGTGTCGCGCTCCCCGCGCTCCGCACGTAGCGCAGCGTACTCGGTCGCGGCGGTCGCGAGCGCGAACGTGCTAGCGTCCGGGCGGTCGTCGCGGCTCTCCGCGCTCGCGCGCTGCGGGAACCGCTCCGTGTCGGGGTTCCACCGGTCCTGCAGGCCGGCGAGGGCGGCGTCGGCCGCGTCGGCGGCGTCGGCCCGCACGTCGTCGGGGAGGGGCGCGCGCGCCACGGCGGCGAACGCGCGGAGGTACGTCGCGCCGGTGTGAGTGAACCGGCCCAGCGCGTTCTCCCAGCAGTTCTGACACTGTCGGGGGAGCCCGTCGTCTTCGGTCGTCTCCCGGAGGAACTCGAGCGCGTCGGCGATCGTGTCGTCGACGCGGTCGCGCCACTCCGGCGGGAGGTCCGTGGTCCGTCGGAGCCGGGCGAGGAAGGCGACCACGGACGCGGGCTGATCAAGCTGGTCGTTCGGGCCCGCAGTGCCGTTCGCGCCCTCGATCCGTGCGTTCGCCCAGCCGGGCGCGACCTTGCCTGAGTCGGCCCACACCCGGTGGGGCCACGAGCCGTCGGCGTCCTGCGTGCGACAGAAGAAGGAGGCCGTGGCGAGCAGCTCCTCGTCGGCGTCTAAGCCGAGCTCGTCGCTCGCGTCGAGGAGGGCCAGCGACGTCTCCGCCTCGTCGCGGAACCACGTGTAGCCGTAGCCGCCGGAGGTGGAGTAGAAGGGGTCGAACTCCGGGGCGGCGATCCGCGCGCCGGACTCGGCGGTGAGCAGGTCGAGCGCGCGGAGGTCGCTGGCGACCACCGATCGACGCGGCACGTCGTCGGGGACCGTCGGGCCGCGGCCCTCGGCGGCGTCGCGGAGGTCGTCGGCATCGGGGTAGGCGGTCGCGATCCGCGACAGCTCGTCGATGCGGCGCTGGCGGTCGGGGCCGTCGGAGATCGCGTCCTTGGCGTCGTCGACCGTCTCGCGGGTCTCCCGCCTGTCGAGGACCGCTCGGCTCGCGAGGGTGACGCGTTCGGTCCGCCCGTCGCGCTCGAACGGGGCGCGGACGACCACGTCGGGAGTGAGCCGGGAGTCCTCGCGCTGGTCGATCTCGCCGCGGTGCGGGAACCCCTCGCCGTTCTCCCCGAGTAGCTCTGAGACGGTGCGGAGCCGCTGGCCGTGCGCGGCCGACAGCCCCGTAGACGCCGTGAGGAAGTCGTGTTCGGTCCGGTGGTACACCTCGACGACGCTTCCGTCCTCGGGGCCGGCCCCTCCGTGGACGAGGTTGCCGACGCGGCCCTCGACCATGTCCGGCGAGAACGCGCAGGCCGCGACGAGCTCCGCGTCCGCCGGCGGGGCACCGCGCAGTTCGACGTGAGTGAGGTGGGTGTCGCTTACGACCAGATCGAACTGGTGAATGGTGTAGCGGCCGGCGTCGTACTCGGTCTCGACGAGGGGCGTGTCGCCGTCGTAGTGCTGGCGCGTCGTGGTGAGGTCGTCGAACCACCGGACGCCACGCCCGGCCGTGATCCCCATGCGGAGCCGGTCGGCGCCACCGACGCCTGAGAGGGAGTACGAACAGTCGTGGACGGTCCCGTTCGGTCCGACGTGGACCAGTCGACCGTCGTCGCCCGTGAACGCGCCGGCGGTAGTGGGACGTTCAGCCGGGTAGCGCTCGCCGCGCCGACGTTCGTGTTCAGTGAGAGCGGTTCGCAGTCGCATGGGTGCCCTGCGATTCCCGTGGTGAAAGCCTTGACGACCGAGGCGGTATACGAGCCGCGGCGCCAGGACGCACAGCGGCGCCCCCGCGGTCGACGGCGACCCGGAGAGGAGCAACAACGAAGACCCCGGGCGCCGATGGGGGTGGTATGCACCATCCCGGACCCCCCAGATTCCTCGCGACCGGCGAGACCACAGAGCTTGCCCCGCGAGATCCGGACCCAGACGGATCCTACGCGTGGCGCGTCGTCGACGCGCCCCCGGCCAGCGAAGCGACGGTCGGAACCGACCCGGTGACCGAGTTCACCCCGGACGTTCCCGGACGCTACCGGATCGGCCTCGACGCCCCCGACGGCGACCACCGGCTGACGGTCCGCGCGTTCCCGTCGAGCTACGAGGGCGTCGACATCGAGGGCGGAAGCGGGACGGCGCTCCGCGACCGGAAGGCCGACGACGCCCCGGTCGACTACGCCGAGCCGCGCGGCAGCGACGGCGTCGGGCGCCCGCGGGTTCGACTAGACGCGAGCGTGGAGTCCGGCGACGCGGCGGGTGACTCCCCCGAAGTCGTCGTCCGCGCGACGCCGACGCCGAACCCGCACTCCTCGCTCGGCGCGGACGACCTGCGGGTGACGTTCGTCGTCGACGACCGCGACGTCGCGAGCGCGGTCGCGGAGGGACGGACGAACCCGCGAGACGCGCTCCGGACGAGCGACGACGGGCGAACCCTCCGAGTGCCGGCGGCGGCGGTCGCGGACCGCCTGCGCGTCCACGGGGTCGCGGTCGCCGCGGAGCCGGGACAGGAGCCGCGCGTCAGCGTCGCCGACGCCGTCGCGGTCGAGCGCGAGGGCGACGGCCCGGGCCGGGGAGGCGACGTCGACGGGCGCGTCGGCGGCCCGAGCAGCCCCGCCTTCGAGACGGTGCGGCTCAACGATCCCCCGACGTGGGCGAACGACGCGACCGTCTACGAGGTGTACGTCCGGACGTTCGCCGACGAGCCCGAGGGGGAGACGTTCGAGGCGATCACCGACCGGATCCCGGAGATCGCGGATCTCGGCGTCGACACCCTGTGGCTCACGCCGGTCCTCCAGCACGACTGGAAACCGCACGGGTACAACATCACCGACTTCTTCGACGTTGCCAGCGACCTCGGCGACCGGGAGGACTACGAGGAGCTGATCGAGACGGCCCACGACCACGGGATGCGGGTGCTGTTCGACTTCGTCGCCAACCACACCGCGCGCGACCACGAGTGGTTCGAGCACGCCTACCAGAACCCGGACTCCCCGTACCGCGACCGCTACGAGTGGCAGGAGTCCGGCGAGCCGGGGACCTACTTCGACTGGGAGCTGATCGCGAACCTGAACCACTCGAACCTCGAGGTCCGGCGCTTCCTCCTCGACGTGATCGACGAGTGGGCGCCGCTGGTCGACGGCTTCCGCTGTGACATGGCGTGGGCCGTGCCGGACTCCTTCTGGCGCGAGCTCCGGGACCGCGTGAAGGACATCGACCGGGAGTTCCTGCTGATGGACGAGACGATCCCGTACATCCCCGGCTTCCACGAGGGGATGTTCGACGTGCACTTCGACGCGACGCTGTACTTCCAGCTCCGTCAGATCGGCCGGGGCGTCGACCCCGCGTCGTCGCTTCTGGACGCGGTCGACCAGCGCGCGGAGATCGGCTTCCCGGACCACGCCGAGTTCCTCCAGTACATCGAGAACCACGACGAGACGCGCTACCGCGTCGAGTGCGGCGACGCCGCGGCGGCCGCGGCGGGCGCGGCGACCGTCACCCTGCCGGGCGTCCCGATGATCTACGCCGGCCAGGAGATCGGCCAGCGCGGCCGGCGCGACGCGATCGCGTGGGAACACGCTCGCGAGGGCGTCCGCGACCACTACCAGCAGCTGCTCGCGGTCCGCGAGGCCCACCCCGCGCTCGGACCCGGCGGCGACCTCGATCGGGTCGGGTACCACGTCGCGAGCGGCGACCTCTCGGAGCGACCGATCGTCGCGAGCGGCGACGTCCACCCCGACGACGTGGTGGCGTTCCGCCGGAGCGACGGCGAGGAGGCGCTGGTCGTCGTCCTCAACTTCGCTCCCGAATCGGCGAGCGTCGCGGTCGGGGTCGACCACGGCAACCGGGACCTCGTGACCGACGAGCCCTGCGTGGTCGTCGACGGCGAGGGGACCGAGCGGATCCGGGTCGACGACGTGGCGGTCGTTCGAGAGACGGGACGCTGACCCCGTCACTGAGACTGCCCGGACACAACGCTTGAGTCGGTGGGGGTCGCAGGGAGACGCATGCGACTCGACCGCTCCGGCGGCGTGTTCTGTCACGTCACATCGCTCCCGGGGAGACACGGCATCGGCGACCTCGGCGACGGCGCGGAAGCGTTCCTCTCCTTCCTCGGCGACGCCGACGTCCGCCACTGGCAGATCTGTCCGCTCGGGCCGACGATGGACGCGGCCGGAGAGTCACCGTACCAGTCGCCCTCGGCGTTCGCCGGCAACCCCCTCTTGATCGACCTCGACGGGCTCGTCGACGACGGATGGCTCGACGAGTCGGACCTCGAACCCGTCCCCGACTTCCCGGACGACCGGGTGGACTACGACGCGGTCCGCGAGTACAAGGCGCCGCTGTTGCGGACCGCGTTCGAGCGGTTCGACGAGGCCGGGGCGGGCGAGGCGGCGCCCGAGTTCGACGCCTTCCGCGACCGGGAGCCGTGGCTCGACGACTACGCGCTGTTCCGGGCGATATCGCGCGAGAGAGACGAGGACACGTGGGTCGAGTGGCCCGACCCGCTCCGGACGCGAGAGCCCGAGGCGCTCGCCGACGCCCGCGAGCGACACGCGGCGGAGGTCCGGTTCCGGGAGTTCCTCCAGTGGACCTTCGACCGGCAGTGGCGCGACCTCCGGGCGGTCGCCGACGAGGAGGGCGTGTCGATCGTCGGCGACGTGCCCATCTACGTCGCGCTCGACTCCGCGGACGTGTGGGCGAACCCGGAGGCGTTCCGGCTCGACGACGAGAACCGGCCCGCGGCGGTCGCGGGCGTCCCGCCGAACGCCGGCGACACCGGCCAGCGGTGGGGGAACCCCGTCTACGACTGGGACCGGCTCGCGGAGCGCGACTACGACTGGTGGCTCGCCCGGTTCCGGCGGCTGTTCGAGCTCGCCGACGTGGCCCGGCTCGACCACTTCCTCGGGTTCGTGAAGTACTGGGCGATCCCGGCCGACCGCGACGACCCGGCCGCCGGCGAGTGGCGCGAGGGACCAGGGCGCGACCTGTTCGAGACCGTCGAGCGCGAGCTGGGACGGGCGCCCTTCATCGCCGAGGACCTCGGGTTCGAGGAGCCGGCGATGGACGATCTGATGACGGAGTTCGGCTTCCCGGGGATGCGCGTCCCGCAGTATGCCGACTGGTGCGAGGAGGGCAACGAGTACCAGCCGATGCACTACCCCGAGGGGGTCGTCGGCTACACGTCGACCCACGACACGGACACGTGGGCGGGCTACTTCGAGGACCTCCCGGAGCGCCAGCGGGAGTGCTTCCGGTACAACGTCGGCGCCGACGGCGACCGGCCGCCGGAGTGGGAGATCATCGACGAGGTGTGGGCCTCGGAGGCGGTGCTGGCGATGACGACGGTCCAGGACCTGCTCGGGCTCGGGAGCGACGCGCGGTTCAACGAGCCGGGAACCCTCGGCGGCAACTGGGAGTGGCGCGTCCGGCGCGACGCGCTCGACGACGAGATCGCCGACCGGCTGTGGGAGCTCGCCGGCGAACACATCAGATAGTCGATGATCGGTGGGATCCTGCCGGACGCGCCGATCGTCCACGTCGCCGTGATCGCCGTCGCGACCGGCGCCATCTGGGTCGGGAGCGAGTGGTTAGAGGAGGCCGCCGAGACGCTGTCGGGGTACTACGGATTGCCTGCGGTGGTGCAGGGATCGGTCGTCGTCGCCGTCGGGTCGAGCTTCCCGGAGTTCGCGAGCGTCGTCGTCACCGCCGCCACCGGCGTCTTCGACATGGGCGTGGGGGCGCTGGTCGGCTCCGCCATCTTCAACGTCCTCGTCATCCCCGGGCTCTCCGGGTTCGGCGCCGAGGGAGATCTCGAAGCCAGCCGCGCGATCGTGTACAAGGAGGCGCAGTTCTACATGATCGCGGTGTCGGCGCTGGTCGTCACCTTCTCGCTCGCGGTCATCTACTACCCCGTCTCGTCGGACCCGATCGTGGGCGAGCTGACCCGGCCCGTCGCCGCGATCCCCCTGTTGCTGTACGGGCTCTACCTGTTCATCCAGTACCAGGACGTGGATGATGCGGCGATCACGCGGGTTCGGAAGGGGGTCGATATCCGCCGCGAATGGGGGAAGCTCGCGGCCGGCCTGCTCGTCATCGGCGTCGCCGTCGAGCGGCTGGTCGGGTCGGTCGAGTCGCTCGGGGCGACGTTCGGCGTTCCGGAGTTCCTCGCCGGGATCACGATCGTCGCGGCGGCGACGAGCCTCCCGGACGCCTTGGTGAGCGTCCGAACGGCGCGCGAGGGACGCGGCGGAACGAGCCTCGGAAACGTGCTGGGGTCGAACACGTTCGACCTGCTGGTCGCCATTCCGGCCGGGGTGTTGATCGTCGGGAGCGTCGACGTGAACTTCTCGACCGCCGTCCCGATGTTCGGCGTGCTCACCGTCGCGACCGTGCTGCTGTTCGCGACGCTCCGGACGGAGCTGTCGCTCACCGAGCGGGAGTCGTCGCTGCTGTTGGTCTCGTACCTGCTGTTCGTCGCGTGGATGGTCGCGGAGACGGTCGGGGCGACGACCGTCCTCAGGGGCGTTTGAGCGGTGGGTTCCAGCCGCCGGCCTCAGTACCGATTTCGGCCGATGATCAGGTACAATACGAGCCCCAGAAGCGGCGCGAGGAAGGCGACGATCGCCCACAGGAACGCGGGCTGGTCGCTCCGCCGTTGCGCGTCCGAGTAGATCCAGACGATGATGCCGAGCTGTACGAGCAGCATGAGGAGGCCGATCAGGAAGAAGAGCACACCGGCTCCTCCCTGTAGCAGTATCGGGGACATCGTCCCCGGGAACTCGGGCGAAAAATAAGTGTCTTTGGTTGCTTTGCGGATTCCCCACGTCGACCACGAACCGTTTTGCACCTCCCGCCCCCCATCCGGGCATGGATCTCCCAGTCGACGCCGACCGGCTCCGCGAGGACATGGGGGCGAACGCGGCGTTCGGGCGGATCGCGGACGACGACCCCGAGAAGCGCGGGCGAACGAACCTGACCGGGACCGAGGCGAACCGGGCGGCCCGCGACCGACTAGTCGAGCGGTTCGAGGACGCCGGCCTCGCGGTCGCCGTCGACGCGGTCGGCAACCTCGTCGGGACGTGGACCCCCGACTCCGCAGACCCCGACGCGGCGCCCGTCGCGAGCGGGAGCCACCTCGACAGCGTCCCCGAAGGCGGGATCTTCGACGGCCCGCTCGGCGTGTACGCGCCGCTGGAGGCGGTGCGCGCGATGCGGGACGCCGAGGTCGAGCCGGCGCGACCGGTCGCCGTCGTGAGCTTCACCGAGGAGGAGGGCGCGACGTTCGGGGACGGCCTGCTCGGGTCGAGCGTGGCGACCGGGGTCACCTCGGTCGACGAGGCGCTCGCGCTCGAAGACGACGCGGGCGAGACGCTCGGCGAGGCCCTCGACCGGATCGGCTACCGCGGCGACGACGCGATCGATCCGGCCTCGTGGGCGGCGTTCTACGAGCTGCACGTCGAGCAGGACACGGTCTTAGAGGAGGCGGGCGCCGACGCCGGCG
Source organism: Halorubrum saccharovorum DSM 1137 (assembly GCF_000337915.1). Taxonomy (GTDB): domain Archaea; phylum Halobacteriota; class Halobacteria; order Halobacteriales; family Haloferacaceae; genus Halorubrum; species Halorubrum saccharovorum. The sequence goes on from NZ_AOJE01000006.1 coordinate 88,519, forward strand.
TGGTGACGACGATCACCGGGATCACCCACTGCGAGGCGACGATCGAGGGGGAGGCGAACCACGCGGGCGCGACCGCGATGGGGGACCGGACGGACGCACTCGCGGCCGCGAGCGAGTTCGTGCTGGACGTGGAGGCCGCCGCGAACGAGGTCGTCGCGACCGAGAGCGAGTCGGCAGTGGGGACGGTCGGATCGCTGTCCGTCTCGCCGAACGCGACCAACGTCGTCCCCGGTCGCGTCGAGGCGGGGGTGGACGTGCGAGACGTGAACACGGAATCGATGGAGGCGATCGTTTCTGCCGCGCGCGACTCGCTCGCCCGACTGGAGCGCGAGCGCGGCGTCGAGACAGCCTTCGAGCGCCCCTTCGACGTGGCGCCGACGCCGATGAGCGACCGGCTCCGCGACGCGGCGCACGTCGCGGCCGAGGCGGCGGGACGAACCGCGATCGACCTCCACTCCGGCGCGGCGCACGACGCGATGCGGGTCGCACGCGTCACCGACGCCTCACTCCTCTTTGCGCCCTCTCGCGACGGGATCTCGCACAACCCGCGCGAGTGGACCGACTGGGCGGACTGCGCCGCGGCGACGGAGGTCCTCGCGGGCGCGCTGGCGCGAGTCGCGAGCGAGTAGGCGTCACAACCGTTTTGCCGGTCGGCCGCGACCGACGACCGTGAGACGACCTCTCGGGCTCGGCGCCATCGTCCTCGGCGTCGCTTCGGCCGTGGCGGGCGGCCTCGTGGCGACGACCGGCGCGCTCGGCGACTGGCCCGACGTGATCGGCTACCCGGCGACGCTCGTCGTCGGACGGGCGCTGCTCGTCGTCGCCGTGTTCGGCGTGCTGTACGGGTCGTACCTCCTCGCCGTCCGGCTACTGATGCGATCGGCGAACAAGCGGCGCGCGTACAACACGCGGAACGTGTTGCGCCTCGCGTTCGGGTTCGTGGGGACGGTCGCGACGCTGGCGGTGTTGACGGAGAACTGGCTCGGCCTCCTCTTCTCGCTCGGGGTGATCGGCTTCGCGATCACGTTCGCGCTCCAGCAGCCCCTCCTGTCGCTCATCGCGTGGGTGTACATCACCGTCAAACAGCCGTACGGCGTCGGCGACCGCGTCCGGATCGACGACGCGAAGGGGGACGTGATCGGCGTCGACTTCCTCGTGACGACGCTGTGGGAGATCGACGGCGAACTGGTGACGACGAACCAGCCGTCCGGCCGGGTGGTGACGGTCCCGAACAGCGTCGTGCTCTCCTCGAACGTGGTCAACTTCGGCGGGGGCGGCTCGCCGTACGTGTGGAACGAGGTCGCCGTGCAGGTCGCCTACGAGACCGACCTCGACTTCGCGCGCGAGATCATGGCCGAGGAGGCGAGCGACCTCCTCGGAGAGGAGATGGCCGAGGGGATCGCGGCGTACCGCGAGGCGCTCGCCGAGACGCCCGTGGAGCTGGAAGTGCACGACGGACCGACGGTGAACGTGAAACAGGGCGAGTCGTGGGTGGAGCTCCGCGTCCGGTACCTCACCCACCCGCGTCGGGGACAACGCGTCAAGAATCGGCTGTACGAGCGGATCCTCGCCCGGTTCAACGAACACCCGGACCGCGTCGCGTTCCCGGTGAGCCGGAACCGGTAGCCGGACGCCGGACCTCGTCGGGGAGCGGTGGAGTTAGGTGGCGCGCCGACGATCGGAATACGATGGAAGCGGCACTCTGGTACGTGCTAACCGGAACGCGGGGCGGCGCGAACCGCGTCCGGCTGCTGCGGGCGCTCGACGACCGCCCGCGAAACGCGAACCAGCTCGCCGAGGACCTCGATCTGGACTACAAGACCGTTCGACACCACCTCGACGTACTGATGGACAACGACGTCGTCCAGCGCAGCGGCGACGAGTACGGCGCCGTCTACCTGCCGACGCCGAGAGCGCGCCAACACTGGGACACTATCGAAACGATCATGGAGCAAACAGATGACGACTGACGAGCCGGGGGTTCGGAGCCGAAGCCGCCGCGTTGCGGGTCGTATTCGGAACGAATTTGGGAAAGCGGTTATACCCGCTCCGGCGATAGCAGGTGTACGATGAGTCTCTGGTTCGACGTAGCGCGGGCCTCAGCGGGGGTGAACGTCGCCCTGCTGCTCGCGCTCGTCTGGGTGTGGGGGCGGAACTACGCGCAGTTCCGCTCGAAACACGCCCTCGGGTTAGCGATGTTCGGCGTGTTCCTCCTCGGGGAGAACGCGTTCGCGCTGTACATCTACCTGCTCGACCCGATGTTGTCTGCGTGGTTCGCCTCCGACGTCCCCGCCATCGCGTGGCGCGGGATGATGGCGCTCCACGTGCTCCAGACCTTCGGCCTCCTGTTCCTCGTCTGGGTCACGTGGGACTGAACCGATCGAGACCGCAGTCGTGGCGGGGTACCGGCGTGTCTCGCGGCTCCCGTGATCGAGCGCGTCACTGACTCGGAGGCGCGCTCCACCGCGTCGTCCGTCGTACGCGATCGTCGCTCTCGCTCACCGGCGTGTAGATATCGCATCGCCGGCGGCGAGCTGCGCGCGCACAGGTGACCGCGTTCGTCGACGCGAGCGCGCAGGACACCGACGGCGAGACGGTCGTCGTCGACGAGGCGTACGACTTCCCCAGCAGCGAGAGCGACGAGGACGGAAGCAGTGACGAAGCGCCCGGATTCGGCGCCGTGGCCGCGCTTGCCGCACTGATCGCGGTCGCGATCGTCGCGCGCCGTCGCTCCTGTGAACGGCGGGATGACGGCGGCGATCGGCGAGGGGTTCGAACACTATTCTTTATATATGTCGGAGGTTTCGACTTCGGCGTATCGGAGAATCAGCGGAAACGTCGTCGATCGCCATATCCGAATAGACGGCGTTTACAGCCGTTCTTCCAGTATCATCGTTGAGAGGTTAGGGCAAAGATTTATATATGCTCGTAACTTACTATTGGTTAACGAATCGGCGAGCCCGACGCCAGTATTTCTGTCGGGAGTTCGATCGGCGAGAACACCATGACTGAAACACACATACGCGGCTACAACGGCGAAACGGAGCGAGACCGAACTACGGAGTCGGCCGAATCGACCGTCGACGAGGCGGAGTCGACGGGCGAACAGACCACGACGTGCCCGGAGTGCGAGGGGAACCTCGTGACCGACACGGAACACGGCGAGACCGTCTGTACTGACTGCGGCCTCGTCGTCGAACAGGACTCGGTCGACCGCGGACCGGAGTGGCGCGCGTTCGACTCCAGCGAGCGCGACAGCAAGTCCCGTGTAGGCGCCCCGACGACGAACATGATGCACGACAAGGGGCTCTCGACGAACATCGGCTGGCAGGACAAAGACGCCTACGGCAAGTCGCTCTCCAGCCGTCAGCGCCAGCGGATGCAGCGACTGCGCACCTGGAACGAGCGGTTCCGCACCCGCGACTCGAAGGAGCGCAACCTCAAGCAGGCGCTCGGCGAGATCGACCGGATGGCCTCCGCGCTCGGCCTCCCGGACAACGTCCGCGAGACCGCCTCCGTCATCTACCGCCGCGCGCTGAGCGAGAACCTCCTTCCCGGCCGCTCCATCGAGGGCGTCGCGACCGCGGCGCTGTACGCCGCCGCCCGACAGGCGGGGAATCCCCGAAGCCTCGACGAGTTCACCGCCGTCTCGCGGGTCGACAAAATGGAGCTCACCCGGACGTACCGGTACGTGATCCGAGAGCTCAAGCTGGAGATCCAGCCCGCAGACCCCGAGAGCTACGTCCCCCGGTTCGTCTCGCGGCTCGACCTCTCGGAGGAGACTCAGCGGCTCGCCCGCGAACTGCTCGACGGCGCGAAGGAGTCAGGGATTACCAGCGGGAAGTCGCCGGTGGGCCTCGCCGCCTCTGCGGTGTACGCGGCCGCGCTCCTCTCGAACGAGAAGGTGACCCAGAGCCAGGTGTCGGAAGTCGCCGACATCTCCGAGGTCACCATCCGAAATCGGTACAAGGAGCTCCTCGACGCGAGCGAGGGGCTGACCGCCTAATTCGTCCCGCGCCAGCCAACGCGTCTCAGCGGCTCCCCGTTCTCGGGAGCCGATACGATCGGAAGCGCCACGTACGTTTTTAACCCGGCCGCGTGTACGTCGCCCACATGGTCGACGCGTTCGTCAGGCTCGTCTGTCCGGAGTGTAACAAAGAGTGGGAAGACAACCCTGCAGACCTACAGCGTCTCCGTTCGAACTTCAGCTGTCCCGACTGTCACGCGACGCGACGACTGACGGAGTTCATGCGGACCGAACGCGACCTCGAAGCCGTCAAACAGTTCCAGTAGCAGACGGTCGGTCCGGCCGTCCGTCGAGCAGGTCGGTGATCGAGCATTAGGTCGGTGATCGATCGCGCGCGACGAAGAACAGGATCCGAAACGCACCAACAGGATCCGAAACGCACCGACGGACGCAATTTCTCGACGTCCGTCGGTCGGTCGTCGGGAGGAAAATTCGAAAACCCTCCCGATCGATGACGCGAAAAGACGCGTCTCCGCCCCGGAAACGGGAAATCAGAACTATCCATGGTAACGTGACTCAGGATAATAATATAAACCTCCGGTAGCAAAGGACTGGTACTCATGAAGAAGCAGGAACTCATCCACCTTCACGGCCTCCTCGCGGAAGTACGAAAGCAGTGCGAGTTTTGGGACGAGGACATTGACCTCGACGCCTATGAAGAACTCGGCGTCAAACCGACATCGATTCACAAGTCGAAGACCGACCACAAAGCCGCTGTTTTTAAGCTGACTGACGGAATCACCGAGCCGATGGACGAGTCCGAGTCGGAGCCGCTGGCCCCGACCGCAGACTAAATCTTCGTCGCCGCCTGCCGGCCGATCGCTACGTTTCTAGTGGCGACGTCGTCGTTTCGAAGCGGTCACCGAGCACTCGGTGGCGAGGTGTTACTCCCGAGCGCCGTTCGCGCCGTCTGCATCGCCGTCGGCGTCGACGGCGTCCTCCTCGATCTCCTCGACAGAGAGCACCTTGAGCGGGATGTTCCGGAGCCGCTGTCCGATCTCCTTGCGGGCGACGCGGCTCGCGTGCTCTTCGCGGTCGACGTTGAACACGTCCATCTGGAGTTCGAGCGCGACGAGGGCCTCGTCGGCGGCGACGAACGCCGGCGGGAGCTGCTCGCCGCCGGGCGACGTGCGGCTTCCAGTCTCGATCTCGACGTAGTTGAGGTCCGGATTGAGCATCTCGCCCGTCTTCGAGATGGCGATCCGGACCGCCTCGTCTGCGGTCTCCACGTCGTACACCGGAACCGCGGCCTCGACGACGACTCGGCAGTCCATCACGGGCCACCGTACCACGCGAACCGGTATGAAAGTTCGGCCGACAGGTCTCCAGACCGAAACGACGCCGGCTCGGGGGAATCGATCCCCGGCGAGCTACTCGCCGCCCGCGCGGAGGTGATAAAAGACGTACGTCTGCGCGTAGCCGGCGAACTCCCCGCCGAACCGCTCTCGAATCGCGCGCGACGTGTCGGCGTAGTTCCCGCGCTCGCAGTCCGGGTAGTACTCCTCGATCGTGGTCCGGATCCACGTGTCGAGCGGGACGGCTTCGAGGAAGCCCAACGAGAACAACAGCACGCAGTCGGAGACCTTGTCGCCGACGCCGACGAACCGCGTCAGCGACTTCCTGGCCTCTTCGTAGGGGAGGTCCGCCGCCTCTCGCGGATGCGCCTCGCCGGTCGCGATCATCTCCGCGGTCCGTTGCACGTAGGGTGCTCGGTACCCTAAGGAGAGGTCGCGAAGCTCCTCCTCGGTCCGAGAGGCGAGCTGGTCAGGACTCGGGAACGCGCGGTGTTCCTCGTCGTCGAGCGTGACAGCGTCGCCGTACGTCTCCCGAAGCCGGCGCTGCATCCCGTGGATCCGGGCGACGCGCATCTGTGCCGAGCAGATAAACGAGATCAGACACGGAAAGACGGGGTCGCGCGTGAGTCGCATCCCCTCGTAGGCGTCGTACGCCCGTTCGAGGAGGGGGAGATCCGGCGTCGCGTCAAGGATCGTGTCGAGGTCGTCGTCGAGCCGGAGTAGGTGTTCCAAGAGGGGAGCGGCGTCCACCGACGACTCCCAATGAAGGGTCCCCTCGTGGACACCACCCTCCTGTCGCACCCGGACCGGGACCCGCTCGTCGATCACGCCGGGTATCGGGTCGACGACCGTCTCGTACCACGCATCTCCGCCGTAGGCGTGGAGATTCTCGTAGGTTCCACCGTCGGCGCGGTTCCAGAGGTAGCTCTGTCCGCTCTCGACGGTCGCTTGGAGGTCGAACGGGCCGGCCAGATCCGCGATGTCGATCGCGCCTCGCTCCATTACTGATCCGGTGGTTCCGTGACCGTATTCGGGTTTCGGTCGGCGGATAGCGATCGCGATCGCGTCGAGTCCGTGGACCGCCGCCGAAGGGGGGTTTTTGCCCGTTCGTCCCCTACGAACGGTATGCCGACGTACCGACGAACGACCCGCGTGCCGGCCCCCATCGACGAGGTGTGGGCGTTCCACTCCACGATCGACGGGCTCCGCGAGCTCACGCCCGATTGGATGCACCTCCGTGTCGGGGGCGTCGAAGGGCCAGACGGGGAGACGGACCCGGACGTACTCGCTGAGGGGTCGCGGATCCATATGTCGATACGGCCCTTCGGCGTCGGACCGCGACAGCGGTGGATCTCCCGGATCACCGAACGGGAGCCCGACGGAGAGTCCGCGCTCGGCGATCGCGCCCGCTTCGTCGACGAGATGTCCGGCGGGCCGTTCCGGAAATGGGAGCACACGCACGCGTTCTACGCCGACGGCGAGGAGACCCTGCTCGTGGACACCGTCGCGTACCGGCTCCCGTTCGGGCCCCTCGGGGACGCTGCGGGTCCGTTCGCGAAGGTCGGGTTCGAGGGAATGTTCCGGGACCGTCACCGGCGGACGGTCGCCCGATTCGAACCGTAGGGCCGGCGCCGCGGTCCTGAGCCGGAGCTCTCGAGCGGTTAGGCGGGAGTCACCGCGGCCTCCGCTTTGAAGGCGACCTCGAACACGGCGCCGCCGTCGTTGTGGACGTCGACCTCCCAGCCGTGGGCGTCGACGATGCGGTCGACGATGGCGAGTCCGATACCGGAACTGTCCGCGGTCGAAAACCCGGAGTCGAAAAGCGAGTCGCGTACGTCGGGCGGGACGCCCGGCCCGTCGTCGGCGATGTACATCCCGTCTCCGGCGTCTCCAGATCGGGGGCCGATTTCGACGGTGACGCCCGGACCGGCGTGGTCGACGGCGTTTCGAAACAGGTTCTCGAACACCTGTCGAAGCCGGGTCGGATCCGCACGCACCTGGCCGACCTCGTCGGCGATCGTCAGTGTCGCGTCGGGCGCGCGGACCGTCTGCCAGGCTTCCTCGGCCACGCCGGCGACGGATATCAGTTCCGTGTCCCCGATCGTCTCGCCACGTTTCGCCAACATGAGGAGATTGTCGATGAGCGTCTCCATCCGCGTCACCGCCCGATCCATCGGCTCGTACGTGGATTCCGGGACCTCTCTCTTGACCGTTTCTAGGTACCCCGAGAGCACGTTCAGCGGATTCCTGAGATCGTGCGAGACGACGGCGCTGAACTGTTCGAGCTGTTCCGTTCGGCGGCGGAGTTCCAGCCGCCGATCGTTGCGTGCGATGGTGTACGCGATCAGATCGGCGAACGTTCGATAGAGGTCCACTTCCTCGTCGGTCCACACGCGCCACGCGTCGGTCTCGAATGTCAACACCCCGATTAAATTCCAGTCGGCGACGAGCGGTACGAGAACGGTCGCCGGCGCCTTCCCCTCCTCGAGCGCGGCGTCATCTCCGTCCGCAGAACGGTCCGTCGACCCCGGCGGAACAGACGACCGGACCACGTTTTCGAACGTCGAGAGGCTACCTCCGTCGGGGAACCCACCGATCGGACGCAGCGCGGTGTCGCACCCTTCGGGACACCAGGTGTACGCCGGCTCAAACATCTCTCCCTCCCGAAGGTAACAAACCATCCGGTCGAGTTCGGCGTGTTCGCCGACGTTTTCCATGGTCCACCTGATCTTCGTGTCGACCTCGTCGGACCGCGTGCTCATTAGCGTCGATCCGGCGTCCAACAGAACCTCACGGAGCCGAGCGGCGTCGTCCGATCCCAACCGAGCCCGTCTCGGTTCCACCGCGTCGAGCAGCCGCCCCACGAGCGGATCGGCCTCAGATTCCGACTCGGACGCGTCGGATTCCGAGCCCGCGACCACGTCGTCGGCACCAGCCCGAAGCGCGAGACGGAACCCCTCGGCGGTCGCCGTCTCGAGAACGACGATAACGGGCACGCGATCCGGCGTCGCCGCAAGCCGGTCAGCGACAGACGGATCCGTTGCCGCGTCGCCGGTCGTGACAATGCCGCAGGCGTCGGACAGTGGCTGCAGATCGGTCTCCTCGTCCGCCTCTAGCAGTACGTCCGTGGCGATCGCTCGGTCGTCCGGAGCCCAAGACCCGCTCCAGGCGCTCTCGACCGCATGTGACACGCGCGCCCGCACGTCCGGATCGTCTCCGACGTACGTCACGGCGGAACGCCGATGCATACCGTGAAATCGCACCAATCGCATTTGAAGGTTAACCCGCAAATATCGGTCGCGTTAAGTTAGAGGATGAGGCGGACGATTTCTGAGTGTCTATGACAGAATTCGACCGCCTCAGCGAACGTATCGCCTGGATCGA
>NZ_AOJE01000007.1 GCF_000337915.1 Halorubrum saccharovorum DSM 1137
AATAGTTTCAGCAATGTCGCGTTCGAGACAGCTCAAAATTGGCTCGAAGCCCTCGCAGTCTACCACAATTCACGCCAAACTTAACGCGACCCAAATATCGGCTTCGAGAACGTCTTGCGGCCGTTCGAAGACCCGCCCGTGGGGACACCGCCTGAGGAATTACAGCGGTAGCGAGGCGAAAGCCCACCCCTTCAGGGGTTGGATGAAGCCGACAACTGGGAATCAATCCACGTTCATAGCCACGGTTGGGTTAGATGTTTGTATAATATCTTTAGGTGAGTGAATTCTATATACTGGCGATGCCTCGTGGGTTCGACAGGGAACGTACCAATGTCCACAAACTCCAGTACCACTTCATCTGGTGCCCGAAGTATCGCAAATCGGTGCTTGAGGGCGAGGTACATGACCGTCTTGAAGAACTCATCGAGGAGAAAGCCGACGAACTCGGGTTAGAGATACTGGAGTTGGCGATCCGCCCCGACCACGTACACCTGTTCATCACGGGCGACCCGACGCTCGCCCCGAACAAGATTATACAACAACTCAAGGGCTACTCCTCGCGCCGACTTCGGGACGAGTTCGACTTCGGCCTCCCGTCGCTGTGGACGCGCTCGTACTTCGTCTCAAGTGCGGGCGATGTATCCAGCGAGGTCATCGAGGAGTACATCGACGCCCAAGCAGGTGAGTAGACATGCAACGGACCGTCTCAACCACGGTTCGGGTCAAACTCCACTCGCTGACTAACAGGAAAGCCGACCTGCTCGCCCGTGAGTACGGGGCGTTCCAGACCGGGGTACACGGCGGAGATGTCGACCTGTATTCTGCGACCGACCAACAGGCGTCAAAAGTCAAGCGACAGAAATATCCGAACCGCGACACTGAACAGCCTGTCGTCCTCCGCAATGACGTGTTCGGCGTGTCCTACGACGAGGACACGGTTCTCTCGTCGTGGTGGGTGAAAGTTCCCGTCTACGACCCCGAACGAGGACGGGGCAACTCCATCTGGTGTCCAGCACACGTTCCACACAAGGACGAACGACTCGTGCGTGAGGGTGATGTTCGGGACAGCGAACTGGTGCGCCGTGACGGTGATTGGTACGTCCATCTCGTCGTGAAGCGGTCTGTGACCGTGGCCGACGAGTACGACGACGTACTGGCTATCGACATGGGCGCACGCTGGGTCGCTACCTGCGTGTTCCTCTCCGACCGCAAGACCGCCTTCTACGGTGAGGAAGTTCGTCGTATCCGCGAACACTACAAGCAGTTGCGAAAATCCATCGGGAAAGCGAAACCTCGACAGGGACAGCAGGTGGTCGAGCGTATCGGTGACGCGGAAGCGAGGAAGGTGGACGACCGTCTTCACAAGATTGCTCGGCAAATTGTGGAGGACGCGGAAGAGCGGAACGCAATCATCGTCGTGGGTGACCTCGGCGGGATTCGCAAGAACAACGACAAAGGGCGGTACGTCAACGACAAGACCCACAAGATGCCGTTCGCCCGCCTGCTCAACTACATCGAGTACAAAGCCCACGACGCAGGCATCGACGTACAGTTGGTCGACGAATACGACACGTCGCAGACGTGTAATCGGTGTGCCTGCAAGGGCGTCCGTGAAACGCAGGGACGGTTTGAGTGTCCTGAGTGTGGGCTGGACGACAGCGCCGACAAGAACGGTGCGCTGAACATCGGCAAACGAGCCTTGGGCAAGTTCTCGAAACCGCTGTCCGAGGCGGGGGCTGTACTGGCACAGCCCGAAACGCAGGTCATCGTCCAACGTGACGACGAATCTGCGAACCTCCCGCTACTCGTGGATTCAACCCCCAGTGGGGGAACCCCACGGCTTTAGCCGTGGGAGGATGTCAGGTCTCGCTGTCAGTCGCGGTGAGCGTGATCCCGGCGAGAACGACGGCGCCCCCGACGAGCGTGAACGTCGTGGGGGCCTCCGAGAGGAACACGAAGGCGAGGATCGTCGCTCCGACCGGCTCGCCGAGCAGCGACACGGAGACGACGCTCGACTCGAGGTGTGCGAGCGCCCAGTTAACCACGGTGTGACCCAAGAGCCCCGGCCCGACCGCGAGGCCGACGAAGATCGCCCACTCGCTCGGCGGGTACCCCGTCAATCCGTGTCCTTCGACGAGGACGATGGCGAGAAGTGCGAGCGTACAGACCCCGTACACGACCACCACATACGGGACCAGCGCGACCCGTTGCCGGATCGACCGACCGGCGAGAACGTACCCGGCGGCCATCACCGCGCCGAACAGCGCCAGTCCGTTGCCGTAGAGCGGTCGGGGTCCGACCAACACGCCGCCGAGAAAATCGCCGAGCGACATCGCCGCCATTCCGGCGACGGCGACCGCGATGCCCACGATCATCCGGACAGTCACGCGCTCGCGCAACAGGAGCCACGCCCCGAGCGCGACAAACACCGGCTGCGCCTGAACGAGCGTAACGCTCGCGGCGACGCTCGTCCAGGACAGGCTCTCGAACCACGCCGCGAAGTGCAACGCGAGCGCGACCCCCGAGAGCGTCGCGAATCCGAGGTCCCTGCGAGTGACGCCGATGAGTTGCGACCGATACCGCCAGAGAGCGACGGGGACAAGCGGCAGCGTGGTGAACAGGACCCGATAGAACGCGGCGACCGAACTCGGTGCGTCGCTGAGGCGAACGAGGATCGCCCCGCCGCTCACGGCGGCGACTGCGACGACGAGTCCGACTATCGGCGAGACGCGCGGATCCTTCGACATCCGTTCGACTCTCCGGTTCCAATCGCACCCAGTTACCGGTTTCGGGACGCCCTGACACGATACGTCCGTTCACGAGAACGAACGTAATGCGAACGCACAGTGAAACTACGAACGCACAGTGAAACTGCGAGGCCGCGCCGACGCGTGCGATGGGCCTTTAGAAACGGGGACCGAACACCGGCGTATGTGTGCCGACACGTTCGGGGTCGGGATCCGTCTCACCGAAGAGGAATTCCAGTTCGTCGTCGGCGTCCCGTCCGACGTCGACTCTGGGTGGACCGACCCGGAGGAGTTCCAGTCGCTCGTCGCCGAGACGGTCTGGGAACGGCTCGATCGGCAGTCCGTGTTCGAATCGATCGCCGACAGCTTCCGAGACGGCGAAACGGCGACGCTCGGGACAGTGACCCTCGAACCCGACGGAACCGTGGTCTCACACGATCTCGAAACCCCCGTGCCCGTCGACGGGGCCGACGAAAGCTCTGTCAGCGAATAAGAAGGTTCGAGCCGCCGTCAATCGATATCCGACCCACCGCCCCCGTTGGCCCCGGGCGCAGCCGCAAGCGTCGCTCCAACCGCCCACAGACGCGCCGGTCGATACGCGGTGAGATCGTACCGCGTTGGGCCGACGGTCTCACTCCACGTGTCGACGACGCCGAGCGTGACGAGCCCCGACAACGCCGCACCGAGCGTCCGCGGCGTCGTCTCCGGGTCGGAAAGCGTCGCGTGAACCTGCTTCGCCTGTGGATAGTTCCGCTCACACAGTTCGATACCGTCCCGCGCTTCCGCCCAGTGACGGCGGACGTAACCGAACGTCGTCGGATCGTCTCGTCGAAGCCCGTCGAGAACCGCAGCAACCGAGTGATCGATCCACTCGACGTCGTCGACCGGATCGAACAGCGACGCGACCGACGACGCCGTCGACTCCGCGAACGAACAGCCGACGACGACGTTTCCATGACAGTCTCCGAGTTGGGCGCGTAGTCCGTCGATGAACGCAGTCGCCGCATCTCGGCCATGTTCGGCCACCAACGGTTCGATATCGTCGATGATCACGGTGAGTTCGAGGTCGCGGACATCGACGAGATGACTTGCAATCGCGTCGAGGATACGATCCACGTCGACGGGCGCGCCGAGCACGGTATACGCGAGCTGTCGGTCCGGGACGACCTGCGTGGCGGTTCCGGCACCACGTGTGAGATCGCTCGCAGAAACGATCGCCTCTCGATCCGGCAGCGTGCCGGCGGTTCGTCGCCACCCACGTCGCCACTCCTCGATCCCCGTCTCGAACAGCACCGATATCACCCGTTCCGAGACATCTCCGTCACGAACCGGTGGTTGCCCGTGATCGGACACACGCACCGCGAACTCGCGACCGGACTGCGTCGGAACGGACATGCGTACGTTCCCTTCATCGACAAACAGCATAAACTTATGGGGGTATGTCTCAATATTGAGAGCTAGAGCGAGTGAAACAGTCGGTCGTGAGCCGCATCGCTATCACGCGGTACACATGAAAACAGCCCACGGACATTGCGTCCGTGGGCCGAAAATCTGGATGGGAGTATTCTCCCGGATGAATGGGCAGGCGGCGAACCGCGGTTCCCAGAGGATCGCTCACTCCAGTACTTCACGATACGCTGGTAGGCTT
>NZ_AOJE01000008.1 GCF_000337915.1 Halorubrum saccharovorum DSM 1137
TTGTCAACCCGAACACCACATTGGTCCGAAGACCTTCGGTTTGGGCTGTGTCGCTTTTACTCGCGGTTACTCACGACATCGCTATTGCGTTCTTTTCCTTCCCTTACTGAGATGTTTCAATTCAGGGAGTTCCCTATTGCGCGTGGCAATTGTAAACGGATTCCGATTCGGAAACCTCGTGTTCTTTCCCTCCATGCGGGTCCCACGAGCTTTTCGCAGCTTGGCACGTCCTTCATCGGCTCTCGAGCCGAGCCATTCACCAGCTGGCACAGTAGCCAGTAGTGTGTCAGTCGATTCTATAACAGAACCGCTGACGGTGTCAAGTGACTAAATGTCACCCGACTGTATATGGTTCACTGACGTTCCACGAACTCGTATGAGTTCAGTGGACGTCTGGATCGCACGTATACACGGTCGTCATTGGATCACGTCCAGGCATGGAGCGTGTCCGTCGAACCCTTCCCATCCGCGGTTTCCCGGGATGGTGCATCGGTCGTCGTCTACCCAATCCGAATCGCGTCCCACACTTAAGGGGACGGATTCGGACCGGGGCTGACATGGACTCACTGGGATTCGAACCCAGGGCATCCTCCTTGCAAGGGAGGCACTCTACCGCTGAGCTATGAGCCCACCTTCCCNTGTGAACCGTGGTAGTTCGTCGGTGTCCAGGCCGGCGGGTGGGCGGACACGAGAGACCATGAATGAGTAGTGACCGTCTTGAAAGACGGTCGTAAGGTGAGCTCGCCCGGAAGGGCGAGTCTCGGGTCGGTGGAGGTGATCCAGCCGCAGATTCCCCTACGGCTACCTTGTTACGACTTAAGCCCCCTTGCGAAGCCCAGATTCGACGCGTGGAACGCGCCTCATCCGGACCTCACTCGGGTGCTTTGACGGGCGGTGTGTGCAAGGAGCAGGGACGTATTCACCGCGCGCTTGTGACACGCGATTACTACCGAATCCAGCTTCATGTGGGCGAGTTGCAGCCCACAATCCGAACTACGATCGAGTTTCTGAGATTACCGTCTCCTTTCGGAGTTGGAACCCTTTGTCTCGACCATTGTAGCCCGCGTGTTGCCCAGCACATTCGGGGCATACTGACCTACCGTTGCCCGTTCCTTCCTCCGTGTTGGCCACGGCGGTCTCCCTACTGTCCCCAGCCACTTCGCAGTGCTGCTGGCAAGTAAGGATGCGGGTCTCGCTCGTTGCCTGACTTAACAGGACGCCTCACGGTACGAGCTGACGGCGGCCATGCACCTCCTCTCTGAAGCTCGGATAAGGTCATCAACCTGATCGTCATTACTACAGTCGATGCTGGTGAGATGTCCGGCGTTGAGTCCAATTAAACCGCAGGCTCCTCCGGTTGTAGTGCTCCCCCGCCAATTCCTTTAAGTTTCATCCTTGCGGACGTACTTCCCAGGCGGTCTGTTTAGCGGCTTCCCTACGGCACAGCACCCACTCGTAGTGGGAGCCACACCTAACAGACATTGTTTACGGCCAGGACTACCCGGGTATCTAATCCGGTTCGAGACCCTGGCTTTCGTCCCTCACTGTCGGATCCGTCCTCGCGACGTGCTTTCGCCATCGGCGGTCCGTCCAGGATTACGGGATTTCACTCCTACCCCGGACGTACCCGTCGCGCCTTCCGGTCCCAAGCCACACAGTTTCCACCGGACGCCCACCCGTTGAGCGGGTGGATTTTCCGATGGACTTGTGCGGCCAGCTACGGACGCTTTAGGCCCAATAAGATCGGCCATCACTCGGGCTGCCGGTATTACCGCGGCGGCTGGCACCGGTCTTGCCCAGCCCTTATTCGTACNGGACGCTTTAGGCCCAATAAGATCGGCCATCACTCGGGCTGCCGGTATTACCGCGGCGGCTGGCACCGGTCTTGCCCAGCCCTTATTCGTACACCTCCCTACGGTGTACAAAAGCGCAGGCTCTATGCCTGCGCACTTGGGATTCCCTTATCGCACTGTCGTGCAGTGTAAAGGTTTCGCGCCTGCTGCGCCCCGTAGGGCCCGGAATCTTGTCTCAGATTCCGTCTCCGGGTTCTCACTCTCATGACCCGTACCGATTATTGGCACGGTGGGCCGTTACCCCACCGTCTACCTAATCGGCCGCAGCCACATCCTTCGGCGCCGGAGCGTTTGGCACAATCCTCATTCCAGCTGGATTGTGGTATGCTCTATTAGCCTCAGTTTCCCGAGGGTATGGAGCTCCGAAGGGTAGTTTGGCCACGTGTTACTGAGCTATTCGCCACGAGTCTAAACTCGTGCGACTAGCATGGCTAAATCGAATCCCAATAGCAATGGCCTCCGGCAGGATCAACCGGAATGTATAACCTCTGAGCCTGATTCCCGGCTCAGAGGGGTGTTGGCGGGTTTTGACTCACGATGAGTCAAAACACCATTGCATGGTCTATGTGGTGTCCGATTCACCCAGCGACCTGGATGACACCGAACTACCACGGCTCACATCAGATTTCCTCTTACGCCGGAGCGCAGGGGGCGAAATCCTCATNGATTCACCCAGCGACCTGGATGACACCGAACTACCACGGCTCACATCAGATTTCCTCTTACGCCGGAGCGCAGGGGGCGAAATCCTCATTCGGGTGAGTCGGCTGAACCAACTCTGCGAAACCGGGACGGATTGAACGTCCCGAGTCCGCGGTGCGTTCTTCGCGTTTCAACCGAACGGGCTTATACACTTAAGCACGTCGGAACGCTTCGACCGGCCACGGTGCGGCCGACCGTTGTCCCCCGCGCCGGGGGACCTTCGCATTCAACACGAATGCCGGGTTGTACTTAACCCCGTCGAACCATCGGCGCCACGTCATGCGTTTTCATTGAGAGCAGTTCGCACGAGGAGATCGAATTACCGGTTCACGAAACAGACGGAATATCGATCCGGACAGCTTGATAGACAATCCGAAAACGCCACGAACTATCAGAATATCATCATAGTCTTCATCGGTAATTGACGCGCGTGTCAAACTTGAAACTGAGACTGGTTCGTTGATCTCTGTCCGAGACTACCGGTGCGTCGTGGGTTCATGCATTCACAGAGGGAGGCCATGCGGCGCAACGGTCACCGACCGAGCGGTCGTTTATACCACGGGCGTTTATAAGGGAGGGGGACGCATATAAAAGCGAACGATGACGAACCCTGCAGATTCGATCGAGATCCAGAACGTAGTTGCATCGACGGGGATCGGCCAAGAGCTCGATTTGGAGGCGCTAGCAGAAGACCTACCGGGTGCGGACTTCAATCCCGACAACTTCCCGGGACTCGTCTACCGGACCCAAGAACCGAAGGCGGCCGCGCTCATCTTCCGGTCGGGGAAGATCGTCTGCACGGGTGCGAAGAGTATCGACGACGTCCACGAGGCGCTCGGGATCATCTTCGAGAAGCTCCGTGGACTGCAGATTCCGGTCGAGGACGATCCGGAGATCACCGTTCAGAACATCGTGTCGAGCGCAGATCTCGGGCACAACCTCAATCTCAACGCGCTCGCGATCGGGCTCGGGCTCGAAGACGTCGAGTACGAGCCGGAGCAGTTCCCCGGGCTCGTCTACCGGATGGACGAACCGGAAGTCGTGATTCTCCTGTTCGGAAGCGGAAAGATCGTCATCACGGGCGGGAAACGGACCGACGACGCGGAAGAGGCCGTAGAGGAGATCGTCGAACG
Source organism: Halorubrum saccharovorum DSM 1137 (assembly GCF_000337915.1). Classification (GTDB taxonomy): domain Archaea; phylum Halobacteriota; class Halobacteria; order Halobacteriales; family Haloferacaceae; genus Halorubrum; species Halorubrum saccharovorum. The sequence continues at coordinate 3,689 of NZ_AOJE01000008.1, forward strand.
GATCGAGGGGCTTGGACTACTGGGATAGCGGAACGGCCTCGGGGTGCGCTCGGATCGCGATCGAATTGCAGTGGAACGAAAGACGACGGAGGATAAGCGTCCGAATCGGCCGGGTTGGTCCGGCGGAAGTCGGAAGCGTTTTGCGGGCGGTTACTGTCATGAGTCTTCCGTCAGCACCTCTTTAACGACGCTCGGGTCCTCCAACAGCTGGTGTTTCGTGTAGCTTCCTTCCGCGCTCCCGCCACTGTGTTTCGACTGTTCGATGATGTCGAGGAAGGCGTGTTCCTTGAGGAGGTCACGGACTCGACGGAGCGAGAGGCTATCGGAGCCCTCCTGGCGACAGATGTTTTCGTAGATCTCGTACACACGGCTGGTTCGAAACCCGTCCTGACGACCGCCCGAAAGCGAGAGCAACGCGAGCGCCTGAAGCACGTATCGTGAGTGCGGCGTCGACCCACGGATAAGTTCTCGGAACCGGTCGGTCTCCGCGCGCTCGCGTGCCTGTGTGACGAATTCCTCTCTAACGGTTGGCTCGCCGTTGCTCTGAGCGATCTCACCCGCGTACCGCAGGATGTCGATGGCCTTGCGCGCGTCGCCGTGTTCGCGCGCAGCGAGTGCGGCGGCGCGCGGAATCGTCGACGGTTCAAGGACGTCGTCGTGGAACGCGTCCGCGCGTGCCTGCATGATCTCTCTGAGTTGGTTGGCGTCGTAGGGAGGGAAGACGAACTCGCGTTCACAGAGGCTCGATTTGACGCGCTCGTCCATGCGGTCCTTGTACTGGATCTTATTGCTGATACCGACCACTCCGAGCTTGCAGTCGGTGATTTTGCCGGCCTCGCCGGCCCGTGACAGCTGCATCAAAATGGCGTCGTCGTCGAGCTTGTCGATCTCGTCGAGAATGATGAGAACGACGTCGTACCGCTGGTCGAGGATCCGCCAGAGCCGCTTGTAGTACGTCGACGTCGAGAGCCCCTTATCCGGAACGTTGATCCCGGTAGCGTCGGGATCGTTGACCGCGTCGGCGATGGTTTGGACAGCCTGGGTCTCGGTCGTGTCCTGCGCGCAGTCCACGTACGCGAACGTCGCGTTGACGCCTTCCTCCCCCGCCGTCGAAACGAGCCGCTTGGAGACGTACTTCGCACAGAGGGATTTCCCGGTTCCAGTCTTCCCGTAGATCAGAACGTTACTCGGACTCTGACCGAAAATCGCGGGATTGACCGCCGTCGCGAGGTCGGCGATCTCGTCGTCGCGGCCGACGATCCGACCCTCTCCGGGGAGATGGCTGATCTCGAGGAGTTCCTTGTTCGCGAAGATCGGGTCCTCCCTGGTGAAGAGGTCGTCCGCTGCGTCCATGGGATCGACACCGGGTTTCCGGTGAAATGCGTTCCGCTTCGACCGCGGCGAAACGGTGTTTGAGAGACACACCGTGTTTCCGGTGAAATGGGGTGTGTGGGGTGGGGGACGGGGGGCGGTGGATGAGCTAGGGTGTGTATATAAACGAATGGAAATCCTCGAGAGCCAGGTTCACCGGAAACCCGGTGTCACCGGACTGGTCTAACCCGTTTCAGTACGATCAAACCCGCAGACAAGGCGGAAGCGGAGGAATACAGACAGGAATACAGACAGGAATACAGACAGGAATACAGACAGGAATACAGACAGGAATACAGACAGGAATACAGACAGAAACAGAGACAAGAACAGAGACAAGAACAGAGACAGGAAAACGAGATCTCGAAGACCGAAAGACAAGATCCCAGAGAAACCCAACGGAACAGGACACCGAATTTCCGATGAAAGCACCAGCCTTCTGCTCACGATAAGCGACCCAGGATCTCTTTTAGGCTTAATGAACTATACTCAAAACCCATTTATAATTCTTTCCTATTTAGAATGCAGTTTGAGATAATCCGATCGGGATCCGAAATCCGGTTTTACCGCCTCAGCCGGCCACCACAACGCACCCACCCCCGATCTACCCCATTTCACCGGAAACACGGTGTGTCTCTCACGGCGTGTCTCTCAAACAATCACGACCAGTCAAGTCAGCAACAGTCACTAACAGTCACTTCCTCAACTACCGGGTTGTTCGCCACGAAGAACGAGAAATCGAACGGCCTGTCGCCAGTGTCTCCGAGTATCACCAAGTACCTGCGAGTATCGCCAAGTACCGGCGAATACCCGAAATCACTCGACAAACGCACTCGAAGTCCGTTACTACTCCTGCGCGTCGACGACGGCCACGCTGGCCAGGTTGACGATGTCTTTGACCTCGTCGCCCCGTTGAAGCACGTGGACCGGCTCGTCCATACCGACCAGCATCGGTCCGATCGCCTCCGCACCGCCGAGCCGCTGGAGAAGTTTGTAACCGATGTTCCCGGCTTCGAGGTTCGGAAAGACGAGCACGTTCGCGGCCTCGTCGAGCTCCGAGAACTCGTAGGTGTCGTTGAGGATGTCGTCAACGACTGCGGTGTCGGCCTGCATCTCGCCGTCGACGGGGAAGTCGACCCCTTGGTCTTCGTGAAGAATTTCGACCGCATCGCGGGGCTTTCGAGTCCCCTCGTTATCGACGCTCCCGAAGTTGGAGTACGAGAGCACCGCTGCACGAGGCTCGACGTTAAATCGGCGGGCCAGATCCGCGGTATGACGCGTGATCTCCGCGAGCGTCTCCGCGTCGGGGTCTTGGTTCACCGTGGTGTCGGCACAGAAGATGACTCGATTTTTGAACGTGAGCATGTACACGCCGGCAACGGTGTCAGTGTCGTCCGCGGAGCCGACGACTTGTAACGGCGGACGGAGCGCCGACGGGTAGTGGTGAGTCAACCCCGTGAGCATCGCGTCGACGTCGCCCGACTTCACCATGACGCTCCCGAGATAGTTCGTGTCGCGTCGGACCAGCTCGTTCGCCTCTCGGCTGGTAATGCCGTTCCGCTTGCGGAGCTGGTAGAGCTGATCGCCGTACGCGGACACGTCGCGGGCGTTGGGATCGACGATCTCTGGCTGGAACGAGAGCCCGAGTCGATCGGCGGTTCGAGCGATCTCGTCGGCGTCGCCGAGCAGCACCGGCTCGGCGATCCCCTGCTCGGAGAGTTGGTAGGCCGCGCGGATCATCTTCTCGTCGGTCCCCTCCGCGAGCGCGATGCGCTTCGGGTCGTTTTTCGCCTTGTTCAGAACGACGCGCATCATCTCCCGGGACTTCCCGAGACGCGCTTCAAGCCGCTCTCGGTACTGTTCGAGGTCGATCTCGGTTCGTGCGGACCCGGATTCCATCGCCGCCTCCGCGACGCTCGGAGCCACTTCGAAGAGCACGCGCGGGTCGAGCGGCTTCGGGATCACGTAGTCGGGTCCGAACTGGAGCGGGTCGTCGCCGTACGCCTTCACGACCGCGTCCGGTACGTCCTTGCGAGCCAGCTCCGCGAGCGCCTCCGCGGCGGCTCGCTTCATCTCCTCGTTGATCTCCGTGGCGCGCACGTCGAGCGCGCCGCGGAACAGGAACGGGAACCCGAGCACGTTGTTCACCATGTTCGGGTAGTCGGACCGGCCCGTCGCCATGATCACCGTGTCGTCGCGGGCGTCCTTCGCGTCCTCGTAGGTGATCTCCGGGTCGGGGTTCGCCATCGCGAAGATGATGGGGTCCGACGCCATCGACTGGACCATCTCCTGGGAGACGATTCCGCCCACGGAGAGGCCGACGAACACGTCGGCGTCCTCCATCGCGTCGGCGAGGTCACCGCCCTTCCCCTCGCTGGCGAACTGACTTTTGTACTCGTTGACGTCGTCGCTCGCGACGCGCTCCTTGGTGATGATCCCGGAGGAGTCGCACATGGTGATGTTCTCCTTGCGTGCGCCGAGTTCGACGTAGAAGCGAGCAGTCGCGATCGCGGACGCGCCCGCGCCCGAGAACACGATCTCGATCTCGGAGAGGTCCTTCCCGGAAATCTCCGTCGCGTTCATCAGCGCCGCACCGGAGATGATCGCGGTCCCGTGCTGGTCGTCGTGGAACACGGGTACGTCCATCTCCTCGCGGAGCCGCTCCTCGATTTTGAAGCACTCGGGCGCCTTGATGTCCTCCAGGTTCACCCCGCCGAAGGTCGGCTCCATCGCCTTTACGGCCTCACAGAACGGGTCGACCTCCTCGATATCGAGCTCGATGTCGAAGACGTCGATATCGGCGAAGCGCTTGAACAGCACGCCCTTGCCCTCCATGACCGGCTTCGACGCCGACGCGCCGATGTCGCCGAGGCCGAGCACGGCGGAACCGTTCGAGACGACCGCGACGAGGTTCCCCTTCGCCGTGTACTCGAACACCGACTCGGGGTCCGCGGCGATGTCGCGACACGGCGCCGCGACCCCCGGAGAGTACGCGAGCGAGAGGTCTCGCTGCGTGTTCGTCGGCTTGGTGGTCTCGATCGCGATCTTTCCCGGCGGCTCCTCTCGGTGATACTCCCTCGCGTCGTCGTCCAGTCCCATGTCTCCCCCAATTCGGTAACGGAGTAAAAAGGTATGTGAACGCGTCGAATACTGATTCGACGTTCGACGATCCCCCGTGACAACCCTCGCCGACGATCTCGGAAGCCGCTCAGTCGCGATCGGTCGGCGGCCGATCGGCGCCGGCCGACGCCGGAGCGTCACCGGTCGAATCCGGATCGATGTCCGGGTGAAGAAGCCGCAGATCCGGGTCGATTCCGCCGATCGTGGCGACCTCGTACGCGATCAAGTACGAACGGGTCACGACGCTCACGGGGAGCGTTAACACGACCAGCGTCGCCACGGCGACGGCCGCGACGATCGCGACGGTCGCGATTCCGACGGCCGTGCTCGTCAGCGCGCCGAGGCCGCCGAGCGGAACGGCCGCGATCAGGAGCGCGCTCCCGGCGACTACGACGACCGCCGAACCGGCGATCACGAGGGCGATCCCCTCAACGACTGCGATTCCGACGGCGACGAAGAAGTGAACCGCGAGATAGACGACGAGGTCCGCCCACTCCCCGCTCACGGCGCGCCAGACCCGGCGCCACCCGGCGAGCACGCCGGTCTCTTCGAAAACCATCGTGGGAGCGACGAACTCGTAGGTGAGCCGGAGCGCGAGCGTCGCGAGCAGGACGACCGCACTCCCGAGGAGCCCCGCGGCGACCGCGGGACCGATCGAGAGCGATCCGACGGTCGCCGCGAACGAGTCGAGCGGTCCCCGGCCGATCGGCGTCTCCGCCGCGGCAGCCCCGAGAACCGCCACCGCGATCGGTCCGGCAGCGAGCGACCAGAGGGCTGCGGAGGCGACGAACAGCCCGGTCGCCTGTCGGAGTCGTCCGAGGAACGGCCGCCACAGTCGGACCTCGTTCGTCCGGAGCGCGTGGTAAAAGACCAGCCGAAGCGACAGCGAAACCACCGAGAACGCGACCAGGCCCAGGACCGCGACGACCCCGACGGCGGCGATCAGCCAATCGCTCGGCATCTCGGCCAGGAAGTTCGAAACGGCGTTCTCGAACGCCGCGACGCCGGGCTCCGTGCCGGCGACCCAGCTCCCGTAGGACCCCGAAATCCCGCCGATCAGGGCGTCGGGAGCCGCGGGACCCGATACGCCGGCGTTCGCGCTTCCGCCCATCAGGAAGACGAGGAAAGCGAGCTTCGCCCATCGAACGACGCTGAACGGGAAGAGGAACCGCCGAGTGGTCTCGACGGCGTCGTCCACCGCTTCGACGGCGTGCCAACCCATGTTCTCCGATTCACCGGGAGCGCATATATAATGTAACGGGCGACGGATACCCCTCTGACCCGATCCGGCCGTCCGCTATCCCCGACCCACAGCCCTTTACGCCGAACGCGACGAAGGGGATCGCATGAAGGTCCGCGGCGAACGGGAGTGTCGAGAGTGCGGCGCACGCTGGTCGTACTACGAGACGGGGTCAGTCGAGTGTCCCGACTGCGGGTCTCTCAGGAGCGTCGGCGTCGACGACCGGACCTCTCACACCGACTCGTCGGCGACGCTCGATCTCAGCACGCACCGTGTCCGGTTCGGAGACGCGCGCGGGACTCTCCCCGAGGAGGGCGTCGACGACCTCAAGGCCGATCTCCGCGAGTACGCCCGCAAGCGGGGGTTCATCCGCGGCGGCGAGCTGCTCCCGCTGGACGACACCTACCTCGCCGCCCGCGAGCTGCTGGAGGCGGTCGACCTGTACGACCGACTGCGCGACCCCACCGACCGCGACCGAGAGTACCTCCTCGCCCTGCTCGCCGGCGCCGACGACGGCGACCGGCCCGCGACCGCGGCGGTCCCTAGCTCTCTCCGCGAGGCGAGAGGGATGGCCGCGGTCCGCGCGGTCGACGAGTACCGGACCGACCTCCTCGCGTTCCTCGACGAACTCGACGAGATCGAGCAGCTCGAAGGCAGCGAAGCGGCGGGTGACGCCGACGCCTCCACCCCTACGGTCTCCGTCGCCGGCGACGACCGGCTCGCACGGATCGACCCCGCGCGAGGGCTCCTCGAACGCCTCCGTGACCGAGCGAAGCGCGTCGAGGCGCTCACGGGGGACGTACCGCCGGCCGCCGCCGACGCGCTCGTCGACGCCGCGGACGCCCTCGGCGAATACGTCAGGACCGGCGACGAAACCCTTCTCGACCGCGCTCGTGAGCGTCTCTCGGACGCCGGATCGTAATCACCGCTGATACTCGCGGAGTCACGTTCAACTGCCGGCGCGCGAACTCTGACGCATGCCGCGCTTCGACGTACACGACCACCGCCACGCGCTGAAACAGCTCAAAGACACGGGAGCGACGAGCCTCTGGGAGAACCGAAACGCCGTGGCCTGTCCGGTGTGTGACGCCGAGTTCGACCGCCTGTTCACCACCCGAGAGACGGGGACGACCTTCCCGGAGAGCGACGGCGCGCGATTCTGTCTCCTCCGCGACGAGGACGCGATCCACCTGTTCCGGCACTGACTCTCCTCCTTCTACCGGCGCGTTTCTCCCTCAGTCGTCGCCGGCGGGATCCACGCCAGGCGCCGGGTCGTCGATGTACCGCTCCGTCCACGTCCCGCGCGCGAACCACGCGACGGCGACGGTCGCCCCGAGGATGTTCCCGAGCGCCATCCCCACCCAGATCCCCGTCTCGCCCCAGCCGGCGATGAAGACGAGGTAGCCCACGCTGGCAACCCGGCCGACCCAGAGGGTGAGGATCGAGATCACCATCGCGGTCTTCGTGTTCCCGGCGCCCCGGAACGCGCCGAGGATGACCTGCGAGACCCCGATGAAGGCGAACTCGACGGACCGGATCTGCACGTACTCGACGGCGTACCCGATGGTCGCGGGCGCGTCGGGCACGTCGCCGAGGAAGGCGCCGACGATCGGCTCCGTGAACGTCACGGCGACGACCGCGACGAGGAACATCACCCCCGCCCCTGTCGACGCCGCGAGCTTCACCGAGCGCGCCGCGCGGTCCGCCCGGTTCGCCCCGAGGTTCTGCCCGACCATCGTGTCGATCGCGCGCCCGAGCCCCATCGCGGGGAGGAACACGAGCGAGATGAGTCGGTTGCCGAGGCCGTAGGCCGCGACGACCGGCGGCGAGAACGTGACGATCATCGCGGTGAGCGTGATCATCGCCAGCGCGCTCGTCGTCTGCTCGACGCTGGAGGGGAGCCCCAGCCGGAAGATGTCCTCGATGAACCCGAGGTCCGGCGTGAGGTGGCTCAGCGAGACGGCCGGACCAAGATCCGTCCCGAACAGGATCCAGATCCCGATCGCGGTGGCGACTCCCCGCGAGAAGATCGTCGCTATCGCGGCCCCCTCGATCCCGAACCCGGTGAACTCGGTGGCCGCGAGCAGGGACGCCTGAACGCCGATGGGATCGAGCGCCGCCACGAGCGGCACCGCCGCCAGCCACTCGAACAGGGGGTTCTCCGCGAACCCGAAGATGAGGAACGGATCGAGGAGCACGTTCAGGAACACCGAGACGACCATCACCGCCATCGGCGTCCGGGTGTCGCCGTAGCCGCGCATCAGCGCGGAGAACACGAAGAACCCGAACATCAGCGGGATTCCGGCGAAGATGACCTCCATGTAGTCGGCCGCCAGCGGGATCACCGTCGCCGCCGTGTCGGGGTCGCTCGGCAGAATTTCGAGCGCCGGTCGCGTGTAGAAGTACCCCGCGACGCCGATGAGAACCGACAGCACGGAGACGCTGAAGATGGTCTGGCCGGCGACGAGTCCCGCGGACCGGTCCCCGTCGGCGCCGGTGTACTGTGCGACGAGGATCGCCCCCGCGGTCGTGAAGCCGCCGGCGACCGCGATGAGCAGGAAGATCAGGGGGAACGCGAGGCTGATCGCGCCCACCGCCTCGGCCGACAACCGCCCGAGGTACAGCGTGTCGACCACGTTGTACATCACCTGTAACAGCTGGATGACGACGATCGGCCACGCGAGGTGGAACAGCGGCCGGATCAGGCTCCCCTCGGTGATCGACTCCTCCGACACCCGCTCGCCGGAGCCGCCGCCGGCTGCTTCTTCAGACGCGCCGCTAGTTGCGTCGCTCTCGTCCGTCTCGTCGATCGGTCCGTCGCCGTCACCGGTGGCACCGTCGCCGGGACCGGGACCGACGCCGCCGAGATCCGACGGCGACTCCGACGGATCTCCGGAGGGCTCGTCGCTCACTAACTTATAAGTGGGAACCTCGGTCTATCAGGCTTCCGGTTCCTCGGGACCGGGCGACACAGGGCGTGTCGGACGGGATCGGTCACCGATCGCCACCGGACTCGCTCTGCGTCCCGGATTCGCTCTGCGCCCCGGTTTCGGCTCCTGGCTTCCCCTCGGCCGAGATCGATTCTGCGGTCTCGTCGGGGGACCCGTTCTCGCCGCGGCCCTCCGGATCGGGCTTGTCGCCGGCGCGCTCGCCCTCCGGACGACCGTCTTCCGGGCCGCCGACCCGCGCGATTCCGGAGGTGTCGTCGAAGACGAGGTGGCGGTGCGGGTACGCCATCTCCACGTCCGCGTCCGTGAGCCGCTCGCGGATCCGGGTGTTCACGTCCGACTGGATCTTCGCGAGCTTGTACGGCTTCTTCACCCAGTACCGGAGGCGCAACAGGACGCCGTCGTCCCCGAACTCGTGGATCCGGCAGTCCGGACCGGCCATGTAGCGCGCGACGCCGATCCGGATGTCCGGGCCGCCGTCTATCACCGCGTCGCAGTCGCGGGCCGCGCGCTCGATGAGCCGCCGGGCCTCCGAGATGTCGCTCTCGTAGGTGACCAGCACGTCGATCGTCCGCCGGGTCCGCTCGTCCTCGGCGGAGTAGTTGGTCACGTCGCGCTCGCGCATCGTCCCGTTCGGCACGACGAGGAAGGTGTTGTCGAGCGTGAATATCTTGGTGTACCGGATCGTGATGTCCTCGACGAACCCGGTCGTCCCGTTCTCCAACTCGACCATGTCGCCGATCTCGAACGGCTGGTCCGCGAGGATGAACACGCCGTTGATGAAGTTCCCGACCAGCGGCGCGAGGATGATCCCGATCACGGCGGAGAAGACGGCGGTTCCCACGAGCAAGTCGGTGAATCGGAACCCGCCGGCCCAGAGGCCGACGAGCAGCGAGACCGCGATCGTCCCGACGCGAACGCCCCTGACGATCGTCTGCGCGACGCTCTGTCTCGACACGCGACGCGCGACGGGGCGGCCGATGAGCCGCACGAGGAACTTCGAGGCGAGAACGCCGATCACGACCGACAGGATCACGAGCAGCAGCCGTCCGCCAGCGGACCCGAAGACGCCGCGGAGCACGTCCGCGAACCGCGTGATCCAGTTCGCGATCGAGACGAGCGCTCCGGGCTGTGCCATAGCGAACCCGCCGTCGCCCATCGGAAAAAGGGTTTCTCCCGGAGCGCCGCCGTCGCCCGTTTGACCAACCACTAACACGTTCCCCGGCGAAGCGGACGTATGGCGAACTCACCACGCGACGGACCGTCCTTCAGTGTCACGCACGAATCCGACCCGAGCGACGTGCTCGTCGCGGGGTTCTCCTCGTTCGGGCTCGCCGGGTTGACCGCCGTCGACTACCTCGTCGAGAACCTCGATCTCGAACAGACGGGCCACGTCCGAGCCGAGGAATTCCCGTCGATCACGCCCTTCGAGAAGGGCCGACCGCGCCGCCACTACGAGGATCTGGCCGAGCGGATCGACGAGCGCGAGCCGGACGGGACCTACGATCGAATGTACATGTAGGACGCGGCTCTGAAAACGCGTGCTACTCGGCTCATAGTAAAAACCTATATCGGAGGACCGTATCGTCATCTCTATGACCGACGATCTCCGCGGCACGCTCGATCGCGTCGGGGACCGCTTCAACCTCGGCGAGTACGAGATCGACGCGTACCTGGCCGTGCTGGAACACGGCGAGCTGACCGCGAGCGACATCGCCGACCGGACCGACATCCCGCAGCCCCGCGTGTACGACACGGTTCGAAGCCTCTCGGACCGCGGTCTCGTCGAGCTCCGCGAGTCGCGGCCGATGAAGATCGTCGCCGTCGATCCGGACGACGCGTTCGGCGACCTCCGGTCGTCGTTCGCGGAGATGGTCGACGAGCTGGAGGCCCGCTACACCGCGCCGACCCGAGAGACCGAGGCGGTGTCGCTGGTGAAGTCGCGGTCGACGATCCTCCGGTACCTCGAAGAGGTGATCGCAGACGCCGAGTACGAGCTGGCGCTCTCGCTCACGCCGGGGCTGCTCCGTCGCTTCCGCGACGAACTCGCGGCGAAGGTCCAGGCGGGCGTCAGCGTCGAACTCCTCGTCACGCCGGCGTCCCGCGCGCCTGACCCCGAGGAGTTCGACTACCTGGAGGTCGCGACCATCGCCCGCTCGCGCCGCGGGATCACCACGCCGATCCTCGCGGTCGGCGACGGCGAGTACTCGGTGTACGCCACCCAGGACGCACTCCGCGACGACCGCGAGCGGTACGGCGTCATCTTCAACCGCTCCGCGCTCGGGTTCCTCGTCTCCGGCTTCTTCGGCACCGTGCTGTGGACGACCGCCGAGACGCTCGCCGCCGACGGGGCCGTCCCCCCGTTCCCGCGCCGCTACGCCTCGATCCGCCGCGCGGTCAAGGACCTCCGCGAGTTCGAGGGCGAGGAGTTCTACGCCACCGTCGAGGGGCGCGACATCGAGACGGGCGACTCGGTGACCGTGCGGGGTCGCGTCGTCGACCTCGCGTTCGAGGACACCGAGGAGGTGGCGTCGCTCACGGTCGAGACCGAAAACGGTCGGGTCAACATCGGCGGTCGCGTCGCCGCCCTCGAAGACGTCGAGGGCCAGGAGATTGTCATCGGACGGGGCGAGCCGCCGGCGCTGTGAGCGTCGCGCCGTTCGCGCCGTGACCCGCGCGCCGCTCGCGTCGCCGAGGCGTCCCGCCCGCGCTGTGATTTTTTACCTCCCGCGCCCGCCCGATCAGTATGGAACACACGACGCTGGGCGACACCGGCGCGAGCGTCAGTCGGCTCGCGCTCGGCTGTATGAGCTTCGGGAGCGAGCACGAGTGGATGCTCGACGAGGAGGAGGGCAGGGAACTGATCGAGCGCGCGATCGATCTCGGAATCACCTTCTTCGACACCGCGAACGTCTACTCGAACGGCGAGAGCGAGGCGATCCTCGGCGACGTGCTCGCCGAGTACGACCGCGACCGGTTCACCGTCGCCACCAAGGTGTACGGCGAGATGGACGAGTCGAACCCGAACTCGGGCGGGCTCTCGCGAAAGGCGATCGAACAGGAGCTGGAGCACAGCCTCGACCGGCTCGGCATGGAGACGATCGACCTCTACCAGATCCACCGCTGGGATTACGACACGCCGATCGAGGAGACGCTGGCGACGCTCGACGACGCGGTCCGTCGCGGGAAGGTGCGGTACGTCGGCGCCTCGTCGATGTGGGCCCACCAGTTCGCCGAGGCGCTGCACACGAGCGACCGCGAGGGGTACGAGCGGTTCGTCACGATGCAGAACCTCTACAACCTCGCGTACCGCGAGGAGGAGCGCGAGATGGTCCCGCTCTGCGAGAGGGAGGGGATCGGGATGATCCCGTGGAGCCCCGTCGGCGCCGGCTACCTCGCGCGCCCCTACGAGCAGGACGACGCGACGGCCCGCGGGGAACACGAGACGGCACTCGGACGCCCGTACCGCGAGGGCGGCGGCGAGGAGATCAACCGTCGGATCGAGGAGCTGGCCGACGAGAAGGGCGTGCGGATGGCCCAGATCGCGCTCCGCTGGGTCGCCGGCAAGGAGGTCGTCGACGCGCCCATCGTCGGTACGTCCAGTATCGAACACCTCGAAGACGCCGTCGAAGCGCTCGATATCGACCTCTCTGCCTCGGACGTGGAGTGGTTAGAGGAGCCCTATGAGCCGGTCCGCGTCTCCGGCCACGAGTAGCGCGCGACCGCGGTTGCTCGTCCCGTCACCCCCGGGACCGCGCGACGGCACCCCTGTGTCGCCGTAACACACTTAAGACCCCGCTCTATACTCACACCCAGTGGCTTCCCGACAGGGCGGGCCGGGAGACGCCGAGTCATCCCGTCCCGGATCGACGGAGCGTCGGACCGCGTCCACGACCGCGCCGGCGGGGTCACGCCGGCGGGCGGCGACGAGATCGGACTCCCTCCCGCACGGGACCGACCCGGACGCCCCCCGAAGCCGGGGCCCGACAGCGGAAAAGCGCGCCTCAGTCGGCCGGACCGCGGAAGATCCACCCGTCCGCGATCCCGGGCTCTACGCCCTCACCGACCACTTCCGCGGGCGGCTGGAACAGCCCGGCCGATACGTCTCGACCCGGACCGTCAGCGACGCGATCCGGAACGGACAGCTCCGCTGGAACCGGACCGACGGCTGGCGGTTCGCCCTCGTCGATGGCGGGATCCGGTTCGTCGTCGTCGTGAGCGACACCGAGACGAACTCCCCGGTCGTCGTCACCGGCTGGACCGAGGTGGCCGACCGCGAGGCGGCCCTCGACGCCCCGCGCTGGGACCCCGTCGACGTCGACACCATCGCCGTGCGTGCGGCGCTGAGCGAGTCCGCCTCCACGCCGATCCCCGACCGGATCCGCCCCCGGACCGTGACGCGCCCCTTCGTCGTCGGCGACCACCGACTCGAAACCGAGCCGGGCGAGCCGTTCGTCCGCTGTACGACCTGCGGCTGTCGATTCCGTTCGAAAGACGCGATCACCGGTCGTGGCTGTAGCGGGCGGCCGGGCCGCTAACGTCTCGCCGACCTCCCCGCTCAGCCGCGGACGCTATCCATTTCCATCTTGGGACCGAACCGGCGACAATGACTGACGACACCGGCGATACTGACACCGCCGCCGGCGACGCTTCTGATTCCGCCGCCGGCGACGCTTCTGATTCCGCCGCCGGCGACGCTTCCGATTCCGCCGCCGGCGACGCTTCCGATTCCGCCGCCGGCGACGCCGCCGAGGACTTCTCGCTCGACCGCTTCCACGAGGCGTTGGAGGCCGAGGAGCGTCCCGTCGCGACGGCGAGCGAGGTCGCGAGACGGCTCGGGACCTCGCAGGCGGCCGCGCGCGACGCCCTCGCGGCGCTCGTCGACCGCGGCGACGTGGACCGGCTCGACGTCGAGAGCGACCCCGTCGTCTTCTTCCCGACCGACTGGGGCCGGCTGGCGACCCGCGAGCGCGTCGTCGCGTTTCCGGACCGCCGGGAGATCGTGGTCGACCGACCCACGCAGTTCACCCGCGCGCGGCTCTCGCAGTTCGCGCACCTCGTCGACACCACCGGCACCGATCCCGGCACGCGCGGGTACCTCTACCGGATCAGACAGGAGGACGTGTGGGCCGCGCCGTTCGAGGACGCCGACGGCCTGATCGCGAGCCTCCGGTCGGTGCTCCCCCGCCGCTTCGAGCACCTCGAAGAGTGGATCCGCGACCAGTGGCGCCGGGCGCACCGCTTCCGGCTGTACACCCACGAGGACGGCTACGTCGTCTTACAGGCCGCCTCCGAGAGCCTGATGGGCAACGTCGCGGACCAGCACCTCGACGACGACCACCTCCGAGCGCCCATCTCCGAGACGGAGGCGTGGGTCAACGAGGACGCCGTCGCCGCGGTCAAACGCGCGCTCTACGACGCCGGCTACCCGGTCGAGGACGACCGCGACCTCGACGTGGGCGACCCGGTCGACATCGACCTCACGACCGACCTCCGAGGGTATCAGGAGACGTGGGTCGAGACCTTCCTCGACGCGCGCTCCGGGGTGTACGTCGGCCCGCCGGGCTCCGGCAAGACGGTCGCCGCCATCGCCACCATCGCCGCGGTCGGTGGCGAGACGCTGATCCTCGTCCCCTCCCGCGAACTCGCCGGCCAGTGGCGAGAGGAGCTGCTCGAACACTCCACGATCGACCCCGCCGACATCGGGCTGTACCACGGCGGACGGAAGGAGATCCGACCGGTCACGATCGCGACCTACCAGATCGCCGGGATGGACCGCCACCGAGCGCTGTTCGACTCCCGGAAGTGGGGGCTGATCTGCTTCGACGAGGCGCACCACATCAGCAGCCCGGTCTATAGCCGTACGGCGGAGCTACAGACCAAACACCGCCTCGGCCTCTCGGCCACCCCGGTCCGCGAGACGGGTAGCGAGGAGGAGATATACACCCTGATCGGGCGACCGATCGGGGCGGACTGGGACGAACTCTTCGAGGCCGGCTTCGTCCAGGAGCCGGAAGTGGAGATCCGGTACGTCCCCTGGCGTGACGAGATGGCGCGCAACGAGTACGCCAGCGCCGATGGCCGGGAGCGACGCCGACTCGCCGCCGAGAACCCCGCGAAGATCGAGGAGGTCCGGTACCTGCTGGCCGCCCACCGCGACAAGAAGGCGCTCGTGTTCATCGAGTACCTCGATCAGGGCGAGGCCATCGCCGACGCGCTCGGCGTGCCCTTCATCAGCGGCGAGACGCCCCACCGCGAGCGCGCGGAGCTGTTCCGACGGTTCCGCGACGACGGAGGCGAATCCGATTCCGACCGCGACGACGTCGACGCCCTCGTCGTCTCCCGCGTCGGCGACGAGGGGATCGACCTCCCGAACGCCGAGCTCGCGATAGTCGCCAGCGGGCTCGGGGGGTCGCGTCGACAGGGGTCCCAGCGCGCGGGGCGCACCATGCGTCCGGCCGGCTCCGCGCTCGTGTACGTCCTCGCGACCCGCGGGTCGAGCGAGGAGGAGTTCGCGCAACGGCAGATGCGGCACCTCGCGCGCAAGGGAATTCGGGTGCGGGAGACGAACGTCGCGGAGTAGCGGCCGGGTCGCCACCGACTCCCCTCGCGGCGGAAGCCGGGGCCGTCGCCGCCGAGGCCGAAGGTTTCAACACTCGCTCCGTCGACTTCGAGGTATGAACTCGGACGAGCCCCCGGCCGGTACGGGTCCGAACGCGGTCGACGCTTCGACCGTCGCCGAGGCGGTCGTCGACTGCATGCTCGACCGCGAGGTCGACATCGCTTTCGGGATCCCGGGTAAGCAGACCCTCCCGCTGAACCGGGCGCTCGGCGAGCGCGACGCCCGGTTCGTCGTCGCGCGCCACGAGACCGCCGTGACCCACCAAGCGTGGGGGTACGCGGAGACGAGCGATCCCGGAGAGATGGCGGCGTCGATCGTCGTCCCCGGTCCCGGCGACATGAACGCGATGAACGGGCTGAAGAACGCCCTGAACGACTGCGTCCCCCTTCTCCACCTCGCGGTCGAGACGGAACGCGATGTCCGCGGCGGCGACGGGATCCACGAGACGCCGCCCGAGACGTACGACACGGTCGTGAAGGAGAACGTCCTCGTCGACTCGCCCGCCGGAGCGGTCCCCGCCGTCGCCGAGGCGATCCGCGTCGCCCGCGAGCCGCCGCAGGGCCCTGTTCGGGTCGGGATCCCGAAGGACGTCCTCGCGAGCCGGACGCCCCAGCCGGCGATCGGCGAGCGCGAGCCGTCCGCCCCGCCCGCCCCGCCCGCGGACGCGGTCGAACGGGCGGCCGACCTGCTCGCCGCGGCCGACGACCCGGTGATACTCGCGGGCGGCGGCGTCAGGCGCGCGGGCGCGAGCGACTCGCTGCGCGCGGCCGCCGAGCGCCTCGATGCCCCGGTCGTTACGACGTACAAGGGGAAGGGGACGCTCCCCGAGACGCACCCGCTCTCCGCGGGCGTGCTCTGTGGCGGGTCGAGCGCGGAACTCCGCGCGCTCCTCGCCGACGCGGACCGCGGACTCGTCGTGGGCTCCGACCTCGACGCGGTCGCGACCGCCTCGTGGTCGGTGTCGCTGCCCGAGACGCTGGTCCACGTCACGCTCGGCGGCGACGACATCGGCTTCGGCTACGAAACCGACCTCGGGATCGTCGCGGATGCCGACAGATTCCTCCGCCGGCTCGGGGACCGGTTGGCGGAGGGGCCGATCGGTGACGGGGCGGCGGACGAGTCGGCGAGACCGTCCCAGCAGTCGGCCGGCGCCGCTCGGGCCGAGGCGGTGCGATCCGCGGACCGAGAGCGATTCGCCGCGGTCGCCGACGATGGCTCTCCCGCCGATCCCCTTCGATCCGTCGAGGTCCTCCGCGAGGTCCGCGAGGCGCTCCCGCCGGAGACCGTCGTCACCGCGGACGCCGGCGGATTTCGGCTGTGGACCCTCGTCTCGTTCCCCGCGGCCGGTCCCTCGCGGTACGTGAACCCGGGGTCGTGGGCGACGATGGGGACCGGGCTCCCGTCGGCGATCGGCGCCACGCTCGCGAACCCCGACCGCGACGTGGTTGCGCTCACGGGCGACGGCGGGCTCATGATGTGCGTTCACGAGTTACACACGCTGGCCGCAGAGGGGCTCGACGTGACCGTGGTCGCGTTCAACAACGACGACTATGCGATCATCAGCGAGGAAGCGTCGCGGTCGTACCAGCTCCCGGCGGGCGAGTACGGCTGGGCGGACGCGGGACTGGATCTCGCCGCCATCGCGTCCGGGATGGGCGTCCGCGCCGAGCGGGTGACCGATCGGGACGGGGTCGGCGAGGCGGTCGCGTCGGCGCTGGACCACGACGGACCGTCCCTCGTCGAGGTCGTTACCGACCCGAACGAGCCACAGGCGAGCGAGTGGATGACGCGAGTGCGGTGACCTCTGGCCGTGCTTCTCCGCGCAGGCCGCGCTTCATCTCACCGGTCGCGTTTCGGGTATCTGAAGCGAGGTATATGTCGGTAGCTGCGTGACCATCGACCATGCGCAACCCCTGGGTCCACGACGACATGCCGGAGGCGGCCGGCGCCGGGTACGACGGTCACGTACGACTCCTCGCGACGCTCGTCTGGGGCGCGCTCGTCGTCGCCGTCGGCGGTTTCGTGCTCCTCTCGGGAACGGGGATCGTCGGTCCTGGGTTCGGCGAGTCGGTCGCGTCGATCGTCACGTACGTGACCGTCGCGCTGGCCGCGGCTCTGCTGCTCCCGCTTCTCTTGCGACTGCTCCTCGTCTCGCGGCTCCTCGCGACGATCGCGTTTCTCGGGAGCGGCTGGCTCCTCGGCCGCTTCGTGTGGGCCCGGGAGGCGGAGCGGATCGACCGGTTCCTGACCGACGGCGAACGCCTCGGCGCCGGCGCGGAGTCGATCGACCAACTGCTCGACCTGCTCGACGTGCTCCTCGCCGCGTTCGCGGCGGCTCCCTGACGATTTCGCGCACCCGTTCAGCCGCTCTCTCCTCCTCTCCCTGCCCGGAGCGTGAACCTTAACAACATCGGTTGTGAATTCGGTCCATGACTCACGCGAACGATGTTGCCGTCGGCATCGTCGGTCTCGGCGGGATCGGACACCACCACGCGGCGAAGCTCGTCGACCGCGGCGCGAGCCTCGTCGGCGGGATGGACATCGACGCGGACGCGCGCAAACGGTTCCACGAGGAGTTCGACGTTCACGCCTACGAGGACGAGTCGGACCTCTACGAGGCCTGCGAGGCCGTCCTGATCACGACGCCGAACCGGTTCCACGAGCAGTACGCGATCTCGGCGCTCGAAGCCGGCCTCGACGTGCTCTTGGAGAAGCCGCTGGCGCACACCGCCGAGAGCGCGGAACGCATCGCCGAGGCCGCTCGCGACGCGGAGGGGTTCTGCATGGTCGGGTTCAACAACCGCTTCGCGGAGCCGGTCCAGGTACTGAAGCAGTACCAGGCTGAGGGCCGGTTCGGCGAGACGACCCACGTCGAGGCGAACTACGTCCGACGGCGCGGCGTCCCCGGCCGCGGCTCGTGGTTCACGTCCAAGGACGTCGCCGGCGGCGGCGCGCTCATCGACATCGGCGTCCACGCGATCGATCTGGCGCTCTACTTCCTCGATCACCCCGAGATCGTCGAGGTGTCCGGCGAGACGCGCTCTGAGTTCGGCGGCCGCGACGACTACACGTTCGTCGACATGTGGGGCGACGACAACGGACCGGAGGGGTTCGACGTGGAGGACTCCGCGTCGGCGTTCATCCGCGACGCCGACGGCAACACCGTCTCGCTGGAGGTCGCCTGGGCGACGAACCGCCCGACGAACGACGAGTTCGTGATCCGTGGCACGGAGGCGGGCGCGACGTTCGACCGCGGGAGCGACGAACTCACGCTCCACGAGGCGACCGCCTTCGACGGGGATCACCACCACTTCGCCGACGCCGAGGTCGAGACGCGGGACGGGGACAGCCACGCCGCCGAACAGGCGACGTTTCTCGACGCGGTCGCCGCGGGCGAGGCGCCCGACATCAACACGGTCGAGGAGGCGCTGTCGGTCCAGCGAGTGATCGACGCGATCTACCGGTCCTCGGAGCGCGGCGAGGCCGTCCGGCTGGACTAGAGGGCACCGCCCGCTATCCGAACCTATTCGGTCCTGCGTTCCCTCGTGGAAGCCAACTCGTGACCCGCGACGCCGGCCCGACGCCGCCCTCTGACCGAATCGTCTCACTCGACGCGCTCAGAGGCCTCGCCCTGCTCGGCATCCTCTTGATCAACGTCTGGTCGTTCTCGATGCCCGAGCAGACGCTCCTGAACCCGACCGTGTACGGCGACTTCATGGGCGCGAACTACTGGGCGTGGGCCGTCAGCCACGTGTTCGGACAGAACAAGTTCATCACGCTGTTCTCGGCGCTGTTCGGCGCGGGGATCCTGCTGTTCATCGAGAGCAAAGAGGAGAAGGGACAGGACGCGATGCGGCTCCACTACCGCCGGACCGCGATTCTCATCGCGATCGGGCTCATGCACGCGTACCTGCTGTGGTACGGCGACATCCTCGTCGCGTACGGGGTGACCGCGCTGGTGGTCGTCGCGTTCCGGAACCTCGAAGCCCGGAAACTCGCCGGAGTCGGCGTGGCGTTCCTGCTTTTCCTCCCCCTGGTGGAGTTGCTCGCCGCGATCACCATCGGCGGCGACGCGATCGCCTCGCAGTGGGCGCCGTCGGAGGCCGCGATCCAACGGCAGGTCGCGACGTACCGCGGCGGGTGGATCGAACAGCTCGACCACCGAGTCTCCTCGTCGTTCGGCCGGCAGACGACCGGCTACATCAACGGATCCTTCTGGCAGGTCGGCGGCACCATGCTCCTCGGGATGGCGCTGTACCGCTGGGGCGTGTTGACCGGCGAGCGGTCGTCGGCCCTGTACCGGCGGCTCGTCGCGCTCGGCGTCGTCGGCCTCGCGATCACCGTCGCCGGCGTCGTCTTCATCGAAGCCAACGACTGGAGCGCCGACGCCGCGCTGTACTGGCGGCAGTTCATCTACGTCGGCAGCTTCCCCCTCGCCGGCGGCTACCTCGGGCTCGTGATGCTGTACGCCCGCCGACGCCCGGACGGGCCCGTGACGCGCGGGCTCGCCGCGGTCGGTCGAACCGCGTTCACGAACTACCTGCTCCAGACGGTGATCGCGACCACCGTCTTCTACGGCCACGGCCTCGGACTGTTCGGGTCGGTCAGCCGCGTCGAACAGCTCGGGTTCGTCGTCGCCGTCTGGGCGGTGCAGATCGTCCTCTCGGTGCTGTGGCTGCGACGCTTCCGATTCGGCCCCGTCGAGTGGGTGTGGCGGACGCTCACCTACGGGGAGCGACAGCCGATGCGGGTCGGGTGAACAGCGACGCGACCGGTCGGCGTCGTCCCGTCGTTTATAAATAGCCACCTGTGACAGGTAGGCGTATGTCTACTGGGCCGGCAGTCGGGCTCATCGCCTATCCGGAGCCCAACGAAGCGTGGGCCGAAACCGTCGCGTCGACCGCCGACGGAGACCTCGTGCTCGTCGTCAGCGACCCCCCGGACGGCCTCACTGCGCCGTACGCGGACACGGTGCTGCGAACCGCGGACCGCCTGGGATTCGGCCGCTCTCGCCGGCTCTCGATGATCGTCGCGGCGGAGTTCGGAGACGAGTGTGTGGTGGCCGACGGAGACGGCCAGTACGTCGCCTCGGAGATCGGGCGGATCCAGGCCCGGCTCCGTGACGTCAGCGCCGACGTGCTCATCCCGCAGCGCGAGTCGCGGGTCGTCCGCATGGAGGTCGACGGCGAGTGGGTGTCACGGACGGGGTTCGAGCGGCTCGAAACGCTCTGTGCCGGACGGGCCGCGGGCGTCGATCTCGACCCCTCGTTCGACTGCCAGCCCGGAGGGTTCGGGTTCGACAGCGACGCCCTGCCGGCGATCCTTCCGGAATCGGACTGGCTGGCCGACTGGGAGATCACGGTCGCCGCCCTTCGGTCCGGCGAGTACGAGACGATCGACGTCGCCATCAGCGAGGACGCACAGGAGGAGACGACGTTCACGTGGGACGACCAGCTCACGAAGCTGCGGCGGATCGACGCCCTGATGGACGACACCGTCCGGTCGGTGTTCGAACGGAACCGCGAGGCGTTCGACGACGAGGAGCGCCGTCTGATACGCACCGCACTGGAGGCCGACGGAGAGGAGGGGGTCAGATGACCCGGGTCGATCGCTCGGAGCTCCGGTCCCGGCTGAAAGCGGTGCTCGCCGACCGGTTCGGCGACGACGAGACCGAGGTGATCGCGCACGCCGCCGTCGACTACCCGTACTGTCGAGTCGACAGCCTCCCCGAGACCCTCGAGCACGATTTCGCCCAGCTCAGAGACGACTACACCGCCGACGAGATTCGCGACGTGCTCGAGGCCCTCGCCACCGAGACCGACCTGTTTTCGCTCCGCGACGAGGACGGGGGAAACGGGCTCGACAACAGGATGGAGATCGGAGACGACGCGGAGTTCGTCGACCGGCTCGAACGGCACGTCCTCGGTGACGAGCCCGACCGAACGAACGGCGATGAGACCGCCCGAGAGACGCGTGCTGACGCGACCACCGTTTTCGACGACCTCCGTCAGTACCACGACCGATACCTCGAACGACGGGTCGATCGCCGGGCCGAGACGATTCCGATCGCGAGCCATCATCGGTCGACGGAGAGCTTCAAGCGCGACCTCGACCTCAGCCGCTACAACCAACCGAACGAGCTCTGTATCCCGACCTTCTCCTTCGAGACGATGCCCGACTTCGTCGTGGAGAGTATCGAGCGGTGGATCGAGAACGGTCTCACGGTGAAGGTGCTGCTGTTCGGCGAAGAGACCGGCGCGAGCCTCGAGTATGGTCGGGTGAAAGATGAGATCCGCAAAGGCGAGGAAAAGCTGCGATCGCTGCAGGAACGGACCGCGTCGGCGCCGGGCGAACTGAAGTACCGGAAGGCCTCCGGCGTCGAACACACGCACTTCCGCGGGCTCCTCGTCCGCTCGGAGAACGACGACGAGTGTTCCTACCGGTTCTTCGTGCTCGACGACCGCCGCGAGCGTGGCGTCAACTCGGCGATCCTCCGCGGGCGCGACAGGACGACGATCTTCCGCACGCTGGACGACTACTTCGATCGCGCGTGGCGCGCCGCCCGACCGCCCGGCTGGCGTGGGATCGTCAAGGCGAACAGCGGGGCGATCGGCCTCGGCGTCGCCATCGCCGTCTTCGTCGTCGCGGTGTACGGGTGGTTCACACGGACGATCCCGGCCCGCATCGCAGAGCCCGCTATCGCCGTCACGATAGCGATCATCCTGACGATAATCGAGGAGAAGTACCTCGACGCCGTCTTCTGACAGCGCCGTCGGTGGCGCGTCCCGCTTCCGCTACTCCCCGTCGACGACCGGGTTCGACAGCGTCCCGACGCCCTCGTAGGTGATCTCGACGCGCTCGCCGGGCTCGACGAGCCCCGGGTTCGCCGGGCTTCCGAAGGCGATGCAGTCGCCGGGCTCGAAGGTGAAGCGCTCCGAGAGGTACGAGACGATCTCGCGGGGGCCGAACAGCATCAGTTCGGTGTTGGCGTCCTGTCGCTGCTCCTCGCCGACGGTCGTCGAGATGTCGAGGTTCGTCGGGTTCACGTCGGTCTCGATCCACGGGCCGAGCGGCGCGGAGCCGTCGAACGCCTTGCGCGCGGTCCGGCCCTGCTGGTCTAACGCGTCCACGTCGTTGAGCATCGTGTACCCGCGGACGACGTCGGGCACGTCCGCGGGCTCGACGTCGCGGCACCGCTCGTCGATGACGGCGACCAGCTCGCCGGCGTAGGTCAGCTCGTCGGTCCACTCGGGGTACCGGATCGGCTCTCCGTGCGCGAGCAGGCTCGCGGGCGGCTTGATGAAGAAGTCCGGCTCCTCCGGTCGCTCGTACTCCATCTGGTCGAGCGTCTCCGCGTAGTTCCGACCGACGCAGTAGAGCGCGCTCGGGTCGCAGGGCGGGAGGAGCCGTCCGTCGCGGCCGACCTCGTACCGGCCGTCGTCGGCGACGACGGTCCCGTTCTCGTAGCGTCCCGAAACCGGTCCATCCGGCGTGAGCAGGCGAGCGAGTCGCATGCCGACACGTCTGCGCGCGGCGTCGAAAAGGCGTCGGTGACCGCAACGATCCCTCACTCCTCGCCGCGGTCGTCCGCGACGCCGATCACGACGCCGGACCTGATCTCCAGGGCGGTCTCGAACTCCGCCCGTCGGTCGCCGCCGCCGGCGCGCTCGACCGCCGCCTCGTGGGCGCGAGCGACGGCGTCGCGCTCGCGGTCCGTCAGATCGATCCGATCGCCGACTCCGTCCCAGTGATCGGGCTCGACGAGGAAGGCCTCGCGGTCCGGCTCCGCCGTGATCCGCTCGTACCGGCGGCGATACCCGTCGATCCGCGGACCGAGGTCGGCCTGCACCCGCGCGAGCAGTTCGGGGACGCGCTCGGCGGGGACGCTCGCGAGCGCCGCCGCCTTCACGAGGGGCGTCCCCTCGATCGGGTACGGACCGGGTGATCCGTTCTCGTCGGTCATCACCCGCCCGCACGCATCGCCTTCTGCCGGTACTTCGGAAGCAGTTCCGCGAGCGCGTCGGGGTCGCCCGCGAACGAGGCGGTCACCTCCGTGAGCGAGATGGCACCTGCGGCCTTCACCCTCTCCGCGCTGAGCGCGACCCGCCACCCGTCGCCGTCCACGCGGGTCGCTTCGGCGGGGTCGTCGGTGCCGACGAGTTCGCCGCCGAGATTGACGAGGTAGTGGGCGGCGAGCCGCCGCGAGATACCGCGGTACGCGACCACCTCGCGCTCCCATCCCTCCTCGGCCGGCGGCTGAGACGCCGGCGCGTCGTCGACCGATCCGCCGTTCCGGCCTCCGACGTTGTTATCGGCTCCGGCGTCGGTCATGTCCCTCCTCCGCCGGCCACGGGCGGGAACACCGAGAGTCGGTCGCCGTCGTCGAGGGCCGTGTCGAGACCGTCGAGGTGGAGGACCTCGCGGCCGTTCTTCAGGACGTTGATCTGCGGCGCGAGGCCGCCGTCGGCGATCAGGCGGCCGTTCATCCCCTCGTACTCCGCTTCCAGCTCACGCAACACGTCGCCGACGGTCGACCCGTCCGCGAACTCCGCGCTGACGGTCTTCCCTCCGGCGGCCTCGCGGAACGTCGCGAAGAACCGCAGTTCGAGTTCCATACGTGTCCATCGTACCGCGACGGCTTAAAAACGGGCGGCACCCTCGGGATCGACGCGTTCGCTACAGGTCCGACAGGCGGATCCCGTCCTCGACGAGCCTGAAGTTACGTTCGCGGTCGAGGTCGTCGCCGAGCCACTCGTGTTCGGACAGCTGGCCGATGAGCTCCACGTAGAGGTTCCGCCACGCGATGGCGTAGATCGGCGACTGCCCCCACGCGCGCAGCTCCGGGACGAACTCGTGGTACGTGCTCGCCTGCGCCTCCATGCGCTCGACCGCGTCGGCGACGACCTCGGCCGCCTCCTCCGGCTCCGCGCCCGCGATCTCGTCGTTCAGCCGGGACTGGATGCCGGCGATCGCGCGTCGCATGTCCTGCTCGGCGGTGCCGTCCTCCTCGGGTAACGACTCGACGACGCCCTTCGGCACGCCGAGTTCGATCTCTGGCATACCGATCCGTCCGACGGCGACGCCCAAAAAACCCGCTTCCCCGGCGATCCGACCACCGGCCCTCGTGGAGCGTGGGGCGTCAGGTCACGGCGTCGGCGCGGCCTTTTGGAGCGCCGTCTCCGCGACGTTGCCGCCGTAATCGGCTGATCGGAGCACGGAATCGACCACCAGTCCGAGCAGCTGTGCGCGGGTGGGGTCCAGATCGCGGAGCAGTTCGTCGATGGCGCGCACCCGCTCGTCGATCGCCCGGACGCCGGTGCGCGCCTCGTTCGCGAGGCTGGTCGCCTCCTCGCTCTCGTCCGCGAACAGCGAGTCCATCGCGGTGTCGATCACCTCGACCGCGTCGCCGTAGAGGTCGTTGACTGCCTCCACGACCTCGTCGGGGAGCGGCTCGTCGATGTTGAGCGTCAGGTGGGCGATCTTCGTCGCGTGGTCGCCGATCCGCTCCAGTTGACGGGCGCTGGAGTGGTAGTCGAAGCACTCCTCGCGTGGGAGTCCGAGCTCCTCGGCCGCCTTCGGCGTCCGGAGGGTCGCTCGGAAGATCCGCGAGACGACGAGCCAGAGCCGATCGAGGTCGTCGTCCCGTCCGATCACGTCGCGCGCGAGGTCGTGGTCGCGCTCGGAGAGCGCCGCGATGGCGTCTTCGAGCATCGACAGCGAGATTAACCGCATCCGCGTGACGGCGTTGTGGATCGACAGCTCCGAGGAGTCGAGCAGGTCCTGGACGACCACCCTGTCGCGGGTCTCCTCTAACACCTCCAGCCCGACCAGGCTCTGGACCGCCTCGCGGACCGTCGACCGCTGCTCGGTGGTGATCTCGGCGCCTTCGAGTTCGATCACGTCGAACCCGCTGACGTACATCGTCGTCACCGCGCGGGTGAGCGCCTGCCCCGACAGATCGGAGATGTCGAGCGTCCCGCGGGTACGCTCCTCCTCGGAGTGCGGCGTGAGGAACAGCGAGTCACCGTCGGGGTGGAACTCGATCTCCGTTCCCGCTTCGACATCGTTGTCGGTCGCCCACGTCTTCGGGATCGAGACCGTATACGTCGAACCGCCGGTGACTTGCACCTTCCTCGTCTCCATGTCTCGGTATCGCACCTCGTCTCCCTTAAGCCTATTCGAAATATATACTGCACTACAACGCTCTCTCTGCGCCGATATACGTGGTTTTAAATGTTATCTCAGAGAACAACCGCCAAAAATACGGTCCAGTAAATATGCAAACCTAGATTATATATCCCTATATTCCTCTATATATCTTTCTCGGGGCGCGATCGAGACGCCGAATTTCGAGATGAATCGCGGGGAACGAATTCGACGGTTTCGCTCCCGATCCCCGTGCCGGCCGTGACCGTCGTCGACGCTCGGGATGCCGACCGAGACGACGACCGGAACCGGCCCGAAGCGAGGGCCGACGACGGCGCGGAGCCCCGCCCGAACCGCGCGACGCGACCCTGACGACGCCTCCCACGGTGACGCGACTTGAGAAGAGTTAAATTGGATGGGGCACAAGCCGCAATTGCGCTCGGTTGGTGTAGTCCGGCCAATCATGTTGGCCTTTCGGCAGACGCGGCGCGACGGAGCGCCGGTTTGGAAGACAGCCGACGACCAGGGTTCAAATCCCTGACCGAGCACTTCTCACAGTCTCACGTCGTCAGCGGCCGCGTTCGGTGTTCGATCTCTCGTCTCGGAAGGGAAAGAATCACTCTACTCGGCGACGACCGTTCGGTATGAGCGACCGATCCGACGACGCCGAGAGTGATGTTTCCCACGAGGCCGACGCTCCCCGCGAGGCCGACGCCGCCGACCGACATTTCGAGACGCGCGCGATCCACGCCGGGCAGGAGCCCGACCCGGAGACGGGCGCGCTGATGACGCCGATCCACGCGAACTCCACCTATCAGCAGGACGCGCCCGGCGAGCACCGCGGCTACGAGTACAGCCG
Source organism: Halorubrum saccharovorum DSM 1137 (assembly GCF_000337915.1). GTDB lineage: Archaea > Halobacteriota > Halobacteria > Halobacteriales > Haloferacaceae > Halorubrum > Halorubrum saccharovorum. The sequence goes on from NZ_AOJE01000008.1 coordinate 29,995, forward strand.
AACCGGGAACCCCACTCGGACCGACCTTGAGGCCAACCTCGCCTCGCTGGAGTCCGGGAGCCACGCGCGCTGTTTCGCCTCCGGGATGGCCGCGATAAACACCGTTCTGAATCTGCTCGAATCTGGCGACCACGTCGTCGCCGGCGACGACGTGTACGGCGGGACACACCGCATCCTCACGCAGGTGTACGAGCAGTACGACATCGAGACCTCCTTCGTCGACACGACCGACCACGACGCGGTCCGGGACGCGGTCCGCGAGGGGACTGAGTTGGTGTGGGTGGAGACGCCGACGAACCCCCTCATGAACGTCAACGACATCGGCGCGCTCGCCGAGATCGCGCACGCGAACGACGCGCTCTGCGCCGTCGACAACACGTTCGCGACCCCGTACCTCCAGCGGCCGCTCGAACACGGCGCCGACATCGTCTCCCAGTCGCTGACGAAGTACCTCGGCGGTCACTCCGACACGATCGGCGGCGCGCTGATCGTCGACGACGACGACCTCGACGAGCGGCTCGGCTTCTACCAGAACTCGGTGGGTGCGACGCCCGGCCCGTTCGACTCCTTCCTCGTGTTGCGCGGGACGAAGACGCTCTCCGTCCGGATGGAGCGCCACTGCGAGAACGCGATGGAACTGGCGGAGTGGCTGGAGGACCACGACGACGTGAGCCGCGTCTACTACCCCGGCTTGGAGAGCCACCCGGACCACGAGCTCGCGGCCGAGCAGATGGACGCGTTCGGGGGGATGCTCTCGTTCGAGTTCGACGGGACCCTCGACCAGGCGTCGACGGTCGTCAGCGAGACCGAGGTGTTCACCCTCGCGGAGTCGCTCGGCGGCGTCGAGAGCCTGATCGAGCAGCCGGCCGCGATGACCCACGCCGCGATCCCGCGCGAGGAGCGGCTCGCGGCCGGGCTCACCGACGGACTCATCCGGGTCTCGGTGGGGATCGAGCACGTCGACGACATGAAGGCAGACCTCCAGCGGGCGTTCGACGCGGCGCTCGCGTAACCGTCGACATCGCGGCGCCGTCGCTCCGTGGCGCCGCGGCGCCGTCGGTTCCTGCCCTGCTCGCCCGTCACTCGACGTCGAGGTCGTCGATTTCCGCCGTCTGCCGTTCGAACGCCTCGCTGTGGTTCTGAGCGATGGCGGACCCGAGCGCGCCGATACTCCCCGTGCCGTCGAGCCACGAGACGCTGCCGTCCTCCTCGAGGAACCCGAAGCGCCCCCGGTCCTCATCGATGACGAGCACGCCGGCGAACAGGCCCGTCGTTCCCTCGGCGATCGTCACCTCGTACCCCCGGTCCTCCAGTTGCTCACGGTAGCGCTCCATGCGCTTCCGGAGCGACGTTCGATGGTCGGTGCGCAGCGGATCGAAGTAGTCGTCGAGTGGTGGATCGGTCTCAGTCATTGTTTCGGTCGGTTTCGGCGTCGTCGTTCGTATCGGTCCCGTCGTCTCCCGTCCCTCCGCGGTCGCCCGGATCGTCTTCGGTCGGATCGAGCAGATCCGATTCCGTGACCGCGTCGAGGTCGAACGGGAGGACCCCCTCGCTCCCCGCGGAACGACGTGCAGACGGGCCGCCGCCGTCGGCGTCTCCGCGGCGATCGCTCCTCCGCTCTTCGGGCCCGCCGTCCTCGTTCTCGCGTTCGCGCTCCTCCCGCTCCGCTTCGTCTTCTTCTCGCTCGCGTTCGCGCTCCTCCCGCTCCGCTTCGTCTTCTTCTCGCTCGCGTTNCGTCTTCTTCTCGCTCGCGTTCGCGCTCCTCCCGCTCCGCTTCGTCTTCTTCTCGCTCGCGTTCGCGCTCCTCCCGCTCCGCTTCGTCTTCCCCCTCCCGCTCGTCGCTGCCCCTCGTTGGTGACGATGTCCGTGGGTGGTGACCGCCGTCGGACCCCCCGTCTTCATCGGAAGCGTCGGGGATGGGGAAGCGAACGTCGACGGTGTCGGGCCCCCGGGGCCCGGCTCCCGACTCGGGAAGGGATCCCGCCTCTAACATATCGTACACCTCGAGATCGATGTCGATGGCGGTGTCGTCGTTCGACTCGGACTCGGTCACGACGAGTTCCGTCCCGCCCTCGGTCTCGCGCGCCTCGAGTCCGACGTCGAGCGTCACGGAGAGGTCGGCCGCGTGGTAGACCGGCACACTGGCGTCCTCGGGCAGCCGCCCTGACTCGACCATCCGGCGAAGTCGCCGCTGGCCGTTGATCAGCGCCAGCGTCTCGGCCTCTGCGGCGGCGTCGTACACCGCTGCGAGGTAGCTGTCGAGCGTCGTCATTCTCGTGTGATCTCGTCGAGACTGGGCGATCGGTCCTCGATTCTCTCCACCGATCCGGACTCATCGCGGATCGCGCCGTTCGCCGTCCGTTCGAGCATTTCCATACCGGTCGACTGGTTGTCGATCTCGGCGACCATCCGGATGTCGAGATCGAACTTCGCCTTGGTCTTCCGGGAGAAGGTGGTCTCCTCGGAGGCCGGTGACACGCGGAGGCGGCTCGGGGAGAGCGTCGGGAGCCCCGCCGATCCGCCCGACTCGTCCGAGTCCTCCTCCCGCTCTCTGGATTCCGTGTCGACGATCCGCGCGGAGAACTCCTGTTCGATCTCGCGGACGACGAGTTCCGGAACCGAGAGGAACAACACCAGCGGCACCGTGAGCTGCCGGCTCGCTTGGCGCTGTTCGCCCGTTTCGGGGTCGACCTCGGTCGTCCGGTACTCGAAGGAGACCGTCCGCAGGTCGCCCTCGTCGTCGAACCCGATCTCTCGAACCAGCGCGAGCGACTCGGTCTGCGCCTGAATGCTGGCCTCGACGGCCGCGACGAGCGGCCCGGAGAACAGCGACGACAGCGGGAGGTCCGCGAGGGTGTCAGTTCCGTTCACTGTTCCCCGTTCAGCTCGTGTTCCCGTTGCTGTTGCCGTTCCCGTTGCCGTTCCCGTTCGATGAGTCGTCGGCGATGGTCTGTTCGAGCGCGCCCATCAACCGGTTTACTCCCTCCGGCGGCTCGACCGACTCCGCCTCCACGTGGACCGACTGGTCGTAGGTCCGCTCGATCTCCTGTCCGCGGGACGACGAGCGCTGGTAGCTCACGCTGACCTCGGATTTGGTCTTCCCCTGGAGGAACCCGAGGTTCGCGCTCGCCTCGGTCGTCTGTTGGTACCCGAACTCGAACTCGCTCGACTGCTCGTACGACTCCACCGAGTTCAACTTGACGTTGAAGTCGATGGTCACGTTGCTGACCTCGAAGTACGGGATGTTCAGGAGCAGCAGCAGCGGTACGGACAGCGAGCGCTGTTCGGTCGTCTCGTTGCCGCTGTCGTCGACAGTGCGCTTCTCGTACCCGAACTCGACGGTCACCGGTTCGGGCTGTCCGACAGTCGGCTCGGTGAAGCCGACCGATCTGATGAAATCTGCCGCCGTCATCGAGGCCTTCGCGTTCGCCTCCACGGCGGCCCGAAGCGGCGTCCCGATCACCTCCTCGTAGGGGATGCTCCCCAGTTCGGCCGCGAAGTCTGGATTGGGCATAGGTAACAATCGACACTCTATTGTCAAGCCACTAAGTCTTTACGGGATCTGAGGTGGGAAACAATCGATCACCAGTCGCTCATCCGCTGCCGCAGCACCCAGGCTTTTGAGGGGAGTCGTCGAACACGGCCGCATGACCGACCCAGATGTCGTCGTGCTGCGACAGACGATCCACGGCTCGGACGGCACCGAACTGGCCGCGGCGATACGGGAGCGGCTCCCAGACAGATCGGTCGCGCTGGCGCGGACGCCGGCGGAGGAGCGCGAGCTACTCGAAACCGCCCGGATCGCGGTCGGGCTCGACGTCGACGAGGAGCTGTTGGCCGCGGCCGAGAACCTGGAACTCTTCGCGTGCGTGTTCGCCGGTACCGGTCACCTCCCCCGCGAGGCGTTCGAAGACCGGGGCGTCGCCCTGACGAACGCCTCGGGAGTCCACGAGCCGAACATCGCAGAGCACGTGCTCGGATCGATGATCACCCACGCCCGCCAGTGGACGCGCGCGCACCGCCAGCAGGAGCGCCGGGAGTGGCGGAGCTACGAGACGACCGAGGTGTACGGTTCGACCGTCGCCGTCGTCGGGCTCGGCGCGATCGGCTCGGCCGTCGTCGATCGGCTGGAACCCTTCGACGCGGACTCGCTCGGGGTCCGGTACTCGCCCGAGAAAGGCGGCCCCACCGACGAGGTGTACGGGTTCGACGGGTTCCACCACGCGATCGCGGACGCCGAGTACGTGGTGCTCGCGTGTCCGCTCACGGAGACGACCCGCGGGATCGTCGACGCCGAGGCGTTCCGGACGATGCGGTCCGACGCCGTCCTCGTCAACATCGCGCGCGGACCGGTCGTCGACACCGACGCGCTCGTCTCGGCGCTCCGAAACAGCCGCATCCGCGGGGCGGCGCTCGACGTGACCGACCCCGAGCCGCTCCCCGAGGACCACCCGCTGTGGGGGCTCGGCAACGTCACGATCACCCCGCACAACGCCGGCCACACGCCCCACTACTACGAGCGCGTCGCCGATATCCTCGCGGAGAACGTCGACCGGCTCGACGCCGGCCAGGAGCTGGAGAATCGGGTGGTGTGAGGAACGGCATTCCGAACTGGAAAACAGTGAACCGTCGTCACTCGCCGTCTTCGGGAACCTCGGTAGTCGCCTGTTCGATCGGGAAAATCTCCGTATCGGGGGCGTCGAACGGACCGTCTGTGCCGGTGACCCACGCGGAGAGGTAGACCGTACAGGCCGCGATGATCGCGAACGGCAGTTGTAGGGTAAACACGCCGTAGACGAGCGTGACGACGATCGCGGCCCGGGCGAGTGTCGGTCGATCTGCGCCGCCGTAGTACACGAGCACCGCGGTGATGAACGACGAGAGCGCGACTCCCGTACCGAAGAGGAGGTTCGCCTGGAGAACGACCGCGTACAGGAAGACGGCGACGCCGAACAGAACCAGTCCCGCCACAGTGGCGGAGTGTTTGGTGGAGGGCATCCGACTCACACATCAGCGATCACGTACTTAAAGGTGCGTTCGGTCTCTCAACCGGAAGCCACTCCAAACGCTCTCGACGGCCCGCCGGAGGCGGTGACGGCGGCACCGCCGCCGCTGCGGTGGGAGGATCGTTCACGCGCGGACCGCGGATGGCCGTCCTACTCGTCGACCGTGACCTGCTCGATCTCGACGGTGTCGCGGGGCTCGTCCTGGCGGTCGGTCGGGACCGAGCCGATCTCCTCGACCACGTCCATCCCGTCGATGACCTGCCCGAAGACGGCGTGCTTGCCGTCGAGGTGGGGCGTGGCGTCCAGCGTGATGAAGAACTGCGAGCCGTTCGTGTTCGGGCCGGAGTTCGCCATCGAGAGGATACCGGGACCGTCGTGAGTCAGGTCGTCGTGGAACTCGTCGTCGAACTGGTAGCCGGGGCCGCCGCGGCCGCTCTCCTGCGGGTCGCCGCCCTGGATCATGAAGCCCTCGATGACGCGGTGGAAGACGTTCCCCTCGTACAGCGAGTCGCCGCGGACCTCGCCCGACTCGGGGTCCTCCCACGTGTTCGTGTCGCGAGCGGGATCCGCGTCGGCGGCGGGGTCGTGGCGCGCTAACCCGAGGAAGTTCTCGACCGTCTTCGGCGCGCGGTCGGCGAACAGCTCGACGACGACGTCGCCGTGGTTCGTGTGAAGCGTCACCTGCGGGTTGTCGGGATCGGAAACCTCTCGTGCCATGTCCCTTCGGAGGGGCGCCCGTCTGAAAACCCTGCCCATCCGCGGCGTCGGCGAGACGGCGGGCGAGTAGCGAATCAGCCACCGATCGCAGCGCATCGGTCGGAACGCCGGTCTTATGAGCCGACGCCGTCGAGCCACCGACATGAGCTCGACGCCCGTGTTGACGATCGCGGCGCTCGTCGTCGGCCTCACGGTCGGCGCGCTTTTCGCCTTCCTCCGCGTCCCGATCCCGGCCCCGCCCGAACTGCCGGGCGTGGTGGCGATCGTGGGGATCTACCTCGGATTCAAGCTCGTCGGCTACGCCGGCGTCGGCTTCGACCTGCTCGACGCGCTCGGGCTGTAGCGTCGCCGCCCCCGCGACCGCCTCGGGCGGGACACGGCCGGTACCGTTTTGCACCCGGCGGGCGGACCGTCACGTATGTACGACGAAATTCTCCTCCCGGTGGCGCCGGGCGGGAAGGCGAACGACGCGATCCCGCACGCGAAGAGCATCGCCGAGCGGTACGACGCGACCGTGTACGTCGTCTCGGCGATCGACACCGTCGCGCAGACGCTGCGCGGTCCGCAGGCCGGGGCCTTCGCGGAGCGCGTCGAGGACGCGGCCCAAGAACGCGTCGAGACCGTGACGGCGGAGCTGGAGTCGGCCGGCGTCGACGTGGTCGGCAACGTCATCCAGGGCGAGCCCGTCGACGTCATCGAGAACGCGATCGACGACGTGGGCGCCGATATCGTCGTGATGCCGAGCCACGCCCGCTCCGGGATCCAGCGCGTCCTGCTCGGCAGCGTCACGGAGAAGGTCGTCCGCGTCTCCTCCGTCCCGGTGGTCACCGTCCCGATGGCCGACCGCGAGGAGGAAGCGGCGGCGGAAGGAGAAGCCGCTGAGAACGGGAACGACGACGCCGGCGCGGGCGACGATCGCGACGCCTAGTGACCCACGGTCCGACGGCGTCCCGCGCGTTCCGGGTCGCGTACGACGGCCGCGAGTACGCGGGATTCCAGCGCCAGCCCCACGCGACGACCGTCGAGGGGACCCTTCTACGAGCGCTCGCCGAGCACGGGATCCTCGACCGCGGCGACGGACCGACGCACGCGACGCCGCCGGGATACGCCGCGGCGGGGCGGACGGACGCCGGCGTCTCCGCGGTCGCGCAGACGGTCGCGTTCGCGGCGCCCGACTGGCTCACGCCGCGGGCGTTCAACGGACACCTCCCGGGCTCGGTCCGGGTGTGGGCGGCTGCCGACGCTCCGACGGACTTCCACGCGACCCACGACGCGGTCAGACGGACCTACCGCTACCACCTGTACGCGCCCGCTCGCGGCGACGGTGCGGATCGCGACTACGCCGTCGACGACGGCCGGGTCCGCGACGCCCTCGTCCGGTTTTCGGGAGAGCACGACTTCCACAACCTGACGAGCGACGAGACCGGAACCACCCGCGATCTGACCGCGAGCGCGACCCGAGACGGCGACCTCCTCGTCGTCGAGGTGAGCGCCGGGGGGTTCCCGCGGGCGCTCGTGCGCCGGATCGTCGGCGCGGTCCGCGCGGTCGGTCGCGGTGCGGCCGACCCGTCGCTGATCGACCGACTGCTCGCGCCCGAGCCGGTCCCCGGCGAGCGCGGCGTCGGTCCCGCGCCGCCGGAGCCGCTGGTGCTCTGGGACGTGCGCTACGAGGGCGTCGCGTTCGAGGCCGACCCAGAAGCGGCGGAGAGCGCGCGCGTCGCGTTCGGAGAGCGGTACCGCGACGCCCGACACGCCGCGGCGGCGACGGGCGCGATACGGGACCGGATCGCGGGAACGGACTGATTGTGAGCTACGCCGCCCGCTCCCTGCCGGGCGTTTCCATGCCTTCGACGCGGACCAGCAGGGTGTTGCCGTCGACGTGGGTCGCGTCGACGACGCCCGAGAGCCGGAGCCCCGCGCCCGGCGTCGGACCGACGGTCACGCGGTCACCGGCGTCGAAGGAGCCGACCGGCCCGCGGATCACGAGTTCCGCCCGACACAGGTCGGGGTTGGCGACGCTGGAGAGGTCGATCTCCTCGACGTTCACCCCCTCCACCGGGTCGCCCTCGCGCTCGACGGGCGTGCTCGCGGCGTCGTCCATCCGCTCGACGCCGAGCGTCTCGTAGGCGGTGTCGGTCGGGACGTACCCGCCGTCCGGCCCGGCGACCCCCTCGACCAGGCCGATATCGCGCAGGCTCTGCATCCGGTTTCGGACCGTGCCGGCGTTGCGGTCGATCGATTCGGCGATCTCTCGGCCGCACACCGGCCGATCCGCGTTCTCCGCGAGGTTTACGAGCGCCGTGAGCACCCGTTTCTGACTGCTCGTGAGCTGTATCGTCGACATGGACACATCGAACAATCTCTGATGTATAAACGTTTGGTTATTTCCACCTTATATTGTTAGTAGACTCATTTTTCGGGGTATAAGTTCATGATAACCATGAAATATGGATAAATGCCCTGAACATCTCATATTTCTCTTCTGAAGTCGATATAGTGTTTCTTCTTGACGATGTATGGACAATAATTGGACATTCAGTACAGATAGTCCGACAAAATATATCTTACACTGCGTAGTGTGGGGAAGTCCTTAAACAACCCTCACCGAGAGTATTTACCCGTTCGTTCGGAATCGGGGAGTGAACATGAGCTTTCGAACCGGCGCCCGCAGGTGGCTGCGGCGCACACGGCTCACGAGGATCGCTCGAACCGTTCGAGGGTCGCGCGCTTCGAGCAACCGCCCTCTCGACGGACCGGTCCCGAGCTCTCCGTTCGGGGGACGCACCGATGGGTGATCCGCGGTCGACCGCGTTCGAGTCGGGAGAGGTCCCCGACCGCTCCGCGGCGGTGACGTCGACCGGCGGAGACGCACCGACCAGCGACCTCGCCGGGACTCCCGACGACGCCGACGACTCGTTCGACACCCCCGATCCGACCGCGGAGCGCGACCGGATCCGGGCGTTCCTCGACGACGCGGTCGCGGCCGCGAACGCGGAGGGAGTGGTCGTCAACCTGAGCGGCGGCCTCGACTCGACGGTCACGGCGGCGCTGGCCGTCGAGGCGCTCGGTGCCGACCGCGTGTACGGGCTGATACTCCCGTGCAACAAGGTGGGCGCGCCCCACGCTCGCGACGCAGAGGCGCTCGCGGACGCGCTCGGGATCGACCACGACACGGTCCACCTCCAGCCGCTGTTCGCCCAGTTCGGGGCCGTCGCGCCCGACCGGTTCGATCTGCACGACGAGCCGATCCGCTCCGGGAACGCGATCGCGCGGCTCCGGATGGCGATGGCGTACCTCGCCGCCAACGCGACGAACCGGCTCGTCTGCGGGACGACCAACCGGAGCGAACACCTGCTCGGGTACGTCACGAAACACGGCGACGGCGCTGCCGACCTGCTCCCGCTCGGTCACCTGTACAAGACCGACGTTCGCGCGCTCGCCGAGAAGCTCGATGTGCCCGAGTTCGTCGTCGAGAAGCCGCCGACCGCGGGCTTCCTCCCGGGCCAGCGCGACGCCGACGACCTCGGCGCGCCCTACGACGTGATCGACGCCGTGTTGCGGCTGGGCGTCGACCGCGGGCTCGCCGCCGAGGCGATCGCCGACCGGTTGGCGAGCGGGGTCGACGAGGAGACCGTCACTGACCTTCTCGCGCGTCACCGCGCCTCGGCGCACAAGCGCACGGCCCCACCGATGCCGACGAGGCGACGCGACTGAGCACCGGGCGGTCGCGTTCGCTTCCCGCCCGACCCTACTCCCACTCGGCCGGCCAGAGGTCGGCCGCGCGCATCCCCGTCTCGAAGTCGGCCTCTCGCAAGGCCGCGATCAGGTCGTCGCGATCGAGCCGGGGCGCGTCGCGCTCGGGGGCCGCGAACTCGGCGACGAGCAGGGCGACGAGCATCGCGTGCTCCCGAACGTTCCGGTCGTCGACCTTGTCGCGGGTGTCGGCGTGGGTGTGTCCCCACCCCCGCCCCCGATCGCCCGAGTCGCTGTGTAGCTGGAGGGCCGGCACCCCGCGCCGGACGAAGGGCCACTGGTCGGAGAACGGGTGCGGCTCCGCGTCCACCGCGATCGGCTGGTTGGTGCCCGCCGACACCGCCTCGGCGACGGACGCCGCCGTCTCGGAGGCGTGCGCCAGCGCCACGAGGTCGCGGAACCGGCCCGCGCCGTCGACGTTGATCACCCCTTTCACCCGGTCGAGATCGACACGCTCGGCCAATCGCTCCGCGCCGAGGAGCCCGACCTCCTCCGCGCCGACCGCCACCACGTCGACGCCGATCGGGAGGTCCGCCTCGGTCAGGATCTCCGTGGCGGTGACGACGGTCGCGATCCCGCAGCCGTTATCGAGCGCGCCTTCCGCGATGTCGTGGGCGTCGTAGTGCGCGAGCAGGAGGAGCCGCTCGTCGGTGTCCGGGCCGGCGTGGCCGACCACGTTCCGGCTCTCGCCCGGCGCCGTCGACGCCTCGACCGACAGCTCGGCGGTCGCCGCGGGACTCGATCCGGCGGCGATCCTACCGCCCGCGCCGCCTCCGCTGCCCGCGCCACCTCCGCCACCTCCGCCGACCGCGTACTCCCGGAGCCACGCGCCGGTCTCCTTCGAGACGCCGACGGCGACCGCGTCGGCCTCCTCGCCGAACGTCAGCGACCCCGTCGGCGGGAGCTGGCCGTCGAGGTGGTTGACGAAGACGAAGCCGACCGCGCCCGCGCCGATCGCGTACCCGAACTTCTCCATCCGGTGGACGAACCGACCGCCCTCCGGGGTCGTCGTCGACGCGACCGCGATCCGCCCCTCGACGTCCCGCTCGTCGATCTCGGCGGGCGTGCCGTACCCCACGTCCACGAGCTCGCCGGTAACGTCCCCGCTCGGCGAGTACGGCAGGGCGAGCGCCTCGAACTCCCGGGTCGCCGCCGCGCCCTTGCGTCCGGGCGCGGTCACCCGGAGCGTCGCGTCCCCGCGCTCCCACGCCGCCATCTCGAACGGTCTCGTCTCGACGCCGGAGAGCCCCGCCCGCTCGAACGCGTCGGCGACGACCCCGGCCGCACGACGTTCGCCCTCGCTACCGGCCATCCGGCTCCCGATCGCGGTGAGGTCGGTGAGGAAGCGCCGCGGCTCGCCGTCGGTCCACGTCCGGCCGAGCGCCGGGGCCAAGTCGGCGCGTCGCTCGCGGACGCGATCGACGGCGGCCGAGTCCGCCGATACGTCCGTCTCGTTCGGCTGTGAGTGCATGGAACCGACTGCGTCGGCGGCGGGTTAAGCGTGTGGCTCCCGGCACCGGAAACGCTACGTTGAAGTGGGAAGGTCGGATACTCACGAGTGAGCACCGTTGGTCCAGTGGTAGGACATTAGCTTCCCAAGCTAATAGCCCGGGTTCAATTCCCGGACGGTGCACTTCCGACTGACTTCGTCAGTCGACGTTTGCCTCGCTTCGCTCGGCAAACTCCCTTCGGTCGTGCACCGTCCGTTGTCACGCTCGCTCCGCTCGCGTGACTCCCGGACGGTGCATTTCTCGACTGTCTCTGACTTGACGAGCGAGAGCCTCGCCTCGTTTACGCCCCGTCGGCGTCCTCGACCCTGAGATCCCCCGTGATCGCGTGCTGGCTGGTCGTGCTGAGGTCGATCCCGGCCGCTCGGCACCGCTCAGTCACGGTCCGGATGTACTCCGAGCGCGTCACCGAGAACTCCTCGCGGTCCGGGTCGGCGATCCAGAAGCGAGCCTGGAGGTCGATCGCCGTGTCCGCGAGGCCGGCGACCCGGACCGAGGGCTCCGGATCGGCGACGATGTCGTCGTGGTCGGCGGCCGCGTCCAGCAGGATGCGGGTCGTCTCGTCGATGTCGTCGCCGTATCCGATTCCGAAGGTCGTCGAGATGCGGAGCGTGTCGTTGCTCATCCGGTTCGTCACGGCGTTCGTCGCGATCTCGGTGTTCGGTACCGTGATCGTCTCGTTGTCGAACGTGCGGACCCGCGTCACCCGGAACCCGATGTCGTCGATGAAGCCGGCGTTGCCGTTCCACTCGATCCAGTCGTCGATGTTGAAGTTCCGGTCCTGGACGATGAACACGCCGGCGACGAAGTTCGACAGCACGTCCTGGGCCGCGAAGCCGACGGCCAGCGTGAGCGCGGCCACGATGAGCGCCGAGCCGCCGAGAAACCCGGTGAACCCCGCGGCCCACGCGCCGACGACAAGCGCGCCGACGACGGTCCCGACCCCGATCAGCTTCTCGACGGTCCGTTCGAGGGTCGGTTCGAGCTCCCGACGGTCGAACACCCAGCCGACGGCCGGTCTGACGACGTACGTCCCGAGCAGGTACGCCGCGCCGGTCACGAGGAGGAACTCGGCGATCTGCGCGAGGAGCCCGACGTACTTCGGAACCAGTTCCGTGCCGATCTGTGACGCGGCCATGACTGACACACCGGCGGGCGCGGAATGAACCTTGTCGTGTTCGTCGCGCCGACGGAACCGGGGCGCGTGGCGCGGGCTAGAAGATGTTCGCCTGTCCGTACACCGAGATGCCGGTGTCGGTGATCTCATACGGCTTCGACTGCCGGGAGTGGTTCGCGTCGCGGATCTTCTGGATCTCAACGGCGAGCCGCGTCTCCCGGAAGTCGGTTCCGCGGATGTACTGAAGCACGAACACCGCGTCGGTGAGGTACTCGACGATCCCGTGGCGGGAGGCGTAGGGGTTCTCCTCGCTCGCCTCCGAGGTGAGCAGGGTGGTGACGCCGGCCTCCTTCAGCGACCGGGTGAAGCCGAACACCTCCGAGCGGCGCTTGGCCGGATGGTCGTACATCATCTCCAAGAGGGAGACGGAGTCGAGCACCAGGCGGTCGGCGTCGAACTCGGCGATGAGCCGGGTGAGGTCGTTCCGGATCGACGCCAGCGAGTTCGCCATCTCGATCGGGTCGATGGCGACCACCGCGAGTCGGTCCGCCTCGGCGTGCTCGCGGAACGACCACCCCTTCTCCTCGGCCGTCGAGAGGATCGACTCGCGGGTCTGTTCGAGGGTGATGTAGATCCCCTTTCGGTCGGATTCGAGCGCCTCGTTGAGGAACTGGAGCGCGAACGTCGTCTTCCCGGTCCCGGCGCCGCCGATGACCGACAAGAGGGAGCGACGCGGGACCCCGCCGAGGATCATCTCGTCGAGCCCCTCGATCCCGATGTCGGCGCGCTCGATCGACGACTCGAACTCGTCGGGGTCGACGTCGAATTCCGTCGACGCGTCGCCGCCCTCGTCGCCGCCGAACTCGCCGAATCCGACATCGTTCGGGCCCCCCGAGTCGGCCGCGGTGTTCCCTCGGTATCCGCCGAAGGGGTCCGCGGATCCGCCGCCCGTCGGTCCGCTGTCGGTCTCCCCGCCGCTGGGCGGTCCGCCGTCACCGCCGCCGCCGAGGGGATCGCTCTCTCCGAACGACCCGCCACCGAAACCCCCGCCGGAGTCGGTGTTCCCCTCCGACGACCCACTGCCGAAGGGGTCTTCGTCACCGAACGACCCCCCACCGAACGACTCACCGCCGAACGGATCGCTACCGCCCGGCCCGCCCTCCTCCGACTCGTCACCGTCGGATTCGTCATCGCCGAACACATCGCCGTCGAGGTCGTCGAGATCGTCGCGGTCGTCGTCGGGCCCCTCACCGACGTCTCGCGACGAATCTCGCTCGCCCTCTCGGATCCCACCGAACGGGTCACTCCCGCGTTCGTCCCCGCCGTCGTCGGGTTCCCCGGAGTCGGACGACTCGTCGATCACAGCGCTTCCGTCTCTTTCGCTCCCGTCGCTTTCGTCGTCCTCGTCGTCGGCCGCACCGCTTTCCCGCAACGCGCGCTCGAACCAGTCGTCTTCCTCGCTCATGGTCCCAGTCGGCCGTAGGGGGGCGACATGGTTCCCGCAAGGCGGGCCGGCGGCTTGAAACTTTCCGGAACCGCGGTCCGATGTCCGCATCCTTTTGTCCGGCGGCGAGGATCGGTGGCGCATGGAGGTCGGAATCGTGGCGCGGAAGGGGAGCGAGCGCGCGGTCGCCGTCGCCGACGAGCTGCGCGACGCGGTCGTCGGCGCCGGGGCGTCCGTCTGGCTCGACGCGGAGACCGCCGACGCGCTCGGCGAGCCGGAAGCCGGCCGCGCGGTTGACGCGCTCGACGCCTGCGACCTCGCGGTCGCGGTCGGCGGCGACGGGACGTTCCTCTTCGTCGCGCGCAACGCCGGCGACACCCCGATAGTCGGTGTCAACCTCGGAGAGGTCGGCTTCCTCAACGCGGTCCCCCCGGAGGCGGCCGCGGAGGCCGTCGTTTCGGAGGTCGAGGCGTTCGACCGCGGCGAGATGGACGTGCGGGAGGCCCCGCGACTCGCCGCCCGGACCGAGGACTGGAGCTCCGTCCCCGCGGCCAACGAGGTCGTGATCCAAGGCGGACGGCGCGGCCCCGGCGCCGGGATCGACTACGAGGTCCGCGTGGACGGGAGCCGGTACGCCGGCGGCCACGCCGACGGGGTTCTCGTCGCGACGCCGACCGGATCGACCGCGTACAACCTCTCGGAGGGTGGGCCGCTCGTTCACCCCGCGGTGAGCGGACTGATCGTCAACGAGATGGCCGCCGCGGACGGGATGCCCCCGCTCGTGATCGACGCCGACGCGACGGTGACCGTCGCGGTCGAGGGGGGCGAAGAGGCGGTCGTCGCCAGTGACGGGCGGAACACGACGACCCTCCCCGCCCCGGTCGAGGTGACCGTCGAGCGAACGACTCCGCCGATGCGGATCGCGGGCCCGCCGTCCGACTTCTTCGAGGCGCTCGGGAAACTGTCGTGAGCCGACGGGCCTGAGTCGGCCTCGGGCGGCTTCGCTCGACGAGTCCGCGGTCGAAGCGCGACAGCGCGAACACCTCCCGACGGGGTTCCGCCGGGAGTTCGTCGAGGAACCGATGACGCCGCGTCCGGAGCGCTCCACAAAGCGTTTATCGTCCGAGGGAGCACGACCGTTCGTGAATCGCCGAACCGGTGTCGTCGGATACGTGCTCGCCGGCGTCGCGTTGGCCGCGCTCGCTGCGGTCGCGTGGGTCGTCTCCCCCGAGGCCGTGCTCGGGCCGCTGACGTGGCTCGCCGACGATCCGGTCCGGTTCGGCGCCGCGCTGGTCGCGCTGACGGCGATCAGGCCGCTTCTCGCGTGGCCGACGACGCTGCTCGCCGTCGTCGCCGGCTTCGGGTACGGGTGGGTCGGCGTCCCGATCGGCGTCGCCGCGATGGTCGCCACCGCATTCCCGCCGTACTGGTTCGCGCGAGCGGGACGGGTCCGAGCCCGCGAAGGCTCTCGGGTCGCCGACCGGCTCTGCGGCGCGGGCGAGCGGCTCGCCGACGCCACCGGCGGCGTTCGAGCCGTCACCGCGACCCGCCTGCTGCCGGTCCCCTCGGACGCCGTCTCCGTCGCCGCCGGCGGGTCCGGGATCCGCCTCCGATCGCTGCTCGTCGGCACGGCGTTCGGAGAACTCCCGTGGGCGATCGTCGGCGTCGCGATCGGCGTCTCCGTCGACCGGCTCGCGGACGGCGGTAGCGCGTCGATCGATCCGACCGTGTTGGTCGCGATGGCCGGTCTCGGAGCGCTGCTGCTCGCCGGACCGCTGTATCGGACGTTTATAAGAGATCGCGCGTCGCCGATCGCGTGATCGGCGATGAGCGCGACGTGCGTCGCTTCGCGCCGTCGCGCCGAACGAAACCTCGACCGTCCCGGCGCGTCGAACCGCGGCGGGACGGTCGAACGGGTTGTGTGCCTCCGACGAGGGACCGATTCCGACGTGCATTCCCCTGGTCCCCGAATCCCGGGACCGCTCCCAGCCCTGACCCCGAAGCCGCGGTCGGTTACGACCGGACCGGCCGCCGACCGATGCGGCCGAACCGCGGCTTCAACGGGGGACCGTAGGGGAACGCGACGCGTCGCCGGCTACTCCGCCCCGCCGCCGCTTCCGTCGTCGCTCTCGTTGGTCCCGTCAGTCTCGTCGTCCGCTCCGTCGCCGGCTCCGGAGTCGCCGTCCGTCTCCCCGTAGTCGACTTCGATCCCGCTCGGAACCGGGCGCAGGAGGTATCGCCCGTTTCCTCGCAGCACCGGCGCGAAGTCGGCGGTGAACGTCGTCCGCGTGTTCTCGCGGATCTCGAACGGCTCGTTGAACTTCAGCGGCGCGTTGCCCGGGAGGTCGACGGTCGCGTCGCTCCCGTCTGTGAGCGTCCCGTCAACCGCCGAGACGTCGAGCTGGAGGAAGGGGTACTCGCCCGTCCGGAGCTCGCGCTCGTCGATCAGCTGCGTCTCGCCGTTCTGGAGCTCGACGAGGTCCGCCTCCTGCGGCTCGTCGAACTCGTGGTACTCGCGGCCGTCGGCGTCGTCGCCCTCCTCGTCGCCCGTATCGGCGTCGTCGCCACCGCCGTCGGTCGCGTTACCGTCGTCGCCATCGCTGTCGGTCGCGTTACCGTCGTCGCTGCCGCTATCGGTCGCGTTCTCGCCGTCCGTCTCGGTCCCCTCCGCGCCGCCCTCGGCGCCCTCGGACCCGAGCCAGATTCCCTCGATAGTGACCACGAGCGACTCGAAGTCGCCGATATCGGCGGGCTGGTCGGTGACGGCGGTCGCGAGCGTCCCGGTCGCGCGGCCCACGCAGCCGGCGAGTCCGGCCACGCCGAGCGCGGCGGCGCCGGTCGCCTGCAGGTAGGTCCGCCGGTCGAGCGCGTCGAGGTCGGTCGTTCGGTCCGTCACGTTACGCCACCTCCTCGTCGTCCGCGCCGGAGCCGTCGCCGTCACCAGCGTCACTGCCGGCGATGTCGCTCACGGATTCACCCAGGTCGTCGACGCCGCCGGAGAGGAAGTCGTTGACGTTACTCAGGACGTCGCCGACGAAGTCCGGCACCTGATCCGGCAGGTCGCTCGGCGGTCCCGCGTCGCCGGGCGCGTCGCTCGGTCCGGGGGCCGCCGCGACGGCGCCGGCGGCCGCGCCGGTCCCGATCAGTACCACCGTGGCGAGCGCCACGATCAGCGTCGTTCGGATCGCGTTCATGACGGTTCCCTCTCCGACCGCTGTCACCTTTAATACCCCGAGCCGTTCAGCCGAATTTCGCCCGATTTAATTCGGTTTAATCGCCAGACGTGAGGCAGCCGCTCCGATATCGCCGTCGGTAACGGTGGGGATATAAACAAAACAGGAGCGGGAGCGCCGTCGGGTCGCGCGCGCCGTCTCAGGGCTCCAGCCGGTTCGGGTCGCGCGGGAACATGATCGCCTCCTTGATGTTGTCGAGGTCGGCGACCTTCTGAACGAGCCGGTCGATGCCGAGGCCGTAGCCGCCGTGGGGCGGGGTCCCGAAGCTGAGCGCCTCGATGTAAAACTCGAAGTTACTCGTCTCGACGCCCTCCTCCTCCATGACCTCGACCATGCGGTCGACGTTATGCTCGCGCTGACCGCCCGAGGAGAGCTCCTGGCCCTTGTAGATGAGGTCGAACTTCCGGGAGGCGATGTCGTCGCCCTCGACGTCCTGCATGTAGTAGAACTTCTCGTCGGGGTAGCCGACGACGAAGAACGCGGGATGGCCCTGCTCCTCGAAGTGCTCGCCGAGCAGCTTCTCGCCCTTCGTGTCGAGGTCGGCCGGGTCGTCCGGGAAGTGACCGAACTCGGTCTCGAGGATGTCGAGCGCCTCGTCGAAGGTGATCCGCGGGAAGTCGTCCTCGGGCACGTCGAGGTCGACGTCGAGCAGGTCGAGCTCGCGCTCGGCGTTCTCGGCGACCTCGCGGAGCGCGTACCGCAGCGACTCCTCCTGGACGTCCATCACGTCGTCGTGGTCGTCGATGTACGCGAGCTCCACGTCGAACATCGCGATCTCGGAGACGTGCCGGGAGGTCGCGAAGTCCTCGGCGCGGAACGCGGTGCCCGTCTCGTAGACGGCCTCGTAGCCCGACGCCATCAGCATCTGCTTGTAGAGCTGGGGGCTCTGCGACAGGAACGCGTCCTGGTTGTAGTAGAGGATCGGGAACAGCTCGGCGCCGCCCTCGGCGCCGCCCTTCGAGATGAGCGGCGTCTTGATGTCGACGAACCCCTCGTCGTCGAACCACTCCTCCATCGCCGTCATGAGCTCCGAGCGCAGGGTGAACACCGCGAGCGTCTCCGGCTTGCGGAGGTCGAGCGCGCGGTTGTCGAGCCGGGTCGAGAGGTCGACCTCGATGTCCTTCGAGATCTCCAGCGGGAGCGGGGAGTCGGCCTCGTCGATGACCTCGTACTCGGTGGGCGCGATCTCGACGCCGCCGGGCGCCTGATCGCTCTCCAGCGGCTCGCCGACGACCCGGACCACGTCCTCGGCGCCCACGTCCTGGACGGCCTCGAACAGCTCCGGCTCGCGCTCCTCCTTGAAGACGATCTGGATGAGTCCCTCGCGGTCGCGCACGATGAGGAAGACGAGGCCTCCCAGGTCGCGGATCTCGTGGACGTGGCCGGCGATGGCGACCTCGTCCGCGTCCGGTTCGACGTCCGACGTGTGGATTCGCTCGATCATGACGGTGGCTGCTTACGCGCAACTGGTCGGGCGTTCGTCATAGGCCTGTCGTCTCACCCTCGACGGAACCGGGCGATCTGGGTCATCTGCGCGGGATTCGCGGCCCCCAGCCACTGCGGGCGACCGTCACGTGTAAGTGAATCGGTAGCTATCCACACACTCGCCACAGATTTAACAACTCCCCGGCAGATCGAATCGGTAACGGCGCTCTGCGCCGCCGGAGTCCACGTATGACCCGCCTCCGTTCCACCGCCTCGGCGTCCGCCGCCCTCGTCAGCGGCGCGCTCATCGGCTGGAACGGCTACGGGATTCCGGAGACACGGTCCGTCCGCCCGACCGCGTGACGCGCGTCGGCTGGGGGAGTTCCCCGCGGGACGGACCACACCCCGACTTCTCCAGCCGCCGCTGTGTCACCCGCCGACCGCCGGACGCGACCGTGTTCCCCTCGCGAGCGTCGGGTCCGCCGAAGCCGGACCCGCGTTCGAGGCCGCGGACTGGTCCGCGCCGCGTTCGACTCGCGGCGGGGGGCTCATGGCAGCCGCCATCCACACGCAGACCGTGGAAGCGACCGTGACGGTACGCGTCTCGCAGGCCGCCGCCGGCGACCTCGCCGCGGGCGCCCGAGCGCAACTGGAGCGAGTCGAGGGCGTCGACGTCGAAGCCCTGTCGATCGCCGGCCTCCAGCCGGGGCTCAACGACACGACCGTCGAGGCGGTCGCGACCCTCTCTGTCCCGGAGGCGGACCGGCCCGTCGAGCGCGCCGCCGACCGCGCCGCCGACCGGTTGGCCGACGGGTTCGGCGTCGAACCGGAACGGGTCGAACGGGTCGATCCGCCGGGGTGACCGGGCGACCTCGATCGGGGACTACTCCTCTCCGAGCCGGTCACGCACGTCGCTCTCCGCACGCCGGAGCACGTCTCGAATCGGGGTCCCGGTCGCTCCGGCGACCGCGGCGGCGTCGTCGTACTCGGCGCTCACGTCGTAGACGTCGCCGTCGGCGGTCGACGCGACCTTCACCGTC
>NZ_AOJE01000009.1 GCF_000337915.1 Halorubrum saccharovorum DSM 1137
GAGATGTGTATAAGAGACAGGTGGCCCGGCCGCGACTTCTTCATCGTGGTCGGCACGATCGTCACGTCGCGCGCGCCGGCCCGCTTGAGCGTCTCCTGAAGTCCGCCGAGCACCTCGGGGGCGGCGTCGTCGAGGTTGGTTTCGAGGACGGCCACGTCGTCGTGGACGAGGCCGTGGTCGCGGCGTTCATCCGTGTCGCGGGGCGTATCGCCGTGAGCGTGAGCGTCGGCGTGCGCGTGACTCTCGGCGTCGGAATCCGCCCCCTCGCCGACCAGCGCCCGGAGCACGTTCGGGTGCTTCTCGAAGGTCGCGTCGCCGGCTCCGTAGCCGGCGGCGTCGACGGCGAGGTCGGGGAGCGCGTCGGCGCCATCGGCGACCGCGGCGAGGATCGCGGCGCCCGTGGGCGTGAGCAGTTCGCGGTCGACCGGGCCGCCGACCACCGAGAAGTCGGCGCCGGCCACGATCTCTGTCGTCGCGGGCGCGGGGACCGGGTAGACGCCGTGGCTCATCTCCACTTCCCCCCCGCCCGTCGCCACCGGCGTCGACACGACCCGCTCGGGGTCGAGGTCGTCGAGCAGCAGCGCCGCGCCGACCACGTCGGCGATCGCGTCGTCGGCGCCGACCTCGTGGAAGTGCGTCTCGTCGAGGTCGGTGCCGTGGACCGACGCCTCCGCGCGACCGAGGCGCTCGAAGGCGTCGAGCGCGATCGACTCGACGGAATCGGGGAGCGCCATCGACTCGACGAGCGCGACGACCTCGGGATAGCTCCGATGGATGTCGGCTCCCTCGGCGCGTTCGTGATCGTCGTGGGCGCGTTCGGGACTGTCGTGGGCGTGGTCGTGATCGTCGTGGCCGTGACCGCCGCCGTGATCGCGGTCGGACCCGCCGTCGCTCTCCACATCGCTACTGTCGGTATCGCCGTCGCCGTCGAGAAGCACGTCGACGGTCGTCGCCCGGATCCCGTTTTTCGTCGTCTCGCCGACTTCGTACCGGATCGGGAGCCGGTCGGTCACGGGCGCGAGGGCGTCGGGGTCGGCGCCGGCCGCGATCAGCGCGGCGCAGATCATGTCGCCGGCGGCGCCGGCCCGACCGTCGAAGACGAGCGTTCGCATGGCCGACCGGACGCAACCGCGAGACAAATACTCCCGGTATCCGACTCAGTGGCGATCCCGTCCGCGCCCCGACTGTTAACCGATCTCCCTCGATACCGCCGATCGGTCGGGCTTCCACGGTCCTGTCGGAGGGCGGAAACCTGTTCGTTTAACCCGCCGTGTGTCGTTGTGGCGAGTATATGGTTGAGGTCTTGCTTCTCGTCGGGTTCGTGGTCGCGGCGTTCGTCGGATACAACATCGGCGGCGCGACGACGGGGCCGGCGTTCGGACCGGCGGTCGGCGCGGACGTGATATCGAAGTCGGGCGCCGCGGCGCTGATGTCGGTGTTCTTCTTCATCGGCGCGGGGACGCTGGGACAGCGCGTCGTGACGACGCTCGGCGAGGACCTGGTCACCGGTGGCAACGTGTTCACGCTGGAGACGAGCATCGTCGTGCTCTTTTTCATCGGCGGCGCGCTGTTCGTCGGCAACTTCGCCGGCGTGCCGGCGTCGACGTCGATGACGGCCGTCGGCGCCATCGCCGGGCTCGGACTGGCGACGGGCACCCTCGATCGGGCCGTGATGGGCGAGATCGCCATCTGGTGGATCGTCGCGCCGATCATCGGGTTCTGGGTCTCCGGCGTCGTCGGACGCTACTTCTACCCCGCGATCGACAGCTGGGTGGCGATCGAGAGCACCGAGGGCGCGCTGTTCGAGTTCGATCGATCGGGCGTCGTCCCGAAGCCCGTTCCGGGCCCGAACACGACGCGCCGCGAACTCTTCGGCGGGTTCGTCGTCATCGCGATCGGCTGTCTGATGGCCTTCTCCTCGGGCACGTCGAACATCGCGAACGCGATCGCGCCGCTCGTCGCGCTCGACAACGTCGAGATGACGCCGATGATCCTCCTCGGGAGCGCCGCCGTCGCGGTCGGCGCCTTCACGATCGCGCGCCGGACGCTCGACACGCTCGGCAACGACATCACCGACCTCCCGCTGACCGCGGCGATCGTCGTCGCCTGCGTCTCCTCCGGGATCGTCATCAGCCTCTCGGCGGTGGGGATCCCGGCCTCGTTCGTCATCATCGCGACGATGTCGATCGTCGGCCTCGGCTGGGGGCGCGCGACGCGGACCGTGACGGTCAAACAGGGGATCAGCGGCGAGAAGGAGCCGAAGGTCTCCGTCGGCGCGCTGAAGGCCGACGAGACGGGACCGATCGGCGAGGGCGACCCGACCGACATCCCCTCGGCGTCGGACCTGTTCAACCCGAGCACGAGCGCGCGCGTCGTGCTGATGCAGAACGTCGTCCCGATCCTCTCGACGGTCGGCGCGCTCGTCACGTTCACGGTGCTGTTCCGGTTCGTCTGGTGAGCCCCGAATTCCCGACCGAACCACCTACCGACCGAACCGCCGCTGCCGGTCCTGAAAGTCGAGCACTGCGCGGAGGTAGTCCCGCTTTCTGAAGTCCCGCCAGTTCACGTCGGTGAAGTAGAGTTCGGCGTACACCGACTGCCAGATCGCGAAGTCCGAGAGCCGCTCGGCGCCGGTCTTGATCACGAGGTCCGGTTCCTCCGGGAACACCAGCCGGTCCGAGACGTCGGCGGCGTCGATCGACTCCGGATCGAGGTCGCCGGCGTCCACGTCGGTCGCGAGCTCCCGGACCGCGGCCGCGAACTCGGCCTTCCCGCCGAGCCCGACCGTGATCCGGATCGGGGCGTCTGCCGAGCGTTGGTTCTCCGTTCGCTCGCGCGCCCGCCGTCCGGCGTCGCCTTCGAAATCGGCGGTTCCGTCGTCGAGCGCCGCGTCTTCCGGCCCCCGAACGACGAGTCGCCGGGGGGCGTCGACCTGACGGAGTTCGCGGACGAGCGTCGGGACGACGGCGGCGTCGAGCACGGACACCGAGACGGTGACTCGGTCCGCGCCGTACTCGAAGGCCCACCCGAGCGCCGCCGAGAGAGTGCCGAACGCGCCGTCGGCGAGGAGGTCGCGCTCGGTGATGACGATCGCGACGTGTTCCGGCGTATCGCCGCCGTGGAAGCGATGGCGGACGGCGAGGTACGTGTCGTACAGGCCCACGTGGGGAGGTCCCGGCGCGCGGTATAAAAACTCACGTCCGCCGGCGTCGCGGCCGTCGGAGCGAGACGGACCGACCGTCACTCACACGGCGAGCGGGCCGGCGACGAGGGGTTTAATTCGCCCTCGGCCGTAGCGGCGGCGATGGCAGACAGCTACCGCGGGGTGTTCGGCGCGATCCCCTACGCGATCCGCGAAACGGAGTCGTGGACCATGCGCGTGTACGGCGTGATAGGGGCGCTCGCGGCCGGGCTGATCGCGACTGTGGTCACTCTCGCGCTCGTCGTCTGGATGGCCGAGACCACGAACGTGCAGGGCGGGACGTTCCTGTTCTCGCGGTCGCTGTACGTGATCGCCGGGTTCGCCGCGGTCGCGCCGCTGCTCGCTCCCCTGCTGTTCGTCGCTCGCCGACACCGACGCGACGACCCGGTGAAGCCGGGATACGACCGAAAGCTCGCGTACGGCGGGTTCCTGTTCCTCTGCTCGCTGTACGTCGGGCTGATCATCTCCGCGCCGGCGGAGCTCCGCGATCCGACTGAGTCGATCGTCGTCGGCGCCCTCTACGCGCTCCCGCAAATTACGGGCGTCGTGCCGCCGGTCCTGGCCGCGCTCGTCGTGTTCGCCACCCACTACCGGCTCCGAGGGGCCGCCGAGCGCGACGCGACCGACACCCCTTAGTCGGACGCCCCCGACGGTCCGGGTGCGGTGGGATGGCAGAGTGGCCCATTGCGCCGGTCTTGAAAACCGGTAGCCTCACGGCTTCCTGGGTTCGAATCCCAGTCCCACCGTCAGCGCGCGGCGCACTCCGCGTCGCGCGCGTCTCGTGCAGGATTCGAATCAGAGAGCGACCGATAGGGAGCGACCGTGGTTCGAATCCCAGTCCCACCGTCAGCGCGCGGCGCACTCCGCGCCGCGCGCGTCTCGTGTCGCCGACGAGAACCCGATATCAGTTACGGCACCGAGATCGATCGGATCGCCGTCCCGATTTCGTGCCGCCCTGAACCGCGAGCCTAGCGCTCTCGATCCGCCGCGGTCGAGATTCGCCACGTCCGGTGACGCGTGGTATCGTGTGCCGCATTATCTTTAACAGGTTTCCGAGCCATGTAGCTGACAGGTGATTCAACGATGAGCTACGAACTTGATCCGCTGCCGTACGATTACGACGCGCTGGAGCCGCACATTTCCGAGCAGGTGCTGGAATGGCATCACGACACCCATCATCAGGGGTACGTGAACGGGTGGAACTCGGCCGAGGAGACGCTCGAGGAGAACCGCGAGGCGGGCGACTTCTCGTCGTCGGGCGGCGC
>NZ_AOJE01000010.1 GCF_000337915.1 Halorubrum saccharovorum DSM 1137
CATCAGGGGTACGTGAACGGGTGGAACTCGGCCGAGGAGACGCTCGAGGAGAACCGCGAGGCGGGCGACTTCTCGTCGTCGGGCGGCGCCATGCGGAACGTGACGCACAACTCGTCGGGGCACATCCTCCACGATCTGTTCTGGCAGAACATGAGCCCGGAGGGCGGCGACGAGCCCTCGGGCGCGCTCGCCGACCGGATCGAGGAGGACTTCGGTTCCTACGAGGCGTGGAAGGGCGAGTTCGAGGCAGCGGCCTCCGCGGCCGGCGGCTGGGCGCTTCTGGTGTACGACACGTTCTCGAACCAGCTCCGGAACGTCGTAGTTGACAAGCACGACCAGGGCGCGATCTGGGGCGGTCACCCNGGCCCGCGGCGAGTTCGTCGACAACTTCTTCGAGGTCGTCGACTGGGACGAGCCCGCGACCCGCTACGAGCAGGCCGTCGAGCTGTTCGAGTAAGCGCGTTCGAGAGGACGCGTTACGCGCGTCGAGATCCGCATTTTTTCGTGACGTGTTGACGGGTTAGTGACCACGGTACGCGCCCTCGATCGGTCCCTGAACGGTCGTCGCTGCGGCGGACACCTTCAGAGCCCCGAACGCTCCGTACAGCACCGCACCTCTCGCCTCCCCAGCCTCGTCGCTCGCACTTGACAGCGCTCGCGACTCCCTCGCGCGTGCGGTTCGCGCCCGAGGGGCGCTCACCGGCACGCGCCACCGTACCGTCGGAACCGTATCGGCAGCGTTTACGGACGCGGTCGCGTATCCTCGCGCATGCCCGAACCGAAGTCGGCGTTCGACGCCACCTACCCGTGCGACTTCTACGAGCCCGCGGAGCTGTTCGAGCCCGATCAGATGTACACGATCCCGGAGATCGCCCGGCTGCTACAGGAGCTGGAGCCGGACGCCGAGGTCGACCCCGACACCGAGGCCGTGCTGATCGACTGGGCGATCCCGTGGGTGATGACCCACGCCGAGGACCTCGTGATCGCGGAGCCGCTGGAGGAGGACGGCCCCGGCTACTACGGGGTCGCACCGCACGCGGTCGAGGGTAAAGCGGGAGGGAGAGAAGCGGGAGAGGGCGAAGAGGAGAGCGAAGACGCCGACCCGCAAGACGGAGCGTGAGCCGGGAGCGACCCGACGCGCCGGTGGTCCTGGTCGCCGGCGGCGCCCGCGTCGACGCCGGAAAGACGACGTTCTCGGCCGGGCTGACCGCGAGCCTCGCCGCCCGTGCCGGCGACGCGGTCGGCGTCAAGCCCCGCGCCGGCAACGACTACTGGTACGACCACGACGACTACCGGATCGCGAGCGACGCGGGCCGGCTCTACGGGAAAGACGCGAGGCGCCTCGCGGCCGCGAGCACGCGGCCGCTCCCGGCCGTCGGCGATCGGAGCCCCCCCGAGGTGATCACCCCTGAGTCGATCAACCCCGTTCACCGCCTCTGGCGGCCGACGCCCGGCCGGACCGGAATGCTGGGCGACACGGACAGGACGTACCTCTGCGATCGGGTGACGACCGAGGACGGCTCCCGGTTCGTCGTCAACGGGGCGGCCGAGGCGGCGGGACTGCTCCCCGACAACCTCGCCGACCGACTCCCCCTCGACGAGGCGACCCGCGTCGACGACGTGGCGGCGTTCAACGACGTGATGGCGGCCGACTACCTCCCGGCCTTCGACCGCCTCGCTGTACGGGTCGCGGCGGCGTCGGTGCCCGTCGTCGTCGAGTCGTACGCGGACGTCGCCGGGCCGCTCCCGCGGGACGGGCCGGTCGAGCCCGACGCGGTCGCGGTCGTCGACCCCGGCCGCGCGCGGATCTACGCCGGTGACCGCTACGCGAAAGCGCGCGCGGTCGCGTCCGGCAGCCCGCGCGAGGGGACGATGGAGGAGCACACCGGAACCGTCACCGAGATGATCGAACCGCTAGCGACGGTGGACTTGCCGGCGCTCTCGGGCGACGAACGCGGCGATCCGAGCCGCGTCGCCGAGCGCTACGGCCACGCCTACGAGACGCTGATCGACGCCGTCTAACGAGAGAACGGGGAATCCGGGGATACCGCTACTGCGAGGTCAGGCCTCAGCGTTCCGCTTGCTGTAGTGGTCGATGGCGGACTCGATCGAGGAGAGATCGGCGTTGACCCGGCTGTCGGCGACGCGCATGAAGCCGGGGGTGTACGACTTCGAGTAGTCGAAGATTGCGTTGACCGCGCGCTTCGGGGCGGAGACGGCCGTGAAGTCGGTGACCGTGTACACGCGCGTCGTCGGGAACGCGGTCCAGAACGTGCTGGAGACCCAGCGGTCCTCGTCCTCGAAGGTCGTCCCGACCCGCCCGGTGGCGAGGTACTCGCCGTCGTGGTAGAAGAGGAGGAGGTCGCCCTCGCTCATCCGCTCGAACGTCGAGCCGTTCCCGCTGTCGTCGTCGACGGCCCACAGGCGGGCCTCGTCGAGGTCAGCGAGGTTGTCCGGGCGGTCGTCGTACTCGGTGAGGTCGACCGCGGACCGGACCGTTCGATCGAAGTTCTCCGGGTCGATCGGGACCAGGAAGACGTTCGCGCTCATTACCCCTATTTCCGTCGGGAGGGGTTTAAACCCGTTCGTTGCTTCGGCGGGACTCAGTCGTCCCCGTCGTAGATCCGGTCCATCCGCGCGGCCATCACGAAGTCGGACTCGTGGAGCCCGCCGATGTCGTGGCTCCACATCTCGACGCCGACCTCGCCCCACGAGAGGTGGATGTCGGGGTGGTGCCACTCCTCCTCGGCGAGCTCGCCGATCTCGTTCGTGAACGCCAGCGCGTCCGCGAAGTCGTCGAACTCGTAAGTCGCTTCGAGGTGGTGGTCGTCGACGACCTCCCACGCCGGACCGAGCGCGTCGAGGTACTCGGCGTACTCGTCGTCGGTCAGCGGCTCGGTCCCCTCGTCGGCCGGCTCGACCGGCTCGTCCGCGAGCGGTGATGACATGCTCTGCCCTTGGGCGACGAGCGGTTTGTACCTTCCGCGGATCGGGTCGCTGAGAACGAGTGTATCGACCTCCGCAAAGCGCCCGTCTCGATCGGCATCTGCATATAACCGACTCTCGCCGTCGTGCGGTTTTCGGGTATAAGTGAGTGGGTTGGGGCAGATTTGAACTGCCGGCCTCCTCCATGTCAAGGAGGTGTCATAACCGGACTAGACTACCAACCCGCAGGGGCTTACTGACGCATCTCCTCGTATCCGGGGGACGTAATTGAACCTTTCGTTTCGGTTCCTCCCACGGGGATGCGGTCGGTCGATTCGACCGCCTGCCGCTTCGTTTCCTCGCGGAGCGGAGCGTTTTCGACCGGTTTTACTGGCTCGGCGAGAGTCGACAGATATGGTCGATCTCGCCGCCCGCACCGAGAGGCTCGACGCGTACCTCGACGAGCGCGGACTCGAAGCGGTCTGGTTCGCCAAGCCGAACGGGTTCGCGTGGCTCACCGGGGGAGACAACGTCGTCGACGACGACGCCGACATCGGGGTCGCCGCCGCCGGGTACGACGGCGACCTCCGTGTGATCACCGACGACATCGAGGCGGAGCGACTCGTCGACGAGGAGCTTCCCGACGCCGTCGCCGTCGAGTCGTTCCCGTGGCACGCGCGCTCGCTGGCCGAGGCCGTCGCCGAGCGCTCGCCCGCGCCCGCGGCCGCCGACTTCGACGTGCCGGGCTTCGAGCGCGTCGACGGGAGCCGACTCCGGCAGCCGCTCACCGACGACGACGTGGAGCGCTACCGCGAACTCGGCCGGGAGGTCGCTGCCGCGCTCGAAACGGTCTGCCGCAACCTCGAACCCGACGATCCGGAGTACGAGGTCGCCGCGGGCATCGACATCTCGCTCGCGTCCCGCGACGTGGACACCCCGGTCGTGCTCGTCGGCGGCGCGGAGCGCGCCCAGCGGTACCGCCACTACACCCCCAGCGACGCGACGCTCGGCGACTACGCGCTCGTCTCCGTTACCGCCGAGCGCGCCGGGCTGTACGCCTCGGTGACCCGGACCGTCGCGTTCGACGCCCCCGACTGGCTGGAGGAACGTCACCACGCGGCCGCTCGCGTGGAGGCGACCGCGCTCGCCGCGACCGAGGCCGCCGCGGCCGGTGATCTCACCGACTCCGACGCCCCGGACACAGCGGGCGACGTGTTCGACGCGATCCGCGAGGCGTACGACGCGGTCGGCTTCGCGGAGGAGTGGCGCGAGCACCACCAGGGCGGCGCGGCGGGGTTCTCCGGCCGCGAGTGGATCGCGACGCCCGAGAGCGACGAGCCGGTCCGGTGGCCGATGGGGTACGCGTGGAACCCCACCGTGCAGGGAGCGAAAAGCGAAGACACCCACCTCGTGTCGCCCGATCTGACCGAGACGCTGACGAAGACGGGCCAGTGGCCGACCCACGAGGTGGAGCCGGTCGAGGTCGACGGGATCGCGACCGAGCCGCGAGAGCTGTCCGCACCGGTTATTCGGTAGCCGGCGCCGGCGATTTCGAAAAAGGCGAACTGCCCGCGAACCGCGTTCAGTAGACGTACTCGCTCTCGTCGATGCCGACGTACCCCTTTTTCACGCGGCGCTTGTTCCACTTGTAGCCGACCATGAGCTTCAGCGACTCCCACCCGGAGCGGTACGGCTGCGAGAGGAGCCCGTCGCCGGTCTCCGCCGCGAGCATGGCGTCGGCGGCGCCGATGACCCGGTTCCAGTCGTCGGGCTCGTAGTCGGCGACCATGTCCGCCATCGTCACGTTCCGGACGATCTCGTCGCCGATCGCCTCCTTCCACCGCCGGTTGTAGGCGGCCAGATCGCCCTCCGCGGCGAGCTCGCCCGCGATCGCACCGGTGCGGACCGCGACGTGGTCGCCTCCCTCGTGGAAGGCGGAGGTGGTGCCCATCGCGCCGCCGGCGACCGCGATCCCGGCCCCGGTCGGCGAGTCGATGGGGCGGGTCGAGGAGATCGGGTACGTCTCGGTACCGTTCCGCTTGCCCGCCTCCTCGACGAGCGGGAAGTCCTCCTCGACGTCGTACTCGTCGCCGTACTGCCACTCCAGGAGGCGTTGGACGTACTCGCCGCCCTGCGGGATCGACTCGTCGTCGGCGTCGAGCAGCGCGTAGGCGTCGCGGTCGAACTCGTCGATGTCGAGCCCGATCGGCATCGTGAGCCCGATCCGGCAGACGCGGTCGGCGTTCGGGAAGATCCACGGGTACGCGGTCTCGCCGGGCATCACGCCCCACCAGAAGACGATGGCGTCGTTCACGTCCTCGTACACCTCCTCCGGGACGCGGCGGTACTCCTGATACGCGATGTGGTTGGCCGTCCGCGAGGCGAGCCGGTCGGACGCGGCCGCGTCCGCGGGAAGGTACTCGTCGAGCACCTTGTTCGTCACCGTGCGCTGGGGGCCGTCGGCGAGCACGACGAAGTCGGCGCCCACCGACTCCCCGGAGGCGAGTTCGACGACGTGGCGGGGGTCGGTGCTCCCGGGCGAGACGGCGAGGTCGGTGTCGACGCCGCGGACCGACACGTCGGCGCGGTACTCGGCCCCGGCGTCCTCGGCGCGGTCGCGGAGCCAGTCGTCGAATCGGGCGCGGTGGAAGGTGTAGCCGAACTTGTCGTACGAGGAGTCGATCCCGGTGCTC
Organism: Halorubrum saccharovorum DSM 1137; assembly: GCF_000337915.1. Lineage (GTDB taxonomy): Archaea > Halobacteriota > Halobacteria > Halobacteriales > Haloferacaceae > Halorubrum > Halorubrum saccharovorum. The sequence continues at coordinate 5,619 of NZ_AOJE01000010.1, forward strand.
GTGAGCGTCGCCGACTCGTCGGGACCGCGGAACTCCGCGCGGTTCAGCTCGCGCTGGACGACCCCCTCGTCGAACTCGTCGGGGTGGATCCCCATGATGTCGACCCAGTAGTCGAGGATGCCAGCGGCGTCGGTCGAGTCGGGACCGAGCCGGTCGCGGTCCGCGCGAGGGACTCCCCTTTCGAGCACGAGCGCGTCGGCGCCGTCGGTCGCGGCCGCGTGCGCTGCGGAGGACCCGGCCGGGCCGCCACCCACGATCGCGACGTCTACGCGTTCCATACCCCGTGAGGTTGCCGTCCGGCTATTAAATTCACGGTCCCCGGCGGGGATCAGACCCGGCCTCCTCTCGAGGCCGACACCCCTCTACCGCGTCGGTGACCAATTGATCATGTATGATTATTATCGGTTAGAGCGCCGGAGAGACACGTTTTAGGCGATGCGAGAATTCGGTCTGCACACAAATGGCACGCGAGACATGGGCAACCCGTGCGGGATTCATCCTCGCCGCGGTTGGCAGCGCAGTCGGACTGGGGAACATCTGGCGGTTCCCCTTCATCACCGGACAGTACGGCGGATCGTCGTTCCTGATCACCTATCTGGCGTTCGTCGCGCTGATCGGGTTCCCGGCGATCCTCGTCGAGTTCGTGATCGGGCGTCGGACCGAACGGAACCCCGTCGGCGCGCTCCGGGAACTCGGTAGCGGCGTGTGGGCGTACGCCGGCTGGCTGTTCGTCGTCACCGGCTTCATCATCCTGTCGTACTACAGCGTCGTCGCCGGCTGGTTCCTCCGGTACACCCTGATCGGGATCACCGAGGGGTTCACGGCCACCGATCCGGCGGCAGCGAACGCTCTGTACGAGTCGGTCTCGACCGGCCTCGACACGCTCCTCTTCCACGCCGTGTTCATGGCGCTCGTCATCGGCATCATCGCCGCCGGCGTTAGGCGCGGCATCGAGCTGAGCGTGAAGGTCATGGTTCCCGCCATCCTGGTGCTGCTTCTCGGATTGGCCGCCTACGGATTCACGCTCGACGGCGCGAGCGCGGCGTACAGTTACTACCTCGCGCCCGACTTCGGGACGATCGCGGCGAACTGGACGGAGATTCTCCCTGCCGCCGCCGGCCAGGCGTTCTTCACCCTCTCGATCGGGATGGGCGTGATGATCACCTACGCCTCTTACCTCGGTGAAGACCGGAATCTGGCGGCCGACGCCGGTATTATCGCCACACTCGACACGCTCGTCGCAGTTCTCGTCGGCTTCGTCGTCTTCCCCGTTCTGTTCACGGTCGGGATCGAACCGGGCACGGGCGGCCCCGGCGCAATCTTCGTGAGTCTCACCTCGGCGTTCGCCGGGATCCCCGGCGGCCGAGCCATCGGCGTCGTCTTCTTCGGGATGGTCGGTATCGCCGCGCTCTCGTCCGCGATCAGCATCCTCGAAGTGCTCGTCTCGTACCTGATCGACGAACTCGGCGTCGCTCGGGTCCCGGCGTCGGTCGCGCTCGGCGTCGCCGTCTTCCTCTTCGGAGTCCCGGTCACCATCGATCTGGTGTTCCTCAACCTGTACGACCTGCTCGCGGACGGCATCCTGCTCGTGCTCGGGTCGCTCCTGCTCGCGCTGTTCGTCGGCTGGGTCATCCCGGACATCGCACGCGAGGAGCTCCGGAAGGGAATTGCCGACATCGGCGGCCTCGGCGACGCGTGGATCTGGGCGGTCCGGATCCCGATCGTGATCGTCGTGATCGTGTCGCTGTACCTCGGAATCGTCGACTACGTCGGCTTCCTCACCGGCGACTTCGCCGAGTGGCTGGCCGCGAGGTAGACGGAACCCAGCGCGGCCGACTCCCGTTTTCACCGCTTTCAAACGGTCGAGTAGTCGGCGATCACGCCGTCGACGCCGGCCGCCGCGAGCCGCTCGGCCTCGAACCACGTCTCGACCGTCCAGGTGTTCACCGCGCGTCCCGCGTCGTGCGCGGCGTCGACCACGTCAGCGTCGCCGAACCGCGACGCGTCGAAGAACGGGGTCCCCCGAACTGCGTCGAGCGGCGGATGCACGGCGGCCGCGTCGTACCGGTGGGCGATCGTCAGCGCGTCCGCGGCGGACTCCGAGAACAGCGGCGCGACCGCGACCTCGGACCGCTCCCGAGTCGCGGCGAGCGCGGCCTCGTGAAACGACGAGATCAGGAGGTCGTTTTTCCGTCCCCCGACGACGTCGAGCACTCGCTCGACGAACGGGCGCCAGACCGCCTTCCGGTCCGACAGCACGTCCGGGGCGAGCGTCTCGTCGGGCCGGAGGGAGGAGCGTCGCCGGCCGGGATTCTTGAGTTCGAGGTTCACGCCGACCTCGGGAGGGATCGTGTCGAGGACCTCACCGAGACGCGGCACGGTCTCGCCGCTACCGAGGACCTCGGCGGCGGTGACGGTCGCGGTGTCCGTCTCCCAGACGACACCGGTCGCGTCGGTGAGTCCCCGATCGCTCGGCTCGCCGGGCGGACCGCCCCGGCCGGAGAGCGCCGCGTCGTGGAAGACCACGGGGTCGCCGTCGCCGGTGGGGACCACGTCGATCTCGATCCAGTCGGCGCCGCCGGCACCCGCGGCCGCCTCGGCCGCGGCGACGGTGTTCTCGGGGTTTTCCCCGGCGAATCCGCGGTGGGCGAACAGGGCGGGGCCGCCGTCGACGAGACGGGTCACAGCGCGTCGAGCACGGCGTCGACCACCGCGCCGACCGCCTCGACGCCGATCGCTCTGACCCTTGCGAGCGGGCCGGACTGCTCGTCGGTGACTCCGTCGCCCGCACCGGAAGCGCTCTCGGTCTCGACGTTCTGAGACGCGCCCGCCGCGTCGTCGAAATCGCCGTGCTCGTCCATCTTCGGCGGCTCGGTCAGACGTGCTCTTCGCGCGGCTGGACCACGACGAAGCCGTCCGATCCGTCGAACCGCATCTGATACCGTTCGCCGGACTCCTGACCGATCATGTCGGAGAGGCTCCGGTTCACCTCGACGTCCGGCGAGGTGCCGCCCCACGCGACGGTCGCGCTCGGGTCGGTCGCGACCGGGGGCTCCAAGACGATCGGGTCGCCGTGGGTGGTGAGCGCCACGTAGCCCGGCCCCTCGAGGTAGACGTTGCTGAAGCCGCCGGCGAGCGCCCCGGCGAGGCTGTCGATGGTGTTGATCTCGTAGGAGAGCGACTCCTCGAACGCGAGCACGTCCTCGCCGTTGACCGTGATCGACTCGCCGGCGTCGAGTTCGACGACCTGGACCTTCTTGCCGTCGTCCGCGAAGTAGACGTGACCGCTGCCCTCGACCGCCATGATGGGCGTTCCCTCGCCCGTCGTCGCCTCCTTGAGGAATCCCTTGATCCCCCCTTCGGCCGAGGCCTTCCCGGTGAACGAGACGTCCCCGGTGTACGCGATCATCGACCCGGCCTTCGCCATGACGGTGCCGTCGACGTCGACGTCTAAGGTGTAGCTGTTCTCGCGCTGGAACGGTTCCGCGCTGTCGGTCGGTGCGTTTTCGGCGGTGAACTGATCGAGATTCATGTTGCGGGGACCGAACCTGGGGGTTCGGCTGGACGGAGATTCCGCGCCATCGAATAAGAATGTGGGGGTCGGGGGCTCGCGTGGAGTCGCCAGAATGCCGATCGGTCGACCGGCCGGCGGGCCGCCGTCGGAACCGCTCAGTAGACGACGAGCGAGAGGTACAGCTGCCCGATCCCCGCGACGACCATCACCGCGCCCGCGACCCGCTTCAACAGGCCGGCGTGGTCCATCACCCGATTAGCGTTGCTGATGAGCCCCACGCCCGTCGCGACGGTCGTCGCGGCCATCAGGACCGCGACGGTCCCGGCGTACACCGAGAGGACGAGGAGTGCCGTCTCTGACGGGAGCGCGATCGCACGGGCGATAACGCCGAGGAACACCGGCGCCACACAGCCGGCGCCGGCCAGCGCGTACCCCGCACCGAACAGTCCGAAGCCGAACACCCCGGTGCGTCTCTTCGGCAGCGGGACCGAGACAGACGGAGTGCGCCCGGACACCACGAGCAGCCCGAAGACGATGAGCAGCGCGCCGACGAGCGTCTCGAAGACGGTGATGTTCGACAGCGTCGAGTAGCCCACCCGGACGGTGGCGCCGGCCAGCAGCGCGAACGTCGCCAACACGCCGACGGCGGCGGCGACGCCGCGCACGCCCGCACCGAGGACCGAGGCGGAGTCGGCGTCGACGGAGTTCACGTAGAAGCCGACGTACCCCGGCAACAGCGGGTACGCGCACGGGGAGAAGAACGTCGCGACCCCCGCGGTCACGGCGAAGGGAAGGTTCGTCGCGAGCGAGATATCGGTCATCGGTCACTCCGCCTCGTCATCAGTCGAGCGCTCTCTCGATGCCGGCGACGAACTCCTCCGTGGTGTGCGTCCCGGAGGTGGCCCAGCGGACGCGTCCCGAGGCGTCCATGGCCCGCGCGCTCGGGTAACTGCCGATCGGAAACCGCGACGCGAGTTCAGCCGTCACGTCGGCCGCGACGAGCCAGTCCCCGTCGTTCTCGCGCCACCAGTCGACCACCGTCTCCTCGCTGACCGCGTCGCCGACCGGCTCCGTCGTCACCGAAACGAACAGCACCTCGTCGCCGATCCGATCGTGGGCCTCCGCGAGGGCCGGCATCTGCTCGGCGCAGGGGGGACACCACGTCCCGAAGAAGTCGACGAACGTCGGCCGGTCGGGGGCGGGTAGCGTTACCTCGCCGTCGCGGCTACCCGGCGCCTCGATGGTGTCGAGCGTCACCGGCTCGATCGGCTCCGGTTCGTCACCGCTGGTTTGACTCCCGGCGGGGTCGCCGCCGATCGCGTCCGGTACCCCGCCGGTCGCGACGGCGCCCGCTCCGCCGAGAACCCCGACGCTCGCGAGTCCGGCCAGCAGGTGCCGTCGCCTCACGCCGTGACCACCCGTCGGAAGTCGTCGACGATCCGTTCGACCTCGGTGCCCGGGCCGCGCGGGTACGCCCGCTCGACGATCCCCTGCTTGTTGACGAGCAGGATCAGCCCGTAGTGCGGGAACGCGTACTCCAAGTTCTCGTACTCTGACCCGTCCGTCTTCTCGATCTTGAGCCCGAAGTTCTCGTCCATTAGCTCCACACCCGCCTCGTAGCTCTCGGGGCGCAGGAAGTGCCAGTTGCCGGCGTCCAGATCGACGCCGCGTTCGCTGGCGTACTCGCGGAGGACATCCTCGGTGTCGCGCTCGGGGTCGAACGTGAGCGGCAGGAACGCGGCCTCGTCGCCGAACCCTTCCTCGGCGGCGACCTCCTGAACCCGCCGGAGTCGGAGGATCAGCGCCGGACAGACGCCGTCGGGACAGTTCGTGTAGAAAGAGGTCCACAGGAACGCGCGCTCCCCCTCGAACTGCGCCGTCGAGATCTCTTCGCCCGTGATCGGGTCGGGAACCGTGAACTCGGGCATCTCGTCGCCGTGGATCGGGTGAACCGGGTCGCCCCGGGTCTGTTCCGGCGGGCCTAGGACGGTTCCCTCGCCGCCGGAGCCACCGAGGACTCCGGTACAACCGGCCGTAGCGGTCGTGCCGGCGGCGGCACCGGTGGCGGCGAGCGAGCGGAGGAAGTAGCGGCGGTCCATGTCGTTACCCGACATACGTGGACGCTCGTAAATGAACCCCGCGCCTGATGGCACGCGCTGAACACGGGCGATCGAGACCGTCTCCGCACCGACGTGAGCCTCTCCGGGCAGGTGTGAGTCCCCACCGAGGCGGTCGTGGTACCGTGACCCTCGCAAGGGTTATCCCCGAACGGGCAGTACGTTTGTTTGCAATGGCAAACGGTAAGGTTGACTTCTTCAACGACACTGGCGGCTACGGTTTCATCTCGACTGACGACGGCGACCTCGACGACGACGAAGACGTGTTCTTCCACATGGAAGACGTCGGCGGCCCGGACCTCGAGGAGGGTCAGGAAGTGGAATTCGACATCGAGTCGTCCCCCAAGGGACCCCGAGCGACGAACCTGACGCGCAACTAACGATTCTGTCGCGGACACCGCGTCCGCACGCACCACCGGATCTCGGCTGTCGCTCGACGTGATCGACGCCATCTCCGTTTCTTTCACACTTATCGACTCTCGACGAGCGGCGGCGCTTCCCCGAAGGGGAGCCGGCGGTTCCGCCGACGAGCGGTGCGTCTCGCTCCGTCCCTACCGCGATCGACCGTTTAAATACGAACGCGAGCGAAGCCCTCCCCAGTGAGCGATCCGATCCCGACCGGCTGTCGGCCGGTCGACGACCTGTTGGGCGGGGGATTCGAGCGCGGGGTCGTCACGCAGGTGTACGGTCCGCCCGCGGCCGGCAAGACGAACCTCGCGCTCGCCGCGGCCGTCGAGGTCGCGGCCGGCGGCGACCGCGCCCTCTACATCGACACCGAGGGTCTCTCCATCGATCGGTTCGAGCAGATGGCCGTGGGGCGGGCCGACCGCCCCGACGCCGACGAGACCGTCGAGGAGATCGCCTCGCGACTGGTGATCTCCGAGGCGTACGACTTCGACGACCAGCGCGAGGCCGTCCGAGACGCCGAGGAGCTCGCGGAAGAGGTGGAGCTGATCGTGTTGGACTCCGCGACCGGCTTCTACCGACTGGAGCGCGCCGGCGACACCGAGGGCGGCGAGTCGCTCCGCAAGGTCGCCAAGCAGGTGACCCACCTCCTGTCTCTGGCCCGGCGCCACGACGTCGCCGTCGTGATCACGAATCAGGTGTTCACCGACCCTGACAGCGACCGCGATCGCGCGCTCGGCGGCAACACCCTCAACCACTGGACCGGCGCGATCCTCCGCGTCGACCGGTTCCGCGGCGGGAACCGTCGGGTGACCCTCGAAAAGCACCGCTCGAAGCCCGCGGGCGACACCGCGACCTTCCGGATCGTCGCCGACGGGCTCGCCGAGGGCGCGGACGCGTAAGCGTCGCGCGGGTCGGGGGTTATCAGCGGTGACACGCGGGTCGTGAGGGTTATCAGGATCGAGACGGCGTAACTCGTAGTGAGCGACCAGTCGCCTTTCTCATATGTAACCGCCGCCACAGTCCTTCTCGTCGCCTGTCTGCTCGTCGCCGCCGTCGCGCCGGGCGCGGTCGCGGGCGGGTTCATCGCGGATGACTCTGAAACGGACGATACCGACCTGGCCGATACCGTCACAGCTGATTCCGCGGCGGCCGAACCCGCGTCGACCGATCCCGCCGCGGTCGATTCCCGTTCGGCGCCAGGGAGCGACGCGGTCGCACCCGGCCTCCGCTCGGCGAACGGCACCGTCGAGGTCGTGGTGCGGTTCGGGAGCGACGCGCGTCTCGGGGCCGACGGCGGCGGTGCGGACGGTTCGGGGGGCTCGGCGACGCTCTCCGCGAACGACCTCAAGACGAACGCCGCGAACGCACAGGCCGATTTCGAGACCTTCGCCGAGCGGAAGCCCGGTGTCGCGGTCGAGCGGAGCTTCTGGCTCGCGAACGCGATGCTCGTCACGGTCGACACCGAGAGCGTCGCGGTCGAACGCCTCCTCGAGGTTCGGGGCGTCGAACGCGTCCACGAGAACTTCGAGGTCGAACTCGACTCGACGGCGACCGACGGCGACGGTGGTTCGCGGGCGGTCGGGCCGGCGGGTCCACCGTCAGCGCCCGCTTCCGGGGCCGTCTCGAGCGTTTCGACCTCTTCGACCGGGACTGACGCGACCTACGGCGTCGACATGGTCCGCGCCCCGGAGGTCTGGGAGGTGTTCGGTACCCGCGGGGAGGGCGCGACCGTCGCCGTGATCGACACCGGGGTCGACCCGAACCCCCCGGATCTGAACGTGAGCGGGTGGGCGGAGTACGACGCCGAGGGGAACTTGACTAGTGATAATTTATCNGTGATCGACACCGGGGTCGACCCGAACCACCCGGATCTGAACGTGAGCGGGTGGGCGGAGTACGACGCCGAGGGGAACTTGACTAGTGATAATTTATCTGATGCGACGGACGGGAACGGACACGGGACGCACGTTGCCGGCACCGTAGCCGGTGGAAATGCGAGCGGGACCGCGATCGGCGTCGCGCCGAACGCGTCGCTCCACGGGATCAAGGTGTTCGACGACGACGGGACCAACGCGACGTTCGCCCGCGTTACCGCCGGAATGGAACACGCGACGCAGGATCCGGATGTCGATGTGCTCCAGATGAGCCTCGGTGCAGACGGATATGTCCCTAGCTACATCGAACCGGTTCGAAACGCCCGCAGTGCTGGGAAGATCGTCGTCGTCTCCTCTGGGAACAGTGGTCAAGGGACGTCGAGTTCGCCCGGGAACGTCTATGACTCGCTCGCGGTTGGCGCCGTTGATGACAGCCGGAGCGTCGCTGACTTCTCCGGTGGGGAGATGATCAACACCTCAAACGCGTGGAAAAATGACGCGCCCGCTGACTGGCCGAACGAATACGCTGTTCCGGATATCTCGGCTCCGGGCGTATCTGTCGGTTCTTCACTTCCAGGCGACAAATACGGATATAAGTCGGGGACCTCCATGGCCGCCCCGCACGTCAGCGGCGTCGCCGCGCTGGTTCTCTCTGCGAGTACACGAAAGATCTCGGACGACGAACTCTACGATACGCTCCGTGACACCGCGAACCATCCGGCGAACGCAACCGATCCCGATGACCGCTATGGAACTGGGATTGTCGACGGCTATGCGGCAGTGTCGTCAGTTGCACCCCTCTATCGGGCATCGAATTTCACCGCACCCGAACTCGCCGAACGTGGCGAACCGCTCAACGCCACGGTGGACGTGACGAACGACGGCGAGGTGGCCGGCGACAACCGCACCGTCGAGTTCCGTCTCGTCGACCCCGGGAACGCGAGCAACGTCAGCGTCGTCGCCGCGGAGAACGTCTCCCTCGGCTCCGGAAACACGAAGACTCTCTCGCTCAACGGCACCGTCCCGAGCGCGTTCGGAACCGGCGAGACGACCGTTACCGTCGCCTCTCCCGAGGACGCCGCCTCGGCGCCGATCCGGATCGCCGACGCCGTCGGGACGATCAACGGCAGCGTCACCGACGCGGAGACGGACGCGCCCCTGGCCGGCATCGACGTGGTCGTGGAGGACGGCACGGAGGTGGTGGGAGCGACGGTGACGGGTACCGAGGGCACCTACGCGGTCGACGTTCCGGCGACGGAGCTCACCGTCGCCGCGAGTAACGCGACGTACGCCCCGGCGAACCAGACGGTGGCGCTGACCGGGTCCGGTGACACCGCGACTGCGAACTTCTCGCTCGCACTCCGCAACGGCACGCTGACCGGTACCGTTGGCGCGAGCGACGGCCTCGATCACCCGTCGAACGCGACCGTGACGGTCAGGAACGAGACGGGAGAAGTGGTTGCGGCGATCGACGCGGCCGGCGACGGCACGTATGCCACCGAACTCCGGCCCGGAACCTACGACGCCACCGCGGACGCGCCGGACTTCGAGAACCGAAGGACAGCCGACGTGGCCGTCTCGCCGAACGCGACGGCGAGCGAGGACTTCGCGTTGACGCCTCGGCCGGCGTCTCTCTCCGGTACCGTGACGAACGGGACCGACGGCGGGGCGATTTCGGGGGCGACGGTCACGATAGGCGGGGATCGGACGGCCACGACCGACGCGAACGGCACCTACGCGCTCGACGCGCTCGATCGCGGCGAACGGGAGATAACCGTCTCCGCGGACGGATACGCGCGGGAAAGCCGGACGCTCACGCTGGCCGCGAACGACACCCGTGACCTGAACGTCTCGCTGTCTCCTCGGGGCGTGTTTATCATTACCAACCTCTCGGGCGACACCGAGATTGAACAGGGATCGAGCGGGAGCTTCGGGCTCGCGGTGCAAAACGACGGCCGGGTTACCGACGACGCGTCCGTGGACATCTCGCTGAACCGGAGCGGCTCTGTGAGTCCCGATCCGGTGTCGATCGACGGCGTTGCGGTCGGTGATTCCGAGTCGAAATCGTTCTCCGTGTCGCTCGGATCGAGCGCACCGACCGGGACGTACGCCGTGACCGCCGCGACTCCCGACAGCGAGAAGACGCACACGTTCGTTGCGGTCGGCGGCAGTGGCGGAAGTAGATCCACTGACGGCGGCGGAGGAGGAGGCGACGGAGGTGGCGACGGCGGCGGAGGTGACGACGGAGGCGGGGGAGGCGGCGGAGGAGGCGGTGGTCAGCCGTCACCCCCCGCAGACGACACTGACGACGAGCCCGAAAACGCGACTGACGAGCCCGAAAACGTGACCGACGAGCCCGAAAACGTGACCGACGAGCCCGAAAACGTGACCGACGAGCCCGAAAACGTGACCGACGAGCCGACCAACGAGACGAACGAGCCGGTCGGTGACGGCCCGGCGGACGGCGGTGACGAGAACAACTCTGGAGAGTCCGGAGACGACGACGCTGGCGAGGCGACCGACGGAGGATCCGAGGGCGACGGCGGCGCCGACGGGGGCGGCTCGGCCGACGGCGCGCCCGGCTTCGGTCCCGCCGTCGGCGCCGTTGCGGTCCTCGCAGCGGCGCTCCTTGTCGGGCGGCGTCGCGGACGCGGCGGAGGAGAGTAACTAGTCGGGCAGCCGACGCGTCGTGGAGGGGTCAAAATGAAGGCGAAAACGGAGACGGAAACGAGAACCGTCACGGCGGAGCGCCGGAGGCAGTCGAAGGCTGCGATCGAAGACCCGTCGCGTCGGGCCTCTATCGCCTTACAGCTGGCCGAGCTTGCGGAGGAGCTGGCCGCGGTACTCCTCGTCGGCGTTGACGCCTTTGATCTCTAGGACGTTACGCTCCAGTTTGTCGAGCGCGACGTGGAACGCGTGCTCGGCGCCGTACCCCTCGCCGGAGCCGCCGACCTGCCCCTCGTTGGTTCGGAGGCGGATCTGACACTGGATCAGGGGCGTGCCGCGGAGCTTCTCCTTGTGCGCGTGGAGCCGGACGTGCGCGTGGATGACGTGCATGTCCGCGTACTTGTTCGCGACCTGTTCGATGGACTCGACGATGTGCTCGCGGGAGGTCGTGTCCAGCAGTTCGACGTTGGTGATCTGCACGTCCATCGAGTCCTGCTCGGTGAACGTGAGCGCGCGCAACACGTCGGTTTTCGTCACGATCCCGGCGACGGTGTCGGCGCCCTCCGGGGTGACGACCAGCCCGGAGACGTTGTTGTCGAACATGCGCTGAACGACGGTTTCTGCGGTCTCCTCCGCGGTTGCCGTGACGACGGGGCTCGACATGATGTCGTAGACGGGGATGTCGAGCATCCGGTCGATGTCGCCGGCGCGGTCGCCGCTCCCCTGTCGCTCCTGGTCGCGGACGACGAACTCGACGATGTCGTTGGTGGTGACGACGCCGACGAGCTGGCCGTCCTCGTCGAGCGCGGGGAGCCGGGAGATCCCGTTCTCTCGGAGGCGGTTGATCGCGCTTCCGACGCTGTCCTTCTCGCTGATCCCGATCACGTCCTCGCTCGCGATCTGGCCGACGGTGATCGCGTCGAGACTGTCGAGGACGGCCTCCAGGATCTGGTCGACGGTCACGATCCCGTAGAGCTTCTCGCCCTCGTACACCGGTGCGATCTTCACGTCGCCCTCGACGAGCAGCCGGGCGGTCTCTCGGAGGTCCTCGTGGCGGTCGACGGACGGGGCCGACTTCATCACGGCCGACACCTTCGTATCGTCTTCCATCCGGGAGCGCATGAGCTGCTTTTCACCGACTACGCCCGCGTACTCACCGTCTTCGGTAACAACGATCCCCTTCGGGTTCTCGCGCTCGAAGATGGACCGGACCTTGGCGAGTCGCTCACTGACGTCGACCTCGACGTACTCCGGCACCGCGATATCAACAATATTCATGGTCCAATCTGAGGGTTGGACGCGCCGGGTATTGAAAGTGCGGGAGGCGTACCTGTCTCTGAGATCACTCGTCCCCAGGCGCGCGAGTCTCAATACCTTTCCGTTCAGGCGCCGAGAAGCGACCATGCGACTGTCAACGGCGCTGATCGCGATCGGACTCCTGCTCATCGTGATCCCGTTACCGGTTCCGATTCCGTTCATCGGGCTGTTCGTCGGAACGATCCTCCTGCTCGTCGGTCTCGCACTCAGGTTGCTCGGTGAGTGAGCTCCGCGGACCGTCGCCTCTGAGGGGTCGGGACGCGGCTCCGGTGGACCGAGCCGTGGGGTCCATCCCCCACCGGGCCGGTGAAAGGCTTTTGCCGATTACCGACGGAGGGGAAGCCGTGTACGACGCCGTGGTCCTCGATAAGGACGGAGTCCTCGTCGGCCGGACTCCGTTCGACACCCTTCGGGAAGCCGCCTGGGACGCCTTCGTGAGCTCCGGCGTCGAGGATCCGGACCTCGCCCACGTCGACGACATCGCAGTCGGCGTCGACCCGGCCACCCTGACGGACATCTGCGAGCGCTACGGGCTCGACCCGGTCGAGTTCTGGCGGGTCCGCGACGAGACCGCCGCGGCGGCGCAGGTCGACGCGGCGCGGAGCGGCCGGAAGACACCCTACGACGACGTCGACGCGCTCCGCCACCTCGACGCCTCGCTCGGGGTCGTCTCCTCGAACCAGCAGGCGACCGTCGACGCGGTCCTCGACCACTTCGGGCTCTCCGGGCGGTTCGAGGTCGCGTACGGCCGCGAGCCCTCCATCGCCAGCCTCTCACGGAAGAAGCCGTCCCCGTACTACATCGAGCGCGCCCTCGAGGACCTCGGCGCCGAGACCGCGATCTTCGTCGGCGACAACGAGTCAGACATCCATGCCGCCGACAACGCCGGGATCGACTCCGCGTTCGTCCGGCGGCCGCACCGGCAGTCGGCCGAGCTCTCCTGTCAGCCCACCTATGAGATCGGCGACCTCCACGACCTCGTGAGCATCTGCGGACGCGCCCCGGTCGACGCCGACGGAGAGATATGAACGACGGCTCGACTGGCCGATGGACGTTGCGGTCCGCGGGCCGCTCGCCTCACCGGCCCCGAAGCCGTCGCCGGATCGCGCTCTCGACCACCCCGACGAGGGCGAGTGCGCCCGCGAGCGGCCCCAGAAGGAGCAGGAAGACCGGCCCTCCCTCGCCCCCAGTGAGAGTCGTCCGGAGGAGCGGCGGCACGACGAGCGCCCCGAACCCCACCGCGGGCGCGACGAGCCCGCGGAGCGCGCCCGCGACCGGGACCCCGCCCGCCGCGCCCGTCGTCACGACCAGCACCGGGAGGGCGGCGGCCGGGGTGACGCCGACACCGGCCGTCCGAGCGACGACGGCGATCCCGAAGGCGCCCCCGACCGCGGCGGCGAGGGTGTCGGCGGGGGCGATCGCAGCGGCGCTGACGCCCCGGCCGTCGCGTCGGAGTTCAGCCGCCGACGGGAGGTTTCGGAGCCGGCCGTCGGCGATGCCGAACTCCCGACGCAGACCGAACTCGACGGCGGCGGTGGCGGCGATCAGGCCGAGCCAGACGTGCCACGCCCCGGCGTAGCTCGTGAGGAACACCTCGCCGTCGACGACGAGCCGTCCACCGAGCTCCGACCACGTCGGATCCGGCGTCGCCAGGTCGCGGTACGTCGCCCACCCCAGCAGCGCGGCGAGTCCCGACGGGGGCGACGCCAGCCCGGTGTGGGCGGTCGCGGCGGCGACGAGGAACCCCGCGACGAACAGTGAGAGGGCCTCCGCGACGGAGGCGAGCGGCCACAGCGTCTCGGGGACGTGACCCAGCTGACGGAACAGCGCCTCGACGGCGGCCAGGTGAGCGACCCCGCCGCCGAGGCCGGCGAGGAGCGTCCGCGTGGAGGGCGGCTGCATCGGCGGCAACCTCTCGCGCTCGGCGCGTAGTTCTTTCGGCGCTCCGGCCGCGGCGCAGGCCGAACGGGACAGATACGGGGTGTCGGCCGATATCCGCGACGACGGCTCTGTTGACATCCTCAACAGGTGACACATTCTGCCCCGGCTGCGGTCAATACAGGAAATACACGTATCGACCAGCTCGTTGATATTCTCAATACCTGTTAAAACCCTATGTGAGTTAAAAAGAACAAATTTTTTAAATATTGATTAGGAATTGGGATAGTGACATCCCCGTGTCATCATCAGTGACAGAGGACATCGCAGCCCTCCCCACCTTCGCAGCACTGGATGTACGAGCAGTGATTGAAAAAGAACGACGCGGTGCAAGTATTCTGGTAGATGAAGAGTACTTTCGAGGACAAGAATTAGCAACAAATGCGGTTGAGACTACGTTGTCACTGACAGAGCGCCAGAACATTGCATCCCAATCACGCCAGTTCTACAACCAAATCCAGATTGACTTTGATTCACTTACACACAAAAATCTCAAATCAGCGTCAACGCAATATCGGGAACTGCTTCAACAGCTTCCAGAGGTGAAATACCTCAAACAGCACTTTCCCGGCACGTGTTTTGTGATTCCGGAGTGGTTACAAACACCTAAAGAACTCAAGTACGGCGCACGTATCTATCTTTTCCGTGAGGATGATGCACCAGCGCCGATCGACATCCTCAATCGGAACATTGACGCAGTCGTGACTGGGGACCGTGCTGAGTTTGAACGGTATCAGGGAGCCCTTCACGGTTACCCAGAGTGTTGTATTGATTATTTTTCGGAATATGAACGATCCGAGGAGACCGGTCCAGAATTAGAAGCAATTGAACCAATTGTAGAGTATATCAATGAAAACACAATATTCGACCCAGACACACACTCGACTTCGATTGATACCTTCATAGACGGCATATTTGAGTCTCCACACGTGTACTCCTTTTTTGCACGCGAGTTTTTCCCAGAACCAGACTGTGATCAAGCCCGCCACCGTGGAGTCTCTATTTATAGTAGTCTTTGTGATGCCTACACAGAACCCCTCGTCAAAGATTATTTTCGGATCAATGCAGGATGGAGTTACCTGATGGCGGGATCTACTGCACCCGACAAGATGAATTCAAGGCGTCCGTCTGCAGGAACACTAGGGCGGGAGCATCTTTTATTTTATCTCCCGTTAGCAGTAACTGTTCAATTGTATAGGGAGACAAAAGAGTAGGTAACTCAGCTTACGGCTCTGTTGAAATCCTTAGTGGGCACATATTTTTGATCGGGAGGTTCGCACTCTGCAGCGACTGGCTATTTCAGGTAATTATATGTCTGAAGAATAATATTCCAACAGAGCCGCGACGACCGAAATCCACATCCGATCGGTCGTCGAGGATCGGGCCATGCCCTCGCCCTCCGCGAGCCGGAGCACCGATCGAGAGTCACCGAGCGTGCAGTCGGTCGCCCGGCGGTATCACCGCGCCGAGCGCGCCGTCAGTTGGCTCACGGCGCTCGCGGCCGCCGGAGCGTTTCTCGCGGCGTTCGCCGCGTTCTCGCCGCTTCCGGCGCTGGGGGTCGCCGTCGCCCTCGTCGTCGCGCTCCGCGTGCCGGTGTTCCGGCGGCGAGGCACGGTCCGGCTCCGCTCCGAGGCCGCTCCGGAGGCGGTGGTCGACGAGTTCGCGTCGGCGACTCCGCCCGTGCTCGCGTTCCAGTGGGCGGTCGCCGACGAGGTCGTCCGAGTCGGCGACGGGAACGAGGACGGAGGCGGAGACGGGAGCGATCCCGAATCCGGCTCGGACGCGACCTACGAGTTCTCGTACCTCCTCGGACTGCGCTCCGTGTCGCTGGGCCTCGATGTCGACGTGACGAGGCCGAGCGACTCGCCCGCCGACGGGACGGGTGCCGACGGGGCGGTCCCGCCCGACGCCGTCGCGGTCGTCGACATCGACGCGACGGCCGACGGTCGGCCGTGGGGCGCGTACGGGGTCACGGTCCGCGACGCCGAGGCGGGTTCTGAGGCGCCTTCCGACGAGTCTGGAACCATCGTTGACGTCGAACTGCGTCCGACGCGGCGGTTCGATCTTCGCCGTCTCCCGCAGGGGCTCGTCGCCGGCCGGTATTACGCCGACGTGCTCGCGGCGCAGGGGTACGAGGTCCTCGACCGAACGGTCTCGCTCTCGCGGTAGACCGGTCACCACTCGTTCGAGTCGGACTCGGCGAGGAGCGTCGTCTTCGGGGCGTCGACGACCGTTCGGGAGACCGCCTCGTCGTCCTCGACGCCGCGGAGTTCGACGCCCCGGAGCCTGAGCGCGACCGCGGCGTCGGCGCGCGCCGCGTCGTCGCGAGGACGAACGGTATCGGTCTCGCGCTCGCCGTCTTCCTCCTCGCTCCGGTGGGCGATCACGAGCTCGCCGTCGTCGAAGGCGACGTGGTCGATGTCGCGGTGGGAGATGGTCGCCGTTCGCTCGCGGGCGACGGACACGGCGACGCCGCCGACCGCGATGAGGAAGCCGAGTGCGCCGAGGGTCGTCTGCGCGGCTCCGCCTTCGAGGATCCACTCGATCACCGTGGGGGCGATCGCCGTGACGGCGACGACCCCGGTCCAGCCGATGTCACGGAGGGCCGACGGGAGGCGTCCGGCGGCGAGGGCCCTTCCCGCCTCGGAGACGGTTCT
This sequence comes from Halorubrum saccharovorum DSM 1137, assembly GCF_000337915.1. GTDB lineage: Archaea > Halobacteriota > Halobacteria > Halobacteriales > Haloferacaceae > Halorubrum > Halorubrum saccharovorum. The sequence continues at coordinate 22,111 of NZ_AOJE01000010.1, forward strand.
GACGACGCCGCGGCGGATCCGGAGCTCGGCGGGAGCGACGCGGACCGATCCCCGAACCGTCTCGAACGCCCACGCGTCGTGGCCACTCGTCGAACGCGTCATCGGTTCGTCGGCGGGGACCGGGCTCTCGAACGCGGCGCGGCTGGCGGCGACATGGAGGGTACACCCTCGCTTCGCTGGCGTTCGTGTTAAAATGGGGCCACCGGCGACGAGAGCCGGCGGACGGTCGCTCGGCGAGCCGGTCGGTTTTTGCGTCGGTCGGCCCGAAAGCTTGGTATGGACCTTCCGTCTATCGGCCTCGGAACGATGGGGATCGACGACCCGGAGCCGGTCTCGACCGCGCTCTCGCTCGGCTACCGGCACCTCGACACCGCCCGGATCTACGGCAACGAGGCGGTCGTCGGCGACGGGCTCGCCGACGGACTCGACGCGAGCGATGTCGATCGCGAGGCGGTCACGGTCGCCACGAAGCTGTGGATCGACGACCTCGGCGCGGACGACGTGGCCCCGACCGCCCGCGAGAGCGCCGACCTGCTCGGCGTGGCGACGCTCGACCTCCTCTACGTCCACCGCCCGCGCGGGGCGTACGACCCGGCGGAGACCCTCCCGGCGCTCGATCGACTCGTCGACGAGGGGGTCGTACGCGAAGTCGGCGTCTCGAACTTCGAGATCGACGACCTCGACCGCGCGCTCGACGTTCTCGACGCGCCGCTCGCGGCCCACCAGACGGAGCTGCATCCCCTGTTCTATCGACCGGAACTCCTGGAGCACGCCCGCGAGCACGGGTACGCCGTGGTCGCCTACTCCCCGCTGGCGGGCGGGCGAGTGAGCGAGGTCGACGCCGTGGTCGATGTCGCGGAGGCGCACGACGCGACGCCCGAGGCGGTCGCGATCGCGTGGGCGACCGCGAAGGAGCCGGTGGTGGCGATCCCGAAAGCGTCGAGCGAGCGGCACCTCCGGGCGAACCTGGCGGCCGCCGACATCGAACTGACCGACGAGGAGATCGCCGCCATCGACGCCGTCGAACGCGAGGAGGAACTGTTCCCGGAGTGAACGGCGGGCGGGTCCGATCCACGTTCCTGGATATTCGGCGTTGTTACGTCGGAGAGATAGACACGATCCCGCGTCGTTTTTATATCGCCTCGCCCTCGAATTCGGTATGACCGAGACCAGCGGTGGGGACGCCGACGGGACGGAGATAATCGACGGCGAGGCGGTCGCCGCCGACGTGCGCGACGACGTGGCCGCCCACGTCGAGACGCTCGAGGAAAGTGGCGTGACGCCGGGGCTCGCCACCGTGCTGATGAGCGACGACCCCGCGAGCGAGACGTACGTCTCGATGAAACAGCGCGACTGCGAGGAGGTCGGCATCGAGAGCGTCCACGTCGAGATCGACGCCGACGCCCCGGCCGAGGAGCTGTACGGGACCATCGACGACCTCAACGAGCGCGAGGACGTGCACGGCATCCTCGTCCAACTCCCGGTCCCCGACCACGTCGACAAGCGGCGCGTGCTCCGGCGGATCGCCCCCGAGAAGGACGTGGACGGCTTCCACCCGGAGAACGTCGGGCGGCTCGTCGCCGGCGACGCCCGGTTCAAACCCTGCACGCCCCACGGCGTCCAGAAGCTCCTCGCGGCGTACGACGTGGAGACCGAAGGGGCCGACGCGGTCGTCGTCGGCCGGTCGGACATCGTCGGGAAGCCGATGGCGAACCTGCTGATTCAGAAGGGACCGGTCGGCAACGCGACCACGACCGTCTGCCACTCCCGGACGGAGGACCTCGAAGGGAAGCTGTCGACCGCCGACATCGTGATCGCCGCCGTCGGCGTCCCGGAGTTCATCGACGGCTCGACGCTCAAAGAGGGCGCGACCGTGATCGACGTGGGTGTCAACCGCGTCGACGCGGACACCGAGAAGGGGTACGAACTCGTCGGCGACGTGGAGTACGAGTCGGCGAAGGCGGTTGCGGACGCGATCACCCCGGTCCCCGGCGGTGTCGGTCCGATGACGCGCGCGATGCTCCTCTACAACACGGTGAAGGCGGCCGGGCTGCAGTCGGACGCGGCGATCGACCTCGACTGAGTCGGGCCCGGCGTCTCCGGGGCGTCCCGACTCCCGGTTCGAACCCCGATCCGCCGATCCCGACCGCGGCTCGACTCTTTTAAGCCCGCCCGGAGCGAGCGACCCACTATGAGCGACGACCGGATCGTCATCCTCGCCCACGAGAAGTTCCCCGACCGCGCGAAGACTGCCCTCGGCGTGATGCGCTACGGCGACCAGGACGTGCGCGCCGTGCTCGACCGCGACCGCGCCGGCGACCGCGTCAACGACCACGTGCCGGACATCTCTGACGCGCCGATCGTCGAGTCGTTCGACGACGCGTACGCGGCCGCCGACGGCGACGTGGACGCCCTCTACATCGGGATCGCGCCGATCGGCGGCGGCTTCGACGAGTCGTGGCGGTCGGACGTGGAGGACGCGATCGAGGCCGGCTGCGACGTGGTGAGCGGGCTCCACTACTTCCTGAACGAGGACGCCGAGTTCGCCGCGATGGCCGACGAGCACGGCGTCGACCTCGTCGACGTGCGCGAGCCCGACGACGACCTCACGGTCGCCACGGGGGGCTCCGGCGACGTGGACGCCGACGTGGTGTGTACGGTCGGCACCGACTGCTCGGTCGGGAAGATGACGGCCTCGCTGGAGATCGTCGCGGCCGCCCGCGAGCGCGGGATCGACGCCGCGTTCGTCCCGACCGGCCAGACCGGAATCATGATCGCCGGCTGGGGGAACCCGATCGACCGCGTCGTCTCGGACTTCACGGCGGGCGCGGTCGAGGACATGCTCGTCGAGGTCGGCGACGACCACGACCTCCTCGTCGTCGAGGGGCAGGGGAGCATCGTTCACCCCGCCTACTCGGCGGTCACCTGCGGCATCCTTCACGGCTCGATGGCCGACGGGCTCGTCCTCTGTCACGCCGCCGGCCGCGAGGCGATCCACGGCTACGAGTCGTTCGACCTCCCGCCGCTCTCCGAGTACGTCGACCTCTACGAGGGGCTCGCGACGCCCGTCAACGAGGCGAGCGTCGTCGCCGGCGCGCTCAACACGAAGGACGTCGACGACGACGCGGCCGCCGCGGACGCGGTCGCCGAGTTCGGCGACGAGATCGGCACTCCGGCCGCCGACCCGGTCCGGGACGGCGCCGACCGGATCGTCGACGGGATCGTCGACGCGGGACTGGGCGGGGAGACCCCGGCGACCGACAGAGGGCCCGCCGGCGAATGAGCCTCGACGCGACCTTCGAGCGGGTGTCGCTCCCCCTGGAGAACCCGTTCACGATCGCTCGGGGCACCCAGACGGCGGCCGAGAACGTGGTCGTAGAGATTACGGACGAGGCCGGGATGACCGGCGTCGGCGGCGCGGCCCCCTCCGCCCACTACGGCGAGACCGCCGACACGGTGGAGGCCGTGCTCCCGGATCTCCTCGACGCCGTCGAGCGCGTCGGCGACCCCCACGCGCTCCACGAGATCGAGGCCGAACTGGCGTCCGTCGTCAACGACAACCCCGCCGCCCGCGCCGCCGTCTCGATCGCGGTTCACGACCTCGCCGCGAAGCGCCTCGGCGTCCCCCTCCACCGCCTCTGGGGGCTCGACCCCTCTGCCGCGCCCGCGACCTCCTACACGATCGGGCTCGACGAGACGGAGCGCGTCCGGGAGAAGGCCGAGGCCGCCGTCGAGGCCGGCTACCCGGTCCTCAAGATCAAGCTCGGCACCGACCGGGACCGCGAGCTGGTCGACGCGGTCCGCGAGGCCGCGCCCGACGCCCGACTCCGGGTCGACGCCAACGAGGCGTGGAGCCCCCGCGAGGCGGTCGACAAGAGCGAGTGGCTCGCCGACCGCGACGTGGAGTTCGTCGAGCAGCCGGTGCCCGCCGAGGACCCCGAGGGGCTCCGGTTCGTCCACGAGCGGTCCGCGCTTCCCATCGCCGCCGACGAGTCGTGCGTGACGCTCTCCGACGTTCCCGCGATCGCCGACCGCTGCGACATCGCGAACCTGAAGCTGATGAAGACCGGCGGTCTGCTGGAGGCGAGGCGGCTGATCGCCGCCGCGCGCGCTCACGGACTGGAGGTGATGTGCGGCTGTATGATCGAGTCGAACGCGTCGATCGCCGCGGCCGCGCAGCTCGCGCCGCTGCTCGACTACGCCGACCTCGACGGTTCGCTGCTGCTCGCCGAGGACCCGTACGACGGCGTGGACCTGTCGGGCGGCGAGATACGGCTCGGGGACCGGGACCGCGCGGGGACCGGGGCGCGGCCGCGATCAGAATAAGTACCGGAGGCGGGGACCGATCGCGCGTCGCGAGCCGCCGTCAGTTCCGCTGCTCGTCGGCGTCGACCTCGGACTCCTCTAACTCCACGTCGACCTCCTCGGTGGCGTCGCCGTCAAGTTCGGCCTCGAGGTCGTCCGAGTCGATCTCCGACTCGATGTCCGCGAGCTCGTCGTCGATCTCCTCGTCGGTGCTCGCCTCGCCGTCGTCGCTCGCCGGCTCGCCCTTCCCGAGTTCGCCTTTCAGCGTCTCCAGCTCGGCGTCGACTTCGCTGTTCGTCGAGAGGCTCTCCAGCTCGCGGTCGATGCTGTCCTTGTCGGAGAGCGCGTCCTCGAACGCGCCGGAGTCCTCCAGCTCGTCCATCGCCTCCGCGCGCGCCTCCATCTCCTCGGTGCGCTCCTCGGCGCGCTCGATGGAGCGGCTCACGTCCTCCATCTCGTCTCCGACGCCCGTCATGGCCTCCGAGACGCGCGAGGACGCCTCCGCGGCCTCGTAGCGGGCCTTCATCGTCTCCTTCTTCGTGCGGAACTCCTCGATGCGGTTCTGGAGCTTGTTCTTCTTCTCGACGAGCTGCTCCTGCGTGTTGTTCAGCTCCGCGATCTGACCCTCCAGCTCCTCGATCTGGGTCATCTTCGACTTCTTCTTTTCGAGGGCCTTCCGCGCGAGGTCGTCGCGGTCCTGCTGAACCGCCTCGCGGGCCTGCCGGTTGTGCTTCTCGACGTTCTCCTCCAGCTTGCGCTTCTGAATCTCCAGGCGCTTCTTCTGGGTCGTCAGGTCGGCGATCCCCTGCTTGACGTCCTGGAGCTCGTCGCGCATCTGTTCGTACGAGTAGTCGAGCGACTCCGTCGGATCCTCCGCCCGGTTGAGGAGGGCGTTCACCTTCGAGCGAATGACGTAGGAGGCGCGCGAGAGGATTCCCATACCCGTCGTACGCGCTCCACCCGTTAAAACCTCATGTGGTTCACGGCCCGTTCGGGGGGTGAAACGGGCCGAGAAGCTGATGACCGCCCGGGGACTCTCCGCGGCGCCTCGCGGCTCCTCACGTCCGACGCCCGCCGGATCGGCCGCCGCTTTCTGAAGATTTATTCGGTGGGTTGTACTATCCCCACGCATGGACATCGGTGTGCTAACTGTCCCCTTGGGCGGAGAATCGATCGAGGACGCGATCGCGTATCTCGACGGTATCGGGGTTGACGCCGTCGAACTCGCCGTCGGCGGGTGGCCCGGCGAGGATCACGTCGACCGCGAGGCGATCCTCGACGACGACGCGGCGCAGGCTGAGCTCCGAGACCTGCTCGACGAGCACGACCTTCGGCTCTCCGCGCTCGCGACGCATAACAACCCCATACACCCCGACGAGGAGCGCGCCGCGGAAGCCGACCGGGAGCTCCGCGAGGCGATCGAGCTGGCCGACCAGCTCGGCGCCGGCACGGTCACCTGCTTCTCCGGGCTCCCCGGCGGCGCGCCGGGCGACTCGACCCCGAACTGGATCACGGCACCATGGCCGACCGAACACGCCGAGGCGCTCGACTACCAGTGGGACGAGGTCGCGGTCCCGTACTGGCGGGATCTGGCGGAGCACGCCGACCACCACGACATCGACGTTGCCATCGAGATGCACCCGAACATGCTCGTGTACGAGCCGACCGGGATGCTCGCGCTGCGGGAGGCGACGAACGAGCGGATCGGCGCCAACTTCGATCCCTCGCACCTCTACTGGCAGGGGATCGACGTGACCGAAGCGATCCGCTTCCTCGGTGAGCACGACGCGATTCATCACTTCCACGCGAAGGACACGAAGGTGTACGACGCGAACGCTCGCGTGAAGGGCGTCCTCGACACCGAGCCGTACACCGCGGAGGCCGACCGCTCGTGGCTGTTCCGCTCGATCGGCTACGGTCACGACGAGAGCCACTGGAAGGACGTCGTCTCGACGCTCCGGATGGTCGGCTACGAGGGCGCGCTGTCGATCGAACACGAGGACTCGCTGACCTCCTCGCGGGAGGGGTTAGAGAAGGCGGTCGACGTGCTCGGCCGCGCAGTGTTCGACACGGAGCCGGGCGACGCCTACTGGGCGTAGGGGCCCTCACAGCGAGTCGCTCACGTCCTCGCCGCTCAACACCTCCGGGATGACGACCTCGTCGGCGCCGGCCCGCCGCGCGACCGACGTGTAGTCCTCGTCGCCGACGCGGACGACGAGTCGTACGTCCGGAGCGATACCGCTCGCCGTGATGGCGATCTGAATGTTGGCGTTAGAGTCGTCGATGGCGGCAACCACGGCGTCGGCGTCGCGGATCGCCGCCTCGCGGAGCACCGTCTCGTCCCTCGCGTCGCCCTCGACGGCGAACACCGATTCCGTGTCGATGCGGCCGAAGGTGTCCCCGTCGCGCTCGATGGCGACGACCGGTCGCTCCCGTTCGCCGATCTGCTTAGCGACGGTCCGACCGAACAGGCCGTAGCCGCAGATGATCACGTGGTCGTCGAGTTCGTCGATGGCTCGTTTGGTCTGCATGTGTTCTATTCCCTCACGCATCTGTCCGCCGAACGCCGTCGTCAGAACCGTCTCACCGATCCAGACTCCCGCGACGACCAGCGTCCCGAAGACGACCGTAGCGAACGCCTTCACGCGCCGGCCGTCGCCGGCGCGGGCCTGGTAATGGACGCTGATACTCGCCGGGTCGATCAGCCAGAACGCCGCCTCGATCGGACCGACGCCCGCGAGCGAGACGAACCCCGCGATCCCGCCGCCGACGACCAGCAGGAAGGCGATGATCGGCCTGATCGCCCGTCGAACCAGCGGCCCTCCGAGCGTGCGTCCGGTGACTGACACGGCTGTGAATTCGCGCGGCGACACATGAATATCACGCTGCGTGTGAACAATGATCATATTTGTTTCGAGAGACGTGAGAACAGATAAAACGGTGCCGACAGAATGGCGAGACATGACGCTCAACATTGGCGTGTTGGGGTATCGATTCATGGGCAGAGCTCACTCGAACGCGCTCGCGCGGCTGCCGATGTTCTTCCCGGACGCGCCCGACGTCGAACGGCACACGCTCGTCGGACGCGACGAGGAGGCGCTCGCGGACGCCGCGGAGCGGTTCGGGTTCTCGCACACCGCGACCGACTGGGAGGACGCGATCGACGACGTGGACGTGTTCTACAACCTCGGCCCGAACCACATCCACCCTGAGCCGTCGATCGCGGCCCTCGACGCCGGCGTTCCGGTCCTCTGTGAGAAGCCGCTCGCACCGACCCTCGACGAGGCGGCGGCGATGCGCGACGCCGCGGCCGACGCCGACGTGCCGACGGCCACCGCGTTCAACTACCGGTTCGTCCCCGCGGTCCGGTACGCGAAGGGGCTGATCGAGGACGGTGAACTCGGGGAGATCCGACAGGTACGCGGCCGATACCTCCAAGACTGGCTCGCCGATCCCGAGGCTCCGTGGGCGTGGCGGCTGGACGCCGACATGGCGGGCTCCGGCGCACTCGGCGATCTCGGTGCACACTCGATCGACCTCGCGGAGTTCCTCGTCGGCGACGCGGTCGGAGAGATCGACCGCGTCTCCGGCCACCTACAGACGTTCGTCGACGAGCGCCCCGTCTACGACGAGGAAGGCGGCGTCGAGGAGTACCGCGACGTGACCGTCGACGACGCATACACCGCGCAGGTCGCCTACGAGTCGGGGGCGATAGGGAACTTCGAGGCGTCCCGGTTCGCGGAGGGTCACAAGAACGACCACACGATTGCGGTCCACGGATCGAAGGGGAGCCTGAAGTTCTCCTTAGAGCGGTTCAACGAGCTGGAGGTGCTCCGCGAGGGCGACCGCGGGTATCAGACCGTGCTCGTCACCGACGAGAGCGACCCGTACATCGACCACTGGTGGCCGCCGGGCCACGTCATCGGCTGGGAGCACACCTTCGTCCACGAGAACTACGAGTTCCTCTCGGCGGTCGCCGAGGGCGGCGAGTTCGAGCCGTCGTTCGAACAGGGGTACGAGGTACAGAAGCTCCTCGACGCAGTCACCCGCGCCGACGAGCGCGGCGAGTGGGTGTCGGTGGAGTAGCTCCGCGAGCGGCTTCAAACGCCGGTCGCGCCGAGCGGGTCCCGGCTGGAACTGCCCTCGATCGCCGAGTCCTCGCCCGTGTAGGCGCCGAGCGTCTCGTGCGTGTCGAAGGCGACGGGTTCCCAGACGACTTCGAAATCCTCGTTGCCGGTCGCGTTGGGCACGGTCACCCGATCGCCCGGCCGTACGACCCCGTCACCCGGCCACGCGCCGAACTGGACCTCCTCGTCGGGGTCCTCGCCGCGGACGTACAGCTCCTCGGCGGGGACGGGCTCGGGGCCGACAGCGACGACCACGAGGTCAGACCCCTCCTTCTCGACCTGGAACTCCGCGTCCGGCGGTGCGACGCCGTCGATCATTCCGAAGACAGCGGCGCCGACGAGCGCCAAGAGCACCACGACGATGCCGACGAGCATCCCCGAGCCGGCTATCGGGGTGAACCCCCGTTCGTCGTTCCGGAACGCGCTCATTCGCGTGTCTCTCCGACAGGAACGGTATAAGAGTTTGCGCGCCGACTATCAGACGAGATAACGGCGCGGGCGCTCGGAGGCCGTTTGTCCGATACCGCGGTGCCGGCCCGAACCGGAACCCCGTTATTCTACCCGCCCGAAGCGCGCCCGTGACATCGTGGATCGAGGATCCGGAGGGCGGGCGGGCTCGCGGACCGCGCGCGCTGGCTCGGGCGTGGATCGAGGCGCTGGTCCGACCGCGCCGCCTCTTCGCGAACGGCGTGGCGCCCGGCGATCAGGCGCCGGCGCTGACGTTCGCGGTCGCCGTCGCCGGCGCCTACGCGCTCGGTTGGATCGTCTCGGACCCGGGTGTCGTCCCCGGAATCGTCGCGTCCGTGCCCGTCTCCGCGGCGATTCTGTTCCTCGTCGTGGTCGTGTTGGCCGCCCCGGTGGGGCTCCACCTGACCGCGGCAGTCGCGACGCTGTCGGCGATCCTCGCCAGCGTCGAGTACGACGACGGGGTCGCGCTCCGTGACCGAGGCGGCGTGAGCGAGACGGTGCAGGTGGTCGCGTACGCCAGCTCGCCGATGGCGCTGGCCGGCCCGCCGATACCGCTGCTCCGGGTCGTCTGCGGTACCTACGCGACGGTGCTACTGCTGATCGGGTTCCGCACCGTCCACCGGACGACGCCGATTCGGACGCTCATCGCCGGGCTCCCCCCCGCTCTTCTCGGGTACGGCGTCGGGTACCGCGTCGTCGCCGCGGTCCGGTCTCTGATCGGCTGACGCTCCGGGGGGTGACGGTGACGGCTCGGCCGGTCACCGGACGCGCCGCTGGGCGGGAGCCCTTCCGGCGCCCGCCGCGAGGCCGTATTCGGCCGTTCGCTCCCGCGAGGCTTTCGACAACCGTTTTAAGCCCGAGACTCTCGGTGTACTCAAATGGGATCCTGTATCATTTGTGGCGTCGACGTCGACGGTGGCGGTCGCATCTGCGATCCGCACCAAGAGGACGTCGTGTTCGACTTCCGAGGCGACTCCCCGGATCAGCTCGTATCGGACCGCTTCTACCGCGGCGTCGTCGACGGCTACGCCGAGTTCGGCGTGTTCGTCGACCTCGCGCCCGGCGTGACCGGACTCCTCCACCGGTCGGAGCTCGATCGACGGCTCGACAGCCTCGACTGGGAGCCGGGAGACGAGGTGTTCGTGCAGGTGAAGGGCGTTCGCGACAACGGGAACATCGACCTCGCGTGGTCGATCCGGCAGGCCGACCGCGAGTTCCGCGGCGTGCTCGTGCAGGACGGCGACACCGAGTACCTCCCGGAGGAGGACGAGGAGGAACCGGAAACGGACGCGGAGCCGGAAACCGATTCGGAACCGGAGCCGGAAACCGATTCGGAACCGGAGCCGGAAACCGAGGCGGAGCAGGAGCCGGAAGCCGATGCGGAGCAGGAGCCGGAAACCGATGCGGAGCAGGAGCCGGAAACCGATGCGGAGCCGGACGAGGCCGTCGAGGCCGACGAAGCCGACACTAGCGAAGTCGACGACGCGGAGCCCGCGGAAAGCGCCGCCGACGAGACCGCCGCCGACGAGACCGCCGCCGACGAGGGTGACGCCGACGAGACCGCCGCCGACGAGGGTGACGACGACGAGACCGCCGCCGACGACCTCGACGACGAGCGCGAGCGCGTCGGGATCGGGACCCTCGCGGACGCCATCGGCGACGCGGTGCGGATCGACGGCGAGGTCGTCAGCGTCCGACAGACCGGCGGCCCGACCGTCTTCGAGGTCCGCGACGAGACGGGCGTCGTCGACGTGGCCGCGTTCGTCGAGCCGGGCGTCCGCGCGTACCCGGACGTCGAGGTCGGCGACGCGGTGCGGATCGACGGCGAGGTCGAGAGCCACCGCGGCGACGTGCAGGTCGAGTCCGAGGCGCTCGTTCTCTTAGCGGGCGAGGAGGCCGAGGCCGTCCGCCGCCGGCTCGCCGAGGCGCTCACCGCCGAGGCCCGCCCGGAGGGTCTCCAGCCGCTCGCGGGCGACGAGGCGGTCGCGGAGCTCGCCGACGGGCTCCTCGACGCCGCGGAGGCGATCCGCCGCGCGGTCCTCGAATCGCGTCCGATCGTCGTGCGCCACCCGGCCACCGCCGACGGCTACGTCGCCGGCGCCGCGGTCGAGCGCGCCGTGCTCCCGCTGATCCGCGACGAGCACGCGAAGAGCGACGCCGAGTACCACTACTTCACCCGCCGCCCGCTCGACGACCCCGTCTACGGGATGGACGCGGCGACGAACGACGCGACCCGCATGCTGCAGGACCGCGACCGCCACGACGAGCAGCTCCCCCTGTTCCTGCTGGTCGGCACCGGCTCCACGGTCGAGTCCGCCGACGGGATCGACCTCCTGTCCGTCTACGGCGTCGACGCGGTCGTCGTCGACGCCGAGGTCGCGGACCCCGAGACGCGAGAGTCGGTCGACACCCTCGTCTCCCCCGAAATCGACGGCGTCGACGCCGACCTCTCCACGGGCGCGCTCGTCGCGTCGCTGGCCTCCGCGGTCAACGACGAGGTCCGCGACGACCTCCGACACCTGCCGGCGGTGAGCTACTGGGCCGAGACCCCCGACCGCTACGTCGAACTCGCCCGCGACGCGGGCTACGACGCCGAGCGCGTCGCGGAGCTCCGCGAGGCGATCGCCCTGGAGGCGTACTACCAGTCGTATCAGGACAAGCGCGAACTCGTCGCCGACCTCCTCTTCGAGGACGGCGGCAACCTCGCGGCCCACGTCTCCGAGCAGTTCCGCGAGAAGCTGGAGACGGAAGTCAAGACCGCGACCGAGAACGTCGTCACCGAGGCGGTCGACGGCGTCGAGTTCGCCGTGCTCGACACCGACGGCTACACCCACCGATACGACTTCCCGCCGACGCCGCTGCTGCTTGACGACCTCCACCGCCGGAACGCGAACGGCGAGGCGTACGCGACGGTCGGGATCGGCACCGACGAACTGTACGTCCGGACGACCGCGGACGTGTCCGTCCGCGACGTGGCCGAGCGCGCGGCCGAACTGGCGCCCAACGCCGATGTCGCCACCGCCGGCCTCCGCGAGGGGAAGATCGAGTTCCTCTCCGGCGAGCGCGACGCCGTCGAGGACGCCGTCGTCGCGGCCCTCGCCGAGGCGTTCTGAGGACCGACTGACGCTTTTCTGAGACGACTCACCCGAGGAGGTATCGGGTCCACGGGTACCGCTCGACGAGAGGCTGCCCGCCGACCTCGTACTGCTCGACGATCGAGTCCAGCCCGAGGATCCGACCGGCGCCGAAGGCGGCGACCGAGAGGAACACGAGCATGTACGCGAAGTCGCCGTTGATGTAGCCGTGCGAGATGTCCCAGTTGCCGAGGTAAAAGAGGAGCATCATGAATGCGCCCCAGAAGGCGGCGAGCCGCGTGAGCAGGCCGACGATCACGCCGAGCCCGATGAAGACCTCGCCCCACGGCACCGCGACGTTCACGAAGTCGACGAACAGCGCGTTCTCGCCCATCGCGGCGAACAGCCCGGCCGCCGGGCTCCCGTTCGCNCCCCACGGCACCGCGACGTTCACGAAGTCGACGAACAGCGCGTTCTCGCCCATCGCGGCGAACAGCCCGGCCGCCGGGCTCCCGTTCGCCGCGGGCGCGTTCTGCAGGTATCCTGCGGCGCTGAACTCCCCGCTGAGGACCTTGTCGAGACCGCTCTGGAAGAACGCGAGCCCGATCATCAGCCGCAGCGCCAGAATGAACCACACGCTCAGCGTGTGGAGCTNGAGGACCTTGTCGAGACCGCTCTGGAAGAACGCGAGCCCGATCATCAGCCGCAGCGCCAGAATGAACCACACGCTCAGCGTGTGGAGCTGTCCTTCGACCGAGACTCCGCCGATCGCGCTCCGGAGTTTCACCTCACTCGAACTCATGTATGACAGAAAACAAATGATCGTATATATAATTATCTCTCATATGGGCGCTTCGAGATGAGGATATCGCCGTCTCTGAGGCCACGCGACCGACTTCCAGGGTTGCCGTCGTCGTCGGGGGTGCCACGCGCCTCGCCGGCTCGTCACCGCCGGGTGAACGGCCCCGGCGGGAGGATGAGGTCGTCGAGTTCGGCGAGCTGTTTGACGTTGAAGACGATTTTCAGATCGTCGCTCAGGGGGTAGCCGTTACAGGAGAGCCGGAACCCGCGCTCCGCCAGCTCCTCGGGCATGATGTGGTCGGTCGGCTGCGACAGTTCCCCCTCCACGAGGTAGACGGCGCAGTTCGCGCACGCGCCGCCGCGACAGGAGAACGGCCACGCGAATCCGCGGTTCTCGGCCGCCTCCAGCAGGCTCTCGTCGGGGTGAACCAGTAACCGGCCGTGAGCCGACTCGTCGAGGTCGGCGTGCGACGCCTTCCGGAACAGGTCGTCGTCGTCGAGCGACCAGCCGTAGTCGTCGATCGCTGCATAGTCGAGGAACTCGACGCGGACCGGCTGCACCGCGTCGGCCTCGCCCTCGTCGTCGCTGAGGTCGATGTCGGCGGGGTCGGTGCCGTCGTCGGCCTCGCCGTTCCGGTCTCGATCGTCGAGTTCGCGGTAGGCGCGCCTGACGAGCTGGAACTCCTCGACGGTCCCTCCCTGGTCCGGGTGGGCCTCCTTCACGCGGTCGCGGTAGGCCCGCTCGATGGCCGCCTCGTCGGCGTCCTCGTCGACATCAAGCACATCGAACGGCGAGACCATTCGGTACCGGAGCTAGTCGGCTCACGCACATAAACGCTCCACAAGCCGGCAGGCGGGGGTGCGTCCGGTCGCTGACCGCCCAGCCCGCGGACCGATCCCGAATCGATCCTTTAAGAGCCGCCACGACCACGGATCGGTGATGGGAAACGCGGACCTGCGCGACCTCGCGGCGATCCGCGACGTGGCCTTCGCGGAGATCGAGGGGAGCGTCGTCGCCGTCGACGCGCACAACTGGCTGTACCGGTACCTCACGACGACGGTGAAGTGGACGAGCGACGAAGCGTACACCACCGCCGACGGCGTCGAGGTCGCCAACCTGATCGGCGTCGCGCAGGGACTTCCGAAGTTCTTCGAGCACGGCCTGACTCCCGTGATGGTGTTCGACGGGGCGGTGACCGAGCTGAAGGCCGACGAGGTCGCCGACCGGCGTGAGAAACGTGAGGCGGCGGAAGAGCGCCGGGCGGCCGCCGAGGAGCGCGGCGACGCGGTCGAGGCGGCGCGGCTGGAGGCCCGGACGCAACGGCTCACCGACACGATTCAGGAGACGACCCGGGAACTGCTCCGCTTACTCGACGTGCCGATCGTCGAGGCGCCGGCGGAGGGCGAAGCGCAGTGCGCGCACATGGCGGCGACGGGGACGGTCGACCACGCCGGCAGCGAAGACTACGACACGCTGCTGTTCGGCGCGCCGACGACCCTCCGCCAGCTCACGAGCAGGGGCGATCCCGAGCTGATGGACCTGGCGGCGACGCTCGACGGCCTCGGCTTCGACCGGCAGGGACTCGTCGACGCCGCGATGCTCTGCGGCACCGACTTCAACGAGGGCGTCCGCGGGATCGGACCGAAGACGGCGGTGAAGGCGGTCCGCGAGCACGGCGACCTGTGGGGCGTCCTGGACGCGCGCGGCGCCGAAATCCCGAACGCCGAGGCGATCCGCGAGCTGTTCATGGACCCGCCGGCGACCGACGTGGAGGTGGACGCGACGGTGAACCCCGACGTCGACGCCGCCCGCGAGTACGTCGTCGAGGAGTGGGGCGTCGCCGCCGACGAGGTCGAGCGCGGGTTCGAGCGCATCGCGGAGTCGCAGGTCCAGACCGGGCTCGACCGGTGGACGTGAGCCGCCGGAGTCCCGTCGCGGACGGAAGTCCGCCGCGAACACACCTTTTATTTCCTCGTCGTCAGAAGGGTGACGTACACGTGTCGCGGACCGCGTTCCAACACGGGATTCCGGAAGTAACCGGCCAACGATGCGGAGCAGACGCCGACGGCGCGCTCGCGCGTCGATCCCGGAGGCGGACCGCGACGACCCCTGACCAATGAGTTTCGAAGTACCCGACGACAGACGGTACCTGGAATCGCACGAGTGGGCGACGACCGGCAGCGACGCCGTTCGGATCGGCGTCTCCGACTTCGCGCAGGACGAGCTCGGCGACGTGGTGTTCGTCGAGCTGCCCGAAGTCGGCGACGAAATCGCCGGCGGCGAGACGTTCGGCGTCGTCGAGTCGATCAAAGCCGTCTCGGACCTGTACGCACCGGTGTCCGGCGAGGTCGTCGCCGTCAACGAGGAGCTGTTCGACCGCCCGGAGCTCGTCAACGAGGACCCGTACGGTGACGGGTGGATGCTCGAAGTCGATCGCGTCGAGGGCGGCGACGCCGACGGGCTACTCGACGCCGACGAGTACGACGACCAGATCGCGTAGCGGCCGGATCTCGAAGCGCGATCCACCAGCGGACATACGACCATGACCACGCCACCCTTCGATCGACGAGCCGGTACCGGGCGACCGAACGACCGCAGACAGGACGGGACGAACCGATGAGCGGGAGCGGCGGCACGCCGTACGCGCCCCACACCGACAGCGAGACCGCGGCGATGCTCTCGGCGATCGGCGTCGACGACGAGGAGGCGCTGTTCGACATCCCCGACGCCGTCGCGTTCGACGGCGAGTTCGGGATCGAACCGCGCTCGGAGCGGGAGATCCGCGCGGAGTGTTCGCGGATCTTCGCGCGCAACGACGACCTCGCCGAGTTCCTCGGGCGGGGCCACTACGGTCACTACGTGCCGAGCGTCGTCGACCACCTCGCCGACCGCGCGGAGTTTCTCACGAGCTACACCCAGTACCAGCCGGAGGTGTCGCAGGGGTTCCTGCAGGCCCTCTTTGAGTACCAGTCGATGCTCGTGGAGCTGACGGGGCTCCCGGTCGCGAACTGCTCGATGTACGACGCCGCGACCGCGCTCGGCGAGGCGGCGACGCTGGCCGACCGCGTCCGCTCGACCTCGGGCGACGTGGTCCTCGTCCCCGACCACCTCCGCGAGGGGAAGCGCGCGGTGCTGGAGAACTACTGCGCGGGCGCCGACCTGACCGTCGAGTCGTACCCGATGACCGACGGGAACGTCGACGTCGACGCGCTCGCCGACCGCGCCGGCGACGACGTGGTCATGGTGTACGCCGAGAACCCCACCGTCCGCGGCTGCATCGAAGAGCGCCTCGGAGCGATCGGCGACCTCGCGGCCGACGCCGACGCGCTGTTCACGCTCGGGTCGGACCCGGTGTCGCTGTCGGTGCTCGAAGAGCCCGCGAGCGTCGGCGCCGACGTCGTCGTCGGCGAGGCGGGCGCGCTCGGACTTCCCACCGCCTACGGGATGGGGCTCGGCCTCTTCGCCTGCAGCGACGACTTCCTCCGGCAGGTCCCGGGGCGGCTCGTCGGCGCCGCCGAGGACGCGGCGGGCGACCGCGCGTTCACGCTCACGCTTCAGACTCGCGAACAGCACATCCGGAAGGAGCGGGCGACCTCGAACATCTGTACGAATCAGGCGTGGGTCGCGCTCCGCGCCGCGATCCACGCGGCGACGCTCGGTCCCGACGGGCTCGTCGACCTCGCGAACGACTGCGTCAGGGAGGCGGCCGCGCTCGCTGACCGGATCGACGAGGTGAAAGGCGCCGCCGCGCCGGTCCACGACCGGCACCACGTCCGCGAGTTCGCCGTGCGCGTCGACCAGCCCGCGGCGGCCATCGCGGCGGACTTAGAGGCGGAGGGGTTCGCGGTCCACACGATCGGCGAACACCTGCTGCAGGTGTGCGTGACCGACCTGAACGCGGGGCGGACCGACGGTCTCGTCGCCGCCTTCGAGGAGGTGATCTGAGTGATCCACGACCAGGCCGACTACGCCCGCGAGGGCGAGGACGTCCACGAGCCGCTGCTCTCGGAGAAGGACGAGACGACCGTCGACGTGCGCGAGGGGTCGCCGCTGCCCGACGACCTGACGCGCGAGGAGCTCACCCTCCCGGCGCCCTCCGAGCCGGAGATCGCCCGCCACTACACCCGGCTCTCGCAGATGAACTGGGCGATCGACTCGGGGCCGTACCCGCTCGGGAGCTGTACGATGAAGTACAACCCGAAGTTCACCGAGGACGTGGCCGCCGATCCGAACGCGGCGATCCACCCGGACCGCTCCGCGCGGGCGGCCCAGGGGAACCTCGAACTGCAGTACCGGCTCCAGGAGTACCTCGGCGAGATCGGCGGGATGGACGCGGTCACGCTCCAGCCGCCCGCGGGCGCCGCCGGCGAGTTCACCGGCATCGCGGTCGCGAAGGCGTACCACGAGCACCACGGCAACGACCGGTCCGAGGTCGTGATCCCCGCCTCCGCGCACGGCACCAACTTCGCGACCGCCGCGATGGCGGGCTACGACGTGGTCGAACTGCCGTCCGGCGACGACGGGCGGGTCGACGTCGAGGCGCTGGAGGCAGCCGTCGGCGACGACACCGCCGCGCTCATGCTGACCAACCCGAACACGGTCGGGCTCTTCGAGCGCGACATCACGGAGATCGCCGATATCGTCCACGACGCCGGGGGGCTGCTCTACTACGACGGCGCGAACCTCAACGCCCTGCTCGGCCGCGGTCGGCCCGGCGACATGGGGTTCGACGTGATGCACTACAACGTCCACAAGACGTTCGCGACCCCGCACGGCGGGGGCGGGCCGGGCGCCGGCCCGGTCGGCGTCGTCGACGAACTCGCCGAGTTCCTCCCCTCCCCGCGGGTCCGCGAGCGAGAGGACGGGAGCGGCTACGAGCCCTTCGATCCCGACGAGACGATCGGGAAGGTCCACGGGTTCGGCGGCAACTGGCTCGTCCTCGTCAAGACCTACGCGTACATCGCTCGGCTCGGCGACGAGGGGCTCGCGGACGCGGCCGCGAAGGCGGTGCTCAACGCGAACTACCTCGCGGAGCAGATCGACCTGGACGTGCCGTACGGCCCCTTCCACCACGAGTTCGCGGCGACGGCGGGCGAGCGCGACGCCGCCGACGTGGCGAAGCGCATGCTCGACTTCGGCGTTCACCCGCCGACGACGAAGTGGCCGGAGATGGTGCCCGAGGCGATGCTGACGGAGCCGACCGAGATCGAAGGTCGGTCGTCGCTCGACGACCTCGCGGAGGCGTTCAATCTCGCGTACGCGGACTCGGACGAGGCGCTCGACGCCGCCCCGAACCGCACCGCTGCGGCTCGGATCGACCAGGTGAGCGCCGCGCGGGATCCGAAGCTCTCGTGGCAGGCGCTGGACGGGGAGTAGCGCCCCTCACGGCTCGCTGGTAGCGATGTCGACCGGCTCCGTTCGGTCGCGTTCGCGCCTCGGCTCGGCGTCGTCGCCGAACGGCGTCTCCCCGCTCTTCTCCCGGTCGTCGCAGTCGAACTCGCCGTCCACGAACCGGCGTAACACCCGCCCCTCGGCGCGGTGGAGGGTCTCGCTGCACGTCGACTTCGCGAGGTCGCGCGACTCGGCGAGCTCCGTGAGCGTGCACTCTCGGGGGGTGTCGTAGTACCCGGCAGCGACGGCGGCGAGGACGAGGTCGCGCTGGGCGTCCGTGAGGACGAGGTCCTCCTCGGTGTTGCTCGCCTCGACACCCACGGTGACGCCCTCACCGGTGAGCCGTCGGCAGAACGCGGTGAGCCGGGAGCGATCGCCGGCGACCTCGACGGTCGCGCGCCCGTTCGTCACCGTGACCGGTTCTTCGATCGGGAGGCCGACCGCTCGCGCGGCTGCGACGTGCGGCGGCGGTGCGGGGGCGACGACTCGGAGCCGCGTCGCCGGGCCGGCGCGCTCGCTGACGTCGACCCGATCGACGCGGTCATGGTCGCGCAGCGTCGCCTCCGTCGCCGCGCGGTCGGTGCCGGCGACGGCGAGCGGGGTCACCTCTCCCTCCGCGGCGGCGACCGTCTCGGTCGCACGGAGCGTCGCGTCCGGGTGGCTCCGCGACACGTCACCCAGCCACGAGCCGCTCGGGAAGTCGAGCCGGACCGTCAGTCGGGTCATACGCGGAGGTAGCACCTCCCGCTCTCTCCCGTTTCCTCTTCATCCGTTTCGGGTTTGAAGCCGATCTCGGACCGATGGACCGAAGTCGGGAGCGGTCGAACGCGACTCCATGGAAACGACGGACGCGTTCACGGGGCTCTCGTGTGTCGACTGCGGCGAGGCGTTCGGTCCGGAGGCCGCGACGCACCGATGCCCGGACTGCGGCGGGATCCTCGACCCGACGTACGACCTCGATCGGATCGACCTCTCCCCCGAGGACCTCGCCGAGCGTCCGTTCGAGTCGATGTGGCGGTACGCGGAGCTGCTACCCTTCGCGACTGACGCGGCGGTGTCGCTCGGCGAGGGCGCGACGCCGCTGATCGAGTGTCCGGGGCTCGCGGACGCGATGGGCGTGGGACGGGTCCTCCTGAAAGACGAGGGATCGAACCCGACGGGGACGTTCAAGGACCGGGGGCAGTCGCTGGCGATGACGGCCGCGAGCCAGCACGGCGCGGAGGAGGTCGCGCTGAACAGCGCCGGCAACGCCGGACAGGCGGCGGCCGCGTACGCGGCCCGCGCGGATCTGGACGCCCACGTGTTCCTCCCCTCGCGGGCGGGGTTCACCCAGAAGGCGATGACGGAGGTCCACGGCGCCGACCTGACCGTGACGGATCCGATCGACGGAAACTCGCAGATCGGCGACGCCGGGCGCGCGTACGCGGAGGCGATGGAGGACCACCCCGACTGGTACTCGACGAAGACGTTCGTGACTCCGTACCGCCACGAGGGGAAGAAGACGATGGCGTTAGAGCTGCTCGAACAGCTCGACTGGGGGGCGCCCGACGGCGTCGTCTACCCGACCGGCGGGGGCGTCGGCCTCGTCGGGATGCACAAGGCCGCCCGCGAGGTTCGCGAGCTGGGGTGGACCGACGAACTCGTTCCGATGTACGCCGCGCAGGCGGCCGGGTGTGCGCCCGTCGTCGACGCCTACGAGTCGGGCGCCGACCGCCACGAACCGGTCCCGGACGACGAGGTCGACACGGCTTGCAACGGGATCGCGATCCCGGATCCGGGCGCGAGCCCGCTCGTCCTCGACGCGATCCGAGAGTCGGACGGGGGCGCGGTGGCGACGACCGACCGCGCGATCCTCGACGCCGCGATCGAGGTCGCTCGGACGGAGGGGCTGGAGGTCGGCGCGACCTGCGCGGCCTGCGTCTCGGGGGCGTTCGCGCTGGCGGAGTCGGGCGAGTTCGGCCCCGATGACACCGTCGTCCTCCTGAACACCGGCGCGGGCAACAAGGACGTCGACGCCCTGCGCGCGCACCTCGGGGAGCGGGAGGTTGAGGCGGGAGAGGCGGCGACCGAGACGGCGGGAGACGACATCGACTCGTGAGAGCGCGACCGGACGGCTACATCTCCCAGTAGTCGACGTCGCCGTCGATCGCGTAGTACCCCTCCAGCGAGCGCTCCTCGCGGCCGCCCGGCGGCGACCCGACGTACACGCCGAAGGTGTCCGAGTCGGGGTACACCGTCACGTCCGGCTCGGTCATGGTCGACATCGCGAGGTATCGGACCGGCTCGTCGCCCTCGTTGATGACGCGGTGGGCGCCCGACTCGTCCGCCGGGAACGGGACGTAGTCGCCGGCCTCGATCCGGACCGTCTCCCCGTCGTGACGCAAGGTGGCGTTCCCAGACAGCACGTAGATCGCCTCCTCGTTGGCGGTGTGGTAGTGGTACGGCCACGACTTCGCGCCGGCCGGCAGCTCGTAGAGGCTGCAGCCGATCTCCCCGCCGTCGGCGGCCTCGGCGAGTTGCTTTCGGCGGAACCGGGTCTCCCCGCGCTCCGTGTCGGTCCAGTCGAGGTCGCTCTCGCTGACTCGTGGCATGGGCGTGACACGACCGCCGCGAGCAAAACCGTTCGGGCGTCCCTCCGCGGTCGCTGACGCGCCGGAGCGAGCCCCGAACCGGAACCACTACGGCGGGCGGTCGCCACCCCTCGCGCATGGAACTCGGCGTCATCGGACTCGGGCGGATGGGGCAGATCGTGGTGAATCGGTCGCTCGACGCGGGCCACGACGTGGTCGCGTTCGACCTCTCGGCGGAGGCGACCGCGGAGGCGGCGGAGGCGGGCGCGACGGCCGCGGACTCGGTCGCGGACCTGTGCGACCGGCTCGACGGGTCGAGCGAGGGAGACGACGACGGCAAGCGCGTCTGGCTCATGGTCCCCGCGGGCGACGCGGTCGACGCCACGCTCGACGACTTGGAGCCGCACCTCGATGCCGACGACGTGGTCGTCGACGGCGGGAACTCGCAGTTTCAGGCGTCGGTCCGGCGCGCCGAGGAGACCGACGCCGCGTACCTCGACTGCGGCACCTCCGGGGGCCCCGCCAGCGCCGAGGCGGGCTTCTCGCTGATGGTCGGCGGTCCCGAGTGGGCCTACGAGGCGCTCGTGCCGGTGTTCGACGCGGTCGCGACCGGCCCGGACGGCCACGACCGCATGGGCGAGTCGGGGTCGGGCCACTACGTGAAGATGGTCCACAACGGCGTGGAGTACGCGCTGATGCAGGCGTACGGCGAGGGGTTCGAACTGCTCACCGAGGGGCGCTACGACCTCGATATGGAGTCGGTCGCGCGCACCTGGAACAACGGCGCCGTGATCCGGTCGTGGCTCCTCGAACTCTGCGAGGAGGCGTTCCGCGAGGAGGGCTCCGATCTGGGCGACGTGGCGGACCACGTCGCAGGGGGATCCACCGGGACGTGGACAGTCCGAGAGGCGCTCGAACAGGAGGTCCCCGTGCCGATCATCTATCAGGCGCTCGCGGAGCGGTTCGACTCCCGGAACGAGGGGCGCTTCTCCCGGCGGCTCGCGAACCGGCTCCGGTACGGCTTCGGGCGCCACGAGGTCGCGAGACGCTCCGACGAGGAGTGAGGCCGGGCGGAGAGTGCGGAGAGTGCGGAGAGGGCGGCGTGTCGCGGATGACCGACCGGTTCCGGTGTGACGCCGACGGGCTTTGGTCTCCTAATTATCACGCTTGATCCTGTCCGAGAAACACTTATGTATTTCCGTGACAGAGATTAACATGCACAGAATGTTCGAGCGATTCTCAAGCGGCTACTACCTGGGGGAACTGTACGTGGAACCCCACGACGGCGAGCGGGCCGTCATCCAGCGGGTCGACCACGAGCACGTCAACGAGCAGCTGTACGCCGACGGCGAGGGCGTCGAGCGACTCGACGCCCCGCTCGTGATGAAGGTCGGCGGCGGGCACATCCCGGTCGGCGGCGACGAGGACGTGCCGAGCGGCACGCTCGCGATCCCCCAAGAGCTCGCGGACGACGCCCTCCCGGATCGGCGGAACGTGCTGTTGGCGGACGCGGACCGCGCCGAGACGCTGCTGCGCTGGGAGGGCTGGGAACCGCACGTGAACGCGTAGTGCGACGCGGTCGCTCACTCCGTTCTCCCTCCAGTGCTTCCGTCGCCTGTGACCGCCTCGCGGCCGCCCCTTTGAGTCCCGCCCGCACCGCAACCGCACCTCACGCCTCCCCAGCCTCGTCGGTCGCCCATCGCTTCGCTCGGGCGACCGACTCCAGCGAGGGACCGACGGTCCCTCTGGCAGCCGGCGGCAACGCCGCCGGCGACCGCGCGCGTGCGGTTCGCGCCGCGTTGCGGCGCTCACCGGCACACGCCACCGCCCGTCAGTTATGAGCGGTCGCGCTCTCGTCGCCGCCGCAGACGCACCTTTTAGGTGGCGGAGGGTTCCCGTTCGGGTATGATCGACAGGCTGCTCGGGCGCGCCGAGCTGAAGGAGCGGATCGCGGAGTTGGAGGAGGAGAAGCGCCACCTCGAACGCCGCGCCGAGGCCGAGGAGGAGCGTCGGTCCGACGCCGTCGCGGACCGCCAGCGCGCCGAGGAGCGCGTCAACGAACTCGAACACCGGATCGAGTCGCTTGAGGAGCGCCTCGACCGCGCCGAAGGAGAGGAGGAGTCGGTCGAGTTCCGCCGCGTGAGCGACGCCCGCGGGCCGAGGCTTGTCGACGCGCTCGGGCGCTTCCGGGCGGTCGAAAGCGACGACGCCGAGGGGCTCCTCACCGCCTTCGTCCCGGACGAGGACGCGGTCCCGTCGAGCGTCGCGGAGTGGTTCGGCGACCGGACCCGACTCGTCAGGCGGGCCGCCCCCGCGGTCGTCATCGCTGACGACACCGGGGCGGTGAGCGCGGCGCTGACGCCCCCGATCGAGCCGGCGCCGTTCGACCGGTGGAGCGACGAGTTCCGCCTCGACGAGTCGTGGTTCCGACCGACAGGGCGGGTCGCCTTCGCGCTCGTCCGGTCGGACACCTTCGCGCTCGGCGTCTACGAGGGCGACGAGCGGGTCGACTTCGAGGGGTTCACCTCCGACGTGAAGGAGGCGCACTCGAAGGGCGGCTTCTCGCAGGGGCGGTTCGAGCGCCGGCGCGAGGGGCAGATCGACGACCACCTCAAGAAGGCGACCGCGGCGCTGACGGACCTCGACGACTCTGACGCCCCGATCGACCGGACGATCGTCGTCGGCGAGCGCAGCGTGCTCGGCGAGCTCCGAGAACACGCCGACGTCACCGATGTCTCCGACGCGACCGGGAAGCCGCGGGACGCGCTCGCCGACGCCTTCCGTGACTTCTGGACGACCCGGATCCACGCGATCTGAGGGCGAGATGACCCCCGCAAGCACCGCATAACTATATCCCGGCCTCGACATCGCGCAGTCGGAGGGGCACGTCACACGCTCCCTCCCCCCTACTTCTCGACCCGCCCAGCGTCGCATCGCGACGCCGACTCGTCGCCCCGGTCGCGTCAGCGCGGTCGTGTTAACGCGGTCGCGCCAACGCAGTCGTGTCAACGCAGCCACGAACAGTCCTAAACCCGGTGCGCGCGGTACGGCACACATGAGCCGGTCCGAGCCGTCCTCCGGTGTTCGAACCGCGGTCGTCGCGTCCCTGGTCGTCGCGCTCCTGATCGTCGGGGTGGCGGCCGCCGGCGTCGGGGTCGCTCCGGTCGCCACCGGTGAGACGGCTTCCCCCGCCGAATCGTTCTCGGGAAGTCTCGACGCGGACTCGGTGGCACAGACATCCGGAGACGACGCCGACGTGATTCGGTTACGCCACGAACTCGCCCAGACCGACGAGCGCGGGTCGATCGACGTCACGACGCGGGCGGCGATCCCCGATCGGGTCACGGAGCTCGAAGTGACGCTGCTCAGCGTCGACGCCGGCGCCGATGTCGAGGCCGACGGGTTCGCCCCGGTCGACGACGCCGAGACCGGCGAGTCCGTCTGGGAGTGGGACGGCGAGACCGCGGACCCCTCGCTCACGTACGCCGTCGACGCGAACGACACGGTCGAGCAGGAGGGGCCGCTCGCGACCGACGGCACCTACCGCTTCGTCGACGCGGGCGAGTGGGCGCTCGTCCGGACCCCCCGCGTCGCCGCCGCGTGGTCGTACACCGGGCAGTACGAGGCGCAGGTCCGGCTGGACCGCGAGACGGTCGTTCCCGGGGAGGGCGTCGCCTCGCAGTCGATGGCGTTCCTCGGGCCGCACGAGGAGTACGTCCGCGAGGCCGCGGGCCAGCGCTACCGGCTGATCGTCCCCGACGCCGCGGACCCGGTCGCGGAGCCCGACGAGGTGTTCGGCGTGTTCGCCGACGCCTCGAACGCGCTTCAGGTCGGCGCCCGCGACGAGGAAGTGGTCGCGTTCGCCGCGCCCACGGGCGAGGTGTCGTGGGCGGTCCGCGGGCTGCAGACCGGCGACGCGGACCTGTGGGTCAGCGACGAGGAGCCCGCCGGCACGGCCGCGGACGTCTGGACCCACGAGTACGTCCACACCCGGCAGGCGTACCGCACCGAGGCGAGCGGTCGGTGGATCACGGAGGCGAGCGCGACCCACTACGCCGCGCTGTTCGCGCTCGAACGCGGCGCCGCGGACTTCGACGCGTTCGAGCGCACGCTGGCCCGCGGCGAGCGCGATCCCGACGCCTCGGCGGTGCTCGCCGATCCGGCGACGTGGGAGGGGAACCCCGACTACACGAAGGGCGCGCTCGTCGCCGGCGAGATCGACCGCCGGCTCCGGAACGAGACCGACGGCGCCGCGTCGCTGGCGACGGTCCTCCGCGACCTCAACGAGGCCGACGGGCCGGTCACCAACGAGGACGTTCTCGACGCGGTCGAGGCGGCGGCCGCCGAGGGGGCCGACGACGCCACTGCGAGCGAGATCCGCGCCGCCGCCGAGCGACTGACGACCACGCGGGAGGCCCCCGAGATGTGGGACCGAGACGCCCACGCGGCGGCGTTCGGCGAGACCCCCGCGCAGGTGGGATACGGGCTCGCCGCCGACGGGGTCCGGGCGACCGGCGAGTACCGGAACCGGACCGTCGCCCGCGACCCCGTCGAACTCGTCGTCGGCGAGTCGCTCGCCGTGGCGGTCGTCGCGTCGAACACCGGCGGCGCGGCCGGGAGCTACGACCTGTCGCTCTCGGTCGACGGCGAGTCGGTCGCGAACCGGTCGGGGATGCTCGACGCCGGCGCCGAGGCGGTCGAGCGCTTCGAGCATCGGTTCGACGAGCCGGGCGAGTACGAGGTCCGGATCGGCAGCGAGCGCCTGACCGTCGCCGTTTCCGAGCCCGCCCGCCCGAACGTCCGCGAGGTCTCGACCGACCGCGACCGCGTTTCCGCCGGCGAGTCGGTCGTCGCGACCGCGACCGTGGGCAACGACGCGAGTGTGCCCGCGGGCGGGGAGATCGCGTTCCGGGCCGACGGCGAGACGGTCGAGACCGCCCCGGTGCGGCTGGACGCCGGCGAGGAGACGACGGTCGAACGCGAGATCCGATTCGGGGACGGGGGGTCGATCGGCGTCGGTCCCCGAAACGTGACGGTCAGCGCCGTCGGTCCGGTCGACGAGGCGTCGACGACGGTGGCGGTCGAGGGCGACGGACCGGTCTCGGCCGACGGCGCGCCCGGATTCGGTCCCGGGGTCGCTCTCGTCTCAATCGCCGTCGCCGGCGCGGCGCTCGCGCGTCCCGGTCGGCGGAGCGGGTAGCCAGAGGGTGCGGAGCTAAAACGGCGCGTCCGGTCCCTCGTCCACGCCTTCGTTCGGGTTCGTCCCGCCGTCGCCCCCGTCGACGCTCGTCGCGACCAGTTCGCCGGCGCTGCGCTCCCACGCCTCGATGCCGCCGCGGAGGCTCTCGACGCGCGCGTCCTGCGTTCCCGCGTAGCTCCCGATCAGCTGGGCCGCCTGCCGGCTGGAGATCCCGTGGGGACAGACGGTGACGATCCGCGCCGAGCCCTCCAGTTCCGCGATCCGGGTCGTCAGCTCCGGGAAGGGGATACACTCGCTTCCGGGGACGTGCCCGCGGTCGAAGGCGCGCCGGTCGCGGATGTCGACGATTCGGAGGTCGTCTGTGTCGGCGTCATCGGCGTCGGCGTCATCGGCGTCGGCCCCATCGCCGTCGAGCAGCGCCGCCAGCTCGTCGGGGTCGATCTCGCCGTCCATCAGGGGAGCGGACAGAGGCTCGCCGTGATGACGGCGCGCTCGTCGGTGTCGTTCCGGGCGCCGTGGACGGTTCCGCGCTCGTTTACGACGACCGCGGGCGCCGCGAGCGACTCCTCCTCGTCCCCGCGGATAACGGTCGGCTCGCCTTCGAGGATGTGGAAGACGTTGGTGGCGTCGCCGTGCTCGTGCGGCTCGACGGTCGCGCCCGGTCCGAGCGCGAACGCCTTGACGAGCACGTCGTCGGTGACGACCAGTTCGGCGGTCTCGACCTCTCCGTCGTCGGGGGAGAGGTCGTCGACCGCGTCGGCGTATCGATCGAGCGTCATACCACCCCTCTCCGGCGTTGGTACAAAAGGCGTTTGGCGGGGCGGGATCGGAGCCCGGACGCGCCCCGGAGAGAGGCGCGGCCTCGGCGGCCTACTCCCGCGCGCCCGGCGGCAGCGGATCGGCGTGGTCGGCGATCGCCTCAGCGACGCGGTGGGGCTCCTCGTGGACGACCCAGTGAGTCGCCGCGTCAAGGGTGAGGAGGCGACCGTCCGCGCAGCGCTCGACGCTCTCGCCGGCCAGCCGCCTCGAGAGGAACCGGTCCCGCGCGCCCCAGATCACGAGCGTCGGCACCTCGACGGTCTCGGTCTCCGGGGTCGGGCGGTCGCGGACGATCGCCCGGTACCAGTTCACCATCGCCTCGAACGCGCCGTCGCGGCTCCACGCGCGGCGGTAGCGCCTGAAGTCCTCGTCGCCGAACGTCCCCGGATCGCTCGACTTCCGGAGCCCCCGCACGGCGAGCCGCCAGTTCCCGGCGCTGGCGACCGCCTCGGGGAGTTTCGGAAGCTGGAACGCCAGCATGTACCAGCTCTTGAGCCGCTGGTCCCACGAGTTCCGGATGGCGCGCTCGAAGACGGTCGGGTGCGGGACGTTGACCGCGACGAACTCCGAGACTCGGTCGGCGTGATGGAGCGCGAGCCACCACCCCACCGCCGCGCCCCAGTCGTGGCCGGCGACGGCGGCGGTCTCGCGGTCGTAGGCGTCGATCAGGCCGACTACGTCCCGCGCCAGCGCGTCGATCCGGTAGTCGCTCACGGCGGGCGGCTTCTCGGAGAGATTGTAGCCGCGCTGGTCGGGGACGACGACGCGGTAACCCGCGTTGGCCAGCGGCGCGAGCGTCTCGTGCCAGCCGTACCAGAACTCCGGGAACCCGTGGAGAAGGACCAGTAGCTTCCCGTCTTCGGGACCCGCCTCGACGACGTGAAGCCGGACGTCACCGGCGTCGATCGCCCGCGACTCCCCCGGAACGCCCTCGGGGATCTCGTCCGACGGGACGGGCTCGTCGAGCGCCTCGACCCCGAGACGTCGGTCGCCGGCCGGCTCTCCCTCCTGACTCCCCTGGCTCGACGCGTCGGTCATGCGTTCCTCTCGGCGCGCGAGCGTCAAATAGCTACGTTCCGTCAGGGGAATTCGCACCGCCCGACGCCGCCTTGGGAACCGAAATCCTCAAGCCGCTGGCAGACCGCTGTCGGGTATACTAGTGATTCTGTCGATCGGCCCGACGAGTTCGGGGGTCTTCGCCGACCCCTCAACTCGACGGAGGTTCGCGTTCCGCTCCCTCCGGAGGCGAGACCCGGTGCGACCGGTCGGGCCGGTTCGCGGTTCGACGGCGTCAGAATCTCCTCTCGCATAACATGGTATCGGATACGTCGGCCTCGGACACAGCGGCATCGGCTTCGAAGTCGTCGGACTCGAACGGATCGGGCTCGGTCGACCCGGATTCGACGGACCCGGATTCGACGGACCCGGATTCGACGGACCCGGATTCGACGGACTCCCCCTCGGTGTCGACTGAAGAGATATCTAACGTCCTCCTCGTCACGATCGACTCTCTCCGGGCGGACGCGATCGGACCCTACGACGACGACCGGCACTCGCCGGTGCTCTCGGAGTTGGCCGCCGACGGGACCGTCTTCGACCAGTCGTTCGCGACCGGAAACTGGACGCCGTTCTCGTTCCCGTCGATCCTCGCCTCCGAGCCCGTCTTTGCCCGGAACGGCGACATCGGCGTGAAAGGGTCCCGGACGCTCGCGTCGGTGCTTTCCGAGGCCGGCGTCGCGACCGGCGGCTTCAACGCCGCGAACGGGTTCCTCACCTCCCACTGGGGGTATCCGGAGGGGTTCGACGAGTTCGAACCGTTCGTCACGAGCGTCGGGTCGAGCCGGTACAGTCGGTATCTCGCGGCGCACCCGACGGTCGAGGCGTGGATCCAGCTCGTCACGTCGCCGTTCCGCCGCCTCGGCTCTAAGATCCGAGGCGACAGCGACGACCGCCCCTTCCTCGACGCGTCGCGGATGTTCGACGTCGAGGACGCCGCGACCGACTTCGTCGAGGACGCCGACGACCCGTTCTTCCTGTGGGTCCACTACATGGACACCCACACCCCGTACGTCCCCGCGCCGCGGTACATCCGCGAGGTCTCGGACGGGCTGGTCGGCACCCACCGGATGCTCCACGCCCACACGCGCACGAGCCTCGGGTGGGAGGTCGGCGAGCGGACCCTGCGGGAGCTCCGGACCCTGTATCAGGCGACGGTTCGACAGGTCGACGCCAGCGTCGGACGCCTGCTCGACACGCTCGAAGCGGCCGGGATCGCCGACGAGACCGCGATCGTGGTCGCCGGCGACCACGGCGAGGAGTTCCAGGAGCACGGCCACCTCGCGCACTACCCGAAGCTGTACGACGAGCTGATTCGGGTGCCGCTCATCGTGAACGTCCCCGGCGAGGACGGCGGGCGTCGGGTGTCCGAACACGTCGGCCTCGACGCGATCCCGCCGACCGTCGCCGACTTGCTCGACGTCGAATCGCCCCCGGAGTGGCGCGGCGAGTCGCTCGCACCGACGGTCAGCGGTGAGGAGTCGCCCGATCAGGACCCGGTGGTCTCCGTCACCGTCCGGGGCGAGGAGGTGACCGACCAGCCGATCCCGCGGTCCCTGTCTGACGGCGACCTCCTCGTGAGCGTCCGCGACGACGAGTGGACGTACATCGAGAACGCGGACACGGGAGAGACGGAGCTGTATCACCGACCGTCGGACCCGACTCAGCAGGAGGACCGCTCTGCGGATCCGTCCGACGAGGCGCTCGCGGTCGTCGAGCGGTTCGCGCCGATCGCCGCCGACCACGTCGCGGAGCTCCGCGACAGACAGGCGGACGCGGTGGCGGCCGGAGACACCGAGGAGGGCGACGACGGAGAGGTCGACGAGGACCTCGAAGCCCGCCTCGAAGCGCTCGGCTACCGGTGATGATTCGATCCGTTCTCAGGAACCTTACGAGCGGGCCGATCGCCGTTCAGATGCGTCGGTTCGTCGTCGTCGGTGCGCTCACGGCGGGGATACAGATGGGCCTGCTGTGGTCGTTTGTCGACGTCGCGGGAGTGAACTACCTGATCGGCGCCACCATCGCGATCGAGATCACGATCATCCTCTCGTACGTGCTCAACAACGCGTGGACGTTCCAAGCGAGTCAGAACACGGGCACCACGGACTACCTCACCGGTCTGCTGAAGACGAATCTGGTCCGTGGGACGGCCATCCCGATCCAGCTCGCGGTCCTCTACGCCCTCGTGGAGTGGGGGAGTCTCATGTACCTCGTCGCCAACGCGATCGCCATCTTCCTCAGCGGGCTCTATCGCTTCGTCCTCGACTCCCAGTGGACGTGGGGATAGTCGTCAGGGTAGCGTCGGGCGTGGGAATCGCCGTCGGACGCGGGACGGCGTCGGGCGTGGCGATGACCCGCCGCGGGACACCCCGACGCGGCGAGTCTTCAGAAGGGGAGTCGCGGCTCGATACGAGCGACGAGGTCTCTGACCGTTTCCTGCTTGTAGTAGCCGACGATCGACGCGAGGACGACGACCGCGATGAGCGCGAACGCTAAGAGGAACTGTCCGTCGGCGATCCTGCCGCCGGCGTAGACGGTGAACACGTACGCCGGCAGGCGACCGACGCTGATCACGGCGATGAAGGTGGGGAGCTTCCACTTCGTGAGCCCGCTCAGAAAGCAGATGGCGTCGTCCGGAAGACCGGGGATGATCACGAACGCGAACAGCCCCGGAACCCCGACCGTGTCGACGAATCCGTCGAAGCGGGCGACCACGTCCTCGTGAATCACGTCCTCGACGAACGACCGACCGTACCGTTTCGCGAGCGAGAAGGCGATCGAGCTCCCGATCAGCACGCCCGTGAGGCTGTAAACGGTGCCCCAAAAGGAGCCGAAGAGATAGCCCGCGACGAGGGCGACAACCTGTCCGGGGATCGGTGCGACGATGACCTGGAGGGCCTGGATGGCGATGAACACGAGCGGGGCGAGGACGCCGAACTGCTGGAGCCACACCCGCAACGCTTCGGCGTTCGTGATGAATCCCGCGTACTCGCGGACGAAGAGGTAGAGGGCGACGAACCCGACGGCGACGCCGACGAGCGCGAGGATTCCCCGCCGTCTGTCCGACGCCGAGGCGAAGAGTCTCATTCGTGTTGTACCCGGCCAGCGGTGGACTTGAAGCTTGTTAAAGTAACAGTTGTCGGGGACGACTACGTCTGGTTTCCGCCTCTCGTCACTCGGGAGAACGGGTGCGGCCACCCGGAAGACCGTCGTTAGTCGATCAAAAGTGCGGGAGAAGTGGGCAGGCACGATGTCATCTAACCGTGTTCGTGATCGGCTCGCACTGTTCTCCCGTGTCGTTCTGCCCAGTTGCGTTCGTGATCTGAGTCTCCGTTTTTCGTCAGCTGATCGACGTACTCCTGCCGCTGTTCCATCCGGTCTCGGTAGCGTTTCCACCGGTCCTCCTACGAGGCCCAGTCGTAGTGATTCTCGATCGTCTTCACCGTCGCGTCGACCCGCTCCGCGACCTCGGGCGGGATCTCCTGGTTCAGTTGCCACGTGATCGACCCCGTCCGTATCGGATGGGGAGATCTCGACGACGGGCACTTGCTCAGGTGGACGTACCGCGTCCACTCGCAGGTGTCCGGGTCCTTGTCGTGCGGACAGCCTCCGGCCACGCACGGCTGCGTAGCGCCGTAGCTCCACACCCGGTTCCCGTCGGCCGTCCCTGCGCGCTCGCTATGAGCGGCTTACGGCCGTGATCGTCCCGAACGTCGAAGCAATTCTCCCGGACGTACTCGCTGACGACGCGAGCGAGTTCGTCTTCGTCGCCGTCTCTCGGAAGTTCGCGAACCCGATCGCCTCGTCGACGGCGACCGGAATGAAGTGCTCGATCAGGTCTGCCTCCCACTCAGTGGGGTCCGTGATCCGGAACGCCGGCAGGTACCCCGCCTCCGTGTAGTCCCACTGGTCGGTCTCGTGCCCGTCCTCGTCGTCGGGCTTGTAGCGGGTGGTGGCCTCTATGAGGACCGTGTTCGAGGACTCGCGATCGAAGGCCTGACCGAGTTGGATCAGTTCAGGCCTTCCGCGATACTATCCGGATTCGGATCCGTCTCCGATCGTCCGCAGATCCGGCGGATCCTCGTCACAGCCTAAGCGTTTCGCCGTTCGATTTTTATGCTGACTCTCGTTCCACGATTCGATCACGTCCGGTGTCCACTCCTCGACTTCCGGCTCGACCGATCCAAAGGACTCGGGCGAACGTCGCTTCGAGCTCACCTGCTCATACGCGTACCCGAGTTCAAACAGCACCTCTTCCTGGTACTCCCGGGCGAAGAATTCGATCCCGACCGGTAGATCGCTTTCCGCTGTAAAGCCAGCTGGCACGGTCATCGACGGGAACTCCAGCGCCGGCGTCAACTGAGCGTTCGAACCCCACGATTCGTTTGTGTCGAGCGTGGGCGGAGTTTGCTTGAGAGTCGGGTATACGATCGCGTCGAGATCGTGTTCGGCCATCGTTTGGAGGACGAACTCCTGTAGGTCATCGCGTCGGCTTAGCCCATAGAGATAGTCGACGTTCTCGTCAAGCGCATCGACGTCCACCTCTTCTCGGGACCGAATGTAGCAGATCTCCGGAGCGAACAGTTCGGAGTCGACAATATCTTCCAGCGTATCGGGCTGATCTTGATCATCCAGGCTGTCGAGATAGCTGTTGATATCACGATTGAACTCATCTCCCGACGAGACGTTCGCTTCGTTGATGAAGTCCCAAGAGGGCGGGTCAACCGGGTCGACGACTGTGGCGCCCCCTTCCCTGAGATCGTCTAGCGCCTCGTTGAACACCGTTTCGACCGCTTTGGCGTCTGCGATCGTATCTGGGTCTTCCTCGTCGTCGTCCGGGCCGACCCAGTCCCGGTACACGCCGATACGAGCGCCCTCCAGACCGTCTTCGTTGAGATAGTCAGTATAGCTCCCTTCATCATCGATGGGTGTTCGACGGACGCTTTCGGCGGTCTCCGAATCTGCTGGATCGTAGCCAACCATCGCGTCCGTTAGCAGTGCCGCGTCTCTAACTGACCGAGTCATCGGTCCCGAGGTATCCTCCGTGAGCGCTAGCGGGACGATTCCGTCCCGACTAATCAGGCCGGTGGAGGGGCGAAGCCCCACCAGACTGTTCGCTGCCGCAGGTACTCGAACAGAGCCGCCGGTATCAGATCCAGTTCCGAGCACACCGAGGTTTGCTGCAATACCGGCCCCTGTCCCGCCACTCGACCCGCCAGCGGAGTGCGTTAGTTCGTATGGGTTGTACGTCACGCCTCCGAATGAACTCACAGTGTTGTAGGAGAACGCGAACTCACTGAGGTTGGTCTTGGCGAGGACGATGCCGCCTGCATTACGTATCCAAGATACGATCGTGGCGTCGTCAGGTGGCGTCGAGTCTTTAAGTGAGACCGAGCCAGCAGTCGTTGGAATGTCTTCCGTATCGTGATTGTCCTTTAGCAGTACCGGGATTCCGTGAAGTGGACCGACTAATTCGTTCGATTCGAGCGCTTCGTCCAGTTCCTCAGCTCGGTCCATGACGTGGGGGTTAATTCGAACGATCGCGCCAAGCTCATCCTCGAATTCCCGGATCCGCTCAAGATACTGTGCAACAACGCTCTGGACCGATATCTGATTCGTCCGGTACAGTTTCCGAAGCTCACCTGCCGTCGCCTCGATTGGATCGAACTCCGGTTTTCCTGGCGGTTTTTTCGGTTTATTGCCCGGGTGACCTTCTGGTTTACCACGAGGGGGATCTGCAAGTGCTGTATTTGGCAGCAGACCTGCGCTGCCTATCACACCTATCGAACCTAGGATCGTCCGTCTATTTATTGATGAAAGAACGGATTTTGATTCATCTTTGCTATCTTCCTGTTCCAAATTGCCCTTCGACATACAAAACGTCAGATGATTCTAGTTTATATTAGTCTTTTGTACAAATTTGATATTATTAGCACAGGACCACACATGTTCCCGGATGAATATTAGGGAATATCTATAATATCTATTCATACGAGGGGATTATCGAGGAATAAGGAGCGGATCAGAAATATTTGAGCAGAAATGATGGGATATATAGTATCTGTAGAATATCCTTCTACGACTCGATCTGCCACGTAATTGCCGCCCCTTGCGCCTGCACCGGATGCTGCAGGCCGTCGAACTCCGCAACCCCACACACGTCGACGTCGATATCGAACCAGTGCTCGATGTCGCGAGCCGTCTTGTCGGCCAACCGTTCAGCCGTATACTGCTCGGGAAGATTCGCGACGGTTTCCGGGTCGTCGTCCGATCGCTCGTAGAACAGCCCGAGCAACCCCCCGTCACGATCGAACCCGGACTCGTGGAGCTTCTGGGCGTCGCTCAGCAGGGTGTGCTCGTGAAACGGGCTGAACACGCGCATCGGCATCGAGTCCTCCGGATCGCCGTTCGCCCGCCAGTATCGGAGGAGCTTGCATTCGACCGGGATCCCGTCCGGGAGGACGAGATCGCAACTCTCGGAGCCATCGGGATACGGGACCTCCAACCGGGTGTCACCGTACGCCGCGCTGTGGCGCCGTAGCTCGTCGACGAGGAGTTCCACCTGCTGCGTCTCGTCCTCCGAGCCGATCCCGTCTCCGTACTGTCCCTCGGTGTTCCGATCGACAGTCGGGATGACAGTTGCGAGGTCGTCAGCCAACCGTGTCAGCGCGTTCTCGCTGGTCACGTTCCTCAGTACCCGATCAGCAGCGTCTCGAAGGGGAGTTCGATCCGGCCCGACGCATACACGGTGTCGATCACGTCGCTGCTCTTCTCGTACGCTCGGCTCTCAGTCGTTCGGCCGCCGCTGTTGTACCGATACACGTTCGGAACCACGAGCACGAGCGTGTCCACTTGGACCATCACCGCCGCTTGCACTATGTCTCGGTACAGTGCGTTCCCCAACACGGCTCGCGACGCCTCTACCTCCAGTCCGTACCGCTTGCTCTCGTGATACCCGTCAACCTCGTACTGGAGGTCCGCCTCGCCGTTCTCGCCGAACAACACCGGTCGGAAGATCTTCTCGTCGTTCGCTTTGCCTTCCTCGATCTCGAACCCGATCGCCTCCAGGTCGTCGCGAACGACATCGAGCACGTCGTCGCTCTTTAGCCCGTTGTCGCCCTCAGCTGTCGAGATCGCGTCCTCGTTTGCCCGAAACCCGGCAACGATCTCGTCGACAAAATCAGGCGGCGCATGAGTCCGTGGAAAGTAGCAGTAGCGAATGTCAGACATGGATCCGTCGTCGACGGCCGGGTGTAAGAATCCACAGGGAGGCTACTGGGTCACGTCGTTGGGCTATTCGGATCCTCGGCCGATCAGCATCCGACAGAGAGGGAGTCGTGACCGGACGTCTAGAGAACCGGGCCTCACGCCGCCGCGCGCTCCTCACCGGAGTCGCTCACGGTGAGTTCGACATCGAGGCGGATGCGTTCGTACGGGAGGTACGGCCGCTTCGAGCGCTCGTCGTCTTCGACGATGAAGACGATGCCGTAGTCCGAAAGAAGCGTGACATCGTCGTGGACCGTCCTGTAGTCCCGATCGAGCTCCTCCGCGAGCGCGCTGATGCTCTCCGCGGCGCCGTCGGTGTCCATCAGCGTCTGGAGCAGTTCGATCCGCCGATCGGTGAGGATCTTCCGCAGCTCGCCGACCGTCGCGAACGACACCACCGCGGGCTGCGCTTCCCCCTGAGCGGCCGCGTCGACCGTGCCGAACGTGTCCTCGCGCATTGCGTCGAACGACTCGACGGTGACGCGAAGCACGCCGGGGTGCGGCCGGTCGCGAGGGTCGCTGTACTTGTCGGGCCAACCGTCGTTGTCGGATTCAGTCATTGGTGGTCTCCGTGTCCGCCAGCGTCGCGATCTCGTTCAGGAACCGAGCCACGTGCGCCGCGATCCCGTGGAACTCGATCTCTGTGTCTTCGCCGAACCGAACGTGCCGGTGATGCCAGCCGAGATCGTCGTCGTCGTGCGCGTCGTCGTATCGGAGCAGTTCGCCGGTCTCGGGATGATAGTACTGAAACCGGTAGAACCACCCGTCCGGATACTCCTCGTCACGGATCGCGAATATCTCCACGCGTCCACCGGGGACGGCGCGGTTCAACTCGATCGGGTGGTGCTCCGGCATCCTGCTGTACTGTAACCTATGTCCCCATAGAACATAAGTCTACTTCCGAATTTGTCGCTCTGATTCAGTTGGGAGAGGACACCTAGATGGTCAGCAGTGTGGCAAAACTGTGATCACATCATTCCGTGTTTTTCGTAGAATTCTTCGAGGGTGTCACAGTCGTGTTCATCTTTCATCGTTACCCATCCCCCGAATCGGTATCTTCGCCAGCATTTTTGCCCGTTGATGAATACCGGGTTGGTCCCGGTTTCTGGTTCCATTTGTATCCCGCCGTCGCGATCTGGTTCGCGGTCAAGATATTCGAAGCCGTACTTCGCGGGCCCGCCGTCATCACCTACAGCCTGCTCGTCACAGTCGTTGCAGACGGGGTTTGGATAGTTACCCGTGGCGCCCCCCACAGTACTACCGCAAATCGGACAATCCATGTCTGGAAGTTGAGATGTTGGGACTATGAGTGTGTTGCTCGAATCCTCTGCAGGCGGCAAAAATACGAACCGGCCGGTCTCAGAACACAGTCTATCGAAATATGCGGGGATCTCGATGCGAATACCGGCCAGGCCCGGTCGATGTGGTCGTAGACCCGCTCGGTCGTCTGGATGCTCGCGTGTCGAAGTCGGTTCCGCACGTCGTAGAACGTGTTTCCTCCTTCGATGTTCAGCATCCGATAGGCGACGCTGTGGCGGAGCGTGTGCGACGTCACGTCTTCCGAGCTTCTCGCCCGGCGACGGTCATCGGCCGCACGGCGGCGGTAACAGCTGCGTCTCACACGACATTCCGTTCCGACTCGGTCGACATCCGGTCAGCCTGTCGCGACGGCCACAGCACGCCAACGCCTTCTACCGCCTATTAATTGCTAGTTGTGAACAAACCTACCGGTTTGCAACGAACTTTACGGTGAGCTCGTGACGGACCAGCTGATGTCGATGTTACACACCGAGTCGGTCGATCGGCTGCTTTCGCTCGCGTCGACCGACCGGGACGCCGTCCTCGAAGAGATGGAAGAGCGCGCCGAGCGTGATGGATTCCCGACCGTCGGTCCGGAGGTCGGTTCGACACTCCGCCTCGCGGCCCGCCTCGCGGACGTGGACACTGTCTTCGAGTTGGGCTCGGGCTACGGCTACTCCGCGTACTGGATCGCGCCGGTCGTGGGGAGCGACGGAACCATCGTGCTCACAGAGGTCGACGAGGACGAGCTCGACGCCGCTCGGACATACTTCGAACGCGGCGGCTACGACGACCGCGCAGTCTTCGAACACGGCGACGCCCTAGAGACGGTCGAGCGCTACGACGGCCCCTTCGACATGGTGCTTCTCGATCACGAGAACGATCGCTACGTCGAAGGCTTCGAGGCCGTTCGAGAGAAGGTCGCGCCGGGTGGCCTCGTCATCGCGGACAACGTGCTCCACTCGACCGGGATGGATCCAGACGACGTGGTTGCGTATCTCGAAGACGGGACGGAACCGGACACGGACTCCTCGCTGCCCGGTATCATGGCCTACTATGAGCGAGTTCGAGCCGATCCCGACTTCGAGACGACCGTCCTCCCCGTCGGTGAGGGGCTGTTCGCCTCGGTCCGCGTCCGCTGATACCCGGTCCGACTTATCACCGGTATTGTTCCAGACTGGTGAGCCGAGCGCGTTCTACGATATCGGGGTTCATCTCCCCTCCATCCCGTAGGGGGATGGAGAGCTGGCGCACGCGCAAGCGAGTAAGTTCCCCGAAACGGGGTTCGCCATTGGCTACGTATGCTAAAATCAGGTGCGCAGTGGTGTCCTCGATAGCGGCAGGCGTGGAGATGAGTAGTGGAATCTGGTCATCTTCCACGGACTGAATGTTTCCCCGATGGTCCCAGCCATCGTGGATCGCCTTCCAGTCCTCCTCTAAGTGGCGCATTTTGAGACGGAGCCTGGACAGGTCTTGCGCGTCTTCGTGATACTGATCGATATATCCATTCGAAGAGCTACTACAATAAACGCCGTCGTCGTCGATCTCTACACTCGAATAGTGCGAGGGCTTATCATAATTCGCACGCGAAAGGTGTCCGACTCCAGACGAAATCCCATGAAGACGGGGACTCACGGATGCGACGCGATTCACAGCAACCGCAGCGGTACGGTGCTGTGATGATGGAGCCGACGCTGTGTTGCGGTTTCGTCGGTTCCAAAACGGATGCGGGAGAAGTGGGCCGGCACGAATTTGAATCGTGGTTACGGCCACCCGAAGGCCGAAGGATACCAAGCTACCCCACCGGCCCGCATTCTCAGGAAGGCCGTTCGTTCTTTTAACCTTTCCGAAAACCGGGGCGATCGGACGCCGCTCGCGGCGCGACTCCCACCGAACGCTCGCCTCAGACCTCGAAGTACCGGTCGCGGTGGGCCCGGCAACCGGGGTTGAACGCGGCGTCACAGCGGGGGCAGGCGTCGTCGTCGGGCCTCTCTCGACTGCCAGCGGCGCGTTGCGCCTCTCCGTCATCGGGCGGAGCCCGGTTGCCCGAGGGACTCTGTCCCTCGCTGTCGCCGTCGAGGTACTCGCGGGCGGTGAGCGTCGCGCCGCAGGCGCCGCACAGCACTGCCGCCTCGTCGAACCGGTCGCGTGGCCACGGTTCAGCCTCGTGGTCGGTCGCGGCGTCGTGACACGCGTCGCAGGGGTAGTACGTCTCACAGCAGCCGAACCGGAGCGCGACCACGTCGACGGCGCTGTCCCAGTGCGCGCAGCGGGTCTCGGGGTCCACGGCGACGCCCCGGAGCGGGACGGAGAACCGGTCGTCGGTCGCGGGCGCGGTCGTCGTGCGCCGGTCGTCAGTAGGAGGCGTATCCATCGGTGTCGATCCAGTTATGGACGACGGAAATCGTGTGGTCGGCGTGGAGGCGCTTCGGGCCGACCCGCACGCGGCGGTCGGCGCGGTCCGCGAGCAGGTCGCGCTCGGCGGGGGGAAAGTCGTTGTGGTCGGAGAGCACGAACACGGGGTCGGTCGGGGGCGCGGCGTCGACGAGGGGGTCGCCGTCCTCGTGGAGCTGGACGAGGGTCGGGCCGTCTGCGCCCGCGGACGTGCCGGAGCGGGGGGAACCACCGCCGTCGTCGAGCACCCGGTCGAGGGTCGCCTCCAGCCCCATCCGGCGGAGCTCGACGCCGGGCGAGACGTCGGCGGGCATGTGCCCGATCGCGTCGTCTCGCGCGTCGATCGCGTCCCGGATCCGCGCGGCGACGTTGCGCTCGTCGGGGTGGAGGTGTCGGAGGCTGTCGGCGTCGAAGGTGACCGTGAACTCGTCGGCGGCGACGAGGTGGACCCGAACCGCCTCGCGGATCCCGTGCGAGAGGAAGACGCCGGCGGCGACGCATCTACAGAGGAGGTCGAGCCGGCCCGCGCCGGGGAGGTCCGACAGCGAGATCGCGTCCGGGTCAGTGGGCACGTCGCGGCCGATGACGACGAACTGGCGCATACGCGGGGGTCGCCCCCGACACTCATAAGCGACCCGACCCGAGGGGGACCATGAGCGTCACCGGGATCTGTCAGATCTGCGAGGCGGCGCCGGCGCGCCACGGCTGCCCGCACTGCGGTCGCGCGGTCTGTGAGGACCACTGGAGCGACGCCGCCGGGGCCTGCACGGCGTGCGCGCAGGGGCGGACGCAGTGAGTGAGGTCGAGGGGCACCGCGCCGGCGACGCCTCGCCTATCGGTACCGATTCAGCCGCTTTTTGA
Source organism: Halorubrum saccharovorum DSM 1137 (assembly GCF_000337915.1). Lineage (GTDB taxonomy): Archaea > Halobacteriota > Halobacteria > Halobacteriales > Haloferacaceae > Halorubrum > Halorubrum saccharovorum. Next base: position 61,743 of record NZ_AOJE01000010.1, read on the forward strand.
GCCGCTTGGCGGCGTCGCCCGCGGCGCCGAAGTACGTCGCCTCGTCGCCCGGTCGGCTCGACTCCTCGCCCGCGAAGATGATCCCGCGCGAGGAGTTGACGAGCCCCACGTCGACGGCGGCATCGGGATGATCGGCGAGCCCGTGCTCGACCGCGGCCTCCGCGTCGCCCCCCTGCGCGCCGACGCCGGGGACGAGGAAGGGGATCTCGGGGACGATCTCGCGGACCTCGGCCAACTCCTCGGGCGCGGTTGCCCCCACGACTAAGCCGACGTTGCCGTTGCCGTTCCACACGTCCGCGAGCGCCGCGACGCGTTCGTAGAGGGGCTCGCCGGAGGCGAGTTCGAGGTCCTGGAGGTCGCTTCCGCCCGGGTTCGAGGTGCGACAGAGGACGAACACGCCCTTCGCCTCGCGGTCGAGGAACGGCTGGAGAGAGTCGCGACCGAGGTACGGGTTCACCGTGATCGCGTCGGCGCGGTCGAGCGCCTCGGCGTAGCGGCGGGTCGTGTTGCCGATGTCGGCGCGCTTGGCGTCTAAGAGGACCGGTACGTCCTTTCCGTGGGCGTACGCGATCGTCTCCTCCAGCGCGCGCCAGCCGTCGGCGTCCTCGTAGAAGGCGGCGTTCGGCTTGTAGCAGGCGGCGTGCTCGTGAGTCGCGTCGATAATTCGGCGGTTGAACGCCCATCGCGGCAGGTCGGCGTCGGCGACGAACGCGGGGAGCCGGCTCGGGTCGGGATCGAGCCCGACGGAGACGACGCTGTCGGTCGACTCGATCCGGTCCGCGAGCGTCTCGAAGAAGTCCATGGGCGGTGTGGGGTCGGGGGCGCGCTAAACGTTGCGTTCCGTTCGGGTCGGTCCGTCACTCGCGGCGGTCGTTCGCGCACCCATGCCCGGCGCACACCCCGATCGTCCCGAACAGGTACCGGTCCTCAGTCACCGCCTCCGCGTTGTCGGCGAGCGCCCGATGCGCCGCGGCGGTCCGGGCGTCGAGCTGATCGAGCGGGTCGCCACCTCCCGCGTCGAACAGCCGGCCGTTCAGTCGGGCGAACGCGGAGAGGGCGGCGTTGGCAGGGCGGGTCCCCCGCGGTGCGAACGCCGCCACGACGACGCTGTCGGCCACGCCGCACCAGTCGCTCACGACCGCGTACGGGTCCGGGAACAGCGACGTGACGAACGTCGCGAGGACGGCGTCGGCCGAGCGGACCGGCGGCACGGTGGCGTCGCCCCGAACGAACTCGACGTTCTCCCACCCTCGTCGCTCAACGAGCGCGCGGGCTCGGTCGAGCATCGCTCCGGTGAGGTCGACGCCGACGACGCGACCGGTCGGCCCCACTGCCTCGCGCAGCGCTGGGAAGTTGACGCCGGGGCCACACCCGAACTCGACGACGGTGTCGCCGGGGTCGAGGTCGAGCGCCCGGACGCCGCCCGCGCGGACGCCCCCGACCGAGGCGGTCGCTCGCGCGAACCAGTCGTAGACTCGTGCCCACGCGGCGTACCCGCGCTGGATCCGGTGGACCGCGGGTTCGTCGTCGTGTTCGGGGTCCGACTCACCCCCGGAGCGCGACCCACCTTCCGAGCGCGACCGCGACGCCGCCGAGCGCGACTGCGGACGCCGACGGTCTCGGGTCACGAGCGGGCGCGGACCGCCGCGGGAGGCGTCTTCGGCCACCACAGCTCCGGGCCGTCGCGCGCGACGGTGGAGTAACACCGCTCGCTCCCGTCGCAGTCCCGCGGTCGCTGGTAGTCGATCCCCCGCTCCCCGAGATACGTCACGTAGCCGTCGTCGACGCGGTCGAGCTTCTCGTGGCACACCCACTTGTCGCCGTAGATCCGCGCGCCCACGTCGCGGTACGGGCAGGTGAACGTCGTCCGCTCGGCGCCGGCCTCGCTCTCGGTCTCGTCGATGTCGACGCCGACCGACCGATACGCCAGCCGGAGCCGCCGGACGACGCGCTTCGGCGACGACGCGCCGAGGAAGAGCCCGTGCGCGAGGGCGTAGCCGAACCCGTGGAGCAGTCGCTCGACGCGGGTCAGGTCGTCCGGGTCGTCGTCGACGAGCGACCGGAGGGTCGCGTACCAGCCGGCGATCTCGGTCACCTCGTCGAGCAGCGCGTCGGCCTCCGCGAGCGCCCGCCGGCGGTCGGGGAGGGGCGCCGCGCCGTCCGCGAGCCGAAACGACGGCACCGACTCGACGTGCGCGAGCACCTCCTCGCGGAGGGCGTCGCCGTCGGCGAACGCCTCGGTAACCGCCACGAGCGCCGGATACCACTCGCGGATCAGCCTGCCGTACGTCCCGTCGAGGAGGTCGTCAACGCGGTCCGCCCCGTCGACGCGGTCCGCCCCGTCGACGACCCGCGCAGCGGGGAACGCGTCGACGACCCGCCGGAGTTCGGCGGGGTCCGGTCCTGCCATGATTTCACGTGGTGGGTAAGGCCCTTGAATCTGCAGGTCGCCGAGATGAGGGCGCTCTCGGCGTCCGCGACCCGTCGGTGTCGCGGCGGTTCACCGATCGAACGGGCTGTCGATGCCTTGGGCCAGCGGCATGTCGAAGTAGTCCAGCTCGTCGACCTCGCTGATCGAGCCGTCGGCGATCCGCTCGAAGGTCGCCATGAATCCCTCGACGGTGATCTTGACCGTCGTCCCGATCGCCTTGTGGCCGCGCTCGTCGCTCTGGTGAGACACCTCGTAGAGCATCCCGGCGGCGTCGGTCCGGGGACACAGCGCGTCGAGGTACGACCCCCACAGCGGCCCGTACCCGTACCGGGTGAGCGTGTTGAACTTGCCCTTGCCGAACTGCTGGGCGCGCTCGTTGACGAGCTGGTTGAGCTGCAGCGAGCGCCGCTGGGCGTCCTCCGAGAGGTACGGGTTTCCGCTTCCGACGTAACCGGCGTAGTCGACGCCCTCGAGGCCGGCGTATCTCGGGCCGAACGGCGCCATCACGCTCATGATCGACTGCCACTGCGGGCCGTTACCCTTGTCTGGGGACTCCGGAACCACGTTCGCGCCCTGGTGGTGGTGCGTGATCGCCCAGTCGGGGTCGGCGTCGAGGAACGACTCGGTCACTGCCTGGGTCTCGGGGTTGAGGTTGAGCCCGACGCCGAACAGCTCGTCGTACGGGTTCTCGCCGCTCGGGTCGCGCACGTCGAGCGAGATGTCTTCGACCGGGACGTTCAGGTATCCGAACTCCGGGAAATCGTCGAGAACGGACCACCAGTCCTCGTCCTCGTCGCCCGGCTCGAAGCCGGGGAGGATACTGAACCCGCGATTCAGGTCGTACCCCGGCACGTCGCCGGAGTAGTACGACTGCGCGTTGAGGTACCGCGAGTCGCCCTCCTCCCACGCGTTGATGTTGTACCGGCGCTGTCGGAGCTCGCCGTCGGTGCCGAGCCCGTCGTCGCCGACGAAGTTGGCGCCGTCGGGGTTGACTCGCGGGACGATCGTGATCGTGAGGTTGTCGAGGATCTCCTCGACCTGCCGCGAGCCGCCCGTTGCCAGCCGGTTGAGGATCTTCACGACGGCCTCGGCGCCCGAGGGTTCGTCCCCGTGGATCTGGTTGATGAGGTGGAGGCTCTCGTCGCCGTCGCCGATCGTGACCTCCCAGATCGGGTCTCCGCGGCCGGCCGAGGCACCGATCTGGTCCAGTTCCATGCGGTCGCTCCGCCGGTCGATCTTCTGAAGTCGCTTGCCGAGCTCCTCGTTGTCGAGGTACGCGTTGTAGTTGATCGCGCGCTCGTTCGGCGCCCACGGGCCACCCGGTCGGTAGTCGCGACCGCCCGACTGTCCGCTCACCGTGGATCCGAGTCCCGCGAGGCTCACCGCGGCGATACCGGTCCGAAGGAACTGCCGTCTGTGCATGCTGATAACACCCAACAGAAATTGTTTAATTTATCGTATTAATATCTTTCTGAGCTTATGCTTCTGAGGGGCTATTTATCCCCTATCGAACCCCGACACGCTCACCGTTCCGCCGCACGTCGCGGCGTGCCCAGCGTCTGAGGGAGAGCCCGGCGAACGCGCCGTTAGCGCGTCAGACGGTCTGGCTCCGACCCGAGAGCGCGAGGTCAGTCACTCCGTCGACTCCCCGGCTTCCCCGAGTCGATCCGGTGGCGCGTCGCGCTCGGAGAGCATGTCGATCACTTCGAGCAGCAGCGACACGACGAGGGGACCGACGATGAGCCCGACCGCGCCGAGCGTGAGGATCCCGCCGACGAACCCGACGAAGTACAGCCCCGGGGAGATCCTGCCGGCCCAGTCGGCGAGCTGCGTCCGGATCACCGCGTCGGGAACGAAGGAGACGACGACGAGACCCAGCGCTAACACGGCGACCGCCCGCCCGGTCTCCCCGACGAGGAGGTCGCCCGCGGCCATCGACACGACGAGCACGCTCGGCCCGACGACGGGGATGAACTGGAGGACACCGGCGATGATGGCCAACAGGACCGGCGAATCGTACCCGAGGAGCGCGAACAGCGCCAACGCGAGCACGAACGTCCCCGCCGCCGTCGCCGCCTGCAGGACGTAGATCGAGTACAGCGTCTCCCGCGTCCGCTCGTGGAGTCGCGTCGGGATGTCGTGATACTCGGCCGGGACCACGCCGAAGACGGCCGTTCCGACCGCTCTCGGCCGGTAGAAGAGCCCGTACACGAGGAACGTGAAGACGACGAGTTCCAAGACGAGCCGCGGCGCCGCGGCCGCGATCGCGATCGCGACCTGCCGGAGCCACACCTCGGCGGCCGCCACGTACGGCACCGTCTCGATGACCAGCTCGAACCCGCCCACGCTGATCGGGACGATGTCGGGTATCTGCCCGAGAATCTCGATCAGCTCCGCCCGCCGCCGATACAGCACGTAGAGCAGCGGAACCACGAGGAGCACGGCGGCGACGAAGGCGACGGCGGTGGTGGTGACGCACGCGATCCGTCGGGACAGCCCCCGTTCGACGAGCCACTGACGAACGGGGTACAGGACGTACGCGACGGTGACCGCGAAGACGACGGTCCGGAGCACTTCCGCCAGCACGACCGCCGCGAGCGCGGCCAACGCCACGAACAGCGCGCCCAGCAGCCGCCCTCGGTTGAGGACCATAGGCCGGCCTCACATCCCCCGGCAAAAGTCGTTGCGGTGGTGGTGTTCTGAGCGGTCGCGACGGCGGTGTCGACCGCCGCGTTCCGGGTCTCTCCTTCCGAGGCCGCCACTGGGGACCGTAGCACCTAACCTCGCGCCACTCCCACGTCCGGTATGCGCATCGACCCGTTCGGCCTCGAACGCTGGTTCGCGGAGTACGAACACGAGGCCGACATCATGTTGGCCGAAAGCGGCATCCGGTCGCTCGACGCGAGTCGGTTCGACCTCGACCCGGGGAAACTCGACTACGTCATCCCGACGAACGGGGACCCCGACTTCCGGGCCGCAGTCGGCGACCGATACGGCCGGAGCGCCGACGAAGTGCTCTTCACCTGCGGGACGCAGGAGGCGAACTTCCTGACGTTCCTCTCGCTGCTCGGCGACGAGAGCGCCGTCGACGGGAGCGAGGACGACGCGGAGGGCCCGACCGCCGGAGTCGGCTCCGGAACCCACGCGGTGGTCGTCACGCCCACGTATCAGGCCCTCCACGCGGTCCCCGACGCGTTCGGTGAGGTCACCCGCGTCGAGCTGGAGCCGCCGGAGTGGAAGCTGGACCCGGACGCGATCGCCGACGCCGCCCGCGACGACACCGCCGTGATCGTCGTGAACAACCCGAACAACCCCACCGGCCGATACCACGACGAGGCGGCGATGCGGGCGGTCTACGACGTGGCGGTCGATCGCGACGCGTACCTCCTCGCCGACGAGGTGTACCGCCTGCTGGCCGAGGAGCCGCAGCCGCCGGTCGCGAGCTTCGGGTCTCACGGCATTTCGACGACGAGCCTCACGAAGGCGTACGGCCTCGCCGGGCTTCGGTTCGGCTGGATCGCCGGCCCCGAGGCGGTCGTCGAGCGCGCGTGGCGCTGGAAGGATTACACCACCATCTCGCCGAGCCTGTTCGGGCAACACGTCGCGAAGCAGGCGCTCGGTCGACGCGAGCCGAACATCCTGGAAGAGAACCGCGAGCTGGCGGAGACGAACCGCGCGCTCGTCGCCGACTGGCTCGACCGCCACGGCCTCGACTGGTACGACCCCGTCGGCGTCAACGGGTTCGTCACGGTTCCTGACGGATTCGACGACGGCGAGGCGTTCTGTCGGGCCGTCGTCGAGGAGGAGAGCGTCGTGCTCGCGCCCGGCGGGCTGTTCGGCTTCCCGGACCGGTTCCGGATCGGGTTCGGGCTCCCGACCGAGGAGCTCGAAGAGGGGCTCGACCGCGTGAGCCGCGTCATCCAGGGCGAGAACGCGAGCGTCGCCGACGCGGAAGGGGGTGCCTGAGATGGGGTTCTTCAGCGACATCAAGGAGGACGTGGTCGGCTTCGTCCGCGACCCGACCGACGAGCAGAAGGCGCTGTTCGCCGCGGCCGTCGTGATGATGATCGCCGACCGCGCGCTCTGGTGGATCGACTTCCCGTTCGTGGTCCGGACGACCGCCGCGGTCGGCGTCGGCTTTATCGGTCTCTTCGTCGCCAGCTACCTCCTCACCGGGCAGTTCGTCCCGCCGGACGGGAACGCCGACGAGGACGAGTACGTCGACGAGATGGATCCCTGATCGGCTCACGGCCGAAGCGGCTCCGGCCCGCCGATCCCGTCTCCCGATCCCCCGCGACGGCGTTCCAAACCGTTTATACCCGCGCCTCCGGAAGTAGCGCTTATGCCGCGAGAGCAGAAGCAGGTTCGCGAACTGCAGGAGGGAAGCTACGTCATGATGGACAGCTCGCCCTGCAAGATCAACCACTACAGCACAGCCAAACCCGGGAAACACGGGAGCGCGAAGGCGCGCGTCGAGGGCAAAGGCGTCTTCGACGACAAGAAGCGCTCGCTCTCGCAGCCGGTCGACGCGAAGGTCTGGGTCCCGATCATCCAGCGGAAGCAGGGCCAGGTCGTCTCCGTCTCCGGGAACGACGCGCAGGTCATGGATCTGGACACCTACGAGACGTTCACCATGCGCATCCCCGAGGGGGAGGACTTCAACTCCGACGACAACATCGAGTACCTGGAGTACGAGGGCCAGCGAAAGGTCGTCGGGTAATCGAGGTCGATGTTTCCGGGAGCGACGGCGGACCGCGAGGCTGCTTCGTACGTGGTCGTCGGCGCTCCCTTAGACGCCACGACCACCTTTCAGCCGGGCACCCGGTTCGGACCGGACCGGGTCCGGCGCTTCGCCGAGACCTACGACGACTACGACCGCAGAACGGACAGCGACTTCTCAGCGCTCGGCGTCTGTGACGCCGGCGACGTGCGCCCGTGGGACGACGTGGAGGAGTACCTCGACCACCTCGCCGCCGAGCTTCGAAGCGTCACCTACGACGACGCCGTCCCCCTCCTCGTCGGCGGCGAACACACCGTCACGCACGCCGGCGTCGAAGCGGTCGACCCCGACGTGCTCGTCGTCTGCGACGCTCACCTCGACCTGCGCGACGCCTACGACGGGAACCCGCTGAGCCACGCCTGCGTCACCCGGCGCGCCCTCGACGACCTCGGCGTCGACCGCGTCGTGATCGTCGGCGCGCGCACCGGCTCGGAGGAAGAGTGGGACCGCGCAGCCGCCGCCGACGTGACCGTCGTCCCGCCCGAGGACGCCCGGGCGTGGGTCGACGGGATCGACGCGGCCGCCTTCGAAGGCGAGTCGGTGTACTGCTCGGTCGACATCGACGGGCTCGACCCCGGATTCGCGCCGGGAACGGGAACGAAAGAGCCGTTCGGGCTCGATCCGCGGGAGGTACGCGACCTCGTCCGCGCGGTCGCGCCCGCCGCGGACGGGTTCGACGTCGTCGAGGTTAACGACCGCGACGACGGGCAGGCGGCGGCGCTGGCGGGAAAGCTCCTCCGGGAGTTCGCACGGTCGCACGCAGCCGCCCGGGACGACTGATCGCGTCGGCCTGTACGCTGATCGCGTCGGGATTTACGACAGCTCCGAGAGCCGTCGCCGGGCCGCGGTCACCGCTTCTACGGCGTCGATCCACTCGCGGGGATCCGTACACCAGATGCGGTCGCCCTCGACGCTGACGCAGAACACGGACTCGCTGGAAGGCGCGAGAGTGACTCGGTCGACGTCGGGGCGGTCGCCGAGGTAGGAGTCGATCAGGCGTCGAGCGGTCTCCGCCTCGGACCGGAGGCGACTGCCGGCGGCGTACTCGATGGCGATCTCGGCCATACCTCCGCGTACATCCTACATGATTAATAAACACGCTCTTCTGGCAGCGCTTGCGATGTTCTCGGGGAGACGCCGGACGGGTGCCGGTCGACACCCGTCGGGAGCCGCCCTCACCGCCCGTCGTACACCACGTCGCCGTCGACGACCGTCATCGACACCTCGATCTCCCGGATCGCCGCCGACTCCTCCCACGGCGAGGCGTCGAGGACGGCGAAGTCGGCGCGCTTGCCGGGCTCGACCGTGCCGAGCCGGTCCTCGTCGAAGCCCGCGTACGCCGCGCCCCGGGTGTACGCGCGCAGGGCCTCGGTCACCGTGAGCCGCTGCGCCTCGACGGGGGCGTTGACGGCGTGGTGCACGCCGAGTAAGGGGTCCATGGGCATCCCGTCGGAGCCGAACGCGAGGCGGACGCCCGCGTCGAGCATGTCGCGGTAGCGGTTCGTCGCGGCGGTGCGCTCCGGTCCGAGCCGCGCCTCGTAGAGCCCGCCGTCGCCCGCCCACTTGAGGAAGTTCGGCTGGACGCTGGCGACGACGCCCGTCTCCGCGAGCCGCTCGATCGCCGCCTCGTCGGCGAGTTCGACGTGTTCGATCCGGTGACGAGCCTCGCCGGGGTCGGCCTCGGAGGCCTCCTCGTAGGCGTCGAGGACGGCGTCGACCGCCTCGTCGCCGATGGCGTGAGCGGTGAACTGATAGCCCGCCGCGGTCGCGTCCGCGACCGTCGCCGCCAGCTCGTCCGGGTCGACGACCCACTGACCGGTCTCGTCGGGGGCGTCGGCGTACGGCTCCGAGATCCGCGCGGTCCGCCCGCCGAAGCTCCCGTCGGTGTACGACTTGATCGCGCCCGTCTCGACCGCGTCGCTCCCGGCGTTCGTGGACAGGCCGACCTCCCGCAGCGCGTCGAGGTGATCGCTCCAGTAGTTGATCCGAACGCGAGCGGTCAGCTCGCCGGCGGCGTCGAGGTCGCGGTAGACGCGCGGGGCGTGCGAGCCCCGAACCATGTCGTGAAAGCCCGTGACCCCCTTCGCGGCGCAGTCGTCGAGCGCGGCCGTGACGAGGCTGCGAGTTGCTTCCGCGCCCGGCTCGACCGCCTCGTAGACCGGGTCGATCGCGCTCTCCAAGAGCACGCCCGTCGGCTCGCCGGCGGCGTGGGTCGGCACCGTCTCGTCGGGGGCGCTCGCCAGTTCGTCCGCGAACCGGTCGAGGACGACCCCGTTGACCGCTGCGACGTGCATGTCCTCGCGGAACGCCGCGACCGGTCGCTCCGTCGAGACGCGGTCGAGGTCCGCGCGGGTCAGGTAGCGGTCCTCGTCCCACGCCGACTCGTCGTAGCCGTAGCCGAGGACCCAGTCGGTCGCGGGATCGCCGGACTCGTCGTCGGACGCCTCCGAGTCCCGGTTCTCGACCTCCGCCGCCTCCGAGTCCCGGTCTTCCACCTCCGCCGCCCGCTCAGCGAGCAGATCGATCGCCTCGTCCGGCGAGTCGGCGACGGAGAGGTCGGCGTGGACGAGGTAGCGTCCGACCGTCGTCAGGTGGGTGTGCGCGTCGATGAACCCGGGGAGGAGCACGCGCCCGTCGAGGTCGATCACCTCGGTGTCGACCCCTTCGAGGAACCGCACCTCGTGGCTCCGGCCGAGGCGAGCGATTTCGCCGTCCCGGACGGCGACGGCCTCGTGGGTCAGATCGGGGGCCGCGAGCGTGTGTACCTCTCCGTTTACGAACAGTCGGTCCGCGGCGTCGGTCATGGGCGAGACCGGGGGTGGGAGCGTGTTAACCGTTCGGGAAACGGCGACCGATTTATTCGGTGACGGGACGAACCCTCGCGTATGTACGACCGGATACTGCTCCCCACGGACGGCAGCAAGGGCGTCGACCGCGCGATAGACCACGCGATAGACGCCGCCGAACGCTACGGCGCGACCCTCCACGTGCTCTACGTCGTCGACAGCGACGTGGTCAACGCCTACTCCGGCGACGAGTTCGTCGACGGCTCTGAGGGCGCCGAAGAGACGCTGGAGGAGCGCGGCCGCGAGGCGCTCGACGAGGTGGCCTCGCACGCCGCGGACGCCGGCGTCGACACGGAGACCGAGCTGGTGTACGGCGTCCCCCACGAGGCGATCCTCGAGTACATCGACGACGCGGACATCGACCTGACCGTGATGGGCTCGAAGACCCGGTCGGGAGACTACCGCCGGATGCTCGGCTCGGTCACCGAGCGCGTCTCGCGGCAGTCGACCGCGCCCGTGAGCATCGTAAAGACGACGGTCTCTGGGTGACGCCGTCACCCCCACGTGTGCCAGACGATCACTATCGACTTGTGTGAGGGGGTCTACGATCGGGTATGGCGCCATCGCACGTCCTCGTCCCGCTCGACGGATCGCCGCTGGCGGACGACGCACTCACGCAGGCGCTCGAACTCTTCGACTGTCGGGTGACGGTCCTCAACGTCGTGACGCCGCTCGACGCGGGAATGAGCGAGGGAGGGATTCTCGAATCCGGCGAGGAGCGCCGCCAGGACGCACGTGACCGGGCGGCCCGCGTCATCAGTCAGGCGAGGTCACGGGCCACCGAGATCGACCGCGAGATCGAAACGGTGGTGGAGACCGGCGACCCGGCCGAGACCATCCTCGAATACGTCGACGCCCACGACGTCGACCACGTCGTCATGGGGGGACACGGGGGCGAGCGAGGGAGTATCGCTCGGCGACTGCTCGGAACCGTGGCGACGAGCGTCGTCGGCGAGGCACCGGTGACCGTGACCGTCGTTCGCTGATTCACCCAGACACGGTCCACTTCATCCGCCGAGAACCGCGGCGAAGGCCTTGTAGAGCCCGAATCCGATCGCGATCGAAGCGACGAGCGTGATGAGCCAGAACGCGAGAGTGACGCCGATTTTCCGACGGGAGACACCGGCCGACCCCCCGGCGAGTCCGCCGCCGATGACGCCGGAGATGATGATGTTGTTGAACGAGATCGGGATCCCGAGCGCGATGGCCAGCTGCGCGATGATGAACCCGGGAACCAGCGCGGCGATGGAGCGTCTGACTCCCAACTGCGCGTATTCGCGGGAGGTCGCCTGGAGTAGTTTGGGCGCTCCCATCCAGGCGCCCGCGAGAATACCGGTCGCGCCGAGCGCGAGCAGGACGATACTGGGGAGCCCGAGTTCGACCCCGTAGAGGTTCTCGAGTGGGCCGGTCGCCAGTCCGACCTGGCTCCCGCCGCTGGAGAAGGCGACGACGCTCCCGAGGACGATGAGGAACGTCCGGATACCCCCCTCTACCGACGCCTGGGTCCGCCGGCGAATCAGGTAGAACCACGCCGCGGCGGCCGCCAGCGTCACGAGCACCACCACGGGGTCGACGTCGGCGACGGTCGGCGTCTCGACCCGTCGCGCGAGGAACCCCGCGACGGAGCTCTGGCTCGCGTCGGGCGGCGAGGGGATGACGCCCAGTCGCACGTTGGCGATGATGCCGCCGACGACCGCCGCGAGCAGCGGGACGCCGACCGTCTCCGGGATGTCGTCGCGCCGGAGGATCGTGGCGGTGAGATAGGCGAGCCCACCCGAAACGGGGGGAACGAGCGCCCAGAACAGCGCGATGCGGCGGTAGGTGTCGATGGCGGGGTCGCCGCCGAGCGAGAGCCCGACGCCGACCATCGCTCCGGTCGTCGCGAACGCCGCCGGGACCGGGTAGCCGCTGTAGACGCCGAAGGCCATGAACCCGGTCGCGGTCAGCAGCCCCGCCGTCGCCGCCAGCGACGTTATCTGGACGCCGTCGATGAGCCCCGCCCCGACCGTCTCGGAGATCGCTCCGCCCTGCGTGAGCGCACCGAGCGCGGCGAGGATACCGATGAGGAAGGCCGCCCGCATCGTCGAGATGGCGTTGGCGCCGATCGCGGGGGCGAAGGGCGGCGAGTTGCTGTTGGCGCCGAGCGCCCACGCCGTGGCGAGGCTGGTGAGCGTCGCCAGCGCGACGAGCACCCAGAAGACAGATCCCGCCACGCTCACCGTCCCCCACTGACGGCGGTTCGAGCCATGTCACCCACTTCGGCGGAGGCCGTGATTAAACGTTCCCCCGCGTGAGTCCACGGCGGCAGTAGCAGGTCGGTGTTCCCGCCGCACGCGACCGATCAGATCGCGCCGAGCGTCCGGACGAAGGGCACCCCGACCGCGTCGGTGACGCCCGCGAACGGGAGCACCGCCAGCACCAGCACCGCCGACGCCCACGCGACGAACCCGATGATCCCCGCGTGGACCCACGAGGCCCCGTAGCGCGCCCGGATGACCCAGACCCACGCGAGAAGCGGGAGGAACTCGCCGATCAGCGGGACCCACGAGAGGAAGAAGGCGGTGAGCCCCCACACGATCGCGCCGACGAGCGCCGTGAACACGGCGTGGCCGTAGTCGCGCGTGCCGGTCACGACCGCCGCGGCGATGAAGATGGCCAGCCCGCCGACGAGCAGGCCGATTGCGAACGTGACGGCCGATCCGATGAGGCTCATGGGCCTCCGTTTCGGGGCGAGCCACTTGGGGCCGTCGGCGGGGGATCGGAATCGCTCGCCGGCTCTCCCGGCCTCCAGTCCCCTCCCGCCCTACAGCCGCTCCCGCCCTCCAGTCCCCTCCCGCCCTACAGCCGCTCCCGCACGTCGCCGGCGACCGCCGACAGCGCCGCCTCCGCGTCGTCGACGCGGTCGGCGAGGCTACAGAACCCGTGTGCCATCGCCGGGTAGTGGCGGTGTTCGACCGGGGTCCCCTCGCTTTCGAACCGCTCCGCGAGTGCGACGCCGTCGTCCCGAAGGGGATCGAACCCGGCGGTGACGACCGTCGCCGGGGGGAGGTCACCGAGGTCGCCGGCGCGGAGCGGCACGGCGAAGGGGTTATGCGCGTCGACCGGGCTCCGGAGGTACCGGTCGAAGAACCACCGCATGTTGGCGCGGGTGAGGAGGGGGCCGTCGGCGTTCTCGCGGTACGAGTCGGTCTCGAAGTCGTGGCCCGCGATCGGATAGAGCAGGAACTGGCCGGCGATGTCGACGGAGTCGACGCCGGGCGACTCGGGTCCGAACTCGCGGGCGTGGAGGGCAGACGCGAGCGCGAGCGTCGCCCCGGCGCTGGTGCCGGAGACGCCGACCCTGTCGGGGTCTCCGCCGAACGCCGTCGCGTTGCGCGCGACCCACTCGACGGCCGCGGCCGCCTCGTCGACCGCGGCGGGGAAGGGGTGCTCCGGGGCGAGCCGGTAGTCGACCGAGACGACGACGGCGTCCGCTCGGCTCGCCAACTCGCGGCACGGGCCGTCGATCGAGTCGAGCGTGCCGAGGGTCCACCCGCCGCCGTGGAAGTGAACGAGGGTGCGGGCGCCGCCGGCGCCGTCGCTCTCGTCACGCGCTCCGCCGCCGGCCGAGGCGTCGAGGGCGGCCTCGGGGCGGTACACACGCACCGGCACCTCGCCGTGCGGACCGTCGAACGCGAGGTCTCGCACGTCGGCGACGGGCGGTTCGGGGTTGCCGGAGAACACCTCGTCCTCGACGCGTCTCGCGGCGTCGACCGAGAGTTCGTGCCACTCCGGGAGCCCGAGCGCCGCGATCTCGTCGACGACGGCGGCGATCTCGGGGTCGAGTTCGTCCGCGCGCATGGCGGACGGAGGCGGTGCCCCTTTGTAAGTCGGTCGGCAACGTCCGCCGATGGACGTCCGGCTGACCTACGAGGACGGGACGATCCGGGTCGCCGCCGGCGGCGCGCCGGAGTCGCTCCCCCCGCTCCCCGGCGTCGAGAGCGATCCGCGGTCGGGGACCGGCCGCGCGCCGGCCCACCGCTACGCCGCGATCCGCCGGGCCCTTGAGGTCGCCGGGGTGACCGTCGAGGACCACGTGCTGGACGCGAGCGACCGCGCGGGGGCGGACGCGGGACTCGCCGGCGGTCTCTCGACCGACTACGACCTCCGGGAGTACCAGCGCGAGGCGCTCGACGCGTGGCGCGACGCCGGCGACCGCGGGGTGCTCGAACTCCCGACCGGGGCCGGCAAGACGGTGATCGCGATCCGGGCGATGGTCGAGTTGGGCGTGCCGACGCTCGTAGTGGTTCCCACGGTCGACCTCCTCGATCAGTGGCAGCGGGAGCTGGAGGCGGAGTTCGACGTTCCGATCGGTCGGTTCGGGGGCGGCGAGCAGCGCCGCGAGGCGATCACGGTGTCGACGTACGACTCGGCGTATCTCAAGGTCGAGGATGTCGGCGACGCCTTCGAGTTCGTCGTCTTCGACGAGGTCCACCACCTCGGCGGCGAGGGGTACCGAAACGTGGCGCGACTGCTCGCGGCGCCCGCGCGGCTCGGGCTCACGGCCACCTTCGAGCGCCCCGACGGCGCCCACGAGGCGGTCGCGGAGCTGATCGGCGACCGCGTGTACGCCCTCGACGCGGACGACCTGGCCGGCGATCACCTCGCGCCCTACGACATCCGCCGGATCGAGGTGGAGCTGACACCCGACGAGCGCGAGCGCTACGACGCGAAGCAAGGCACCTTCGTCGAGTACGTCCGCGACGCGGGGATCACGTTCACGAGCGGGAGCGACTACCGGGAACTGGTCAAGCGGTCGGGCAACGACCCGGCCGCCCGCGAGGCGCTCCTCGCGAAGCAGGACGCCCGCGAGATCATGATGAACGCGAGCCGGAAGGTCGATCGGCTCGAAGCGATCCTCGACCGTCACCGCGACGACCGGGTGATCGTCTTCACCGCGCACACCGACCTCGTCTACCGGCTCTCCGAGCGGTTCCTGCTGCCGGCGATCACGGCCGAGACGGGCGCGAAGGAGCGCCGCGAGATACTGGAGCGCTTCCGCGATGGGACCTACGGTCGGGTCGTCGCCGCCAACGTCCTCGACGAGGGTGTCGACGTGCCCGACGCGAACGTCGCGGTCGTGCTCTCCGGGTCGGGCAGCGAGCGGGAGTTCACCCAGCGGCTCGGGCGGGTGCTCCGACCCAAGGACGACGACGGTCGGGCGACCCTCTACGAGGTCGTCAGCGCGGAGACCGCCGAGGAGCGGGTCGCGAGCCGCCGGCGTTGAGCGGGACCATCCGAGGGAGGATATTTAATTCAGTCCGAGCGGCCGCGACGATTACGTATAAATCGGTACGGTGGCGCGTGCCGACGAGCGGCCGTAGGCCGCGAGTCGCACGCGCGAGGGAGTCGCTGGCGGCGGCAGCCGCCAGCGACGAGGCTGGGGAGGTGTGAGGCTGCGGTTGCGTTCCCGCGAGCGATAGCGAGCGGGAGCACGGAAGTCGCAGCGCCGAGCGAAGCGAGGCGACCGTCTTCCGGCGGTGCGGTCGGGTGGGACTCAAAAGGGCAGCCTCACGGCTGGGGCTTTGGAGGTGGTCACCGCCGATTCGCTGTCAGTAACCACTTATAAGCGAGCACCTGGGCCTTCGGAAGCGTACCCCGCCGATCCAACGCAACCGTCGAATTCGTTCAGTCGCCGTCCATGTCGAGCGAGCGCTTCTCGCCGAGCTCCTCCTCCAAGCTCCCGCGCTCCCAGCTCCGGACGGCGTCGCCGTCGACCTCGGCGCGGAGCTTCTCTTCGAGGAGGTTCACCGCGACGCTGTTGGCGCCCTCCGGGATGATCAGGTCGGCGTGTTTCTTCGAGGGCTCGATGAACTGCTCGTGCATCGGTTTCACCGTCGAGAGGTACTGGTCGATGACGCCCTCCAGGTCGCGGCCGCGGTCGATCACGTCACGGCGGATTCGGCGAAGGATCCGCACGTCGGCGTCGGTCTCGACGAACAGCCGGAGGTCCATCATGTCGTTTATCTCCTCGTCGTACAGCGCTAAGATCCCTTCGAGCACGATGACGTCGGTGGGATCGACCGTAACGCGCTCCTCCTTCCGGTTGTGGATCTCGAAGTCGTACTGGGGCATCTCGACGGATTGGCCCTCCAGCAGCGCTTCGAGGTGCTCTCTGAGGAGTTCCCACTCGAACGCCGAGGGGTGATCGTAGTTGACCGACTGGCGCTCTTCGAAGTCGAGGTGCGAGAGGTCCTCGTAGTAGTTGTCCAGCGGGATGCGGGTGACGCTGTCGCCGAGGTCGCGGGTGACGAGCCGTGAGACGGTCGTCTTCCCCGCGCCGGTCCCCCCCGCGATCCCGATCACGAACGAGGGAATGGTCATGCCCCCGACTCGGGCGTCGGAGGGTTTGAAGGCTCCTTTTCGTCGCCGTCCTCGACGCGCTCGCGATCGCTAAAAACGTCCCCGTCCCGAGAAGCATACCCGTTCCGCCCCGCCTCACGCGGTTTCCCCGCCGATCGGCAGTCTACGCCCGGAATACGTATAACGATACCGGGGGCACCTTTTAGCCGTTCGCTGCGGAACCACGGGTTATGCGAACAGACACCACGGTTCGCGACGTGATGCATCGCGAGTTCCTCGGCGTGAGCGAGTCGGACCCGCTGCGCGACGCGGCGGCGCTTTTAGTCGACGAGGAAACGAACTGCCTCGTCGTCCTCCGGGGCGGCGAGTCCGTCGGTCGGCTGGGCTGTCGGGACGCCCTCGGTGCACTTCTCGACACGGGCGGCGACGAAGGCGGCGAAGGCGGCGAAGGCGACGGCGACCTCACGGTCGGGTCGGTCATGGGACCGCCGCTCCCGACGGTGGCGCCCGACGACTCGCTGGCCGCCGTCGAGGAGCGGCTCGTCGCGGAGGGGTCCGACCGGATCGTCGTCGTCGAAGACGGCGAGGCGGTCGGCGTCGTCACCGGTGGCGACGTGCTCGCCGCGGGCGCGCCCCGGAGCGGCGACGGCGTCCACGACCCCCTCAGCGACGGGGAAGCGACCGGAGAGCCCCGACGCGGAGACACGGCGATGATGGGGTCTGACGGCGGCGTCGACCCCGCCGTGGAGGCGTCCTCTACCGACGCGTCGGGATCGCCGACGCAGGGCGTCTGCGAGAGCTGCGGGGCGCTCGTCCCCGACCTCGTGAGCGCGAACGGGCAGGCGGTCTGTCCCGAGTGTCGCGAGGTGTGACTCGATCCGCCGGCACCGCCTCGTTCTGCCGCCGGTAGGCTCAAACGCCCGGCGTGCCGAAGGCCGATCGAATGGATGACAGCGACGGCGTGCGCGTCACGCCCGCCAGCGTCGACGACGTGGACCTCCTCACCGACCTGTGGGTCGCTCTCGCCGAGGGACAGCGGGCGCACGGGTCGACGCTGCTGTCCGAGGGGAACCGCGGGGCGGTCCGGGAGTGGGTCGCGCGCTCGGTGGTCACCGGTGAGATCCTCGTCGCGCGCGAAGACGACGACGAGCCGGTCGGATTCGTCGGGTTCGAGCTCGATCGGGGCGGCTACGAGCGCGACCGCACCCGCGGGGTCGTGAGCAACCTGTTCGTCGTCCCCGAGCGACGCGGCGAGGGGATCGGCGCCGACCTGCTCGACGCGGCCGAGCGAGCCCTCCGCGAGGCGGGCGCCGAGACCGTCGCGCTGGAGGCGCTCGCCGCTAACGAGCGCGCCCGCGAGTTCTACGCGGCGGAGGGGTACGAGCCGCACCGCGTGGAGCTGACGAAGTCGCTGACGGCGAGTGGCGAGGAGGAAGAAGACGGCGCTGACGACGGAGGCGGGAGAGAGGGAGACGGCGACGACCGGAGCGACTGACCGCGACATCGCGAGGCCCTGACGACGACATCGCGTCTCGTCACCTTCGCCGAAAGCGACACGCACTCATAGGAGGACCGAGTACGCCCGCCTGCGCCAGGGGAGCATGGGCGGTTCATGCACTCGACTTGTAATCGAGACTTCCGGGGTTCAAATCCCTGCCCTGGCTTCGTACGATTCGTTCAATTTCCCCTGCTAAAGGGGAGTTCGCACCTAATACAACTAGTGTCCACCCAAATAAAATGGGGTGTCGTGCGAGCCGACCCGTGGCTCCGCGCGCCAGCTGCGACGGAAGGGGGTGGTCGCAGTGACCGACCCGGACGACTTCTTCGGGCAGCTCGACGAGGCCGAGGTAGTCACTGACGACCAGACGGATTCTGTCGAAACATCGGTCGAGCAGACGGAAGCGGATGCACTCCGGGCAGATGCGGATACGACAGCCAACTCAACCACATCTACGGGGTCACGGCGACGAACCGTTAACCCCCGATACATCGCCAGATGTCGCTTCTGTCAGAGTAAATTCAAACAACACCGCATCGCGGCGAGACACGAGGGCAGATGCGACGCGGAACCGGTCACGCAGTGTCGATACTGCGGCGAGGTGCATACCCGGACCGACGACCCAGAAATTCATCTCAAGACCTGTGAGGCGTACGAGCGCGCCGAGAAACGCCTCGACGACGAGGCCGAGTCGGATGGGGCCGACAGCGATGAGGAGACCAACTCCGGCGACGAACACTTCTCTCGGCGGTTCATCGACCCACAACCCCACGAGTTCCACGCGTATCTCAAATGGGATTGTTCGGATCTTGACAATCCGCTTCGGTCTTACTTCGGGCTTCGGTCGCTACAGGGCGAACACGACTTTGAAGAATATGGTCCGCTCGAAACGACGACGGAAATCAATGGTCAAGAGTGGAACGTAGATTTCGGATTCAAACGCTGCGGTATTGCCCCCCGAAATGTCGAAAATTTCCAACTCGAAGAGGTGAGAGAGTACAAAGTCTACGTGTATCCGAAGGGGTATGATTCGTACGTAGATGCCAAGTCAGAGGCACGGAAGCGCGTGTACTTCCGTATCTCTCCCCGGTGGCCGGATATCGAGACTAAGGAAGGGTATAGTGCGATGTCCAACCCCTACGACTTGGAGGGATACGACGTGGAAGTTGAGGGCTCATATTGGGACTTCGAGCAGTATCCAACGGTGCTCCGGCAGTCGCTCGATGCGCTCGCAACGCGTCAGGGATTCCGGTTCAACAGTCCGACCCCGATCTATCCGAGCGACTTCGATGAGGATCGGATTCATAAGTCGTCGAACATCGTCGACGCGGAGCTGTACGTCAGAGTACTCAACGGAGAGACCGGTAAGGTCATCGCGTACGACGGAACGCTTCACGAAATCTCCCTGTTGCTCGCCGGCGACCGCGAAGGGTACGCGAAGTCCGTCCGTGACGACCGGGAGTGTCCCGGTCACTACCATACCGCGACCATCGATTCTCGTCGTGCCGGCGAGTTAGTCGGCGGTCACGAATTGGCGAAGGAGTTCAAGCACTATCACATGCGAAACCCCGACGCCGTCGAGGGAACGCCACTCGAAAACCCGAAGATCGGGGTCTCCTTCCAGAATTCGATCCACGACGACACGCTGTACTGGAACGACCTCGACACGCTCGTCACGGAGCTCGACGAGGCGCTGTTGAACGTTCTCAACTGGTCGAGCATTCCGACCCGCCCGGACGGCCAGATGTTCGTCGACGACGACTATTTCGAGGTGACCGGTTCTCGTCGGTGGCGGAAGCTTCTCCCCGACCGTCTGCCACGAATCGAGGACAAACAAGACGACCAGATCTTCGCGACGGCGGCGCGGATGAACGAGACGGACACAGAGCTGGTCGAGACGCTCCTCACGGACGGCGGAGAGACATCTCCGAAGCAGTTGGCCCAATCCATCGACGTTCATATCGACACCGTCTATCGCGCTCTCAAGCGGCTCTCGCCGCTCGTGGATCATACCTACGGGGAGGTTCAACTCGGATCGAAGTACATCGCCCAGGAGCTCACGGGCTACATCGACTCGGTGTCGAACAGCATCAAGTCCGGCTTGGAGAACGCTCTTGACGGGCTCACCAGAGCGGAGGCTCACGCCGGTGACGACGACCCGTGGAGTCGGTGGCTCGACAGATACGGCGGGGAGATCAGCCGAACCGAGGGTGCCGATCCGGATGATCTCGACATCGGATTCCGGGCCGATACTCTCACTGAGGCGCGTCGTCTCCTCCGGAGTGGGGCGAGCCAGTGGTCGAAGGTGACGGGCGAGGACCTTCGGCAGTTCGCGTTCGAGTTCGCGCCAAAAATCACTCTCGTCGACGGTCGCGTATACGAACCCCGCCACTTTGCCGACGCGCTAGGAACCCCCGGCTAGCGCGACACCTCGTGAGAGGCATCACTATCGATTCGGGTAGTTAGCGGATTATTTTGCTTCTTTTCTGACGGTGATCGCGACTAGTTCGTCGATCTCTCGCTCCCTGAGTGACTACACTTTCTCCCGCACCGCCCTAACTCCGAGGTGGGGTACCCACCTCTCCGTTAGGTGTGTGGCTAAGGAGCCACTGGAGTAAACCACTGCCTCGCTTCGCTCGGCAGATTACAGCAAAAACACAGGAGGTCGGCGCGCCTGACTCGGCGCGCCTTGCTACCGTTGCTTACCGTAGCAAATTCTCCAACAAATTATAGCGCGCTTCAGTCCGCAAAATTCCATCTGTAAGCTTCGACGATCCCGCAATCAATTTGATTGACGTAACGTCTCAATCCAACAAGAATCGTCTGAAACCTTGCATCCCGTCGACGACGCTGTCGCGCAAGCTCGCCGAGGCTTCAACCCCACAATGGTTCGTCTGAAAGCTCGTTGCGCGGCGATACACGGTTGACGCAATTTCTTGCTTCAACCCCACAAGGGTTCGTCTGAAAGCACGTCCGAGTCGATCAGGTTGTGGCAGAGGTTGCTTCAACCCCACAAGGGTTCGTCTGAAAGGGATATCGGCGGGGACCCGAGCGTGGTCTACAACGGGCTTCAACCCCACAAGGGTTCGTCTGAAAGCGTCGCGGAATTGGCTGCCCAGCCCCTCACGGGTGCTTCAACCCCACAAGGGTTCGTCTGAAAGGAGTTCGACAGCGATGTCTCGGTGTACTTCTCGTAGCTTCAACCCCACAAGGGTTCGTCTGAAAGCCGCTGTCTGGACCGGCGCCGCGATCCGCGCGGCGCTTCAACCCCACAAGGGTTCGTCTGAAAGTGCGTTGGACTGTACATCTGAACCAAGGTCGAGGACGCTTCAACCCCACAAGGGTTCGTCTGAAAGTGGTCTCCCCCTGGATGTCGTCGTCCTCGAAGGCAGCTTCAACCCCACAAGGGTTCGTCTGAAACGCTCCTGGTCTGTTCGTCGGCAAACGTGTTGACCCTGAGCTTCAACCCCACAAGTGTTCGTCTGAAACGGTGGCTGATTTAGGCACCATGGCCGGTCTACTGGCTCCTCACACACAAGCGTTCCGTCGACCTCCAGTAACCTCTGATCCACAGGGTCGATGATACTCGTCTGCCCAGACTAGAGAAACCGACTGTCTTCGGCAGGGTCCTCACCATACACGGTTCGATCCACAAGCGTTTCTGATGAGAGTTCGTAAATTATCACACTCTCACCGGTTATGAGGAGGTCTTCGATAGAATTTCGAAGTTTTGAGAGGTCTCCTTCTGTGATGTGACCTTCAAGCACCGAGTTCTGTACGTGGGTGAGATAGCGCCGACAGAGTTTCAACATCCGTTGGGTCCGTTCCGCCTCCATATCGTAGACTAATACCACGTACATCACCACCACCTCCGGAACGCCTCATACGGCTCGTCGGCGAGAAGGTGCTTTTTGAGCTTGTAGGCCTCCAGTCGCAAGAGGTACTGATAGCTCACCTTTCGATCGAGCCGAGGATGGTCGACCGTCTCCTCTAGGGTTTTCTCGAATTCTCTCGTATACGTCTTGCGGCCAGATTCGGAGAGGAGACAGGCACCGACTTCGGAGCGGAAGTCCGATTCGGAGAGCTGTTGACGGTTGAACAGCCGGAACATCACGCGGTCCGCGATCACCGGCTTGAACAGGTCGGCGATGTCAAGTGAGAGCGAATAGCGCCGCTCACCGGGCTCGTGGAGGTAGCTCACGGAGGGCTCAAGCGCGGTGGCACGAATGGCAGAGACGCAGTTTGCGTACACGAGCGAGTTACCGAACGAAATTACACTGTTCACCTCGTCTGTCGGGGGGTCGAAGTGTCGCCCATTAAAGGGGTAATTGTCGGGGAGGATTGTTGAGAAAGTTCTGTAGTACGCCTTTCTCGCCGTAGCTTCGACGCCCATGAGCTCAGGCACGTTGTCGGTGTCGTCAATTAGCTCGGCGGCATCATCCAGTCCGTCGAGCGCTCGTTGGAGGTCCCGTCCACGGTTGTGGTAGTAGGAGACATTCGAGCGCATGTTGTGAATGCTTCCGGCGACGAACTCACGGGCGATTCGAAGCCGGTGATCGTCGTCCTCGTAGGCGGAGACCTGAGCGACGACCGTTTGACCGGATGTCTGGCCTTTCTCCGGCATGACCGAGCCGGCGTAATAGTCCTTCCAGCCAAACACGTGGGCTGCGACCCCTTCGTTGTTGAGGAACGAAACGAAGCGCGTGTTGAAATCGATCTGCCCGTGGAGGAACACGGCCTCCGCGTGTTCGATCGGAATATGCTTTTTCTCGCCATCATCGGTGACGACGCGAAGCGTATCGTCTCGTCGTTCGATGTGTCCGTCGGAGAATACGTGGTAGTTCTTGTCCATATTAACACCAGCAGAAGTCGTGATAGGCACACGACGAGCAGAAGGGCTTTTCGATGGCTTCGGGCGGCGTGTCGTTCGTGACGACGCGGTGGATTCCACGGATCGTGTCCTCTACCTTTTCGCGGCGCTCGTCGTCGAGTTCGACCGATTCGCGTGTTCGTTCGGTCGGGTGAACGAGCACACCGTCGCGCTCGACGCCCACAAACTCTTCGAGATACCAGAGGTAGTACGACAGTTGCATCTTCGCCGGTTCCACCAGCGACGAGGAGGGTTTGATCTCGACGACGCGTCCGTCCTGTAGGAGGTCGAGTGACACCATCCCAAGCGAGAGGTTGTCTCGTTCCTCCTCGTAGGCCGTGTCGTCGACACGAGTGCCGCGAACCACGGAGGGATTCTCTCGGTCGATCTCGAGATGCCGGCTAGCGAACCAGAGTTCGCGCTCGCAGACGACATAGTACTGTATCATCACACCCGTCACGCGGAAGGGGTCATCGTCGCGCTCTCCGGCGACGGTCTCCCGAAGACGCTTGACGGGATCCACGCCGTCGAAATCCCCTCCAGCAGCACCGGATTTTCTATCTCTATTTCCACCTGCCCCGTTTGTCGGGGTCATAGAAGTCGTGCCTCCACGGAGTCATCGGGCGTGACGACTCCCTCGGTCGCGTCGAAGTAGTCGTCGAACCGTGCCTGTCGAGCGTCGATATGGAGGCGATCGTCTCGCTCGTCGATCGGTGAGCAGTGAGCGAACAACTCCTCGTCGTCGCTTCCGTACATCGGCACAGAGACCTGTAGCGGTTTCAGTAGCTCCGTCTTCGCTTCGACCGTCTCCCAATCGTATTCGCGATAGGCGTCTCGGAGTTCGTCGATGTGAATTTTCTCCTCACGTGTACGCGTGACGATAACCTCGACCGACGGCGGTTCGTCGATCAGCGATAGACGTCCGAGCGTTTCGGCGTCCGCCTTCTTGATGTGCTTGAGGTACTCCGGGTTCCCGACTCCGCGCTCGTTGAGCTTCCCAAAGTAGGACTCGACGGCACTTCGCGTGACGGTGTACTCGTCCATCGGGTCCCCGTCGTACACCTCTGCCAGCGCGAGCGCAGCGATCTTCGTCAGGCTGTCGCCGCCGTAGTCGTACACGGCTGCGGATGGTGTTCGCTCTCTCCCCTCCGGCGGTTCGAGGACCCAAGTTGTTACAAGACCCGTCTCCCGGTCGAACGATCGGTTACATCGGCCCGCCGCCTGAACGATGCTGTCAAGCGGGGCGAAGTCCCGGAACACGCGGTCGAAACTCACGTCGACTCCCGCCTCAATGAGTTGTGTCGAGACGAAGACGACCGGCAGTTCGTGTTCCGTCAGCTCGATTGCAACGTCGATGAGGTGCTTGCGGTCCACTGGCCGGTGTCGCGTTGTAAGGTGGACGAGCAGCGGCCGGTCACTATCCCATCCATCGAGCGCTCGCTCGACGGTCAGCTCGGGCGATATGTCGGCGGGTTTCCCGCCCTCGCTCGCGAGCACACGGTCGTACACGTCGTTGACTACGAGCGGGTTGGCATGCTGCTCGACTGACTGAGTCAGCTCTCGCGCGCTGTCGATAGTGTTGCAGATCGAAAGGACGGACGCACCCTCGCTTGCGACTTCAGCTAGTCGCTGGCCGGCGCGGTCGTAGTCGAGCGGTGCCGGCTCGCCATCGAGCGCAGCCTCCACAGACGGGCCGAGCTCGAACCGGACGCGGTCGAGCCCCTCGTAGTATCGTTCGGGATCGGGAACGAGCTCTGCTGTCTCATCGTCCTCGCTTCCGGTGAACAGCTTCGGCTGGGTGGCCGTCATGGCGATCACCGTGGCATCGTACTCCTCAACGAGCAGGCGAGCAAGTCGCTCGACGAGCGCCCACCACCGGTGGGGAAGCGCCTGCGGTTCGTCGAGTACCACGACGCTATCGTAGAGAGACGGCAGCTTCATCGACTGGACGTTTCCCGGTCCTGCGAGACTCTCGAACAGTTGTACGAACGTCGTCACGACCATTCCCGACCGCCAGCTCTCACCGAGAATTGCCTCCGCGTCGGCCCGAGTGTCGTCGGGAACTTCCTCGGGCGATCCGGGAAGCGGCACGCGCGTCTCGGAGAGATGGTGGTCGACGGTCAACACGTCGCTGTCGACACGATCGACGTCGAACACGGACTCACTCTCTGTGGCCACCTGGTCGATGATGGAGGTGAACGGAAGCGCATACACGAGCCGTCCGTCTCCCGCTTTTCGGTCGAGAACGGTCAGCCCGGCATCGAGCCCGGTGAGCGTCTTCCCAAGCCCCGTCGGCAGCGTGAGCGTTGCGACGGAATCGCTCGATTCTGCGAAATCCTCCGCTCGGGAACGAACTTCTCGGCGTGCCTGTTCCCGTTTCTCATTCAACGAGCGCGTTCGATCGTCCACACCCGAGCGCTTGGCGTCCCACTGGAGCGTCCGAACTTTCGCGTCGATCGCGGTTCGTCTCGGCGTGGGTGATCCGTATATCATCTCCGACGGCAGATCCACTTCACTCGTCAAATGACGGGCACTCGTCTTGTCCGCGAGCACGAGCGCGCTCCAGGTCTGGAGAACCCCATCGTAGAACTCTTCGGACAGTTGTTCGGATTCTTTGAAGGACAGCTTTCGACCGCCAAGCACGTGCTTGCCGATCTGCGTAAATCGGTCCTGCTCGTGGATCTCGTGTAGCCATTCACAGAACCCCTCCCACGATCCCTCACCGCCGGTCGAGCGGTCGATCAGGGCGTCGGCGACGGTGGATTCGTTCGCGTCGATGTTTGCGACCTGCTCAAAGGTATCCTCACGGAACAGTCGGTGGAGCGGCCCCTCGTCGCGCTCGGCGGTTGCCTTGCGGACGTAGTCAGCTGTGTCCGGGAGTTGGCCGTGGTGTCTCGCGACTGTAAGAAAGCCGACCAGCGGATCGTCGCTCTCGAACCCGGCCGCGTCGAGCACGTAGTATGCCACGAGCGCACCGAGCGGCGCGTGGTGGGACGGCCCACCTATCTCACGGCTGTCATCGTCCGCGTGTAGGTGCTTCTGGAACCACGTGGTGAGCTTTCCAATGTCATGGATCCATGCTATCCGCTGACCGATGTCGACGACAGCGCTGCCGGCTACAGTCGTCGCTCTCTCTGGGACGAACGTCTCGATCCGCTCTGCGACATCTGCGAGGTGGACGTCCAGTGGCACGTCGACGCCGTCACGCTCGCGAAAGTGTGACGGTGGTGCGTCGATGTCGAATCCGTTCAACTGAACATCACCCGCCGTCCATCCACACGTGAGGTCTCGACGTCGTGGACGTGGACCGGCTCCGCGTCCGGCGAGTAGGCCAGCGAGAGGAACTTCGTCGTCGTGCGCCCGCCAGCGTCGGCCGCCATAAACCCCGGCGACCGCTCCACACGAACAGGATTTCCGGGGGCGAGTTCGACATCGTCGATCGCCTCAACGACGACCGAGTCGATGTCCGTATCCTCTGCCTCACATGATTCGGCCTCGAACGTTCCGAGGTACTCCACCTCGGCGAGATGCTCCGACAGGCCGAGGCTCGGCGGGTAGTGGCTCGTCCCCTCCTCTAGGCGCGTCCGAAGATCCCCGAACAGCTCGGAGTCGTCGAGCTGGACATCGATTCGATATGCGGGATCAACGAGTACCTCATAGTTGTGTTGCTGGCGTAATTCGGTTGAGTCCGGCATCGAGATTCGCGCGTGGCCGCGAGACGGTACCCTCTTCATGTCCTCTTTCGCCGTCGACAGCGTGTTCTGTGGGAGGTTCATCGTGCGCAGTTCCTCGGTCGGTTGAACGGCGATCCCGGAGCGTTCGGAAGCGAAGGCATCGTAGTAGCTGTCCCTATCGAGCCCGAGGATCGCGGCGATGATCCCGGCAATCGTCGTCCGGGGAGGGATTCGGTACGTCTGTTTGACGATGTTCCCCTCGACCCGCCGGAAGTGTCCCCACTGGCCACGGAGTTCGAACGAGAGACACTCAGCTGACTCGGTGCCGAAGTTGTCGTCGTCCCAGTCGCCGAGCGAGTGCTGGGTCATCAGTCGTCCGCGCTCGGCATCGTCTCGGCGGCCTCGTCATACACGTCGACCACGCTGACGGCGTCATCGCCGACTACGTCACGAAGGACATCGTGGAGCCCGTGGTCGCCGACCTCGGCGCCGGCAGCGAGACGCTCACCGTCGACGGCCACGTCCAGCACGTCGCTCGTCGCGACGCGAACGCGCTCGATGCGGTCAGCGTGTCGGCCGAGCCGCTCGACGAGGTCGGTCAGATCGACCGTGAGGTCCCGAACGTTTCGGATCTCGTCGACCGGCTCCGATGTCGACTCGTCGACCGCGAGATCGCGAGTGAGCCCGCCGATGTGGAACCCTTCGTCGGCATACTCGACGCGGAGGTAGAGTCGAGGCTCCTGTCCCACCTTACTCCGGCTAATCGTCTGGTTCTTAATCGCTCGCCAGCAGAGTGTGTCGAGGCGCTCGACATCCGCAGGCGTCAGCTTCGTATCGTCCGAGCCATGCTCATCGACGAGTCCGTGAAACGCGATAAAGCCGTACTGGATCCGGTGGTCGTCAAGGTCGAACCCACCTTGCTCCTTATCGGCGCCAGTCGCGATAACGCTCGTCAGGCTGTTATACTCCTCGTTCTCGGTAACCGAATGGATCGTTTTCCCCGGAGAGAACTGTACGGGCCCCGTGAAGTGGTCCGGGAGGTAGTCCTCGAATCCCTCGTAGTTTCCCTGCATGTCCATACTCATCGTCGCCCCGAAGTAACGCACGTCGGCGGCGTCGTCGAGGAAGGTACCAAATACCTCCTCACGGAGCTCGGCCGCCTCCTCCTCGTCGAGATCGTCGAGGTCCCACTCATCCGGATCGAGTGACTTGAGACAGTTTTCCAGAAGCTCCCATCGCTGGGCTTGGTTGCCACCCTCTCCCTTGACGTTCCGGACATAGACGCCGTGGCCGTCGGCGTCGAGTTGGTCACGGAGATAGCGTTTCAGCCGCACGTCCGTGACGATAGCCTGCTCCGTCCGGGGGTCAATCCGGGGGCGGTTCGCCCCGCTTAGTGGATTCCCGTTCGGATTGGCGTCGACCGCGTCGTAACAGAAAACGATCTCCGAACGATTCTCCACGGGCTCGTACTCGTCGTCAGCGTAGGCGTGTTCACTCATTGGTGTCGGGGATTGCGTCGTCGTCAGTCTGTTCGTCGGCCTCCTCGTCCGAGATCCAATTGTTCATGCCGTAGGCGACGCCGAGCGCGTAGTAGTAGCGCAGTTCGCTCGTGTCGATGTCCCAGCCGCCGTCGCGCTCCGCGCGCGGGAGCGTCTCGACGAGCTTGTCGACGACCTCGGCATACATCGTCGAGGACATCCGGTTTTCGCGTGAGTAAACGACGTTCTTGTCGAGGACATCGCTCGCGAGCCGCTCTATCTTCGAGCCGGTGACGGATTTGATCGAGTACTGGTCGACGAGCGTCGTCGACCGGTTCTCCGAGGACTGCTGGTAGCTGGAGACCTGTCCGACGAGTACGCCGAGCAGGAATCCTCCGCGCCGCTGCGGGTTCTCGGTCGCAAGCGCCGGCGTGTCATCGAGGAACTGTTCGAGTTTCTGTGCGCGTTTGACGGCTTTCGATCCGCCGTCGGTTCGAGCGCGTTGTGTCGTGTCGAGTTGCATCTGGGATGTTGCGTACTCCGCCGGTTTCGTCAGCGATTCGTCCTCGCCCGTCAGCAGACCTGCCGCCGCGAACGCACACAGCTGTGCGTGCTGCATGGCGACAAACATCGACGGGAAGCCCTCATCATCCTCGTCGCTCTCCTCGATCAGACGGTCGGCATACTCCTCGAGCACGCGCTCAACGGGGATCGATCCTCCGGAGAGTGACGCGACCAGCGCTTGAATGCGGAGGTCGTCCGCGGACACCGTGTCGTCGTCATCCGGCGTCGCGAACGTCGACTGGAAGTAGGTACCGCCGGCTATCAAACCGAGCATCGTCTCCACATCTGTACGCAGCAACGACCACTCCTCGTGTACAGGTAGCGCGGGTCGAACGTCTGGGTTCGGGAGGTCCGCAGTGTCGTCGAAGGCCCAACTGGAGAGTATCGCACAGTGTTCGCGGGCGAGCTCGACTGGGTGCATCAGCGAGGCGTTCATCTCATCGCCGAACACGTCGTACCGTTTGGTTTGGTGTTGAAGCACAGCGGCGACGTAGAACTGAAGTCGGTCGCCATCAGGATCGTCCCACTCCTGAGGGTTGTAGTCGCTGTACATCTGCTCAACAGGAGTCAGATCCTCTTCGTCCGCCACCTTGTACAGCGCAGTGTACAGCTCCCGCGCGTCTCCGGGTGTCGGCTGCCCGAAGAAGTACGGCAGGTAGTAGACGTTCGATTCCAGTGTGTAGTACGAGCAGACGTCGATGAACGTCGAAGCGTTCATCAGCGTGACGGCGACGTCCTCCGAGACGGGGTGCGATCGCCACGCCTCGTCGGGGTCGAGTCCAGGAAACTTCTCAAGCTGCTTGCCGAGGAAGTAGTTTAGCGGGTCCTCAGCAGTTCCGACGGTCGGTCCGTCCTGCCCCGTGACGAGGTCCGTCGCTTGGCCGATGGAGTTCGTCGCGGCGTTCTTCGAGACAAGCTTCGAGCGCTTGCGCGTACGCATCGCCTCGTTGAACACCGTAGTCCCGCACGCACCCGGTAGCTCGTAATCTCTGTCGGGTTCGAGCTTGACCGCGACGGTCGTCAGTGCCGTCGTCGATCCCTCAAGCTGTCTTTTGACGGCGTCAACGATAGTTTCCTTAACACCGTCCCGATCGCCCAGTTCGGCGAGCTCCTCGACGATCCAGCCGTCTTCGTGCTCGGCGGCGGCCTTTTGGATTACCTCGTCGGCTGCCCAGTAAGTAAGCCGCTGGTAGAGGTACTCGGCCACCTTCTCCGGTTCCTTGCCCGCACCGGTGCGGTGTGTAATACTGTGGTCGAACCCCCGTGCCGCGTCGTACCACGCGTGTGCGACCGCTTCCACGTCCTCACGCGAGTAGCTCTGGAATTCGACCGGGTGCTTCGGGTCGAGTTTCGGGTCGTCACCCGTGAGGTCGACACGGAGGATTGCTAGGCTCTCCGGCTCGCCGAACAGGTCCGTCGACTTCTCTGGCGTGAGGTACGGCGCGAACTCGCCGCCACCGGCGGTCGCGAGCGTGTAGAGCCGGCCGTAGAGGTACTGGAGGTCGCGTAGCGAAGCGATCGGGCGATCGGGGAGCTCGGCGGCGAGGTTCTCGTCGTCACTGTACGTCTTCCTGAACTCCGCCGGTTTCGGAAGGAGGCTCATCCGCTGTGTTCCTCCGGAGCCGGCTCGCCGAACGGGCTTCGCTTCTCGGCGACGTTCAGGAAGCCGAGCCCAAGCCCATTCCGCTCGCCGAGCCCGCACGAGAGCGCGAGGTTGAGATGACGACGGTGGTGGTCGTCGCGAACCGTGTAGGGAAGTCGCCACTTGCTAAGGACGTACGTCATCGTCTGCCCCTGTGTCACCTCGACTGGTACTGCGAACGTCTTGATCAACTCGTAGCCGTCGAAGAGCTCTCCCGGTCGGTCGCTTGGCCCCGGTAGATGGTCGGGTGCGTGTCGCCCGTGTTTGGCGTCGAGATTGGACTCGATCTGCGTTCGGAGTGGCTCCATACCGAATTCGGGTTGCCAGAAGGTCGCCGTGTCACCGCCGGGATGGTCGATGCCGTACTCCTCACATCGCCACGGAGGGATCCGAATGAGCAGTCCGGTACCGCTCTCGAGGACACCGGTGCTTCCGGGCTCACCGACGTTGGGCTCGATCACCGAGAGGTCATCAACCGTGAAAGGCATTTGACCGATATTGAGTTCGGGCTCCTGCTGGAGATTCTGAGCCACGTGCGTGAGCAGTTCCTCGTCCGGTGAGGCGACGAGCAGCGTTCGCTCGTCGCCTTCCGACATATCTCGGGGTGGAAATGGGTTCGAGAACGTGAATCCCGGCGGCTCGTTCGTGTCGTGGGGGGCCTCGTACTCCGTTCCGTCGAGGGCGCGCCACACCCGTCCGCGGAGCTTGTGGTGGTACGTGTTATCGTACGCGGTGTCTGCCCGTGCCGACAGCCGCGCTACGACGCGCATCGATTGATCCTTCGTTCAATATGTGTTTGAATCATCAATAAGTTGCATATTGTGCCGACTATAGCTTGGTTAATATATTTTCCCCCATAGATAGTTCATTTGAGATTCAGATCGATATGACGGATCGAAATCGACCCGGAGCGCTCGCTGTCGAAGCGCCCTGTTCCCGTGACCGTCGACGTCGCGTCGGGTGAGATATCGCGCTGATCGACAGGAACGTCCGAGTTCATGCCGGTAGTGACACCTACGCCTCGAATATCCACCCGGCGATCGGCGAACGAGTGGCTCGGCCTCTTGGGGGAATCCCGCGAGCGTCGTCGACCCCCTGGGGGTTTGGGGGCTATTGAAGGTCGACAGAAAAATTTGTGTGTGAGCCCCCAATAGACCGCCTGTGGTGCGCAAAGCAGCCACCCTTTCAGACGAACCCTTGTGGGGTTGAAGCGAGCGCTCGGTGGACGGCTCGGCGGGAGTAGCGCACTTTCAGACGAACCCTTGTGGGGTTGAAGCGCCCTCGCGGGTAAAGCACGTCTGGAACGACGTAACGACTTTCAGACGAACCCTTGTGGGGTTGAAGCNTTTCAGACGAACCCTTGTGGGGTTGAAGCGCCCTCGCGGGTAAAGCACGTCTGGAACGACGTAACGACTTTCAGACGAACCCTTGTGGGGTTGAAGCATCGTCTGCGAGCCCGCCGAAGCGCGTACCTGCTCCTTTCAGACGAACCCTTGTGGGGTTGAAGCATCGGCATCGGGACCGTCCTCGCGACGGCCTACGTCCTTTCAGACGAACCCTTGTGGGGTTGAAGCATCCCGGACGGGGTGAGGGCATGAGCCGCGATCAATCCTTTCAGACGAACCCTTGTGGGGTTGAAGCGCGAGTTCGCCACGCACACCAATGTACCCACTCGGGTCCTTTCAGACGAACCCTTGTGGGGTTGAAGCGCCTGCGGCGTCGCGTAGTTCGACGAGAGGTCTGCTTTCAGACGAACCCTTGTGGGGTTGAAGCCAACACACAAGGTCAACCGGGGTGAACGGCACGTCCTTTCAGACGAACCCTTGTGGGGTTGAAGCTGAAACTCGCTTTCGAGGTAGGGGTCGGCCGGGATCCTTTCAGACGAACCCTTGTGGGGTTGAAGCGCCGCCGTGCCAGAGCCGACACCCGTCACTGAGGTCTTTCAGACGAACCCTTGTGGGGTTGAAGCCTCGCTGGCGATCGCGTCAGCGACGACGTGACCGGCTTTCAGACGAACCCTTGTGGGGTTGAAGCGACGAGCCCGACCCGCCGCGCGACGAGCTGGCGCCGCTTTCAGACGAACCCTTGTGGGGTTGAAGCTCCGACCGGGTGCTGTTCCCGCGGCTCGACGGCGCTTTCAGACGAACCCTTGTGGGGTTGAAGCGAGCGCGCGAGCCACGACTCGGCGTCGAGGAAGCCCTTTCAGACGAACCCTTGTGGGGTTGAAGCACGAATTCCGAGGTGACGGCGCATGACGTGCCGCTTTCAGACGAACCCTTGTGGGGTTGAAGCGCACTCAAGATGACCCGCTCAAGTTCATCGGCGACCTTTCAGACGAACCCTTGTGGGGTTGAAGCGCGTTGTCGAAGGTGTACGGGACGCTCCCGAGTAGGCTTTCAGACGAACCCTTGTGGGGTTGAAGCACGATTACCTCGACCTTGTCGATCTGGTCGAGCGTACTTTCAGACGAACCCTTGTGGGGTTGAAGCACTCCTCCCGACGATGACCCGGACCCGGGACCGCTCTTTCAGACGAACCCTTGTGGGGTTGAAGCAAGATCGGGCGGTCCGGCGAGTCGGTGGTAAGGACGCTTTCAGACGAACCCTTGTGGGGTTGAAGCGTACGCTTGTCCTGTAGGTTCCACGTGCGGAGGCGGCTTTCAGACGAACCCTTGTGGGGTTGAAGCCTTGGTCGGATTACCTACCCAAAGCTTTCGATCATCCTTTCAGACGAACCCTTGTGGGGTTGAAGCTCAAGCTCCTCGTCCGGGTCGGTCGGAACCTCGATACTTTCAGACGAACCCTTGTGGGGTTGAAGCGTTGATAATGAGCCCGTAGGAACGGTTCCAGATACCTTTCAGACGAACCCTTGTGGGGTTGAAGCAGCCTCTCCGGTGGGTCGACGATCTCGGCGCGGAGTCTTTCAGACGAACCCTTGTGGGGTTGAAGCCTCGCGATGGCGATTCTCCCCGGCCAGTACGGCCGGCTTTCAGACGAACCCTTGTGGGGNACGAACCCTTGTGGGGTTGAAGCCTCGCGATGGCGATTCTCCCCGGCCAGTACGGCCGGCTTTCAGACGAACCCTTGTGGGGTTGAAGCGCCACGCTTCCCGTCGACGCGGACTTTGACGGAGTGCTTTCAGACGAACCCTTGTGGGGTTGAAGCAACCGCGCCAACAAGGCGAGCGAAGGCGACGACGCTTTCAGACGAACCCTTGTGGGGTTGAAGCACCAGCAACAAGGGGACCGTCAGTCTCATCAGTCCTTTCAGACGAACCCTTGTGGGGTTGAAGCCGCCCGCGCCGTACTCCGCGACCGTAATCGTGTGCTTTCAGACGAACCCTTGTGGGGTTGAAGCCAGTACGAGGGCGCGCAAGAACTCCGCTTCGAGGTGCTTTCAGACGAACCCTTGTGGGGTTGAAGCAAAGTCATCAACAACCGCGCCGGAGGTGTTTAGAGTTCTTTCAGACGAACCCTTGTGGGGTTGAAGCGACGAGAGAGGACTATGAAACACGCAACTACAGACCTTTCAGACGAACCCTTGTGGGGTTGAAGCATGCGATCACCCCGTTGCCTCGCTCGTTGTCCATTCCTTTCAGACGAACCCTTGTGGGGTTGAAGCTTTGTGCGACCCACAGCAACGCCACGGAGAACAGGCTTTCAGACGAACCCTTGTGGGGTTGAAGCGCGGTGAACGCGACCGAGTACAACGAGTACCGCCTTTCAGACGAACCCTTGTGGGGTTGAAGCTCGCGTTAGTTGTCCAGCTCCTCATCGCTGGGTTACTTTCAGACGAACCCTTGTGGGGTTGAAGCGTAGAGCAGTAAGAGGAATGATAATGCTGCATCACTTTCAGACGAACCCTTGTGGGGTTGAAGCGGCTACTACTACTGTAAGCCGTGTCACGAGCGGGCCTTTCAGACGAACCCTTGTGGGGTTGAAGCCTCCATGCTCGCGCCGCCGCCGAGTTCCTCGATGGCCTTTCAGACGAACCCTTGTGGGGTTGAAGCCTCCGCCCAGTCGTCGAAGTCGTCGACGAGAGAGCCTTTCAGACGAACCCTTGTGGGGTTGAAGCGGCGTACAAGTAGCACCGACCCTTACTGAAACGTACTTTCAGACGAACCCTTGTGGGGTTGAAGCAACGCTCCGAGCGAGCTGGAGATACGGGCACTGGACTTTCAGACGAACCCTTGTGGGGTTGAAGCGTGGACGGGATCGCGCTCTGGGTGTGGGGCAACGCCTTTCAGACGAACCCTTGTGGGGTTGAAGCAGCTACTCGGCGAGCTCCGAGACGAGCATCACGGTCACTTTCAGACGAACCCTTGTGGGGTTGAAGCGGCATGATCTTCGGCGCCGTCGAGCTCGCACTGTTCCTTTCAGACGAACCCTTGTGGGGTTGAAGCGGAGACAACTCCTCCCGAGAGGATGTCTACTGTCCTTTCAGACGAACCCTTGTGGGGTTGAAGCAGAGACGACCACATCAGCGGAGACATGCCAGAGCGCTTTCAGACGAACCCTTGTGGGGTTGAAGCGTAGTAGCCCCGCTTCCGCGCCTGTCCGTCGCCGCTTTCAGACGAACCCTTGTGGGGTTGAAGCTGCTCTTCGAGTTGGTTCCACTCCTCTTGGGTGATCTTTCAGACGAACCCTTGTGGGGTTGAAGCGTCATCGAGCCTTTCACGTCGACAGGCTCGCCGCTCTTTCAGACGAACCCTTGTGGGGTTGAAGCAGCTCCTCGATGGCAGCAACCTTAGCGTCCGTATACTTTCAGACGAACCCTTGTGGGGTTGAAGCCTGCTCGGATGCTTGACCTGTTACGGAATAATGGGGCTTTCAGACGAACCCTTGTGGGGTTGAAGCGAGTCCTCCGGTTCAGCATCAAAGACGAACGACTTCTTTCAGACGAACCCTTGTGGGGTTGAAGCATGATCGTCTCGCGATACTCGTCGGGATCAATCGCCTTTCAGACGAACCCTTGTGGGGTTGAAGCGGGACACGCAGTGATTTTCTCGATCTTCTCGATGTACTTTCAGACGAACCCTTGTGGGGTTGAAGCATGTTACCAGTCGTATTCCGCACCGCACTCCCCGCCTTTCAGACGAACCCTTGTGGGGTTGAAGCCTCGCGATGGCGATTCTCCCCGGCCAGTACGGCCGGCTTTCAGACGAACCCTTGTGGGGNTTTCAGACGAACCCTTGTGGGGTTGAAGCCTCGCGATGGCGATTCTCCCCGGCCAGTACGGCCGGCTTTCAGACGAACCCTTGTGGGGTTGAAGCATCAATCAGGACAGCCTTAGGCCGATCACGGTTCTTTCAGACGAACCCTTGTGGGGTTGAAGCGCCGAACCGACAGAACCGCCGTAACTGGCGACGGGCGCTTTCAGACGAACCCTTGTGGGGTTGAAGCGATACATCGAGGAGCGGTCCGCGAGGCCGACAGCACTTTCAGACGAACCCTTGTGGGGTTGAANCGAACCCTTGTGGGGTTGAAGCGATACATCGAGGAGCGGTCCGCGAGGCCGACAGCACTTTCAGACGAACCCTTGTGGGGTTGAAGCGACCTCTGGCAGCGCAACAAGGATCGACCGCAGTTCTTTCAGACGAACCCTTGTGGGGTTGAAGCCTGCTCCTCGTGTTCTTCGGACTGGTCGCTGCCGGCTTTCAGACGAACCCTTGTGGGGTTGAAGCGAGAGGAGTTGGTCCCGCGATGAACCGAGATCGTGCTTTCAGACGAACCCTTGTGGGGTTGAAGCATGTGGGCGCCGCTGATCGTCATGGCGGCCGGGGNNNNTTTCAGACGAACCCTTGTGGGGTTGAAGCTACCATGGCGAAGAATACGACTCGCGACCGTCTGCTTTCAGACGAACCCTTGTGGGGTTGAAGCAGCCTTGATCTGGAACTGGAAGGCGAAGCGGGCGACTTTCAGACGAGCCCTTGTGGGGTTGAAGCTTGTTGATGCTGAAGGAGGATCATATACCTACTCATCTTTCAGACGAACCCTTGTGGGGTTGAAGCGGCGAGGAGGACGGCCCGATGCTCACCGTCACCGTGCTTTCAGACGAACCCTTGTGGGGTTGAAGCAGGGGCTCGGGGTGTCGAACTACCCGCCAGCCGGGACTTTCAGACGAACCCTTGTGGGGTTGAAGCGACCAGTCGATTTCTACGCTCGACTCGACAGAGACCTTTCAGACGAACCCTTGTGGGGTTGAAGCGACGTCCGCGGGCCGCGCCCGCGTCACCTCGCGTCTTTCAGACGAACCCTTGTGGGGCTGAAGCCTCGAAGACATCAAGTCCGAGCTGACGACCACCGTCTTTCAGACGAACCCTTGTGGGGTTGAAGCATCGGGGTCGGCGATGTCCACCTCTCGGGGGCTCGCTTTCAGACGAACCCTTGTGGGGCTGAAGCTTCCGGTTGGGGTTCACCACCTTAATAAGCACATCCAAGACCGCATCGACGCCGGGGAGCTCCTCCTCGCAGGTATCCGGGCCCTCAAACGCGCCGACAGGGCCGTGGAAACGGTGGAGGACGTTCGGTAGACGTTGGTGGCATAGAGAAGTACCTCACCCCCGACAGAGACACTCGTGTGACACTCGAGTCATATCGACGAGATGCCGGTGGATGTCGTCGGCGAGCCGGTACATCGCCTCGGCCTGTTCCTTCGTCGCGATCCCAAGCCTGTAGTAGGTCTTCGTTCGGTTCCGGTTCCACAGCTCGGCAAGGTCCTCCCCAAACGCGTCGTCGTAGAGGCCAATCTCGGCACCACGTTGGTAGAGTCGTCGGTGGCTGCTGATGACCTCTGCGGCGGACATGGCCCCATCATGGATCAACCGGAACTGGATAGTGCGCTCGATGGCGACGAACGCCGACTCGATCACGACCGTGTAGTACCCTTGGTCGAGGAGGTTCGAGCCGACCTCCAACAGCCGGCAGGCACGGCGAAGTTGGACCAACTCTGCGTCGTCGACGTCGAGTCCCTCCTCGATCGTTCCAGGGCTGCCCTCGAAGGTCCGCTCAGCCTCCATCAATTGATCTCGAATATTATCATTCATCGGCGTACACCTCCGTCCGAAGCTCGGAGAGTTGGTCGGAGCCCACCAAGGTAATCCCATCGTCGAACTGCGGGCGGAGTTGGTCACCAATTCGTTGGACGCTGTCCGTCGATTCGACGAGCGGCTGGTACGTGTACCGGTTCCCCTCGAACCGTTGGTCTTCGAGATCACTAACGACTGACTGAACAGCTCGGCGAGCTGCCGTCCTGTCTTCGTCAACGATCACCAAGAGGTCGATGTCGCTGGTCCTATCTGCTTCCCCCCGAGCGACGCTTCCGAACAGGACCACTCCGACTAACCCGTCCAACTCGTCCTGAATTTGTTCCAGGAATGCCCGGGCTGGTTGGTGGAACTCGGCCTGCGGAATCGAGAGAATCGGGTCCGGTTTTGTGAGCCGGTCTCGGTTGATCCGGACCTGCTGGGTCCGTCCGTTCTGTGCAGTCTCGATGACGTCGAGATCGGAAAGCAGCCTGACCGCCTTCGAAATCGTTCCTTGGTTTGCCCCCGTGAGGTTCGCGAGCTCGCTCATCGAGTACGTCGCATACGGTTGATCGATGAGAACGTCGAGAACGTCCTGCATCGCTTGGTATCGGAATACCCGCTCCTCCGGAAACGGATATTGCAACGCTATCGAGATAGAATCTTTCCTATTAGGCATACAATTCCTATTAGGAAACTATCTGAAAACTCTGACGGTGAGCTGATCCAACGACGGCGTGCTGGCCTTGGGCCGTGTTAATGTCGTTCCGCTATGTCCGCATCGTCTCTCCGATGCGGGCCTCGGTCGGCTCTGCAAGGTATGGCTCGATAGCAGAGTAGTCAGACCATCCACCAACGCTCATCGTAGTCTGGAAATCGACTTGGCGCTCGACGAGAGGAGCGAACTTGTGTTGACCGCCGCAGTCTACAACCCCGAGCAGGATTCCATACAGTGATCCCACGCCGTCATCGGATTCACAAAGCAGACTGGAGTGAGTCGGTCGAAATATCGGATCTCACTCACTACAACCCAGATGACCCTAACTACCAACGTTTCACCAACTCCCATTATCTCCGTATCCGTTTGTTGACGCGTGAAGTCGAACGTCTCATGTCGGTTGCCGGAATCGCTTAGTGAACAAGTCGATGCGGTCGTAGAACAGAGTGGTACCCTCCGCTCGGAGGTGATCCGTCGGGCGATCCAATGCTACGTGAAGCGGAATCCGGACGAACTACCAGCACTCGAAGGCTCGGAAACACCTAATCAAGACCGCAAAAAGACGAGAGGCCAGACGGATACGTCCATATACGACCCCTCACAGGAATTCTAGTGGTTGTCGTAACCGGAAGGGCTACCCGGCGAGATTTTTATAAATGAATTCTTCTAATTTAGTCCTGAATAGTAACAAACACCTGGCTCTCTTGGTGCGGTTTCGGCAAGAAGATCCGGCACCACTAAGAAGCTTATTTTTATAATACTACGGCATCCAGGTACATCCACGGTAATCGAAGCACACGGGTACACATGACAGCACGACACGGCGGCAGTTTCGCCGTGGAGGCTGTCCGATGTGCTCCCCACGGCTCCCTCAGCCGGTAATTGAGAATGCCCGACACACCATGTCAAAAAAAGCCACCAGTGTCAACCATCGCAATCGTATCGCCACTAAAACACATCAGTCCAGTACGACGGGGGTCCGTCATGCCTAGAGAAGGATCTGACAGTCTAACCGAGTATGCGAGTAGAAACACCGAGTTCATTTCACGCGTTCTCGCCCACGGTGACGAGGAGGCGAGAGCTTACGCACTCGCGCTACTCGCCAACAGCGGCTCCGTCGAGGCAATAGACGAGGTCCAAGCGCAGTTGGACGAGATCCGCAGAGAGATCCGGTAACAGACCGTTTTCACGTCAGCACCACACCACTGTGAAGCAAGCCGCTTTGTCTGCCGAAACTCGCCGATGGAGAGGTATCGTTCGACCGCTATTCCTCCGAGAGCGCCTCCGCGAACTCGTGAGCGTCTTCGACAAGCTCGGGATGATCGTCGACGAGCTCGGAGAACGCTCGGGACTGTTCGAGGTCGTCGAGAAGATCGTTGTTGTCTTTGACAAATCTGAACACGGCCTGCCGGACTTCTCGCTCCTCCTCCTCGATCGAGCCGAGAGCTCCGTATTCGAGCGGCTGATTACACCAGACACACGTCGCATGCTCCCGGGGGGTCTGTTCGTGACAGCGCGGACACTCCACCGGCCCGATGGGGTCGGGTTCCTCTTCTTCGACCTCCATTCCGTGTATCCGCGCGTATTCGGAGTCAGCCTCCCCTCCGAACCGGGCGATGTAGTGGGCCGTCGCGTCACTCCCCCGTTTCCGTCCCTGTCGATCCTCGATACGGGCCTGACTCATCCCCTGACGGGCGAGGTAGGTTGCGTTCGACTTCCGGAAGTTGGTCGGGGTGACGGTCTTCTTGACCCCTGCACGGTCAGCAGAGTCCTCAAAACAGTTTTTGAACTGCCGATAGCTGATCCCCTCCGGCTCCGACAGCTTCGACCAGAGGGGAGCGCCGGGATCATCCGGTGCCGGATGGTCGGTCATCCACCGCTGGACGTACGGCACGCTCGGCACGAGGGTGACGGAGCGCTGTCCGGTTTTCCCGTCGACCCGGATCATGAGCCCGTGGTCGTGGTCGCTCACGTCGCCGACCGTGAGATCCCGGAGTTCGCCACTTCGAGCCCCGGAGTCAAACGCCATCGCGATGAGCGCGGCGTCACGGGTGTTACGCGTTTCCTCGATCATTGGGACGACGTCTTCGTTCCAATCAAGCATCTCCGACGGATCAGGGACGGGGTTGTAGCTGTTGGAGGTCCCAGACGGGATCCATTCGATGCTTGGGGGATACCCATTGTCATCGGTGACACGCTTCCCCATAACACGGAGAGCGGTTCGGTAGTCCGAGTTGGTGTTTTCGTTATCGTAATTGCGGTTGATCCACCGAACGAGATCTTCCGTCGTGGACCGATCCTCAAGCGCTTCGGCGAGTCCACCAACTTCCTCGGCCATGATGGTGCAATGTCTGAGGAGTTTGTTGTGCCGTGCATCACTATACTCCGATTTCAGGAGGTCAAGACGATCACTGAAGGCAAGCAACAGATCCTTATCTTCCTTTTTGATGTCACTACTCGTCTCGATCTTGTCATGGAGATTTCTGATTTGCTTCCTATGATCTGGCATTTTGGGGATACCTTATCTTTAATAAGTTGGACTTTGAACCTTCCGGTCGTGTCCCTGCCCTGGCTCTGACCCCTCCCTGTTCCGTCGTTCCCGTTCCGCGGAGATCCGTTTATATGCGTCCCCCGCGGATCCGGCGTATGGACCGGATCGACGCCGTGCTCCTCGGCGTTTCCGGCGTCGTCGCCGCACTCGTGCTCGCGGGCGTGCTGTCGGCGGGGGCGCTGTTCGGCTTCGACGAGTCCGCGGCCCGACCGATTCGGCTGCTCGCCGCCGAGCCGCTCGCGTGGATCGTCGTCGCCGCGCTGCTCGTCGCCGTCGTCGGGCACGCGTACATCGAGTGAGCGGGCGACGCGGCCTGCCGGATGGTGTGTCGGCTCGGCCTCTCACTCCTCGCCGTCGACCTCGCGGACCGTCCGAACGAGCGCCGCGAGCGCGGTGTCGACCGCCTTCCGTTTCACCGTCCCGCGGTCGCCGTCGAGGACGGCCCGCTCCGTGCGGACGAACGACTCCTCGGTCCCCCACGGCGCGGCGTAGGCCACTCCGACGTAGACGAGCCCTACCGGCTTGTCCTCGGTGCCGCCGTCCGGACCGGCGATTCCGGTCGTGGCGACCGCCCACGTCGTGTCGGCGCGGTCGCGCGCGCCCGCCGCCATCTGCTCGGCGACCGGCGCGCTCACGGCGCCCTCGGCGTCGAGCGACTCGCGGGACACCCCGAGCACCTCGCGTTTGGCGTCGTACGCGTAGGTCACGAACCCGCGGTCGAAGTAGGCGCTCGCGCCCGGCACGTCGGTCACCCGTGACCCGACGAGCCCGCCCGTCAGCGACTCGGCGGTCGCGAGGGTCTCACCGCGGTCGGTCAGCAGGTCGCCGAGCGTCTCCTCGATCGGCGCCGACTCGTCGCGTTCGTCCATGCCCTCGCTGTGGCCCCCACGCCCGTGGGGTTTACGCTCGCCGCGACGCAAGCGCCGCCATGACCGACTGGGACGACCGCTTCGCGTCCGGCGAGTATCCGCGAGCGCCGGAGCCGTCCGCCGTGTTGCGCTCGTACGAGCCCGCGATCCCCGACGGCCGCGCGCTCGACGTGGCCGCCGGCACCGGCCGCAACGCCGTCTACCTCGCGGAGGCGGGCTACGCGGTCGACGCCCTTGACGCCTCCCGCGAGGGGCTTTCCATCGTCCGCGAGCGCGCCGCGGAGCGCGGGGTCGCCGACCGGATCGAGACGATTCAGGCCGACGTCTCGACGCACGGCTTCCCGGCGGCGACGTACGAGCTGATCACGATGAGCTTCTTCCACGCGCTCGACCGGTTCGCCGATCTGACTGAGGCGCTCGCGCCCGGCGGCTACCTGTTCGTCGAGGGACACCTGCGGTCGGCCGACGCGACCCCGTCCGGGCCGAGCACCGACCGCTATCGATTCGCTGCCAACGAGCTGCTCCGCGCCGGGCTCGGCCTGACGGTGCTGTACTACGACGAGACGGCCGAGGAGCGCCCCGACGACCGCCGACGCGCGACCGCCCGGCTGCTCGCGCGACGGTCGACCGGCGGGCGGCAGACGTACCCGCCCCGTCCCGGCGAGGGGAGTACGGAGGACGAAGTCGACGGACGGGGCGAGACGGGTGCGGAGCGAACGGATGGCTGACGGCGACACGGCCGGAACGGTCCTCCGGAGACTGGTCGCCGAGGCGGTCGGCGTCGAGGAGACCGACCGGGGGGCGCTCGCCGCCGACCTCGCCGAACGCGGCGACGACCCGGGGCCGGCGGCTCGGCTCTCCGCGCTCGTCGGCCCGGGCGACTCCCTCGTCGGAGTCGTGCCTCGCGTCGATCCCGCCCTCGCACGGCGGCTGCTGGGGAACGCCGACGGCAGGAGCGGCGGGACGATCCGGCTCGCCTTCACCGGGCAGGCCGCAAATCGGCTGACCAGCGCGTCGGGGACCCTGGTACAGCCGATCCTCGCCGAGTACGGGGTCGACGCGTACCGTCACGACGGCGACTCCCCGATCGGGGTGCTTCTCGTCGACGACCGCGCCGTCGTCGGGCTGTTCGACGAGGGAGGGCTCGCAGCGCTGCTGTGGTCGGACGCCCCCGAAGTCCGTGAGTGGGCCGCCGAGACCTGCCGACGGTACCTCTCGGCGGCAGACCCCGTGTGACGGGCTCGTGGTTCGAGACGACGCGAGCGTGACCGGGCGCCGCATCGCTTTTGCACTCACCCCGCGAAAGGGGGGTATGAAGGCGTTACTGCTGTTGGTCGCCGGGATCGGCGGACTGATCGAGACGCTCGTTCCCCGGGCCGTCGTGCGCGCCTGGACGAAGGCGCTGTACCGGAACGCGGGCGACGCGGAGCCCCGCGAGTGGGTGTACGCCGCCGCACGCGCCGAGGGTGCGGTCGTCGTCCTCGCCGCGCTCGTTGGGCTGTACGGCGTTGCGACGGCCGAGGACGACGAGCCGGCCGACGAGGGTGACGGCGCCGACGAGACATCGGTCGCGGCCGATCCGAGAAACACCGCCTGACTGACGGATTGATCCCACGGAACGCGGTCCACCCGAACGTATTTCTGCGGCGTCGTGGTAGGGTCTGGCAATGTCGGACCGGGCCCTTCGTCCACACGGCGATCGCGGATCGGTCGTCCGGGTGTTGCACGTCGACGACGAGCCGGCGTTTCTCGATCTGGTGGCGACGTACCTCGAACGGATGGACGACGCGTTCGAAGTCCGGTCGGAGACGGACGTGGACGCCGCGCTTGAGGCCGTCGAGTCCGGGTCGATCGACTGCGTAGTCAGCGACTACGAGATGCCCGAAACCGACGGGCTGGCGTTTCTCGAACGCGTCCGAGAGCGTGAGCCGACAGTGCCGTTCGTCCTCTTCACCGGGAAGGGAAGCGAAGAGATCGCGAGCGAGGCGATCTCCGCGGGCGTCACCGACTACATCCAGAAGCGATCGGGGACCGACCAGTACACGGTGCTCGCGAACCGGGTCCGAAACGCGGTCGATCAGGCCCGCTCGCGGGCGGCGCTGGCGGCGAGTCAGGAACGGCTCTCGCGGTTCATCGAGCAGTCGCCGCTCGGGACGATCGAGTACGACGAGGCGTTCCGGATCGTCCGGGTGAACCCGGCCGCGGAGGATATCCTCGGCTACTCGGAGTCGGAGCTGGTCGACGGGACGTGGACGCGCTTCGTCCCAGAGGAGCTCCACCGCCACGTCGCGGAGGTCGAACGGCGGCTCCTCTCGGATAAAGGCGGCTACCAGAGCGTCAACGAGAACGTGCGCGCGGACGGCGAGCGGATCCGCTGTGTGTGGCACAATCAGGTGGTGACCGGCCACGACGGTGAGGTGATCCGCGTCTTCTCGCAGTTCGAGGACGTCACCGAACGGACGGACCGCAAGCGGGAACTGGAACGCACGAACGCCGTCCTGTCGACGGTGCTCGACACGCTCCCGGTCGGAGTGCTCGCCGAGGACGCGGACAGGCGGGTCCTCCGCGTCAACCGTCACCTGTACGACCTCTTCGATCTCGATGGAGATCCGGCTGCGGCGATCGGTCGCGACTGCGCGCGGTTCGCCGTCGAGATGAGCGAGCTGTTCGACGACTCCGGGTCGTTCGTCGACCGGATCGAAGCGATCGTCGACGCGCGGCGGCCAGTCGACGACGAGCGGATCGCCCTCGCGGACGGCCGCGTCTTCCTGCGGACGTACCGCCCGGTCGACCTCCCGGACGGGCACGGACACCTGTGGGCCTACCGCGACGCGCCCGACGGCGGGTAGGCGGGCGGTCGCTGGCGGAGCGGCGACGCGCGGGCGCGACACGCCGCCGAGACCCCCGACCCCGTCAGTCGTCGGTCAAGTACGCCCGGTCCGCCTCCGAGCGCTCTCCCGTCCGCAACACGTGGCAGTCGCGACACCGCGCCTCGTAGGACTCCTCGGCGCCGACGAGGATGGTCGGATCGTCGACGTGGGCGGGTTCGCCTTCGATGAGGCGCTGGTTCCGAGAGGCGGGCTCGCCGCACTGCGAGCAGATCGCCTGCAGCTTGTCGACGTACTCGGCGGTCGCCATCAGCTCCGGGAGGGGCTCGAAGGGCTCGCCGCGGAACGTCTGATCGGTGCCGGAGACGATCACGCGGGTCCCGTTATCCGCCAACGCGTTACACACTTTCACGAGCGCGTCGGAGAAGAAGTTCGCCTCGTCGATCGCGACGACCTCGGGGTACGGGTCGTCGTCGAGGATCGCGAGCGGGCCGTCGCCCTCGTTGTCGACGACGGTCGCGTCCCACTGCCGGCCGTTGTGGCTCCCGATCGTCGTCTCGCCGTAGCGGTCGTCGACGGCGGGCTTGTACACCGCGACGGACTGCCCGGCGATCTCCGAACGACGGAGCCGGCGGAGAAGTTCCTCCGTCTTCCCCGAGAACATCGATCCCGAGATGACCTCGATCCAGCCGGATCGAGTGATCGCGTGCATGCCCTGACGGGAACGAGCCAGCGACTAAACCGTTTCTCTCCCGGCCGGCTCGCCGCCGATCACGACCCGCGAAACGTCGGCCGCGCCGGCGCGCCTGACGATCGCGCGGACGAGGTCGTGTGCG
This sequence comes from Halorubrum saccharovorum DSM 1137, assembly GCF_000337915.1. Lineage (GTDB taxonomy): Archaea > Halobacteriota > Halobacteria > Halobacteriales > Haloferacaceae > Halorubrum > Halorubrum saccharovorum. The sequence goes on from NZ_AOJE01000010.1 coordinate 106,693, forward strand.
CCCGCGAGGTTGTCGGAGTCGCGGTCGAGGGCGAGCAGGTCGGCGTCCGAGCCGGGCTCGATAACGCCGCGGTTCAGCCCCGCGATCTCCGCTCCGTTCACCGTCGCCATCCGCAGGATCTCTCTGGCCGGGAGATCGGAGAGCTTCGCGGCGAACTCCATCTCGCGGAACATCGACGGCGAGTCGAGCATGACGTTGTCGGTGCCGAGCGCGACCGTCGTCCGCTCGGCGAGGTCGCGGATCGGCGGGACGCCGACGTTCGTCACGAGGTTCGAGCGCGGGCAGACGACCACGGGCGTCTCGCGGTCTTCGAGCCGTTCGAGGTGAATCCTCTCGGCGTGGACCATGTGGACGAGGAAGTCCGGGTCCAGATCCATCGCGGGGTTGATGTCGTCGGCGTCGCGCTCGCCGGCGTGGATCCCGAACAGCTTCCCGGCGTCGCGGGCCTCCGAGCGCACCGCGTCGAAGTCGGCGTCGCGGGCGCCGGAGGCGCCGTACCCCTCGGCGACCGAGAGCACGTCCGGGTCGTCGCGGCCGAACACGACCGGATCGATCGCGCGCTCGCCGAACTCGACCCCCTCGCCCGCGACCGCGTCACGGAGCGCGCCGACGCCCTCGACGCCGCCCTCGCGGAATTCGAGGAACGTGCCGGTCCCGGTCGACTCCATGTATCGGAGGCTGCGCGCCATCGCGGCGACCTTCGCCTCGCGGCTCGCCTCGCGTAAGAGCCGGTGTTTGAGGCCGTCCGGCGGTGCGACCAACTCGTCGAGCGAGAGGCCCTCTCCGGCCTCCTTGGCGATGGAGTCGCCGATGTGGGTGTGGGCGTTGACGAACGCCGGGAGGACCACGTCGTCGCTCTCGACCGACTCCTCCTCGATCCGAACGATCTCACCGTCGGCGACGACGACCCGTCCCTCGACCGGCTCGAACTCCGGACCGACCAGAACGGTCCCTTCTAGGTGCATACCCGAGAATCGCCAGCGGCGGGGTAAAAGGTCACGACAGGGGCTCGCCCCGTTCGGTCACGGCTCGCGGGGTCACGCCGCGACCGGTCACGTCCCCCCTCGGAACTCGTCGAGCGTCGTCGGCATCGCGCCGCGCACCTCCGCGACGAGCCCGTCGGGGTCAAGCCCGAGCACGTCCGCGGCGGCGCGACCGACGCGATCGGTCGCGGGTCGGGGGGCGTAGACGCCGAGGCGCCACTGGTTGCGCTGGGCGGTCCGGAGCGCGGAGACCAGCGGGGACTGCCGCTCCAGCCGGCGCACCTCGCCGTTGACGGTGACCCGCGCGGTCGACTCCCGCATCGACGGCTCCGGTGGTACGTCGAGGATCACGTGCTGGCGTGCCACGCCAGCCTCCTCGGCGATCTCGCGTTCCAGCGCGGTCTCGGCGTCGTGGCCGGCCTCGTGGACGCGCTCTGGCACGTCGTCGTACTCGGCCCACACCGCCAGCTTGTACAGGTCGCGCTCGTCGTAACGCCGGGAGAGCTCGGCCGTCTCCGGGCAGCACCGGATCGCCGCGAGGAAGTCGTGATCGTCCATCCGGCGGAGCTCGGCCGCGGTCGTCGGGGTCGCGTCGAGCAGGTCCGTGGCGGCCCGGCGCAACATCGCCTTCGAGATGCGCGCGACGTGGTGGGTGTAGACGACCGGATTCATCAGCGCGCGGGCGAGCAGGAGGCTCTCGGCCGTCTGGACGTTCCCCTCGTCCAAGACGAGGGTGTCGTCGCCCGTGCCGTCGTCGACGAAGGTCAGCTCCCGGACGAACCGCTCGGTGTCGATGGTGCCGTACGGGACGCCGGTGTGGTAGGCGTCGCGCACGAGGTAGTCCATCCGGTCCACGTCGAGTTCGCCCGAGACGAGTCCGCCGTACGGTCCCTCGCCGGCGACGAGCCCGGCGATCCGGTCGGGGTCGAGGTCGTGGTCGCGAAGCACCGCTCCGACCGCGCCGGTCGCGAGCAGCTCGTCGACGTCGTCGTGGTACTTCCCCGTGCGGCGGTGAGTGAGCGGCTCCAGGTTGTGGCTGAAGGGGCCGTGTCCCACGTCGTGAAGCATCGCCGCCGCCTCGATCCGGTCCGCGCGCGCTCCCTCGATCCCGAGATGGTCGAGCGCTCGGCTGGCCAGGTGGTAGACGCCGAGCGAGTGCTCGAACCGGGTGTGGTTCGCGGAGGGGTAGACGAGCTGGACCGTCCCCAGCTGTTTGACGTGTCGGAGGCGCTGGACGGCGGGGGTGTCGAGGAGGTCCGCCGCGACACCGTCGATCTCGATGTGGTCGTGGACGGTGTCCTTGACCGTGATCATGCGTCGACGTTCGGCGGCCCGGGATAAAAGCGACGGGAGTGGTAGCGGTCGAGACCGAATTCTCCGGGATCGGCTCGCGGCTGAAAATTGGAACGGCCGGCACGATTTATATGTGAGGTGCTCGAACGGTGGCCCATGTACGACGTACTCATCGGGATCGACAACGCGGAGGACAGCCGTGCGGTCGCACAGGCGGAAGCGATCGTGGACCTCCCGGCGGAAGAGGGCGCGGTGACCGCCCATCTGTGTCACGTGTTCCAGGAGAACCCGGAGGGCGCCTCCGTCCATCAGGTCTCGGCGGTGCGACGCGCCCGTGAGATCCTCGAAGACTCCGGCATCAACTGCGTCCACTACGAGGCGAGCGGCGACCCCTCGGACGAGTTGCTCGCGGCCGCGACCGACATCGACGCGGACGCGATCTGCGTCTCCGGACGCAAGCGACGCCCGACCGGGAAGGCCGTCTTCGGAAGCGTGATCCAAGATATCATCCTTGGGGCCGATCGCCCGGTTTTCACCGTCCCGGCACCCCGAGACGACTGACCTCCGACTCGCGCCCCGTCGCCGCGGAGTCCGAACACCTCGCTCGCAGCCGCGCGGACGTGGGCGGAATCGTCGATGGTCGAGACCCAGCCCGTCCATCCGGATAGCGGATCGGCGACTCCCGCCGAGCGATCCGGGACTCGGCTACTCGTCGACGATCTCGACGCCGAGCCGCTCTTCGAGCGCGCGGACGACGGACCCGCCGACGCCGGCTGTCGCGGCGCGCCCGTCCTCGACCGCGAACAGGTCGTCTTCGTCGACGTCGAGCTCTTCGGCCAGTTCCTCGACGGTGAGCCCGGCCTCTTGTCGGGCCGCCGCCACGTCGTCGCCGTAGCCGGAAACAAGGTACGGGAGCCGGTCCGACTCGTAGTTGGTTCCGCCCTCCTCCCAGTGTTTGGAGTCGCCGGTCGCGGAGTCGTACATCTTCGCCTGCTTGCGGGCGAGCTCCTTCTTCCGGCTCTCCGGGCCGCTCGATTCGGCGCTGGCGCCGCCGGGACTGCTGCCGGAACTCCCGCCCTGGCTCCCGCCCGATCTGTCCGACTCGCCGTGCCCGCTGGGCGCGTTGCCGGCGTCGTCGTGAGGACGACAGTCGGAGCAGACGAGGAGCTTCGCGCCGGCGACCGTGGCCCGCTGGAGCTCCGCTGTCTCGCGTCCGCAGAGCTCGCAGGCGTCGCCGTCGTCGCCGCCACCGCCACCGCCGGTCGAGTACTTCGCCATACCGCGAGTGGTAGACCCGGACGGTTAAAAAGTCGTGGAGGAGCGCGCAGCGATCAGGGAGCGTCGACCGCGTTTCTCCCGCCCGCTCCCCGCCCTCGGTCTACGGTCCGAGGTACCCCCACGCCTGCAGTCGGTCGCCGTCACCGTCGACCCAGCGCTCGCCGATGTCGTCGCGGTAGTACATGTTGGGCATCACGATGTCGTCGATCCGGTCGTACGCCTGCTCGCGCGCGGTCTGCATCGTGTCGCCCTTACCGGTCACGACGATGGGCATTCCGTTGTCGCCCGCCGCGCGCCACTGACCATCAACCTTCTTCGCATCTTCGAGATGGATCCCGTCGCGGCTATCCGTTTCAAACACCACAGCTGCATTCCGAGAGTTCTCATCGTACGTCTTCTCGTCGTCGAACGGGAACGGCGGAAGGACGACTCGCACGGCGATCTGATACCCGTTGTGAACGTCCACGTCGGGCTCGTTGCCGTGCGCGAGATCGGAGAAGAACGCTCCGGTCGACGACTCGATCGACTCCTCCTGTAAGGCGATCGTCGGGTACCCGAACCGGGGCGTGAACTCCAGCGGGTAGATCCCGTTTTCGTTCACGATGCAGTTGATGTCGATGCTCCCGACGTATCCTTCGTTGGCGAGCCAGTCTTCCAGTTTGCCGAAGGTCTCTTTGAATAATTTGTTCTGGCCGCCCCAGAACATCGACGTCCCCATTTCGCCGGTCTGAGGACCGATGTTGCCCGGGAATAGTTTCTTATGCTCAAAATTAAAATTGACCTGGTCAATGAACTCGTTCCCGTTGAAGAACCCGCAGATGGCGATCTCAACACCCTCGACTTTCCGCTGTAGTTGGAAGCCCTTCATCCGGTGTCCCCACGCCTTCTTGTAGGCGCGAAGCACCTCTACAACGTCGCTGCCATCATCTTCATTCCCTACGTACAGCAGTCGTTTAACGTTCTGAACTTCCCCAAGTGGCTTGATGACGTACGGGGCTGGATTCTCCTGCACGTGCTGGATGCCCGCGTCGAAGTCGTGGAAGATGTGGTGTTCGACGGTGTTGACGCCGTGGTCTTCGAGGACCTCCATCGCGTAGCCGCGATCCTCCTCGAGGTGGTCGGTGTTCGGCGTCCCGCCGACGACGGCCTTCCCCCGCTCGCGGAGTTCCTGTGCGATCTCGCCCGTGCCGATGTCGGAGCCGACCCAGATGTCGTCGAAGACGATCACGTCGGCCCACTCGACCTCCGCGCGCCAGTCGTCGACCTTGGGGACGAAGCCGTCGCCGATCTCCCGGTCGCTTTCGGCCTCGATGTGGTACTTCACGTCGTGGCCCTCGCGGTGAACCTGCCACGCGAGATCGGTGATCAGCGCGGCGTCCGCGGAGACGAACAGGAAGCGCTCGGTGTCCATGGAGGCACGTCCCGCGGCGGGAACTTGAGTGTGTCTGCCGGTCTCGATGAGTGTGTCTGCCGGTCCCGATCGACGTGGGGCGGGGACCGACGGACCGACTCCGGTCGAATTACTGCCCGACCACGTCGGGTTCGAGCGCGCCGACCTCTTTGAGGATCGCCTCGACGTTCCCCTCGGCGACGCCGTTCTCGCTGAGCGCCTCCCCGAGGTAAGTCGCGACGCGCCCGAACGCCTCCTCGGTGATCCCCATTCCCTCGTGGGCCGCTCGCATGTCCGCGCCCTCGTAGGAGACCGGGCCGCCGGCGACCGCGCTGATGAACTGGACCTGATGGGCGTACAGCGCCTCGCGGTCGACGCCCTCGAAGTACGGTTCGAGGACGGGATCGTCGAAGACGCGGTCGTAGAAGTCCGAGACGACGGCCTCGACTGCCTCTCGGCCGCCGATGTCGGCGTAGATTGACTTGGAGTCAGGCATCACGTCGATCGACTTCGTTCCGACTGAAGACGCCTCCGAAAGAACATGTTCGGGGGTTGTCCGTGTCGCCCGGTCAGACCCGAATACGTTCGGGGGAACACACACCCCGGCGACGGCCGACGCTCGGACATGAGCACTGACCGGTCCGACGGAAACGCCGCCCGATCCGAGGGGGATCACGACGAACTCGGAGCGCCGCCCGATCCGGAGCGGCTCCGGAGGCGGCTCCGCCGCCGAACCGACGCGATCGAACGGCGAGAGGTCGCGGAGGCCGTCTCGGTGCTCGACGCCCGCGGCGACCTCACCGACGATCAGCGCGAGACCGTCCGAGAGTTCGGATCAGCGCTCGTCGAGGCGCTGACCGCCGCCCCGGAGCAGGCGCTGGAGCGGGCGGCTCGGACCGAGGGGGCGAGGGAGCGGGGACGAGCGCGGGCGGTCCGCCGGCTCTTCGACCTCGACGAGGTGTAGCCTCGACCCCGACACGGTGTCGCCGCCGTTCCATCGGGGCACTCAGTCCTCGGTCTTCGGGAACTCCGCGACGAACTCGTCGGGCGCGTTCTGGCGGACCTCGTACGCCTCCTCGTCGAACGCGGGGACCTCGGCCGCCATCTCGTAGTACAGCGGCTTCGGTTCGTGGTCGTTGACGATGGTGAGCGTCTCGCCCGGGTCCATCCCGTCGAACTCCTCGTGTATCTTGTCGTGGCGGTTCACCGGCGGGATCTCGCGGACGTCGAGTCTCGGCATGCGATCGAAGAGTGGAGCCCCGTCCGATTCCGTGTTAAGCCGAACACGTTCGGGAACACTCACTCGCCGACGGGCCACGAACGCCCGATCGTGACAGACACGACTGCCAATACGTCGACCGGCACCGACAGAGAGCGGCGCGCGCCGTCCGCCCGGAGGGGTGAGTGACGTGCCGGCGACCGACTTCGACGCCGAGCGGAGCTACGTCGACGAGCGGTTCTCGACCAGCGAGGTGTTCCGGAGCGACCGGATGAAGGTCGTCTGCGGTTACTTCGAGCCGGGACAGTTCATCCCGGTCCACGCGCCCGACAGCGACGTGGCGATCACGGTTCGATCCGGTTCCGGCGTCGTCCGGGAGGGCGAGACCGACCGACCGGTCGAACCCGGCGATGTCGTCGTCGTGGAGGGCGGCACCGCGCGCGGCGTGAAGGCGAACGGTGGGGAGCGATTGGAGGCGACGCTCGTCACCGCGCCGCCGCCGACCGACACTGAACACGACCCCGTCAGAGAGGGACTTCGACGCGGAGAGTTCGATCCGCGGGGCGACGGGGAGTAGCGGGACCGGAAGTCGCGACCGCCGATCGCCTCGGCGAGGGGTTTTGTCTCTTGAAAATATTATTTATGAAGCCGAAACTAATATTCCGGCTAATAAATGGCACGGCGGACAGTAGCCAGACTTTTATTCGAGGTCGATGAAGAAACGGTGACGCCGAATGCGTGACGATTCCACCTCCGAGACGGGCGTCGCCGAGCTCGCTGCGCCGGTCGATCTTGCGCCGCTGGCGGACCCCGGCGCTCCCGTTTTGGGCGGGTGGATCCCCCGTGCAGACGCTTTCGGTGCGGTTACGAGCGAACTAACCACGGAACTTCAATCATAATGCCAAGAGACAACACCGATTGGTGGCCGAACCAGCTAGACCTAGACGTCCTCGACGAGCACGCCGGCAACCCCGGCCCGCTCGAAGAGGAGTTCGATTACGCCGAGGCGTTCGAGGAGCTCGACCTCGACGCGGTGAAAGAGGACATCGAGGAGGTAATGACGACGTCTCAGGACTGGTGGCCGGCCGACTACGGTCACTACGGGCCGCTTTTCATCCGGATGGCGTGGCACAGCGCCGGCACGTACCGGACGCACGACGGCCGCGGCGGCGCCTCCGGCGGGCGGCAACGGCTCCCGCCGCTCAACAGCTGGCCGGACAACGTCAACCTCGATAAGGCGCGGCGGCTGCTCTGGCCGGTCAAACAGAAGTACGGCCGCAAGCTCTCGTGGGCGGACCTGATCGTTCTGACCGGAAACGTCGCCCTCGAGTCGATGGGCTTCGAGACGTTCGGCTTCGCCGGCGGCCGCGAGGACGACTTCAAGCCCGACGACGCCGTCGACTGGGGTCCGGAAGATCAGTGGGAGTCGACTTCGGCGGAGCGCTTCGAGGAGGACGGACGACTCGACGACGCCCTCGGGAACACCGTCATGGGCCTCATCTACGTGAATCCGGAGGGGCCGAACGGCGAACCGGACCTGGAGGGGTCCGCGGCGAACATCCGCGACACGTTCAGCCACATGGCGATGAACGACAAGGAGACGGTCGCGCTCATCGCCGGCGGGCACACCTTCGGGAAGGTTCACGGCGCCGACGACGGCGACCACCTCGGCCCGGAGCCCGAGGACGCCCCGATCGACCTGCAGGGCCTCGGCTGGGACAACGACTTCGGCGAGGGGAAGGGTCCCGACACGATCACCAGCGGGATCGAGGGACCGTGGAACGCCACGCCGACCGCGTGGGACCTGAGCTACGTTAACAACCTGCTCAGCTACGAGTGGGAGCCGGAGAAGGGTCCCGGCGGCGCGTGGCAGTGGACAACGAAGAACGACGAGCTCGACGACGCCGCCCCCGGCGTGCAGGACCCCGCGGACAAGGAGGACGTGATGATGCTCACGACGGACGTGGCGCTGAAACACGACGACGACTTCCGGGCGGTGTTAGAGGAGTTCCGCGACGATCCCGACGAGTTCCAGCAGTCGTTCGCGAAGGCGTGGTACAAGCTCATCCACCGCGACATGGGTCCGCCGGAGCGGTTCCTCGGTCCCGAGGTCCCCGAGGAGACGATGCTCTGGCAGGATCCGCTCCCCGACGCCGACTACGACGTCGTCGGCGAGGCGGAGGTCGCCGAGCTCGAAGAGCTGATCGCGGAGTCCGACCTCTCGATTTCCGAGCGGGTCAAGACCGCGTGGGCGTCCGCCTCCACGTTCCGCCACAGCGACAAGCGCGGCGGCGCGAACGGCGCGCGGATCCGCCTCGAACCCCAGCGCAGCTGGGAGGTCAACCACCCCGAGGAGCTGGAGTCCGTACTGGAGACCTACGAGGAGATACAGGCCGAGTTCAACGAGTCGCGCGACGACGACACGCGGGTGTCGCTCGCCGACCTCGTCGTTCTCGGCGGCAACCTCGCCGTCGAGCAGGCCGCCGCGGCCGCCGGCCACGACGTGGACATCTCGTTCGAGCCGGGGCGCGTCGACGCCACGCAGGAGCAGACGGACGAGGAGTCCTTCGAGGCGCTCGAACCGGAGGTCGACGCCTTCCGTAACTACCTCGGCGAGGACCTGCCCCGCGAGCCGGAACACGAGATGGTCGACAGGGCCGAGCTGCTGAAGCTGACCGTCCCCGAGATGACGGTGCTCGTCGGCGGGATGCGCGTCCTCGACGCCAACTACGACGGCTCCGACCGCGGCGTGTTCACCGACGAGCCGGAGACGCTGACGAACGACTTCTTCGTCAACCTGCTCGACTTCGACCGCGACTGGGAGCCCGTCGACGACGACGAGGAGGTCTTCGAGCTCGTCGACCCCGAGACCGGCGAGGTCGACTGGACGGCGACTCGGCTCGACCTGATCTTCGGTTCGAACTCCCGACTTCGCGCCGTCTCCGAGATCTACGGCGCCGCCGACGGCGAGGAGAAGTTCGTTCAGGACTTCGCCGACGCGTGGAGCAAGGTCATGACGCTCGACCGCTTCGACCTCTAGAAGTCGACGCGTTTTCGGTTTTTGCGGGTGGCGTTTTTGAACCGTTATTCACCGACTGTCGAGGGCACGGTCTGTAGGTTCCCGATTTTCGCACACCGGTTCCGTTTCTTGCTGGTCGTCTGCGGGGTGACTCGACGGTGGACACCTCCAAAGCCTCAGTCGCTCGGTAGTACGAGATTGACGACGCTGCGGTGGACACCTCCAAAGCCCCAGCCGGGGGGGTCGGTGCGCTCGTTGTGGTCCTCAGTCGCTCGCGGTGCTCGCTCCTTGCGGTCCTTACGTCGCGCGCCGTCGCCCTCCCGGCAGCGAGGCACTTCGCGCCTCTGGCAGCCGGCGGCAACGCCGCCGGCGACTGCCCCTTTGAGTCCCATCCCGCACAGCACCACCGGAAGACGGTCCTGCTCGCTCACTACGTTCGCTGCGCGGGCTGCGACTTCCGAGCTCCCGCTCGCTCCGCTCGCGGGAACGCACCCGCACCTCACGCCTCCCCAGCCTCGCCGCTCACGCCCTGCGGGCGTTCGCGGCGTCCCTCGCGCGGTGCTGCTCGGCCGCGAGGCGGCCTCGCAGGCACGCGCCGACAGCATCCCTCACCACACCGGCGCGAGTAACAGCGCGACCGTGAACGAGATGAAGACGAGCTTCAGGCCGGTGTTGACGGCGATCACCTTCGTGCCGAACTCGGCGCCCCAGACCCCGTACTGGAAGGGGATCGAGCGTCGGAACGTGGAGACGGCGAACGAGAGGATGCCACCGATGAGCAGGCTCGCGACCGCGGTCCGGACGGTGAAGATGCCGTCGGCGGTACCGGCCAGCGTCACCGCGCCGGCGGTCGTGTCGAGCGTGTAGACGGCGATCACGGGGACGGCGGCGCCGGGGAGCCCTAACAGGCCGGTGATCGGCTCGGCGACGCTCGTCAGGGCTTCCACGTCGGTGTTGTTCACGAGCGCGATCACGAGGGTGTAGACCACCGCGAGCCGCGGGACGATCCGGCGGAGGGTGGCCCACGACTTCTCGCCGGCCTCGCGGACGCGTTCGCGGCTCGTGCGGTCGTCGGCGTCGGGACCGGTCGCATCGACCTCGCTGAGCGCGCCACGGTCGACGTTGCGCTCGGAGAGCAGGACGCCGCCCGCGAGCACGCCGGTGACCGTGATCGCCAGGGCGATCCCGGCGCGCGCGGAGACGTAGACGGCCCCGGTTTTCGCTCCCAAGATCGGGATCAACACCGGGATGTAGTAGGTGAACACGTGCTGGACGAACCCGAAGAACGTGTTGATGGTCACGGCGACCAGCGTCGCCCGGTCGTCGAGCAGGCCCGACTCGCGGTACTCGGCGAGCGTGGCGTACCCGGCCGTCGTCGACGCCGCGGTCGTGAGGATCGCGGTGCCGACCTCGTCGGGGAGGTTCGCGGGCCGGGTGAGCCACCCGGCGAGCCCGGCGACGTACCGGATCAGTCCGAACGCGACCGCGACGTTGGCGGCGAAGACGCCGACCGCGATGAACGCCGCGATGCGCGCGATCCGCGGGGCCACCTCGGCGAGCAGGGCGACGAGTTCGGCGGCGACCGATTGCACCCTCGACCGTACGCCCTCGGCGACCTAATGGGCATCGGAAGGAGTGAACCGGATCGGCTCCCTGCCGTCCCCGTCGCCGCCCCGCGCGGGGCTTATGAGACCCCCGGCCGAACTCCCGGCAATGGCACCCGCCGAAGACGACATCTCGATCGAGGAGAAGCGCGTGTACGCCGGGACGGCGGGCCGTACCGACGCGTACGTCGCTACCGAGAGCGGCGTCGTCCGGGTGGCGCTCTCGGCCGACAAGATCGGCGCGTTCGACATGGTCGCTCGCGGCCCCGCCCGCGACGCGGCGGTCCTCGTCCGCGCCGGTGACCCCGACCTCGTCGGGATCGCGACCCCCGACGGGCTTCAGGTCGCGCCCGTCGGCGACGATCCCGAGTTCGAACCCGTCACGGACGACCCGGACGAGGCGAAGTCGATCGTCGCCGTCGGCGTCCACGACGGCGCGTTCCTCGTCGCGAGCGAGGGCGGGGAGATCGGCCGTATCGAGGTCGGTGACGCGAGTTCCGATCCGACGGCGACGTCGATCGCCTCGGTCGGATCCGCGTCGGATCCGCGCGCGATCGACGGCCCCCTCGTCGCCGCCGGCGACGGGGTCCACCGGGTCACCGATCCCGGAGTCACCGAGGGCGACGGCGCGGGTGCGAACGCCGCCCGCGCGCTCACCGCGGTCGGGCTCGACGACGCCCGCGACGTGGCGGGGGTCGGAACGCCCCTCGCCGCGACCGGAGCGGGGGTCTACTGGCTGGGCAACGGCTGGATGTCGGCGCTGGAGGGCGACGCGACGGCGGTCGCCGCCGACGGCGACGGCCACGCGATGGCGGCCGCCGACGGGGACCTGTTCGTCCACGCGAGCGACGACGAGTGGGGCGCCGGGACGTGGACCGCGACCGATCTCCCGGTCGACGAGGAGCCGGTCGCGCTCGGCTACGGTCCAGGCGTGTCGGTCGCCGTCACCGACGCCGGCACGCTCTGCGTCGACGCCGGCGACGGCTGGCGTCACCAGGTCGTCGGCGTGCGGGGGGTCGCGGGCGTCGCGCTCGGGGCGGTGGAGTGAGTCGGGAGCGGTACCGATCCGGCGGGCCGCGCCCCTACGCGCTCGGCAGGTCGATCTCGTCGCCGTCGGCGTAGACGGCCGGGTTCCGGAGGATGCCGTCGAGGTGGACGGGGGCGTCCGTCTCGCCCCCGATCCCGGCGTTGTCGCCGATCGCGATATGGACCGTGCCGCCGGCCTTCTCGTCTAAGAGGACGGAGCCGACCAGCTCGTCGACGCCCACGTTGGTCCCGATCCCCAGCTCGGCGAGGTTGTAGGCGGCGTCGCCGACCGACTCCGCGGCGGTCTCGAGCTCCTCGCGCACCGCGTCGTCGCTCACGGACGTGACGAGCCCGTCCTCGACCTCGAAGACCAACTCACGCCCCTTCCCGAGCAGGCCGTGGGGCATCATCGTCCCGTCGACGACGTAGGTGCCGGTCGCGGTCTCGGGCGCGACGAACACCTCGCCGGCCGGCAGGTTCGAGAAGTCGCCCGGCTCGTGGACCATCCCGGTGTCGGCGAGCCACTCTCGGTCGCCGACGCCGAAGGTGATGTCGGTGCCCGCCGGCGAGGTCACCCGTATCTCGTCGGCGTCGGCGACCCGCGCGAGCACGTCGTCGCAGGCGGCGTCGATCGCGGCGTAGTCGGCGTCGAGTCCGGTGGTGAACACGGGCTCCGTGATCCCCGGAAGGGTCGCGCCGCGCGCCCCGGCCTCGCAGGCGCTCCCGCGGGCGCGAGTGTGACTCAGGCTCTTCGTCGTCGGCGCGAGGAAGGCGTCGCTCTCGGCCATCGCGGCCGCGACCGGGGCCGGTGGCTCGGTGCCGTGCTGGTCGGCCGGCGGGTACCGGAGGATCGTCGCGTCGTCGGTGACGGCGGTCGCGGCCTCGTAGAGCGCCTCGCCGATACGCTCGCGCTTGTCGTCGGTGACGACGACGACGGACTCGTCCGGCGTCACGCGCAGGCACTGCTCGACGGCGGTCTCGGCGGCGTCCGCAAGATCGCTCGACATGCTCGCCGATCCGGGGCGCCGGGCGTTAGTCCTTCCCATCGATAGTTCGTTTACTCCGTTTCGAAATCCAGTTTCATCCTCCTAGTGCGCGAATTAACCGACGGATTACTCTCCGCGTAGTTAATTTCTTATTGCGCCACTCGAAAACATTATGCAGGTCGCCGAGCGAGCGGTATCCATGATACGCGTGGGCGTCAACGGGTACGGGACGATCGGGAAACGCGTCGCGGACGCGGTCGCGGTTCAGGCCGACATGGAACTCGTCGGCGTAACGAAGACGAGCCCGGACTACGGCGCCGAGGCCGCGCTCCGTCGCGGCTACGACCTGTACGTCGCGATCGACGACCGAGCGGACGAGTTCGAGGACGCCGGCCTCGGGATCGCGGGTACCCTCGACGATCTCCTCGACGCCGTCGACGTGATCGTCGACTGCGCGCCCGGCGGGGTCGGCGAGCGCAACCGACCGACCTACGAGGCTCACGACACCCCCGCGATCTACCAGGGCGGCGAGGACGCCGCGATCGCGGACGCCTCCTTCAACGCCCGCGCCAGCGGCGAGATCGGCGACGTCGGCTCGCTCCGCGTCGTCTCCTGTAACACGACGGGGCTCTCGCGGCTGCTCGCGCCGCTCGACGAGGCGTACGGCGTCGAGAAGGCGCGCGTGACCCTCGTGCGGCGGGGCGGCGACCCGAGCGAGACCGACCGCGGCCCGATAAACGACGTGGTGCCGGACCCGGCGACGGTCCCCTCCCACCACGGCCCCGACGTGAACACGATCCTCCCGGACGTCGACGTCGACACGGCCGCGCTGAAGGCGCCGGTCACCGGAATGCACACCCACAGCGTCAACGTCACGCTCGGCGGAGAGCCGACCACGGACGAGGTCCGGGAGCTGCTCCGCGACGAGACGCGGCTGTTCCTGATCCCCGAACGCGCCGGCATCGACGGCGCCGGGACTCTGAAGGACTACGCGGCCGACATCGGCCGAGACCGCGGCGACCTCTGGGAGAACTGCGTCTGGGAGGAGTCGATAAGCGTCGAGGGGAAGGACCTGTACCTGTTCCAGAACGTCCACCAAGAGGCGGACGTGGTGCCCGAAAACGTCGACGCGGTCCGCACGCTGGCGACCGATATCTCCCGGGAGGAGTCGACGGCGCGGACCAACGAGGCGCTCGGCGTCGGCCTCGACAGCCTGCTGTCCGACGGCGGAGCCGGCCGCAACCAGATCGCCGCGGGCGACTGATCGGGGAGGCCGACGTCTGTCCCCGCCGTCTGTTCTCGCCTCACTCCGCGGGGGTGGTCACGAGGAAGGTGCGCCCGCCCCGGCGTTCGAGGTGGACCTCGCTGCCCCGCACGCGGTTCATCCGCGCGCGGTCGGCGATCCGATCGGTCCGGCACTCGGTCACGTCGACGCGGGTCGGCGTCGCGTATCGGGGCTGATCGTGGCTCGTCGCGCTCATACCGTCAACGAGGGTCGGAACGCCCGTATAAGCGAGCCATCCGCGGAGTGAAAGTGAAAGTGAATGTGAAAGTGAATGTGAAAGTGAAGGTGAAAGGAATCCGTTGACGGTGTGAACGTTGGGGAGACAACGAGCGGCGCCCTCGCTGCCTACCGCCGGAGCCCCGCCTCCTCGTCGCCTTCGACGAACCGCACGGTGAAGTAGTCGTAGCCGCCGTAGGCGGCGTCGAGCGCGCCCAGCCACCAGTTCCAGCGCTCGACGAGCGAGGAGCCGTCGGGCGCGTCTTCGAGGTGGTCGATCACGCCCGGCACGGTGAGGGCGTGCCCGCGGTCTCGGGAGGGCCGCCCCGAGTCGGCGAGGTCGCGAGCCGCCCGAGCGACCGCTCGCCGCTCGGCCTCGGTCCCGCCGAACTTCGAATCGAGGGCCTTCTCCAGACGCTGTCGGTCCATGGACGGACCTACGAGGCCCGAGTATATGAGTCGCGTGGTAGGGGGTGGCACGTCCGGTGTCGGAGGTGTGGTTCGGCGGGGGTCCGTGCGGGGCCGCCGCCGCGTCACAGCCGAGCCGCGAGCGCGAGAAAGAGGAAGCTGAACGGCGCCGTCAGGAGCGCCAACAGCGCCCCGGCCGCCGGTTCCCCGGCCGCGACGGCCATCGCGAGGCCGACGACGAGCGAGGCGGAGCCCACGATCGCGAGGATGACGCGCTCCGGGACGCTGGCCCGATCCGGTCCGCCGCTCCGCGCGAGCGCCGCGTCCAGCCGCCGCTCGACCTCGTCGGCGCGGTCGGTCGGGACGAACAGCCACGGCGTCGATCGGTACCAGGCGTTCCCGCGGTACGCGAGCAGGAACACGGTCGTCCACGGGAGGTCGATCCGACGGGTCCGGATCACGGACCCGAGGTCGTCCGAGCGCGTCCGGTCGTGGCTCCGGGAGGTCCGCTCGATAGTCTCGGCGGCCGGGTCGAGGCGCACGTCGGTCCCGCGCGACCCGGCGAGCGTCGGGAGGAACACGAAGATCGAAACGAGAAGCGGGGCGAAGCCGGAGAAAAGCGACGGCGCGGCCGAGAACGGGCCGGGCCCGATCGCCGCCACCACGCCCACGAGCACGGCGCCCGCGCCGGCGAGCGTCCAGCCGATCCGAAACCGCGAGGGGTCAAAGTCGTAGTCGCCGAACTGCGACAGGAGCTCTCGGCGCCGTTCCGGTGAGGTCTGATCGTACGCCACGAGCCAGTACAGTAGCGACATCGGACCGCCGACGAAGAGGAGGACGAGCAACGCCCACGTCGACGCCGGCGGTCCGTCGCCTCCAAACGGCGAGGCGCTCCCCCCGAGCACCGAGGCGGCGACGCCGACGGCGGCGAACAGCAGCGCGGCGAAGATGAGTCCCGCCGTGGTCACGCTCGCGCCGAACGCCAGCGACCGCAGGCGCTCGAAACGGACCGGTCCCCACTCAACGGGAGTCATCTCGGGATCGGTGTCGGTCTCGGACCCGGGGGACGCGGCGGGATCGACCTCTGGATCCGCGCCGGGGTCCCGGTCTGTCGGCGACCGTATCCCGTCGATCGATACGCCGGACTCGGAGGGCATGGCGGGTCGTTGGGGCGCTGACGGCTTAAATTCCGGCCGTCGCGCTGGCTGACGGACGAGAGTCGGTCGGCCGGACGGTGTCGCGTCGGGGCGTTGGAAACCCGGACGGACGCGGCAGCGAGTATTTATCCGGGGGACGGGTAGGGGGCGTATGACCGACTGGCGCGCCGTCGGCTACGGGTTCGTGGTGATGGTGATCGCCGGGCTCCTCGCGACGTTCGCCCCGGTGGTCGGGCACATCGGCGCGGGGCTGATCGGGGGGTTCGTCGCCGGCTACGTCGCCGGCGGCGGGCTGCTCTCCGGGACGTGGCACGGCCTGCTCGCGGGGTCGGTGAGCGGGATCGCCGTTACCCTCCTCTTGGCCGCGTTCGGCGGCCTCGTGGGGCTCCTCGGCGGCCCCGTCGGCGGCCTGCTCAGCGGCGCCGGCGTGCTCGTCGTGGGGCTGTTCGTGACGTTCCTGTTCGCTGTCGACTCGGCGCTCGCGGGCGCGATCGGCGGCGTGATCGGGGACTGAGTCGGTTTCGTCGCGGTCGGTTTCGTCGCGGCCGTGCAGATTTGCGGAATCAATGGACGAGAGTCTGCTGGCAGATCGAGACCGACCACCGATAGAGAGTACCGGCCGAGTACGCCTACGCGCTCTCGACGGCGTCGAGGACGGCGTCGTAGTCCGGCTCGTTGGTCGGGTCGTCGGCGATCCAGTCGTAGACGACCTCGCCCCCGTCGTCGAGCACGAACACCGCCCGGTTGGCGATCCCGTGAAGGCCCAGGTCGGCGATGTCGATCTCCAGCCCGTACGCTCGGATCGCGTCGCCGGCCATGTCGCTCACGAGGTCGAACTCGATCCCGTGCTCCTCGCGGAACGCGCCCTGCGAGAACGGGGAGTCGGCGCTGATTCCGAACAGCGTCGCGCCCGCGTCGTCGAACTCGGCGACGCGCTCCTGGAACGCTACCATCTCGTTCGTGCACGGGGGCGTGAACGCGCCCGGGAAGAAGGCGAGCACGACCGGCCCGTCGCCGATGTGGTCGTCGAGGTCGAACGGTTCGTGATCGCTCGTGCCGACCGTCGCGGTGAACGTGGGTGCGGCGTCGCCTGTGGATACCATCGCTGCGTAGTAGGGTCGATTCACGCAAAAGGCTTGTCGCGCTCACGTTCGGTGCCGGCACCGGTCTCCCGCCGGTCGGGACGCGTGAGAGCCGGGACGCGTGAGAGCCGGGGCGCGTGAGAGCCGGGGCGCGTGAGAGCCGGGCTACTCCCGGTCGATGTACTCCTGTTGGATCGCGACGACCTCGGCGGAGTCCTCGCAGGCGGCGTATCGCCGGAGCGGCTCCTCGTTGAGTTCGAGGAACGTCTCGCCCCACGTGAACTTCGCCATGATTCGCTCGGCGTGGTCGCGCTCGCCGAGGATCGCCAAGGCGGCCGCGAACGCCTCGACCGTGGTGAGTCGCATCGGGCGCCCGAAGTTCACGGGGTTGCCGGCGACGAGGTAGGGGAGCGCGCGGTGCTCGCCCGGGAGGCTGAACATCTTCTCCCCCGCCGACTCCCACGAGCAGTCGAGCGCGACGAGCGCGTTCTCGGCGGCGAGACCGGCGTCCGCTGGCGAGAGCGCACGCTCGGCGTGGGGGTTTAACACGACGCCGTAGGGCGTGGCGCGGTCGGAGCGGTGCAGCTCGGCGAGGTCGAACCGCGCGAGTTTCCGCGCCGTGCACTTGTCGGGGTCGTCGTCGCCCTCGTACCGGACGTGCAGGTCCACGAGTACGAAGTCGTGTGAGTCGTTTATAAGGTGTGCGGAGCGGAAGGGAATGCCGGCATCACGGGCGATCGACGATAGATGATCAGTGACTCTGCAGTGAACACTTCCAAAGCCCCAGCCGCGAGGACTCGCGCGCCTCGCTGCGCTCCTCACTCGGTCGCGTTGCTCCCTCGTTGCGGTGCTTGCGTCGTCGAGCGTCGTCCTCGCGGCTGCCCCTTTGTGTCCCACCCCGCTCGGCGCAGCACCGCAGCCTCACACCTCCCCAGCCTCGCGGCTCCCTTCGGTCGCCGCGTCCCTCGCGCGTGCTGACTCGCGGCCTGCCGGCCGCTCGCAGGCACGCGCCACCGCAATCCGGTTTATAAGCGATCGTCGCCGCCCACTGTGCCGAACCCCCTTCCCCCATTCCGACAGCCCGATACCGTCAAACCGGCCCGGTACCGGCGGGGTTTTTCCTCATCGCCACGCAGGTGCGTGTATGGAGCTGTTCGCCGTTCCGGACCTCCCGGAGATCCGGGAAGGAGACGATCTGGCGGCCATGATCGGCGATCGCGTCGACCTCCGTGACGACGACGTGGTCGTCGTCGCCAGCACCGTCGTCTCCAAGGCGGAGGGCCGCGTCTTCGACCTCTCGGAGTTCCCGGCGAGCCCGCGCGCCGAGAAGGTCGCCGACCGGCTCGCGGCGATCGCCGGCGAGGAGAAGGACCCGCGCTTCGCGCAGGCCGTCATCGAGGAGTCGACGGAGCTGATCATGGAGGCGCCTTTCCTGTTGACGGCGACCCGCTTCGGTCACATCGGCGTCAACGCCGGGATCGACCGGTCGAACGTCCCCGGCGGCGACCTGCTGTTGCTCCCGGAGCGCCCCTCCGAGAGCGCGGAGCGAATCCGCGAGGGGCTCGCCGCCGACCGCGTCGTCGTCAGCGACACCTGCGGGCGCCCGTTCCGACACGGCCAGCGCGGGGTCGCGATCGGCTGGGCCGGGATGCCCGCCAGCCGCGACTGGCGCGGCGAGCGCGACCGCGACGGCCGCGAGATGGGCGTCACCGTCCAGAACGTGATCGACGAGCTCGCGTCGGCCGCCAACCTCGTCGCCGGCGAGGGCGCGGGCGGCACCCCCGTCGTCGTCGTCCGCGACTGGGAGTTCGGCGACCACGACGGCTCGGACAACCACTTCCGCGAGGTCGAGGGCGACTTCGTCCGGCAGGCGTTGCGCGAGTGGACCTTTCAGGAGTAACCATGCTCGGCATCGAACTCACCCCCGAACACGACCTGCACCGCCTCGTCGACCTCGGCGTCCGCGCCGAGGAGGCCGGCTACGACGCCGTCTACTCGACGTGTCACTACAACAACCGCGACCCGTGGGCGTTCCTCTCGCAGCTCGCGACCGCCACGGACTCGGTCCGGCTCGGCCCGGGGGTCGCCAACCCCTACGAGACCCATCCCGTGACGCTCGCCTCGAAGGTCGCCACCCTCGACGAGCTGTCGGCGGGCCGCGCCGTCTTCGGGCTCGGCCCCGGCGACCCCTCGACGCTCCGGAACCTCGGGCTCGAAGACGAGCGCGGGCTCCGGCCCGTGCTGGAGGCGTTCAAGACCGCCCAGAGGCTCTGGGCCGGCGAGCGCGTCGATCACGAGGGGACCTTCGACGCCGCGGGCGCCGGGCTCAACTACGAGCCGCCACAGGGGGCGTCGATCCCGGTCCACGTCGGCGGCGAGGGGCCGCACATGTGTCGGATGGCCGCGAAACACGCCGACGGGCTGCTGTACAACGGGTCGCATCCGAGGGACCTCGCGTGGGCCCGCGAACAGGTCGACGACGGGCTCGGAGAGCGTCCCGACGGCCGCGGCGACTTCGATCTGATCGCGTACGCCGCGGTCTCGGTCGCCGAGGACGCCGACGCCGCCCGCGAGGCCGCCCGCCCCCCGGTCGCGTTCATCGCGGGAGGTGCGGCGCCGCCGGTCCTGAAGCGCCACGGTATCGACCCCGACGCGGCCGCGGAGATCGGCGAGCGCGTCTCGGCCGGCGAGTTCTCCGCGGCCTTCGAGCGCGTGACCCCCGGGATGATCGACGCGTTCTGCATGGCGGGCGACCCCGAGACGGTCCGCGAGCGCGCCGCCGCCGTCGCCGAGCACGCCGACGGGCTCGTGGTCGGCTCGCCCCTCGGCCCGGATCTGGAGAGTGCGGTCGACCTCGCGGCCGAGGCCGTGGACGGCGCCTTTTAAATCACCGCGGCGTTTCCGCGGCCCGAGAATCGGGAATCGCGCCTGATAACTCCGGGGTGAGCTTCATAACCCGCTTCCGCCGAGTTCCCTGCATGTCGACGACACGAAAGCGACGCCCGGGGCTCCGGGGGCGGTACGAAACCCTCCTGTGGGGAACGATGGACCGCCTGGGGATCTCCGAGTCGATAGAGCGCAAGGTCGTCACCGCCGTCGGGATCCAGTTTCTCGTCACCGTCGGGATCTTTCTCGTGCCGTTTCTGGTCTCCGGGAGGCTCTCGTACGTGCTCTCCGGCGCCCTGTTTCTCGGAGCCGTGCTCGCGATCTACAACACCCTTCTCATCGTGCGCAGCGACTTCGTGGCCCCGCTCCGACAGTTGGAGTCCGGCGCCGATGCGATCGCCGCGGGCGAGATCGACGCCGTCAGCGGGACGGGAGCGACGGACGCCTCCGGTCCGGCCCTCTCCGAGAGCGATCAACCCGACGAGATCGGGAGCCTCGTGAACTCGTTCGTCGCGGTCGAACGCTACCTCGGGACCGTTTCGGCGCAGGCGGAGGCGCTCGCGGCCCAGGAGTTCGACGACCCCGCGCTCGACGAGGACGTGCCGGGGACGTTCGGCGACTCGCTCGACGAGATGGCCGCGAACCTCGAAGCGTACACCGCCGAGCTCGAATCGCTCGTCGACGCCTTCGGCGACGCGGCCGGCCGAGCGCGGGACGGCGACCTGACCGCGACGATCGACGGCGACGCGCTGGCCACCGACGAGGACCGGTACACCGAGCTGGTCGAGAACTACAACCGTCTCGTGACCACGCTCGGCGGGACGGTCGGCGAGGTCGCGTCGTTCACGGGCGAGGTCGCGGACGCGAGCGGCGACGTGCGCGCGAGCATGGACGAGGTTGACGGCGCCAGCGAGGAGGTCGCGCGCTCGGTCCAGGAGATAAGCGACGGGGCCGCCGAACAGACCGAGGCGCTGGAGTCGGTCTCCGGCGAGATGAGCACGCTCTCGGCGACCGTCGAGGAGATCGCGGCGTCGGCCGACGACGCGGCGGCGACCGCCCGGAGCGCGGCGGACCGCGGGCGGGCGGGCCGCGAGGAGGCGACCGCGGCGATCGCGGAGCTGGAGGCGCTGGAAGCCGGCATCGCCGAGACGGCGACCGCCGTGGAGGACCTCGTCGACCGGATCGACGAGATCGACGAGATCGCCTCCGTGATCGACGGGATCGCCGAGGAGACGAACCTGCTCGCGCTCAACGCCTCCATCGAGGCGGCTCGGGCCGACGGCTCCGGCGACGGGTTCGCGGTCGTCGCCGACGAGGTGAAGGCGCTCGCCGAGGAGACCCGCGAGGAGGCCGCGGCGATCTCGGGGCGCATCGACGAGGTGCAGGCGGCGTCGGCGGAGACCGCCGAGGACGTGGACGAGATGGAGTCGCAGGTGTCGGACGGCGTCGCCACGATCGAGTCGACGCTCAGGGAGTTCGAGGAGGTCGTCGAGGACGTGACGACGGTCGACGAGACGGTCCAGGAGATAAGCGAGGCGACCGACGACCAGGCGCGGACGACCCAGGAAGTCGTCGACATGGTCGACGACATCGCCTCGGTCAGCCGGCAGACGGCGACGGAGGCGGAGACCGCGGCCGCCGCGGCCGAAGAGCAGACCGCGACGGTCTCGGAGGTCACCCGTCGGGTCCACGCGCTCTCGGACCAGTCCGACGAGCTGCTCGCCACGCTCGGCGAGTTCGAGGTTCCCGAGGGCGACGCCGACCGAGCCACCGCGTCCGGCACCGAAAGTCCCGAACCGGAGCGCTCGGGAGCATCGATCGCAGGCGCGGGCGACGACTGAGCAGGGAGCCGCTGCCGTGAACCGGTGAAACGCTACTCCGCCGGGCCGCGACCGCCGAGCGAGGGGAGCGTCACGCCGATCTCCTGTAAGAGGGCGCCGACCGCCGCGTATCCGAGCACGGCCACCGCGCCGACGAGCAGGACCTGCCCGACGACGACGAGGAGCGCCGAAATCGGATCGCCGGCGCCGAGGATCAGGTCGTTCACGAACAGGTCCACGAACCGTCCCACGTCCCCGACGAGTCGAGAGACGACGTCGATGAGCGCCATCATGGCCGGCAGTTGGACCGGGGGGTACTTGGGTGTTGAGTTCGCGGCCCTCCTTCCCGGGCGACCGAGAGGCGACTCGCGATCGGCGGCCCCCGTCCTGACAACCGAACGGCTTACACCCGACCGACACGGACCTGTTCGTCATGAACGCCCTGACGGAACTGTTCGCCGAGAACACGCTGTTGTGGGTCCTCACGGGGGTCCTCGCGTACTCCGCGGCCGCGATATGGCTCCGGAACCGAGGGGTCCTCCCCGAGTCCGTCCGCGTCTCCGGACCGGTACTGACACTCAGAACCCTCCGCGGCCGCGTCTTCCTCAACCGGCTCGCCGCGCCGAAGCGGCTCTGGCGGGCCGTCGCGAACCTCGGGCTCGGCGGCGCCTTGGTCGCGATGATTGGCTCGTTCGTCCTCATCCTCTCGTCGGCGCTGTCCGCGCTCCGAACCGCCCAGCCCTCGGCGATACAGCAGCCGCAGAACTTCCTCATCATCCCCGGGGTGAACGACTTCCTCCCCCTCTCGGTCGCGCCCGAGATCGTCGCCGGCCTCGCGATCGCGATGGTCGTCCACGAGGGCGCGCACGGCCTGCTGTGCCGCGTCGAGGGGATCGACATCGAGTCGATGGGGCTCGTCTTCTTCACGCTCCTCCCGGTCGGCGCCTTCGTCGAGCCGAACGAGGAGGCGACCCAGGAGGCCTCCCGCGGCGCCCGCGCCCGGATGTTCGCCGCGGGCGTCACCGCGAACACGGTCCTCACGGTCCTCGTCTTCGCGCTCCTCTTCGGTCCCGTCGTCGGCGCGATCGCGCCCGCCCCCGGCTACGCCGTCGGCGAGGTGACCCCCGAGTCGCCGGCCGCGGCCGCCGACATCGCTCACGGAGACCGCCTCGTCGCGGTCGGCGGCGCGCCCGTCGAAACCGCCGACGAGTTCGAGGCAGCGCTCGCCGACGCCGGGGAGACGGTCAGCGTCACGGCCGACGACGGCGACGGGGAGCGAACCGTCGAGGTCGACCGCGAGCTCCACGTGATCGGCACCGCCGGCGGGAACCCGCTCGGCGTGACGATCGAGTCGGAGCCGGTGGCGATCACCGAGGTCAACGGCGAATCCGTGGCGACCGAGCGGGAGTTCCTCGCCGCCGTC
Organism: Halorubrum saccharovorum DSM 1137; assembly: GCF_000337915.1. Taxonomy (GTDB): domain Archaea; phylum Halobacteriota; class Halobacteria; order Halobacteriales; family Haloferacaceae; genus Halorubrum; species Halorubrum saccharovorum. The sequence goes on from NZ_AOJE01000010.1 coordinate 129,768, forward strand.
GGCGACGCGGAGCGCGCGACGGTGACCGTCGACGCCGACGGCGCGGCCAACGCCACCGTCGACACCGAGACCGCCGAGATCCCGATCGGCGCGTACGCCCTCGGCGTGCAGGAGGACGGCCCCCTCCACGCGGCGGGCGCCCCACTCGGGGAGCCGATGACGGTCGTTTCGATCGACGGCGAGCGCGTCCGGAACAACGACGAGCTCTCGGGGGCGCTCGGCGATCGCGACCCCGGCGCGACCGTCGAGGTCGTCGCGTACGGTCCCGACGACGAGCGCGTGCCCTACGACGTGGAGCTCGATCCCCATCCGAACCGCGACGGCGGGTTCATCGGCGTGAGCGTCTTCCCGGGTTCCAGCGGGCTCGCGCTCGACGACTTCGGCGTCTCGGAGTACCCGGCCGGCGCGTACCTCGAACTGCTCGGCGGCGACGGCGGCGAGGGCGCGACCGACGGGCTCGCGCTCGGGGGACTCACGGGCTCCCCGCTCGGGCTCGTGTTCGCCTCGCTCATCCTCCCGCTCGGCAGCCTGTTCGGGCTCCCGTTCAACTTCGCGGGCTTCACCGGTGAGATGACCAATTTCTTCGTGGTCGAGGGCGCGTTCGCCGCGCTCGGCGGCGGGACGTTCCTCCTCGCGAACCTCCTCTTCTGGACCGGATGGATCAACATCCAGCTCGCGCTGTTCAACTGCCTGCCGGCGTTTCCGCTCGACGGCGGTCGCATCCTCCGGATGGTCGCCGAGGCGGTGGTCAGCCGGGTCCCGATTTCCGACCGCCACGCCGCGGTCCGGACGATCACGGTCTCCTCCGGGCTCGTCATGCTCGCCGGACTGATCATGATGATCTTCGGCAATCAGATCCTCATGGCCCTCGGGCTGCTCTGACCTGGCACGGTCACGACTGAGCGGTCGGGTCGGAGATCGAGCCCCCCGCGACGTTCGCCGAATGGGAAACCGGTTTCTCCGCGGGGCGAAACCGTGAGGTATGAGCCACTCACGCACCGTCGAGATCGAGGGCCACATCATCGACAGCGGGACGATGCAGCGCTGCTTCGGCGCGGTGATGGACCTGGGCGGTTCCTTCGACGTCGAGCAGTTCGACGTGGGGACCCACGAGGAGGCGGAGTCGTACTGTCGGATGGCGGTCTCGGCCGAGAGCCCGGAGACGCTCCAGGCGATCCTCCACGAGCTCCACCAGAACGGCGCGGTGCTCGAGGATCCGAGCGACGTGGAGCTCGTGACGGCGCCCGCGGACAAGGTCGTCCCGCCGGACTTCTACTCGACCACGAACCACCCGACCGAGGTGCTGTACGACGGCGAGTGGATCGACGTCGAGCGGATCGAGATGGACTGCGCGCTGATCGTCGATCCCGAAGGCGGTCCGGACGGCGGTCCCCGAGCGTACACGAAGGTGCTCAACGCGGTCGAGGAGGGCGACCTCGTCGCGACCGACCAGTCCGGCATCCGCGTGAACCCCCCCGAGCGCCCGCGCAGCGGCGGCGGCGCGTTCGGCTTCATGCAGGGCGGCGTCTCCTCCGAGCGCCCCTCCGAGTCGACGATCCGCGAGGTCGCCGAGGAGCTCCGCGAGGTGACCGAGGCCGACGGGAACGTGATGGTCGTCGCCGGTCCCGCCGTGATCCACTCGGGGGCGGGCGACGCGCTCGCCGAACTGGTCGAGGCGGGCTACGTCGACTCGCTCTCGGCGGGCAACGGCTTCGCCACGCACGACCTGGAGCGCTCGCTGTACGGCACCTCGCTCGGGATGGACGTGGAGACGCTCGAACACCCGCGGAAGGGGCATAAACACCACATCTGGACCATCTCCGAGATCATCCGGGCGGGCGGGATCGAGGCCGCCGTCGAGGACGGGATCGTCACCGAGGGCGTGATGTACCAGTGCGTGAAAAACGACGTCGACACCGTGCTCGCGGGCTCGATCCGCGACGACGGGCCGCTCCCGGACACGATCACCGACGCGGTCGAGGCGCAGGACGCGATCCGCGAGCAGGCCCACGACGCAGACATCGTGTTGATGCTCGCGACCCTGCTCCACTCGGTCGCCGTCGGGAACTGTCTCCCGTCGACGACCAAGACCGTCTGCGTCGACATCAACCCCGCGACGGTCACCCAACTGCTCGACCGCGGCTCCGCGCAGGCGGTCGGGATGGTCACCGACATCGGGACGTTCGTCCCCACGCTCGCGGAGTTCGTGCTGGAAGGTGAGGACGGCGGAATCGCCGTCGCCGACGGCGACGGACACCCCCACGCCGAGGAGGAATGACCGCCGAGATTCGGCCGTACGACCCCGAGACCGACGCGGACGCGCTGTACGATCTGAAGGCGGCCTTCGAGCGCGGGCTCGGCGAGTCGACCGGGGGCGAGGGGAAGGCCGCCGCCTACGAGGGGAAGCTCACCGACGGCTACCGCGAGCGGTGGCTCGCGTGGGTCGATCGGTGCGTCGCCGACGACGAGCGGTGCGTGACGGTCGCGGTCGACGAGGGCGGCGAGGACTTCGACGAGAACGGCGACGACGACCTCGTCGGCTACGTCTTCGTCCTCCCGGAGCGCCTCGCGATGGTCTGGGACGCCGCCGTGGTCAACGAGCTCTACGTCGCCCCCGAGCACCGCGGCACCGGCGTCGCCGACGACCTGATGGCCGCCGCCGTCGCGCTCGCCGGCGATCAGGACCTTCCGCTCGACCGCCTCGTGCTCGACGTCGACCCCGCGAACGAGCGCGCGAAGGCCTTCTACGACCGTCACGGCTTCGAATCGTGGGGCGAGATGGTGGCGCGCCCGCTCGACGGCTAACGCTCCGAACCGGCGGGCGCCCCGCCTGCTCCGGATCGGTTCGCAGACACGTTCTTCTGTTTGGCCCTCGTTGCGTGCCGCATGCGAAGCGTTCAGCGACTCTCCGTGGCGGCGGGGCTCGTGCTGATAGCGGCCGCGTTGAGCGCGTTCGCGGCGCCCTCGCTCCCCGAGCGCGTGGTCACGAACTGGGACGCCGCCGGCCGGCCGGCCGGGACCCTCCCGCGGGCGACCGCCGTCTGGCTGTCTCCGGCGATCATGGCCGGACTGGTCCTGCTTCTGGCCGCCCTGCCGCGGATCGACCCGCTCCGCGAGAACGTCGCCGCCTTCCGCCCGACCTACGACTGGTTCGTCGTCGCGCTGACGGCGTTCCTGTTCGTCGTTCACGCGGGGATCCTCGCGTTCAACCTCGGCTACGAGTTCCCGTTCACCTCCCTGATCGTGGCCGGCGTCTCGCTGCTCGTCTACTACGTCGGCGCCGTGCTCCCTCGGACCGAGCGCAACTGGCTCATGGGGATCCGAACGCCGTGGACGCTCAGCAGCGACGCGGTGTGGGACCGGACCCACCGGCTCGGCGGACGGCTGTTCAAGCTCGCCGCGCTCGTCGGCCTCGCGGGCCTGGCGTTCGGCGAGTACGCGGTGGTCCTCCTCGTCGGACCGGTGGTGACGGCCGCGGTCGTCTCGGCGGCGTACTCGTACGTGGCGTATTCCCGCATGGAGCGCGGTGACGGCGGCTCGGTCGACCCGGGATCCGAGACGTAACGGCGAGCCGCCCGCGGAGCCGTCGCGTCACCCCGCGCCGTCAGGACCCGAGAACGCCGGACAGGAGTTATGTGGGTGCCCGTGCCATCTCCGAGTATGAGCTACCTCGTTGCAACCGACGGATCGACGGAGGGCGACGAAGCGGTCCGCTACGCCGCGCGACAGGCGGTCGCGTTCTACGAGACGCTGGAGATTGCCCACGTGTTGACGCCGGACTCGGAGCTGGTCGACGGGACGATCATCCTCCCGGGCGAGGAGGCCGCCGTCGAGGCGGGCCAGGGCGTCCTGGAGAGCGCCCGCGACATCGCCGAGGAGGCGGTCGGCGACGAGCCGATCGACGTGGAGACCCAACTGCTCACCGGTCGTCCCGCCGATGCGATCACGGAGTACGCGGGCGAGGCGGCCGTCGACGCCATCTACGTCGGCCACCGGGGGCTCTCGGAGGAGCGCGAACAGGTCGTCGGCAGCGTCGCGAAGAGCGTCGTCGACAAGGCCGACGTGCCGGTGACGGTGATCCGGTAGCTGTCGGCCGGTAGATCCGACCGCGTCGGCCGCTCCGCCACGCTTTCGACGCCCAGACCGGGGACGCCGGCGTCACAGGCGCCGGAAAGAACCGCCATTATCGGTCCTTAAAAGCCGTGTTGTGCCCTATTACGGTTGATGCCTGAAGACTCACTCGTCACGGCGGACTGGGTGGAATCGAACCTCGAGAAGTTCGAGAGCGACGACCCGGCCTACCGGCTCGTCGAGATCAACAACCCGACCGTCACCGACGAGTCGGAGTACACGCCCTACGAGGAGGGCCACATCCCGGGCGCGCTGAACTTCGAGTGGGACGAGGTGTTCACCGACGAGACGGAGCGCGACATCGTCTCGAAGGAGGACTTCGCGGCCCGAAACGGCGAGGGGGGCATTCAGGCCGACACCACGGTGGTCGTGTACGGCGGCGGGCGCGTCCCGAACTGGTTCGCGCTGTTCGGCTACTGGATCTACAAGTACTACGGCCACGACGACGTGCGCGTCATCGACGGCGGGAAGGGGTACTGGGTCGAGAACGACTACCCGCTCACGACCGAGGAGCCCGACTTCACGCCCCGCGAGTACGAGGCCCGCGGTCCCTTCGAGAGCGTCCGCGCCTACAAGGACGACATCGACAAGGCGATCGAGGAGGGGATCCCCATGGTCGACGTGCGCTCTCCCGAGGAGTTCTCCGGCGAGGTCATCGCTCCTGAGGGGCTCAACGAGACCGCTCAGCGCGGCGGCCACATTCCCGGCGCGAGCAGCGTCCCGATCGGCACCACGCTGAACGAGGACGGCACGTTCAAGAGCGCCGACGAGCTCCGCGAGCTGTACTCGGACGCCGGCGTCGACGGCGACGAGTCGACGATCACCTACTGCCGCGTCGGCGAGCGCTCGTCGATCGAGTGGTTCCTCCTGCACGAGCTGCTCGGCTACGACGACGTCCGCAACTACGACGGCTCGTGGACCGAGTGGGGGAACCTCGTCGGCGCGCCGATCGAGACGGGCGAGTAGGGCGGTCCCGGCGCCAATTTTAGGACGTTATCGACCGATTTCCGGCTATGAGCCTCCGATACGCCGTCGTCGGGTTCTGCGCCGCTCTTTTCGGCGTCGTGCTGATCGTCTGGCCGCGACGCGTCGCACGCGCGAGGAACAGCGGAGCGGCGAACCCCGAGCCGACCACCGGCCTGGTCCGACTGACGCGATACGTCGGCGGACCGTTGCTCGTCGGTCTTGGGCTGTTTCTGACCGCCTCGTCGCTCTGACAGCCGGCCAGCCGACGTTTGACATTTTCCGGCCGTGCAAACCTATATATGGTTGTGTGTAGTATTGTGAGGTATGCAACAAAATGTTGGTGCGACCGATAAGCGCGTCAGAACGGCTCTCGGAGCGGTCCTCGGGATCACCTCGCTCGGAACTCTCGGCGGCGCGTTGCCGCTCCCGGAACTCGCCGCGCCCGTGCTCGGCGTCGCCGCGCTTCTGATGCTCGGAACCGCCGCGACCGGTACCTGCGGGCTCTACGCCCTGCTCGGCGTCGACACGTGTCCGGCGTCGGTGGGCGAGTCGCGATAAGACGAGGGACCGGCGCCGGCTGCAAGGCCCTGGCGCAGTTCGCGCTGTTCGGACTGGCCGCCGTCGTCCTCACCGTGACGACCGCCCCTTCGAGTCGCACCCGAGCGCACGGCACGGTTCGTTCGCACTGAGCGATCGCCGATACCGGGGCCGCGCTATCGCTCTCGGTATCGATCGAAACGCCGGAAAAAGCCGCAATCGGGCGCTTACTCGTCGTCGTCGATCAGGTCGCCGAACACCGAGGTCGCGGTGTCGGGCACGTCGAAGTCGTGGTAGTGCTCGCCCTTCTCGTTCGAGAGGATGTTGAGGGCCGCGGCGGCGCCGTCGCCGGCCGAGATTACCGCCTGCCACTCCTCGGCGCGAACCATGGCGCCGGTCGCGTACGCCCCCTCGACGCTCGTCTCCATCGAGACGCCGACGTCGACGAGGTCGCCGTCGAACTCGCAGCCGAGCGACTCGGCGAGGTCGCGGCTCGCGCCCGTCGCTAACACGAGGTAGTCGGCCTCGTACTCGCCCGCCTCGGTCGTCACGGCGAAGCCGTCGCCGGCCGCCTCGACCGCGGTGACCTCCTCGCCCTGCTTCCGGTCGACGCCGAAGTCGTCGGCCTGCTGGCGGAGGGTCGCGAGGAACTCGCTGCCGCCCACCGAGCCGATTCCGGGGTAGTTGAACAGGTGCGCCTTGTGCATCCAGGTCTTGTCGGTGTCGAACAGGACCGCGTCGAGCCCGTTCTTGCCCGCGAACAGTCCCGCGCTGAGCCCTGCCGGTCCGCCGCCGACGATTGCTACGTCTGCCATACGGATCGTAACGGGCGCACGCTGATAAGGGCTGGCGAAAGCGGTCATCGACACGGCACGTCGGACGATCGTAGCGAGATCGGAGGAGATCAGACCCCGTCGCTACTCGGAGAAGTCGGACAGCGAGCCGTGACGTTCCGATCCGGGGACATCGGCGTCGCCGTCGTCGGAACCGTTCCCGCCCGCGGTGTCGCGCTCGCTGAGAGGGTCGCTCTCGTGCTCGCTGAGAGGGTCGCTCTCGTCGTCCGAACCCTCGTCGTCCGGGGCGCCGTCGCCCCACGGATTCTCGGGATCAACCGGTTCGACCGCGCGGTCGAGGTCGTCGGCCGAGTAATCGGTCTCGTCGTCGAGGAGCATCGCGAGTCGCAGCCAGCGCGCGCTCTGGTCGTCTTCGCCCTCCGGCCCCACCCGACCGCCGTGGGTCTTGAAGAAGTGCGTGCCGCGGTCGCGCCGCGCGCCCTCGCCGGTGTGACCGTCGAAGACCGCGTCGAACTCACCTTCCGGTTCGAGGTCGCCGACCGGGAAGTCGTGGGCGGGCTCCTCGCCGCGCTCGCGCGCCTCGGCGCGGACCTCGGCGACGGCGGAGAAGTAGGCGTCGGCGTTCGAGGCCTCGCGGGTGGAGCGCGCGCGAGCGGCCGCCAGCGCGGCGTGGATCGCGCAGATCCGACCCTTCCACTCGGCGGGCTCCCAGCGCTCGGTGGCGAGCTCCTCGTAGCGCTCGATCGCGAGCGCCACGTCGCTGCCCGCGCGGAGGTCCTCGACGACGTAGAGGTTCAGGCGGTCCCAGAGGTTCCAGGCGTAGCCGGAGCGGGCCAACTCCCACGCGGCCCACGCGGCGACCTCCTCGTCGGAGCGGCGCACCGCCTTCTGGAGGAGGCTGGAGACGACGTACCGGCTGTACCCGCCGTCGGTCTCGTTGGCCTCTTTCTCCTCGCCGAAGTCGTTCTCGCCGGTCGCGTCCGGCGTCGTGTCGGTCTCCAAGCTCCCGTCCGACCCGAACGTCGCCTGTCGATCGTCGCCGTCGGCCATACCCTCGCTCCCGCCCCGAGCGACTTAAAAACCGCGCGCGGCGGGTGGGGTGAGGAGTTCCAATCCCCCCCGCGGTACGGCGGATCACACCGGTTCTGAAAGGGAACCCTTAAGTTGGATCCAGCGGGTAGAATACGGTAACCGCCCTTAGCTCAGCCTGGTAGAGCAGTCGACTGTAGATCGACTTGTCCCCCGTTCAATTCGGGGAGGGCGGACTTCCTGCCTTTGCGCTCTGTTGCCGAAGAGATCCATGCTCCCAGGCGATTTTCGTTATCTCACTGGAATATAATTGGTCACAAACCGAGGGTGACTGTCGCACTGTCTTTACGTATATCTGGCTGCCCACAGTGGAGAACAGCATTGGCTTATGAGGGTCACGGGCGCACAGTCCTCCTTAGCTGAGGCAGGGCGATGCTTCAACGAGAGACGCCGTGCCGATCTCAGGATACCTTTACTCGACCGTGTTAACACGGGCGTGTGCAATTTCCCATCCCCGTCGACGGTTTTACAATAGCCGCCCCCTTGATATCTTCATAATCATAGTACAACGCAGGGATTTCTCAAGTTTTGAATTTGCCTGTGACACAGCTTCATGGAGGAGTTGCTCTCACAGTGGTTGAATTTGCTTTGGTTCTGAGTACTAAGTGAAAGACATTTCAAGTATGTTGTATTTAATCAGGTATGGTAATAGACATACGTAATGCCCTGTTCTCCTCGCCCCGAAAGTGGGCTGTCTCGCTTATCCAGGTAGCGTTGGTGTCCCCAGTCTGTATTTGCATCTTCATTTTATTATATCGACAATATGAATCACTAGGTACTGAACTAATCCAGACGTCTATCATTTTACTTTTTTTCTTACTATTTGGGAGGATGTACTTCGTAGAATATGAAGCTCGAAGCACTAGGAGCACGGTCATACACGGCGAATCGGAGCGCGATGTTCTCAGAATAGCACGTGAGACAGTTCTGGATAAGCCAGTCTCCTCTTTTGTTAGATTGGTTCTGTTCGTCGTTTTTTCAGGCTTTGTAATCCTTTACTCTCCTATCCCGCCAGATATTCTCTCAATGATTGTTCCCCTCTTTTTCTCTATATTCGTCGCATACTTACCCGCTTATCTTCTTCGGGAATCCCTGACGGAGAACGCAATGAACATCATATACCTATTAACTAGTATCGTAGTCTTATTCTTTATAACAAAAGTTCTGCTTAGAACTCAAAATCTACACCGTCTAACTGCATATCTTGATTGTCTTCGTGTGCCTGCTCAGTGTCTGACAAATATACCTAATACAGAGAGCTCAGCATTTACTGCCGAAGTTTCTAAGGATAGTGTACTATTCAATGGTGTATATGCTCTTATGATCTTACTTATTGGGGGGTTCACTAAGAGTTGGACCGTTTTTTCAACTTGGTTAACTAGTGATCATTCAGAAGAATATTCTATTGTTAAACACTACGTCAGACTCCTTTTACCCAACGCCATCCTGTATGGAGAGTATGACGGAGAGCACACATTATTCAGAGAAGTACGTTGGAGGACTGTAGACAATCTCCTTCTCTGGGCAAAGTGGACTGTAACTATCACTCTGCTATTACCACCTCTACTTTTGGTGGTTGATCTCGCGATCACTGGGTTTAGCCGAGAGTCGACTTTCTATGCGGAATTAACCATGGCGGCAGTGCTCTCACAGTCGGTTATCATTCTGGTTGTGGACATGCTGACTCCGTATAAATCACCACCATGGCTCACTTACACCATCTCGGAAGAAAATTAGAACTATATACGTTATCAATATTTCTCGATGTAGAATTCGCGGAGATTTTTCTCAGATGTTATCCAGATTCTTCCGGAGAAACTGGGTTAATCTACTTCGACGGCAAGCGTGGGTTCCCTGGTAATTATCCATCCCATATTTGAAAATAATTGGTAGATCCTCCAACTACGACTGCTCTGATGAAAGGACAGAAGTCACACAAACGCCCGCGTCCGCGCCTCCGTGTGTTCGCTCACGACTTCGTCGACGCCCTCTCGGTCGAGCATCGCTTTGTGGAGCGCCTCCGCGGTCGTCAGCAGTTCGCTCACGTCGTCGGCGTCGTCGATCCCCTCGTCCCACGCCTCGCGCTCGCCCGGTCGGAAGACCTCTCGATCGTCGAGGGCGGCGACTAGCTCTCGCAGATCAGTGCGATAAGCCTCCAGCAGGGACATGTGCCAGGGACACTCGGCGCGTCGGGCATACGTCTTTCTCCTCGACGGACCCGTGGAGCGTCAACGATCAGAGTACCGATCCGACCTTGACTCGCCGAACCGGTACCCTCGATGGAAGTCCCCTACACCTGTTCCGGTCGGCTTCGGCGGTCGCCGGGAGACCACGACTCACCCATCAAACCAGCAACATACTCCCCAACTTCTTACATACCTATTTAATATCTATTACGTTCATTATTTAAGAATGTCCGTAGGACAGGAGCTACTCGACGTACCGTTCCCCGAGATGATCGCGAGCATGGGTCAGGGGATCGCGGACGCACAGAACCAGTTAGACATGAACTCGGTCGAGGTCGCGAAGATCCTCGCCGACACGGAGATCGAGGTCATCCCGGCGATCACGCGGACGATCGATACGGACGGCGACGTCACCTACTCCGAGGCGGACCCGATCGACGTCTCCCTGCTGCAGGCCGGGCTGTTCCCGACGTTCTACCAGTTCTCGGAGGCCGTCATCGAGGTCGAGATGGACATCAAGACGACCACCGAGCGCGAGACGAACATCGACGTGAGCGCCGAGGCGCACGCCGGGTTCGGCCTCTGGGGCGGGAGCATCCAGACCGACGTGAGCCACAACCGCAAGTTCGGCAAGGAGGTCCACGGCACGAGCAAGCTGAAGACCACGATGGTTCCGGTGCCGGAACCGCCGTACCTCTTCCCCGAGGTCGAGACGATCGACCAGCGAGAGCCCGAAGTCGAAGAAGAGACGGAGTGACCGAATCCGAAAGAGACGGAGTGACCGAACCCGCCGCTCACTCCGCCCGTGCGCTTTCGCACGAGATCCGCATCGGCGGAGGAGAGCGGCATCGCTGAGACTCATGCCATTACGAGCACATCACCTACCATCGCGCAGTATCGCCCCCGCTCGACCGTCCGACGCGGTCGCGGACGTCCCGTTCGACGACCTCGTCTACCTGCTGGCCGCCGGCGTCGCCGACGCCCAGACCGAGCTCGACGCACACGCCGTCGAGACGTTCACGACCCTCGCGGAGACGGAGGTCGAGGTCGTCCCGACGCTGACTCGCACCATCGAGTCGGACGGGACGGTCACGACGGACGCCGCGGCGACGGAGCGTCGATCCCTGCTCGAACTCGGTCTCACGCCCGATCGATACCAGTTCAGCGATGCGACGATCGAAGTCGATGTCGACGTTAGCGTCGCCGAAAGCGACCGAACAGAGAGCGGGCGTTCGGATCGGGCGTTCGGTCTCCGGGCGGGCACCCAGTCCGTGATCGACCGGCGAACGTTCGACCGCGAGGCCGGCGCGAACGCCCGGCTCGAAGCGCGGCTCAAACCGACACCCATGCCGGCCGCGGCCGGAGCCAGCGAGACGGACGAGACGAGCGACGGGCTCGCCGCCGGCGACGGAGGCGAGCGTGCCGACTGACGAGTGGCTCGCGCGTCCGCTCAAGGAGTTCATCCGGACGGTCGCGTTCTCGGTCGCGGAGGGGCAGGAGGAGCTCGACCGGCGGTCGATGGAGGTCCAGCGCGCGATCGACCGCGATGTCGAGGACGGGACCCTCGCGTACGACCTCGACGCGTCGTGGCTCAGGTTCGCCGACGTCGAGGCGGACCTGGAGATGACGCTGTCGATCGAGGGACAGGAGATCCGCGATCCGGAGACCAACGAGGTCCGCGCCTACAAGCCGGTCGTGAGCGCCGTTCCGCTGAACCACCGCGTCACGAACGAGTACGATCTGGACGCCGAGATCGCCAGCGAAGTGCGGCTTCGCATCGCTCCCGTCCCGCCGGAGTCCCGCAACCCATGAGCGACCGCGAGCGGTCCACCGTCGACGCCGGCGCGACGCGGTTCGCCGAGACGTTCCAGCTGGAGGAGATCCCCCAGCTCGACGTCGGCAAGTTCGAGACCGTCGAGCGGGCGGCGGTCGAACGGCTGATCACCGAACAGCAGGAGTCGCTCGTTCGCCTGCAGACCGACGTGCTCGACGTTCGAAGCGAGCGGACCGCCTTGGAACGCCAGCTCTCGAAGGTCGAGGCACAGCGCGAGGAGCTTCGGGAGCGGGTCGGTGAGCTGGAGGCCCAGCGGCCGGCGGTGGAGCCGAAGCAGGTCTTCTCGAACCTCGGCGCGGCGCTCGAAGAGGTCGACGACGACCTGGCGAGCGAGCGCTACCGCGTCGACGACGTGGACTTCACGCTCAAGACGAACGTGATCCAGACGGACGACGGGATCCGGATGCACCTGCCGTCGCTGGACGAGTCGTCGGTGTCGGCGAATCTCAGCGAGGTCTCGTTCCGGCTGCGCGCTCCGCGCGGGGAGCCGGAAGACGCCGGATCGGGGTACACCGACGTGCCGGACCTGCGGGGCCAGCCGCACGAGGTCGCGGCGCGCCGGCTCGCCGCGGCCGACCTGACCGTCGGGGCGGTCGAGCGCGTCGCCGATCCGGAGATCGAACCGGGCGCCGTCATCGAGCAGTTCCCCGAGCCATACGCCGTCGCCGAGCCCGGGTCGCCCGTCGATCTGGTACTCTCCGAAGGGCCGGAGAGCCAGACGGACGCGGCGAGCCAGACGGACGCGGCGAGCCAGACGGACGCGGCGAGCCAGACGGACGCGGCGAGCCAGACGGACGCAGACCCGGCTCCGGAGTCTGACGGCGACACGGGAAGCGAGGACGACGGCGCCGGCCAGGCAGAGGAAGATGGCGCCGACCAGGCGGAGGGCGACGACGCCCCACCGGAGAAGCTCGACGGCGACACCGAGCGAGCGCGCATGGAGGCGTTCAGACGCGCGATAATCGGGGTGGATCCCGAGAACGGTCCCGCGGTCGTCGAACGGCTCCGCCGCGCCGGCGTCACCGACCTCGAATCGCTGGTCGAGCTGGACCCCGAGAAGATCGCCGCGGAGCTCTCTCTGCCGGTCGAGCAGATCGCCGCCCTCCAGAAGCGGCTCGGCGGCCGAGACGAACCGATCGCGCTCGAAGAAGTGACCGGGATCGGCCCGACGTACGCGGGTCGTCTCCGTGAGAAGGGCGTCCGGAACGTCTCACAGCTCGCGGCGCTCGACCCCGACACCGTCTCGGAGATAACCAAGGCGTCGACGAGTCGGGCCGAGGGCTGGATCAAGGAGGCGACGCGGATGGCGGCGGACCGATGAGCGTCGCGGAGCGGTTCGGCGCGTCCGTCGAGGTCGCCGGACCGGACCCCGAGGCGGAGGGGTTCTTCTTCGTGAAACGGCGGGACGCGGTCGACCACGATGCGTTCGTCACCGGTCTGCTCGGACTGGTGGGGACGGCCGGCCGCCTCGTGCTCCACCACCAGTCGGGGTTCGCGATCGTTCGCCTCTCCCACGGACGCGCTCAGCAGCTGGGACGACTCCCGTGGATCGACACCGTCGGCGGAATCCGGTTCGATCCGGAGCAGTTCGCGGCGGTCGCGGGCGCTCCCGTCGCGTGAAGGGCCGGCGCGGCCGGTTCCGTTTTCTGCAAGGAGTAATACGTCTGGAGAAACGAACGTCTCGGCATGGTCCCGTCGTCGGAGCCGCTCTCGCTTCGCGAGCGGTTAGACACACTGACCCGCCAGCGGGGAGACATCACGGTGCTTCACGTCGATGACGAACCGGGGTTCGCGGAGCTCGTTTCCATCTATCTCGAACGCGAAGGGGAGGCGCTGGAAGTCGTCACCGAAACGAGCGTCGAGGACGGGCTCGATCGGCTCGAAACCGGCGGCGTCGACTGCGTCGTCAGCGATTACGACATGCCCGGAACCGACGGGCTGGAGTTCCTCGAAGCGGTTCGAGCGGAGCACCCGAACCTCCCGTTCATCCTGTTCACCGGCAAGGGAAGCGAGGAGATCGCGAGCGAGGCCATCTCGGCGGGCGTCACCGACTACCTCCAGAAGCAGGGGGGAACGGACCAGTACACGCTCCTCGTCAACCGGATCGAGAACGCGGTCCAGCAGTACTACGCCACCAGAGAGGTCCAGCGAGGGTTCCACGCCATCGAAACCACGCGGGAGGGGATCGCGTTCCTCGACGAGGAGGGTCGGTTCCTCTACGCCAACCCGGCGTACGTCGACACGTACGGCTACGAGCGCGAGGAGATGATCGGAGAGCACTGGGAGATGCTGTATCCCGACGATCACGTGAGCAGGGTGTACGAGGAGATCCTCCCTTCTGTCCCCGTCGAGGGGGAATGGACCGGAGAAAGCGTTCACAAGCGCAAAGACGGGACGCGGCTGGTGGTCGACCACGCCCTCTCGTACTGCACCGAGGGGACGCTGCTCTGTTTCATTCAGGACATCACGGCACAGGAGGACGAGGAGCGGGCGCTCGAAGGCGGGCGACACCGCCTCTCCGAGTTCGTCGACGCGGTCGAGGAGTACGCGATCGTCGCGCTGGACCCCGAGGGGTTCGTCACCAGTTGGAACCGGGGAGCGGAGCGGCTGAAGGGGTACTGCCAGGAGGAGATCGTCGGCGAGCACGTCTCCGTGTTCTACCCGGACGAGAAATCCGAGGAGGGGTACGCCGACGAGCTGTTAGAGACCGCACGCGACGCCGGCTCGGCCACGGACACGGGACGGCGCGTTCGCAAGGACGGGTCCACGTTCAGGGCGGACGTCGCCATCACGGCCGTCTTCGACGACGACGGCGTCCATCAGGGGTTCCTCAAGGTCACCCGGGACGTGACTCGACAGCGAGAGGCGAGACGGGAACGCGAAGTCGAACAGGACTTCCTGGATAAGGCGCTCAACGTTCTCGACGACCTCTTCTACGCGATCGACGACCACGGGAACATCGTTCGCGTGGCCGATCGCGCGACGGAGGTGACGGGCTACTCTCGGACGGAGCTCCTGTCGATGTCACCCGCTGACCTGTTCCCGCCCGAGGACCGACAGCGGATCCAAACGGATATCGACGAGGCGTTCGAAACCGGGTCGGCGACGACCGAAGCCGACCTGCTGACGAAAGACGGGCGCACGGTCCCGTACGAGTTCCGCAAGCGTCGGCTCACGGACACCGAGGGGAACCAGTTCGTGGTCGGTATCGGTCGCGACATCAGCGATCGCAGGCGCCGCGAGCGCCGGTTGCGGCGCCAGTTGGACCAGTTCGAACACTTCGGAAGCGTGCTCTCACACGACCTGCGGACGCCCCTGGAGACGGTTCGGGGCCGGCTGGAGCTGGCCCGAGAGACCGGCGACGAGGGGCACCTCGCGAAGGCCGACGCGGCGCTCGAACGGCTCGACGACATCATCGACGACCTGGCGGCCGTGATGCGAGAGGGCGAACTCGTGAGAGAGTTCACAGACGTGGAGCTACGGGAGTGTCTACGGGACGCCTGGAGCTCACTGGAGACCGCCGAGGCGACGCTGACGGTCGAGGGGAACGGAACGATCCGAGCGGACGAGGACGCGTTCAGACGGCTGGCGGAGAACCTCTTCAAGAACAGCATAGAACACGGCGGCGACGACGTCCACGTGACCGTCGGAACCCTCCCTGACGGCTTCTACGTCGAAGACGACGGTCCGGGGATCCCCCCGGCTGACCGCGATCGCATCTTCGATGCCGGCCACTCCACGAAAGCGACCGGCGGCGGATTCGGTCTGGCGAGCGTCCGGCAACTGGTGCTCGCACACGGCTGGGAGATCACGGCGACGGAGGGGGAGGGAGAGGGCGGGAGGGAGGCGGGCGGCGCCCGCTTCGAGATAACGGACGCCGACGTCGAGACCGGGAGCTGAGCCGGGCCCTCCGGGGTCGGCATCCATCGACGCGGGACACCGCCGGCGGGGGAGCAGGCGGTCCCGTCGCCGCTCGACGGTCTCGCGGACAAGTTGCCTGCAGCAGGCCGGTTCTCAGTTCGATTACTCGCACCGACAGCGTATTTATCCCTCGCATGCAACCGTTCAGACATGACTCTTGTCGTGGTACCGGTCCGGTTCCCGCCGTCGTCCCACTCCGAGGCGACGCTGCGGGAGGCCGCTCGTGTCGCCGAGGAGCGCGACGCCGAACTCACGATCCTCCACGTGGACCTCTATCAGAACTCGGGCGGCGTCTCCCGCAGCGACCTGAAACGCGCCGTCGAGGAGCGGATCGGTCGGCTGGACCGCGCGCGGTACGTCGTCCGTCGGGGGTTCCTCGTCGAGGAGACGATCTTGGAGGAGGTCGTCGCCGAGGGCGCCGACGTGGTCGTCATCGGCTCGAAGCAGGCCGGGCGCTGGCGGCGCATGGTCCAGAAGCTCCTCTCTGACCCCGACATCGACGCGTTCCTGCGTACCGAGCTCGACTGCACCGTGATCACGGTCGACGCCGACGGCGACACCACGGTCAACGAGACCGGCGAGAGCGACGACGACGCCGCGCCGCTGCCCGGGGACGGCGCGGGAGATTGATGCCGCTGCCCGGGGACGGCGCGGGGGATTGATCGAACTCAGGCGCTCCCGCTGTCGCCCGCGACCTCGTATCGGCGCTCGTACTCGATGACGGTCGCGACGCGGTCGGCGATCTCCCGACCGAACTCCCGCTCGACGAGGTACAGCGCCAGGTCGATCCCGGAGGTCACGCCGCCAGCGGTGAGCAGGTCGCCGTCGTCGACGACGCGCGCGTCCACGACCGTCGCGCCCGACTCGCGGAGCTCGTCGACCGCGGAGGCGTGGGTGACCGCGCGCCGCCCGTCCGTGACGCCGGCCTCCGCGAGCAGCATCGCTCCGGTACAGACCGCGGCGGTCCGGACGCCGGCGGCGTGGTACTCGCCGAGCGCGCGCGGCACGTCGCCCTTCTGCGCCTCCGCCCACGCGCTCGCCTCCTCGTCTCGCGCGGTCCAGCCGCCGCCGGGGACGACGAGCAGGTCGGGGGCCTCGTCGCCGCCCGGGTCCGGGAGCACGCCGTCGACGCCGACGCGCGTCCCGTGGCTCGCGGTCACCCGCTCGCGCTCGTCGAGGGCGACGTACCGGACGCGCCCCGGTTCCTCGCCGGACTCGGCGCCGTCGCTCGATCCGGCGTCCGCTCCCTCGCTCGCCTCCGTCGCGGCGAAGCCGAGCGCGTAGTCGAACACCTCGTACGGGCCGACCCCGTCGAGCTCGTCGAACCCGTCGTACAGCAGAACGTCGACGTCCATCGTCCAGACCGCACGCGTCCGACCGTCATGTGCGTTCCCTTCGCCGATGCACGCGCCGCCTCGCCGAGTCGCCGGCGCTCCCCCTCGACCTACTTCCTTTCGGCGGTCGATCGTCTCACGTCGAACCCGGCGGCCGGGCTGCGCAGACCCGGTCTGGTGCGGGCGTCGAACGCGAGAGCGCAGGCCGTGAGAGGCGGTAACGCAACAGGATTCTCCGCGGGCGCCCTCACTCGAACAGGCTGTCGACGGTCCGGACGAACCGGTCGACGATCCGGTCCGGGAGCGACGGCGACACCTCGTCGAGGAGCGCCGCGGTCCGCTCGGGGCGCGCGAGCGAGAGGCGCAGAGGCCGGTCGTCGGACTTCTCGACGATTCCGCTCTCGACGAGGGTCGAGGCGTGCCACGAGACCGTGCTCCGCGCGATGCCGAGACCCTCAGCCAGCGTCGCCGGGCGGGTCGGGCCGTCGGCGTGGAGTCGAACGAGGATGCCGCGTGGGGTCTCCCGCCGGAGATAGGCGATCGCCCGTCGCTCCCACGGGTCGAACGCCGGGTCGAAGTAGTGGGCGCGGCCGCCGATCCGCTCGACCGCGATTTCGCCGTCGCGGACGAGCCGGCGGAGGTGGTACTGCGCCTGTCCGGTGGCGATGTCGAGGTCGCGGCCCACCCGGTTGAAGTGGACGCCCGGCGTCTCGCGGACGTGTCGACGGACCCGGGATCTGGTGTCCGGCATGGCTTCGTCGCGAGCTACCGGATCGGCACGTAAAACGCACTCGGGCGTTCCCTCCGCGCGGGACCGGTCGGCGGGTGTATTCTTGTGGCTCGCCGCAGTACGACTCGACAGCGTGACTCCGACTCCCGCGACCGCGGCCCTCGGCGGCTGGGGCGTAGAGGGCTCGCTGCCGATTTTGGCCGTCGTGTTCGTCGCCGGCGCCGGCACCGGGCTCCTCTTTCTCGTGAGTCTCGTCGCGTACCGCCGCCGCCGGGGCGCGCAGTACGGCCTGATAAGCGTCGCCGTCGGCGCCCTCTTCGCTCGCTCGCTCGTGGGGGCGGGCACCGTCTTCGGCGTCGTGCCGATGCCGGTCCATCACTTCCTCGAACACAGCCTCGATTTCCTGATCGCCGCGGTCGTCCTCTACGCGGTGTACGCGTACGCTCCGGGATCAGTGAGCGACGACGCGGCGTCGGACTGACCGAGGAGCGGATCGGTCACCGTCTCAGCCGCCGAACCCGCTGCGGATCTCCTCGATGACCGCGTCGACGCGACGGCCGTACGCCAGCGCCGCGCCCGAGACGACGGCGCCGAGGAGGGACCAGACGACCAGCGCGGCGACCGCCCGTCCCGTCGCGACGAACTCCCCCTCCGGCGCGAACGCGACGCCGATCACGTGCTCGAAGACGAGCCCGCGGAACGCCCCGTTCGGCGTGAGCGCGAGCGCCTCCGGGATAGTCGTCGGCGACGCCCCGGCCGCGAGCGAGCGGAGCAACGCGAGGTCGCCGCCGAGCACCCCCGCCACGAGCGCGAGGACTCCGAGCGCGATCGCGCTGCGCCGGCTCGCGGCGAGCGCGGAGACGGCCGCCGCGAGCGACACGTACGCCGCGCCCAAGAGGAGGACGAGCGCGAGGAACCGGACGAACAGCACCGGCGAGTCGACGCCGGTGTGGGTCGCGAATATCCCCGTGTCCGGCGCGGCGGTCAGCCAGACGACGCCGCCGACCAGCGCGTACGGGACGCCCACCACGGCGACCAGCGCGACCGTTCGCGCCAGCAGCACCCCGACGACGTACTCGCCGACGCGCACCGGGTACGTCCGGATCACCGCCAGCTCGCCGCTTTCGGCGTCGGAAAGCAGCGCGCGATACCCCAACACCACCGCGACGAGCGGGACGAGCACCTCCGTCGGGAGGAGCAGATCGACGACCGCCGGCACGAACCCGGTCGCGCCGCCGCCGCCCGCCGCGAGGAGGCCGACGACGACGAGGAGCAGTCCCGCCGCGAGCACGCCGTAGCCGGGCGTCCGGACCACCGTCGCGAGCTCGCGCCGGAACACGGTCGCGACCCCGGAGAGCGGACCGGTCATCGGTCCGACACCCCCGTGACGTGGACCGCCGGCTCCGTTTCGTCGCCGTCGCTTCCGCTCCCGTCGCTCCCGTCGCCGTCGCCCTCGTCCCGAGCCGGCGCACTCGTTTCGCCGACCACGACGCGGTACAGCTCCCTCGCGTCGGCGGCGCCGTGCTCGTCGAGCAGTCGGTCCAGCGGGCCGGCGACGGCGATCTCTCCGCGGCGGAGGAGCACGACGCGGTCGGCGTGCTCGTCGACGAGGTCGAGCGCGTGGGAACAGACGACGACCGCCGTGTCGGCGTCGGCTCGCTCGGCGGCCGCGCGGAACGCGCGCTCGCGCATTCCGGGGTCGAGGCCGCTCGCCGGCTCGTCTAAGGCGACGAGCGAGGGGTCGCCGAGGACCGACTGCGCGATGCCGAGCAGTCGCCGCATCCCGCCCGAGAGCGCCTCGACCCGCCTGTCGCCCGCGTCGCCGAGGCCGACCCGTTTGAGCGCCGCGTCCGGGTCGTCCCCGACGAGCCGCGCGTAGAACGCGAGCGTCTCGCGAGCGGTGAACCCCTCGCGGAACGGCACCCGCTGCGGGAGGTACCCGAGCGGCTTCGGGCCGGTCGCCCCGGGGAGAGTCACCTCGCCCGCGGTCGGCTCCGTCGCGCCGACGAGGACCCTGAGCAGGGTCGACTTCCCGGAGCCGTTCGGGCCGACGACGGCGGTGACGCCCGGCTCGAACCCGATCGACACCGATTCGAGCACCGGCACGCCGCCGTACGTCCGGGTCACCCCCGAGAGGGTCGCGACCGGCCCGTCAGGCATCCGCGACACCTCCCGTCGGCGGTGCGGTCGTCGGACCGGCCGGTCGCGCTCCCGGATCGATACTCCCTCCCGTCGCGTTCCGATCGCGTGTGTCCATCGTCGTAGTCCCGGTATCACCGTTCAGTTCGGCGCGCCAGTCGGCGCCGACCGGTCCCGCGTCCGGATCGAGCGCGGCCGCCAGCCGGTCCGGCGAATACGGCGCCGCCGCCGGCGCCGGGTCGATGATGCTCCCCGAGCGCGCCCCGGGGACCGTCCCGCGGAGGCGGTCGAGGAGAGCGACCGCGGGCGACTCGCGCACGGCGACCGCGGCGACTTCGCGGTGGAGCGCGGCGTCGACCGGCGATGTCGGGCGGTAGGCGCGCTCTCCGGGCTCGTGGGTCCCGACGTTCGCTCCCTCCCAGTAGTTCCCGCGGTCGCCGTCGGCCCAGATCCGGAGCGCGCCCGCCCCGGCGCCCGCGTGGTCCGCGTTGCCGACGAAGTCGTTCGCGACCACTCGACTCGACGGGACGACCGTGGTCGCGCGCGCGCCCTCGTCGTTTCCCGCGACCACGTTGCGCTCGTACAGCGATCCCCGCGAGCTTGTCGAGAAGCCAAGCTCGTTGCCGACGAGGGTGTTGTACCCGACGTACGTCCGGGTGCCCGAGGCCTGGATCCCCGCGCTGGAGTTCCGCACGTCGTTGCCGACGATCGCGTTGCCCGAGGGACGCGTCATCACGGTGACCCCGCCGAACAGCTCGTTTCGGAACGCGTTGTCGGCGATCAGCGCGTCGCCCGTGTACATGAGGTGCGCCCCGTACCGGTTGTCCGCGAACGTCGAGTTCCGGACGACCGAGCCGTCGGCGCGGTGGAGGTAGATCCCGTCGCGGCCGCCCTCGAAGACGCTGTCGGTCACCGTCACGCGCGACTGCATGCCCGTGATCCCCATGAACCCGTCCCGCCACTCGTCCGTTCCGTTGACGCGGAGGTCCCGGGCCACCGCGTGGGACCCCTCTCGCAAGAGCAGCCCGCTCGCGTTCGCCTCGATCGTCACGTCGTCGACGACGAGACCCGGTGCGCCGATCGCGCGGATCCCCGCGTCGCCGTGGCCGTAGCCGAGCTGGATGTTGGTGTCCCACGTCCCGTCCCCACCGTCGCGCCCCTCGCGCGCCGCCTCCGGATCGCGGGTCTGTCCGCCGCTCCCGTCGATCGAGAGCCCGGTGAGCGCCACGTCCGGCGCCCGAACCGTGATCACCGACCCGTTGCCGTCGCCGCGGATCCGCGCGTCCTCGCCGGCGACCGTGACCGACTCGTTCACCGTCAGGGTCTCCTCGTACGTCCCCGGCGGGACGACGACGGTCGTGTTCGCCGGCGCGGCCGCGACCGCCGCCTCGACCGTCGGCGCGTCCTCGCTGACGACGACGGAGACCGGCCGGTCGGCGCGGCGCTCGGCGGCCGCGATCCGCTCGTCGGCCGCGGTCCACCGGTCGGGGGCCGTCCCGCGCACCGCCGCCGCGGAGTCGGTGTCGAACGACCGGCTCCGGACCACCTCCCAGTCGACCGCCCGCCCGCCGTGGTCGGCGACGAACGCCTCGGCGGCGTCGCGTTCGCGGAACGGGACGACCGTCTCGCCGGCCGGGCTCCGGGCCTCGCTGCCGACGACGTACACCGCCTCTTCCGCCGGCGTCCACTCGCCGAGCCGCTCCGATCTGAACAGCCCGGTCTCGGTCGTCCCCGGCCGGGCGTCGTCAAACGTTTCGACGTAGACGGTGATCGGGTAGCCGAACTGGCGTTCGGTCCGCCCGTCGCCGACCGTCGCCACGAACGACTCGACGCCGTTGTAGCCGACCACGTACTGGAGCTGCGAGTAGAACACCTCGGTCCGCGGCACCCTCGCCGACCCGGCCATCAGCGCGTCCGTCTCCGAGGAGAGCCCGAGCTCGACCACGTCGTCGTAGGCGACCGGCGACGGCGCGGCCGCCTCGGGGTCGGCCGCGAACGCCCCCGCGGTCGCCGCGGCGGCGACGAGGAGGAGCCCGGCGAGCGCGAGCCGGACCGCCAGCGACGGATCGGCGTAGGGATCGAAGCGCGCCACGGGTCGATTTCTACCGCTCGGGGTTTATCCGATCTGGTTCGTTCCTCGAACGGGCGCCCGAATCGGTCCCGAGGGCCTAAGACGCTCGTATGCGAACTGTTAAACGATGACCGAACGCGAACCGCGGTCGACGGGGAGACGGCGCCTGTTGGTCGGCGTCGGTGCGGGACTCTCGCTCGCGGCCGCCGGCTGTCTGGGCGACGAGGGCGCGTCGATCACCCCGATCTCGCTCGACGGCGAGCGGGCCTGCGACCAGTGCGGCATGATAATCGAAGACCACCCCGGCCCGGTCGGACAGATCCACTTCGAGGACGACGAGCCCGAGGGCGGGCGGCCGGGGCAGTTCTGCAGCAGCGTCTGCATGTACACCTACCGGTTCGACGCCGAGGACGCGGGGCGGACCGTTCTGGCGGCGTTTCTCACCGACTACTCGCTCGTCGACCAGGAGGTGTTTCGGGAGGGGTCCGACACGATGTTCTCCTCGCACGTCGGGAGCGAGGCGTTTTCGCGGACGACCGACCTCACCGTCGTCGCGCGCAGCGAGGTCGTCGGAGCCATGGGACCCGAGCTGATCCCGTTCAGCGACGACGGGGACGTGGAGTCGTTCGTCGACGAGTACGGCGGCGAGCCGATGCCCGCCGAGGACGTGGACCGGGGGACGCTGGAAGCCTTATAAGCGCTACTCGCTCGCGCCCCACTTCTCGACGCGCTTCGGCCGGTCGGAGACCGCCATCACGTCGATGTCGTCGGCCTTGTGCTCGATCGCCTCCAAGGCCGCCTTCGCGGAGGCGTGCGTCGAGAAGTAGGTGATCTCCTCCTCGACGGCGACCTCCAGCAGCTCGCGCTGACGCGAGACGATGAGGTCGATCTCGCCGCGCTTCGCGGCCTCGATCAGGTCGGTCGCCTCGCTCAGCTCGAAGTGCTCGGCGTACCCCGCGACGAGGGCCTCGCCTTCCTCGGTGTCCGGGTCCGGGAACTCGTCGGCCGAGAGGTCGACGACGGCGGTGCCGGACTCCGGGATCGGCTTGCTCGTCGCGTCCTGCGCCTTGTCGTACGCCTTGCCGAACGAACGGGCCGTGCCCATCACCTCGCCGGTCGACTTCATCTCCGGACCGAGCCGCGGGTCCGAGCCCGGCAGGCGGTCGAACGGGAGGACGACCTCCTTCACGCTGCGGTGCTCCGGGATCTGCTCGTCGACGTCGAGGTCGTCGAGCGTCAGGTCGTCGGTCATCACTTTCGCGGCCAGCTTCGCGATCGGGACCCCGGTCGCCTTCGAGACGAACGGGACCGTCCGCGAGGAGCGCGGGTTGGCTTCCAGTACGTACACCTCGCTTTCGGCGTCGCCGTGGACGCCCGTCACCGCGAGCTGGACGTTGAGCAGGCCGACCGTGTCGAGCGCGCGGGCGATGTCCTGGGTGACCTCGCGGACCCGGCCGAGCGTCTCGTCGTCGAGCGAGCGCGGCGGGATCATGCAGGCGGAGTCGCCCGAGTGGACCCCCGCGCTCTCGACGTGTTCCATCACGCCGCCGAGCAGCACGTCGTCGCCGTCGGCGACGGCGTCGACGTCCAGTTCGACCGCGTCGTCGAGGAACTGGTCGACTAAGATCGGCTTGTCCGGCGAGACCCGGACCGCCTCCTCGATGTACTCCTCGAGCTCCGCGTCGCTCTCGACGACGCGCATCGCGCGCCCGCCGAGGACGTAGGAGGGGCGCACGAGGACGGGGTAGCCGATCTCGTGGGCGAGTTCGAGCGCCTCCGCCTCGCTCGTCGCGGTCCCCCCCTCGGGCTGGGCGACGCCCATCTCGTCCATCAGGACGTTGAACCGGTCGCGGTCCTCCGCGAGGTCCATCGCCTCGACGCTCGTGCCCATGATATCGCAGTCGAGCCCGCGGCGGTCGATCTCCGCCTTGAGCGGTTCGCCCACGTTGACGGAGGTCTGCCCGCCGAACTGCACCATCACGCCGTCGGCGCCGGTGGTCTCGATCACGTCGGCGACCTCTTCGGCGGAGATGGGCTCGAAGAACAGCCCGTCGGAGGTGTCGTAGTCGGTCGACACCGTCTCGGGGTTGTTGTTGACGACGTGCGCGTCGATGCCCAGTTCGCGGAGCGCGCGCACCGCGTGGACCGCGCAGTAGTCGAACTCGACGCCCTGCCCGATGCGGATCGGGCCGCCGCCGACGACCACGACGCTCTCCACGTCGGGGTCGACGCGGACCTCGTTGGCCGCGCCGGCGGTGTCGGCGCCGTCGAGGAACTCCGGCAGCCGCGCCGAGTAGTAGTACGGCGTCGACGCCTCGAACTCGCCCGCGCAGGTGTCGACCTGCTTGTACGTCCGGTCGGGGACCGAGGTTTCGACCTCGCTCACGTCCGCCTCGACGCCGCCGGCGGTCGCCGTCGCGGCGATCTCCGCGTCGGTGCGGCCGACCATCGCGGCCTCGGTGAAGTCGCCCTCGGCGGCCGCGGCGGTCCCGTCGGCGATGTTCTCGAAGCGCTCGACGTACCAGCGGTAGATACCGGTCAGCTCGATCACGTCGTCGACGGTGTAGCCGCGGTCGAACGCCTCGAACATCGCGTACGGGCGGTCCGGGCTCGGGCGTTCGAGGTACTCCGACTCCAGCTCCGCGTCGGACACCTCGCCGAAGTCGACGGCGGGGTCGTACTCGGAGGAGCGCAGCGCCTTCACCATGCTCTCCTCGAACGTCCGGCCGATCGACATCGCCTCGCCGGTGGACTTCATCGCCGTGCCGAGCTCGAAGTCCACGTCGTCGAACTTGTCGATGGGCCACCGGGGCACCTTCGTCACCACGTAGTCGATGGCGGGCTCGAAGGCGGCGGTCGTCTCGCCGGTGATCTCGTTGTCGATCTCGTGGAGCCGCTTGCCCAGCGCGACCTTCGCGGTGACGCGGGCGATCGGGTAGCCCGTCGCCTTCGAGGCCAGCGCGGAGGAGCGGGAGACGCGGGGGTTCACTTCCACCACGCGGTACTCGCCGCCGGGAGTGCCGTCGTCGTGCCACGCGAACTGGATGTTACAGCCGCCCTGAATGCCCAGATCGCGGATCACTTCGAGCGCGGCGTCGCGCATCTCCTGGTGCCCGTCGTCGGGGATCACCTGCGAGGGAGTGACGACCGTCGACTCGCCGGTGTGGATCCCCATCGGGTCGATGTTCTCCATGTTACAGATGATGATACAGGAGTCGTCGGCGTCCCGCATCACCTCGTACTCCAGCTCGACCCAGCCGGCGATGGACTCCGTGATCAGCACCTCGCTGTTGCGCGAGAGGCGGAGCCCCTTGCGGACGCGCTCGACGAGCTCCTCGAAGTCGTCGACGACGCCGGAGCCGGAGCCGCCGAGGGTGTAGGTGGTCCGGGAGATCACCGGGAGACCGCCGACCGAGTCGACCGCCTCCTGCACGCGCTCGCGGAAGGCCGCCTCGTCGAAGTCGGTGACCGACTCGTCCTCGTCCAGCGAGATGGTCGTCGACTTCGGCACGGGCTGGCCGAGGTTCTCCATCCGCTGGCGGAACAGGTCGCGGTCCTCCGTCGCGTAGATGGTGTCGAGCGGCGTTCCCATCACGTCCACGTCGTACTCGTCGAGGATCCCCTCCTCCGCGAGCTCAGCGGTGACGTTGAGCCCGGTCTGACCCCCGAGCCCGGCGATGACGCCGTCGGGCTCCTCGATCCGGATGACCTCCGAGATGGCCTCGGACGTGATCGGCTCGATGTACACCCGGTCCGCCGTCTCCGGGTCGGTCATGATCGTCGCCGGGTTCGAGTTCACGAGAACGACCCGCGCTCCCTCTTCCTGCAGGGCGCGACACGCCTGTGCGCCGGAGTAGTCGAACTCGGCCGCCTGTCCGATCTGGATCGGTCCGCTACCGATGAGTAGTATGGTCCGGTCCTCGCTCATTATCGCGACGGAGTACGCTCATCGTAATAAGGTCGGCGATAGAATACGAATCTCGCAGCGAGTTTGCGATTTTCGCAAGTCAGCGCGTACCACGGTGGTTGATAGTACTTGGCACGTTGGTTGGTAAAGTGCCACGCGGCGGTCGGTGAGACGCCCCGCGGTGGCCGGTGACGTGTCGCGCGATCGGCCAGTAGTGCCGCGCCGCATATCACGGATCGGCGGTTCGAGGGGTCACCACAAGGAATTTAGCAAAAAGCCGGGAATCTCGGGACGGAATGACCCGTTCCCGCCGCCGCCTCCTCCAACTGCTCGGCGCCTCGGCCGCGACCGTCGCGACCGCCGGGTGTCTGAGTCCCGGAAGTCTCGACGCGTACGCGCTCCTCGGAGACGAACTGGACCTCTCGTCGATCGGCCGGCCGTACCTGTGGCCTGACCCGACGGCCATCGACGCCGTGACCCGCGTCGACTTCTCGACGGAGACGAAGACGGCCACGCTCGCGGAGCTGTTCGAGACGGGGAGCGCGACCGTGAGACAGTGGCCGCTCGTCGGACGCGACTCGTGGGGGACCGAGACGCGGCCGCGGCCGACGTTCCTCCAACGAGACGGAACCTACTACGAAGTTCGTATCGCCGAGGAACGACACCTCGAACTGGAGCGGTGGCACTTCGCGGTCGAACGAGTCGGCGAGACGCCGCCCGACGACGCGACGGTCGCCCGACCCCCGTTCGACCTTTCGACGCAGGACGAGCGCGTGCTCGACGCGGCGCTCGACGCGGTGTACGCGGGCCACGACGGGTTCCTCGGCGACCCGGAGTTCGACGAGCTACAGACCGTCGAGTACCACCACGAACTCGACGCCGAGGCCAGCGCGCTCGTCCCGTCACCCCCGTTCGATTTCGTCGAGTACGAAGGCGAGCACTTCCGGCCCGTCGCGGAGCGGCGGACCGTCCGCGTTCCGGAGTGGACGTACACCGTCCACGAGATCGCGGACAGGCGTGCCAGATTCACCGAGCACGCGAGAGGGGTGATCGTCGAACGCGACCTGGACTCCGCCGGGCTTTCGGAGCCCGCCCGGGGAGTGATGGACGACGCCATCGCCGAGGACCCGCGCCGCTACGAGGAGGGCGCCCCGCCCTCGGACGCGCTCGCCGACGCCCTGGACACGCTCGGTATCGCGGACGACCTCCAACCGATAGACGGCTACGAGACCCGGGTCGACTTCCGGAACGTCGTCGTCGGGTATCGAGACGCGGTCTATCGGTTCGATCTGATCGTGACGCCGTAGCCACCCGCGAGCTGTCGCCGGACGACCGCGCACCCGACCCCGGCGGCAGCCGGAACGGCGGCTTCCGGTCCCGAGTCGACCCTCAGGGCACCAGCCGGTACCGGTAGGGGCGATCCGCGATGACCTCGACCTCGCCGCGCTCCGCCCACCGGCCCAACACGGTGGCGACGCGGTGGGGGCTGTCGATCTCCTCGCACTCCCCCGCCAGCGCGAGAATCTCCCGCGCCGTCAGCGGCTCGTCGGCCTCGGCGAGCACGCTGCGGATCCGGTCGTACCGGTCGTATTCGCCGGCGCTCATACGTCTTACGTACGGTCCCCGAATATATAGGATTCAGTGAGACGCGAGTCGGACAGCCGTCTGACACGAGGGCTGTATCGGTCGTTCTCGGTCGTTTGAGGCGTCGAGCGGAACGGGTTCGAACTGGGCGAGGACCGCGCCTATGCGTACGGGTCCTCGGCCTTGAGGTCGCGCTCGGCGCGGTACTGGTCGACGAACTCGGTCACGTCGAACTCGACCATCTCCTGCTCGAACGCCGAGAGCGCCTCGTCGTCGTCCGCGTGGCTCACGGCGTGTTCCATCAGTTCGACGACGAGTTCGACGACGATCTCGTGGAGGCGGCGGGAGTCGAACTCCGTCACCCACGCCATCGCGTACCCCACGTCGGCGTTCTCGCTGGCGTCGTACGCGACGACGGCCTCGGGGAACTCCTCTAAGACGACCCCGAGCAGGTGCGGCGTGTCGAACTCCGGCATCTCCTCGCTCGTGGTCTCGATCGCCTCGCGAAGCACCTCGACCAGGAAGTCCGGGAGGAACCGCTCCGGGGGATGCACGTCCATCACGACCGCGTGCGTCTCGCCACAGTCGCACTCGAACTCGCGCATCCCCAGGTCCAACTCGCCGGACGCGATCGTCTGCCCGCACGGCAGCTCCAGCGTGTTCTCGTCACCGCCGGGGACGCGCGGCTGGGACATACCCGCCGTTGGGCGCTGTCGGGGTTAAAAGGCGCGGAACGGGACGGGTGACACGGGAGAGCTACTCGTCGCCCTCGTAGCCACCGTCATCCGAGACGCTTTCCGCCCCGTCTCCGTCGACGCTCTCGCCGTCGTAGTCCCCGGTTTCGTCGCCGTGATCCTCAGCGTCCGACTCCGCCTCCACTTCCACTTCCGCCTCAACTTCGATCTCGACCCCGTTCGCCTCGTAGGTGGCTTCGATCACCTCGGCGTCGTCGCGTTCAATCCGTAGCTCGTCGCTGTCGACCTCGACTTCCACTTCGACATCGACGGTGACATCGTCGGACATGGCCGGGCGTCGATACGCGCCCCGGACGCAAAAACGGTCGGCGGCGAACGGGGCTCTGCGGTGACGACCGCGAACGGGGCTCCGCGGTGACGACCGCGTCGCCTACTGGAACCCGATCCGCCCGCCGGTGTCGCGGATCGCGTTGCCGCTGCCGCCCTTGAACTGCTGTTCGACCTCCTCGTAGTACGCGAGGATGTCGTCGTTGATCGTGGGGCGCACCGACTCCATCGCGCGCCGGAAGTGCTTCATCTCCACTTCTTCGGCGTCGTCGTCGTCGCGAAGCGCCTCGATGGCCGCCTCGCGGGCGATCCCCTCCAGGTCGGATCCGACGTAGCCGTCCGTGATCTCCGCGATCTCGCGGAGGCTCACGTCGGGCGCGAGCGGCGTGTCCTGCGTGTGGATGTCGAGGATCTGCTCGCGGCCCTCCTGGTCGGGCTGGCCGATCATCACGAGCCGGTCGAACCGCCCCGAGCGCAGCAGCGCGGGGTCGATCATGTCGGGCCGGTTGGTGGCGCCGATCACCATCACGTCGCCCATCTCCTCTAATCCGTCGAGTTCGGTGAGGAGCTGGTTGACGACGCGTTCGGAGACATTGTTACCCATCTCCTGCCCGCGCGAGGGCGCGAGGCTGTCGAGCTCGTCGAAGAAGATGATCGTGGGGCTCACCTGCCGGGCCTTCCGGAACGTCTGCCGGATCGCCTTCTCCGACTCGCCGACCCACTTCGAGAGCAGCTGCGGCCCCCTGACCGAGATGAAGTTCGCGTTCGTCTCGTTGGCGACCGCCTTCGCCATCAGCGTCTTCCCGGTGCCGGGCGGGCCGTACAGCAGCACGCCCTTCGGCGCGTCGACGCCCATCCGGTCGAACTTCTCGGGAGAGGTGAGGGGCCACTCCACCGACTCCTGAACCTGCTCCTTGGCGCTGGAAAGCCCGCCCACGTCGTCCCACGAGATCTTCGGGAGCTCGACGAGCACCTCGCGCATCGCCGAGGGCTCCACCTCCGTGAGCGCGCCGGAGAAGTCGTCGCGCTTGACGATCATCCGGTCGATCAGGCTCGGCGGGACTTCCTCGTCGTCGAGGTCGATCTCGGGGAGGTAGCGCCGGAGCGCCTTCATCGCCGCCTCCTTCGTGAGGCTCTCGATGTCGGCGCCGACGAACCCGTGGGTCTCGTCCGCGAGGTGGTCCAGGCTCACGTCGTCCGAGAGCGGCATCCCGCGGGTGTGGATCTGGAGGATCTCCTTGCGGCCGACCTCGTCGGGGACGCCGATCTCGATCTCGCGGTCGAAGCGCCCGGGGCGGCGGAGCGCGGGGTCGACGCTGTCGACGCGGTTCGTCGCGCCGATGACGACCACCTGCCCGCGCGTTTCGAGCCCGTCCATCATCGTCAACAGCTGGGCGACGACGCGGCGCTCGACCTCGCCGGTCACGTCCTCGCGCTTGGGCGCGATCGAGTCGAGCTCGTCGATGAAGATGATCGAGGGCGACTCCTCCTTCGCGTCCTCGAAGATCTCCCGGAGCTGCTGTTCGGACTCGCCGTAGTACTTCGAGATGATCTCCGGGCCGGCGATCGAGAAGAACGACGCCGAGGTCTCGTTGGCGACCGCCTTCGCGAGCAGGGTCTTCCCGGTGCCCGGCGGGCCGTGCAAGAGGACGCCCTGCGGCGGCTCGATCCCGAGCTTCGAGAAGATCTGCGGGTGTTTCATCGGCAGTTCGACCATCTCGCGGACGCGCTGGATCTCGTTTTGCAGGCCGCCGATGTCCTCGTAAGTGATCCCGCCGCCGGTCTTCTCGAACCCGGAGATCGGCTCCTCGCGGAGTTCGACCTCGGTGTCCTCGGTGATGAGACAGACGCCGTCGGGCTCCGTCTCCACCGCGATCAGCGGGATCGCCTGGCCGGGCGACCGCATGAACGGGTGGTTCGTCGACGACATCACGGGGACGATGTCGCGCTCGACGACCGGCCGCTTGAGGATCTGGCGTTTCACCATGCCGGCGGCGTCGGAGCCGAACTGGACCGACGCCTCCTCGGGCGGGGCCAAGACGAGCTTCTCGGCCTTCTCGGCCTCCGCCTTCCGGATCGTCACGCGCTCGCCGATGCCGACGTCGGCGTTCTGGCGAGTGAAGCCGTCGACGCGGACCGTGTCGGTGTTCCAGTCCTGGCGGTCGGCGCGCCAGACCTTCGCGGCGGTGGTCTCCGCGCCCTCGATCTCGATGATGTCGCCGGGCGAGAGCTTGAGGTGCAACAGCGTGTCGGGGTCGAGTCGGGCGATGCCGCGCCCCGAGTCGTTCGGGTACGCCTTCGCCACTTCGAGTTGAACTTCGTTCATGGTTCCTCGCGGGGGTTATCCGTAACTGCACCCGGTTCGGGAATAAGCCTGTTGCCCCTGTCGGCGCCGCCGGTTCCCCCGAGCGATCCGGGAGCTGCGGCGATCTGTGCCATCATGTAGCACGGTATGAGATCCGCAGTTAAAACGCCGTCGCATGGGCGGGTTTTCGCCGTCTCCGCGGAGCGCCCGGCGGGTCGATCTCCCGGTCTCAGGCGATCTTCATCATCCGGGTCTCGAACTTGCCGACGCGAACGCGGACCCATCCCGCGAGCTCCGCGTCGAGTTCGGGGTCGTCGGTGTCGACCCGGAGCGCCCGCACGTCGTCGAGCTTCGTCCGCGATGCGACGATCTGAACGTCACACCGCCGGATCACCGCCGGCGACAGCTGCGGGTTCCCGCGCCCGAAGACGAACCCCTGCCCACCGATGGGCGAGACGACGATCACGTTCTCCTCGCCGAGCGCGTCGAGGATCTCCTGCTCGGTCCCGTCCCGGACCACCACCTCGCCGTCGCGCCACACGTCGACGCCGATCGGCGACGGCTCGAACCCGAGTTCCGCCTTGATCGCGCCGACCGTCGATCCCGGACCGAGCACGAAGGTGACCCCCTCTCCCTCTCGCTCCCGGATGTCGTCGGCGACGCCCTCGGCCAGCGATTCGACCGTCCCGCTCGCGGTCTGTTTCGACGACTGGAGGTCGTCGGCGACCGGGACGCGCGCGACCGCGCGGAGCTCCGGACGGACCTCCCCCTCCCGGTAGGCGTCCTCGTCGATGTCCATCACCTCGCGGCGCTCGGTGCGGGAGAAGGAGGCCGCGACCTCGGCGGCGTCCTCGGGCGAGACGGCGAACACGGACGAGTACACCTTCACGCCCGCCGGAACGCCCAGCATCGGTGTCTCGGTTCCGCTCCGTTCCAGCGCCGTCGCCACGTCGGTCGCCGTGCCGTCGCCGCCGACGAAGAGGACGAGGTCCACCGGGTCGTCGCCGCCGACGAACGCCTCGACGACGCGCGCGGTGTGTTCGGCCGTCGTCTCCGTGGGGTCGGGCGTCGCGCCGTCGAACGGGTCGACCACGCGAGCCGGCTCGAAGCCGGCGTCGCGGACCAGCCGCTCGCCCATGGGGTCGGCGGCGGTCGAGACGCGCGTCTCGGGGGCGACCGCCGCGAGCCGGTCCAACGCCCGTCGCGCCCGGTCCGGCGCCCGCGGCTCCGCGCCGCGCTCGACCGCCTCTTCCACCTTCCCGTCGGTGCCCTTGAGCCCGACGCGGCCCCCCATCCCGGCGACCGGGTTCACCGCGAATCCGACGTGCATGTCGGGTCATTCGGCGGCGAGCCCTTAAGCGGGCCGCGTCTCGCCGCGGGAAGATCAATATTAAGGCGCCCCCAGAACAAGCGCGACCCATGATACTCGAAGCCGCCCCGGTGGAGCCGCTCCCGATCGACGCGACCGCGACCGCCGTGCTCGTCGCGAGCCTCGTGATCACCGCGGTGTGGCTCGCGTACCTCTATCGCTGAGACGGTTCGGTCTCCGACTCGACCGACTCGACCAGCACCGACCGCTCCCGCACCCACTCGGCGGCGCGCTCCGCCTCGTCGGGGGCCGCCGCCGTGATCTTCACCCGCACGCTCTCGCCGGGATACGATCCAACGCTCACGTCGAACGCCTCCTGCAGCTCCGTGAACCGCTCTAACAGCGCGCTCTCCGGCTCGTCGACGTCGACGACGACGGTGTGGGTCGGAGTCCCCTCGAACTCCTCGACGACCGACTCGAACATCGCCTCCATCTCCGCCGGAACGCCGGGGAGGACGTACACCGACTCGACGACTGCACCCGGTGCGACCCCCTCCTCGTTGGGGAGCGGCCGGCAGTCGGCAGGGAGGTGGGTCGTCTCGGAGACGAGGTCGTCCGCGCTGTACCCCCGCTCCGCGAGCCAGTCCGCGGCCTCGTCGTTGGCGACGAGGTCGCGCCCGAACGCGGCCGCGACCGCCTCCATCGTCACGTCGTCGTGGGTCGGGCCGAGCCCGCCGGTGACGAGCACGGCGTCGTACTCGGCGTGGTACTCGTTGACGACGCGCGCGATCTCGGCGACCTCGTCCGGAACGACCGTCACCCGGCGGACCGTCACGCCGCGGTCGGCGAGCCGGTCGCAGAGCCACGTCGCGTTCGTGTTCTCGGTGTCACCGACGAGGAGCTCGTCCCCGACGGTGACGATTGCGGCGTCCATACCCGCACAAGGCGTCGCGCACTGAAAAAGGGCTCCAGTCCGAGGGGAACGCCGACGTGGACCCCGGTTACTCGTCGTCGTCGTCGTACACGCCGAGCCCCATCTGCCGGCGTCGCTCGCGCAGCTCCTCCAGCTGTCGCCGGAAGTACGCCGTCCCGACGACCGCGGCGATCGCGGCGATCACGAGGATGACCCCGAAGACGAGCAGGTCGGTCTCGCGGTACGACTGGACCACGACCGACCCGCTCGTCACGGAGTCCCACGTGATCCGGTCGCGGTCGTCGACCGTCTCGATCTCGTGGTCTCGCGGCGACACGTGTCCGACGATCGGCACGTCGGTGCTGAACCCGGGCGGGAGCGTCACCGCGTACGACCCCTCGACGTAGGTGAGCGTGGTGAACCGGCGGGGCGACCCGGTCGCCGAGATGGCCACCCGCCCGCCCGCCATCTCCTCGCCGAACCGGACCCACGTCTCGTCCGGGGTGCGCTCGACCTCGCCGCCCTGAGCCCGGAACTCGCTCCCGTTGATCACCTCGCCGTCCGGGTACTGATACCGGAGCGCCTCGAACTCGAAGGGCTGATCGCCCATGTACGGAGTCTGTCGGTAGAACCGTATCTCGTCGACGCCGGAGACGTTGTACACCGCGGTGTAGCGCGTCCCGGTCGACAGGTTGATCGCCGCGTCGCGCTCCGTGTCGAAGTCGTACGAGTGGGGCGGCTCGGCGTCGAGCGTCTCGTTCGCCACCTCGCCCCCGTCGTTGACGTACGTGAGACACCCGGCGCTGACGGCGAGCAGCGCGACGACCGCGATCGCGAGGGCGAAGCGTCGGTTCACTGGTCAGACGACGCAGCGCATCTCGGCCGGGAGGTACGAGCCGATCGCGGCCAGCAGCCCCGGCGGGTCGGTGTCCTCGGTGCAGACGACGCTCTGTTCCAAGAGCCCCAGCCGCTCGACGGTGACGATGTCCTGGGCGTGGCCCGCGCGGTTCACGGTCGCCCGGACCTCGCCGCGGGTCGCCGAGTTGACGTTGAGGCGCCCGTCACCGCGCTGCCAGTCGTACAGGCGGTCGCGCTCGGCGTCCGCCAGCCGGCTCGGCTCCGCGTCCGGATCGCCGACGTCGCCGCCGTAGACGAACCGGACCGGGAGGTGTTGGACCAGCCCGAACCGCTCGACGACCTGCTCGGGCGACCCCCTGCCGAGGCCGATCTCGTCGGCCGGGATCCGCACGTCGACGCCGGCGTCGAGGACGAAGCCGTCGTCGTCCCACGATTCGAGGGTGCCGACGTACTCCTCGCCGGCTTCCAGCCCCTCGTCGTGGGCGACGACCTCGCCCCACGTCTCCGCGAGGACGTTGCGGGCGACTGCGGCGTCCTCGCCGCTCACGTCCACCTGCACGAAGTCGTCGTCGCGGACGCCGACGTGCCAGTCGACGTCGAGCTCGCCGACGTCGTTGGCGACGAGCGAGTTCATCCCGTCGAGCGCGCGGTCTCGGGCGTCCCCCTCGACGTAGCACTTGGTTGCGAGGACGACCATCAGCCCGTCACGTCCACGTTGAGCTCGTCACGGAGCTCCTCGACGCGCTGGCCCATCGCCTCGCGGAGCCGGTCGTTGTCCATCGCCTCGACCGGGGAGCCGCACTCCGGGCACTCGAAGCCGAAGTCCATCGCCTCGCCGAACTCGAAGCGGATCGAACACACCTCACAGAGGTAGAACTCGTGGGTGCGCTCGTACTCCTCGCGCTCCTCTAAGGCGTCGAGCAGGCGGTACATCTCCTCTTCGAGGTTCTCCGGGATGTTGTCGTAGTGGAACGTCCAGAGGTACGTGAGCCATCCCGAGTCCTCGTCGCGCACCCGGCGGTAGGTGGCGAGGTCGTTCTCGTACAGGATGAACAGCGCGCGTCGGACGTCGTTGAGCTCCAGTCCGAGCTCCTCCGCCAGCTCCTCGTCGGTGACCTCGCCGTCCGGCGGCGCGGCCGCGACCGGCATCCCCGTCGGCCCCACCAGCTCGTGGAGGTACTTCTGGATGACGGGGTCGTTCAGTAGATCCTCAAAAGCCATTACGTGGATCTGGTGGAGGAACCGGGTTAAAAGCTCCGGAAGGAGCGGTCGCCGCCGTCCGCTGTCGCCGCCGGTCCGGTCAGTGCGATCCGCCGCCGGGACCGCCCGCGGCTGCCTCCGGCAAAGCTTTACCCCGCGTGTGACACGACAGGGTCGTATGGCATCGACCGGTGACGCGGGAGACGGGTCGGATCCGGCGGCGGGATCTAGCGGCTCGAACGCCACGAACGCGTCCGCCACCACGAACGCGTCCACTCCCCCGGCGGCCGGAACGCGCGTCCGCCGAGCCGTCGGCGCGCTCGCCCTCCTCGCCGTCCCCGTCCTCCTCGCCGCCGTCCCGCTGGTCCCCGTCGCCGCCCTCCTCGGTCCCGCCGGCCTCGGCGTCATCGGCCCGGGCGCGATCGGCGGGCTCCTCGCCGCGGTCGTCGTCGGTCTCGGCGGGTCCGCCCTCCTCGGTCCGGTGGTCGTCGACCGCCGGATCGCCCGGCTCCCCGAGGCCGAACTTGACGACCGCCCCGCCGACTTCGTCGCCGACCGCGTCGCGACCCTCGCGGACGAGGTCGGCGTCGACGCCCCCGAGGTGACGGTCGTCCGCGCGGACGCCGCCAACGTCGCCGTCGCCGACGGCTACCGCGGCTCGCGGCTCGTCGTCTCGACCCGCCTGCTCTCGCTGTCGAAGGCCGACCGCGACGCGGCGCTCCGGCACGCGCTCGTCCGGCTTCGGACCCGTGAGGCGCTCGTCTCGACGGCGCTGCTCCCGGCGCTCGGGGCCGTCGAGACGGTGGCGCTCCTCGCGACACTGCTCGTCGGGCGCCGCGGCGAGCGCACGGCGGCGGACCGCCGCGTCAACCGGATCCACGGGTACGAACCGGAGCGCGACCGGATCCCGTCGTGGGCGTACGCGGCCGCCGGGGTCGCGCTCTGGCTCCTGCTCCTACCGGCGTGGCTCCCGGCCGCCGTCGGCGACCGGCTCTACGTGGCCGGCGGGCGTCGGGACGCTGACGAGGCGGTCGCGCGGCTCGGGGCCGCCGAGCGCGACGGGCTCGGAAACGCGGTCGCGTTCGCCAGCGACGCCGCAGGTGCCGCCGACTGGCCGCCCCTCCTCGACCGGCTCTCCCTCGTCTCGATGGCGGACGCCGAGACCGGTCGCGTGCGGGGGACGAGCCGGCAGGAGGCGCGGACCAGGCTCGCGCGGCTCCGATCGAAGCGGACGCTGTGAACTCGGAGGTGCGCGATCGGGGGTTCGCCACCGGCGGTTCGCTGTCGAGGGCACGCGATCAGGAGCGGGCCGGGAACGCGATCAGGAGCGGGCCGGGATCGTCATCCGGAGGAGCGTCCCGCCCGTCTCGGACGACTCCACCGAGAACTGCCCGCCCGCCTTGCTCACGACCCAGTACATCAGCCAGATCCCGAGTCGGTCCGCGTGCTTCAGCGACGTCTCGCCCCGTTCGAGCACGTGGGTCTCGTGTTCCGGGATCCCCGGGCCGTCGTCTTCGATCTCGATCTCGATCCAGCCCTCGTCCCCGCGCTCGGCGCGTATCCAGACCGTCGGCTCCGGGTCGTCGTTGTGCTTGACCGCGTTCTCTACCCCCTCCTCGATCGCCGTCTGGAGGCCGAGCACGCTCACACCGAGGGAATCACCGTCGGGGAGCGAGAGGTGGAACGTGGCGTTCGGGTACTGATCGGTCATCTGACTCAGCAGCTCGGACAGGCGGTCGCGCAGTTCGACCGCGGTCTCGCCCGGATCCGTCTTCGAAAGCGTGTGGTCGATCTTCCGCACCGCCTCCGCGATCCGCATCAGGTCGTCGGTCGTCTCCGAGATCACGTCGAGCGACTTCCGACGCTGCTCCTCGTCGGGATCGCTCCGCAGCAGCTCCGTGTACCCCTCGATGAGGTTCATCTTGTTCCGGAGGTTGTGGTTGAGCACCCGACTCATGACCTCCAGCCGGCGCTCGCGGATCTTCCGGTCGGTGATGTCCGTCTGGAAGCCGACGAAGCGGATCACGTCGCCGGTCTCGTCGTGGATCGGCGCGACGGTGAGCTGATTCCAGAACTTCTTGCCGTTCGCGCGGTAGTTCAGGATGTCGACGGAGACCGGCCGCTCGTCGTCGATCGCCTCGCGGATCGCCGCCGTCGTCGCGGGGTCCGTGTCCTCCCCTTGGAGGAGCCGACAGTCCTTCCCGAGCACCTCCGGTCCGTAGCCGGTGAGCCGCTCGAACTCCTCGTTGACGTAGGTCAGCGGGTTATTCCCCGTCCCCGGCTCCGCGAGGGCGATCCCCACCGGGGCCTCGTCCATCGCGCGCTCCTTCTGCCGGATCTCCTCGACAGCGGCCGCCAGCCGCTGCTCGCGGTCAGCGAGCCGGAGGGTGGTTCGCCGTCGCTCGACGAGGTTACCGATCCGGGTGCGGAGCGCCCGCTTGCGCACCGGGAGTTCGATGACGTCGTCGACGTGATCCCACGCCTCCTGCGTCGTCTCCCGGTCGGTGTCGCCGCCCGCGAGGAGGACGAACGGGAGGAATGCGGGCGCCGCGCGCTCCCGTCGCGACTCGATCGAGCCGGCGGCCCGCTCGAACCCCTCGTCGTCGCAGACGCAGCAGTCGAACCGCGAGTCGAGCGCCGCCGCGTCCGTCGTCGACTCGACGCGGAAGCGGTCGCCGAGGGCTTCCGCCACGAGCTCGCGGTCGCGCCCCGACCGCATGAAAAGGAGGACGCGGACCTCCTCGTCCACGTCCGGCGGTCCGCCGAAGGGGGCGTCGGAAGCGATCCCCGCGGGGCCTGGAGCCATGTCTCCTAAAAGGAGACCGTGTATCCACTAAGAGCTACCCATTGATTAACTACCCCCCGTCCGGAGTAAACGGTATGTCGACACCACTCGCCGATCGCGCCTCGACGGGTATCGCGGGGCTCGACGAGATACTGTCGGGCGGGCTCGTGCCGAACCGGAGCTACATGGTCCGCGGTCAGGCCGGCAGCGGAAAGACAATCCTGAGCTTCCACTTCCTCCAGCAGGGTGTCGACGAGGGGGAGACGGCGCTGTTCATCAACCTCGAAGAGGACGTCCGCGACCTGAAGGCCAACGCGGCGGCGCTCGGCTTCGACACCGACGCGATCGAGTTCCTCGACCTGAGCCCGAGCGCGGACGTGTTCGTCGAAGACGAGTCGTACGAGGTGTTCGAGCCAGCCGAGGTCGAGCGGGAGCCGCTGACCGAGAAGATCGTCGAGGGCGTCACCGCGGTCGACCCCGACCGAGTCGTGGTCGACCCCCTGACCCAGATCCGCTTCCTGCTGTCCGACGACTACCAGTTCCGGAAGCAGGTCGTCGGATTCATGCGTTTCCTGAAAGACCGGGAGGCGACGGTGCTGTTCACCGTCCAGAACACGCCGTCGCTGCCGACGGACGACCTCGAGTTCATCACGGACGGGACGATCCGGCTGGACGCCGCGGAGTACGGGAAGACCGTCCGCGTCCCGAAGTTCCGCGGGTCGGCGACGCAGGGTGGCGATCACGCCTACCGGGTCACCGACGCGGGCATCGAGGTGTACCCGGCGCTCCAGCCCGGCCAGCGCGACGAGGACATCGAGTTCGAACAGATATCGTCGGGGATCCCCGAGGTCGACGAGCTGCTCCACGGCGGGATCGAGCGCGGCACCGTCACCATCGTGAGCGGGCCGACCGGGGTCGGGAAGACGACCCTGAGTACGCAGTTCATGAAGGAGGCCGCGGGCCGGGGGGAACGCTCCGTCATCTACCTGTTCGAGGAGAACCGGGAGACGTTCCTCACCCGGTCGCGGGCGGTCAACATCCCGGTCGACGAGATGCTGGAGCGCGGGACCCTGCAGGTGAACGAGGTGGAGGCGTTAGAGCGGTCGCCACAGGAGTTCGCGCGAATGGTCCGCGAGGAGGTGGAGGAGCGCGGCGCCGACATCGTGATGGTCGACGGGATCTCCGGGTACCGGCTGACGCTGCGCGGCGAGGAGGACATGATGCTCCAGCAGATGCACGCCCTCGGTCGCTACCTCAAGAACATGGGCGCGACCGGGATCTTCATCGACGAGACGCGGAACGTCACGGGGGAGTTCCACGCGACGATGGAGAACATCAGCTACCTCGCCGACAACATCGTCTTCCTCCGTCACCTCGAGGTCGAGGGCGAGCTCCGGAAGGCGATCGGCGTCCTCAAAAAGCGGACGAGCGACTTCGAGCGGACGATCCGCGAGTTCAAGATCACGGAACACGGGATCACCGTCGGCGAGCCGATGTCGGGACTCCGCGGCATTCTGAGCGGCACGCCGGAGGTCGTCGATCAGGAGCCGGATCGACGGTCGAATCGGGGATCGAGGCGAGGGTCGAAGCGCGGCGACTGCGACGAGTAGGGGGACTCAGTCGCGGTCGTCGGTTTCGGAGCCGCCCGCGCCGGATTCGGTGCCCTCGTCGTCTGCGGGTTCCGAACCTTCGCCGTCGTCTGCGGGTTCCGAACCTTCGCCGTCGTCTGCGAGCTCCTCCTCCGCGTCGATCACCGTCTTGCCGGTCGACTCCGGTACCACCCGGCGGTCGGCGCCCTCCCATTCCCGTTCGAGTTCCGCGCCCTCGAACAGGCGGTCGAGGAAGACCGCGAGCCCCGCGACCTCGGAGTGCGGCTGGTTCGTCACGCCCACGTTGAAGTCGGCGCGTTCGTACAGCGCCCACGGCACCTTCTCGCCGCCGACGACGACGAGGAGGTCGCGGGGCGTCGCCGGTCCGTCGCCGACGGTCGCGGGGCCGTCGCCACCGCTTCCCGCCCCGCCGAGCCCGATCGACTCCCGAACCTCCTCCTCGACGTCCTGGACCCGCTCGCCGTACATCGTGAGATGGGCGACGACTCCGTCCCAGTTCCGGACGATCGCCTTCTGGTCGTCGCGCAACTCCACCGCGAAGGGACCGCCGAACCGGTCGGTGATGTCCCGCACCGTCTCCGCCGACTGCCCGGCGTTGTCGGGGAAGATCACCCGGTCGGCGCCGAGCGCCCGGGCCGTGAGCCCGACGTGCGTCGTCATGCGGTCGTCGCGGCCCGGCCGGTGACCGTACCGGAGGACGACGACCTCGCGAGCATCGTGCATGTTCTGGGGTGCGCCCGCGAGCCGCGTGGTCCTTTCGATGCTGGCTCGGCCGCGACGCCGTGCCCTCGCCGGCGATCCTCACCGCCGACCCTGTCCACAACTGTGGATCGTTCTCGGTAGAAACAGATGGAGGTGACCACGTAAGTGAAAGATTCATGGGGGAGGCGGTCGGCGGATGCGGTATGACGAGCGTCAAGGAGTTCCGCGTCGACGAGGCCGCGACCGCCGATTCGCTCGGCCGCGGTCGGTTCGTCTTCACGGACGCCTACTCGGTGTTCGACTGGGGCCAGATGCCGGACGCGATCCCGCGCAAGGGCGCGAGCCTCTGCGCGATGGGGGCGTTCAACTTCGAACTGCTGGACGACGAGGGCGTCCCGACGCACTACCGCGGCGTTACAGACGCTGACACGGGTGAGATCGTCGCGCTCGCCGACGCGAGCGCCCCGCCGACGGAGATGGCCATCGACCTGACGCAGGTCCCGGACCTCCCGTACGAGGGGCCCCACGCGGGCTACGACTACGACGCGTTCCACGCCGCGGGCGGGGAGAACTACCTCGTCCCGCTGGAGGTCGTCTTCCGGAACCGAGTCCCGGTTGGGTCCAGCCTCCGGCGCCGCCGGGAACCCGCCGACTTCGGGCTCGACGACCTCGCCGGTCCCGACGGCGACTGGCCCGACGAACCGGTCGACCTCCCCGAGCCGGTCGTGGAGTTCTCGACGAAGTACGAGCAGCAGGACCGGTACCTCACTCGCGCCGAGGCCGACCGGATCGCGGGCGTCGCCGAAATCGACGCGCTCGAATCGCTCGCGCTCGACGTGAACCGGGTCGTCACCGAGCGCGCCGAGGCGGCCGGCTTCGTCCACGAGGACGGGAAGATCGAGTGCCTCTACGTCGACGGGGAGCTCCGCGTCGCCGACGTGGTCGGAACCTTCGACGAGAACCGCTTCTCCTACGGCGGGCGCGGGATCTCGAAGGAGGTCGTCCGCCAGTGGTACAAGGCGAACGATCCCGCGTGGGTCGAGGCCGTGAAGGAGGCGAAGACGGCGGTCGCCGACCGCGACATCGACGACTGGCGCGAGCTCTGCGAGCCCGACCCCGACCCGCTGCCGCCGGCGGTCGTCGACGCGGTCTCCGAGCTGTACGCGTCGGGGACGAACGCGTACACCGGCCGGGAGTGGTTCGACGTTCCCGACATCGAGGCGGCGCTCGACGCCGTCGACGGGCTGTAGGGAGGACGCGACCGACGACGCCGGGTCCACTGCGCGACCGACGCCGGGCGCACCACGCGACCGACGACGCCGGGTGCACCACGCGCCCGTCAACGCGGGCGGGACCGCCCGAAAGAACCCTCACGATCGACGAAACGCGAGGGAACCTCTTTAGCCCCGACGTTCGTGGATCGGGACATGCCCACCGACGCCGACTTCGGCGAACGGCTCGAATCCCAGACCGCCGCGTACCTCGACCGGATCGACGACTGCGTCGCCCTCCTCCCGCGCGCCCTCGACGAGTACGCGAGCGACGGGCCGTACCGCGAGACGATCGACGACATCGCCGCGATCGAGAGCGAGTGCGACGAGCTGGTCCGAGAGATCACCGCGGCCATCACCGACGCCGGCCCGGACGACATCGGCCTGTTGAACACCCGGATCAACTTCAACGAGTCCGCGCTGCTCGACTTCTACAAGGAGCTCGACGTGGTCGCGAACCACACCGAGCGGATCGCCCAAGAGGCGCTCATGATGCGCCCCGACCCCGACGCCGAGCCGTTCCGCGACATGCGCGAGATGGCCACCCGCATCGTCGAGATGGTCGCGGTCCTCGTCGATGTCGTCGAGGGGTTCGTCCGCGGACTCGCGCGCGGCGACGCGACTGAGACGCTCACCGAGGGGATCGAGGCGATTCGCGGTCTGGAAAGCGAGTGCGACGAGCTCCGCAACGACGCCATCGCGACCGCGTTCGCCGACGACGCGGTCGACCAGCCGCTCGTCTACCGGGAGCTGGCGATCCTGTTGGACGAGCTCGCGAACACGATCGAGGACCTCACCGACCGGATGGTCGTCATCGCGAGCAAGGAGCCCGGGATCGTCACCGAGGCGGACCCCGGCGCGGACGGAGAGTAGGGGCGGACGGGAGCGATCGGACCGCCGCCCGCCTCACCGCCGCGCCCAGTCGAGCAGCCGCGCGTAGAACGGCTCGGACGCGAGCGCGTCGGCGTCGCCGACGAGGGTAAGCTGCTTTTTCGCCCGCGTGAGCGCCACGTTCATCCGCCGGTGGTCCTCGAAGATCGGCCCGTCGAGGTCGCCGGTCGCGACCAGCGAGACGACGATCACCTCCTTCGAGGAGCCCTGGAAGCGGTCGACCGTGTCGACCGTGACCGAGGTCCGCCGACCGATCTCGGCGACCTGCGCGCGGAACGGGGCGATCACGCCGATGTCGTCCGGGTCGACGCCGGCGGCGACGTAGGCGTCGACGACCGCGGCGACGCGCTCGGCCTCCCGGACGTTCCGGTTGCCGTCGCGGCTCCCGTTCGGGTCGACGAAGCTCACGCCCCCGGCGAGCCCCTCGGGGAGGTCGGCGGGATCGACGCCCAGATCGCGGAGGGTCTGCCCCGCGACCTCGGGGGTCGCCGGGCGGAGCGCGCCGTCGTAGAACTCCGCGGACGCGAACGCCTGGATCCGCTGGCTCATCCGGTACTGGCGGTCGAGCATGACGCTCGCGTCGGGGTACTCCTCGATGAGACGCTGAAAGAGGGAGGTCTGGAGGTCGTTTTCGGCGCGAACGACCGGCGGGAGCTGCTCGTGGTCGCCCACGAGTACGAACCGGTCCGCGCGGTTGATCGCGGCGTGAGTGCCCGGCTCCGTGAGCTGGGAGGCCTCGTCGACCACGGCCACGTCGAACTCGCACTCGCGGAGGACGCGGGAGCCGCAGGCCGCGGTGGTGGCGGCGACGACCGGCGCGTCCCGCAGCTCGGCGGCCTTGGCGTTGGGGTCGCCGCGCTGGACGAGCCGCACGTCCTGCATGTCGCCGCGGACGCCGGTCTCGGTCCCGACGCGGAGCACATCTTCAAAGCCCTGATCCCGGAGCGCTTCGAGGGCGTTGTCGACCGCGCGGTTCGTGAACGCCGAGAGCAGCACGCGGTTCCCCTCCTCGACCAAGGCCCGGATCGTCCGCGCGATGGTGTACGTCTTCCCGGTGCCCGGCGGGCCGTGGATCAGCGCGCAGTCCTCGGCGTCGACGGCGAGCCCGACGGCCTCGTTCTGGGCCGCGTTGTTGTCGATGTAGGCGTCGGGGGCGTCCGGATCGTCGCTTCCGGGCGCTCCCGCCGGGCGCTCGCTCTCCGCCCGGAACTCGGGCTCGCGCCGCCCGAACAGCACCTCCTTGCGTCGCTCGCTCCCCTTCAATATCGCGTCGTGGAGCGCGGTGAGCGAGCGGTCGACGGAGATCTCGGAGGGGTAGACGTCGAGCCGCCGGAGCTCGACCGGCTCGTCGGTCTCGACGACGACCTCGTCGCCGTCGAGCGCGGTGATCCGGCCCAGTTCGCCGTGGCCGGAGACGGGGTCGCCGTCGCTCGCGAGCGCCACGTCGCCCTCGCGGAGCTTGGAGACGGCGTCACCCGGCTTTCGGGCGCGAAGCTCCCACCGGGCGTCGTCGATCTCGGTCTGCGAGACCGGTTCGAGGTCGATGAGGGCGCGGTCGTCCGCGGCGCGCTCCTCCGGGGTCTGCTCCCACAGCTTCCGGTACTCGGCGTGGGTCTCGCGGCGCTCCTCCTCTAAGGCGACGTAGAACCGGTCGAAGTAGTCGCGCTCCTCGTCGGGGACGGGCGTCCCGACCGACCCCGCCTTCGACTCCTGATCGAGGCGACCGGAGACGACCATGCAGGTGTCCTGCTCGAAGCAGTACTCGCACTTCGCGTCCGCCTCGTACCCCGTCGGGACCGTGGGGCGCTCGCCGGGGTCGTCGAGCGCGCGCCACTCCATCGCCGCGAGGGCGTTGCGCTCGCGGACGACGAACTCCAACAGGCCCCGTCCCACGGAGAACTCCTTGGCGGGCGACAGATCGCCCGACTCCTCGTTGCGGTCCAAGGCGGTGTTCTTCGTGTAGAGGAGGGTTCCGATGTCGGGGTCGACGCCGCGCTCGTCGAGCATGAGCGCGTAGCAGGCCGCCTGGATCTTGTCGTGGAAGCGCGGCTCGCGCTTGGTGTTCTTCCCCGTCTTCAGCTCGACGGGGGTCCCGCGCCGGAGCGCGTCGGCCCGGCCCTTCAGGCCGAACGTCGGCGAGATGAGGGTGAACTCCGACCGCCACGTGTCCTCGTCGGTCAGGGTCCCCTGCGAGAGCCACCCCTCGATCGCGGCGGCGTTCCGGCGGACCTCGTCGGCGACCTCCTCGGGCTCGTACCCCAGCAGGCCGAGTTCGAGGCCCGCCTCGTCGACGCGGTCGGCGACGGACGCCTCCATATCCA
Organism: Halorubrum saccharovorum DSM 1137; assembly: GCF_000337915.1. Taxonomy (GTDB): domain Archaea; phylum Halobacteriota; class Halobacteria; order Halobacteriales; family Haloferacaceae; genus Halorubrum; species Halorubrum saccharovorum. The sequence continues at coordinate 174,178 of NZ_AOJE01000010.1, forward strand.
TCCCGCGCAGCAGGTCTCCGAACACCTCGTGGACGACCGTCCCCTTCACCACGGGGTAGTTCAGCGGGATCCCCGAGAGCTTGTTCAGGTAGTACATCCGCGGGCACTGCACCCACGACCGGATCCCGGTCACGTCGACGAGGAAGTCGGGTTCGAGCACGACCCACGAGTCGCCGGTGGTGGCGTACCCCGTCTCGCCGCCGAACTCGTCCTCCTCGGCGCCGGTGACGAGCAGTTCCATCCCCGGCTCGGCGGCCTCGGCGGTCTCGGTCCACTTGCCCCACAGCGTCACGTCGACCGCGTCGCCCGCGCCGCGGTCGGGCCGGATCCGGAGCTCGCGGAGCTCGCGGTCGCCGTACGACGTCGACACCGTCCGCGCCTCCCCGACGGAGAGGATCGGCCCCCGAACGTTCACGGCCGTCATCGGCGGCGATCCCGAAAAACGCTGTCGGTGAGGCGACGGACCCGATCCCCGCTGGCCGGGACCGACACGCTCAAGCGCGCCCACTCATGACTATACGCCGACATGCGCGTGCGAGACTGGGACGACATCCTCGCCGACGTCGCGAGCGACTCGACCGACCCCGACGGCTGGCGCGCGGTCGCCGGATCCAGACGCGAGGGGCTCGGCGAAGACCTCTACTTCGGTCACCCGGGCGTCGGCGTCTACCACCTGAAGACGTACGCGAAGAACCCCCGCGACCTCCGCGGGGTCGGGACGCGGGTCGCCCGCCGGGTCGACGACGAGCTGGACCCCCTGCTCCCGGACGAGGAGTCCGCCGGGCGGTTCGCGGTGCAGTCCCCGCCCGAGGACGAGGCCGAGGCGGAGGACGTGGCGACCCGGCTGCGCGAGACGCTGAAGGTCCACGCGGAGGCGCCGACCAGCCCCGACCACCTGTTCGAGGACGTGATGGAGGCGGTCGACTCGCCCGCGTTCGGCCCGATGGACTACGAGTTCGACGGGCGCCCCGACGAGCTCGACGCGCTCTCCGACACCTTCGAGGAGGCCGAGGAGCTCCTCTCGTCCGAGCTCGAGGACCTGATCGACGACGACGACGTGGACCGCGGGTTCCACTAGCTGCGCGGTCGCTCCTGTTGCGGACCACTCTTGGTTGCGGACCACTCTTGGTTGCGGACCACTCTTGGTTGCGGACCACTCTTTGCGATCTGCCACCCCTACGCGAGGGGGATCGCATCGTCACCGAATCCGCTCCCGTACGTCTCGACGACTTCCGTAACGGTGACCTCGTACGCGTCGTACCACTCGGTCCACCGCCGTTTCGCCCGCTCGTGGTCCGCGTCCGCTCCGAACGACTCGAGCGCGTCCAACGACTCCCAGTAGTAGACGACGAGGACCTCGTCGCCGTCCGGCGCGTGCCACGTCCGCTTGCCCAGATACCCCGCCGTGTCCTCGGCGACCGCTTGTATCGCGTCATTCAGCTCGTGAAACTCCGCGTCGTACTCGCCCGGAGCGAGGCGGAACGTCACCAAGTACATCGAGAGCACCACTCGTCCGCGTCGGCAAGACGCTTCCCCTCGGAGCCGACGGCGCCCGGCAAAGCCCGGCAACGCCCGGCAACGCCCGGCAACGGCGGCAACGGCGGCAACCGGCCCGCCGATCCGCGGCCGAGTCGGGTTCGGGTCGTGGCCACCCTCGCCGGGAACTCCACACCTATCACTCGTCCCCGAGAACCGTTCGTAAACTCCCTCTCCGAATCGGGTTCGAGTGAGTCCAATGGTGATATCTCATGACGCGACACGATAGCCGGTCCGACGGGAACCGATTCGCGACCACCGCAGTCGGCGCGGCCGAGGCCCGTTCTCACGGGGATCGAACGACCGACGTCGTCCCGCCGATCCACCTCTCGACGACGTTCGAGTGGGGCGTCGGGACGGACGCCGACGAACACGACTATTCGCGCGAGAGCAATCCGACGCGGGCGGCCCTCGAAGCGCAGTTGGCCCGCCTCGAAGGCGGCGAGCACGGGCTGGCGTTCGCCTCCGGAATGGCCGCCATCTCGTCGACGATGCTGTCGCTGGTCCCGCCGAACGGCCACGTCGTCTCCTCGGACACCGTCTATAGCGGAACAGAGAAACTGCTCACGGAACACCTGGCCGGACACCTCGGCGTCGACGTCGACTTCGTCGACGCCCGCAACCCAGACAACGTCGCCGATGCGGTCAGCTCGGACACCGACTTGATCTGGGCGGAAACCCCGTCGAACCCCTTGCTTCGGCTGTGCGATATCCGAGCGATAGCCGACATCGCCGACGATCACGACGCGCCGTTCGGCGTGGACGGTACCTTCGCGAGCCCGTACTGTCAGGCCCCACTCGAACTGGGTGCCGACGTCGCCGTTCACAGCACCACCAAGTACCTCAACGGGCACTCCGACTCGATCGGCGGCGCCGTTATCACCGACGACGGCGAGGTGTTCGAGCGGTTGGCGTTCGCGCAGCGCGTCGGGCTCGGGAACATGCTGTCGCCGTTCGACTGCTACCTCGTGGCGCGGGGCGTCAAGACGCTCCCCGCGCGAATGGACCGCCACGAGACGAACGCGACGGCGGTCGCCCGGTTCCTCGAAGGCCGCGATCGGATCGCTCGCGTCCGTTATCCGGGTCTCGAGAGCCACCCGCAACACGACCTCGCGAGCGAGCAGATGTCGGGATACAGCGGGATGCTGTCCTTCGAGTTCGACGGGACGCTCGTCGAACTCGAGGCGTTCGTCCGGGGACTCGAGGTGTTCACGCCGGGAGCGAGTCTCGGTGGGGTCGAGAGCCTCGTCGAGGTGCCGTCGCTGATGATCCCCGAGGAGTTCAGCCGGTGTGAGGACTCGGCGGAGGTGCCCGAGACGCTGGTCCGGGTGTCCGTCGGCCTCGAAGACCCCGATGACCTCTGCGAGGACCTCCGGACGGCCCTCCCGTGAACCGAACGACGGGGACCACACCGCGCCCGCCGCCGATGAAGCCGCAGCTTCCGGGGACACAACGAGGCCCTCGCCTCCGCTGACGGACCTCTCCCCGCCGACGATCCTTTATAAATACCGCCCGTACGATCCGCATGAGCTATCCGGTCACCTACTACTGTCCGCACTGCGGGACGCTCGTCGAACTGGAGCGCGACGGCTACCTCGCAGACAAGTCGGTGACGCCGTACCCCCTCGAAGGGTGGGCGTACGTCGCCCCGACGGACCCGTTCGAGGGCGACGACGCCGACGGCGTCCGGTTCGTCTGCGGCGAGAGCGACGGGGTCGACTGGGACCCGCACGACGGGGTTCGCGGGCCGGACGTGGGGGGCGGTGAACCCTACCGCGAGCCGGACGCGGAGGGCGATGAACCCTACCGCGAGTCGGACGCGGAGGGCGTCGGCTGCGGCGAGCCCTTCTACCTCTCCTTCGTCCGGTACGAGGAGGGCAGCGAGATCGACCCGCGCGCCGAGTCGGAGCTGGTGGAGATCGACCCCGATCCCCGCCCGAGAGGACCCCGCGGACCGGGCGGCCCGTCGGGCCCCGACGGCTCTGGGGGCGGGTCGGACGGCGGCTTCTGGTAGGCCGGAGGTCCGAACCGACCGTAGCGTTATGCCCCTGAAGCGTGACGTGGGGCGTATGGCCGACACAAAATCGGGACGCGACAAGCAGGCACGCGAGGAGGAGCGGCGACGGATACAGCGGGACATCTCGGAGGCCAGAGAGCGCGGCGACGAGCCGGAGCCGACCGCCGATCCGCCGACCGAGTGCCATCGTCGGGGCTGTTCCGAGCCCGTGGCGTTCTCGGTTACCGAGCGCTACCAGGAGGAGACCGGTGCGGGCGCCGTGGAGGCGACCGCGTTCCTCTGTGCGGACCACGCCGCCGGCGAGTCCCCGACGAACCTGTACGACGCGTACGAGGGGTACGTGTTCCGCGTCGAACCGGTCGCCGGCGGCGACGGTAGCTGAGCCGCGGGCGCTGACGACGACGACTGACAAACCACTTACTGCGGGAGCGAGAAGGGTCGAGCATGGAAAGCATCAACCGGACCGCGATCGAGCTCGTCGACGAGGCGCTCGACTTCGCCGGCGAGCTCGACGTCGTCGGCTACGAGCTGGACAACGGCGCCACCGTCGTCGACTTCGGCGTCGACGCCGCCGGCGGCGTCGAGGCGGGACTGCTGCTCGCCGAGATCCAGACCGCCGGGCTCGCGAACCTCCGCACCCGCATGGGCGAGGTCGCGGACGCGCCGCGCCAGTACGTCGAGCTGTCGACCGACCACCCCGCGATCGCCCTGCTCTGCTCGCAGAAGGCCGGTTGGGAGCTCGCCTTCGACTCCGGCTTCGAGGGGCTCGGCTCGGGGCCGGCCCGCGCGCTCGTCGGACAGGAGACCGAGTTCGAGCGCGTCGGCTACTACGACTCCTCCGAGTTCGCGACGCTCGCCGTCGAGTCGACGACGCTCCCGACCGAGGAGGTCGCGGAGCACGTCGCCGACCTCGCCGAGGTCGACGCCGAGGGCGTGTTCCTCCCGGCGTACGCCACCGGCTCGACCGCGGGGTCGGTCGCGACCGCGGCCCGCGCCGCGGAGCTCGCCGTCTTCCGCCTGCTGGAACTCGGCTACGAGCCGACCGACGTGCTTCACGCCTCCGGTTCCGCGCCGATGGCTCCGGCCACCCGCGACGAGGACCTCGCGATGGGCCGGACGAACGACGCCTTGGCGTACGGCGGGGAGGTCCACCTGCAGGTCGCGCGCGACGACGACCGCTTCGACCAGATCGTCTCGACCGCCCGCGAGGAGTACGGGACGCCGTTCGTCGAGGTGTTCGAGGACGCCGACTGGGACTTCTACGAGGTGGACGAGCGCGTCTTCGCCCCCGCGACGGTCACCGTCGACGTGGTCGACGGCCCCGTCTACACGGTCGGCGAGACGGACGAGGAGCTGCTGGCGGAGTCGTTCGGCTACCGCTGATGCCGGTCGCCGCGTCGCCACGTCCCGCCCCCCGACGATGAGGCTCAAACCCGTCCCCGAACCGCCCGACGCCCTCGACGACCTCCGCGCGTTCCAGCGGGCGGTCCCGCTCGTTCCGGGGCGCACCGACGACTGCTGCGCCCGGCTCCGCGAGCGGCAGGGACTCGCCGACAGACAGACCGCGAACGACTGGCTGGCGTTCCTGCGCGCGCTCGGACTGGCCCGCGAGACGCCCCGCGGGTTCGTCAGGGCCGACGCGGAGCCGACCCCCGAGCGCGTCCGCGAGGGGCTCCGCCAGGGCGTGCTGCTCGTCCCAGAAGCGCTTTCCGCCCTGCGGGACGCCTCGCCAGCGGACCCGCTCACCCCCGAGGGGCTGTTCGAGGCGACGCGAGAATCGGTGCCGAGACACGACCGCGCCCGCGATCCGGACTGGGCGGCGACGTGGCGCGAGCGCGCCGACCGGCTCCTCCGGTGGCTCGCGCTCGTCGACCTCGCCCGGCCGATCGAGGCGGGAGAGAGCGGCGGTTCGGAGGCGAGTCCAGTCGCCTACGTCACCGGCGACGCAGCCTGAGACGCCGCCTGAGACGCCGGTTCGTGAGAGCGACAGATGCCCCGTAACAAGCCTTTTACTCGGAGCCGGAGAGGTGTCACCATGGGACGATTCGACGGGCGGGACGGGCCGCTGACGGTCCAGTACGAGCCGACGAGCGTGAAGGACCTGCTCGTGGAGATGAAAGACACCGCCGAGCTGTTGATCGACCTGTCGTACTCCGCGGTCCTCCACGGGAGCCCGACGATCGCCCACGAGGTCGTCGAGCTCGAACACCGGATGGACGTGCTCCAGATGCGCGCGCGGATGAGCCTCATGCTCGCGGCGCGGAGCCCGGACGAGGCCGAGACGCTCGCGCCGGTGCTCGGCGTTGTCGGCGCGGCCGACAAGATCTCCGACGCCGCCGGCGACATCGCCAAGATCGTCACCGAGGAGATCGGGCTCCCCGACGCGATGCGCGGCGCGCTCACCGAGGGCGTCGAGACGCTGGTGCGCGGCACGGTCTCGCCCGACTCCGCGTACGCGGGGCGGACGCTGAAGGACATCGACCTGGAGTCGAAGACGGGCGTGCGCGTCATCGCGATCCGGCGCGACGACGACTGGATCCTCAACCCCGGTCCGACGACCCGGATCGAGGCCGGCGACGTGACGCTCCTCCGCGGGCCGGAGACGGGCGTCGCCGACGTGCACCCGACGCTGACCGGCGACGCGTTCGAGCCGGACGAGCCCCCGGAACCCGCGATCGACGACTTAGAGCGCGCGGTCGACTCCATCGTGTTGATGAAGAACCTCTCGGAGCTGGCGGTCGATCTGGCGTACGGCTCCGTGCTGTTCGACAACGAGGCGCTCTCCGAGGAGGTGTCGAACCTGGAGATCGAGGTCGACGCCCTCCAGTCGCGGTTCGAGGCGTGGACGCTCCGGGCCGCCCGCGAGGCCGACGACCCCGTCTCGCTGCGCGGGCTGATCCACCTCGGCGTCGCGACCGAGGAGATCTCCGACGCCGCCTTAGAGATCACCGAGGGCGTCATGCGCGACATCGGCGTCCACCCGGTCGTGGAGATGGCGGTCCAGGAGTCCGACGAGATCATCGTCCGAACCGTGATCGGCGAGGGGAGCGACCTCGACGGGACCCGGGTCGAAGACGGGATCCCCGCGACCGACATCTCGACGAGCGTCATCGCGATCCGGCGCCCCGACGAGGGGTGGCTCGTCGGCCACGACATCGACACCACGCTCCGCGCCGGCGACGCCGTCATCTCGAAGGGGACCCGCACCTCGGCCGAGGAGTTCGAGGCGCTGGCGGCGTGACGGTGCCCAAAACAGGCGACCCGGCTCGGCTCGCCCGGGCGTACTACGACGCGCTCGACGCCGGCGAGTACGACCGGCTCAGGGATCTACTCGCCCCCGACTTCGTCCAGCGGCGCCCCGACCGCACGTTCGAGGGGCGCGACCGCTTCGTCTCGTTCATGCGCGACGAGCGCCCGATGACCGACACGACTCACGTCGTCGACGCGGTGTACCCCGAGGGTCCCGGCGTCGCCGTCCGCGGTCGCCTGCTCGACGCCGACGGCGACGAGGTGTTCGCGTTCATCGATGTGTTCTCGGTCGAAGACGGGCGGCTCGCGGCGCTGGAGACGTACGCGGCGGCGGGCGGCGAGTAGCGTTCGGCAGGCCGGCTACGACTCGTACTCCGCCCAGACGTACCGCGTCCCGTAGCTCCGGTAGGGGCGCCACGCGTCGCCGATCTCGCGCATCTCCGCGCGGGTCAGCTCGTCGCCGTCGTTGTACACCTGCTCGATCCCCTTCCGCACCGCGAGGTCGCCCAGCGGGAGCACGTCCTCGCGGCCCAGCGCGAAGATGAGGTACATCCGCGCGGTCCACTCGCCGACGCCCCGGATCTCGGTGAGCGCGGCGACGGCCTCATCGTCGCTCGCGTCCGCGAGCCCCTCGCGCGTGAGTTCGCGGTCGCCGTCGCGGAACGCCGCGGCGACCTCGCGCAAGTACTCGACCTTGGTCCCGCTGAGACCCGCCTCGCGGAGGTCGTCCTCGTCGGCCGCGAGGACCAGATTCGGGGTGGGATCGCCGCCGAGTACGTCGAGGAACCGCTCGTGAATCGCCGCCGCGGAGGCGGTCGAGAGCTGCTGGTTCACGATCGAGGTACAGAGGCGCGAGAACTCGTCGCCGGCCGGCTCGACCGCCAGCGGGCCGTGTCGATCGATCAGCCGCGCCATCGTCGGGTCCTCGCGCAGGGTCGCCGCGACTCGCTCGTTCATCGGGCGGGGTTGGGGCCGGAGACGGGAGTGGGTTTCCCCGCGGAGCGCCCCGGATAAACTTACAGTGAGTTTTCCGTTTGGAAGATGGAAACGTTCAACCATTACGGTTCCGACCGTTTCGATATGCAGCTCGAAGACGTCCAGCGCGTAACGGTCCTCGGCGCCGGGAACATGGGCCACGGCATCGCGGAGGTGGCCGCGCTCGCCGGCTACGACGTGTCCCTGCGGGATATCAAAGAGGAGTTCGTACAGGACGGCTACGACCAGATCGAGTGGTCGCTCGGCAAGCTCGCCGAGAAGGACCGCATCGACGACGACGAGGCCGAAGCCGCGCTCGACCGCGTGGAGACCTTCGTCGACCTCGAAGACTCGCTCGCCGACGCCGACGTGGTGGTCGAGGTCGTCCCCGAGAAGATGGCGATCAAGAAAGACGTGTACGACGAGGTCGTCGAGTACGCGCCCGAGGAGGCCGTCTTCGTCACCAACACCTCCAGCCTCTCTATCACCGAACTGTCGGAAGTCACCGACCGCCCCGAGCGTTTCTGCGGGATGCACTTCTTCAACCCGCCGGTGCGGATGGACCTCGTCGAGGTCATCTCCGGGAGACACACCTCCGAGGACACCCTCGAACTGATCGAGGGGCTCGCCGAGTCGATGGGGAAGACCCCCGTCCGCGTCCGGAAGGACAGCCCCGGGTTCATCGTCAACCGGATCTTGGTCCCGCTGATGAACGAGGCCGCGTGGATCGTCGAGTCGGGCGACGCCGACATCGAGACGGTCGACTCCACGACGAAGTTCGACATGGGGCTCCCGATGGGCTCGTTCGAGCTCGCGGACCAAGTCGGCATCGACGTGGGGTACCACGTCCTGGAGTACATGCACGAGGTGCTGGGCGAGGCGTACCGCCCCTGCCCGCTGCTCGTCGAGAAGGTCGAGGCCGAGGAGCTGGGGAAGAAGACCGGTAAGGGGTTCTACGACTACGAGAACGGCGGGGCGCAGATCCCGTCCGACGCGATCGACGCCGACGTCCGCAAGCGACTGCTCGCCGTGATGGCCAACGAGGTCGCCGGCCTCGTCGGGAACGACGTGGCCGATCCGCGGGCGATCGACCGCGCGGTGATGCTCGGCGCCGGCTTCCCGGACGGTCCCGCGAAGCTCGCCGACAGCGAGGGGCTCGACGACCTCGTCGACGTGCTCGACGACCTCCACGAGGAGACGGGCGAGGCGCGCTACGAGGCGACCGACTACCTCCGCGAGGCCGCCGAGGCGGGCGGCTTCCACGACGGCGACCGGGCCGGCGACGGCGAGGACGGCGACGACGCGCTCGCCGCCTACGACACCCTCAACGTCACCGTCGAGGGCCGCGTGGGGCACGTCGAGATCGACCGCCCGCACCGGATGAACACGATCAGCGGAGAGCTTCTCGACGAGCTCCCGGACGCGGTCGACCGCCTCGACGACGACGACGAGGTGCGGGCGATCCTGCTCTCCGGCGCCGGCGATCGCGCGTTCTCCGCGGGCGCCGACGTACAGAGCATGGCCGCCGGCGGCGTCGAACCGCTCACCGCGGTCGAGCTCTCGCGGCGGGGTCAGCGGGCGTTCGGCAAACTGGAGGACTCCGACAAGCCCGTGGTCGCCGCCATCGACGGCTACTGCCTCGGCGGGGGAATGGAGCTCGCGACCGCGGCGGATCTCCGGGTCGCCTCCGAGCGATCGGAGTTCGGCCAGCCGGAGCACGACCTCGGACTGATGCCGGGGTGGGGAGGCACCCAGCGGCTCGCTCGGATCGTCGGCGAGGGGCGCGCCAAGGAGATCATCTTCACCGCGGACCGCTACGAACCGGAGACGCTCGAAGGGTACGGTTTCGTCAACGACGTGGTCCCGGACGACGAGCTCGACGAACGCGCGCGGGAGCTGGTCGAGCAGCTCGCCGCCGGCCCGCCGATCGCTCAGAAATACACGAAACGTACGATACACGCCGGCCGCACCGACGGCGAGGCCGGTCTCGAAGTGGAGGCGATGGGTTTCGGCCACGTGATGAACACCGACGACCTCATCGAGGGCGTCACGGCGTTCATGGGCGACGGCGATCCCGAGTTCGAGGGGAAGTGAGGTAGCAAGCGAGGGGGTCCGCGGCCGACTCACCCCTCCAACCGCGTCGAGAGGAACGTCCACCGAGCGTCGTCGCCGGCGTTGAGCGAGTTGTCGACCCCCCACTCTCGTTCGACGACGAACCCGGCGTTCCGGAGGTGCTCCCGCGTCGCCTCGACGCCCGCGATGTGCCACTGCATCTCGACCCCCGTGTCGAGCCAGTCCGGGTTCGCACCGCTCCACTCCTCGGGCCCCTCGGAGCAGAGCAGTCTCCCCCCGTTGCGGAGGACGCGAGCGAACTCGTCGACGACCGCTTGGTGTTGCTCGCGCGGGACGTGGATGAGCGAGTGGTAGGCCGTCACCGCGTCGAAGGATCCGTCGCGGAAGGGCAGCCTCGCCATGTCCCCCTGCGCGAGCGCCGCGTCGGGGACGGCGTCCGCGGCCAGTTCCAGTTGCGAACGCGAGATATCCATCCCGACTGCGGTCTCCGACGCGTGTAGGTCCCGGAGAACGGGCGTTCCCTGTCCGCAGCCGGCGTCGAGGACGCGCGCTGATCCGGGAAGCCCTTGGAGAAACCGTGAGAGAACCTCTCGTCCGCGACCGTCTTCGTTCCGATCCGCGGCGTACGCCTCCGCCAGTTCGTCGTACCCGCGGCGAACGGCGTCTTTATCAACCATGCGGTCCGGGTACCGAGGCGTAACCGTTCAAGACTTCGGTCGTCGCGTCCGGCCCCTGCCGCCGCCGGATCGTCCCGCTACAGCGGGGTGTCAGACGCCGCGGTCACCTGTCGCCCGACGCACGTGACGAGGTAGGCGACGGCGGCGACGAACAGCGCGATACCGAGGACGTCCGAGGCGCCGGGCAGCGCGGACTCGACGAACTCGGGGAGAGTCGTCGCTCCCGACAGCGGGACGAGGAGCACGGCGACGCCTCGTCGGAGGGACCGCTTCGAGATCATCTCTGACATTGCGCTCGGTGACGGAACGCGGAGTGAAAAGTGTCTGGCAGTCGCGAGTCGCCGCGATCGCGCCACCTCGGTTCTGCTCGCCGTGCCTCGCTCGCGTCGACTCCGCCGATCAGACGTACCCTTCGCCGATCAGACGTACCCTTCTTCGACGAGCAGCTCGCCGTTGAGCAGCGAGGCGCCCGCGGCGCCGCGGATCGTGTTGTGCGCGAGGCAGTTGTACTTCGCGCCGGCGTCGGTCGCCTGCACGCCGCCGGCGACGATGCCCATCCCGTCCGCGTACGTGCGGTCGAGGCGGGGCTGGGGACGCTCCGGCTCGTCCTCGCCGAACACCTTGATGAGCTGGTCGGGCGAACTGGGGAGCGCGCCGGCGCCCTCGAACGAGCGCATCGCCTCGCGGAGGTCGGCGGGCGAGGGGTCCTCGGCGAACTCGGCGAAGACGTTCTCGAGGTGGCCGTCGAGCGTCGGAATTCGGTTACAGGAGGCGGCCACGTCGGCGCCGTGGAGGTGGATCTCCGCGCCGTCGAACTCGCCGAGGAGCTTGCGCGACTCCGTCTCCATCTTCTCCTCCTCGCCGCCGATGTGCGGGATGGCGTTGTCGATGATCTCCATCGAGGTGACGCCGGAGTAGCCGGCCCCCGACACCGCCTGCAGGGTGGAGACCCGGACGCTCTCCAGCCCGAACCGGTCGATCGCCGCCAGGGTGGGGACCATCGTGATCGTCGAGCAGTTCGGGTTCTTGACGAGGGCCCCGTCCCAGCCGCGCTCGTCGCGCTGGACCTCGATCAGGTCGAGGTGATCGGGGTTGATCTCGGGGATCGTCAGCGGCACGTCCATCGCCATGCGGTCGTTCGAGGAGTTCGAGGAGACGACGTACCCCTCCTCCAGGAACGCCGGCTCGACCTCGGCCGCGACGCCCGAGGGGAGCGACGAGAAGAGCAGGTCCACGTCGTCGTCCGCGATCCCGTCGGGCGTCGTCTCCGCGACCTCCATCTCGGCGACGTCGTCCGGGATCGGGGTGTCTACGCGCCACTTCGCGGCCTCGCGATAACTCTTGCCCGCGCTGTCCGCACTCGCGGTGACCGCGGCGAGGTCGAACGTCGGGTGGTCGTCGAGGAGCTGGATGAACCGCTGTCCCACGGCGCCGGTGGCGCCGAGGATGCCGACTCGTACAGACATTGCACGTGGGTCGGTCACAGGGACGTAAGTGCGTTCGGATACGCGCCGATTCCGCCGGTCGGTGACGGCGCCCGGTCCGCGCGGAAGCGACCGCGTCCCGGTGACGCGGGTGCGGCACGCGACGTTTATATACCTCCTCGTGGCAGTACGTGACAATGACCGACTTCGGAGCGCTGTCCATCGCGCCGCCGGTGCTCGCGATCGTGCTGGCGGTGATCACGCGGAAGGCCGTCCTGTCACTGTTCCTCGGCATCTGGTCGGGGGCCGTCATCGTCACCGGCGGGCTCGGAATCGTACAGACGTTCGAGTGGATCGTCGCGGCGGTCTCCGACGAGTTCCAGGCCACCATCCTCGTGTTCACCCTGCTCCTCGGATCCGGCGTCGCCATGGTGTGGAACCTCGGCGGCACCGCCGCGGTCCGCGACTGGGCGCTCGAACGCCTCGACTCCCAGCGGCAGGCCGGGCTCGTCGCGTGGGGGCTCGGGATCGTCCTCTTCTTCGACGACTACGCAAACACCGCGATCGTCGGGTCGGCGATGAAGGACGTCTCCGACCGCCTCCGGATCTCCCGCGAGAAGCTCTCGTACATCGTCGACTCCACCGCCGCCCCGGTGGCGACGCTGGGCATCTCCTCGTGGGTCGCGTTCCAGCTCTCCCTCATCACGGAGGGGTACGAGTCCGCCGGCGTCGACGCCGCGAACCGCCCCGGGACCTTCGACGTGTTCGTCTCGTCGATCCCGTTCAACATGTACGCGATCCTCGCGATCGTGATGGTCCTCCTGATCGTGGGGTCGGGCCGCGACTACGGCGAGATGCTGACCGCCGAGAACCGCTCGTGGACCTCCGGGAAGGTGACGCGCGACGAGGCCGTGCCGATGCAGGATGTGGCCGGCGAGCTCGGCGAGCCGCCCGCGTCGACGCCCCGGCTCGCCAACTTCTTCGTCCCCGTCGCGGTGCTGATCGTCGTGACGGTCGCGACCGCGCTGTGGTCCGGCGAGTTCTCGCCGGTCGCGTTCGGCGGCGACCTCCTCGCCGGGGAGCTCAGCGCGGCCGGCGGAGAGCTGTGGGACGCCGCGCTCAACGCCTCCTACGAGGTGGCGCTGATGATCGGATCGTTCGCGATGGTCGCGAGCGGCTTCGCCCTCGCGAAAGTGTACGGGATCTTCGGGGTCGGCGACGCGACCGAGTACACGATCGACGGGTTCGGGATCATGCTCACCGCGGCCTCCATCCTCGTGCTCGCGTGGGGGATCGGCGAGGCGATCGACGCGCTCGGCACCGGCGACTACGTCGCGACCATCGCGGTGGGGTCAGTCTCCCCCGCGCTCCTGCCCGCGCTGGTGTTCGTCGTCGCCGGCGTCATCGCCTTTTCGACCGGCACCTCGTGGGGGACGATGGGGATCGTCACCCCGATCGCGATCCCGATCGCGTGGGAGGTCAGCGGCGGCGGCGCGGCGGGCCACACGCTCGTGGCGGCGATGGTGGGCGTCATCTTCTCGGGCGCCATCTTCGGGGACCACAGCTCGCCCATCTCCGACACGACCGTCCTCTCGGCGACGTTCACCGGCGCCGACCTGATCGACCACGTCCGCACCCAGATCTACTACGCGGTCACGGTCGCCGCGGTCGTCGTCCTCCTCCTCGTCGTGTGGGGATTCACCCGGGTGAGGCCGCTCGCGCTGCTCCCGCTCGGCGCCGTCCTGCTGGCCGGGCTCGTCTACCTCCTGTCCGAGATCGACGCCTCCAGGCGCGGCATCGATCCGGTGTCGGCCTCGGAGGCGCAGTCCGACGACGGCGAGCGCGTGGTCGTCGCGGGCACCGAGCAGGAGGACTGAACGACCGCAGCGGACCTTTTAAACCGAGGCGGCGGCTATTCGCAGACGCGCGCCCTCAGTCCCCGCCCGAGTACTCCCCGATGGGAGCGATGACCGCGCGGAGAACCCAGGCGCGTCACATGTGGTCGTTCACGCGACCCGCCCGTCGCCGCGCAGGCGACCGCCCGCCACGAGGGTTTCCCGGTCGACGCGGCACGCCGCCGGAGATGAGACCGGTCGTTAGTGTCGCGGGCGACATTTCACGAAAAACAGTTCTCAACCGTTGAGGCGTCGGATTCGCGATCAGTCCCGCAACACCAGCGGCCCGATCGCGAGCGTTCGCTTCGCGAGGGTGAGAACGCGGAGCACGTAGGAGATGAAAAGGGAGAACGGGAGGAGCGTAACCGCGAACGCGCCCCCGACGACGAGCGAGAGGTGGTCGACCCCGAGGGTTCGCCCCGGGAACGTGCCGCCGTCGACGACCGCGAGCATGGCGCCCGCGACGACCAACGCGGGCACCGCGGCGTAGAGGATCAGCCGCGAGAGGTCGATCAGCGCCCACTGGAAGTACAGCGTCTTGACGTGTTCGCGGGCGGGACCGAACAGCGACAGCGATTCCTTTAGCTCCCCGATCAGGTCCCGTTCCTCGTCGGTGAGCGTGTCGCCGTGATTGTCGACGACGCGCTCGCTCCGACCGATCTTTCGGCCGTAGTTGAAATCGAGGGCGGCGAACACCACGTCGAAGGAACCGAACTCCGCGCCGTCGAGCTGGCCACGCACTCCGTCGGCGTTCTCGACCACGCCCGCGACGAGCTCGTCGATGTCCGCTTCGAGGGCGGCTCGATCCGGGCCGTCGTCACTGTCACCGCTGTCGTGAACCGCTTCGCGGAGATCCAAAGCGCGGTCGGACGCCGCCTGGAGGATCGCCTCGAGGAACGCGTCGGGGTCCGTCGGAGCCGGCGAACCGGTCAGGTCCGCGACGGAGTCCCGGACCGCGAGCGTGTCGTCCATGCGCTCCTGTTGGTCCCCGAGGGGACCATTCTCCTGCGTGAGAACGAGCTGTCCGATCGTGACGACGAGTGTCGCCCCGGTGACGATCGCCGTGATCATCGAGGCGAACAGCGTCTCGATCGGGTCGCTCGACCCGACCTTCTCGGCGAGAGCCGGGGAGAACGCGGCCGCTACGGCGAGGAAAGCGACGAAGACGACGAGCGTCAGGACGCCCGCGACGAGGAGCCTGTTCGCGCGCAACAGCAGCCAGAGCTTCACCCGGTTCTCGCCGGCGCGTGCGCGCATCGTGTCGGCGGTGGTCGCGCTGCCGTCGGTGGTGTCGCCGTCGCCGGCCGCGGTCGACTCCGCCCCTGTCGTCTCGCTCATCGCGGCTCGACGGTCACCGCGAGGTCGTCGACGTAGTGAGTCGCGTCGGCCCCCCAGATCACCGCCGTCCCCACCGCGAGGTGGAGCGTGTCCATCGACAGCTCGGGGGCGGTCCACTCGAAGGAGCACTCCCGCCAGCCGTCGGCGCGCCACAGCGCGTCGCGGAGCCCGCCGTACGGCGTCTCGCCGAGGCCCCCTTCGAACCCCTCCTCGAAGGCCGAGCCGTCGCTCCCGTCCCCACATCCCGCGAGCCCTGCGAGGCCGACGGCGCCGATCCCGGCGCTCTTCCGGAGCAGACCGCGTCGTCTCACGGCGTCTCACGTCCGTCCATAACGAGCGACACGACGCCCGACCGACACATAAGTACACGGTGCGTTACGCGTCGCGTCGGGCGGCCTCCGTTCGGGGTTCGGGCGCTCGTCGACTCGACGGTACGGAGCGCTCGTCGGTTCGGCGTCAGCGAATCCACGATCGGACTGACGATCGTCGCGATGGGGACCTCGACGCCCGAACTCGTCGTGACGGTCGACGCGGCGCTGGCGGGGCTCGCCGAGATCGGCGTCGGAAACGTGGTCGGCTCGAACGCTTACACCCTCGCGTTCATCCTCGGGGCGGTGTCGCTGCTACGCGTCATCCCGGTCGAGCGCTCGCTGGTCCACCGCGACGGCGCCGCGCTGGTACTCTCGACGTTCGTCGGGGTCGGAGCCCTGCTCGACAGGACCGTGACCGCTATCGAGGGCGCCCCGCTGGTCGGACTGTTCGTCGCCTACACGGCCTACCTCGTGCGCGACGAGCGCACGGCGCACTCGATCGAGACGCCCACCTGGCTGACGGTCCTCACGGTGGTGACGCCCACCTGGCTGACGGTCCTCACGGTGGTGAGGGTCGCGGCGCTGTGGTCCGGGCGGCGGCTCTCACGCACCGAGGGCGCTCTCTTCGCCTGCTCCGTGCTGGCCCGGTGGACGCTGGGGCTGTCGCGTATCTTCGGGTGACCCGGTGGCGCGACGGACGCGGTCGGCGTCCGACGCCGCCGTCCGCCGGACCGACACCCGAATCGTTATCGGAGGGGGCGTGGAGGGTGTAGCCGTCGAACGATGGACCACGTCTTTCTCGCGCACGTCTCCGTGTTCGCGCTGTCGGCGCTCGCGTGTCTCGCCGCCCTGCCGCGAGCCCTGCGCGTCGGACACCCGGAGACCCGCGAGGGACTGGTCGCGCTCCTCCTCGCGGTCGCCGTCTGGGCGGGCGGCTACGTGGGGTACCTCGTCGCGCCGGACGAGACGCTCAAGACGGCGTGTTACATTGTCGGATTCGTCTTCGCGCTCCTCGCTGTCGGCGCGTGGCTCTACTTCTGTGCCGCCTACACCGGTCGATCGCCTCGACACGCGCCGTACCGGTGGCTCGTCGTCGGCCTCTTCGCGGCGATGAGCCTGCTGAAGGTGACCAATCCGGTCCACGAGCTCTACTTCACGACGACGTGGGTCACCGAGCCGTTCCCCCACCTCACGATCCGGCACGAGCTGCTCTACTGGGCGGTCCTCGGGCTCTCGTACGCCGTCATCGCGGTCGGGTTCTTCATGCTGATCGAGCAGTTCTACTACGCCGGCGCCGACAGCCGGCCGCTGGTCGCGCTCGTCGGCGTCACGGCGATTCCGACGGCCGCGACCGTCTTCGGGGGAGAGCTGTCCTGGCTCCTCCCGCTGATGTACGAGCCGCCGGGGGTGGCGCTGTTCGCCGTCGGCACGCTGTTCGTCTACGTCCGGCGGTTCGAGGCGATCCGGTTCGCGGCCGAGAGCGACGCCGCGGCGATATTCTTGGACCAATCCGGACGCGTCCGCGATTACAATCGGGCCGCGAGCCTGCTGTTCCCGCCGCTCCGCGGGGCGATCGGCGAGCCGCTCGAATCCGTGCTTCCGCGACTCGCCATCGACCGCGACGCGGACGGCGTGATCGCGGTGGAAGGCGCGACCGACGGGGAAGAGGGAGCGCCATCCCGAACGACGGCGTTTTTCCACGTCTCTCGGAACGCGTTCACCGCCGGCGGCGTCCCGGCCGGTGAGCTACTCACGGTCGCCGACGTCACCGACAGGGAACGGTACCGGATCCGTCTGGAGGAGCGGACGGAACAGTTGGAGGCGCTGAACCGGGTGGTCCGCCACGACATCCGCAACGACATGGCCGTGATCCACGGCTGGGCCGAGGCCCTCCGCGACCACGTCGACGAGGACGGACGGGACGCCCTCGACCGCGTGCTCCGGAAGTCCGCCCACGTCATCGAGCTTACCGAGACGGCTCGCGACTTCGTCGACTCGCTCACCGGGGACGCGGTGCTCGAAGTGAAGCCGGTCGATCTGTGCGACGTGTTGACCGCCGAGGTCCAGGCCGCGCGCGACTCCTTCCCGAACGCGACGGTCCGCGTGCCCGAGGACCCGCCTCGGGCCACCGTCCTCGCGAACGAGATGCTCGCGTCGGTGTTCCGGAACCTCCTGAACAACGCGGTCCAGCACAACGACACCGACGCCCCAGAGGTGACGGTCACCTGCGAGGAGACCGACGACCGGATCCGCGTCCGGGTCGCCGACAACGGGCCGGGCGTTCCCGACACGGAGAAGGAGGTGGTGTTCGGCAAAGGCGAGAAGGGACTCGACAGCGCCGGCTCCGGGATCGGGCTCTACCTCGTCTCGGTCCTGACCCGGCAGTTCGGCGGCGACGTGTGGGTCGAGGACAACGAGCCGCGAGGCGCCGTCTTCGTCGTCGAACTCGCCCGCGCCGAAGGAGAGGAGCAGCCGGGCGAGCGAGCGGTCGGCGGCGACGCCGTGGTTGGAGGGGCGGCGATCGGCGACGATCGCTCGTAAACCCGATCACGGGCCTACTGGCGGGGTCGGCGGCGACCGCGTTCGGCGGAGCGCGATCCGCCAAAACCCGCGGCTCGCGGTGTTACTCGCCGTCGAAGGCCCCGGTGCGAGAATCGAACCCGAGGCGAGACTCGCCGCGCTCGTCTCGCGTGGTTCAATCTCGCCTTCCGGCTTTTCCACTCCTCCCTACGGTCGTCGTGAAAAGGTCCGGGTGCGAGAATCGAACCCGCGTCTCAGCCTCCACAAGGCTGAAGGATAGTCCACTACCCTAACCCGGACACGCGTCGATATCTATCCCGCTTTGATAAATAACCGTTACGACTCCCGGACGGGCGTGTGACGCGGTGTCGTTCGGTGAACGGCCTCGCCGGTCGGGACGGTGTCGTTCGGTGAGTGGCCTCGCCGGTCGGGACGGTGTCGTTCGGTGAGTGGCCTCGCCGGTCGGGACGGTGTCGTTCGGTGAGTGGCCTCGCCGGTCGGGACGTCGTCGCCCCCGCGACCGCGTCGCTTTTACTCCCAGCCGGCGTATCAGCGGGCAACCGTGGCGTTCACCGACAAGATCTACGTGAAGAACCACCGGCAGCTCGCCTCCCAGCTGGAGACGAACATCCCGAAGGGGGCCTTCGCCGGCGCGACGCTGGACATGCTGTTCACCGGCGACGGGCTCTCGAAGCTCGACTCGACGACGCGGGACCGGATCCTGGACTTCGCGGAGGACTTCCTCGACTGCGACTGTCAGGCGAACCCCTACTGCGGCTGCCCGGAGGAGAAGTTCATGCGGTACGTGTTGGAGCTTCGGGCAGAGGGACTCGGCCCGCAGGCGATCGTGGACGTGATGAGCGACGACTACATGGTGTACGCGTACACCGGCGACGTGCTCTCGTTCCTCGACGACTCGGTGCGGCAGTTGGAGGCGATCGAAACCCTCGCCGATGTCGAGAACAACGAGGAGATGTCGGATCGGGCGCGGAGAGCGAAACGGGAACTGTCGGGATAGGCGGTATTCGTGAGTAGAGTCTCTGTCGGTTATTTATAAACGGTCATCGACAGATCGACGGTGAAGGCCACCAAAGCCCCAGCCGCGAAAACGGCGCACGCTCGCTGCGCGCTTCAGTCGTTCGCTCCGCTCACTCCTTGCAGTGCTTACGTCGCCTGCGCCGTTTTCGCGGCTACCCCTTTGAGTCCCACCCGACCGCACAGCACCGCCAGAAGACGGTCGCCTCGCTGCGCTCGGCGCTGCGACTTCCGTGCTCCCGCTCGCTCCGCTCGCGGGACCGCAGCCTCACACCTCCCCAGCCTCGTCAGTGGTCCTCCGCGTTGCTCCGGACCACTGACTCCCTCGCACCGTCGGTTCGCGGCCTGACGGCCGCTCACCGGGGCGCGCCACCGCCTCGTTCAGATATAAGTAGAACACGGGGCCGTGACGGTTTCTTCCCGGTTATCGAATTCCCGCCTCCTCGGAGCGTCCGAACGGTCTAAGTACGCTCAATCCCGAACTCGACCAATGAGTCTTCGGCCCGCGTGGCTGACGTTCAGGCGATACGCGGCGGCGACGACCGGGATGACGCTGGTGTTGTTCGCGCTCGGCGTCTACACCGCGGCGACCGGCTCGGGGCTGGCGTGTCAGGCCCAGTGGCCGCTCTGTTCCGACCAGTTCATCCCCGAACTGACGATCAACCCGGACTTCATCGAGTGGTTCCACCGCGTGTGGGCGATGGTCACCGGGTTCCTCATCATCGGCGTCGCCGGCTGGTCGTGGTTCGGCGGTCGAGATCGCCGAACCCGGCTGGCGGCGACGCTCGCGGTCGCGATCCTCCCGCTGCAGATCACGGTCGGCGCGATAACCGTCACCCTCGGCGGATTCGTTCCCGGCGGGTACACGGTGTCGACGCACGCCGCCCACCTGATCGTCGCGCTGGGGATCTTCACGCTGCTCGGGCTGGCGACGATCTGGGGCGGCGGCCGCGGCTCCCCGCGGCTGCTCCGGGCCGCGGTCGGGGTCGCTGTGGCCGGGATCGTCGCCAGCGCGGTGTTCTCGCGAGCGGTCCCGTTCGTCACCTACTCGCCGGGGGCGCAGGCGGGCTTCTACGCGACCGGGCTCGCCGGCCACCTCGGGCTCGTGGCGGCCGTCGCGTACGCCACGGAGGCGGTCCGAACCGGCTACGCGGGGCTCGATCGGTCGACCGCGAAGACCGTTCGCCTGCTCGCCGGCGGCGCGATGGCCGCCCTCGTCGGGACCCTGCTTTTAGGCCGCGACCTGGTGTTGTACTCCCCGTTCTGGCAGCTGCTCAACCTCGTCGCGCTCGCCGCCGCCGCCGCGCTCGCGCTCGGCGCCGCGTGGGCGATCAGGGGCGGCGGGTCGGAGGGGACGGCGGCGGGCCCCGTTCACGGCGACTGATCGGATCGACCAGTCGAGGCTCCCCGGAAACGGGTTCGACGACCTGCCTGAGGAGGAAAGGTTAAAATCAGTTCCCGTTCACCCATCGGTATGCCATACCGCACGGAGACGGACATGAACCGTCGCACGTACCTGAAGCTGACCGGCGGGGCCAGCGCCGTCGGACTGACCGGCGTCGCCGGCTGTCTCGGCGACGGCGGGGACAGCACTACGATCACTCCGGGCACCGCGCCCGGCTTCCCGCCGTTCGAGATGCAGGAAGACGGCGAGCTGATCGGCTTCGACATCGACCTGCTGGAGGCCGTCGTCGGCGAGACAGGGTACGAACTGGGCGAGTGGGCAACCTTCGAGTTCGACTCGCTCATCCCCGCGCTCACCCAGAACGAAGAGATCGACGTGATCGCGGCCGCGATGACGATCACCGAGGACCGCCAGGAGACGATCGCCTTCTCGGACCCCTACTGGGAGTCCGATCAGGCGATCCTCGTGCGGGAGGGCGGCGACTTCCAGCCGTCGACGTGGGAGGACTTCGAAGGCGTCAGCGTGGGCGCGCAGTCCGGGACGACCGGCGCCGATCAGGTCCAGTCGAACCTCGTCGACCCCGGGCTCGTCGCCGAGGACGACTACCGCACGTACGGGAGCTACGTCCTCGCGGTCGAGGACCTCGAAAACGAGAACATCGACGCCGTCGTCATCGACACTCCCGTCGCGGAGACCTTCGCGGCCAACCGGGACGTGACGATCGCGTTCATCGAGGAGACCGGCGAGGAGTTCGGCTTCGGTCTCCGGCAGGGCGAGTCGGAGATCCAGTCCGCGCTGAACGACGGCCTCGCGACCGTTCGCGACGACGGCACGTACGAGGAGATAACCAACACCTGGTTCGGGCAGGAGTAGGATGTCGGACCCGGGGACGCTCGCGCTCGCGGCGGTCGCCAGCGCTGCGACCGATCTCCCGACGGGCGACGTACTCGCGACGCTCGCGTCCGTCGGCGAGTCCGGTGACTGGTGGTTTATCGGCCAGCCCGCCGACTGGGAGTTCGTCTTCGGAAACGCCGACTACCTCGGGATCGGCGCCCTGCTCACGATCGGGCTCACGATCGCGTCGATCCTCCTCGGGTTCCTCGTCGGGTTCCCGGCGGGCGCGGTCGAGGTGTACGGCGACGGCCTCCTCGAACGGGCCGTCAGCACGGTCGGCGTCGTGCTCCGCGGGACCCCGATCGTCGTGATCCTCATCGTGATGTACTTCGTCGTCGGCGTCCCTCAGATCAACCTCGGAATCGCCTCGATATCCTCGGCGATGACGGCCGGGATCATGGGGCTCGGACTGCGCAGCGCCGCCTACCAGTCGCAGATATTCCGAGCGGCGCTGTCGAGCGTCGACGACGGACAGCTCGAGGCCGGACGCTCGCTCGGGCTCTCGCGGTTCGAGGCGGTCCGACACGTCGTCGTACCGCAGGCCCTGCGTCGGTCGATTCCGGGCTTTCAAAACGAGTTCACGATCGTGTTGAAAGACACGAGCATCGTGTTCGCGATCGGGCTCGCGGAGCTGCTCACCCGAGGGTACAACCTGTTCTCGGAGCAGACGACCGCGGTGCTCGAAGTTATCCTCTTCATCAGTGCAATCTACTTCGTTCTCACGTTCACGACGAACCGCGCGCTCGACTACCTCGGCGACCACTACGCGATCCCGGAGGGTGAGTCGGCGTGAGTGACGACGACTTCCTCCGCGTGACGGACGTCTCGAAGTGGTACGGCGACGAGAAGGTGCTCGACGAGGTCTCCTTCGAGATGGACCGCGGCGACGTGACCGTCCTGATCGGTCCCTCCGGCTCCGGGAAATCGACCATGCTGCGGTGCGTCAACCGGCTCGCGGAGGCGCAGGAGGGGTCGATACTGCTGGACGGCGAGGAGGTGCTCTCGCCCGACCTCGACGTTGACGAACTCCGCCGCGAGGTCGGGATGGTGTTTCAGGGGTTCAACCTGTTCGCGCACCTCACCGCGGTCGGAAACGCCGCGCTCGGCCCCCGCCGCGTGCTCGGGCTCTCGGAGTCGGAGGCCCGGGAGCGCGCCGAGGCCCAGCTGGAACGCGTCGGGCTCTCCGACCAGTTCGACTCCTATCCTGCGGAGCTGTCCGGGGGCCAACAGCAGCGGGTCGGCATCGCCCGCGCGCTGGCGATGGAGCCGAAGCTGATGCTGTTCGACGAGCCGACGAGCGCGCTCGATCCGGAGCTCATCGGAGAGGTGTTGGAGGTGATGCACGGGCTCGTCGAGGAGGGGATGACGATGCTCGTGGTCACCCACGAGATGAGCTTCGCCCGCGAAGTCGCCGACGAGATCGTGTTCCTGGACGACGGACACGTGATCGAACGCGGCCCGCCAGAACAGCTGTTTGATCACCCCGAGGAGGAACGGACCGGCCGGTTCCTCGAACGGATCACGAGTCACGACTGATGGCGAGCGCGACGAGACCCGCGGCGATCCGAGAACGCGTGGCCGACTCCGACCGCTCGGTCGGTCGGCTCCTCCTCGTCGCCGCCGGCGCGCTGTTCTGGGGCTGGCTCGTCGTGAGCTGGATCAACCGGTGGCTCGGCGGAGTGATAGTCCCGGTCGGCCAGCCGCTCGTCCCGGTAGGGGCCGTGGAGGCGGCTTTCGGGGCGATCCCGGGGCTCGCCGCGTACGCTGCCGACGCCGGCTTCGTCGTCGAGCTCACGCCGGTGCTATCTCGGGGGACGTGGCTCACGGTCGTGATCACCGGCGTGAGTCTCACTCTCGGTTTCATCATCGCTGTCCCGCTGGCCGTGACTCGCGTGTACGGTCGGTTCTCGGCGTGGCTCTCGCTGGGGTACACAGAGCTGTTGCGCGGCACTCCACTCCTGGCGCAGCTGTTCGTGCTCTACTACGGGCTCAACCTCGCGAGCTACGTCCCCGGTGCGGTCTCCGGGGTGTTCGCGCGGGACGTGGTGTGGGTGGCGATCCTCGGATTCACGCTCAACGGGGCCGCCTATCAGGCGGAGTACATCCGCGGGGCCTTAGAGAGCGTCGAGGAGGGTCAGATCACCGCCGGCCGCGCGATCGGCCTCTCGAAGCTGGAGACGATCTACCACGTCGTGCTTCCGCAGGGGCTTCGCTACGCGATCCCGTCGTGGACCAACGAGTTCGTCTACCTGATCAAGTACTCGTCGCTGGCGGGCTTCATCACGGTCCCCGAGCTGTACTACCGGACCAACCAGGTCGCTTCCGAGACGTTCCGATACACGCTCATCTTCGTCGTGACCGGGATGACGTACCTCGCCTTGGTCCTCACCGCGTCGAAGCTGATGGAGCGCGTCGAGGACCGCGTCTCGATCCCCGGGCTCGGGGCCGAGCGGGAGGAGTGAAGAGAGAATTGTCGATCGACAGTTCCAATTGAGGCATGTCGTGAGGTTATGGCCTCGTTGCGTCCGGAACGCGAGTCAACCGGACGGAAGGGTACAGGGAAGCTGATGGTTATCGGCGTGATTGCTCCGACTTCGAGGACTCTTTCCGACTCTCCATCACTTCCCGGACAGCCACGAAAAGCACTGATCTGTTGGCATATTCTAGCGAGCATGCTGAATACAGAGCGCGTATGTCATGCTAACCGAGGTTTAAAGCGTGATAGCTAGCGCCTGGACAGTACAGTAGCCCTATTGGTCAATGTGATGGACTGCTTCGGGAGACAAGAGCCGGTCCGTGGGCGACGCAACCCACCCATTCGGGAGAACACGAACCTTACCCTAGTGAAGCACTTGCTCCTGTTTGAAGTCGCCGTACGCAGTCGCGCTTTCGTAATGAATATCTCTTTTACTAATCCTCCCGGAAGTACGAATCATGTCTTCGCCTGACGATAGCAAGTCCTCCCAAGTCGCGACCCGGGCGAAACAAACCGGGCAATCTCTGTACTCGCGCGCATACAATTCGCTGATCACGGGTGTCGCGATCATGATCCCCGTCATCGTGACGCTATACATTGTCAGCATCGCGATCGGATTCGTTCGGAACGCACTGGACCCGCTTATTCGGATCCTAAGATGGGCCGGTGTCATCCAGCGTATTGAGTCGGGCGGATTCGTCCAGCTGCTCATCGAAATCGGGATCTACGCCGACGTTGTGGCGTTCGTTTCCGAACTCATCGCGATCGCGGTCCTTGTGCTCGTTATCGCTATCGTCGGGGTTGTGGGACGCAATCACTACGGTCAGCGGGTCGTGGATGTCTTCGATCTCATGTTGTCCTCAATCCCGGGCGTCGGAACAGTGTACAAGAGCTTTCGGCGGATGGGAGACGTAGTTCTTGACGAGCAGGGCGACAAGTTTCAGGAGGTGAAGCTCGTCCAGTGTTTCGAAGAGAACGTCTACGTGCTCGGGTTCAAGACCGGCGACGCTCCGGTAACGATTGAAGACTCAACCGATCACGAGGAGATGGTCTCAATGTTCCTGCCGTTAGCACCGAACCCAGTGACTGGTGGGCTGTTAACGTATATTCCTCAGTCGGACGTGTATGACATAGACATGACCATTGAGGAGGGGGTTCAAAGCATTCTCACGAGCGGTGTTGCGACCGACAAAGGAGCCTCGGGGACCCTCAATATCGGTCTTGAAGACTTACAGAGTTCACAGCGATACCAAGACATTCGTAGCGCGGTGGTTACGACCGACTACGACGATGACGACATAGAATAAATTGAGGTGATCATGACGCCCTGCGAACGGTTTGCTATATTGATTATGTATATTCAGCACCCTCTTCTTGTCAGGTGAAGAGAGCCCCACCGGTTCAATCTCTAATTTAAATTGAGGGGGTGCTCGCCAACTGGGCGAGAAGGACCTGCATCTCGCCATACCCTTATCACGGTTCCCTCCGCACGCGAGTTCATGAAGTGTCAGGCGTGCGGACGTAGTGACTCGATGGAATACAACTGCAGTCGATGCGGCAGGACGTTTTGTGTCAACCATCGACTGCCCGAGAGTCACGACTGTCCGGGACTCGAACTCCAAAAGGCCCAGCGTGCCGACCGGAGGGCCGACGGCGAAGAAGTGCCTTGGTTCTCACAGGAGGTTGACTTAACCGATCCTCCAGGAAGGTCCAGTTCAAGCGCTATTAGAACAGTAGCGCAGATCGTCCTCGTCTTGTTTATTCTCGCGGTGATCGGCGCGCTCGCATGGACCTTGATCTAGCATCCAGCGCTTTCGTTGTTTAGGCCACCTTTCGATCCCGTCCGACTCTCCACCAGTTTTCGGACGGAGCACGCAAACATTCAACCCTCGAAGTCGGTGACGACCTCGACGCCGCGCGCGTCGTACTCCTCCATCGCGGCGAGTCGCTCGGAGACCTCCGAGAGCGCCAGCTCGTCGCTCACCAGCGCGGCGGGGTCCACGTCGGTCGCCTCGACGAGCGCGAACAGGTCGTCGTAGCTGGTCGGCGGCATCCCGCGCGATCCGACGAACGACACCTCCCAGCGGGTCATCCAATCGGTCGGCAGCGACACCTCGCCGCGCTCGGCCTCGGTGGTCAGCCCCACCTGCACGTGGGTTCCGCGCGGGCGCACGGACCGGACGGAGTTGCGGCACGTCTCGGCGATCCCGAGCGCGTCCATCGACACGTCCGCCCCGCCGTCGGTGAGGGTCCGAATCCGGTCCGGCACCGCCTTTTCGTCGCCACAGAGGTCGTTCGGATTCGCGACCTCGTCGGCCCCCAGGTCGCGAGCGAGCGAGAGGGCGCCGTCGTCGACGTCGACGGCGACGATCCGCGCGCCGAGCGCGTCGCCGAGTTGGACCGCCGAGAGCCCGACGCCGCCACAGCCGTGGACGGCGAGCCACTCGCCGCCGCCGAGCTCGACTCGTTCCGCGAGGGCGTGATACGCCGTCATGTACCGACAGCCGAGCGCGGCCGCGGCGGTCGCGTCGAGCCACGGCGGGCGCTCGACGAGGTTGTAGTCGGCGTCGGGCACGGCGACGCGTTCGGCGAACGCGCCGGGGGCGTCGGGCTCGAACCCGAGGGCGCGCCCGTCGTCGCAGACGTTCCCGTGTCCTCGCCGACAGCGCGGACAGGTGCCGTCGCCGAGCGAGAACGGGACGACGACGCGGTCTCCCGGCGTGAACCGGTCGACCGAATCGCCGACGGCGATCACCTCGCCGGCGGGTTCGTGGCCGAGCACCTGTCCGCGGGGGACGCGGTCGTCGGCCCACTCGCCGTGGCCCGCCCACGCGTGCCAGTCGCTCCGGCAGACGCCGCAGGCGGTTACGCGGATCAGTGCGCCGTCGGGACCGGGATCCGGTTCTGGGATCTCGCGGACATCCAGCGGTTCGCCGTACTCGCGGAGGATCGCCGCGCGCATACGGACACCACGTCCCGGCAGAGATTAAAACCGCGTTCCGCGCTCGGCCGATGTCCGACACGTGACGGTTATGTGATGTAAGCGGACGCGATCTGATGTGCGGAATTTGTTTTCAGCCATATATAGCTCTATTAATGGACTTGAACCATGTATTACGTAATCAACTCATCGAAAAATTCTCTAACAGAACTGATATTTGAGAAAGGTTTATTATTATACAGTAAGGTGTATCGGGTGTGACGCAGCCGATGGATTGTCGGCCGGGCCTCGCGTATCGGCGGCCGGACGGCGATCCGACCCAACTCGTCGTCGAGGCCGCCGGCGAGTCGCGCCTGAACCCGGAGGCGCTGCCGCGGTCCGACTGGCTCCGCGTCGTCGCGGCGGACGACAGGGACCCCCTCCGAGACGCGCTCGCCGACGGCACGGTCGACGTGACGTATCGGATCACGATCGACGGCGACTCCGAGTGGGTCCACGAGCTCGGCTCCCGCGACGAGAACGGCGACGTCGTCGGATACCTCTTCCCCGCGGACGAACGGGTCCAGCGCCGAAGACAGCTCGAACAGCAGCGGGAGCGGCTCGAAGAGTTCGCCAGCGTGGTCTCTCACGACCTGCGGAACCCGCTGTCCGTCGCGGTCGGAAACATCGAACTGGCCCGAGATCTCGACGGCGACGCGACCGTCGAGCGGTTGGACCGCGCCCACGACGCGCTCGACTACATGGACGACCTCATCTCGGACCTCCTCGCGCTCGCCCGCGAGGGCCGATCGGTCGAGGAGACCGAGACGACGGACCTCCGGGCCGTCGTGGACCAGGCGTGGCGGACGGTCGGCGCCCCGGGGGGCGTCGCGCTCGCCGTCGCCGACCCGCTGCCGGCGATCGAGTGCGATCGGAGCCGGCTCCGACAGGCGTTGGAGAACCTCTTCCGCAACGCGATCGAACACGGAACGGAGGAGACGCTTCCCGTCGGCCCCGTCGAACAGAGCGACGGAGGGTCGACCATCGGCCCCGAGGCGTTCAGGGGAGACGCCGCCGCTCCACTCGATTCCGACGACTCAGATCCCGGTATCTCAGACGCCGAACGCGAGGCCGGTGGTTCGGAGAGCGCGCCCGATCGGGAGCCCTCGCTCCGGGTGTTCGTGGGACGGCTGCCGAACGGCTTCTACGTCGCCGACGACGGCGTGGGGATCGAGCCGTCGGAGCGCGACACCGTCTTCGAACCGGGCCACTCGAGCGACAGGGACGGGACGGGGTTCGGACTCTCCATCGTCGAACGCATCGCGGAGGCCCACGGCTGGGAGGTCTCGGTGACCGAGAGCGAGGCCGGCGGCGCCAGATTCGAGTTTGTCGGCGTCGATCTCGCCGACCACGAGGGGACCGACGAGATCGACGCCGCACCGACCGAGCGCGTCGCCCCCGAATCGACCGGGCTCGACCCGGCAGGCGGGTCTGAGCCGTCGCCGAGCGAGTGACACCCCGCAGCGACCGCTCCCTCGTGGCCGGTGTTCCGTTCCCGTTCGCTTAGACGAAGTCGCTCAGTCCCGCCTGTCCGTCGTCACCGTCGTCGGTACCCTCGCCGGTAGCGGCGCCGTCGTCGCTGTCCGTCCCCTCGTCGATAGCGGTACCCTCACCGACGGCCCCGCTCGCCGGAGCGTCTCCGTGTTCCCCGCCGTCGCCGTCCGGTGAATCGGACTCGTCCGCCCCGCGGCGACCGCCGGCGAAGGCGCCTTCGGCGTGGTCCTCCATCCGCTCCTCGCGGAGCGCCTGCGCGTCCTCGACGATCGACTCCACCTTGTTCGTCGACTCGCCGGAGCCGGTGACGAAGGCGACGCCCGCCTCGTCGAGGTCGTAGGCGGCCGCCATCGCGACCGTCAGCTCGCGGGGCTTGCAGTGGTGGGTGACCGCCCGCAGGAACGGGAGCACCTCGCGGCGCGCGGTCGCGACGCTACACCCGCTCTCGGCGGCGATCCGTCCGACGACTTCGTCCGCGGTCGCGTCGGAGGAGCTCCAGAACTGCGGGCGGCCGTAGCGCGTCCACCCGCCCTTTTCGCCGTCGCGCGCGGCGGCGACGCCCGCGGCCGCGTTGTCGGTGGCGTAGCGCCAGTAGGTGTAATTCTGGGTGGCCCGGACGCGACCGAGCCACACGTCGGCGTTCGCGAGGAAGTCGTACGCGCGCACCGCCTCCATCGGCTCGTACACGTCGAGGACGTTGTTCTCGATCCATTTCGTGAGGTCGTCTGGCGTCTCGTCGACCGCGTACGCCGACTGGAGGGCCTCCTCCGCCGACTCCTCTTTGAGGACCGCGTCGAGGAACGGGAAGAGCCCGAGCGCCTTGTCGCGGTCGCCGGTGACCACGTCCTCGACCGCGATCGAGTCGCGCCCCTCCGTGGCGGCCTGCAGGTCGTTGATCGCGCCGCGGAGGTCGCCGCGGTTGCGCTCGGCGATCCGTTCGAGCGCGTCCGACTCGAACTCAATCGACTCCTTCCGGCAGACGTCGCGGAGGACGGGGACGATGGAGCGCGCGGAGACGTCGCGGAACTCGATCTCCTGGGTGGCGTCCCGGAGCCCGCGCGCCATGTCGTAGTAGTCGTTGGCGATGAGAACGATGGGCTGGCCCGACTCCTTGACCAGTTTCGTGATCGCCGAGGCGCCTCCGCGGTCGTAGTTGCCGTGGATGTTGTCGGCCTCGTCGAGGATGACGAGCTGGCGGGAGGCCGTGTCGCCGCCGGCCGCGCCGCCGCCGGCCGCGCTCCCGCCGAGGGTGGCGTTGCGAGCGGCCCGCCCCGCGAAGCGCTCGATGACGTCGGCGGTGCGCTGGTCGGAGGCGTTCAGTTCGACCGTCTCCCACCCCATGTCGTTCGCGAGCGCGTGGGCCGCGCTCGTCTTCCCGACGCCCGGACTCCCGTGGAGGACGACGGCCTCGCGGTGGTCGTCCCACGAGCGCGCCCACTCCGCGAACGCGTCGCGGGCCTTGTCGTTGCCGCGGACCTCCGAGAGCGTGCTCGGGCGGTACTTCTCCGTCCAATCGGCCATTACCGGAGCAAGGAGCGAGCCGCGTTTAGTGGTTGCGGAGGCTCACTCGCTGTGGCCTTCGGCGAGCCGGATCCCGCAGTGCGGCCGTTCGGTCGCCGGCGCTCCCGTCGATCGACACTGCCCCGTGTCCGCGGCTCGGGACACTGCCCCGTGTCCGCGGCTCGGCTACGCGTCCTCGTCGGACGGCGGTCGCTCCGAGAGCCGATCGAACCGGTCCTGTGCCGCCTCCGATCGGGACTCCGTCCGCTCGGGCTCGTGCGAGGCGGACTCGATGCGCCCGTCGTCGAGCGTCACCGAGAGGACGGCGTCGGCGTGCCGCCCCTCCGACGGGAGCTGCGAGACCTCCAGAACCGCGTTCCCGACATCGGCGCCGTCGCGCTCGAAGAACACGGTCGCGAGCCCGTCTTCGACGTTGTCGACGACCGCGGTGTACTCGCCGTCTGGGAGTTCGATATCGGTCACTCGTAGCTCACCTCGAGGACGTGTTCCCCGTCACCGTCCGAGAGTATCACCGTGTCCCCGCCGTTGTTCCAGACCGGGGAGCCCGACCCCCAGTACAGATCGGTGTCGGTGTCCGTGCCGCTTCCGCTCCGAAGCGTCACCGTCGCGCCCGCGTCGAGCGTGAACCCCCCCGGGAACTCGTAGCTGTGTGCCGCCTCGTCCTCGACGGTCCACCCGGAGAGGTCGATCGGCTCGTCGCCCGCGTTCTCGAAGACGACGTACTCGTCGTTGAGGTTCTCGCGGTCGTCGCCCTCGGCGTCCGCGTTGATCGCGGCGACCTCCAAGGCCGCGCCCGAAGCGGCCGATGTCGTCTCGTTCTCTCCGTCGGCACCGTCCGCCTCGTCGCCGTCACTTCCGGTTCCGTCGCCCGCAGTCTCATCGCCGTCGCCTCCGGAGCCGCCATCGACCGGACCGCCGCCGAGCCGGGCGCGTTCGACGACGTCGCCGCTCGTACCCAGTTCGATCGGGTCGCCGTCGCGGAGCGCGAGGGGGTCGATGGGCGCGTCGCGCTGCGTCCGTACGGAGACGCCGCTCCCGTCGCTCACCAGCACGATATCGCCGTGCGTCGCGGTCCAGTACGTCGGGATCGACCGGTCCGAAAGCCGCCGGAGGACCTCGTCGTGCGGGTGCCCGTACTGCGAGTCGTAGGCGCTCGAGACGACGACCGCCCGCGGGTGCACCGCGTCGAGGAACGGTTCGCTCGACGAGCTCGACGAGCCGTGATGGCCGGCCTTCAGCACGGTCGACCGGAGCTCCGTGCCGTACGCGTCGATCAGGTACTCCTCTTGGTCGTCCTCGGCGTCGCCGGAGAGCAGGAAGCTCGTCTCGCCGTGCGTGAGCTTCAGGACGATGCTGTTCTCGTTGCGCGCTTCGCCTTCGAGGTACGGATCGGGCGGCCCGAGGACGTCGACGTCGACGTCACCGAACGAGATCGCGTCGCCCTCGCGCGTCTCGTACAGCGGCACGTCGTACTCCTCGACCGCGTCGAGGTACTCGGCGTAGGTCTGCGTGCTCGCGGCGATACCCGGGTCGTAGATCGCACCGATCCCGTCCGCCTCCGTCTCGTAGTGTTCGATGACCGCCGCGTTACCGCCGATGTGGTCCGCGTCGTTGTGCGAGGTGACGAGGTGATCGATCCGGGTGATATCGTGTCGCTGGAGATACCGTAACACGTGCTCGCCGTCGTCGTTGTAGTGACCCGTGTCGACGAGCATCGTCTCCCCCTCCGGTCCGACGACGAGCGTACTGACCGACTGGCCGACGTTGATGTAGTGGAGTTCAACGGTTCCGTTCGCCGTCTCGACCGTCGATCCGTCGCCCGTGTCCGGCTCCGTCGGCGTTTGCTCGCCGGGGACGACGCCCGCACAGCCCGCGAGGAAGACGATCCCCACTATCAGGAGGATCCGTGACACACCTCCCGTTGGTTTCATGTTCTGTAAACGTTCTACACGGACAAAGAGATACGGATCTGTTACACTGTCCTCGCACCTGTGTTCGCCGTGTCGTGAGCTGAAGAGTTTGGTTCCACTACTGCGGCCAGTCCTCCCGTTCGTCCCTCTCTTCCGTATCTAACCCTTCGGGGAGGCGATCAACGGCAGGCCCAGCAAGATTGTAGCCAAGATGCCACGCGACGACCTCGCTGTCCAACTGTTCAAGCCGAATATCGATCTGTGACTCGTGTTCACCATCGATAAGACACGAGCCACCCCCCGAAAATCCGCACTGGGTCCCGCGCGAGTCGAACGTGACTGTGTAGTGTGCATCAGCCGCCGAGTTAACAAGGGCGTATTCAAACGCACCCTCTGACTGATAGAAGTCAAGCGCCTCTTCGATCTCATCCAGAGCATCGTCCGGAACAGAGCCGCTTGAAGACCGGACGTGGAACTTCACCGACCCGAGACTTTCAAACACATCGTAGCTCTCACGCATCACTGCACCCGGCTCCTCACCGTGTTCGAGGCCGTGCGTATGACCGATCTCATGGATCAACGTGTCTGTTACAACCGGATTCGGAGTCCGAGGATCGACAGAGAGCCGAACCGGATCGTCTACGTTGGATCTGACCAGATCCGCACAACCTAGGTAGCCAGTATCGATTTCGGTTCCACACGTGCCTACAGCCTCAAACGTGAGCACTTTGTCGGCTTGAGTTTCGCTGTCGACTAGATGATATTCAACTTCGTAACCAAGGTACGCCTCGTCATTTTCTTCCCAATAAGAGATGGCCTCAGACACACTCTCGTTCAACTTTCGGTCCGTAGCGCTATCGTCAACGTACAGGTCTATGTCCGTCGAACCGTATGGACTTGGGTGATTGATACTGAACTCCTGTTCGACAAACTCGGCATTTAACGTCGCCTGTATTACGTAATCACCCTCTGGATACCGCAGTCGGCCCGTTTCAAACTCGACTTCGATCGTCTCACCAGCGTCAAGTTCGATCGCTTCGGAAACGAGCTGTCGATCGCGAAGCATCACCGAAAGGTTGCCAGCACCAGATTCACCTCCGGCATTCTCGACGCTTACGGAGCCAGACTGTGTCTGATTGTAAGTCATCAACCGGTCGACCTCGATCTCGGATATCACGAGATTCGCTTCTGGTTGGGTTTCCGATTTCGGATCGGTGTCTGAGTTAGATTGATTTACCCCGCTTACTTCCTCTCCCGGATCGGTTACGTTAGCGGTTCCATTCTCACCGGGACCTGCTATCCCACCGCAGCCAGCCAACAACACGACCGCGGCCACGATGAACAGATAGCGCGAACGCATACCGACAATTGATAACAGCTATATTTAAAATATGTTTCTGACTGTGGACAAATAACCATCTCTTCCGCTCGATTCTGGTGACGATCCGCGGATCCGAGCGTTACGAGTAAACCGGCATCGCGGTCGGGGGCACCCGGATCGTGGGAGGATCCATAATTCCGTCTCTTCCGAGGCCCGCTGCCGGACGCCGCCGACACCTGGTTCGAACTCGGTGCGCATGCGCTGTTCTCAGACGGTGCGCGCGGTCGTCCTCATCGCCGAAAACTGCCTGAAATGTTTCTGATACGTGGGTCCCGCAGTTGAGACAGCGACCGGCGTCGTCGGAACCGCTGTTTTGGCGGTTCATAGCGCACCCCCGTATCCGTTTTTCGGAGTGTAGAGGTGGCTAAGGCTGCTGTTTACAGCAACCAGTAAAATTTCTGATGGGACCGCTGAGAGTCGAACTCAGGTCATACGGACCCCATCCGCATAGGATACCACTACCCCACGGTCCCTGTCTGCACGCGGAAAAACGAGAGTCCGGTAATTAAGGACTTCGTTTCAGTCGTCGTCCACCCAGCGCGACGGCCTCAGACGAGGACGCGCTCCAGCGAGACGACGACCCCCGACTCGGCGTCGGGATCGCCGACCAGCCGTCCGAGACAGACCGCGGCGCCGTCGGGCGTGTGGCAGGCGACGAGCGGGGGGCCGCGGCCGGCGTCGTCGTCTTCGCCTCCCTCGTCCGGGGTCGGGTCCGCGTCGATGACGCCGGGAGCGTAGACGGGCGCGCCGGTGGCCACGTTGCGTGCGGCGGAGGGCGCGATCGTGACCGACGGGAGGTGGACAAGCGCGTCCTCGGCGGGGCGGACGACCTCGCGGAGGAGCGTGTCGTCGCCCTCCTCCGCCCACGCGAGCGCGTCGACGAGGTCCTGTAAGGGACGTAGGTCGCGGTCGTCGAACGGGTCGGTGGCGGTGCGGCGGAGGTGGCCCATGTGCGCGCCGACGCCGGTCGCGAGGCCGATGTCGTGACACAGCTTCCGGACGTACGTCCCGGACTCACACCGGATCCGGAGGAGCGCCTGCCGGTCGTCGACCTCCAGCACGTCGAGGTCGTGGATCGTGCGGGTCCGGAGCCGGCGGGTCACCGCGCTCTTGCGCGGCGGCTTCTGGTAGATCTCCGCCTCGAACTCGGCGACCACGTCGCGGAAGTCCGCGGGGGGCGACCCGTGGAGTTCCACCACCGAGACGTACTCCTTGCTCCCCTCGAGGAAGACCTGCGCGGCCCGCGTCGCGTCGCCGGTCAAGGTCGGGAGACAGCCGGTGACCTTGGGGTCGAGCGTCCCGGCGTGGGCGACGCCGTCGATCGGGGGGCCGTCCGGGTCCAGCGTCGCCAGCGACTCGTTGATCGCGTCGCGGACCCACGCGGAGAGCTGGTGAGAGGAGGGGCCGGCGGGCTTGTCGACGTTGACGACGCCGAACCGGAGCAGCTCCGGGACCGAACGCGCTTCTGGCGGGGGACGGAGGGGGTCGTCCTCGCCGGGGTCGGTAGCCGAGTCGTCGCCGGGGTCGGTGTCGTCGGTGTGTCGGGTCATGCGGGGAGTGTGGAGAGTGGGATTCGGCGCTAGAAGTCGTAGCTCACGCCCTCGATCGGCGCCTTCCCCTCGTCGGCAGCGGGGTCGTACGCGTCGATGGTCGCGACGAGGACGTCGATGAACCGCTCAGGCCCCCATCGGGCGGTGTTGTACGCGGCGTCGTAGATGGAGAGGTCGTCGATGTCGATATCGTAGTACTCGCGGTACCGCTTCTTCTCGGAGGCCTCGCGGCGCTGGGTCTCGGCCTTCGCGCGGTCGACGGACTTCGCCTCTCGGTCGGCGATGCGCTCGGCGCGGGTCGACACCGGGGCGTCGAACCAGAACCGGAAGTCGGCGTGATCCGCGGAGAGCCACCCGGCGAGCCGCGACTCCAACACGAGGTCGTCGCGAGTCGTCGCGATCTCGTGGAGCCGCCGGTCCAGGTCGCGGTCGATCTGGGGGTCCTCCTCCGCGAACTCGTTGAACTCGACGGGCGTCATGTCGTGTTCGGCCGCCATCTCGCGGAAGATGTCGCCGCCGGAGACGTGATCGAGGCCGAGTCGATCGGCGAGCCCCGCGGCGTTCGTGCTCTTCCCGCTCCCAGGCGGGCCGGAGACGGTGATCAACATATCGCTACTGCGCGGGTGCCGTTCAAAACGGTTGTCGTTCGACTCGCGGGGAGTGGGGAAGAGCGTCAGCGAGACGCCGCCGAACGGCCGGCGCGGCCCTACCGGTCCCGGGTCGCGGCGGTCATCGACCAGACCGCGACCGCGCCGAGCAGGACGGCCGGGACGAGCGGCAAGGCGAGGTACGTCGCGAAAAACGAGAACCCGAGCGCGCCCGCCGCGTACGGGTACACGTAGATGATCCCCGGGATGACGAGGACGCAGGTGAAAAGCACCGCCGTCAGCGCCCACCCCTTCCGACCGAAGCCGTCGGCTTCGGGATGGGCCTCCCGGTCCTCGTCGGTGCCTTTCCCACCGGCGGCGCCCTCGCCGGCGACGTGGACGTAGCCGCCGTCCGCGCTCTCGCCCGCGTCGCCGTCGGATTCAGAGCTCACTGTCGGGTCTAACCACCACTTTGCCAAAGCCCTCACGGTTCTCGATCATCTCGTGTGCGCGAGCGGCCTCGCTCATCGGGAGCGTCTCGCGGACCCGCGGCTCGAACGTGCCGTCCCAGACGAGCTCCAGCACGTCGTCGACCTCGCCGG
Organism: Halorubrum saccharovorum DSM 1137; assembly: GCF_000337915.1. Lineage (GTDB taxonomy): Archaea > Halobacteriota > Halobacteria > Halobacteriales > Haloferacaceae > Halorubrum > Halorubrum saccharovorum. The sequence continues at coordinate 210,028 of NZ_AOJE01000010.1, forward strand.
GGGTCGCCATCGTCGAGCCGATCACGGAGAGCTGGTTCCAGAAGATCCGGTTGAGTCCGGCGTCGGGGTTCGGGCCGGTGGTCGCGCCGCAGGTGACGAGCCGACCGCCCTTCGCCATCGACTTCAGCGAGTCGGGGTAGGTGGCCTCGCCGATGTGGTCGACGACGACGTCGACGCCGCGCCGACCCGTCAGCTCGGCGATCTCCTCGGCGAAGTCGTTCGCCTCGTAGTCGATGACGTGGTCGGCGCCGCAGTCCTCGGCATGCGAGAGCTTCTCCTCGCTGGAGGCGGTCGCGAACACCTCGCAGCCGGCGTGGTCGGCGATCTGCACCGCGGCGTGGCCGACGCCGCCGGAGGCGCCTAAGACGAGCACCTTCTCGCCGGCCTCGATGTCGGCGCGACTCTGAAGCATCCGCCACGCGGTCTGGAAGACGAGCGAGGCGGAGCCCGCGACCTCCCAGTCGACGCCCGAGGGGACCGGGACGAGGTTCTCCGCGGGCACGGCCGCGCGTTCTGCGTGGACGCCGCGGACGTGCTCGCCGATGATGTGGAACGACGGGCAGAGCGACTCCTCGCCGTGCCGGCAGAACTCGCACTCGCCGCAGGAGACGCCCGCGCTCACCGCGACCCGGTCGCCGACCTCGAAGCGCGTCACGTCCTCGCCGACGGCCTCGACGACGCCGGCCGCGTCGCTGCCCGGGATGTGAGGCATCTCCAGGTCGATGCCGGGCATGCCGCGCCGGGTCCAGATGTCGAGGTGGTTCAACGCGCCGGCCTTGACGTCGACGAGGACCTCGCCGCGGTCGGGCTCGGGGTCGGGGAACTCGCCGTACTCGATCACGTCGCGGTCGCCGTGGGAATCGAACTGGACGGCCTTCATGCTCGGACCCTCCCGCGGCATCCACTAAACAGTACGCCAAACGGAACTCGCTCCGGCGTCCTCGCGCTCACGCCCGACTGGGACTCGTCGTCCACGCCAACGGCTTCGTCGTCCACGCCAACGGCTTCGTCGTCCACGCCAACGGCTCACACCCGTGCGAATCGGACGCATCCGCCCCGAGCCTTTCGTGATGTTTAAGTACCGAAAGGGGGACCATACGGATGCACGAACTGCAGGGGCGCCGGGCCCCGAGTCCACGAGGGCGATGATACGACGCGAGTTGCGGTAGCCAAGCCTGGCCCAAGGCGCAGGGTTGCTAACTCTGTGGCGTCACTGCCTCCGGGGTTCGAATCCCCGCCGCAACGCTCGAACGGACCGAGTACCGCCGGATTCGCGCCGGTAGGCCTCACCACAACCAACACATGAGCACGGAAGAATCACAGGACGACTCGCCGGAGGAGGAGGAAGAAGACCTCCAGTACTTCGTCCGGATCGGGGGCGCTGACCTCGACGGGACGAAGACGGTCGAGCGAAGCCTGTCCGAACTCGACGGCATCGGCACGCGCACGGCGCGGCTGGTCGCCGAGAAGGCCGACGTGGACCGAAACGCCACGTTCGGGCTCCTCGACGAGGATGATCTCGACACGGTGGTCGACATCGCCGAGAACCTCGAAGACCACGTCCCGTCGTGGATGACGAACAGACAGAACGACTTCTACTCCGGAGAGACGACGCACCTCGTCGGCACCGACGTCAACGAGAAGCGCCGCCACGACATCAACCGGATGAAGATCATCGAATCGTACAAGGGCGTTCGCCACAAGCGCGGCCAGAAGGTACGCGGCCAGCGCACGAAGTCCACGGGTCGCTCGGAGGGGACCATCGGGGTCAACGTCGAGGAGATCCGCGAGGAGATGGCGGAAGACGAAGCGGGTGACGAGGAATGAGCACCGGGAAAAACACCAAGGGCTACGAGACGCCGAACCACCCGTACCAGGGCGAGCGCATCGCCGAGGAGTCCGATCTCCTCTCGCGGTACGGTCTGAAGAACAAAGAGGAGTTCTGGCGCGCCCAGTCCGAGCTGCGCAGCATGCGGCGCGAGGCGCGCCGCCTGCTCGGCGAGGCCCAGGGTGACGTCGACGCCGCACAGGAGGCCGGCGCGGAGTTCGTCGCACGACTCCGCCGGATCGGCATCCTCGGCGACAACGACGACATCTCTGCGGTCCTCTCGCTGGACGTGACCGACCTGCTCGAGCGCCGTCTCCAGACGGTCGCCTACCGACAGGGGTTCGCGTCCTCGACCCAGCAGGCCCGCCAGTTCATCGTTCACGGCCACATCACCGTCGACGGCGCGCGCGTCACGCGCCCCTCGGTGAAGGTCGACGTGGACGACGAAGGCGCCATCGCCTTCGACGAGAACAGCCCGCTCGCGGACGATCTCCACCCCGAGCGCGCGGAGTCACAGGAGTAACCAACCATGAGTGAATCCGAGGACGGAAAGTGGGGCATCGCCCACGTGTACGCGTCGTTCAACAACACGCTCATCACGGTCACCGACGAGACGGGCGCCGAGACGATCGCCAAGTCGTCCGGCGGCACCGTGGTGAAGCAGAACCGCGACGAGGCGTCGCCGTACGCCGCCATGCAGATGGCGGAGGTCGTCGCCGAGCGCGTCAAGGACGCCGGCCTGGAAGGCGTGCACGTTCGCGTGCGCGGTCCCGGCGGCAACCTCAACAAGTCCACCGGTCCCGGTGCGCAGGCGACGATCCGCGCGCTCTCGCGTGCGGGCGTCGAGATCGGTCGCATCGAGGACGTCACGCCCATCCCGCACGACGGGACGAAGGCGCCAAAGAACAAGCGAGTCTGACATGACGGAAGACGACTTCGACGTCCAGTACGTCGAACGGGACGATCGCAGCGCGCGGGTACTGATCCGCGGGCTCACGCCGGCGTTCGCCAACGGCATCCGCCGCGCGATGATCGCCGACGTCCCGACGTTCTCGATCGACACCGTTCGGTTCGTCGAGAACTCCTCCGTCATGTTCGACGAGATGATCGGACTTCGGCTGGGGCTCGTGCCCCTGACGACGCCGCTCGACGACTTCGAAATCGGCGACGAGGTCACCCTCGCGCTCGACGTCGAAGGCCCGGCGACGGCGTACTCCGGCGACATCGAGTGCGCTGACCCGCTCGTCGAGGTCGCGGACGACAACATTCCGATCATCGAGCTGAAGGAAGGACAGCGACTGGAGTTCGAGGCCGACGCGGTGCTCGACACCGGCAAGGAGCACGCCAAACACCAGGGCGGCGTCTCCGTCGGTTATCGCCACCTTCAGCGCGTGACCGTCGAGGGCGACCTCGGCGAGTTCGACGACGACGAGCCGCGAATTCTCCGCGGCGTCATCGAGACGCCCGACGGGGATATCGAGCTCACCGACGAGTTCGACAACGATCTCTCGGAGCGGTTCCCCGGGAAGGAGGTCAGCGTCGAGGATGTCCCCGGCGCGTTCGTGTTCCACATCGAGACGGACGGCTCGTTCGACGTCGAGGAACTGCTGCTCCGCGCGATCGACTCCATCGAGGAGCGCGCGGACGAACTACAGACGAAAGTCGCGGTCTAACGTAATGACGGACCTTCAAACCGCACACACGGCGCTCGCCCCTGAACGGAGCTGCGGCGCCGGGACCGAAAGTGGTTTGAAGGGAGCCGGATTACGCAGGAGTGCACGCAGGGATAGCCAAGTCAGGCCAACGGCGCAGCGTTCAGGGCGCTGTCCTGTAGAGGTCCGCAGGTTCAAATCCTGCTCCCTGCACTCCGTTTTCACTAACTCTCCACTTCAGGAGGGACAGCTATGAGTAGCAAGACGAATCCGAAACTACAGAACCTCATCGCCGATCTGAAGTCGGTCTCGCGCGATTCCGGTGCCAACGTGTGGCAGGACATCGCCGATCGACTGGAGAAGCCACGGCGCACGCACGCTGAGGTCAACCTGGGCCGTATCGAACGATACGCGCAGGAAGACGAGACGGTCGTCGTCCCCGGCAAGGTGCTGGGCAGCGGTGTGCTCGAAAAGAACGTCACCGTCGCCGCCGTCGACTTCTCGGGCACCGCCCGCACGAAGATCGACCAGGCCGGCGAAGCGGTGTCGCTTGAACAGTGTATCGAACAGAATCCCGAAGGGAGCAACGTCCGGGTGATCCGATGAGTCTCGCGAAGATCGACGCGGACGTCGTCGTCGACGCCCGCGACTGCATCCTCGGTCGCGTCTCGTCGAAGGTCGCGCAGCGCGTCCTCGACGGCGAGACGGTCGCCGTCGTCAACGCCGAGCGCGCGGTCATCACCGGCAACGAGGAGGCGACGATGGAGACGTACCACACCCGCGCGGAGCTCGGCTCCGACAGCGGGCCGTACTACCCGAAGCGCCCCGACCGGATCTTCAAGCGTGCCATCCGCGGCATGCTGCCGTACAAGACGGAGGACGGCCGCGAGGCGTTCTCGAACGTGCGCGTGTACGTCGGGAACCCCTACGAGCGCGACGAGGACGCCGAGAGCGTCGTCCTCGACGACACCTCGCTCGACCGCCTCTCGAACATCAAATTCACGACGCTCGGGGACATCTCCGAGTCTCTGGGAGCCAACGTCACATGGTAACTAACACCTCAGGCAAGAAGAAGACGGCCGTCGCCCGCGCCACCGTGCGCGACGGCGAGGGCCGCGTTCGAATCAACTCCCAGCCAGTCGAGCTGGTCGAACCGGAGCAGGCGCGCCTCAAGATGCTGGAGCCGTTCCGCATCGCGGGCGAGGAGCTCCGCGCCGACGTGGACATCGAGGTCAACGTCGAGGGCGGCGGCTTCAGCGGCCAGGCCGACGCGACGCGGACCGCCATCGCGCGCGGTCTCGTCCAGCACCTCGGCGACGCCGAGCTGCGCGACGCGTACATGAACTTCGACCGCACGCTGCTGGTCAACGACGTGCGCCAGTCCGAACCCAAGAAGTGGGGCGGACCCGGCGCGCGTGCCCGCTACCAGAAGTCCTACCGCTGAGGTGATCCAGTCATGATGATCCCCGTCCGGTGTTTCACGTGCGGCAACGTCGTGGGTGAACACTGGGAGGAGTTCAAGGAGCGCGCCCGCGAGGGCGACGAGGACCCCGGCGAGGTCCTCGACGAGCTCGGCGTCGACCGGCACTGCTGCCGCCGCATGCTGGTCAGCCACCGCGACCTCGTCGACGTCGTCTCGCCGTACCAGTAATCCATGTCAGAACAGCGATACAATCGGTACGAGAAGGCACGAATCCTCGGCGCGCGAGCGCTGCAGGTGTCCTACGGGGCGCCCGTGCTGATCGACACGGACCAGACGGAGCCCATCCTCGTCGCCGCCGAGGAGTACGACGCGGGTGCGCTCCCCTTCACCGTCCGGAGGGAGTCAAACTGATGACCCGAATCACCGGCATCTCGCTGCGTCGCGTGCTCGACTCGCGGGGGAACCCGACCGTCGAGGCCGACGTGCTCACCGAGTCCGGCGGCTTCGGTCGCGGCGCGGCCCCCAGCGGGGCCTCGACCGGCGAGTACGAGGCGATCGAGCTCCCGGCTAACGAGTCCATCGCGAAGGCCCGCGAGCACGCGGTGCCTCGCCTCGAAGGCGTCTACGCGGGCGACCAGCGCGCCGTCGACAACGCGTTACGCGCCGCCGACGGCACGGACGACTTCTCGGCGATCGGCGCCAACAGCGCGGTCGCGATCTCGATGGCGGCCGCGAAGGCCGCCGCCGACGTGCTCGGTGCGCCGCTGTACCAGCACCTCGGGGGCGCGTTCCGCGGCGAGAACTTCCCGATTCCGCTCGGCAACGTCGTCGGCGGCGGGGAACACGCCAAGGAGGCGACCCACATCCAGGAGTTCCTCGCGGCCCCCGTCGGCGCGCCGAGCGTCTCGGAGGCCGTCTTCGCGAACGCCGCGGTCCACGCGGCGGTCGCGGACGTGCTCGACGAGCGCGGCGTGCCCGCGGCGAAGGGCGACGAGGGCGCGTGGGCGCCCCCGATCTCGGACGCGGAGGCGTTCGAGGTCGTCGAGGAGGCGGTCGACCGCGTCGAGGAGGAAGTGGGCTTCGAGATCCGCTTCGGACTCGACATGGCGGCCGCCGAGCTGTACGACGACGACCGAGAGGCGTACGTGTACGGCGACGAGGCGAAATCGACCGACGAGCAGGTCGAGTACGTCGCCGGCCTCGTCGACGAGTACGACCTCGCGTACGTCGAGGACCCGCTCGACGAGAACGACTACGAGGCGTTCGCGGAGCTGACCGACCGGGTCGGCGACCGGACGCTGATCTGCGGCGACGACCTGTTCGTCACCAACGTCGAGCGGCTCCGCGAGGGGATCGACGTCGGCGCGGCCAACAGCATCCTGATCAAGCCGAACCAGATCGGGACGCTGTCGGACGCGTTCGACGCGGTCGAACTCGCCTCCCGCAACGGGTACGAGACGGTCATCTCCCACCGTTCGGGCGAGACCGAGGACACCACCATCGCACACCTCGCCGTGGCGACCGACGCCGGCTTCATCAAGACCGGCACGGTCGGCGGCGAGCGAACCGCCAAGCTGAACGAACTGGTCCGCATCGCGGACGACGCGGTATGACGGGCCGACACCACGCATGAGCGAAGACAACGACGCGGTCGAACTCGACGACGACGCGGAGACCGAGGCGGTCGACGCGGCGGTCGAGGAGGAGGCCGACACGACCGAGGAACCGACCGCCGACGCGGCTGCCGAGGGGGCGTCCGCTGACGCCGAACCCGAAGCACCCGCCGACGCCGAGACCGACGAGGCCGCAGAGGCCGACGCCGCTGCCGAGGAGGAGGACGCCTCTCCGTTCGACGACGACGTCATGCCCGACGACGACGTCGACCTGCTGATCCCGGTCGAGGACTACCTCTCCGCCGGTGTCCACATCGGGACCCAGCAGAAGACGAAGGACATGGAGCGGTTCATCCACCGCGTCCGCGACGACGGCCTGTACGTGCTCGACGTGAGCACGACGGACCAGCGGATCCGGACCGCCGCGGACTTCCTCTCGAACTACGACCCCGAGCAGATCCTCGTCACGTCCTCGCGCCAGTACGGCCGGTTCCCGGCCGAGAAGTTCGCGGACGCCATCGGCGCCCGCGCCCGTACGGGACGCTTCATCCCGGGCACGCTGACGAACCCCGACTACGCCGGCTACATCGAGCCGGACGTCGTCGTGGTCACCGACCCGATCGGCGACGCGCAGGCCGTCAAGGAGGCTATCACCGTCGGCATCCCGGTCATCGCGATGTGCGACTCCAACAACCAGCTGTCGAACGTCGACCTGGTCATCCCGACGAACAACAAGGGTCGACGCGCGCTGTCGGTCGTCTACTGGCTCCTCGCCAACGAGACGCTCGACCGCCGCGGCTCCGACACCGTGTTCGCCCTCGACGACTTCGAAGACGAACTGTAACCGGCCTTCGACGTCGAGTTCGACTTTTCCGACGCTCCGATTCTCTGGAGCAGCCGCTGTCTCCGCCGTGACAGTGGAACAAATGGATCGGAGAGGCGGTACCGAGTGCGTTAGCGGGAACGCGAACGAATCCGATTCGCGGTGTTCAGAGAAGGTCCGGCGTGTACGGGTACGAATAGACCTGCCCGTCGTTGGCCTTCAGGGTGGCTATCAGCACCAACACGAGGTCGATCAGTCTGATCAGCGGGAGGAGCAGGAAGCCGACGAGTACGACGGTCAACAGCGCCGAGACGACCATCGCGATGAAGACGATCAGCTGGAAGTTAAGCGAGTTTTTCGCGTTCTGTTTGACGAGTTCGTCGTCGTCGTCCGCGAGGATGAGGAACAGCAGCGGCCCCAGAAACGAGGCGACGAGCGCCGACGCGTGCGAGAGCGCGGCGAGCGTCGTGTCTCCGGCGACCGTTTCCACGGGGTTTGCCTCTGTTTGGGTTGACATACTGCGGATATCTCAGACTGAATTAATAAGTATTGGGTCCTTTCTGTCGGTCGCCTCGCGAGATCAGTCCTCGTCGTCGGGGACATCGTGCGTCCACCGCGGCTCTATCTCACGGTTCGCCATCACGATCCGGTCGCCGGCGTCCGTGTCGATTCGGGTCTTCCGGAGTTCGATGGCGGCGACCGTTCCCGTGACGCCCTTCGCCTCGACGCGGTAGCCGACGTTGAAGTCGGGGTCGCGGAGGAGGTAGACGCCCGCCACCGTGTCCTCGATCATCTCGGAGAGGGCGTACGAGACGCCCAACGCGATGAAGCCGACGGCGGTGCCGAGACTCGCCGCGATATCGCCCATGCCGACGACCTTCAGGAAGGTGAGCGCGACGCCGAACCAGAGGAATATCGCGACGAGCGTGGCGATGAGATCGCCCACGAGTTCGCGGTCGCCGACGTACACCCTCTCGATCGACGAGCGGACGAGCGCGAGGACGATCCGAACCGTCACGTACGCCAGCGCGAGGAAGACCAGCCCGGAGAGCAGTCGGGGTATCGCGACCGCCAGCCCCTCGACGAAGTTCGCGAGCGACTGCCTCAGAAGCGACGGGAGCGTCGTCATGGCGCGCACGACGGCGCCCGCCGGTGAAAAGGTGGCGGGGACGGAGGGGTTTGCCGTCGCGTCGAGACTCGACCGCGACGGCCGTCGTCGACGCTCGCCTGTCCCGCCAAGCGCAACGCCTGTAAGCACGCGGGGAGAGTGAGTTCGTATGACCGTCTGTGAAGCGCCGGGGAAGGTGTACCTCTTCGGCGAACACGCCGTCGTCTACGGGGAGCCCGCCGTGCCGGCGGCGATCGAGCGACGCGCCGCGGTGACCGCCGAACCCCGGTCGGACGACCACGTCCGCGTCGAGGCCGAGGACCTCTCGCTCGACGGGTTCACGGTGGAGTACTCCGGCGGGACGAGCGACCGCCCGGACGTGGACGTGCCGACGCCGCTGGTCGAGGCCGCGATGGGCTACGTCGACGCCGCGGTCGAGCAGGCACGGGACGCCGCCGACGCCCCCGACGCCGGCTTCGACATCACCGTCGAGAGCGACATCCCGCTCGGCGCCGGGCTGGGGTCGTCGGCCGCCGTCGTCGTCGCGGGAATCGACGCCGCGACGCGCGCGCTCGGCGAGCCGCTCGACCGCCGCGAGCTGGCCGACCGGGCGTACCGCGCGGAGTACGAGGTGCAGGACGGGCAGGCCTCGCGCGCCGACACGTTCTGCTCGACGATGGGCGGCGCGGTCCGCGTCGAGGGCGACGACTGCGAGCCGATCGAGACCCCGAACCTCCCGTTCGTCGTCGGCTTCGACGGCGGCGCCGGCGACACCGGCGAACTCGTCGCCGGCGTCGGCGAGCTCCGCGAGGAGTACGAGTTCGCCGCCGACACCGTCGCGTCTATCGGCGACGTGGTTCGGACCGGCGAAGCGCTGCTCGAAGACGCCGTCCCGGAAGGGGAGTCGGGGGGCGACGCCGAGCCCTCGCCGGAGCTGCTCTCGGAGCTGGGCGAGCTGATGGACTTCAACCACGGCCTGCTCGCCGCGCTCGGCGTCTCCGCGCGCTCGCTCGACGCGATGGTGTGGGCCGCCCGCGACGCCGGGGCTCACGGCGCGAAGCTCACCGGCGCGGGCGGCGGCGGCTGTATCGTCGCGCTCGACGCGAGCGACGCGACCGAGACCGCGCTCTCGTTCACGCAGGGGTGTGAAGAGGCGTTCCGCGCCGAGCTGGCGACCGAGGGCGTCCGAGTGGTGGAGCCGTGACGGGCGATGGCGCGGGCCCCGACTCCGACCCCGAACCCCCCGTCGTCCTCAAGCTCGGTGGGAGCCTGATCACGGAGAAGGACCGTCCGGAGACGATCGACGACGACGCGCTCGTCGCGGCCTGCGACGCGGTCGCGAACGCGCTCGCCGACGGCGCGGTCGAGCGGCTCGTCGTCGTCCACGGCGGCGGGAGCTTCGGTCATCACCACGCCAGCGAACACGGCGTCTCGACGACCGCGGGGACCGACGACGCCGACGCGGTGATGGACATCCACGGCGCGATGGCGGCGCTGAACCGCGCCGTCCTCGACCGCCTCCACGAGCGGGACGTGCCCGCGGTGCCGGTTCACCCGCTCTCACTTACGGCCCGTCCGGAGGGCGCCGACGGCGACCTCGACCTGCCGATCTCGTCGACGGCGACGCTGCTCGGCGAGGGGTTCGTCCCGGTGCTCCACGGCGACGGCGTCGCGACCGCAGACGCCGGGGTGACAGTGGTCTCCGGCGACGAGCTGGTCGTCGAACTGGCCGTCGGGCTCGGCGCGCGGCGGGTGGGCGTCTGCTCGACGGTGCCGGGCGTCCTCGACGACGGCGGCGAGGTGATCTCGTCGATCGACTCGTTCGACGCGGTCGCCGACGCGCTGGGCGCGAGCGACGCGACGGACGTCTCCGGGGGGATGGCGGCGAAGGTCCGCGAACTGCTGGCGCTCGAAGCGCCGGCGCACGTGTTCGGCGCCGCGGGACTGGAGCCGTTCCTGCGCGGCGAGGACGCCGGGACGCGGATCGACTGATCGGGTGACAGAACCCTTATTCGACCCACGACCCTCCCTCCGGGCATGAACGAAACGGACGTGCGGGAGCGGCTCGCGGACGTGCGGGACCCCGACCTCGGCGACGACATCGTCTCGCTCGGGCTGGTGAACGACGTCGAGGTGGGGGATGGCGAGGTCCGCGTCTCGCTCGCGCTCGGCGCCCCCTTCTCGCCGCACGAGTCGGAAATCGCCGACGACGTGCGGGCAGCGCTCGCCGACACCGGACTCGACGTGGAGCTGTCGGCGTCGATCCCCGACGATCTGGACGCCGACGAGCAGGTGCTCCCCGGCGTGAAGAACGTGATCGCGGTCGCCTCCGGGAAGGGTGGCGTCGGCAAGTCGACGATGGCCGTCAACATCGCGGCGGGGCTCTCCGAACTCGGCGCGCGCGTCGGGCTGTTCGACGCCGACGTGTACGGCCCGAACGTCCCGCGGATGGTCTCGGCCGAGGAGCGCCCGGAGACCGACGGCGAGACGATCGTCCCGCCCGAGCGCTTCGGCGTGAAACTGATGAGCATGGACTTCCTCACCGGCGAGGACGACCCGGTCATCTGGCGCGGCCCGATGGTCCACAAGATCATCACCCAGCTCGTCGAGGACGTGGAGTGGGGCGAGCTCGACTACCTGATCATGGACCTGCCGCCCGGCACCGGTGACACCCAACTCACGATCCTCCAGACGCTCCCGCTGACGGGCGCGGTGATCGTCACGACGCCGCAGGAGGTCGCGCTCGACGACGCGGTGAAGGGCCTCCGGATGTTCGGCAAACACGACACGAACGTGCTCGGGATCGCGGAGAACATGGCCGGCTTCCGGTGTCCGGACTGCGGCGGATTCCACGAGATCTTCGGCTCCGGCGGCGGGAAGGCGCTGGCGCAGGAGCACGAGCTCCCCTTCCTGGGCGGCGTCCCCCTCGACCCGGCGGTCCGGACCGGCGGCGACGACGGGGAGCCGGTCGTGCTGGAGGAGGGCGAGACCGCGGACGCGTTCAAGGTGATCGTGGAGAACGTCGCGAACAACGCCGGCGTCGTCCGTCGTCGCGAGGTGAGCGGAGAGCGATGAGCGGGGAGCGAAGCGAATCGGACGGCGACGACGGGAACGGCGAGCACGCCGATCCCCTCGACGCGGCGGGCGTCGATCCGGCCGTCCCCGAGTCGGCCGCGGACGCTGCGGGGGAGGCGTTCGCGGAGGACGACGAGGTCCGCGCGTTCCTCCGCGAGGTCGCCGCCGACGTGCGCGGCGACAGCTCCGAGAGCAAACAGCTCTCGGCGATCCTCTACCGCGTGTCGGACCTGTACGACCCCGACGAGCAGACCTCGCCCGAGGAGATCTACCTGAACGTCCGGCACATCATGAAGATCAAAGAGCAGGGCGGGATCGAGCGCTGACCCGCGTCCGGGACCGCCCGCGAGTCACACCTCCTCTGCGAGCACCGTCTCGTCGCCGTGGCGAACTTCGACGCGCTCGGGGACCGGCGCCTCCGCGAACGCGACGACGACCTCGTAGGGATGCGTTTCGCCGACATCGGAGCACGGGCCGCCGTCCCAGTCGGGGTCGTCTTCGGTGGTCAGCCGGAGCAGTAGCCGGTCGGCGTCGAGGCTCGCCTCGATCAGATCGACGCGGTAGCAGTCTCGCGAGCCGCCGAACAACCATCCCCTGACGGTGAGGCGCGGCGGCCCGGCATCGAGCGCACGGAGCAGGATGACGGCGCCGTTCGGACTCGCCTCGTCGGGTTCGAACTCGCCGGTGTGTTCGCGGCGGAGCGTCACCTCGGCGCCGTCGACGGTTTCGGGGATCTCTCCCCACGGCGGCGTGGGGCAGCCGGCGAGCGAAGCGGTCGAGGCGGCGGCCGCGGTCGAGAGGAGGGCTCTGCGGCGCATAGTGGAGAGCCGCTCGGCGGTCGTGGTAAGCCTTGTGTCAGTGCGATATCGACGATCGATCGTTTCATACTGATAGCACGTCTCACGGTAACACACATGAGCGACGACCGGATTCCCGTGACCGTTCTCAGCGGGTACCTCGGCGCCGGGAAGACGACGATGGTGAACCACCTGCTCGCGAACCCTGGCGACAGGCGGATCGCCGTCATCCTCAACGACATGGGCGAGGTGAACGTCGACGCCGAACTCGTCGCGCGCGAGAACGACGAGGAGGGTATCGTCGACCTCTCGAACGGCTGCATCTGCTGTCGACTCCAGGACGACCTGCTGAGCGAGGCCGCGGCGCTCGCCGAGTCACGGGAGTTCGACTATCTTCTCGTGGAGTCGTCTGGCATCTCCGAGCCGATTCCGGTCGCGCGGGCGTTCACTGAGGGGACCGACGAGTCCGAGATCGATCCGACCGAGCGCTTCCGGCTCGACACGATGGTGACGGTGCTCGACACCTACGGCTTCTGGAAGGAGTTCGACGCGGGCGAGAGCCTACCGGGCGACGGGGAGTCGACCGAAGACCGCCCCCTCGCGGACGTGCTCGTCGAGGGGATCGAGTTCTGCGACGTGCTCGTGTTGAACAAGACGGACATGGTCCCCGACGACGTGCTCGACGAGATCGAGTCGGTCGCCGACCGGCTCGGCCCGCGGGCGGAGCGGATCCGGACGAGCTACTCCGCGGTCGACCCCGGCGACGTGCTTGACACCGGTCGGTTCGACTTCGAGACGGCCAAGCGCTCGCCGGGGTGGAAGCGCGCGATCGCGGAGAGCGAGGGCGGTGGAGACGAGCTCGGACACGGGGACGAGGAGGCGGGACACGCCCACGACCACGCCGACGGCGCCGCCGCGGCCCACGGCGTCGCCTCGTTCGTCTACCGCTCCGCCGACGCCCTCGACCCGGAGCCGTTCGCCGACTGGCTCGCCGACTGGGACGGCGCCGTCGTGCGGGCGAAGGGGGTCGCGAACGTCGCGGGCACGGACGAGGTCATCGGCGTGAGTCAGGCCGGCCCCTCGGTGCAGGCGGGGCCTATCGGCGAGTGGGGGGAGGGCGACGACCGCCGCACTCGGCTCGTGTTCATCGGTAGCGAGATGGACGAGGAGAGAATCCGCGGAGAGCTCGATGGGCTGGCGGCCTCTGACCCCGATGCGGTCGAGAGCGCGGACGCGTTCCCGATCTGAACGGGCTCCACCCGCCGGTCCGAATCAGATACCTAGCTCCGCCTGCAGGTCGTCCCAGTCCTCGTGGAACCCGTGGGTGGACTCGGTCTCGGCGCCGACCGCCGACTGGTAGACGTCGTCGTACTTCAACAGCTCCCCCCAGCCGTCGTGGAACGCCCAGTTGCAGTACTTACACATACCGGTGACCACGCGCGGGATCGACATACCGGTTTCGGCGGGAGGAGCGCAAGTGGGGCCGTTTCGGCGGGAGAGACGGAGGCGGTACGTCCCACAGATGTCGACAGAGTGAACCGCGCTCGTGACGTATGGTACCTATCAGCGCGGATCGCCCGCGACGAGACACTCATGGTCACCTACAGGCGCGGCGGACACGTTCAGGGAAACGACGAGGCGGTCGAACGGACCTGCGAGCACTGCGGCTGGCACTGCGTGGCCGACGGGTACCCGGAGCTGATCGGGCGGTACCAGTCCCATCTCCGAGACGAGCACCCGAAGGCGTGGCTCCGGGCCTGACGGTCGTCGGTGTCGGGTTCTGAAAAGTCGGAACGGCGGCAGCGAGGCGCGGCCTCGGCGGCTCAGGGTTCGAGAAGGACCTTCGTGACGCCCTCCTCGCGGGCGTCGAACGCCTCGTACATCTCCGGCGCCTCGTCGAGGTTGACGCGGTGCGAGACGACCCAGCTCGGGTCGGCGCGGCCCTCGATGATCATGTCGCGGAGGTACCGGTTGTACTCCTTCACGTTACACTGGCCCGTGCCGCACTTGAGCCCCTTCTCGAAGAACTTCCCGAAGTCGATGCCGAGACGCCCCTGCGCGGCCATGTCGTCGGGCGCGCCTGGGTCCTCCGGCACGTACAGGCCGGGGATACCGAGTTCGCCCGTCGGTCGGACCACCCGGATCAGGTTGTTGATCACGACCGCCGGGTTCTCCTTGGCCGGCTGGTAGGAGTAGTCCTCGGTCTCGGTGTCGACGTCGTCGGGGTCGGTCGCCTGATATCCGACCGCGTCGACGCCCTTGTCGACCATCCCCCCGTGTTCCTCGATGATCTGGTCGACCGGGTCGCCCTCGGAGAAGTCGATCGCGTGGGCGTCGCAGTGCTCCTCGGCCAGCTCCAGCCGGCTCGGCACTTGGTCGACGACGTAGATCTCGGCGGCGCCCTTGATCTTCGCGCTGTAGGCGGCCATCAGGCCGACCGGCCCGGCGCCGAAGATGGCGACCGACTCGCCCGATTCGAGGTTCGCCAGCTCGGTGCCGTGCCAGCCGGTCGGGAAGATGTCCGCGAGCAGCGAGAACGCGTCCTCGTGTTCGCGCCCCTCGGGCAGTTTCAGCGCGTTGTGGTCGGCGTACGGAACGCGCAGCTTCTCGGCCTGTCCGCCCGGATACGGTCCCATCGCGACGTAGCCGTACGCCCCGCCGGCGAAGCCGGGGTTGACGTTGGTACAGAAGCCGGTGTACCCCTCCTCGCAGTTCTGACAGAAGCCGCAGGAGACGTTGAACGGCATCACGACGCGGTCCCCCTCTTCAAGCGTCGAGACGGCCTCGCCGACCTCGCTCACGATACCCATGTTCTCGTGGCCGAACACGATCCCCTCCTCGGCGGCGGTTCGCCCCTCGTACATGTGGAGATCGGATCCGCAGATACACGACGTCGTGATGTCGACCACGACGTCGTTCGGGTGTTCGATCTCCGGGTCATCTACCTCTTCGACGGCCACGTCGTACGGGCCTTGGTATACAACGGCTCTCATGGAATGATCCATGTAAACGATAGCCATCCAATATCCTAAACGTTTTTACATTATACTATACCATTAATAAATTGAGTTATGATTCAATTAACCAGCTCCACACCGACGCGGGCCCGCGAGAGCCGGACTTGCTCGGGCAGTTCGCCCGTCGTCGATGGGCGCTCCCCTCGACGGTAGTCGAGAAGTCAGTGGTTTCGGCGGCGATGCCCGCCCGTATGTTCCGTAATGACTATGCCCGGTCCCGATGAATCGAGGGGTATGGACTGGCCACACGACCCCGACGGCGAACAGGGGAGCGAGGGCAGGCGGCAGTACGGACACGCGGTGCTCGCGAAGAAGATCGACGAGGAGGAGGACTTCCCGCTGTCGGCCGCCGACTACGTCGAGCAGTACGGCGACCACCCGATCCGGATCGACTTCGAGACGGTGGTCGCCGTCGAGGAAATCTTCGAGAACGTCGAGAAAGAAGAGTTCGCGGACTTCGTCGAGTTCCACCAGGAGCTGGGTCGCGCGATGCGCGAGAACGGCTACTGGTTCTACGAGGGCGCCGAGCAGTTCGTCGACGGCAGCGCCTGAACCGCGCTTTTCCCTTCCCGCTGGATTTCTGATTCCGGTTCCTTACCGACTCTCGACGCCGATATCCGTTCGGTTCCGGATCTCGACCCGACCTTCGAGACGGGGGTCGATCCCGCGTTCGCGGGCGTAGTCGGCGAGCACCTCGTACTGGATGTCGGCCTCGTCGACCCGGTGTCGCTGCGCGAGCGTCGGGAACTCGTGGTCGGAGTGAAGCAGGTACTCCGAGACGGCGACGGTGTAGCGCGCCTCGGGGTCGATCGGCTCGCCGCCGACGGTGGCCTCGAGAATGAGCTCGGCGTCGGCGTCCCAGACGACCCGGGCGTTCGAGACGTGGCCGTGCCACCAGTCGTCTTCGCCGAAGTCCACGTCGGGCGCGGCCATCTCGCGGAGCGCGTCGTGAAGCTCCGCACCGGAGACGGACGCGAGCGCCACGGGCTCTTCGAACGGGATCAGGCTGATCAGATCGGCCTTCGTCACGTCGCCGTGCCACGGGTCGCCCTGCCGGAGGCCGCCCGCGTTCGAGAGCCCAACGTCGGCGTCGAGCGCCCAGCGGAACGCGTCCGCGACGAAGTTGCCGACGCGGCACTCCCCGCCGTGGACGATCTCCCCGGCCCGCTCGATCGGCTCGTCGACGCGATCGACGACCTCGTCGAGGTCGGCCGCGGCCATCCGCTCTTCGAGCGCCGCTCGGAGCGGGGCGACCGGCTCGGCGCCGTCCGGCTCGTGGAGGGTCGCGGTGGGGACGGACTCCCCCTCGGCGTCTTCCTTCCCCCCGCCTCCCGTCCCGCCGAACTCGACTTCGACGACCGCCTCGCCGTTGACGCCGGGGCGGACCAGCAGGGTGTCGGCCACGCGCTCGTTGCGCGGGCTGTGGACGTGGCCGCCGAGGACCGCGTCCACGTCGAGCTCGCGAGCGAGGTCGTCGTCGCTCGCGCCGAGGTGCGAGAGGACGACGACGTGGTCGACGCCGTCGCCGCTCTCCGCGAGGGCAGCGCGCATCTCGGCGAGCGCGTCCCGCGCGGCGTCGACGGGATCGTCGAAGGAAAGGTCGGCGGCCATCGGGTTCAGCGAGTCGGTCGCGGGGTCGGTGACGCCGACGAAGCCGACGGTCGCGCCGTCGATCCGTCGCGTCGTCCACGGGACGACGCCCTCGGCGCGGCCGAAGGGCTCGCCGCTCTCGTCGCGGACGTTCGCGGAGACGAACGTCGCGGTGGCGTCGTCGACGAGCCCGCGCAGCGGGCCCGGTCCGTAGTCGAACTCGTGGTTGCCGAACGTGTCGAGGAGGGTGTCGGTGGCGGCGTAGAAGTCGAGGACCTGCCGGCCGGTCGCGACCAGCGAGAGGACGCCCGGCGCGGTGGTGTCGCCGGTGGCGACTACGCCGGCGTCGGGACCGGAGAGCTCCCGGATCCGCCCGGCGAGCCGGGCCGCCCGCTCGGGGGCGTCGAAGACGTTCTCGATGTCGGAGTAGTGAACGAGACGGACCATTCGATGTGCGAGGGGAGGGGCGAGCCACGCTTAAAAGCGCGGAGTTAGGGGTGGGCGTCCGTCGAGACGTGGCACAGCGGCTCGGGGGAACCGTCGCGACCGCCGCGAGGAAAGCGGGTCCGCCCCCGTGATCCCCGCTCGCACACGCGCAGGACATTGAAAGCGCTTTTATGGATGTCCGGACTAGGTCGCTTCACAGCCTCTGCGGGGTTGATGATGTGCCGTGCCGTTAGGGACCGACCACGGTACGGGCACGCGAGCCCGCGCGGAGGATAGGTGAACAACATATGCCCGTTTACGTAGACTACGAAACCCCAGCCGACCTCGCCGAGCGATCGCTTGAGGCGCTCGAGGTCGCCCGAGACACCGGTACCGTGAAGAAAGGAACCAACGAGACCACGAAGGCCGTCGAGCGCGGCAACGCGGACCTCGTCATCGTCGCCGAGGACGTCTCCCCCGAGGAGATCGTGATGCACCTTCCCGAACTCGCCGAGGAGAAGGGCATCCCGGTCGTCTTCGTCGACACGCAGGACGAAGTCGGCCACGCCGCCGGCCTCGAAGTCGGTTCGGCCGCCGCCGCCGTCATCGACGCCGGCGACGCCGACGACGACGTCGAGGACATCGGCGAGAAGGTCGCGGAGCTTCGATAACCACCCATGAGCGCAGAAGAGGGCACCGGCGACTCGACGACTGCGGAGGTCATCGAGGTCGTCGGCAAGACCGGGATGCACGGCGAGGCCATGCAGGTCAAGTGCCGCATCCAGGAGGGATCGAACCAGGGCCGGATCATCACCCGGAACGTCCTGGGCCCCGTCCGCATGGGCGACGTGCTCCAGCTCCGGGAGACCCAGCGCGACGCGGACTCCATCGGAGGGCGATAACCAATGGTCGAGACACGAACCTGCGACTACACCGGCGAGGAGATCGAGCCCGGCACGGGCACGATGTACGTCAAGAAGGACGGACAGATCCTCCACTTCGTCGACTCGAAGGCGGAGAAGAACTACTTCCTCGGCCGCGAGGCGCGCGACCTCGAATGGACCGAGGAAGGGCGCAATCAGGGTGGCGAGTAGATGAGCCACCACGACGAGCGCACCTTCGTGATGGTCAAGCCCGACGGCGTGCAGCGCGGCCTCATCGGCGAGATCGTCTCTCGCTTCGAGGAGCGCGGGCTGAAGCTCGTCGGCGGGAAGTTCATGCAGATCGACGAGGACCTCGCCCACGAGCACTACGGTGAACACGAGGGCAAGCCGTTCTTCGACGGCCTCGTCGACTTCATCACCTCCGGCCCCGTTTTCGCGATGGTGTGGGAGGGCGCGGACGCGACCCGACAGGTCCGCGCGATGGTCGGGGAGACCGACCCTGCCGAGTCCGCCCCGGGTACGATCCGCGGCGACTTCGGTTTGGACCTCGGACACAACGTGATCCACGCGTCGGATCACGAGGACGAGGGCGCTAACGAGCGCGAGATTGACCTGTTCTTCGACGAGGACGAGCTCGTCGACTACGGCCTCGACACCGCCGCGTGGGTGTACGAGGACGAACAGCACTGAACGGAAAGGGCGCTTTTCCGTTTTCTCCGACGCCGATCTCCCCGGAGCGGTAGCTATTTCGACACACCTCGTTTCCGGTGAAATCACATCTAAAATTCGGTGACTGCGACCCGAATCGGACGCGGACCGACTGATAAACTCGCCGGAACGAGACCGGCGACGAACCCCTCGGTCCTCAGTCGGACAGCGCCACGATCCGCCCGTCTTCTGCGACCACGAGCACCTCCGCGCTTCCGTCGCCGGTCACGTCCGCGAACAGCGGGCCCGCGTACACGACGGCGGTGCCGCCGACCTCGCCGCGGGCGATAACCTCGCCCTGCTGGTTCAGCGCGAGCACGCGCCCGTTCCGGTTCACGACGACCGGTCCCGGGGAGCCGTCGCCGTCGACGTCTGCGACACCGGGCGCGTTCACCCGCGTGTCGCCGCCGTACTGCTGTTTCCAGACGACTTCGCCGTCGAGTAAGTCGACCGCCCAGACGCTCCCGCTCCCGCCGACGTAGACGCGACCGGGGTCCGCGTCGCCGACGGTGACGGGCAGGTCCTGTAACCCGACCTCGATGCGGGTCTCGCCGTCGGCGACGTCGATCGTCTCCAAGTTACCGTTCGCTCCGCCGAGCGCGAGTACCGGGCTGCTCCGCGTGTCGGCCGCGCTCCAGCTCAGGGGCGTGACCGACGGAGTGGTCGTCCACCGCTCGTCTCCGGTCCCGTCGAGCAGGCTGATCGAGCGCTCGCCATCGGCCGCGGTCGCCACCGCGAGCCCGCGATCGGTCGCGCCGTCGCCGTCTCCGGCGCTCTCGTCTCCGACGAAGTCGACCGCCAGCGGCCGGAGCTCTACCGGCGCGTCGAGGTCGGTCTCGAATTCCGTGTCGCCGGTCGCGTCGACGGCTCGAACTCGTCCGTCGGTCGTGACCGCGGCGACCTCGGCGTCTCCGTCCCCGTCGAGGTCGCCGATCGCCGGCCGGAGCCCCCCGGGTCCGCCGAGGTCGACCGTGAACCGCTCGGTGCCGTCCGCCGGGTCGAGGACGACGAGGGAGCCGGATTCGGTCGTGAACGCGACGGCCTCGTCGCCGCCGAGATCGCCGGTGACCAGCCCGCTCGTTGCGGGGGGATCGGTGCCGTCGCCGGCAGTATCGACGCCGTTGACGTTCGCCGTCCACTCCACGTCGCCGCCCGCGGCGGTGGCGCGTATCGTTCGGTTCCCGTCCTCGACCGTCGGCTGGAGGACGAGCGGGTCGCCGTCCATGGTTGCGACGACCGCGCCGCTGCCGTCGTCGCCGGCGACGGGTTCGGTCTCCCAGACGACCTCGGCGTCGATCGTCGCGTCGTCGACGCCGACGAACGCGAAGAGGGCGACGCCCACGCCGGTCGCGCCGCCGGCGAACAGGATCAGACTCGCGAACAGAACGCGGCGGTCCATTACGCGCGATTCGGTCGGCGGCGTGATACCCCTGTCGGATGCGGCGGAGCGGAGCGGGCTACAGCAGCGTGGCGACGTGGTCCGCGTGCTCCGGCCCGACTCGGTCGCGGAGGGACTCGGGGTCGCGTTCGCCGTCGACGTTCACGAGGTAGGCCGCCCCGTCGCGGTTCCCGTACGCGCCGTGGAAGTCGTAGACGAAGCCGTACACGCCGGCGTCGGCGCCCGTCTCGGTCTCGCGGGCGATCGACACCTGTTCGTGGACGTTGTACTCGACGAGTTGGTTCCGGACGCTGGGACCGTCCCCGTCTCCCGTTTCGTCGCCGGGACCGTCGTCGAGCGCGTCGAGGCCCGACTCGACGATCGGGACGAGCTCCTCCACGTCGGACCTGACACCGGGTTCTCCGGGGAGTTCGCCGGTCCGGACCGCGGAGAGGGCCGCGCCGACCGCGCCGCATCCGGTGTGCCCGACGACCGCGAGCGCGTCCGTACCGGTGTAGGCGAGCGGGTACGCGACGCTGCCGGCGAGCACCCGCTCGCCGTCGACGCGGTCGCACACGCGGTTCCCGATGTTGCCGGCGGTAAAGAGGAATCCCGGCCGATCGACCGCCCACATCCCCTCCTGAGACACGCGGGAGTCCGAACAGCAGACGGAGACGACCGGAGGACGCTGGCCGTCGCGCTGGGCGGCGAGATCGGAAGCGGCCGCGGAAGCGACGTGCTCGTCGTTTCGGTCGAGGAGTTCGGTCAGGAGGTCGCGTCCCATACCGGTCGCTCGCTCCCGAGTTTGAAAAGGGGGACGGACGTGGCGATAATCGGAGACGGGCAGCGGGGATCAGTTCGGAGACGGTCAAGCGACCAGACCGACGATCTGTACCAGGAATCCGATGACGAAGACGGCGAGGAGGGCGATCGTCGCCACCACCACCGCGGGCGAGAGCATCTCGTCGTCCTGATCGAGTACGAGCGACTCCATGTCCTTCATGCGAGACCCGTCGGCGCGACGGGATTTGAACGCTTCGCTCGGCGGAGCGGCCGGTTCGTCACGCGATACGGACCCCCGAAAACGTGTGCTAACAACGGTCACGAGACACGCGCACACGAGTCTCCCATCACTTATACGGCCGACCGACATACTACCTATATGAGCGAAGAATCCGGGCGTCGGAACCTCCGAATGCCCAACGACGACGAAGTGTTCGCCGTGGTGACGGAACACCTCGGCGGCAACCACGTGCGACTGCGCTGCGTAGACGGCGAGACGCGGATGGGCCGGATCCCCGGCCGCATGAAGTACCGGACGTGGATCAGCGAGGGCGACGTGGTCCTCGCGGAGCCGTGGGACTGGCAGGACGAGAAGGCGAACGTCGAGTGGCGGTACGACGACGACGACGCGGACCAGCTCCGGCGCGAAGGCCACATTCAGTAACGCCGCGATGCGGTGCCGACGGGAGTGCTTTCTAAGTCCCGAGCGGCGGCGCCGAACCCTTAGCGGCTGAACTCGATCGCCGCGCCCTGTCCGAAGCCGACACAGAGCGTCGCGAGCCCGCGGTCGGCGTCCCGCTTCTGCATCTCGTGGATCAGGGTGACGGGGAGCCGCGCGCCGGAGGCGCCGAGCGGGTGGCCGACGGCGATAGCGCCGCCGTTGACGTTGTAGATGTCCTCGTCGATCCCGAGTTCGCGGCGTGAGTACTCGCACTGGGAGGCGAACGCCTCGTTGAGCTCCACGAGGTCGTAGTCGTCGATGGTCCGACCGGCGCGGTCGAGCAGGCTCCGTGTCGCGGGCACCGGACCGATCCCCATCACCGTCGGATCGACGCCGGCGACCGCGTTCGTGCCGACCTCCGCGAGCACGTCGAGGCCGTGGTCCTCCGCGAACGCCTTGCTCGTGACGAGCGTCAGCGACGCGCCGTCGGAGATCTGCGAGGAGTTCCCCGCGGTCACCGTGCCGTCCCCCGTGAACGCGGGCGAGAGGCCGGCGAGCTTCTCGGCGGTCGTGTCCGGACGGATCCCCTCGTCCGCCTCGACGAGACCGTCCTCGGTCTCCACCGGGACGATCTCGTCGTCGAAGCGGCCCGACTCGGTCGCCTCGGCGGCGCGCTGATGGCTTCGCGCGGCGTACTCGTCTTGCGCCTCGCGGCTCACGCCGTACTCCTCGGCGACCTTCTCGGCGGTCATTCCCATCTGAAGCTGGAAGACGTTGTACTTCTCAGAGAGTTCGGGATGGAGGTGCTGGTAGGAGTCGCCGTCCATCGGGACGCGGCTCATGTTCTCGACGCCGCCGGCGATGATGCAGTCCCGATTTCCGGCCGCGATCGCGTCCGACGCCGAGATGATCGCCTGCATCGAGGAGGCGCACCAGCGGTTGATCGAGGTGGCGGGCACCGACTCGCCCAGATCCGAGAGCAGCGCGATGACGCGGGCGACGTTGTTGTCCTGCTCGGTCCGCTGCTGGGCGACGCCCCACATCAGGTCGTCGACGTGGTCGCTCGTCAGCCCCGTCTCCGCGAGCGTGTGGTCGATGAGCCGCGTCGAGAGGTCCTCGCTGCGGACGTCCGCGTAGACGCCGCCGTCGCGTCCCTGCGGCGTTCGGTAGGCGGCGGCGATAACCGGGGTGGTCTCGTCTGTCATGAACGATCCCTGGCCGGTCAAGGACTTAAAACGGCGTGGAACCCGGGGAAATTCGACCGGAGTTTACCGTTTACCGCCGACCGGTCACTCCGTCAGGAGGTTCTCGCCGGTCATCTCGGCCGGGCGATCGAGGCCGATCAGATCCACGAGCGTCGGCGCGATGTCGCACAGCGAGCCGCCCTCGCGGATCACGCGTCCGCCGTCGTCGCCGTCGGGGGACAGGTAGACGAACGGGACCGGGTTGAACGTGTGGGCGGTGTGGGGATCCGCGGGAGTACCCATGTCGTCGGCGTTGCCGTGGTCGGCGGTCACGACCGCGTGGCCGCCGGCGTCGGCGACCGCGTCGAGGAGGCGGTCGAGCTGCGCGTCGACCGCCTCGACCGCCTCGACCGCGGCGTCGAAGTCGCCGGTGTGACCAACCATGTCGGGGTTCGCGTAGTTGAGGACCAGCAGGTCCGGGTCGTCGGCCTCGATGATACCGACCGCCTCGTCGGTCACTTCCGGCGCCGACATCTCCGGCCGGAGGTCGTACGTCGGCACGTCCGGGCTCTCGACGATCTCGCGGCGCTCGCCGGGGAACTCCACCTCGCGACCGCCGTTGAGGAAATACGTCACGTGCGGGTACTTCTCCGACTCGGCGAGCCGGAGCTGGGTGAGCCCCGCGTCGGAGACCACCTCGCCGATGGTGTTCTCGGGCATCTGGGGCGGGAATGCCACCGGGAACTCGAACGTCTCGTCGTACTCGGTCATCGTGGTCATCCGGACATCGGGCTGGTCCAGATCGAACTCCCAGTCGGGCCGGGTGTCGGTGAGCATCCGCACCAGCTGCCGGGCGCGGTCCGCGCGGAAGTTGAAGAAGACGACCGCGTCGCCGTCGTCGAGCGCGGGCTCGTCGGCCACCAGCGTCGGCTCGATGAACTCGTCGGTCTCGCCGCGGGCGTGCGCCTCGGTCGCGGCCTCTACCGCCGTCTCGGCCTCGTGGGGGGCCTCGCGCTCGACGATGGCGTCGTACGCCTTCCGCGTCCGCTCCCAGTTCTCGTCGCGGTCCATCGCGTGGTAGCGGCCGGTCACGGTCGCGACGTGGCCCGTCCCGCGCTCGTCCGCCTTCGCCGTCACGTCTTCGAGGAATCGGTCGGCGATCTCCGGGGCGGTGTCGCGGCCGTCCGTGAACGCGTGGCTCGTCGCCGGCACCCCGGCGTCGGCGGCGGCGTCGATCAGCGCGAGCAGGTGCTCCACGTCCGAGTGGACCCCGCCGTCGGAGACGAGCCCCATGAAGTGGACTCGCCCGCCGGTCGAGTCGGCGTGGTCGAGCGCCCCCGCGATGGCGTCGTTGTCGGACAGCGACCCCTCTGCGAGCGCGTCGGAGATGCGGGTGTACGCCTGTTTGACGACCCGGCCGGCGCCGATGTTCAGGTGGCCGACCTCGGAGTTCCCCATCTGCCCCTCGGGGAGCCCCACGCGTCGGCCGTGGACGACGAGCCGCCCGTCGGCGCCGCGCTCGGTCGCCGCGTCGAACGCGGGCGTGTCGGCGGCGGCGACCGCGTCACGTCCCGCGGGCCGCCCCGAGGGATCGACCGTCTCGCCGTCGCTCGTTCCGCCCCCGGCGTCGCCGCTCGCTCCGCCGCCGAGACCCCATCCGTCGAGAATGATGAGCGCCGTTTCCATACCCCCTCGTTTTCGGTGGCGGGGTAACTACCCTTCGCTCCGATCGATCGCCGAGGGTCCGCCCGACCGGGAGCGCGGGGCCGACCGATCGCCCGCAGGAGGGCGATCGGTTCGCTCTCCGTGAGTCAGCCTTTTCCGGCTACGACGCTAACCATACGTTAATGGACTCCGCGGTACTGCTCGATCTCCTCGGCAACGAGAACCGGCGGCGCATCCTCCGGCTGCTCGCCACCAAGCCCTGTTACGTCACGGAGATCTCGGAGTACCTCGACGTGAGCCCGAAGGCGGTCATCGACCACCTGCGGAAGCTGGAGGAGGCCGGCCTCATCGAGTCGACCACCGACGACCAGCGCCGCAAGTACTTCCGGATCACGCGGAGCCTCCGACTGGAGGTGAGCGTCTCTCCGTACGGCTTCGGCGCGAAGAGCGCGTATCCGGCGAAGAACAGCTTCGACATGGCGGCGCGGTGTCAACACCTCTCGATAGAGATCCCCGACGGGTCCGGGTCGTCGAGCGATCTGGCCGATCTCGCCGGCGAGTTCGGCCGGCTTCAGAACCTCGACCGCGAGCTCTCGCTGGCCCAGCGGTGGGTGCAGGGCCGCGTCGAGGACACGCTGGCGGAGATCGACGAGCGGCTCGGGACCGAATCCGACAGCCGCTTTTTCGCGGCGGTCC
This sequence comes from Halorubrum saccharovorum DSM 1137, assembly GCF_000337915.1. Classification (GTDB taxonomy): domain Archaea; phylum Halobacteriota; class Halobacteria; order Halobacteriales; family Haloferacaceae; genus Halorubrum; species Halorubrum saccharovorum. The sequence goes on from NZ_AOJE01000010.1 coordinate 235,339, forward strand.
TCGCCGCGCTGGTCGAGACCGACGGCACCCCGGAGGCGGTCGCAGAGGAGGTCGGTGCCCGCGAGGAGACGGTCGCCGACGCCCTCCGGCGGCTCGCCGACGTGGGGGTCGTCGCCCGCGACGGCTCCGCCGACGTGGACCGGTTCCGGATCCGGTAGCCCTCGGAGAGCGTCTCCGGACGAGCACGGGTCCCAGCACGACCGGCCGCTTTCGGAACCTTTTGGCGCGCTCCCGGGAGAGGTCCGCACGTGAGCCGAACACGGAACCTCGCGTTATTCCTCGTCCTTGCCGCAGTGTGGGGCTCGGCGTTCATGGCGATCAAGGCCGGGCTGACGTACTTTCCGCCCGTGCTTTTCGCCGCGCTCAGATACGACGTCGCCGGCGTCATCATGCTCGCGTACGCGGCGTACGTCGTCGACGACCCGATCCCGCGGGGACGCGACGAGTGGGCCGTCGTCGCCGTCGGGGCGACGCTGGTCATCGCCGCCTACCACGCGTTTCTCTTTATCGGCGAGAGCGACCCGGCCGTGACGAGCGCCGTCGCGGCCGTTATCGTCAGCCTCTCGCCCGTCCTGACGACCGTCTTCGCGCGCGCCTTCCTCCCCTCGGAGCGGCTGACGGTCGTCGGCGTCGTCGGCCTCCTCGTCGGACTCGCGGGCGCGATCGTGCTGGCCGCGCCGGACCCGAGTAACCTCGCCGGCGGGGGCACGGTCGCGAAGCTGCTCGTCCTCCTGGCGGCGGCGGCGTTCGCGCTCGGCTCGGTTCTCATGCGTGCGTCCGACGACGACCTCCCGATCGAGACGATGGAGGCGTGGTCGATGCTCCTCGGTGCCGCGCTGATGCACCTGCTGTCGCTCGGACTCGGCGAGTCGCTGGCCGACGTGGCGTGGACCACGGAGGCGGTGCTCGCGCTCGCCTATCTGTCGATCGCCGCCAGCGGGCTCGGCTTCCTCATCTACTTCGATCNCTCGCGCCATCAGAGATGTGTATAAGAGACAGCGTCAACACCGTCGCCGGCTTCCTGATCATCTGCGTCGGCTTCGCGCTGGTGAAGCGGACGGCGTTCAGGGACGCGCTCCGTGAGTACGGCGTCGTCGGGTGAGGTTCCGAAGTCCGACGGTGCGTGGCAACACGACACACGCTCACCGTGGTTTTTATACAGATCCGCGAGACGGGCGGGTATGTTCCCCGAGACCATCGAGACGGACCGGTTGCGGTTGGAGCCCCGATGGCCCGAGAACGTCGACCTCGACGACTGCTATCGGATCTGCTCGTCGGACCCCGGGATCGACGCGGTGACCGAGTACGTCACGTGGGACCCCCACGAGACGAAGAAGGAGACGCTCGAGTTCCTCGAACGCGGCCGCGAGCGATGGGAAGACGACGAGGCGGCGAGTTACGTCATCCGACCCCGCGAGGGCGAGGACGGCGCCGGCGAGATCGCCGGCTTCGGCGGCTTCTCAGTCGACTGGGAGAAGCGGACCGCCGAGCTCGGTACCTGGCTCCGTGAGCGGTTCTGGGGCCGCGGCTACTCGGGCGAACGCGCCGCGGCGCTCGTCGAGGTCGCCTTCGCGGACCTCGACCTCGACCTGGTCGCCGTCAGCCACCTCCCCGAGAACGAGCAGTCGCAGCGGGCGATCGGGAAGTACGTGGACCGGCTCGGCGGTCGCCGCGAGGGGCTGTTGCGGAATCAGATCGCCTTCGCGGACGGCAGCGTCCACGACGAGGTCCGGTACTCGATCTCACGGGACGAGTGGCGCGGGGTGACCGAGTAGCGGGGAACGCGCGGAGAGCCGCCTCGGAGGCGACGATCCGGCGGCCGAACGCGTTCGGCGGCGAGCGCGCCGAGCCAACAAACACTTATGACCGCCGAAACGACACCGAGAACATGTCTGTCCCCGATCGATCGAACCGAATGCAGGGAATCGCCGGCGGCGCGGCGGGCGGTGCCGTCGCGTACGTCCTCGGCTATCTGGTCGTATACGTGACGCAGGGCGACCGGATCGAGGAGGGGCTCTCGGGGATCAACTTCTTCGCCGACCTGTTCGGCGGTGACCCGATCTCCACGTGGCAGGCCGCGGGATGGATGTTCTACAACGCCCACTTCGTCGACGTCAACGCCCCCTCACTGATCGGCGGCGCGCAGTCGGCGAACCTCCTCTCACAGGGCGAGGCCGGGTCGTTTCTGTTCCTCGTCCCGCCGCTCCTGCTCGTCGTCGCCGGCGTCGTCGCCGGTCGAACCGCCGGCGTGACGGAGGCGGTCGACGGCGCACAGGCCGGTGCGTTCGTCCTCGCCGGGTACCTCCCGCTCGCCGTGATCGGCGCGTTCCTGTTCCGGTATTCGGTGGGCGACGGGACCGTGGCGCCCGACCTCGTCACCGCAGTGCTGCTCGCCGGCGCCGTCTACCCGGCGGTCTTCGGCGCGATCGGCGGGGCGGCCTCGTCGCTGCTGAGCGACTGAGCCGGCGAAATCGATTCCTCGAAGCGGCCTCAGTACTCGGCGTCCTCGGGATCGATCCGGTCGCCGTACTCCCGTGCGGGGTCGACGGGCCGGCCCTCGTCCGTCTCGGGCGCGACGTAGTCGATGAACGCCTCGACGTCCGGCTCTCGGACACGGACTTCGACGTCTATCTCGCCGAGTTCGTCCGGCTCTCCGACCGCGAAGTTGACGACGCCCTCGAACGCCGCCTGCTTCTTCAGCGAGAAGTCGAACCCATCGTCGGTGCTGTTCCGTAAGAACACGCGCCGGGCGGTGTCGAGGATCTCCTGCTCGTGGAGCACGTCGGAGAAGGCGTCTAAGGTGTGCGCCTCGGCGATGAGCCGGCCGTCCTCGTGGATCGGCTCCGCGTCCGGGAACACGTTCCGAACCGCGTCGGCGACCCGGTCGGTCACCTCGGTGTCGCGGACGGGCGCCTCGATCCGCACGTCGACGCTGTAGATCACGAGCCGTCACCTCCGGGGTTCGCGGCCGCGGGATCGGGGTCGGTCGCGGCGTCGCCGTCGGTCGCGGCGTCGTCGTCGCCGCTCCTCCCGTCCTCCGCGACGCCGAGCACCTCCCGGACGCGGCGCCGGAACTCGTTGAGCGTCCCGGTGTTGTCGATCTCGACATCGGCCCGTTCGAGGGTCTCGCCGAGGCCGAGTTCGATCTCGCGGTCGTCGCGCTCGCGGAGCGCCTCCAAGTCGGAGTCGGAGTCGTCGCGGCCGCGGTCGTCGAGCCGCTCGGCGCGGAGCTCGAAGGGGGCGCGGACCGCCACGAGCGTGAAGTCGTTGCCGAACGCCTCCCGGAAGCGCTCCAGTTCGACGGTCGAGCGGAGCCCGTCGACGAGGACGGTGTCGCGCTCGCTTTCGGCGGCCGCCTCCCGGATCCGCGGGAGCGTCCGGGCGGCGATCGCGTCGTCGCCTTCCTCCTCGCGGAGCGCGCCCGCGATCCGACCGTGGTGTTCGGCCGGGTCGAGCCCGCGTCGGCGGCACTCCGCCCGGATCACGTCGCCCATGACGACGACCGGGATCCCCGCCTCCTCGGCCACGTTCGCCGCCTCCCCCTTCCCGCTGCCGGGGAGGCCGACGGTTCCGATAACGTTCATTGGCGGCGAGTAGTCCCGTCGCAGACTTAGGTCTGCTGTTGAGGCGTGGAGCGATATCGGCGCGAACCGTCGGCGTTTTTGGCGCTGGGTGTGAGACCTTCGAGTGAGGGCACATAGCTCAGCCCGGATAGAGCGTCGGACTTCTAATCCGACGGTCGTGGGTTCGAATCCCACTGTGCCCGTTCGTTCGCAGTGTGATAAGTGGTGTCCGTCACACAATACTACAGCCCTTCCGAGTCACTGGCCAACCGTATGCAGCCCTCCAGACGCGGTCTCCTCGGTCGCGGGGGCGTCGCCGCCGCGGTCGCCGGCTGTACCGACGCCCTCGCCGACGGAGCTATCGACGGCGAGTGGGGCGATTTCGGACCGGTCGATTCCGGGTCCGCCTGAGAAGCCTCCCGGCGCGGTCAGAACCTCCCGGCTCAGTCCGCCACGCTCGGCGTTCCGAGGTACTCCTCGTTGATCTCGTACTCGCCGTCGTCGTTCTCGATCAGGTACTCGCCGTAGTAGGGCACCCGATTAGCTACCACGGCCTCGAACGTCTCCGCGATCTCCTCCCGAGTCATCTCGCCCATCGACCGGAGGTCGTCGTTGCGGTTGAGACACCCCTTCAGGTACCCCTCGTGGGTGACGCGGACGCGGCCGCAGTTGGCGCAGAAGTCCTCGTTCTCGACGGGATCGACGATCTCGACCATGCCGTCGGTGTCGTCGTCGCCGTCCTCGCCCACGAAGTAGCGCTTCCGGTCGTGCATCTCGCGGCGCTCGACGCGGTCGGCCTTCTCGGCGAGCCAGTCGTGGACGCGCCCGATGTCGACGTTCCACTCCGGCTTCCCGGTCAGCTCCGGCATGTACTGGATGAGCTGGAGCTGGAGCCCCTCGTTGTCGGCGACGTGCTCGACCATCTCCTCGACGTAGCCCGCGGTGTGCGTGAACACGACCATGTTGAGCTTCACGGGATCGAGTCCGGCGTCGACGGCGGCCTTGACGCCCTCAAGCACGCGCTCGTAGGCGCCGGACTTGGTCACCTCGGCGAAGTCGTCCGGATCGAGCGCGTCCTGCGAGACGTTCACCCGGTCCAGTCCGGCGGCCTTCAGGTCCTCGGCGCGTCCGGGGAGGAAGGTCCCGTTCGTCGTCAGCGACACCTCCATCGAGTCGGGCGTGCGTTCGACGATCTCTTCGAGGTCCTGTCGGAGCATGGGCTCGCCGCCGGTGAACTTCACCGAGTCGACGCCGTACCCCTCGACGACCTCCAGGAAGCGGACCACGTCGTCGGCGCTCATCTCGTCGTCGCTCGGCTCCATCGGCCCCCGCGTGTCGCCTAACCCCTCGTTGTGACAGTAGACGCAGTCGAAGTTACACCGGTCGGTGAGCGAGATCCGAACCCCCGTCACCTCCCGTCCGAAGTCGTCCGCGAGTGGGCCGGCCATGTCCGATCGGAACCGCCGCGTTTGCTTAAACATCTGGGTCGATCGTGCGGGAGCGTAACGTGGAGCGGTTACGTCTCGCCGAGCACGTTCGCACCTTCAGTCACGTCACGCCTGGTCGGCCACGACCGTCCCCTCGGTCTCCACCTCCCACTCCTCACCGGCGTACGCCATCTCCCAGAACGCGAGTTCGAGGCGGGCGCTCGTGAGGAACGCCTCGCGCATCGCGTCTCGGTGGCCGGGGTGTGACGCCGCGTAGTCGTCGAGGAGGTCGCGCATCGACGCGGTCTCCGCGCGGAACTCGTCGCTCGTGTACGTCTCGATGAACGGTGTGTATCGGTGCTCTCCGTCCGCGATCTCCGCCATGTGGTCCGCCACGTCGAGGTACCCCTGCATGCAGGGGAACAGCGCCGCGACCGCGACCGGAACGGGGCGCTCGTGCGCCGTGCGAACGAGGTAGCTCGTGTACGCCTCGCAGGTCGGGCGCTTCCGGACGGCGGACAGGTCCTCGGGGTCGACCCCGTACTCGCCGGCGAACGACCGGTGGAGGTCGAGCTCCTCGTTCAACACGGCGTCGGCCCCGCCGAGGAGCGTCGCCATCGCCGCCTCGTCTCGCGCCTTCGCGCCCGCCACAGCGTACGTGCGGGCGTAGTCAGAGAGGTACCGGTAGTCCTGTTCGAGCCACCGCCGGAACGCCGCCTCGTCGAGGTCGCCGGCGGCCAGTTCGCGCACGAACGGATGCTCGAACTGGGCCGCCCAGATGTCTGCCCCCGCTTCCAAGAGGTCGTCGCTGAACGCCATGGGCGAGCCCTCGATACGCCGAGATATAACTTTGTTGTATTACTAGTTAATAACTATCTGTGATACCGATTCGGAGCCCGTCGCTGGCGATCTCGACGTCGCCGTCGAACCCGGCGTCCCGGACGCTCTGCGCCATCTCTCGCTCGCGGCCCCCAGTGTGCGGGTACAGGTGCGAGCACAGCAGCGTGTCGACGTCGACGCCCGCGAGCGACTCGCCGAGTTGCGTGGGGTTCGGGTGGTTCGACACGTCGGTGCCGTCCGGGAACGAGCAGTCGTGGACCAAGAGGTTGCTCCCGTCCGCGAACGACGCCATGCCCGCGAACGCCTCCGTGTCCCCCGAGAGCGTGAGCGGCCCCTCCGTGGGGTCGACGTCCGCGCTCGGCGGCGAGAACCGGTAGGCGAACCCGTCCATCGAGTGGCGCGTCTCGCGAGCGGTCACGTCGAACCCGGCGGCGGCGAAGGGGCGCGCCGCCGACACCTCCCGGACCGCCAGATCGATCCGCCCGTCGAGGTACTCGTGGACGTCGAGGAGGCCGTCGAGGAGCGACTTGGTCCCCGCGGGGCCGACGACCTCCAAGTGCTCCTCGCCGGCGAGCCACCGGGCCTTTATCAGAGGGAGGAGCGCCGCGACGTGGTCGAGGTGGTGGTGGGTCAGGAGGACGGTCGAGACTCCCTCGTAGCCGGTTTCGGTACCGGCGAGCCGCTGGAGGACGCCGCTGCCGCAGTCGACGAGCAGGGACCGGTCGCCGTCGTCGAGGAGGTAGCCGGCCTGCGCGCGGTCCGGGACCGGCATGGCGCTGCCGGACCCGAGGACGGTGAGTTCCATGCTCGTGTGTCCGTGCGCCCAGTCACCTAACTCGGTCGGACCGCGACCCCCAACCGGACCGCGAGACGACTCGATCGGCTCCGGGACGACCGGTCGCGACGCTTCCGACTGCGACACTCCCGAGCGCGAACTTCCGACCCGCCGCAGTCATGGAGATTTCCGACCTGATAATCGGGGAAGAGGACTCATAAACCGGATCCGGATAACCCGGACATGAGCAGTCAGGGAACTCATCGCAACGGCGAGCGCGGCGTCGACGACGACGTCCGAGCGACCGTCGACGGCGGCGAACTGCTGAACGAACTCGGAATTGACGCGGCGGAGATCGAACGCCGGAAGCGCTACACTCAGTTCGACGAGCGCGACGCCGCCCGGCTCTCGTCTATCGCGGACGATGTCGACGCAGTCGCGGACGACATCGTCGACGACTTCTACGACCACATCGACTCCGACCCGGAGGTCCGCCCGGTGCTCGACCGGTCCTCGCTCCCCATGCCCGCGCTCGTCGCCGGCCAGCGCCGGTACCTCACCGGGCTGGTGGGCGGCGACTACGGCCGGGAGTACTTCGCCGACCGGGCGCGCGTGGGACGGCTCCACGACCTGCTCGGGCTCGAGCCCGACGCGTACCTCGGGCAGTACTCGGTGTACTACGAGGGGCTCTTCGACGTGCTGGCCGACCGGGCGACCGGCGGGACCGCCGGGCACGGATCCGCCGCCGACGGTTCCGAGGACGGGGCGACCGCCGACGCCGCCGAGGCGGTCGAGCAGTTCCGGGAGGAGGCGCTGTCGGTACTCAAGGCGTTCCTCCTCGACCAACAGCTCGCGATCGACACGTACGTGGCCTCGTACGTCGCGGAGGCGGAACGCGAGACCCGCCGCCAGCGGGAGCTCTCACGGCGCGTCGCCGAGCGGATCGGCGAGCCGGCGACGGCGCTCCGCGAGACCACCGCGGCGGTCGCCGAGGAGAGCGATCGGATCGACGACCTCGCCGGCCGGCAGTCGGACCGGATGGACGACCTCTCGCGCGAGGCCAACGAGATGACCGCGACCGTCGAAGAGGTCGCGGCGACCGCCGACGAGGTGGCCGCGACCAGCGACGACGCCGCCGCTCTGGCGGCCGAGGGCGTCGACGCCGCGGGCGACGCCGCGGAGACCATGGAAGCGATCCGCGAGGCCACCGATGCCGTCCGCGAGGAGATGGCCGACCTGCAAGAGCAGGTCGACGAGATACGGGGCGTCACCGACGTGATCGGCGACGTGGCCGAGCAGACGAACTTGCTCGCGCTGAACGCCTCCATCGAGGCCGCCCGCGCCGGCGAGGCCGGATCTGGGTTCGAAGTCGTCGCCGACGAGGTGAAGTCGCTCGCGCAGGACGCCAGTGACCACGCCGCCGACATCGAGGACACGGTCGAAGAAGTGGCCGACAGCGGCGAGTCGACGCTCGACGAGCTCGAACGCGTCGCCGACCAGGTCGCGGAGGGGACGGGGCAGGTCGACGAAGCGGTCGAGCGGCTGGAGGCGATCGAGGGCGCGGTCGTCGACGCCTCCGACGGGATCGCCGAGGTGTCGGACGCGATGGACTCGCAGGCGACCTCCGTCGAGGAGGTGGCCGCCATGGTCGACGACTCGGCCGACTCGGCGGAGACAATCGCTGAGAGCGCGAGCGAGATCGCGGGCGCGACAGACCGACAGCGCGAGCGCGTCGACGAGATCGCCGACTCCGCGGCTGAACTGACGGAGTAGGTACCCGTCCGCGCCGCCGAGGCGGGACCGCGCTCGGGCTATCGAACGGCTGCTTGATCAGGACTATCGAACGGCTACTTGATCAGGAACACCGGAACGCTCGCGTCGTCGGCCACGCGGTCGGAGACGCTCCCGAGCGACCGGATCCGCTCGCGGGGCGACTTCCCCTCGGGGCTCATCACGATCACGTCGATCCCGTGCTCGTCGGCGTAGTCGACGATCTCCGTGTCCGGGGTCCCCGCCACGACGTGGGTCTCGACGTCGACGCCCGCCTCCTCGGCGCGGTCGGCGACCGCACCGACCGCCGCCTCCCCCTGCGATTCGAGGTCGGCGACGACCTCGTCGTGGAGCTCCCCGGAGCTCGCGGTGGCGATGCGTCGGTCGACGACGTACAGCGCGTGAATCGTCGCGTCGTGGTCGCTCGCCAGCCGGATCGCGTGTTCGAGCGCGCGGTCGACCGCCTCGCTCCCGTCGGTCGGCACCAGTAGGTCGTCGTACATGGTCGATCGTTCGGTCCGGTGTTAAATAACGGTACGGCCTCTCGGTCGCTCGGTGGGAACGCGGGACCGCGGGACGCTCTCCTCTCCCCGTCGCTCCCGTTCGGCGGCGCGTCGACTGGTGCCATCCGGCTGCGTCCGGCGGCGTGGCACTCCCTCTCGCGCAAGCGAACGGTTTTTGCGTCGACCGACTGGAGGAGACGTATGGACGAGGACACCCCCCGAACGGACGGCGGGACCGAGCGCGCGGAACCGACCGAGGACGTCGCGCTCGACCCGTGGGGGTCGGCGTCGGTCGGCGACTACGCGGACCTGTTCGAGGAGTTCGGCATCGAGGCGTTCGACGACGTCGCCGACGACGTGGTCGACCCGCATTACCTGATGCGCCGCGGCGTCATCTTCGGACACCGCGAGTACGACGCGGTCGCCGAGGCGATGGCGAACGACGAGCCGTTCGCCGCGCTCTCCGGCTTTATGCCCACCGGCGACCCCCACATCGGCCACAAGCTCGTGTTCGACGAGATCATCTGGCACCAGCGGCAGGGCGGCGACGCGTTCGGCCTGATCGCCGACCTGGAGGCCCACTCCGCCCGGGGGATGTCGTGGGACGAGATCGACGAGCACGCGCGCAACTACCTCTTGAGCCTCCTCGCGCTCGGCTTCGACGCCGAGGACGGAGAGATCTACCGCCAGTCGGACAACCGCGAGGTGCAGGACCTGGGGTTCGAACTCGGGTCGAAGGCGAACTTCTCGGAGTTCGAGGCGATCTACGGGTTCGACGGCGAGACCAATATCTCGCACATGCAGAGCGTGATCACCCAGACCGCGGACATCCTCTACCCGCAGCTCGTCGACGAGCCGAAGCCCACCGTCATCCCCGTCGGCCCGGACCAGGACCCCCACGTCCGGCTGACGCGCGACCTGGCGACCCGCGTGCGCTACTTCAAGGTGACCGAGGCGTTCGCCTCCTTCGAGCTCGACGACGACGAGCGTCAGCTCGTCCGGGCCGCCTACGACGCGCTCGCGGGCGGGGGCGACGGGAGTGACGACAGCGACGGCGACGCAGACGCCGACGTGCGCTGCGAGGACGCCGCCGCGTGGCTCGCCGACTACGAGCCACCGGAGACGGAGTCTGAGGCCGTCGACCTCGCCGCCGCCAAAACCACCGCCCTCGACAAGCTCCGCGCGGGCGGCAAGGAGCCGCTCCGCCCCCGCGTGCGCTTCTTCGACCGCAACGCCACCGAGGAGGCGTTCGAGGCGCTGATCGGGGCCGTCGACGGCGAGAAGCGCGTGTTCGAGGGCCACGTCGACGCCTTCGACCTCACTCGCGGCGAGGCCGAGTCGGTCGCCCGCGAAGTCGAGATCGACCACGACGGGTTCGGCTTCCGCCAGCCCTCCTCGATCTACCACCGCTTCATGACCGGGCTCACCGGCGGGAAGATGTCCTCGTCGATCCCGGCGAGCCACATCTCGCTGCTCGACGACCCCGAGGACGGCTACGACAAGGTCCGGGCGGCGACGACCGGCGGGCGCGACACCGCCGAGGAGCAGCGCGAACTCGGCGGCGAGGCCGACGAGTGCCCGGTCTACGAGCTGTACGCCTACCTGCTCGCGGGCGACGACGACGAGCTGACCAAGACCGTTTACTCCGAGTGCGTCAACGGCGAGCGCCTCTGCGGCGGCTGTAAGGAGCAGGCGGCCGAACTGATGCGGGAGTTCCTCGAGGACCACCAGGAGAAGCGCGCGGAAGCCGAGGAGCTGCTCGACGACCTCGACATCGACCTGGACTCCGACCGGCGCGGGACGGGCGGCGAGCACTGAGGCGGCTCGCCAAGCGTCGCTTCCGGAGCGCTACAGCTCGTCTTTTAAGTAGGCCCCGAGAACGCCGCCGAGCGCGCTCAGCGCCACGGTGTATCCGACGGCGATCGCCACGATCGCGAGCACGAGCAGGCCGCCTCCGATCGCGACGCCAAGGTCACCGCCGAACGAGAAGACGGCCAGAGCGAAGACGACGATAGCGGCGAGCGGGAGCGACGCGATCAGTCCGGAGAGCGCACCGACCCGGAGCCCGTCGCCGGTCTCGCCGCCTTCGAGGTACGCCGCGAGCGCGCCGCCGAGGACCGGGGAGATCCCGGTGAAGGAGAGGCCGATCGTCGCGACCGCACCGATAGCCGCGTTGAGGAGGCTGTTGTCGGTGTTCACGACTCGACGGTTTCCCGGCACCGACATACGTCTTGCGGGGAGCGTCGACCGGAGACCGCACATCGGTCTCGTCTCGGACGCGCCGCCCGAGCCGATAGTTTATGGGGCGGGCGGTACCTGTCACGGGTATGACCGAGCAGGAGGCGATCCACGTCGCGGACGTCAGCGAGGGGATCGGGGGCGACGCGACGGCGGAACCGGGGTCGCCGGTGGAGCTCCCGGTCGTCGACGTGCTCACCGGCCGATCCTTTATCACCGGCAAAAGCGGATCCGGCAAGAGCAACACGGCGTCGGTCGTCATCGAGAACCTCCTCGACAACGGGTTCCCCGTGATGATCGTCGACACCGACGGGGAGTACTACGGCCTCAAGGAGGAGTACGAGATCCTCCACGCCGGCGCCGACGACGAGTGCGACATCGTCGTCTCTCCGGAACACGCGGAGAAGCTCGCCAATCTGGCCTTGGAACAGAACGTCCCGATCATCCTCGACGTCTCCGGCTACCTGGAGGAGGAGACGGCCAACGAGCTGCTCTTGGAGGTCGTCAAACAGCTGTTCGCGAAGGAGAAGCGCCTCAAGAAGCCGTTCCTGCTCGTCGTCGAGGAGTGCCACGAGTACATCCCCGAGGGCGGCGGGATGGACGAGACGGGGAAGATGCTGATCAAGGTCGGCAAGCGCGGCCGGAAACACGGCCTCGGAATCGTCGGGATCAGCCAGCGCCCGGCCGACGTGAAGAAGGACTTCATCACCCAGTGCGACTGGCTCTGCTGGCACCGGCTCACGTGGGACAACGACACGAAGGTCGTCGGGCGGATCCTCGGCTCGAAGTACGCCAGCGCCGTCGAGGATCTCGGCGACGGCGAGGCCTTCCTGATGACCGACTGGGACGAGTCGATCCGCCGGATCCAGTTCCACCGCAAGGAGACGTTCGACGCGGGCGCGACGCCCGGCCTCGACGACTTCGAGCGCCCGGAGCTCAAGTCGGTCTCCAGCGACCTCGTGGGCGAGCTCCAGTCGATCTCCGACGAGAAGGAGCGCCGCGAGTCCGAGATCGCCGACCTCCGGCAGGAGCTCGAGAAGAAGGATAAACGGATCGCCGACCTCGAACGCGAGCTGGAGGAGGCGCGCGACTTGAGCAACATGGCCGACCAGTTCGCGCAGGCGCTCCTCGGGAAGGCCGAGGCGCCCTACCGCGGCGGAAGCGGGCAGTCCACAGCCGCCGGCCGAGAAGGCGGCGACGGCGGGGACCGGGACCAGTCCGTGCTCAAATCCTACGACGAGGCGGTCGCCGCGACCGAGGCTGGCGATGGGGACGCGACCGAACCGGAGACCTCGGACGCCGGCGGGGACATCGAGGTCGATGGGGACGCGGACGCCGTCACGAGAGGGGGCGACGCCGACTCCTCGATCGAGGACGCCCCGAACGACGACCCTCCCGTCGACGACGTCGACCCGGTCACGCGCGCCGACGTGGCCGAGAGCGCGCTTCGGTTCGACGACGCGGTCGAACTCGGTACCCGCGAGGCCGTCATCGAGGAGCTCCGAAGCCGGATCGAGGCGCTCCCGGAACTCTCGCAGGGGATGCTCCGACACTACCGCCGCGAGGGCGTCAGCGACCCCGTCGCCGCCCACATCGACGCCGGGGGTGACGGCGACTCCGGCCACGCGTACAGCCGCCACCGCCCGATCCGGCGGGCGGGGCTCATCCGCCACGCCGGTCGGGGCCACTACGCCTACGCCGTTCCCGACCTGATCCGCGAGGCGTACGCCGACCGGCTCGACGAGGAGAGCGTCCGCGAGATCGTCCGCGCGGTCGAGACCGCGTTCGTCCCGCCGGCCGAGCGGAGCTACCCGCCGGACGCCGATCCCGCGACGGTCACCGGAGGTGATGTCGCCGACGGCGACGACCGCACCGACGGGGAGGCCGACACGCCCGACGCGGACTCGATCCTCGACGGTCTCGTGGAGAATTCGGAGCGGGCGGACGGCGAAGGGAGCGAGGGCGACGCGGACGGAGAGCCCGCCGCGAGCGCTGAGGGGGACCGGAGCGGGCCGGGACTCAGCGAGACTGCGCGTCGGCTCGCCGAGCGCGGGTCGATCCGCGACGAGTGAGGCTGTCGCCGCCGCATAAACTCACCAGTTACCGGGGATCAGTCGAGAGAGAACCGCACGGAGCGTAACGCGGGGAGAATGCTGCACGGTCGACTCCGTCTGCTCGGCGAGCTGTTGATTCTTCCTGGCGAGGAGGCGTTCGTACCGCTCGGTAACGTGTTTCAGGCGCTTCTCGGTCTGTTCGAGCTCCGCTTCGAGCGCGCCGATCTCCACTTCGAGCCGTCGGATCTCGCAGTGCGCGTCGACGGTCCGATCCGGATGGGCGGAGCGTTCGGTCCCGGTGGGCCGTCGATCCGCGTCGCCGCCCGACGCGCTCGGCGTCGTTCGATCGGCCCGCCGCTCGTTCCAGTTCCACTCGTCTTGGCCGTTCACGCTCTCTACGGGGAGGTCGGAGATCATGGGACTAGATACCAAAGACCACGGCAACCCACATAAAATCCAGTCAGACGGGTGTCATGCTCGCGTCCGATCGGGTCTCTTCTCCGAGCGAAAAGAAGTTACATATGAATATGATATGAACACTCATGAGCCAGGGCGAAGAACGTAAGGTCGGTGAACGGGGGCAAGTCACCCTCCCGAAAGGACTGAGAGAGAAACTGGGTATCCGCGGCGGAGACGAGGTACTGGTTCACGAAGAGGACGGGAAAATCACCATCGAAAAACCGCTGTCCCGTGAGGAACTCGCTGAGGGGTACCGACGACGCGCAGCAGAATCCGAAGCCCTCGCGGAGGAGATGGACGGTGTGTCTCGCGAGGCCGACGAGTACCTCGGTGATGTTCCCGAGTGGTAATCGATGGACGTTCGCCGCGGAGACATCGTCATCGTCGAGCTTGACCCGACGGAGGGGTCCGAGCAACGAGGAACACGACCATGTCTAGTCGTGCAAAACAACGTTGGGAACGAGAACGCGCCGACGACCATCGTCGTCCCGTTTACGACCTCGCGAGGAGACGAACTGTACCCGTTCGAGGTACTCGTCTCGGCTGCCGAGTCTCCGCTCCGAGAGGACTCGGTCGCTCTCTGTAGTCAGATTCGCACGGTGTCCATCGAGCATCGTATTAATACCAGTCTCGGCTCAGTGCCGGCGTCCCGTATGGAGGAAGTCGACGAGGCACTCGAATACAGCCTCGGTCTGAGGGAACTCTAGCGACTCTCCCGTTGCTCCACCTTGTTCAAGTCGCTGAAATCCATAATGGATTCTTGGGAAATAGTGTCCAACCACACGCCCAATACGATAGAAGTCAGGATACAGAGGGTGTATATCCGTGCCATATTTAAATGAGGTGCCCTGCTATACGGAGAGTCGGTCCGATCGGCTATCGCGTGTCTAACGAGTCGATCACTTCGGATCGGGTTGCTCGTTATCGCGTTGCTGTCGAAGCGTGGACTGCGCCCGCTCGACGTAGGTGTTTGACGACCAACTGCGAGCGTCACTCATCTCGGCCAAGAACTCGTCGGCAGCGTCAGGCGAGATCGCGTCGTTGCGAACCAGCGCGGTGAGGAGGATGGGCGTCGTGACGAGGCGGGTCTCGGCTAGCGAGGCGTGGACGAGCGCAAGTCGATTGAACTCGTCACAGAGCAGTTGCACGGCGTCGATATCGTTCGCCAGCGTGACCGCCGCGTTCTCGCCATCGTCCAAGGGGAACGTCTCGTCCAGTTCGGTGGAACGAGTCTCGAACGCAGAGCGACGGTCGAGAACAGCCTGTGCCGCCTCACCGGATGCGTCGTCGTAGGACGCCGTCTCGGTGAGTTCGTCGACGACCTGCTCTGGGACGACCGCGGTGTGCGAATCGAGGAGAAGGTCGAGTGGATTCGGTGGGGTGCCCGCCACCGTCCCGAGGCTTACGAGAGCCGACGTGTCGGCGACTATCAGAACCATCTACGAGTCGGCCAGCTCCTCCGCAACCTCGTCCACGAATTTGTCGGTCAGTTGCTCTTTCAGCAGTCGGAAGTTGGCGGCCTCCTCGTGCCCGACGAGGTCTTTCAGTTCCTCGAAGGTGATGTCGTCGTCGTAGAAGGCCTCCGCGATCTCCTGTTTCACCTCGTCGGAGTGCGCGGCGTCCCGCAGGTAGTCCCGAAGCGCGGAGATGAGGATGTCCGTCCGATCCGTCTCGAACACCGCAGCGAGCGCGTCGGCTCGGTCTACCAGCCCCCTCGGTGCACGGAACTGGACGCGCTTTTTCTTTGACCCGGAACCCATGTGTGTACATTGTGAGTGCGGGGACAAAACGATTTCCCTCTTGTCCCTACCACCTCCTTCGGAGCCACCGAAACCGGAGATGGTGTTTTTCACCGAGCCTGGATCGAAAGAGCAGCTATCGGAAGATTATTTTGAGGGCTAAACGGGGCCTATACGGCTTTTAATGCCGAATTTCGAGCTATCGGCTCTCCCGCTGTTCCACCTTGTTCAGTTCGATCAGCAGCCGGAAGATCGCTTTCACGAGGTTGGCGTCGACGTCGAACTGCTCGGCGTTCTCGCCGGCCCGTTCCATCACGCGCTCCTCCTGTCCCTCGTCGGTCGTCGGGAGGTCGCGCTCGTCTTTCACGGCCGCGACTGTGTCGGCGACGTAGGTTCGACGGGCGATCAGTTCCACAATCTCGCGGTCGATGTCCTCGATCTCGCGTCGCAGTTCGTCGAGGCTTCGGTCCTCGGAGTTCGGTGTATCACTCATTGGTAGGTAGTGGGATCACTCGACGGCCGCACCGTCGTTTCTCGTCGTCGTTCGGCGTAGCGTTCCGGGCCGGTCGCCCCACGCGTCGGCGACCGGATCGAGGTCCGTCTCGGGGTCGTCGGGGTCCGCGACGGCGACGACGCTCGGACCGGTGCCCGACAGCGACACCCCGGTCGCGTGCGGCATCGCCTCGACCGCGGGGTCGGCGTCGAAGCCGAGCGCGGCGGAGAAGGCGAGCCCGTTGACGGTCATCGCCTCCGCGTACCGACCGCCGAGCGCGAGGTCGGCGACCAGGTCCGCCATCGGCGCGACGGCCTCGCAGCGGGCCACGTCCGCGTCCGCGCTGTAGGCGCGCTCGGGGGGCGTCCAGACGAGGACGCCCCAGTCGACGGCCTCGCGCGAGCGCAGTTCGTCGGCGCCGTTGTCGGTGACGGTGACGCCGCCGAGCATCGAGGCGGTGGCGTCGTCGAACGCCCCCGTGACCGTGACGCCCGCGTCGCGCGCCGCCCGGACGCCGAGCCGACAGGCGTCGAGACGGGTGAGGTCGATCGCGGGGTCGTCCGGGTCGTCGCCGACCGTCAGCCCGAGCGCGTCGCAGGTCGCGAGCACCGTCGCGTTGGCGGCCGCACTGGAGCTTTTGAGGCCGGCCGCGAGAGGCACGTCGCTGTCGGTTCGGACGGTGCCGCCCTCGCCGTCGCCCCAGCGCTCGGTCGCGAGCGAGACGCAGCGCTCGATCAGGGCGGTGTCGGCCTCGGAGTCTTCGGCGATCGAGCCGCGCACGCCGTCGGCGTCCGGGTCGATCGCCACCGTCGCGCGCGTCTCGACGTCGATGCCGAAGGCCGCGCCGGTGCCTGTCGCGAGCGCGTTCAACACGGTTCCGGCGCCGAGCGCCGCTGCCCGTCCCTCCATGCACTCACGGCTCGCGAGCGAGGACAAAGAGGTAGCGATTACGGCGAGTGTCTCGCGGCGGTCGAGGGACGGGGCGGCGTGGAGCGCCCCCGACTCAGACCGGCTCCGCGCGCCGGACCGCGGCGTCGACCTCGTACCAGTCCGGGTCGGCTCGGGCTCGGGTCTCCCGGCTCCGGAACGCGATTTCGACCGTGAACCGTTCGGTCCCGTCGGCGAACCGGTCGCCGGACGAGTATCTCTCGCGCGAGTACGCGTAGCCGACCGCCTCCCGCTCGCTGGAGTTCGGGCGGGTCGCGTAGGCGTCGACGCGGAAGAGGACCGTACCGTACGTGAACCGCCCGGCGTTTTCGACGGTGAGTCGCGCCTCAACTGTCGTCTCGTAGCCGCCGTCGGTCACGCCGAGCACGTCGACGTTCGTGACCACGAGGCCGGAGCCGTCGGGGCCGACCTCTTCCGGGGGGCTCTCGTCGTCCGCCTGCTCGACGGCGGATTCGCCCCCCTCCGAGAGGGAGTCGCCGTCGCCACCCGTGTCGCTTCCGGTGTCGCCCGCGGCAGTCCCGGTCTCGTCTCCGGCTTCCCCCGCGTCCTCGCTCGACTCCACGAGACAGCCGGCGAGCAGGCCGGGAACTGCGGCGGCCAGCAGGCGTCGACGGCGGAGCGAGGGCGTCATGACGACCCCCACGTCGTCGAGCGCCCTAAATGTGAAGGAGAACGCCGGGACGTCCCGCGGTCGAGACCGGCGAACGTTCGAGTCGACGTGGTCATCCCGTCACCGACCCGAGCACGCCGGTCACCGCGCCGACGACGGCGGCGACGACCGCGGTCGTGAGTATCGATCCGAACGCGTCCGCGATCCCGTGAGCCTGCGTCGCCGCCTCTCCCTGCGACGCGACGATGAGGACGACGACAACGAGTCCGTACGCCAGCGCGCCGAGCCCGCCTCCGAGCCCGCAGGTCGCGGCCGCCTCCTGTGCGTCGTACGCCCGCGACCCGACGAGGACGCCGAGCACGCCCGCGAGCAGAGGCGCGAAGAGCAGGGCGGTGGCGGTGACGGCGAGGTACGACTGCGCGACGAACACCGGACCGAAGCGCGCGGTCTCGCCGGTGGCCGCCGTGGCGAGCGCCGCCTCCGCCCACCCGGTGGCGGCGGCAGCGACGAGACCGACCCCGAGGCCGACGACCGCGAACACCGCCGCCGTGAGACCGACTCCGTTTCCGTTCATCAGACGACCACCCACCCGTCCGCCAGTCGTCCCTGCCAGCCCGTTCGCTCCTCCCACGCGTCGCCCGAGAAGCCGGTCGCGAGCACGAACTCGCCGGCCTGCACCACGTAGCCGTACTGGACGCCGGCGTGCTCGTCATACCCGTACCGCTCGCCCTCGGCCTCGTGGTGGTAGAGGCGGTGCCAGCGGGTCGGCCCCCGATACGCGGGCTCTCGATCGCCTCCGTCGCCCTCGGCGCTTCCGCCCTCTTCGCCGCTCCCGCCGCCTTCGTCGCCGTCCCCCTCGACCGTCGCGTTCCCGGTGAAGTCGGATCCGGCCGCGGTGGCGTCGGGGTCGATCGGCGCGAGCCCCTCGGTCGAGGCGGCGGCGATCGCCTCGCTGAGCCGGTCGCTCGCGGTCGCCGCGTCCGGGTACCGCTGGACGTACACCGGGACGCCGTCGAGCTCGTGAGCCCACCCCTCGAACGTCTGACTCGGGCGGCCGCCGGCTTCGGGGCGGGTCGCGAAGGCGACGAACAGCTCCTCGGTCCGGTCCTCCGAGCGCGGTATCGGCCCCAGGCGCGCGCGCAGTTCCTCGCGGCGGGCCGCCCCGAACGCGCTCCCGTAGATCTGCGGGATCCGGTCGCGGTCGTGCTCCTCGTCGTCGTACGGCTCGTGCGCGAACGCCGAGAAGCGGCGGCTCGCGAGCCCGATCTCCACGAAGGTCCCGCCGCGGATCCGCCGGCGGTCCTCGTCGCCGCCGTCCGGGAGCGGGTAGAGCAGGCGGTTCAAGAGCCGGTTGTGGATCGGTTCGCGAGAGAACACCTCATCGACGTAGGTGGCCGTGCCGACGGCGGCGAAGCCGCGGCGCATCCGCGAGAGCTCCTCCAGGAAGCGGTCGACGTCGCCGCGGGGGGCGAACGTCCGGAGCTTCCCGACGTGGCGCTCGGTCCGCGAGACGATCCGGGAGCGGGGGTGGAAGTGCGGCTCCAGCGCGCCGGCGGCGGTGTCGGCGGCCTCGCGGCCCGCCTCGTCCAGCCGGTCGGCCATCTCGACGGTCACCGCGTCGGTCTCGTCGGCCGCGTTCCGGACGGCGTCGATCTCGGCGACCACATTTCGGATCGCGCTCCGATACGTCTCGACCGCCGACGGGTACTCGGCCGCGAACCACACGGCGTCGTCGACGACGTTCCGCGTCGCCGCCGCGAGCGCCTCGTTTACGACTTGTCCGGGACCGTCGCCGTCGACCTGCTCGTCGCCCTCGTCGCTTCCGCCGTTAGCGCCGTCGTCTCCGTTGTCCGCGTTCGGCGGGTCCTCGGCGGCCGCGTCGGGGTACTCGACGCCCTCGACGCCGAGACACCCGGAGAGCCCGACGACTGCGGCGGCGCCGACACCCAACAGGCCCCGTCGCGTCCGTTGCATGGGATCCCCTCCCGGCGGAGGGACCTTAAATGTGGTATCCCCGATTCTCGGTTCTGAAGGACCGAGGCGCGGCCGCCGAGCGCGCCCCTTTTGAGGCGCGCGCACCGAACGGCGCGTATGTCAGCACCGTCACGCAGCGACGTTCCCCCCACGTCGATCGGGATCGACCTCCGAGAGGAGGGCGTGGTCGTCGAGTACCTCGACGGCCGGACCACCCTCTACCGCGGCGTCCCGGACGCCGTCGAGGGGTCGGTGACCGCCGGTCCCGGCAAGGAGACGCACGTGCTCGTCACGGACCCGACGGAGACGGAGGGCGTGATGACGTACGTCAACGACTACAACACCGACGACGAGATCCTGGAGGAATCGGGCGTCGGCCGCGTCATGGTCGAGGACGGCGAGCGCGACGAGGTGTTCCCCGGCGTGATCGTCGCGCGGGAGGGCCAGCGCAACGAGGTGATCGCCGACCCCGAGATCGCCGGGGGCCGCGTCTTCGTCTTCGTCGAGGACGGCTGGACCGAGGGGAGCTACGAGATCGTCGAGGCGCCCGAAGACGGGCTCGACGCGCATCGCTAACCCTCGCTAACCCTCGCTAACCCTCGCTAACCCTCGCTAACCCTCGCTAACCCTCGCTAACCCTCGCTAACCCTCGCTAACC
>NZ_AOJE01000011.1 GCF_000337915.1 Halorubrum saccharovorum DSM 1137
CGCTAACCCTCGCTAACCCTCGCTAACCCTCGCTAACCCTCGCTAACCCTCGCTAACCCTCGCTAACCCTCGCTAACCCTCGCGTCGAGAGCGGCCGGGAGACGAGAACGACCGACAGACGAAAGTCCCGCCGGCGTCGATCACGGGTATGAGCGACGAGGCGGACGCCGACGACGAGGTGCTGCGCGCGAGCGACATCGGCGGTGAGGGACCCCCGATCGACGAGAAGCCCTACAAGATCGTCTTCGAGGCGAACAAGTGCTTCGGGGCGGGCAAGTGCGCCGAGGTCGCCGACAACTGGGTGATGGACGTGCAGAGCGGGATGGCGAAGCCGCGCTCGTACTACATCGGCGAGGACGAATTAGAGGAGAACGTGCGGGCCGCCGAGGTGTGTCCCGCGAAGAAGGAGCAGGGCGTCATCCACGTCGTCGACCGCCGCACCGACGAGGAGATCGCGCCGGACCCGCACGGCGACGGGACGCTCTCGGTGGACTGGTAGGGGCGTCCGGCTCCGCGGGCGCCCCGGTTGTATCTCGGGCGTCGCCGCGGCATCCGAAAGGGGTTTGACCCCGCCGCCGGAATCCGAATCCGCGCGGGGGTGGCTGAGCCTGGCCAAAAGCGGCGGACTTAAGATCCGCTCCTGTAGAGGTTCGAGGGTTCGAATCCCTTCCCCCGCATATCGCGGCGCTCACACCTCGTGAGCGCCGCGTCTCGGATCTGGAGGGATTCGAATCAGGGAACGAAGCGAGCGCAGCGAGCGGAGTGACCGTGGTTCGAATCCCTTCCCCCGCATCCCTGCTGCGAGCACTTCGCGATCCGGTCCTTCTGTGACGCGTACGGCGCTCCGCGACTGACCGGGAGAAACGCATTTGTGCCGAGCGGGGTTCAAATCGGATATGGGAGTAGTCGAACGAGCCAAGCGATCGTTCTGGGAGCGGCATTCGAACCCGAAAAGCGGGTGGAGCCGCGTGCTCGTGCTCCCCGTCCTCCTCTACGCGGTGTATCACCGGAACTGGAGGCTCGCCGTCGCCGCCGTCGCGTTCACGCTGGTCAACCCGGTGTTGTTCTCGCCGCCTGAGGACGACGACGCGTGGATGACGCGGGTCGTGCTCGCCGAGGAGTGGTGGGTCGAAGAGCGCGGCGAGCGCGTCCTCGGGCCGTCGTATCCGAACCTGCTGAACCTGCTCAACGTCCCGCTGACGGGGTACGCGTTCGTTTCCGCCTACCGGAGAAACCCGGTTCGATCGGCGCTCGGCGGAGCCGCCTCGATGGCCCTGAAGTTCTGGTACGTCGGATCGCTCGTTCGCAGACACGACGAGGAACGCGCGGAGCGCCCTCAGCAGGCGCAGTAGTAGTCGCGGTCGACGAACTCCGTCTCGAACAGCTTCGCGGCCGGCGCGGGGTCCGAGGGGCGGTAGACGCCGGTCGTCAGGTTCCCCCCGCGTTCGAAGTCGCCGGAGACGAGCCGCCGCCAGTCGTCGGCGGAGAGCTGGTCCCAGAACGCGTCGTCGCCGGCGAGCAGCGCGAGGTAGTCGCGGAGGTACACCCACCGCGTCGGCTCGGTCCCCGGCGACTCGTACTCGGCGTCGGTGGCCGCGGCGTACGCCGCCATCGGGAGGTTCGCGCCCGCGGCGACCGGCATCCCGATCCACTTCCACGGGCGGGTGTTGACGTCGAGGAGGAGGAACTCCCCGCGGTCGTCGTCGTACACGAACTCCGACTCGCTGATCCCGTGGTAGCCGGCGTCGTCGAGCACCGCCAGCGCGCGCGCCTCGATGTCAGGCTCGTCCGCCGTTTCCACCAGACAGGAGGTGCCGAACTGCTGAGGGAATCGCACCGCGGCGTTGCCGACGACCGCGAGCGCGTCCTCGACGCCCGAGGGCGGGACGTACGACGCGAGCGAGTGGTCCCGCCCGGTCGCGATGTCGACGCGCTTCTGGGCCATCACGGCGATCCCTTCCTCGGCGGCGGCCCCGACCGCGTCCGCGAACTCCTCGCGGTTGGCGACCTCCAGCACGTTGGTGCCGAACGCCTCCTCGAAGTCGCGCTTGAGCTCGGGTTTCACCACGAGCGGGAAGCCGAGCGCCTCGGCCGCCTCGTCGAGCGTGGCGTCGGGCTCGGGCGATCCCGTCGCCGCGTCCGCCGTCTCCGCGAGCCGGTACGTCTCGGGGTACGGCACGCCGAGCGCCTCGCAGGTCGCGTACAGCTCCGACTTGTTCAACACGTCGTCGAGCGTGTCGACCCCGGCGAAGGGGAGACGGACGCCCTCGGGGTCGGCCCGCGCGTACGCCAGCGCCCACTCGTCCATGCAGCCGAACGCGACCGCCTCGCGGCCGATCGCGTCGACGATCGCCTCCACGTCCTCGCGGAACCCGTCGAGGTCGTCGAGCGGGTACGTCACCGCGCCCGCGAAGTCGACCGCGTCCGAGGGGGGAGCGAGCCCGTCGTGGCGGCGGGTGCCGTCGCTTCCCGCCCCGCCGCTCTCGGTCCCGCTTGCGCCGTCGCTGGGGCGGTCGAGCGCGATCACCGGGACGTCGTGGGCGTCGAGCGCGCGGGCGACGCCGAGTCCGGTCACGTGTGCGTTGCTGACGAGCGCCGGCGGGCGGTCGAACGAGACGTCCGCGAGCGCGTCGATCAGCGCCTCCGTCGAGCGGAACTGCTCAGCCATATCCCCTCTCGTCGGTCCGGATACAAAGGCGCACCAGTACCGGCCCGGCGTGCCACTACCGGTGACGAGGGCGCCGCCGTCGGCGGCGACGGAGCGCCGCATCCCCGGCCCGAGTCGCATCCCCGACGCAACGCGCTTTTACTCGCGTGTCGCCTCCGCTCCGGTATGAGCGAACGCGAGACCGAAGCCGAGGACGACGGCGGGATCGGCGGCGACGAGGGCGACGGAGCGACCGGTCGGGGGACCGGCGGCGGCGAGCTCCCCGACCGCGTCCGCCGCGCGTTCGCGGACCACGGCTCCTTCGAGCCCGCGGGCGACGGCGTCTGGACGGCGGAGACGACCCCCTTCGACGCCGAGGTTCGCGCCGAGCCCGCCGCGGACGGCCGAGTCCGGTTCGCGGTGACCGTTCGGGTGCCGACCCTCTCTGCGACCGCGGCCGACGAGGTCGCCGACGTGGTCGAGGAGGGGTGGATCGAGACGTTCGAGCTCCGCGTCGTCGACGTGGGCGGCGTCACCCGCGGCGACCGCGAGTTCGACCCGACCGTCGCGGTCGGCGACGACGAGATCGAGGTCGACTTCGAGCTGACCGATATCAACGAGCGTCGCGGCGTCGACGACGCCGGGGCGCTGATCGACTTCGTCGAGGGGACGTACGTGCAGGGCGTCATCCCCGGCTACGAGTACACGGAGCCGCTCGACGGGTTGCTGTCCGCGGCGCGCCAGCAGGGGAACAGCGGCGGGTTCTAGGCCGCCCGCCGGCCGTGAACCCGCCGACCGAGCGCGCCGCCCGCCGGCCGATAGGGGCAAATGCCGGGAGCCCGTACGTCGGGTATGCTCGCGCTGTTCGGGTTCGTCAGCCTCATCGCCCTCGTGGCCTTCCACACGCTGATCGCCGGGGTGGCGACCCGATTCTTCCGGCTCCGGCTGAACACCTCGTGGGGGTCGGTCGTGTACACCCTCGTGTTGACCCCGATGCTGCTGCTGCTCTCGATGCTGGTGTTCGCCGGCGTCCTCAACGTCGGCGCCGGCATCGACCTCGGCAGTCCGACGCTGCTCGCCGCCCTGCTCATCGGGCTTCCCGTCGTGCTCGGGGCGACGATCGACTACCTCTACGTCCCGTCACCGGACGACGTGGAGCTCCCGGACACAGAGTAATTTCGGCTCAGGACCTTACTCGCCGACCAGCTCCGCGATCGCTTCCTCGATCCGTGCGATGACGGCCTCCGGCGACCGCGAGGCGTCGACGCGGACGAACCTGTCCGGCTCGGCGTCGATCAGCCGCTCGTAGTTCTTCCGGACCGCGGCGAGGTAGCCGTCCTGCTCGAACTTGTTGGTCCGGCCCGCGCGCTCGGCGGCCTCGCGCGCGTCCAGGTCGAGGTAAATCGTCGCGTCCGGCGGCCGCGAGAAGGCGGCGTGGATCCCCTTGATGTACTCCAGCGGGCGGTCGATGTCGACGTCGCTGGCGGCGAGCGTCGCCGCCTGATAGGCGAACCGGGAGTCGGAGTAGCGGTCGGAGATCACGAGGTCGCCGTCGGCGAGGGCGGGCTCGATCGTCCCCGAGAGATGGTCGGCGTGGTCCGCGGTCAACAGGAACAGCTCCGCGAGCGGGTCGGCGTCGTCGGCCGCGATCGACCGGTCGACCGCCTCGCCGTACCAGCTGTCGGTGGGCTCGCGGGTGAACGTCGCGTCGGGGTAAACGTCGTGGAGCGCCTCCCAGACGGTGGTCTTCCCGCTGCCGTCGAGCCCCTCCAGCGTGATCAGCATGGTCGCGCTCCGGCGCGGTGAGGAATAAACGGCGCGGGTTCCGACGAACCCCCTTTTTAGTGCCTTCGCGTGGAACCGACGGCATGGTCGCCGACACTCCTCACGCGCGTCGCACCAATCACACCCGCCACGCCCGCGCACCGCGGAGGCGTCGATGGTAGACGTCGCGATCTCCGTCAGCCGGGTGGTCGCGGCGCTCGTGTTGGTGGTGTTGAACGGCTTCTTCGTCGCGTCCGAGTTCGCGTTCGTCCGCGTCCGCTCAACCTCGGTCGAGCAGCTGGTTGAGGAGGGTCGCCCCGGCTCCGGCGCGCTCCAGGACGTGATGGAGAGCCTCGACGACTACCTCGCGGCGACGCAGCTCGGGATCACGATCGCCTCGCTCGGGCTCGGGTGGATCGGCGAGCCCGCGGTCGCCGCGCTGATCGAG
The DNA here is from genome assembly GCF_000337915.1 of Halorubrum saccharovorum DSM 1137. Taxonomy (GTDB): domain Archaea; phylum Halobacteriota; class Halobacteria; order Halobacteriales; family Haloferacaceae; genus Halorubrum; species Halorubrum saccharovorum. The sequence goes on from NZ_AOJE01000011.1 coordinate 4,860, forward strand.
CCGGTTCTCGGACCGCTTTTACCCGCGAACCTCGTCCACCTCGTCGCGTTCGCGATCGGGTTCAGCGTCATCACGTTCCTCCACGTCGTGTTCGGGGAGCTGGCGCCGAAGACGATCGCGATCGCGCAGGCGGAGCGCGTCGCGATGCTCCTGGCCCCCCCGATGAAGCTCTCCTACTACCTGTTCTCGCCCGGCATCGTCGTGTTCAACGGGGCGGCGAACGCCTTCACGCGCATGATCGGCGTCCCGCCCGCCTCGGAGACGGACGAGACGATGGAGGAGCGGGAGATCCGCCGCGTGCTCGCGCGCTCCGGCGAGGCCGGTCACGTCGCCGACGTCGAGGTCGAGATGATCGACGCCGTCTTCGAACTCGACGACACCGTGGTCCGGGAAGCGATGGTCCCCCGGCCGGACGTGACCAGCATCCCGGCCGACGCCGACCTCGCCGCGATCCGCGCGACCGTGCTGGACGCGGGCCACACTCGGTATCCGGTGGTGGCGGCCGACGACGCGGACCGCGTGGTCGGCTTCGTCGACGTGAAGGACGTGCTGCGCGCGGGGGAAGCGGGCGGCGAGTCGGTCACCGCCGCCGACCTCGCGCGCGATCTCGTGATCGTCCCGGAGACCACGTCGCTCAGCGATCTCCTCGTGCAGTTCCGCGACGAGCGCCGCCAGATGGCCGCGGTCGTCGACGAGTGGGGCGCCTTCGAGGGGATCGCCACGGTCGAGGACGCTGTCGAGGCGCTCGTCGGCGACCTCCGCGACGAGTTCGACGCCGACCGCGGCGAGTACGCGGTCCGAAAGACCGGAGCGGGGGCCTACGAGGCCGACGGATCGGTCTCGCTGTCCGTCGTCAACGACGCGCTCGGAACCGACTTCGCCGGCGACGGGTTCGAGACGCTCGGCGGGCTCGTGCTCGACCGCCTCGGTCGCACTCCGGAGGCCGGCGACACGGTCGCGGCCGGCGACTACGGCTTCGAAGTCACGGCCGTCGACGGCGCCCGCATCTCGACGGTCCGGATCGAGGAGGCCGACGGGGCCGGCGACGAGGCGGATGACGGCTCCGGCGGGCCGGGCGGCGCCTGACCGCGGTCGGTCGCGCCGACCGATCGCCTCCTGATCGGTGCCTTCGGGGGAGGGAGGGGACCGTCGCGAACCTTTTCACCACACGCTGTGAGCGTACGCGTATGTTCGACCGCATCCTGTTCCCGACCGACGGCAGCGACGGGGCGAGCGCCGCGTTCGACCACGTCCTCGATCTGGCGGACGACCACGACGCGACGGTCCACGTCCTCAACGTCGCCGACACGACCCACGACAGCGTCACGCGAATCGGCGGCGAGGTCGTCGACGTGCTCGAACGCGAGGGCGAGGAGGTCGTCGAGGCGGCCGCGGACCGCGCCGCCGACCGGGGCGTCGAGACGGTGACCGAGGTGCTCCAGGGCGGCGTCGCCGAGACGATCGGCACGTACGCCGGGGAGTACGGGATGGATCTCGTCGCCATGCCGACCCGCGGCCGGACGGGCTTCGACCGCCTGCTCCTCGGGAGCACCACCGAGCGCGTCGTCCGGGAGTCGACCGTGCCGGTTCTCAGTATTCGGCCCGACGGCGAGACGGTGCGGTACCCCTACCGGAACGTCCTCGTGCCGACGGACGGGAGCGAGCGCGCCGGCGACGCCCTCGATCGCGCGCTGACGTTCGCCGACCGCGCGGGCGCGACCGTCCACGTCCTCTCCGTCGTCGACGTCGGGGTGATCGGTCACGAGGGGTACGCGGGCGTGGATACGCTGGTCGAGGGGGCCGAAGAGACGGTCGCGGAGGCGGCGGCGACCGCCGAGGAGGCCGGCGTCGATACCGTGGAGACGGTCGAGGTCGGGTCGTCCGCGGCGCGCGGGATCCAGGCGTACGTCGACGGAAACGCGATCGATCTCGTGGTCATGGGGACGCAGGGGCGCACCGGGATCGAGCGGTACCTGCTCGGGAGCGTCGCCGAGCGCATCGTCCGCACGTCTCCGGTGCCGGTGTTGACGGTCCCCGACCCGGGCGACGGGGACTGATTCGCCGCGTCGGCCGGAGCTCTCCCCGCTCCCCTCCGGTATCCCCCGTTTCGCACGCTCCGCGTTCCCGTCACCGCCGCGTCTGACGCCGCGGTAGGTTTACGGGCGTTCCGCCCGACGTACTGTGCATGAAAGTGTTGGTAGCCGGCGGAACCGGGTTCATCGGGTCGTACCTCTGCGGCGCACTCGCGGACGGGGGCCACGAGGTGACGGCCCTCTCGCGATCGCCGGGCGACACTCCCGAAGGGGTCGCGTCCGCGACCGGCGATGTCACCGACTACGACTCGATCGCCGGGGCGGTCGAGGGACAGGACGCGGTGGTGAATCTGGTCGCGCTCTCGCCGCTGTTCGAGCCGAAGGGCGGGAACGTCATGCACGACCGGATCCACCGCGGCGGCACCGAGAACCTCGTGCGGGCGGCCGAAGACGGCGGCGCCGAGCGGTTCGTCCAACTCAGCGCGCTCGGAGCCGACCCCGACGGCGACACCGCCTACATCCGCGCGAAGGGGGCCGCCGAGGAGATCGTCCGCGAGAGCGGCCTCGACTGGACGATCTTCCGACCGTCCGTCGTCTTCGGCGAGGGGGGCGAGTTCGTCTCCTTCACCAAGCGGCTGAAGGGGATGTTCGCGCCCGGCATCCCCCTGTACCCGCTTCCCGGCGGCGGGAAGACCCGCTTCCAGCCGATCCACGTCGAGGACCTCGTCCCGATGCTGGTCGCGGCGCTGGAGGGCGACGAGCACGTCGGCGAGACGTACGAGGTCGGCGGGCCGGAGACGCTGACCCTGCGCGAGGTGACCGACCTCGTGTACGAGGCCGAGGAGAAGGGGGTCACGATCCTCCCCCTGCCGATGCCGCTCGCTCGGATCGGGCTCAGCGTCCTCGGCGCCGTCCCCGGATTCCCGATGGGTCCCGACCAGTATCGATCGTTGAAGTTCGACAACACGACCGCCGACAACGACGTGGCCGCGTTCGGCGTCGACCCCGCGGAGCTGACCACCCTCGGAGAGCACCTGGGGGTGGCGTGATGGAGGCGAATGCGACGCGCTCGGCGGGACTGCGCCGCCGCACTGCCCCCGATCCGAGCGCCGACCACCCCCTCCTGTCAGCGAGTCGAATATCACGGGTAATAACGCCAACCGAAGGCTTAAATATGCGATCACGTTCTGTTCATTTCAAACGCGGAGGGAGCACACGATGAAACTTGCAATGATCGGATTCGGACAGGCGGGGGGGAAAGTCGTCGACAAATTCCTGGAGTACGACAAGCGGACGGGATCGGAGATCGTCCGCGCGGCCGCGGCCGTCAACACGGCCAAGGCCGATCTCATGGGACTCGAACACATCGCCGAGGACCAGCGCGTGCTCATCGGGCAGTCCCGGGTGAAGGGGCACGGCGTCGGCGCGGACAACGAGCTCGGCGCGGAGATCGCCGAGGAGGATATCGACGAGGTGCAGGGAGCCATCGACTCGATCCCGGTCCACGAGGTCGACGCGTTCCTTGTCGTCTCCGGGCTCGGCGGCGGTACGGGCTCCGGCGGCGCGCCGGTGCTCGCGAAGCACCTCAAGCGGATCTACACCGAGCCCGTCTACGGGCTCGGCATCCTGCCGGGCAGCGACGAGGGAGGTATTTACACCCTGAACGCGGCCCGCTCGTTCCAGACGTTCGTCCGCGAGGTGGACAACCTGATGGTGTTCGACAACGACGCCTGGCGGAAGACGGGCGAGTCCGTCCAGGGCGGCTACGAGGAGATCAACGAGGAGATCGTCCGGCGGTTCGGAATCCTCTTCGGCGCCGGCGAGGTCCAGCAGGGCCAGGAGGTCGCAGAGAGCGTCGTCGACTCCTCGGAGATCATCAACACGCTCTCGGGCGGCGGCGTCTCCACGGTCGGTTACGCCGAGGAGGAAGTCGAGGAGCGCACCTCGGGCGGACTGCTCTCGCGGCTCCGCAACGACGACGGCGACGACGAGCTCGACAGCGCGCACACCACGAACCGGATCACCAGCCTCGTCCGCAAGGCGGCGCTGGGCCGGCTCACCCTCCCCTGTGAGATCGAGGGCGCGGAGCGCGCGCTGCTCGTGCTCGCGGGGCCGCCGGAGTACCTCAACCGGAAGGGTATCGAGCGCGGCCGGAAGTGGCTCGAAGAGCAGACCGGCTCGATGGAGGTCCGGGGCGGCGACTACCCGTACCGCGGCGCCGGCTTCGTCGCGACCGTCATCCTGCTCGCGGGCGTCACGAACGTCCCGCGGATCAAGGAGCTCCAGCAGGTCGCCATCGAGGCGCAGGACAACTTAGACGAGATCCGCGAGGAGAGCGACGAGAACCTCGACGACCTCGTGAGCGACGACAGCGACGAGCTGGAATCGCTGTTCTAAGGGCCGCCGTCGCCCGCAATGGAGGTCTTCGTCCCGTTTTCGACCGACCGCCCCAAGTCGCGACTCTCCGGCGTCCTCACGCCCGACGAGCGGGCCGCGTTCGCGCACGCGATGCTCCGGGACGTGCTCGACGCGATCAGCGGGGCCGGCGGCGAGCCGCGGGTGCTGGCGACCGGCGCGGTCGACGCCGACCTCCCCTGTCCGGTGACGGTCGACGATCGGCCCCTGACCGACGCGGTCAACGCCGTTCTGGACGCACGGCTCGGGAGCGGCGGGAAGGCGGAGGGAGATGAGGAGCCCGTCGCGGTCGTCATGGCCGACCTCGCGCTCGCGACCCCGGAGTCGTTGCGAGAGCTGTTCGCGGCCGGCCGCGAGGCCGACGTGGCGATCGCGCCCGGCCGCGGCGGCGGGACGAACGCGCTCGTCGTCTCCCGCCCCGAGTTCCGGGTCGACTACCACGGCGCCTCCTACCTCGATCACCACCGGATCGCCGACGAGATCGACGCGAGCGTCGCGGTCGTCGACTCCCACCGACTCGCGACCGACGCCGACGAGCCGGCGGATCTCGCGGAGCTCCTGATCCACGCGGAAGCCGACGACGAAGCCGACGGCGGGAGAGCGGCGCGGTGGCTCCGGGACGCCGGTTTCGCGCTCGACGCGACCGACGGGCGGGTCGGGATCGGGCGGGAGTGAGATCGGTTCGCACCGGGCCGACGGCGACCCCCAGTGAGCGCGCTCGGATCCGGGACCGCGATCCTTTTTGAGTCCGGGCGGCGAGAGGCGACCGTGTTCGCGGCCGCCGAGGAGTACGGGATCGAGATCAAGCCCGACGCGAAGCGCGTCGAGCGGCTGCTCTCGGTCACGCCCGCCGACGTCCAGCCTGCCGACCGGCTCACCTTCGCCCGGAACGTCTTCGTCCCGCTGACGACCGCGTGCCGGTACACCTGTACCTACTGCACCTACTACGACGTGCCGGGCGAGGCGTCGCTGCTGTCGCCAGAGGAGGTCAGGCGGCGCTGTCGCGTCGGCGCCGACGCCGGCTGCACGGAGGCGCTGTTCACCTTCGGCGACGAGCCCGACGACCGGTACACCGAGATCCACGAGACGCTCGACGAGTGGGGGTACGACTCGATCCTGGAGTACCTCTACCGCGCCTGCGAGATCGCCTTAGAGGAGGGGCTCTTACCCCACTCGAACCCCGGCGATCTCACCGAGGCGGCGTTCGCGGACCTCCGCGAGGTGAACGCCTCGATGGGCGTCATGCTTGAGACGACCGCCGACGTCGACGCACACGGCGGCGGCCGCCGGAAGACCCCCGGCCAGCGGCTCAACACGATCCGCGCGGCGGGGCGGCAGGGCGTCCCCTTCACGACCGGCATCCTCGTCGGCATCGGCGAGGGCTGGCGCGACCGCGCGGAGAGCCTGCTCGCGATCCGCGAGCTCCACGAGCGGCACGGTCACGTCCAGGAGGTGATCGTCCAGAACGTCGTGCCGAACGAGCGCTCGGACTTCGCGAAGCCGGGCTTGGAAACGATGCGCCGCGTGGTCGCGATGGCGCGGGCCGCGCTCCCGCCGGAGGTGTCTGTGCAGGTGCCGCCGAACCTCTCGCCCGCGGCCGACCTCGTCGACTGCGGGATCGACGATCTCGGCGGCGTCTCCCCCGTCACCGACGACTACGTCAACCCGGCCTACGCGTGGCCAGACCTCGACGGGCTCCGGGCGGTCGCCGACGCGGGGGGGATGCCGCTGCGGGAGCGACTCCCGACCTACGCGCGGTACCTCCCCGACGGTCTCAGGCCCTCGGGGACGGAGGCGGCCGGGCCTCCGGCGGACCGCGACGCGTGGGTCCCGCTGGCGGTCCGCAACCGAATGCGCGCGGACGACCCGCACGGGCGGCGGCTCCGGGGCGTCGCGCGCGGGGACGGGCCGCTCGACCCTCGCCCGGCGCGGGGCGACTGAGGTGAGGGGAGCGGAGCGAGGGATCGCGACGACCGACCCCGGTCCGATCGCGACGGCCGACCCCCGATAAACAACTGCGCTGCCAGTAGCTTCTTTAAATACCCCTCCGAATGGGATGATGATGCTACCACTACAGTTCGGACTGAGCGGGATCGCGGCGACGGCCGCCGGATTCCTGCTCACCGTGTTCCTGTTCGTCGTCGGGTTCGTCGCCACCCTACTAGTGGGGAAGGCCGTCTTCGTGCCCGGCGTGGAGCGAGCGATCGAGTCGCGAGGACTGGAGGAGGCCGTCCGAAGCCTCGCGTCGAGCGTGGCGAACGCGGTCGTCTGGGTCGCCGCGGTCGCGATCGGGTTCACGATCGCGGGCTACGGCGCCTTCCTCTCGGCGTTCGCCGTCTTCGGCGGCGCCGTCGCGCTCGCGGTCGGCTTCGCCGCACAGGACCTCCTCGGCAACTTCGTCGCCGGGATCTTCATCTTGAAGGACAAGCCGTTCGAGGTCGGCGACTGGATCGAGTGGGACGGGAACGCGGGACGAGTCGAGGACATCGACCTCCGTGTCTCCCGCGTCCGCACCTTCGACAACGAGCGGGTCACGGTGCCGAACGGCGATCTGGCGAACAACGCGGTCACGAACCCGGTCGCCTACGAGACGCTCCGCCAGAAGTTCGTCTTCGGGATCGGCTACGAGGACGACATCGCCGAGGCCACCGACATCATCGTCGAGAAGGCCGAGGCCCACGCGGAGATCCTCGACGACCCCGCGCCCTCGGTGCGGGTGGTCGAGCTGGGCGACTCCGCCGTTGGGCTGCAGTCGCGCTGGTGGATCGACGAGCCCGACCGCGGGGACTTCGTCCGCGTGCGCTCCGAGTACGTCACCGATGTGAAGGAGGCGTTCGACGACGCCGGTATCGACATGCCGTACGTCCACCGGCAGCTCACCGGCAGCGTCGAGGTCATCGAATCGATCGCCGACGGCGAGTAGGGGCCGACGACGACGCGGGCGCTCGCTGACGCGCGCTCGCCGACGCGGACGGAATCACTTTTCACTGACCACTCGAAGGTACCACTAATGAATCCCAACGAGTGGCGGGCGTACCTCGTGACACAGGAGAGCCGGTCGGCGGGCCGGGAGACGGCGGCGATCGTCGAATCGGCTCTCGACGGCGGCGTCGATGTCGTCCAGCTCCGCGAGAAGGGCAGACCGGCGCGCGAGCGGTATGAACTCGGACGGAGGCTCCGCGAACTCACCGCCGACGCCGGCGTCCCGCTGATCGTCAACGACCGGGTCGACCTGGCGGCCGCGGTCGGCGCCGACGGGGTCCACCTCGGGCAGTCGGACCTGCCGGCCGCGGTCGCCCGCGAGCGCCTGGGCGACGAGGCGATCGTCGGGGTGTCGGCGTCGACGGTCCCCGAGGCCCGGGCTGCCGCCGACGCGGGGGCGGACTACCTCGGCGTCGGCGCGGTGTACGCGACCGACACCAAGGACGTGCCGGCGGAGACGAACGGGCTCGGCCCCGATCGCGTCGCCGATATCGCCGGCGCCGTCGACCTCCCCGTGGTCGGGATCGGGGGGATCGACGCCCGCAACGCCGGGGCGGTCGCGGCGGCGGGCGCGGCCGGCGTAGCGGTCGTCTCGGCGATCACAGCCGCGGACGACCCGCGTGCCGCGACCGCGGAGATCCGGGAGGTGGTCGACGATGAGCGGTGAGCCGAGCGAGGACGAATACGGCGGCCCGATCGAGGACCTGTCGGTCGGCGAGCTGCTGTCGGCGGTCGAGGCGGCCTCGCCGCTCGTGCACCACCTCACCAACGACGTGACGACGAGCGAGACCGCGAACGTCACGCTCCACTGGGGCGGCCTCCCGGTGATGGCCGACGCCCCGGCGGAGTCGGGCGACATGGCAGCCGGCGCGGACGCGGTGGTTATCAACACCGGGACGGCGTCGACGACCGACGTGGACGCCATGGTCGACGCGGGGCGGCGCGCCAACGAGGCGGGCGTCCCGGTCGTGCTCGACCCGGTCGGCTACGGCGCGACGCCACACCGCGTCGAGTCGGTCGGCAGGCTGCTGGACGCGGTGGCGTTCGACGTGATCAAGGGGAACGCCGGGGAGGTCCGCGGGCTCGCCGGCGAGGAGGCGACGGTTCGCGGGGTCGAGTCGGTGGGCGAGAGCGACGCCGGCGTGGCGGACGCGGCGCGGGCGCTCGCCGCGGAGACGGGGGCGGTCGTCGTCGCGTCCGGAGCGACAGATATCGTCGCCGACGGCGAGCGAGCGTACGAGCTGGCGGTCGGCCACGAGCGCATGGGCTCGTTCGTCGGCTCCGGCTGCATGCTCGCGAGCACGCTCGGGACGTTCGCGGCCGTGGTCGGGGAGGGCGACGGACCGCCGGCGTCGACGACCGAGGCCGCGCTCGCCGGGTGCGCCGCGTACGGACTCGCCGGCGAGCGCGCCGCCGAGCGCGACCCCGCGGGGCCGGCGAGCTACCGGACGGCGTTCATGGACGCGGTGGCCGCGCTGGCGTCGGAGCGGCCCGCGCTCGACGTCGCGTCGCGGATCGAGAAGGTCTGATCCGGGCAGGGCCGGTCGGTTTCGGGGCGCTCACCGCGTCGCCGCCTTCCACTCGCGCAGGCCGAGCCGCTCGCCGTTCAGGTCCTCGGCGGGCGCCTCGGTGGCGGCCCAGACGAACAGCGGCGCGACGCTCTCGGGGTCGCGGGCGCGCTCCTTCCCGGTGAGGTCGGTCGCGACGAGCCCGGGGTCGACGACGCCGACAGTCGCGTCGAGGTCGGCCGCGAACCCCCGCGCGATCCCCTCGGCGGCCGCTTTCGAGGCGGCGTACGCCCCCATCCCCGGTCGGGATTCGTTGGCGACGGCGCCGGAGGGGACGACGAGACGCGCGTCCTCGGCGAGGTGCGGGACCGCCTCCGAAATGGTCGCGAAGACGCCGCGAGCGTTGGTCCGCATCGTGTCGTCGTAGCCGGCGTAGCTCGCCTCGTCGATCGGGCTCTCGCCCGGCCCGCCGTGGAAGACGGCCGCGTTCGCGAACACCGCGTCGATCGGCCCGGCCTCGCGGGCGACGCCCTCGAAGAACCGCTCCAAGTCGAACTCGTCGCGCACGTCGGCGCGAGCGCCCCACGCGGTGCCGGCGGTCTCGCCACCGTCTCCGTCTCCGTCTGCTCCCTCGCCCTCGTTCAGCGCCGCGACCGTCCGGTCGACCGCGTCGCCGTCGCGTCCGGAGACGGCGACGAACGCCCCCTCGTCGACGAACGCCTCGGCGACCGCCCGCCCGATCCCGCTCGTTGCGCCGGTGATCGCGACCGTGGGATCCATGTGCAACTCGGTAGGGCCGTCGCCGACTTAGGCGTACCCACTCGGAGCGCGTCCGGGGCCCTTCCCGACGCCAGCTCCGTCCGACCGCCTGGCCGGTATTTATACCGCTGCCGCCGTACGATCGGACATGGACGTGGCCCCGGACATCGACGCCGTGGCCGGCGAGTCCGTCGTCGTGATCGGCGGCGGATTCGGCGGCCTCTCGACCGCGTGTTACCTCGCGGACGCCGGCGCGGACGTGACCCTCTTGGAGAAGAACGAGCAGCTCGGCGGGCGCGCGAGCCGGTTGGAGGCCGACGGCTTCCGGTTCGACATGGGGCCGTCGTGGTACCTCATGCCGGACGTGTTCGAGCGGTTCTTCGGCCACTTCGGACGCGAGCCGTCGGATTTCTACGAGTTAGAGCGGCTCGACCCGCACTACCGGGTGTTCTGGAAGGACGGCGACAGGGTCGACGTGCTCCCCGACCGCGAGGCGAACAAGGCCCTCTTCGAGGAGTACGAGCCCGGCGCGGGCGAGGCGTTCGAGGCCTACCTGGAGGAGTCCGAGCGCACCTACGAGATCGGGATGGAGCACTTCGTCTACGAGGACCGCCCGCGGCTCCGCGACTACGTCGACAAAGACGTGCTCCGCTACTCCTGGGGGCTCTCGCTTTTAGGCAAGATGCAGGGGCACGTCGAGAGCTACTTCGACCACCCGAAGCTCCAGCAGCTGATGCAGTACACGCTCGTCTTCCTGGGCGGCTCGCCGTACAACACCCCGGCGCTGTACAACCTGATGAGCCACGTCGACTACAACATGGGCGTCTACTACCCCGAGGGCGGGATCGGCGCCGTCGTCGACGGGATCGTCGAGCTCGGCGACGACCTCGGCGTGGAGTACGTCACCGACGCCGAGGTGACCGCCATCGAAGGGCGGCGGGGAGGGTTCGCGGTCGATACCGCCGACGGCGAGCGCTACCTCTCGGATCTGGTCGTCTCCGACGCCGACTACGCCCACACCGAACAGGAGCTGCTCCCGAAACACAAGCGCCAGTACAGCGAGGAGTACTGGGAGTCGCGGACGTACGCGCCCTCGGCGTTCCTGCTGTACCTCGGCGTCGAGGGCGACGTGCCGAACCTCGAACACCACACGCTGGTGTTGCCGACGGGGTGGGACGACCACTTCGAGCAGATATTCGACGACCCGTCGTGGCCCGACGACCCCGCGTACTACCTCTGTGTCCCCTCCGAGACCGACGACACGGTCGCGCCCGAGGGGCACAGCAACCTGTTCGCCTTAGTCCCCATCGCGGCCGGGCTGGAGGACACCCCCGAGCTGCGCGAGGAGTACCGCGAGCTCGTGTTGGACGACATCGCCGAGAACACCGGCACGGAGCTGCGCGACCGGATCGTCTTCGAGGAGACGTTCTGCGTCGACGACTTCGCAGACCGGTACAACAGCTATCGGGGAAGCGCGCTCGGGCTGGCGCACACGCTGCGCCAGACCTCGCTGCTCCGGCCGCCGCACCGCTCTAACGCGGTCGACGGGCTCTACTTCACGGGGTCGACGACGACCCCCGGTATCGGCGTCCCGATGTGTCTCATCAGCGGACAGCTGACCGCCGAGGAGCTGTCGAAGACGGCGTGATCGGAGCCGTGAGCGACACCGACCGACCCACAGATTCCGATCGGCGATCGATCCCGGACCTCCTCCGGTACCTGTTGGTGCTGTCGCGGCCGCGGTTCTGGTTATACCTCGCCGGCCCCGTCGCCGTCGGCGTCACCTACGGGGTCACCGACGTGGGAGGGCTGTTCACGCCGGTGACGGTGGGGCTCGCGGCGTACTTCCTCGTGCCCGCGAACGTGTTCCTCTACGGCGTCAACGACGCCTTCGACGCCGACATCGACGAGCTGAACCCGAAGAAGGAGAGCCGCGAGGCGCGCTGGCGCGGCGACCGACTCGTCTCGATCGCGGTGGTCGCCTCCGGGGCGCTCGGGCTCGCCGCGTTCGCGGCCACGCCGCGGGTCGCGTGGCCGTACCTCGCCGGCTTCCTGCTGCTCGGCGCCGCGTACAGCGCCCCGCCGGTGCGGTTCAAGACGACGCCGCTCCTCGACTCCGCCTCGAACGGGCTGTACGTCCTACCGGGCGCGGCCGCGTACGCCGCCGTCGCGGGGACGCACCCGCCGCTCGTGGCGCTGGCGGGCGCGTGGCTCTGGGCGATGGGGATGCACACCTTCTCCGCGATCCCCGACATCGAGCCCGACCGCGCCGCGGGGATCCGGACGACGGCGACGGTACTCGGCGAGGACCGGACGTACGCCTACTGCGCCGCCTGCTGGATCGCCGCCGCGGTCGCGTTCGCCGCGGTCGACCTCCGGCTCGGCGCGCTGCTCTCCGTCTACCCCGTCTTCGTCGCGTGGGTCGCCCGGTCGTCGATCGCGGTCGACCGCGCGTACTGGTGGTTCCCGGCGCTGAACACCGCCGTCGGCGCCCTGCTGGCGATGGGGGGGATCTGGCGCGTCTACCCGATCACGGAGGCGCTCGCGTGAGCGACTCCCCACCCTCCGCCTCGGTGTCGGGACGGCTCGGGGCGCTCCGCGCCCGCCTCCCCGACACGCGCCGCGAGGCGGAGCGCCTGCTCGACCGGGTCGTCCGCGAGAACCGGTTCACCATCGCCGTGCTGTTCCCCCTCGTCGGCGCCGTCGCGCTCGTCGGCAGCGCGGAGGGGTGGGTGCCCGAGCCGCTCGCCTTCAACCCGTGGTTCGTGCTGTTCGGCGTGCTGGTGATGCGCTCCCCGCTCGTGGTCGGGGCGTTGCCCGCGCTCGACCGCCGCGCGGTCGGGTGGGTCGGCGTCCTGATCGCGTACACCTACGCGATCGAGCTGTTCGGCGTCGCCACGGGCTGGCCCTACGGCTCCTTCGAGTACACCGTGAGCCTCGGGCCGATGCTGGGCGGAGTGCCGCTGGCGCTCCCGGTCTTCTTCATCCCGCTCGTGGTGAACGCCTACCTGCTGTGTCTCCTCCTCCTCGGTCCGCGAGCGTCGAACGGTTGGGTCCGGCTCGCGAGCGTGATCGCCGCGGTGGTCGCGATGGACGTGGTGCTCGACCCCGGCGCGGTCGCGCTCGGCTTCTGGAGCTTCGGCGGCGGCGCCTTCTTCGGCGTCCCCCTCTCGAACTACGCCGGATGGGTGTTGTCGGCGACGGTCGCGGTGGCCGCGCTCGACCGCGCCTTCGAGATCGGGGCGCTCAACGACCGCCTGCGCGACTGCGAGTTCATGCTCGACGACATGGTGAGCTTCGTGATCCTCTGGGGCGGGATCAACCTCTGGTACGGGAACCTGCTCCCCGCCGCCGTGGCGGTCGCGTTCGGCGTCGGACTCGTCCGCGCGGACCGGTTCGACGCCGCCCTGTTCACGCAGTGGCGGTGAGGCGGCGCGACCGGACCCGACCCGACTCGACCCGACCTGACTCGACCCGACCCGACCCGACCCGACTCGACCCGACCCGACTCGACCCGACCCGACTCGACCCGACCCGACTCGACCCGACCCGACTCGACCCGACCCGACTCGACCCGACCCGACTCGACCCGACCCGACTCGGGACCGCTTATATACGACCCGCCCGTTTCTGAACGTATGAGCGTTCGCGTCACGGACCACCGACCGGAGGGGACCGAATGAGCGGGCTCGCGATCGAGTACGGCTCTCACGACCGGGTCCGAGAGATCGTCGACCGCCTGACCTACTGCGTCGAACACGTCAGCCTCGCGTTCGACGGGTGGGACGAGCCGCACGTCAAGGGGCCGGGGCTCTACTTCGCGGTCGTCGCCGACCGCGACTACGGCGACTACGCCGATCCCATGGGCGACAACTGCTGGCCTCGCGAGAGCTGTCCGACGGCGTTCGCGGCGGACGGCTTCGTCGAGGCGGCCGAGTCGGTGAGCCGAGAGCAGGACGGCGGCATCGTCGTCGCGGTCGACGGCGAGATCGAGTCGCAGATGGTGCGCTTCCGTGACCTGGGCACTCGCAGCGGCGAGACGGAGCTGGTCGACGACGTGAGCTACGAGCCGTGGATGGGATCGCGCCACATGAGCGCGATCGAGACCTCCGTCCGCCCGGAGGTCGTGGCGACGGTGACGCTGAGCGAGGAGACGGGGCGGGTGAGCGTGTTCCGCGACGGCGGCGCGGAGTCGATGGAGCGCGACGAGCTCGGCGGGCAGTGGCGCGCGGAGTGACCGGACCGCGTCGCGAGCGCGCCCGCGGACCGACCCTCGCCCTCAAGTAGCCGTCCCGAGTACCGGGCCGCATGCTCGTCGAAGAGGTGATGTCGACCGATCTCGTCACCTGTGACATCGAGGCGTCAGTGAGGGACGCGGCCGAGCGAATGCTCCGGAACCGCGTCGGCAGCGTGGTCGTCACGAACGGGGAGACGCCCGCGGGGATCGCGACCGAGGCCGACGTGCTCCACGCGGCGTGCGTCACCGACGCCCCCTTCTCGGCTATCCCGCTTCGGAAGGCGATGAGCGGCCCGCTGGCGACGGTCCAACCGACGAAGACCCTCCGGACAGCGACCGACCGCATGCGGTCTGAGGGAGTGAAGAAACTCGTCGTCGTCGAGGGGATGACGCCCGTGGGAATCGTCACGACGGTCGACATCGTCGACAACTACGCCGGGATCAGACGGGAGGTGCGCGATCTGGCGACCGACGCGGAGCGGTGGTCGAGCCGCGAGAACCGGCTCGACGGGTGACCGGGCTTCCGGGGGCCCTCAGTCGTCGTCGATGATCCCCTCCGCGACGGCCATGTCGTCGATCGTCGGGTCCTCGGCGGAACTCCGCAGCACGAACCGCTTGCGGATCAGGTCGGCGAAGTAGACGACGGTCCCCAGGATGAGCAGGCTGTCGCCGGGCATCCGCGCCCAGAACAGCGTCTGGACGAGCGGTCGCTCGTAGAACGCGAGGCTGCGCGCCGCGGCGTAGCTCTCCGTGAACGCGACCTCCAACTGGAGGAAGCCGACGGGGAGCACCGAGACGAACACCATCAGCGCGAGCCCGACGTTCCACAGCCAGAACGACGCCCGCAGCCACGAGCCGTCCCAGCGCTCGGGGTCGATCGACAGCTGGAGCATGTACGCCACCATCCCAAGCGCGAGGAACCCGAACGCGCCGAACATCGCGGCGTGGGCGTGGCCGACGGTGAGGTAGGTGCCGTGCTCGTAGTAGTTGATGAGCGGGAGGTTGATGAAGAAGCCGAGCACGCCGGCCCCGACGAAGTTCCACACCCCGCTGGCGACGATGAACATGAAGGGAAGCTTGTAGGGGAACCCGCCGGTCTCGGTCATCGCCCGGTACTGCCCGATCGCCTCGTAGAGGATGAAGATCAGCGGGAGCAGCTCCAGCGTCGAGAAGACGCTCCCGATCGGCACCCAGTAGTCGGGCATCCCGATCCACCAGTAGTGGTGCGAGACGCCGATGACGCCGGTCCCCATCACGAGCAGCGCCTGCAGCATGACGGCCTTCTCCGCGCTGCGCCGCGTGAGGAGGTTCATCGAGACGAGCGTGAGCCCGATGATCGCGACGATGAAGAACTCGAAGGCGCCCTCGACCCACATGTGGACGACCCACCACCGCCAGAACTCCGTGACGGCCATGTTCGTCGTCGGCGTGAACATGAAGCCGGCGACGAACAGCAGGGTGATCGAGCCGCCCGCGTAGAGGATCATGTGCGCGAGCCCGTAGACGGGTTCCCGGTCGAGCAGCGGCTTGAGCCCGCGGATCGCGAGGATCGCCCAGAGGATGAACCCGACAAGCAGGCCGCCCTGCCACACCTTCCCGACTTCGAGGTACTCCAGCCCCTCGTTGCCGAGGAGCCACCACAGCTGGCCGTCGAAGTAGCCGTTCGCACCGAGCCAGATGCCGCCCATCCCGCCGACGACGACGGTCACTAACGCGGCGAGCAGGACGTTGACGTACCTCGACTGGCGCTTCGGCTCGTGGCCGGTGAGCAGCGGCGGGAGGAACAGGCCGGCGCCGAGCCACGTCGACGCGATCCAGAGGATTCCCAGGTCGATGTGCCACGTCTTCGCGATCGAGAAGGGGAGGATCTGGAGGATGTGTATCCCGAACACCTCCTCGATCCCGAAGAACCCGGCCCGTTCGATGTAGAAGTGCGCCAGCAACCCGCCGAGCAACACCTGCGCCAAGAACAGCCCGGCGGCGATGGGGATGAACCGGAGCGCGGCGCGCTGGCTCGGGAAGACGCTCACGTCGCCCGGCTCCGGCACGGAGATTCCCGCGGCGGACGGCTCGGGGAGCTTCACCGACTTGTAGAGGAGGATCGCCGCGCCCGCGGCGCCGACGAGCAGCACCATCGCGATCACGCTCCACGTCATCGCGGCGCCGGTGGCGTCGTTGCCGGCGCCCGGCGAGTAGGGCCACTCGTTCGTGTAGGAGTTGTCGCTGTTCGGCCGGTCGGTGTGGGAGAACCACGCGGTCCACAGCGCGAAGTCGGCGAAGTCCTCGGCCTCCTCGGTCGAGTCGATCATCCCGACCGGGACGCCGCGGTCGTGGTCGCCCTCGTGGTAGCGCTCGACGTACGTCTCGCGCACCCGCTCGTGGGCGTACGCCTCCGCGGCGGAGTACCGGACGACGTCGCTCCCGTCGTGCGCGCTGTCGAGGTCGTCGCGGACCGTCTGGTCGACCGCCGCGCGCTCCGCGGAGTCGAGCGAGCCGTAGCCGGCGCCGTACTCCTCCTGCGCGTAGTACTCGCGCATGTGCTCGGTCTTCAGCTCCAGCGCCCCGGCGGTGTAGTCCTCGCCGTAGTACGCGCCGTTCCCGAGTATCGACCCGTGGTTCATGAGCCCGTACTGCTGGAACGCCGCCTTCCCCTCTTGGACGGTCTCCGCGGTGGCGATCGTCTCGCCGTCGGGACCGACGACCTCCTCGGGGATCGGCGGCGCCTCCTGATACGCGAACCACGCCCCGGCGCCCATCACGACCAGGTTCAACAGGAACGCCGCGACGATGACCTTCGCGATCGTCTTGCGTGTGAGCTCCATCAAGTCCGCGTTACCGCCACACGGACTATCAGTTTGGCGGCAACATGTTCGGACGCCGTTCCCAGTGACTGACACCGTCCGCCGTCGCGGACGCAACGGTCGCCGATCGGCCACGCGAGCCGACTGCACGAACATGTTCGTACGGTGGCTTACCGGGGCACACCGCGTACGGGAGGGTATGCCAACGACTAGCGAGCCGGCGGCGTCGGAGTCGGAGAGGGCGTCGGAGACGACCGCCGAGACCGCGTCGGAGACGACCGCCGAGACCACGGTCACGGTGCGGTGTACCGGTCACGTCCGCACGGAGCTCGGGAAGTACGAGTTCGGGTACACGTTCGAGGGGGACACACTCAGGGAGTTCCTCGACGAGCTGTTCGAGGAGTACCCGGAGCTCCAGGAGATGCTGATCGCGGAAAGCGAGGAGGAGGCGACCCACGGCGGCTGGGCACCGACGCCCGAGGAGCTGCCGGGGACGTGGACGAAGAACCCGGTCGGCGAGCAGACGATCGCGTACGCCCGGATCCTCGTGAACGGTCACTTCAACGAGAACGAGAAGGGGTTCGACACCGAGATCGAAGACGGCGACCGGGTCGCGCTGGTGTACCCGTTCATGTTCTGCTGTTAGTCGGCGTCGGCCGGGGCGGTCGTCACGCCGGCGGCGAGCGAGCGAGGCTCACGGGGAGACGACCCGTGAGAGCCCGGATCAGACCTCGTAGCCGGCCAGGTCCATGACGGAGGCGAACTGCTCGGACCCCATCACGCTCTCGTAGACCATCCCGCCGATCATGCCGCCGGGGTAGGCGTCGCCGTTCATCGCGTGGTTCACCTTGTGGCAGTGGAGCGCGTAGACGCCCGGGTCGGCGCTGGCGGTGAACTCGATGGTCTTGCGCTCGGCGGGCGCGATGGGGATCACGTCCTCGCGGTGGCGGGCGGCCTCGGGGATGACGCCGCCGTCCTTCTCGACCAGCGTGAAGCCGTGGTTGTGGGTGTGCATCGCGTGCGACTCGTAGCCGGCGTTGACGTAGTGGATCCGCACCCGATTGCCCTCCTCGACGATCAGCGGCGACGCCTCCTCGGGGTGGAAGGTGTACGGCGCGGAGCGCCCGTCGACCGTGAACGCGTCCGGGTTGCGGTCGCGGTGGCTGAACTCCACGTCGCCGCCGGCCATCGAGGCCGACAGGCGGGTGTCCCAGTCTTTGATCGTCATGAACGCCTCCTTGTCGGGTGCCTCGTACCCCTCGGGATCGACGCGGAGGATCCCGTACATCCCCA
Organism: Halorubrum saccharovorum DSM 1137; assembly: GCF_000337915.1. Lineage (GTDB taxonomy): Archaea > Halobacteriota > Halobacteria > Halobacteriales > Haloferacaceae > Halorubrum > Halorubrum saccharovorum. The sequence goes on from NZ_AOJE01000011.1 coordinate 22,888, forward strand.
TGTCGAGGTGGTTCTGGGTCTGGTAGTGACAGTGGTAGAGGTGGGTACCCGGCTGGTTCGCGGTGATCTCGTAGGTGTGCTCCTCGCCCGGCGCGACCTGCTGGCCCGTCGTCGTCGGAACGCCGTCGTCCATCCAGCTCTTCGAGAGCCCGTGAACGTGGAAGGTGTGCGGGCGGTTGTGCTCCGAGTTATCGTAGGTGATCTCCAGTTCGGTCCCCTCGGTGACCCGGAGCAGGGGGCCGGGAACGCTCGGGTCCGTGTCCGGCGTCTGCCACGCCCAGACCTCGGGCAGCTCCCACGGGCCGCCGCGCGTGTCCTCGCCGAGCAACTGGTGGCGACACGGGGTCGTGGACATCGTGATCGCCCCGTCCCGCTCGTCGAGGTCGATCGTCGTTCGGGGCGACGTGTACGGGTGGTCCGTCTCGACGCCCGTGGAGTCGCTCCCGGACCACTCCTCGACCTGTTCGACCACGTCTCCGCTGCCGGCCGCGTTCTCCGCGCCGGTTCCGGCGTCCGCACGCGGGGCGCCACACCCCGCGATCCCGACCGTTCCGAGCGCCGCGGCCGCCGAGAGATAGCCGCGTCTGGAAACAGTGCGCCGCCCGGAATCGCTCTCGTCGTTCATGACGACCGAACATGAACGGGTGAGACTGATAAACCGGAAACAGGATCCACGGATCGTGAGAACGCGGTCGGGGGCCGATTGGTTTATACGTGTTCGAGTAGCGTCGCCGGCCACGTTTTATCACCGCGCGGCGCGATCCGCGAGGTGACAATGCGGATCGGCATCGTCTCCGACACCCACGACGACCTCGCCGCCGTCGAGGCGGCCGTAGCGCTGTTCGAACGCCAGGACGTCGACGCAGTCGTCCACTGCGGCGACTTCGTCGCGCCCTTCTCGGTGACCCCGTTCGACGCCGGAAACGACTCCGACGCCGGAAACGACTCCGACGCCGGGTTCGACTTCTACGCCGTTCGCGGCAACAACGACGGCGAGTGGGCGGTCGAGTCGACCGTCGACTCCTTCGGAACGTACCTCGGCGAGGCGGGGACGCTCTCCTTCGGCGACGGCGCCGTCGACGTCGCCGTGACTCACGGCACGAGCGCGGTCGTCGTCGACGCCCTCGTCGACTGCGGCGACTACGACTACGTGTTCCACGGCCACACCCACGCGCACGGCGTCGAGGAGCGCGGCGGCACGGTGCGGGTGAACCCCGGCGGGCTCCCGATCCCCGTCGACGGCGCGGACGACGACTTCCGAGTCGCGGTCCTCGACACCGACGCCGGCGACGGGAGGGCGGATCCCGACGCGGTGGCTCATCACGTGCTCGACGTGTAGGGCCTCGGACGAGCGGTCCGGGAGGCGCGTGCGCCCGACGACACAAGCGCGCGTTTGTTATTCCGTTGACCTTTTCAACGGCCCGGTCGGAGACTCGCGCATGGACAGACGCGCGTTCCTCCTCGGGGTCGGAGCGACCGGTGTGTGCGCCGGGCTCGCGGGCTGCACCGACCTCGCCGATGGCGGGGGCGAGGGAGGGGTCACGGAGCGCGACCTCCCGGAACGCCCCGACGACCTCGGACCGGAGTCGGTCGCGGAGTACGTCGCCGCGTACGAGGAGATCCGCGCGCACAACCGTCACGCGGCGGAGGGGGCGGTGGAGGTGACGATCGACGCCGTCGCGACGTTCGATCACGCCTCCGGGGACGACCACTACGCGACCGCGCAGCACGCCGGGTCGGTGTACCACGAGAACGACGACGGCGCCCGCTCCGTGGGCGAACTGTACGGCGATCCCGTCCCGTACCTGGTGACGCCGGAGCGGACCCTGCGGCTGGGCGTGGAGCGGCGGGCGATCGAGACCGACGACCGAGGCGACGACGGCGACACCGCCTCCGACGACGAGCGCACCTCGCCTCCGCTCGGCGTCCGCCTCCTCAACGTCACCGAGGAAGCGCGCGAGCTCGCGGTGACCGTGACGCGACGGGCGACCGCCGACCGCGACGGGGAGGCCGAGGACAGGGTCGCCGACTTCGATGTCGCGATCGATCCGGAGACAGCCGTCGAGGTGCGGTCGATAACGGACGTGCGCGGCGGGTACCGCATTATCGGCCGCATGGAGGACAACGGGATAACCGGAGAGGGCCGGATCGAGGTCGAGCTCCCGAGCGCCGATCGCGGGCCGAACGTCGATATCGCGGTCGACAGGAACGGTGTCTCGACGTGGCACCTCCCCTCGTTCGAGGGTGTCTGAGCCCGCGACGCACGTCCCCTGTTCTCAGGCGTCGGTATCTGCGGGCTCGATCCCCCGGAACTCGAACCGCGCGCCGCCGTCCGCGGCGTCGACGAGGTCGAGGGCCCATCCGTGCGCGTCGGCCACCTCGGCGACGATCTTGAGTCCGAAGCCGGTTCCCTCCGGGTCGGTCGAGACACCGGCGTCGAACACCCCGTCGCGGCGGTCCGCCGGAATACCGGGCCCGTCGTCGGCGACGTAGAAGCCGTCTCCGTCCGGGAGCGGGCCGACCTCGACGCGGACCGACTCGCCGGCGTGCGCGACCGCGTTGCCGAACAGGTTCTCTACGGCCTGCCGGAGCCGGCTCCTGTCGGCTCGGAATCGGAAGTCGTCGACGACGACGAGCTCGGCGGCCGCGGTGTCGACGCCCTCCCAACACTCCTCCGCCAGCGTCGCGAGCGAGACCGACTCGGTCTCGTCGATGGCGGCCCCCTGCCGAGCGAGCGTCAGCATGTCCTCAACGAGCGTCTCCATCCGGTTGAGCGAGCGGGCGATGGTGTCAATCTGGGACAGGTCCTCGTGCTCCTCTCGAAGGCGCTCGCGGATCAGGTCGAGGTTCCCCGTCGCGACGTTGAGCGGGCTCCGGAGATCGTGGGAGACGAGGCTGGCGAACTCCTCCAGCCGGTCTCGTTCGCGGGCGATCTCCTGTTCGCGAACCCGAAGCTGGCGCTCCCGCTCGATCCGAACGAACACCATCGTGACTGTGGCGGCCCAGAGGCGCGCCACGGCGAGGTCGGACTCGTCGAACGCGTCCCGGCCCGTAGACCCGATGTTGATGAGCCCGTACCGACCAAGCGGGAGGATCAGCTCGCTGCGGATCGCCGAATTCGGGTTGTGTCGGTCCGACTCCGTCTGCGTGTCCTCCACGTACATCGGATCGCCGGACTCGAACACCTCCCACGAGATGCTGGGCTCGTCGGGCCCGAAGGTCGGGTGATCGCCGACGATCTCGTCGGCCGCCTCGGTCCAGTCGACTGGGACGAGAGCGTCGCGGTCCTCGTCGTACAGCCAGATCGCCGCGATCGGGTGGCCGAGCACCCCCTCGACGTATTCGACCGCCGCCTCAGCGGCGAACTCCCGGTCGGTCGTCTTCAGCAGGTGCTGGGTCGCCTCGTGGAGCGCCTCCAGCGTCCGCGTCCGGCGGTGGAGTTCGGCCTGGTCGGCGCGCTCCTCGCTGACGTCGACGATCGTGGCGACGAGGAACGTCTCGCCGTCGCGCTCGAACGGGCCGAGGCTGAGCGTCACGGGCGCCTCCGTCCCGTCGGCGCGCCGCGCGCAGAGGTCCAGACTCGCGGCCATCGAGCGGGGCTCGGGGTCGACGACGTAGCGGTGGAGCTCCTCACCGGCCCCGCCCGTACCCGGGTCGTACAGCAGCGACTCGAAGTCCGTCCCCTCCACCTCCGTCGGCGTGTACCCGAGGACCTCCTCGACGCGCTCGTTTCCGGCCCGGACGACGCCGTCGCCGTCGACGATCACGACCGCGTCCGGGATGCCGTCGAGCGCCTCCGGGAATCTCTCCATCGCTACTCCTCGGCGGGTTCGTGAACGTGCCCGCACTCGGGACACCGGACCTCCTCGCCCCGGAGGTCGGCGGAGGACGCGCGCACCTCGCGCATCACCTCGCTGATCCGGTCCTCCGCTTCGAGCTCGTCGGCGACCGCGAGGTCGACGCCCTCGACCTCCAACAGGAACTTCGCGACCTCCGTCACCTCGTACATCATCTCGTCGAGGTCTTCGGCCGTGAAGAAGCCGGACATCGCACCGTAGAGGAACGTCGCGCCCGCCTTCGTCACCTTCTCCTCGAAGGAGTAGCGCGCCTGATTGACCGCCTGCGGCGTGTACGTGTCGGTCATGAAGGGGACCAGCTCGGGGAGGTTCTCGCCGATCTTCGTCATCTCGACGCCCGTCTCGGTGCGGAAGTCGGCGCAGAGCCGCGCTATCGCCCACTCGCGGGCCGTGATGTACGTCCGGTCGCGGAGGAACTCGTTGACGCGCTCGTAGCGGGCGCCGTCCATCTTCTTGAACCGCTCGTACTTGCGGACCTCCGGGGGTACCTGTTCCTGACTCCGATCGGAGCTCGCAGCGTCCTCACCGTCGCTCGGGGCGGCCTCGGCGTCCTCACCGTCGCTCGGGGCGTCAGCACCGCTCACGGCGTTTCCGCTCGCGTCGCCGCCGGCACCCTCGTCCGCGATGGCGTCGGCGTCCCGCTGTCGGGATGGGTCGGTCGATTCCGACGCGTCCGCCGCAGAGCCCGCGGTCCCGTTGGAGGGGTCCGATCCCCCGTCAGACGCGGGATCGGTGGGGTCGTTCATGTGTTTAGTAACCCGACCCCCGAACAAAAGGGTTGTCGGTCAGTCAGAGTCGCACGGCTGACACCGCGGGCTTCCGCCTTGCCCATCTGTGACGACGGCCGGTCGGCGGCGTTCGACAGCCTCCCGAGATCGGAGATCCATTTTTGTACCGGCGCACGGACGGGGACGTATGAAGGTGCTTTGCGGGATCGGCGGCAGCGACGACTCGTTCCGCGCGCTCGACCGGACCGTCGAGCGTGCGGCGGTCGCGGACGACGACCTCACCGTCGCGGTGGTCGAGAACCCGGACTCGTCGATCGACCCGGCGGAGATCGCGCGACGGGCCGAGTCGGCGGTCGAGGAGGCGGGGATCGACGCCGAGGTCCGACTGATCGAGGGCGATCCGGGGAGCCGGCTCGTCGAGCTCGCGGAGACGGAGGGGTTCGAGGAGATCGTCCTCGGCGGGGGACACACGAGCCCGATGGGGAAGATCACGATCGGGTCGATCGCCGAGTTCGTACTGCTGAACGCCAAGACGTCCGTCACGCTGGTCAGATGAGCGACCGTGGATACCCCGAGGCGGTGGCCGACGAGTTCCCCGTCCCCCCCACGGAGTTCACCGATCGGGAGGAACGTCCCATCGAGATCCGCCCCTACGAGAGTACCGAGGATGGGTACGAGGCGCTCGTCGAGATGTACGACGCCTTCGATCCGGCCGACCGCGCGCAGGGGATCCCGCCGGGCGGGGAGACGCGGATCCGCGAGTGGTTGGACGCGATCCTCGGCGACGACTGCCTCAACGTGATCGCGTGGTGCGGCGACGAGGTCGCCGGCCACGCGACGCTGGTGCCCGACGGCGACGCCTACGAGCTGGCGATCTTCGTCCACCAGGAGTACCAGCGCGCCGGCATCGGCACCCATCTCATCCGCGGGCTGTTGGGCCACGGACAGGCCGAGGGGATTCGGAAGGTGTGGCTCACCGTCGAGCGGTGGAACCGCGCGGCCGTCTCGCTGTACAAGAAGATCGGGTTCGAGACCTCCGACGCCGAGAGCTTCGAGCTGGAGATGGGGCTCCGGCTGAACCCGGACGCGGACGCCGACGCGGACGCCGACGCGGACGCCGACGCCGACCCGGACACCGACCCGGAGGAGAACGGAGGCGAACGGTAGCGTCGGAGGGGCCTCGGCCGACGCCACCCGGAGGGCGCGTAGCGTTGGCCGGAATCTTCAAGTCTTTAGGGGCGGCGGGCGACCGGTCCGGTATGAGTCACCGAATTCTGCTGTTGGGGGCACCCGGCGCCGGGAAGGGAACACAGAGCGCGAAGCTCGCCGAGGAGTACGGCGTCGAGCACGTCACGACCGGCGACGCGCTCCGCGCGAACAAGGACATGGAGACCGAGTACGGCACGCCCCGCTCGTTCATGGAGGCCGGGGAACTCGTCCCGGACCCGGTCGTCAACGAGATCGTCGAGGCCGCGCTGGCGGACGCCGACGGGTTCGTGCTCGACGGCTACCCGCGCAACCTCGAACAGGCGGAGTACCTCTCCGAGATCACGGACCTGGACGCCGTGATCTACCTCGACGTCGACGAGGAGGTCCTCGTCGACCGACTCACCGGTCGTCGCGTCTGCGACGAGTGCGGCGCGAACTTCCACGTCGACTTCCAGCCGCCCGAGGAGCCGGGCGTCTGCGACGAGTGCGGCGGCGAGCTGATCCAGCGCGACGACGACACCGAGGAGACCGCGCGCGAGCGCCTCGACGTGTTCTACGAGAACACCGAGCCCGTCATCGAGCACTTCCGCGACGAGGGCGACCTCGTCGAGGTCGACGGCGAGGCGACGCCCGACGAGGTCTTCGAGCGCATCCGCGGCGTTCTCGACGAGTAGGGACCCGGTCGTCGATACCGGGATCGCAGCGACTTCCGCATCGCCGGCGATCCTGCAAGGTTCTTAACCGTCCGACGACAACCGAGCGATAATGAGCAAGGTCGAACGGAGAGTCCGCTCGCTGGTCAGCGATGACGGCGAGATGCGAGACGCGGTCGAGGTCGTCCTCGATAACGCCACTGACGGAGAGGTTCAGTGGGTCGACGTCCGCGACGAGATCACGAGCGGCCAGTGGGGCCGACTCATCGAGAAGGAGGTCCTCGTCGACGGCGATACCGGCTTCGCCCTGGCGGACCGCGACGCCATCGAAGCGGGGCTGGAGAGCGACGACGGCGGTCTGACCGGCGGCAGCGATGTCGACACCCCGGAGACGACCACGTGGACGAAGTGGGACAAGATCGCCGCGGTCGCGACGATCGGCGCGTTCGTCGGCTACGCCGTCAATCCGGTCCGTAACGCGATCGCCGGCGCCTTCGACGTCGTGCTGGGACCGCTCCTCAACGTCGTTCCCTTCTACGTCGTTATCATGGTGATCGCGCTCGCGACGGGGCTGTACTCGACCCTGTTGCGTGCGGGGCTCATGGACATGGAGAAGATGAGCGCGTACCAGGACCGGATGAAGGACATCCAGGACCGTCGGAAAGAGGCGAAGGAACGGGACGACCAGGAGGCGCTCGACGCCATCCAGGAGGAGCAGATGGACGCGATGGGCGACCAGCTCGGGATGTTCAAAGAGCAGTTCCGCCCGATGGTGTGGATCATGTTCCTCACGATCCCGGCGTTCCTGTGGATGTACTGGGCGGTCGGCTACCGCGGCAGCGAGGCCCAGTACGAACTTGGGCAGCTCGTCGTCCCCATCGCGGGCTCCGTCGAGTGGACCGCGGGTCTCGTCGGTCCGATCCAGATGTGGATCGTCTGGTATTTCCTCTGTTCGATGGCGTTCACCCAGATCGTCCAGAAGAGCCTCAACATCGAGATGTCGCCGTCGTCGTCGTAAGGCGCGCTCGAACCACGTTCGATCGTTTTTCTCGGAGTCCGATGCGTCGGTACAGTGAAAACTGGTTGATGCCGGGAGTGGGTATAGCGAATTGGTGAAATAGTTGTTTATAAGCGATCGAGTGATGTTGCTATCGGCTGTTTATAAGTCTCTGACGACGTTGCGGTGANGGTATAGCGAATTGGTGAAATAGTTGTTTATAAGCGATCGAGTGATGTTGCTATCGGCTGTTTATAAGTCTCTGACGACGTTGCGGTGAGGACCTCCAAAGCCCCAGTCGCGACGGCTCGCGCGCCTTGCTGCGCTCCGCTCTCGGTCGCTCCGCTCCCTCGTTGCGGTGCTTGCTGCGGCGTGCTTCGCCCTCGCGGCTGCCCCTTTGAGTCCCACCCGAACCGCACAGCACGCACCTCACACCTCCCCAACCTCGTCAGTCGCCCTCCGCGTTGCTTCGGGCGACTGACTCCAACGAGGGACCCGAGGTCCCTCTGGCAGCCGGCGCTACGCGCCGGCGACCTCGCACGCGCTCCTCGTGGCCTCTCGGCCACTCGGAGGCGCGCGCCACCGCACAGTGTCGGTTTATAAGCGATCGTCACCGTCGCTCATCACTATTTAAATACTCAATCACCACCTCAGATCTGCAACACCTACTCCCACTATCGATCGGGACGCTCGCAATCTCACGCGTACGCCTCGAACTCCTCGCCGAAGACGAGGAAGTAGCCGGTTCCGGCGATCCCGATCACGGCGGCGACGGAAAAGGCGACCTCGGGGCTGACGAAGTCCCACAGGTAGCCGCCGATCGCGGCGCTCGGGATCACGAGCGTGTTCCGGAGCAGGTAGTAGGTCCCGGTGACGCGACCGCCGGCGCCCCGGTCCGCGGGGCCGACGATGAGCGCCTTGTGCGAGGGGAGCCCGGCGAACCGGAGCCCGGAGAACGCGAACACGAGGACGAGCGCCGGTTGGAGCGAGAGGATCGACGAGAGGAGCTCGGGGCCGAAGACGAGGACGACGGGGAAGGCGCCGTACACGAAGAAGCCGAGCGCGACGACCGGCTTGAGCCCGACGCGCTCGGCCAGCTTCGCCGCCGGGACCATCGTCACCAGCGCGACGGCCATCTCGACGCCGAGCAGGTAGCCGAAGAACGCCTGCGGCGAGAGGTCCACGGCGTACGAAAAGCCGCCGACCGCGACCGTCGTCTCCAGTCCGGCCGAGAAGACCTGCGTGACGACGAGCACGAAGAACACGTACACCATCCCGTTCGCGAACCGGACGAGCGTATCGCCGATCAGCAGCGGGCGGAGCGGGTCGGGCATCTCGCGGAGGTCCCGCCGGATCCGAGCGATCCCCTCGAACCGCCCGCCGCCGACGGCGTCGCCGCTCGCGTCGTACAGGACGTGTTGGGCGAGCGTCCCGACGATCCCGAAGGCGATCGCGACCGCGAGCACGTACCGGAAGCTCACCGTAAACGCCGGGTGGAGGCCGATGAGGACCGCGGCGAGGACAGGACCGATCAGGAACGCGGTGCGTCGGAACGTCTCGGTGCTCGCGAACCCGGCCGCCAGCCGAGAGGAGTCCGTCGCCTGCTTGACCACGGCGAACGTCGCGCCGAGGCCGAACGACTTCCACGCCTGCGCGAGGACTAGCCCGACGAAGATCCAGATCCACGGCTCGACCGTCACGCCCGCGACCGTGACCGCCCCGACGCTCGGGGCGACGAACCAGACGGCGAAGCCGACGGTCGAGACGAGTCCGAAGGCGGTCAGCGCGTACCGCGACCCGATCCGGTCGGAGACCGCGCCGCCCGGGTACGGGTACATCGCGGAGATGACGTTGCCGAACGTTCCGAACAGCCCGACGACGAAGCCGGACGCGCCGAGCGCCACCATGTACTCGGGGAGGAACCGGCTCGTCATCTGGAAGCCGAGGCTGAACGCGAACATCGCCAGCGACACCACCAGCACGTCCCGTTCCAAGGCGAAGAACTGACGGAACGTCGCTAGCGGGCCCGTTTCCTCCCGGCCGGCCGCCGATTGCTCCTTGCTCATCGTAGGGGAAAGAGAGCGGGACGCCGGGTGGAACTCGGGTGCGGTCGGCGGACACCGACGCCGTCCCTTCGTGTCGACGTGTCCGTCCGCTTCGTCAAATAGGTACTCACCCGCTCGCCGTCCCCAAGGCTTACTCTCACTTCGCCACAGGGTCGACCATGCACGCCGACGAGATCGATCCGCAGGCGAGGGCGGCGGTCGAGCGCCAAGAGCGGGTCCCGATACCGCACAGCCGGTGGGGGCTGAAGCTCACGCGACTGCTCACGGGGCCGGCGATGCGGATTCGGAACCGGAATCCGCCGACAGTGGGGGAGACCGTGGACGGGACGATTCCGGGGCCGGCAGGAGACCTCGACGCGCGGCTGTACCTCCCCGACGCCGACGGCCCGTTTCCCACGGTCGTGTTCTTTCACGGCGGCGGGTTCGTGCTCGGGAGCGTCGCCACTCACGACCGGCTCTGTCGCCGCCTCACGCGGGAGAGCGGCTGTGCCGTCCTCTCGGTCGACTACCGGCTCGCGCCCGAACACTCCTTTCCCGCGGCGGTCGCGGACGCGTACGCGGCGGTGGAGTGGGCGGCGGCCAACCCCGACGCGATCGACGGGACCGGGCGGGTCGCCGTCGCCGGCGACTCGGCGGGCGGCGCGCTCGCCGCCGTCGCCGCGCTCATGGCCGCCGAGCGCGACGGCCCCGAGATCGCGTACCAGGCGCTGTTGTACCCCGGCGTCGGCGTCGAGGCGGGCCAGCCGTCGATGGAGGAGCACGCCGGCATCGTTCTGGACGAGGCGGACTTGGAGTGGTTCTTCGACTGCTACTACGACCACGAGCTCCACGAGCGCAACCCGTACGCCGACCCGACGAACGCGGGGGACGTGTCGGGCGTCGCTCCCGCCACGGTCGTCACCGCGGGCTTCGACCCGCTCCGCGACGGCGGGAGGGCGTACGCCGAGCAGCTGGTCCGCGACGGGGTGCCGACCCGCTACGAGAACTACGCGGACCAGGTGCACGGGTTCATGACGCTCAGCGAGGTGGACCGGGCGACCGAGGCCGTCGCGGACGTGGCCGACGACCTCGCCGGTGCGCTCCGGGCGGATTCGTAAGCGATAGCGGCGAGCTTTCGGGTTCCGAGCCGAGCGCGCCATCGCCTCTATCGGGAATGGGCGTCCCGTCCGCCGCCCGCGACGAACTCGCGGATCACCGCGGCCTCGGCCTTCCGAATCAGTTCGCCCGCCGTGCTGGTCGAGCAGTCGAGAGCCGCGGCCACGTCCGCGATCGTCCCGTCGCGGGGGAGTTCGTAGTACCCCGCCTCGACCGCCGCCTCCAGCGCGGCCCGCTGTCGGTCGGTGAGCCGCGAGGGCGACGCCGACCGCTCGAACTCGTGGACCCGCTCGATGGCGACGTCGCCGAGGTCGGCGAGCGCATCGTGGAACGCGCCGAGCGCCCCCGCTTCCCCGACCGCCTCGAACCGCACGGCGCCGGTCTCCAGAAAGGCGACCGGCGGGAGAAAGACCACGCTGGCGGCCGCGATCGCGTCCAGCACCGCCGGCGCGAACTCGTAGCCGTCCTGCCGGAGGAACGCGTACGTCCCCTCCCCGTCCTCGACGAGTTCCGTCTCGACGAGCGAGTCGACGGCCCGCACGACCGACGCCGTCGCGTCCGCGTCCGCGTCACACCAGAACAGCGTCGTCGCGTCCGCAGTGGGGCTCCACGTCAACAGTTCGGCGCGGGTGACCGGACCGGGGTCGGTCACCCGCCGGTGAAGCGGGTGGACGAGCCCGTCCGGATACGTCGCCGAGAACTGGACGCGTTTCATTTCGCCGTCGTACGACCTTCGGGGAGCCGACATTTCAACGCTCGTGTTTCAGTCGCCGAGGGTCGCGGGGACGGAGCGCAGCAGCGTCCCGAGGTGGTCCGCGCCGTCGAGCACCTCCAGCCGGGCGGTCGGGAGCGCCGCCTCGAAGCGTCGAACCGCCGCGATCGGGACGTTCTCGTCGTCGTCGCCGTGCCAGAGCCGCACCGGCGCGTCGATGTCGCCGAAATCGACGTCCCACTCCGCCGCAGTCTGTCGGAACTCGGCCACCGCGCCGCTGCGGTGCCGGGCGAGCGCTTCGAGGAAGTCCCCCCGGACGACCTCGGCCGCGCGGTCGGAGACGGCGGCGGTCGGATCGCCGGTGGTGTACTGGGCGACGACGAACGACGGGTCGCGGCGCGCCGCGACCCATCGCTGGGCGCGCAACAGCGCGGCGAGGACCGGCGGGGCCGTCGACCCGACCCCGCTCAGCACCCGCTGTACCGCGGGGGGCTCGTGAACGTACTCCGGCGGGGTCGCGCCCGCGACCGCGTCCACCCGATTCACCCGAGCCGGCATCCCCGCCGCGGCCGCGAACGCGTACGGCGCGCCGCCCGAGAACGCGACGAGGCGCGCGGCGTCGATTCCGGCGTGGTCGAGCACGGCGCGGACGATCGGTTCGCCGTCTCGTATCGATCGGCCGGGCCAGGGGTCGGAGCGGCCGTATCCGGGGCGGTCGGGCGCGAGCAGCCGGACGCCGCTGTCCCGCGCCGCCGGCTCGAACAGCTCCGCGAGCCGCCGCGACCCCGGCGTGCCGTGGAGGAACACCACCGGAGAGCCGGTTTCGACCCCGTACTCCGCGTACGCGATCCGGCGGTCGCCCTCCTGCCCCTCGGCCGGCGCGAACTGTACGTCGTCTCTCGTCGACGACTGTCTCGACGCTGGAGATGCCTGCGCCGTCATCGTGTCGAGAGACGGGTTCGACCCGTGTGGAGATGGTGCCGTATCCATCCGGTGGTTTTTAACTGACGGATCGGTTGGCGGTCCGATCGGCCTCTGCCGGCTCGACCGCGGCGCCGGCGAGGTGGGCCGCCGCTTCCCGGCGCACCGGCTGCCCCCGCCCCTCGCGGAACCGCAACGCTTTCGTTCAGACTCGCTGTCACCTACGGCATGCGACGCCGCCGATTCCTCGCGAGCGGAACCGCCCTCCTCTCCGTCGCCCTCGCCGGCTGCGGCCACCCTTCCGTCGTCCTCGACCTGAACGCGGCGACCGCGGACGACATCGCGGACGAGGTGTCGATGGAGCCCGATCCGGGCTCGGAGGAGTACGACCTCGTCGCGTCGGCGATCGAAAACGGGTCCGCCACGCGGCGCGGGCGGTACGAGCTGTTCGACCGCACCGACACCGTCCGGGTCGACGGGGCCTTCTACGAGGTCTCGGAGACCCGGATCGCGAGCAGCGAGGTGACGGTGTACGAGGTGCTCGTCGACTTCGACCCGGAAGACGCGACGCCCGACCTGGGCGAGATCGCGTTCGAGGACCTCCCGGAGACGGACCGCGAGCGCCTCGAACCGATCCTCTCCGAGGCGGACCCGCCCCAGGGGGACGGCTACGACATCGGCGTCAGCTACGGGAGCGCCGAGGAGGTCGGGAACGACTCGGTGTTCGTGCCGGAGCGGCGGTACGACGTGCTCGTCTACGAGGGGGAGCGGTACCGAGTCGCGGTCGACTCGCGAACCGCGCCGGAAGTCGAGTACCGGTACGAGACGACCGAGGTGGCGCCCGACGTGGAGACGTTCGCCGAGCAGGTCCGAGACCGGTACCTGTTCGTGCTCTCGGGGCTCTCCGACGCCGAGCGCGAGGTCGTCGAGGAGTCGATCGACGGCGCGTACTTCGAGGACGACGACGCCTTCCGATCGGTGGTCGAGCGGATCCGAGACCACGAGGGGATCAGGGAAGACGACTTCTACGGGACGTGGCTCCTGGAGTACGAGGGCGCTACGTACCTCGCTTACGTCGAGTGGTGACTCGTCGCGACCGGCGCTCGGAACGCACCGGTTTTACCCGGTCGCGGCCCAACCGGCCGCCGATGGACGAGACGACACGCGAGGCGGTCCGAACGCGGGCGCGATCGCACCGGGCGCGGCTGCTCTCGGTCCTGCGCGTGCAGTACCCCGACGCGCTGACCGACCGCGGCTACCGTCTGCTCCACCCGACCACCGGCGACCCGTACGCCGGGGACCGCCGACACCTCGTCGCGACCTGTCGGTCTGTCGCCAACTTCGCGGTCGGCGCGCTCGCCGACGGCCCAGACTGGTGTCTCGACGCCGCCGAGCACGGCCTGCGGTTCCTCCGCGAGGCGCACCGCGCCGACGACGGCGGGTACCGCCTCGTCGTCACCGGGGAGGGCGAACCGGTTGACCGAACGCGGTCGGCGTACGGCCACGCGTTCGCCCTGCTGGCGTACGCCCGCGCGGTCGACGCCGGGATCGACGGCGCCGAGGCCGACCTCGACGCGACCCGGGACCTGATCGACGACCGCTTCCGCGCCGACCGGGGGCTCCTCCGGAGCGACTGCGACGCCGACTGGACCGAGCGGGAGCCGTACCGCGGCCAGAACGCGAACATGCACGCCTGCGAGGCGTACCTCGCCGCTTACGAGGCGACGGGCGATTCGGAGTACCTCGACCGGGCGCGGCGCGTCGCCGAGGCGATCGCGGTCGATTTCGCCGCCGACACCGGCGGCCTGCTGTGGGAACATTACACCGCCGACTGGGAGCACGACTTCGCGTACAACGAGGACGAGCCGCGCCACCAGTTCCGACCGCCGGGGTACCAGCCGGGCCACCACGCGGAGTGGGCGAAGCTGCTCGCGCTGCTCGATCGGTACGAGCGCGGAGAGGGCGAGGACGGGGCGGGCGGCGATACGTCGGCGAGCCCCGACTGGTACGCCCGCGCCCGCGAGCTCTTCGACGCCGCCGTCGACCACGGCTGGTCGGAGAACGGGTTCGTGTACACTCACGCGGCCGACGGGTCGCCGATAGTCGAGGACCGGTACGGGTGGGCGCTCGCGGAGGCGATCGGCGCGTCCGCCGCGCTCGCCGAGCGCGCGGCGGCCCGCGGCGACATCGACGAGGCCGATCGGTTCCGGAACTGGCACCGGCGGTTCCTCGTCCGGACCGACCTGTTCCGCGGGCCAGCGGGCGTCTGGTACGAGAAGCGGCTGCCGCCGGACGCCGACGGCGACCTGGTCGCACAGGACCCGCCGGGCGTCGAGCCCGACTACCACCCCGTCGGCGCCTTCTTCGAGGGGTGGCGGTCGGCGCGGGCGGAGCTATCGAACGAGTGAGGAGTGAGACAGCGTCGGTTCGGCCGACGCCGCTCAGAGCGCGGACGCGATGTGGCGGTCGATCCGAGAGACCAGTTCCGGGCGGAACGTCCAGAAGCCGTCCCACACGTTCGGCTCGTCTTCGAGGGCGACGAGCGCGGCGGGGCGGCCGACATCCGACTCCGGCGGCGTGAAGACGACGAACCACGATCGGCGGTAGGGGTACGACCGACCCCGGTGGACCGTCACCGGGAGCGACGCCGACGGGTCCGCGTCGCCGATCCCGTAGACGTGGACGTCGACGCCGGCGTTACCGAGGGCCTCGTACACCTTTCGGGTCCCGCGTTCGTCTCGGATCCGGGAGAGGCGCTGGAAGGACGCGCGGAGCGTCCCGCCGCCCGCCTCGGCCGCGATCCGCTCGATGACGCGGGAGACGACGACCAACAGCAGCTTCTCCTTGTTCGAATGGGGGTACCCCCGGAGCCGGAAGGGGACCTCGTCGAGGCGGGCGAGCACGTCCGGGAGAACGACCTCGTCGAGGTCGATCGCGCCGGTCTTGAACAGGTCGGAGTTGATCAGCAGGACCGAGTCGAGCAGGTCGTCGAGCGTGGAGCGAGCGATCACCTCGCCGTCCTCGACGAGGATGACGACGTCCGAGTCGGTGTCCGGGATGTCGCGCTCGGTGATCGCGACCGACTGCTCCTCGAGGAGGGAGTCGAGGAGGCTCCGAACCGGCTCCGGCTCGGTCCGGTTGACGACGACGAGCGACCGGCTCGGGGCGTCGATCTCGTCGAAGAAGCCGCGCAGGGAGTCAGTCATCGGCGAGGACTCGACGCGGCGCGTCGCTCGCTCGGGCCACTCGTTCCGGCGGAGTGAGACATCGACATTGGGGCCCCGTGGACGGGTCGTGGTAGGGTAGCGTCGCCGACAGTAATAAATCCCGCACCGTCACTCCTCGCCCCACTCGCGCCGCACCGGCGTCTCGCTGGCATCGACGTTCGCCAGCAGCCACGCGGTCGCCTCGTCGAGCGCGTCCGCGTCGGTCGCCGTCACCTTCAGCCGGTTGTGCGCCGCCTCGCGGTCCGGGTAACAGCCGACCGCGACGTCGAATCGCTCGCCCGCCGCCTCCAGCGCGGGGACGATGTCCGACTCGGGCTCGACCGTGTAGAGGAACCGCGACCGCCGGTCGCCCGCGAACTCGTCGGCGACCGAGTCGAACATCGCCTTCAGCTCATCGGGGATCCCCG
This sequence comes from Halorubrum saccharovorum DSM 1137, assembly GCF_000337915.1. Lineage (GTDB taxonomy): Archaea > Halobacteriota > Halobacteria > Halobacteriales > Haloferacaceae > Halorubrum > Halorubrum saccharovorum. The sequence goes on from NZ_AOJE01000011.1 coordinate 38,760, forward strand.
GCATGACGTAGACGCCCTCGACGACGCAGCCCGGCGCGAGCCCGGGGTCGTTCAGGAGCGGGCGGCTCCCGGTCGGGACCGCGGCCTCGGCCTCGACGTCCACGTCGACGTCGCTGTCGGGGAGGCGCTCGCGGATCTCGGCCAACCGCCGCTCGACCGCCTCGCGCGTCAGGTCGGTCGGGGCCAGCTCGCGGTCGAACGCGTCGGCGACCGCCTCCATCGTCACGTCGTCCGGAGTCCCGCCGAGTCCGCCGGTGACGATCACGGCGTCGAACGCGTCGGCGTACGCCCGGACGCGCTCCGCGATGACGGCGCGGTCGTCAGGCACGGAGAGGACCCGTTTCACGGCGACGCCACGGTCGCTCAGCTCCCCGGCGAGCCAGTTGGCGTTCGTGTTCACCGTGTCGCCCGCGAGCAGTTCGTCGCCGACCGTGATCAGCGCGACCTCCATCGCCCGACCGTAGGGGCGGCGCACGGATGTGCGTTTCCCGTCGGCCGCGAAGCTCACCGGAATGATGATTAGTAGTAGTTGAAAACACGGCTATTCTATTCAGCAGCATCACCTAGACTTCAATTCTTTTTAATTCTATACCATGAACGAATGAATCTGGCACTGTTTCACACTCTTTTTGTCTCTTTTTACAGACGATGTGGTGCTAATGTGATCGTCAACACCAACCCAGAACTCCTCATTCAAGTGTAGTTCACCAACAATCTCCATCTCACAAGCGTTGGAAAGAAAGAGGACTGGAGCGTGTTTTAATGCCGGTTAGTCTTATTCGCCGTTGACTGTCTGGTTCTCTGGAGGCAGGTCGATCCTGATAATCTCTTCTGAGGGGACGGTCGTGGTGGTTTCGTCGTCGTCTTCGACTTCGAAGGTGAAGGTGCCGTCTCCCCCACGTTCAATCGATCTGTCGTTCAGCTCTATCTGGGTGGCTTGGTCAGCTGTGAGTCTCGTGGCGTTTTCTTCATTGTTCGTGTTCTGACTGTGTTCCGTATCGTTGAGATCGTAGTCGGTTGCGTCGATCGTGATGGCGTTGGAGGCGTTGAGTTTCACCGGTTCATCGATGTCGGTGACCTGCTTCGTTGAGAGGTTGACGTCGGTGATGACCCGTGTCTCGTCCGGCTCCTCAATCGGAGCAACCTTGACGTAGATCACATTCTCGTCCAACCCGGAGGCCCATACCTCGAAATGAACGGCAGCTACCTCATCGAAGTAACTCCGGACTGTCTGGTTCGCCCAAGCTGTCTCGATGGCCTGATCGACCTCTTCATCGCTCACCTCTCCGGGGTTGATGACGTCAACGGTGTAGTTGGCTGGCAATGCATCATCCGACGCTGTGTCGGCCGTAGGAGTGTCCATTGCGGCGACGACACTACCCGTACCGAGGGCGAGCAGTGCGGCGACCGCGAGGACGGCAAGTTTCGTGCGCATAGTTCGTCAATCACCTGGTAGCGTGGAGACACCACCGAAACCCCCAAACCCTGGAGGAGGGGTGCTCTCCACGTAGACCGTTAGATGAAAGACCTGAAAGTGATTGATTGGAAACGCATTACGGAACCGGTTTGGAACCCGTTTCAGCCGGTAGTTCACCGAAGATCATGTGAGGACGACGACGTTACCCATCCCTTTGCGTTTCCGCTCGACCAGGCCCTTGCTTTCGAGGGTATCCAAGGTTCGGCTGACCGTAGCCTTAGACAACTCGGTTCCCTCGACGATATCCCGCTGTGGAAGTTCACCATCGGCTTCAAGCACGACGGTGTAGATTATTTCCTCGTTGTTGTGTAACCGGTCAACCGTCTCCTCCCACCGTTCCTCAGGGGCCGTTGTGTTGTGCTGGACAGCGCCGCTGCCGTGTCCGTCACTGACCGCTTGTCGTGTCGGTGGGTGTTCTCCGTCGTTTGCGATGGGATGCGGTGTCGCTGACTCGGTTGTCGGGACTGTGGTGGTGTGGTCGTGGAGTAAGAGGTAGGTGCCGCTGGCACCGAGGAGGGAGGCTGCGACAGTGATGAGGGCGACGTCGGTGTACGTGAAGTACTGGCCGAGCTGGGTGGTTTGCGCGCCGTTGTCACCGATCGAGACCATAACCGGTGAGGGGGTGATCAGTTGGATGGCAAGCACGAGGACCGCGGCGACGAACGCGGACGCCGCGATAAGGCGCCTGCCGCGGAGGGCTGACACGTCCATATGAACAGGGTAATGAGCACTCCGTCTAATGCGTATCGCTCTTTCGCTGTAAAACCGGGATGAAACGCCTGTGAAACGCATTTCCAACCGTTTCCCAACCGGTTTCACGCAGTACTGATGTGGTCTTTCACCTAAGTCCAAAACACGAATGGCATCCGATCTACAGTCCCGTCTCACCCTGTTGGTGGTCCTTGCCGTTCTCGGTGTCGGGCTTGCTGTCATCGGCACCGCGGTCGGTGACACTACTCCTCACGACCCTTCCGGGCCGGGTACAGCGTTCGTCGTGTCTGAAGACAACGTCACCGTCGAACAGGGTGATCAGCAGGTTACCGTCGTCGACAACATGACCCGGGTCGACAGTATCGAAATCGAACAACAAGGAAGTGGAACCTATCAGGTGAACACGGAGACCGAGGACCCACTGACGGACAGCGAACGCAGCCACGCCAAAGCGATCGCCCATGACAACGCGACCGTACAGCAGGTACTTCAGGACGTGGAACAGTACGAACTGACCGTTGAACCGATCCACAAACTGACCGTGGACTCTGTCCAGACCACGACCTTCACCGGCCTCAATAGTACCTCGACGGAAAATGAGACAGCCGAGGGAGCGGAGACGTTCACCCTCACAGTCGAAGACAGTGACGAGACAGGTACGGTCACCGTCGACCGTCATCCCGAATACGTCAAAGGCGAGGCCGCCATCAGGATCCGCAACCCTTCCACCGACGAGATGTATTACTCTGCCACAGTCGACCTCGAAAACGAGACTGTCACAGATATCACCGACTGGCGTTCGGATTAACGCTGGTCGTCCTACAGGAGAGAGCCACTGTGGCGGGATTTCAACGGTAGCTGTCGATTCGCAACAGCAGACGACGAAGTGGTACATCAACGCGTACCTCCACGCCGACCGGGACGATGTCCTCCCGCTCGACGAGAGCGCCTTGGATGGCCTCCAGTTCGGCGGGAACGCAACTACGGCTACGGCATCACGCGGCTGAAAGACACGCAGGTTGTAGACCTGGAGGCGTTGGACTACTCGCGTCTCGAAGGCGGCGAGGCGTTCATCCTCAAACTCGTGACGCCGTTCGTGTTGAAGTCGGAGGACCCGAACGCTCACGACCAAGACGTGCCGTGGTGGTGAAGGAGGACCGCCGCCCGCGTTCAGGCCCACGCCCGTTCCCGAACTGCGGCGCGGGTGAGCGGGAGAACGGAGAACGATCGGGCGGCGAATCGGCAGCGGTCTAGTCGGGCGCGGTCGCCGCGTCCGCCTCCAGCCCGGAGCCGCTCGGCGGTCGGAGGAGGAGCGCCGCCAGCCCCGCGGCGATCGCGAGGCCGCCCCCGAGCGCGAACGTCGGGACCCAGCCGGCCGTCGCGACGAGGTAGCCGGTCACGGTGCCGGCGAAAATCCCCCCGCCGACCTTCGCGGTGTAGAGGACCGCGTAGTTGCCGGAGGAGTTACGCGACCCGTAGTAGTCCGCGATCACCGACGGGAAGTAGACGAACAGCGGCGAGGAGAAGAACATCGCCGCCATCACCAGCGCGACGAACGCGACCCCGGCCTCGGCCCGCCCGGCGCCGATCAGCGCGAGCCGGAACACCCCGGCGAGCACGAAGGAGGCGGCCATCACCTTCTTCCGGTCGAAGCGGTCGGAGGCCTCCCCGAGGATCATCCGCGAGACGCCGGCGGCGACGGGAAGCAGGGTCGCGGCCGCGGTCGCGACGACCGCCGCCAGGCCGAACTGCTCGGCGAATCTGACGACGTTGGCGATGACGATCAGGTCGGCCCCGGCCATCGCGACGAACATCGCGTACAGCAGCCAGAACTGCCACGTCGACAGCATCTCGCGGGTCGTGTACGCGCGCCCGCGAAGCGAGGCCGCGATCCCCTCGTCGTCGCCGTCGTCGTCGCGGTCCTCCAGCCCGAGCCAGTCGTCAGGCGGGTCCCGGAGGAGGTACGCGCCGACGAGCGTCACGACGAGGATACCGATCCCGACGTTCCGGAGCACGTCGCTGTAGGCGGCCACGGTGGCGTTCGCGCGGACGTACGGGACCACGAGCGCGCTGCCGCCAGCGAACGCCATCGTCCCGACGCCCGTGGTGAGCCCCGTGCGGTCAGGGAACCACTTGACGGCGGTGTTGACCGCGACCGTGTACACGATCCCCACGCCGATCGCGCCGAGCGAGTACAGGAGGTAGAGCTGCCAGAGGGTCGTCGCGTACGCGAGGCCGATATACCCGCCGCCGGCGAGCAGGGCGGCGAGGAACGTGAGCGCACCCGGCCCGCGGCTGTCGCGCCACTTCCCGGCGGGGAACTGCGAGAGCGACTGGAAGACGACGTAGAAGGAGAACACCGCGCCGAGCGCCGGGAGCGCGAGGTCGAGACTCTCGGCCAGCGGCTGTTCGATCGACGACCAGACGTACTGATAGGGGCTCACCGCCGCCATCATCCCCGCGGCGGCGACGATCTGCCACCAGCGCGAGAAGCCGAGGATGTCGGCGGCCCGCCCGGCGTAGTCGACGCCTGCGTCCTCCGGGGGAGCGCCGCCGTCAGTCATCGTCACCGTCGGTCGCGCGTCCGGTCGTGTCGTGGGTCATGGGAGTGTCGGAGGCCGGCCCGTCCGCCCGTCGGGCCGCGGTTCGTGTCCGCACGCTGTCGGCACGCGGGAATAAAACGCCTCGTCGGGGTGGTTCTTGCCTGCTCGGCTGCGGGTCGAAGCGGCGTCGCTCCCGACGGGAGAGTCGATCGCGAGCGACCGATTAAGTGACTGCGCCCCCTTCGCGAGACCGTGACACACATCGGCATCGTCGGCGCGGGCGCGGGGGCGGCGGCCGCGGCGTTCACCGTCGACGGCGCGCTCCCGGACGCGGACGTGACGGTCTTCGAGAAGTCCGGCGGGCTCTGCGGCCGCGCGGCGACCCGCCGCCACGGAGAGTTGACGTACGACTACGGCGCGAACTACCTGAAGGCCGACGACGAGCGCGTCGTCGAGCTGATCACGGAGACGCTCGACGACGAGGGGCTCGTCGACGTCGCGGAGCCGGTCCACGTCTTCGACGCCGACGGCGAGGTCTCGCCCGGCCGCGAGGCGGACGAGCACAAGTGGAGCTACCGACGAGGGCTCACCCAGATCGCGAAGCGGCTGTTCGGCCGGACCGACGCGACGGTCCACCGGCGGACGCGGATCGAGACGGTCCGCCGGGTCGGCGACCGGTGGGAAGTCGATGACGCCGACGGCGCGACGCGCGGCCCGTTCGACGCCCTCCTGTTGAACCCGCCCGCGCCGCAGACCGCGGCGCTGCTCCGAGACGCGGAGTGGGACTCGCCCGTCCGCGAGGCGCTCGTCGACGCGGTCGGCGACGTGCCGTACCGCACCGTCTGGACCGCGGTGTTGCGCTACCCCTTCTCGCTGGACGTGCCCTACTACGGCCTCGTCAACACCGACAAGGAACACGCGATCGGGTGGATATCCCGCGAGGAGTGCAAGCCCGGCCACGTTCCGGAGGGAGAGAGCCTGCTCGTCGTGCAGGCGAACCACGAGTGGTCGGTCGAGCGCTACGACGCGGACCCAGCCGAAAACGTCGCGGCGCTCGCGGACCACGCCGCCGAGATCGTCGGCGACGACCGACTGGCGGACCCGGCGTGGACCGACCACCAGGGCTGGCGGTACGCGCAACCGGAGGCGGGCGTCGCTCACGGGCCGATCGACTCCGCCCGTCGGGAGGGCCTGTACCTCCTCGGCGACTGGGTCGCCGGCGAGGGGCGGCTCCACGCCGCGCTCGCGAACGGGCTCGACGTGGGCGAGCGGGTCGCCTCCGTCTGATTCGGGCGCCGCAAAGAAGAGGGGAAACGCCTGTTCCTCCGGGCCGGACCGACTCGCGGTGGTCCGACGCGTCGCGTCGTCAGCTTCGGGTGAATCGGTACTCGACGGTGCCCAGTCCGGGGATACTGACGCGGCCGACCGTCTCGCGGTCGACGTGGCGGGAGAGCGAGCGCGCCAGGATCGCGAGGGCGACGACGCCGGTCAGGACGCCGAGCGAGACGAGCGGGTACGCGGCCACGAGAACGCCCAGGGCGACGAGCGCGAGGAACGCGAACGAGGCACGGACGCTGCCGTCGGGGGAGGCGTTGGGTCCCGGCGAGCGGCCGGCGGACGAGGGGCCGTTCTTCATCGGTTGCATAGATACGCGTACGAACCACCTGGGTAAAAACTTTCATATCACAAATATGTTCTGAGAAGTGGTACCACGGTACGCGCCTTCAAACGGTCTAAAACGTTCGTTAATGCGGTGTAATTGTTGTCATGGTACTGTTTCATACACCCGTAAGATATCTAGTACGTATGGCCGTGTTTCGCGGGATCGACGCCGCGAGGAGCGTTCGGAGAGGCGTTCCGAAGGGCCTCCGGAGGGGAAGGGGTAGAGCGGGAATCCGGACCGGATACCGATCGGGTATCGGAAGGCCTCTCCCGCTCGATCGCCACCCTCCGACTATGACTGGTGCTCCGGCGTCGGGCGGGCGAGAGGACGTCACCTTCTGGACGACCGTCGCCGTCGCCGCGCTGTATCTGCCGGCGTCGATCGCCGCCCGCGCGCTGGTCGATCCGACGTACGCCGCCGGGCGGAGCGTGCCCCCGGGAGTCGTCGACGCGGCGGGCACGCTCTCCGCGACGCTCGTTGCCGGAGCGCTGTGGCTCGCGGTCGCCGGCGGGTTCCTGTACGCCTTCGCCGCGGAGCTCGACGCGATGGGGACCCGGACCGCGTGGTCGCCGCCGGCCAAGGGGTACCTGATCCTCGCGGCCGGCTCCCTGCTGGCGCACCCGCTCACGGGGACCCCCCTTCTGTTCCTGCTCGTTCCCGCGTACACGCTCCACCGCGGGCTGCGGGTCCGATAGCGGGACGCGCACGACGTCTCGCGGCCCGTACTTTTATTCCGATGCGATTCGTGATGTAGATACGAACAGTCAATGTCAACGACTCACGATACCCCTTCCGAACGGACGGAGACGGTCTCGACCCCGGAACGCCGCCGAGTCATCGCCGGGCTCGCGGACGGAACCGTCGGGACGGTCGCGGACTTGCAGGTCCGTGGGCGAGCCGACGAGATCGCGGCCGAACTCCGCGAAACCCATCTCCCCGCGCTGGAGGAGGCGGGATACATCGAGTGGGACCGCGAGGAGGAGACGATCGAGCCCGGTCCGAACTTCGATGAGGTGGCCGAGCACCTCGCCGACCTCCCGAATCCGGACGGGGAGCCCGCCGACGACTGACCGCATCGGTACGAGACCGCGTCCGTACCCCTCGACTGTCCGCGACCCGCGTCCGTAGCCTTCCGACCCGCGTCCGTAGCCCTCCGCCCCGCGCCCGAGACGTTTTTACGCCGCGGCGGGCGACCCCAGACATCGCATGGCCGAGCCGATACTGAAGTGGGCCGGCGGGAAGCGGCAGCTCCTCGACGAGCTGTACGCCCGGTTCCCGGCGACGTACGGCCGCTACCACGAGCCGTTCCTCGGCGGCGGCGCCGTGTTCTTCGACCTCGAACCGCCGGACGCGACGGTCAACGACGCGAACCCGCGACTGGTGAACTTCTACGAGCGGGTGCGCGACGACCCCGAGGCGCTGATCGAACGGCTGGAGTCGTTCGCCGATCCCGACGCCGAGCCGGACTCCGCCCTTCCCTACGCCGAGGAGACCGCTCGGGGCCGCGACGTGGAGAGCTACTACTACCAGCAGCGCGCGCGGTTCAACAGGCGCCCGTACGAGGGCGAGTTCGACCCGCTGGAGGAGGCCGCGCTCCTCCTGTACCTCAACCGCACCTGCTACAACGGCCTCTACCGCGAGAACGCCGACGGCGGGTTCAACGTCCCCGTCGGCCGGTACGCGAACCCCGACTGGGTCCAGCGCGACCGGATCCGGCGCGCGAGCGACGCGCTCGCGGACTCGACGGTCCGAAACGACGACTTCGCGTACGTCCTCGACGCCGCGGATCCGGGCGACCTGGTCTACTTCGATCCCCCCTACGAGCCGATGAGCGCGACCGCGAGCTTCAACGAGTACAGCGCCGAGGGGTTCGACCGCGAGGACCAGCGCCGACTGCTCGACGTGGCGGCCGAACTCGACGAGGCGGGCGTGTGGGTCGTCCTCAGCAACAGCGGCGTGATGTACGAGCCGTACGCGGAGGCGGGGTTCCGCGTCGATCGCGAGGGCGCGACCCGCGCGATCAACAGCGACGCGGGGAACCGCGACGAGGTCGACGAGATCGTCGCCACCAACGTGCCGCCGGCCGAGCGACGCGAGGCCGGACAGCGCGACCTCGCGGAGTTCTGAGGGCGGGCGCTCCGATCGTCCGCTCGCTCGCGCGTCCGCCTCGGCGGCGACCGCAGAGGGCGGGCTTTTTGCCCTCCCCCGCCGACGACTCGCGTATGACCGATCTCGACATCGACCTCGTCCTCGTGTCGGTGGACGGCAGCGAGGAGTCCCACGAGGCGGTCGACTACGCGATCGCCGTCGCCGCCGAGTACGGCGCGAGCGTCCACGCCCTGTACGTGCTCGACGAGGACGTGGTCCGCGCCATCGACCACGGCGTGGTCGACGAGAGCGACGTGGCCGACGACACCGAGGCGTTCACCGACTCCGTGGCGCGGCGCGCGGAGGCGGCGGGCGTCTCCCACAGCAACTCCATCGCCTACGGCTTCTCCACGACGGTGAAGACGGTTCACCCCGGCAGCGTCGTGCTCGACACCGCCGAGGAGCTGGAGTCAGACTTCATCGTCGTCCCCCGCGAGCCCGTCTCCGGCGACCCCGGCGAGGTGCTCGGGAAGGCGGCCGAGTACGTCCTCCTGTACGCCAGCCAGCCGGTGCTGTCCGTCTGATGGTCGGCGGCCTCCCCTTCCTCCCGGCGGGAACGACGCTGCCGCCCGCGCCGTACCTCCTCGCCGTCCTGCTCGCGACCGGCGGGGTCGTCGCCGCGCTCCGCCGGCGGCGCCCCCGAGTCACCGGCCGGCGCGTGCTCGCGCTCGCCCCGTGGATGGCGCTTGGCTCGGCGGCCCACGTCCTCTACGTCGTCGACGCGCTCCCGCCCGTCCTCGCCCCCTTCGCCGGCTCGCCGACCGTCTACCTCACGGTGGGATCGCTGGCGGGCGCGGCGTGGCTCGCCGCCGACGCCGCCCGCCCGGACCGCGTGGCGGAGACCCTCGCGGTCGCCGGCGCCCTCTGCCTCGCCCCGGTCGTCGCGGTCGCGGTCTCGACCGGGCTCTCGCCGGCGGGCGCGCGCTGGTCGACGGTCGCGCTCGCGCTCACTCTCCCGATCGCGGGCGCCGCCTGGGTCGGCCTGACGCGGTTCCGCCCCGAGACCGCGATCACCGGCGGCGTCGGTGCGCTCGCGGTGTTCGGCCACGCGCTCGACGGCGTCTCGACCGCGGTCGGGACGACTCAGCTCGGCTTCGGCGAACGCACGCCGCTCTCGCGGATCCTGCTGGAGTTCGACTGGATCCCGTCGGTCCCGGTGATCGGCGAGGGGTGGCTGTTCCTGCTGGTGAAGCTCGCGGTGGCGAGCGCGGTCGTCTGGCTCTTCGCGGAGTACGTCCGTGACCGGCCGACGGAGGGGTACCTGCTCCTGGGGTTCGTCGCGGCGATGGGGCTCGGCCCGGCGGCGCACAACCTGCTGCTGTTCGCGGTCGCCGGGTGAGGTTCCCAATCAGATTCACAGGACGGAGAGGGCGAACACGACGGCGACGCCGGCCAACATGACCGCTTGGACGAACGGGCCGGCGAAGACCCCGACCACCGCGTACACCGACCGCCGGACGGCGACACGCGGCTCGCCGGCGTCCTCGTAGAGGCTCTCGAGAAACGCGGCCCCGCCCACCCCGACCACCAGACCGATCGGGCCCACGACGAACAGCAACAGGATACCCGCCAGGGTGCCGACGGCCACGGCACGCGTCGACGCGCCGCCGAGTCTCCCGGAGATCAGCCCCGCCAACAGCTCCGCCGCGGACGCCAGAAGCGAGACAAGAACGAGCGCGAGCAGAACTCCGAGGCCCGGCTCGGCGAAGCCGGTGGTGTACGCGTAGCCGACGACGGTCAGCGCCGCGAGGACGCCGCTCGGCACGAACGGGACGAACGAGCTGACCGTCCAGCCGGCGAGCAACACGATCGCTATTCCGGCCGCTGAGGGGGCCATACGGGGGTAACGTCACGTGAGTTCAAAACGGTTCATCTCGGACGAACCGCTTCGCAGTCACTGCGGGCGTTCGGTGGGCCGGAAGCCGCGAAAGCGATCGAAACGGGGATCCGAGGGGTACGGAAAATGCGGAGGTTGCGAGGGGTGCAGAAAGTGCGGGATCCGAGAGAGGCGGGATCGAACCGACCGCCGCGCTCAGCCCTCTTCCTCTTCGACGACTTCCGGGTCCTCGATGGCGGACTGCAGCGAGTCCAGCCCGTTGACCCACTCGGAGACGAGCCCGTACTCCAGGTCCTCGACGAGGTCGATGTCGAGGGCTTCGCCGTCGATGATCCGGGTTCCGGCCTGCACGACGTAGCCGAGCGCGGCGTCGAGGTCGTCGTCGGCCTCCGCGTCGGCGGCCGCGCGCACGAACTCGCTCACGTCGCCCTCGACGACGCCGCCGACGACGTACTCCTCGGCCGCGTAGAAGACGGGGACGAGCGAGGTCTGGACGCCGTCGATCAGCATGACCTTGTCCTCGTCGTCGAACTCGACGTCGGCGAGCACGATGTCGCGGACGGTGCGGATCTCCTCGACCGCGCGGTCCTCGTCGATTCGCCCGTCGTCGAGCGCCGCGAGCACTTTCACGACCGCGATCGCGGCGTCGTCTTGGAGGTTCAACAGGAGCCGCGCGGAGTCCTCGTTTTCTGGGTCCAAATCCTCCTCTTCGAGCCTGTCGAGCCAGTTCTGCCACCGTTCGTCGGTATAGAAGGTCTCGACGGCGTCGTCGTCGGTCATGTACCGTACGTCGCCCGTACTACTCAAATGTCTTTCCTATCGATCGTCGCCCGAGACGCCCTCTCACCCGCTCGACGGCGGGATTCGGGCGTCGCGGCTCAGGCCTCTCGATCCAGCGTCGCCTCGGTGTCGATCCCGTACACGGCGCGGGGGGTCTCGACGTGAGCGGTGCGGACCGCGTCGTCGTACCCCTCCTCCAGCAGCCAGCGGACGCGGCGCGGGACCGTCTTCGGGCCGAGCACCATCCCCGGCTTCTCGGGGTCGTCGACGAAGTCGGTCTCCATCAGGAACGGCGCTCCCGACTCGGCGGCGCGCTCCAGCCGGTCCTTCTCGCTCATCACGCTCGGCGTCGGCCCCGCGAGCCGTCCCTCGGCGTAGTGTTTCACGACGTTCGTCGGGTCGAGTCCGGACTCCTCGGCGACCGCCGCGAGGTCAGTCAGATCTTCGCTGGCCTCGGTGTGCAGTTGGACGGCGCAGCCGATGGCGGCCCCCAGCTCGAACGCGCGCCGGGTGACCGCGTTCGAGGCGTCCCAGACCGCGTCGCTCACCTCGTAGTGGGGGCGTCCCGACTTGAGCGCGAGCGCGTCTCCGTCGGCGACGAACTCGCTCGCGACCTCGATCCCGCCCTGCATCAGGTCGCGGGCGTCCTCGGGCGAGAACCCCCGTTCGTCGACGAGCCGGCTAATCAGGCCGGGGTGGACGCCGAGGACCGGCCACGCGCGCCCCGGGAGGACCTCGTTCGCGTTCGCGACCGCCTCGATCGTCTCCTCGAAGACGGGCCGGAAGTCGGCGGGCTCGTCGGGCTCGACCCCGAGGTGCCACGACGGCTTGTTCACCACGAGCAGGTGGGTGCCGCCGAGCCGGACGAAGTCCTCGACGGCGTCGATCCCGCGACCGTGACGCGGATCGAGGTGGAGGTGGTTGTCGAGCACCGGCGTGTCGAGGTCGTCGGTCATAGCGGAGAGAGAGGGCGGGCGATGCTTATAAACAACGGCTGCGGGCGTCGCGCGCGATCCCCGCCGAGCGCCGCCGATAGCGTTCAGTCGCCGTCGGGTGTGCGGTACAGGAGGTCGTACTGGTGTGCGACGTAGATGAGTTCGCCGCCCCGCAACTGCCTGCGCCGGGATTCGAGCCAGTCGCTACCGCGGTCGACATCGGCGTTCGAGAGCGCGTCGGCGACGAAATCGAGGATCCGTTCGAGGAAGTACGACTCGTCGGCGGGGTAGCCGTGGCCCCGAGGTCTGACGATCCAGTCGGAACTCTTTATGCCGAGGAGCGTCCCCGCCCGCCGTCGACACAGGTCGGCGAGGTGGCGCCCCGCGTGGACGTCCCGGTCCGGCCGGGTGTCGATGGCCGCGTGGTACGCGCGTTCGACCGCGCGGTCGGCCGGGTGGTCCGGCTGGAAGATGCTCCCGCCGTCGAAGGTTATCGGGAGGTACGCGAGCCCGCCGGGCCGGAGCGCCGATTCGGCGGCGTCGATCAGCGTACCGGGATCGACGAGGTCGGCGAACGCCTGCGCGACGACGAGGTCCGCCTCGGATTCCGCGTGGAGCGCCGCGAGCGCGTCGCCCGTCTCGAAGGCGGCGGTCAGGTCGCCCACCGAGAGCGTTCCGTCGGCGACTCGCGCGTCGTACCCGCGGCGACGCAGTTCCCGGGGCCGCACGGCCCGAGCGAAGTCGACGACGCCGGGGTCGCTGTCGATACCGAGATACGTCGCGGCGTCGACGCCCCACTCGAGCAGCGTCGGGACGGTGACGCCGGTCCCGCAGCCCGCCTCGACGACGCGCGGCGCCTCGGGAAGCGCGGCGAGCAGGCGGTCGCGCACTCGCGGCGAGCGCGCGCGCTCGTCGACGGACCGCTTGGATTCCAGGTACCGCGTCGCCGCGTGGTTCATCCGTCGAGCGCGCGGCGATGGCTGGCCCACGCGAAGTCGTCCTCCCAGATGCGGACGGCCAGCGCCTCGGGGTTCGGATCCACCATCGCGTCGGCGACTCGGTCGCCGAACAGCCTCGCGAAGTGCTCGACGCTCGGGTTCAGTCCCTCGAACTCCGGGAGGTCGTTCAACAGCGCGTCCCGATACCGCTCCTCGAGGTCGTCTACGGTCGACTCGACGGCGTCGATATCGACGAGATATCCGTATTCCCCGAGTTCGGGGCCGGCAAAACGGACCTCCACGGTAAACTGATGGCTGTGGACTTCCCCCTCCGGCGGTTCCGGATCCGGAACCGTGAGGTAGTGCTGTGCGACGAACTCGCGCGTGACCGTCAGTCGGTATTGGTGTCGGGGGTCTGTCATGGTCGGTGTGTTCCGTTTCGATGGCCGGGGGGGTTTCAGTTCGATACCGGTCGATCAGTCGTAGGTGAGCAGCACCTGCAGGGGGTCGTCCGTCTGCTCGTGGAGCAGTCGGTAGGCCGACTCGGCCTCGTCGAAGGGCACGCGGTGGGTCACGAGCGAGTCGAGATCGAGGCCGGTGAGACGCGACAACGCGGTGTCCATCCGACGGCCCTTGGTCCACCGGCCGCGGGTTTCCGGGGCGAGCGTGCTGACCTGGCTGGACTCGACGGAGATGCGGCCGCGGTGGAAGTCCGTTCCCAACTCGACGGTCGCCTCCTTCTCGCCGTACCACGAGCCGACGACGACGCGCCCGTCGTACCCCGCCGTATCGATCGCGCTATCGAGCGTCGCCGGGCGCCCGGACAGCTCGTACACGAGGTCCGCCCCTCCGGGGTCGGGCCAGTCGGCGACGAGACCGTTGACTTCGTCCGGGCGGACCGCGCGGTCGGCACCAAGGTCGACGGCGCGCTCGCGGCGCGCGTCGATGGGGTCGACGGCGACCAGCCGGTCCAGCGGGAACGACGACAGGACGCCGACGGTGCAGAGCCCGATGACGCCGGCGCCGAAGACGACGACGCGCTCGCCGATTCTTGGGCGGCCGTCGAGGACGAGCGAGGTCGCCGTCTCGACCGAGGGGGCCATGGCCATCACCTCGGCGCTCACCTCGTTCGGAACTGGAACGAGCGCGTCCGTCGTCGTCGCGAACCGCGACTCGTGGGGGTTGAACGCGAAGACGGCGCGGTCGAGCCACTCGTCGGCGACGGCGGCCCCGGTGGCGATCACGTCGCCGACGGCCGCGTACCCGTACTTCACCGGATACGAGAGGTCGCTGTCGAGCGCGTCCAGCGTCTCGTCGGCGGGGACGTCGGTCGGTGCCTCGCCGCGGTAGATGAGCAGTTCGGTCCCCGAGCTGATCGCCGAGACCCGCGTCTCGACGACGACTTCGTCGGCCGAGGGGTCGACGGGTGTCCGCCGTCGGTCTACGGTCTGCGGCCCGGTGAAGTACAGCGACGTGCGGTTCATCAGTCGTCGGCGCTCACCCCGTCGAGGCCCTGGACGCGCGTCCCGGTCTCTCGGCAGACCTCGAGGGCCTCCTTGGCCCCGTGACCGGCCTCGTGGGCCGTTTCGCCTCGACTGACCCCGACCTGTAACTCGATTCCGGTCGCCTCGCGGACCCGCGAGACGGCGCGGTCGAACGCGCTCGCGTCCAGGTCGGGACAGACGGCGATCACGTTGTCGCCGCCGACGAAGTGAGCGATGCTGTCGTGCGCGTCGCGCAGGTGGGTCGCGAGCTCCAGGGTCGCCCGCCGGACGGCGAGCGTCGCGTCGACGGCGTTCTCGCGATCCGTGAGCGACCCGGTGGCGTCGACCACGTCGAAATGCGCCACGGTCACGCGCTCGCGCGCGTTCGCGACAGGGTTCGTCTCGCCGGTCGCGAACGCCTCGCGACGGTCGGCCGACTGCGCGCTCCCGGTGGCTTGGAGTCGCTCGCTCGCGAGCCCCAGCGCCGCGACCGGAGTGGCTGCGCGGCCGACGCCGACGCTGACGGTCACCGGATAGCGGTTCCGGACCCGCTGTTGGAACCGGCGGTGGCTCTCCGCGTCGCGTCCGTTCGTCACGGCGACCATGTTGTCGAAGCGGTTGTAGAACGCGTAGCCGTCCCGCTCGCCGACGAACGAGGCGAAGTCGGCGTACAGGTCGGCCTGAAGCGACTGGAGGTCGGTCTCCCGACGGACGCTCGGCGTGACCGTCCACGGTCCGTACTCGTCGATCTGAACGAGCGCCATTTGTATCGCGTCTGTCACTGAATACGTGTCATCAGGATTACTCCCTCATTACTGTTCGGGCCACTCGCGCGGGACTCACCCGTCATCAGTGCCCGGCGACAGGCGGCCCGAGACGACGAGGTAGTCGCGCGCGAACACCGCGAGCGACGGAGCGAGAACGACGGCCGCGAGCGCTCGCACGGTCGCAGCCGGCAGGACCGGCGCGAGCGCGATCGAGATAAACGCCATCTGGACGCCGGCCAGCGGGCGACGGACCGCGCTCGGCGGGAGGTCGTACACCGGTCGCCCGCTGGCGCGACGGTAGCCGCGTCCGGCCTTGAACAGGTAGCGAGCGGCCGACAGCGACAGGTACCAGACCGGGAGACGACCCCAGACGACGGCGACGACCGGCGCGACCAGGAATCCGAGCGTGTCGACGGCCATATCGAGTTTCGCGCCGAGAATCGTCGTGCGGCCGCGCAGCCGCGCGATAGCGCCGTCCGCGAGGTCCAGCACGCAACCGGTCCCGTAACAGACGGCGGGCAACCAGACCACCCGGCCCGCCGGGTCGACGGCCACGAACCCCGCGACCGCCGCGAACAACCCCCCGCGCCCCACCGTCACGGCGTTCGCGACGCCGAGCGTCGCGTACGTCGACGGCGATTCGCCTTCGGCGCTCGACCGCTCTTCGCCAGCGTTCGCCGTCGTGTCGTGACGATTCGCGTCGAGGTGGCGCCGGCAGAACCAGACGACGAACCCGCCGGTCGCGGCGGTCGGGACCGCCCACTGGACCGCGGCGCTGTCGGTCAGTCCGGGTAGCCGCGGTAGCGCGGGCGACGCGTCGAGGCTGATTCCGGCGGTTATCAGTGCCGCCGCCAGCGCGACGGTGACGCCGCGCCACTGTCGGCGCAGTCGCGGCGACCGCCCGTCGGTCATCGTTCGAAATCGGAGTCGGCGAGCGACGCGATACGCTCGCGGTCCCCCGCCGAGAGTTCGACCCGTGTCGCCGCGACGTTTTCGACGACGTGCTCGGGGTCGGTGCTCGACGGGATCGGGACGACCCCGCGGTCGACCTGCCAGGCGAGCGCGGCCTGCGCCGGGGTGGCGTCGCGGTCGGCGGCGACCTCGTGCAGAGCCGGGTCGTCGAGGAGCCCGGGCGCCGAGAGCGGGGAGTGTGCCACGACGCGGATCCCGCGCTCGTGGCACCACTCGACGAGCTCTTCCCGGGGCAGATAGGGGTGCGATTCGACCTGGACGACGGCCGGGAGCACGTCGGCCTCCGCTGCGATGCGTTCGAGCTGGTCGATGCCGACGTTGCAGACGCCGATCGTCCGTGCGAGACCGCGCTCGTGAACGCGTTCCAGCCGCGTCCACGTCTCCGTCAGAGACGCGTCGACCGTCTCCGGATCACCGTCGTCGTCGGTGGGGAACGTCAGCGCCTCCTGTTCCGCCGGCGGCCGTTCTGCCAAGTCCCGCAGCGGGCCCTGGTACGCCCAGGCGGTCGGCCAGTGGAGCATGTAGCAGTCCAGGGCGTCGACGCCGAGGGCCTCGAGGGTCCCCTCGCAGGCCTCCGCCACGTGTTCGTGGTTCGTGTTCCAGACCTTGCTCGCGAGGAACAGCCCCTCGCGGTCCGGGCTTCCGGGCGCGGCGAGCAGGTCGCCGATCCGCGCTTCGTTGCCGTACAGCTCGGCGGAGTCCAGCAGTCGGTACCCGGCGTCCAGCGCGGTCGCGACCGAGCCCATCCGGTCGACGTACTCGCCGTCGCGGTACCGGGAGCAGCCGAATCCGACGGGCGGGAGCCTGACCGCCGCCTCGCGGGACGCGCCGCCTCCCGCCCCGAGGGCGGCCCCTGCGCGCCCGGTCTCCCGTCCGTCGCGGTGCGGTCGGACCGGCGGCGGGGACAGGTCGGGTGAGGCGACCCCGTGCGCGTCGACGGTCACGGGGCCGCAGTCCGCGGCCGCGGACTCGACGGCGTTGCAGACGGCGACGACGTGTGTCGACCGACGCGCGCTCGCGACCGGCCGGCGGCCGGACGCCACGGCGGCCGCGACGCGCGCCGGTCCGTCGACGTACCGCCTCTCCCGTCGCGGTGCCGGATGCGGCGCGTCGACGTATCTGCGACCGTCGCCCCCCACCCTCACGGTGTCGGAGTCGGCGGCGAGTGCGCCGCTGTCTGCGAGATACAGTGACCCGTCGTCGCCGTGCAGTTCGAGGCTGTTGAACTCGCGACTCCGGTGGGGCGCGTACAGGCTCGCGGTGAGGCGGACCGTCGGACCGGTCCGAAACTCCAGGGTGGCCTCGACGTGGCTGTCCCGTCCGGGCGTCTCGGTCTCCCGGTCGGGCCAGGGAGCGAACCCGTCCGCGACTCTGACGCGCCCGATCGGTCCGAACCAAGAGATAAGACAGTTCAGGGGGTAGACGGCGCCGTCGTACAGCGGTCCGACCGCCAGGAACGACGCCGGATCGTCGTGCCACTCCGTGACCCTGCCGACGTGCGCGTGAGCGTAGCCGAGGCGGATCGGCCCGAGTCGCCCGTCACCGAGCAGCCAGCGGACGTGACGCTGCGCGTCACAGCGATGGTTTATCGGTGCACAGGTTAGCGCCAGCTCGCGGCGTTCGGCGGTCGCGACGAGGTCGGCGGCCTCCTCGGCGTCGAGCGCCAGCGGTTTCTCGCTGAACACGTGCCTGTCGGCCAACAGCGCTCGTCGGGTCACCGACGCGTGGGAGCCGTGGCTCGTCAGATTGACCACGAGCGGCGCCGCGACGTCGGCGAGCATCGCGTCGACATCCTCGTAGGCCGCCGCGTCGTGACGGTTCGCGAGGCTGCGTGCCCGACCGCCGTCCAGGTCACACACCGCCGCCAGTTCGAGCCTCGACCCGTCGATTCCGGCCGCGTATCGGCGTGCGACCGAACCGGCACCGATGAATGCGCACTCCATTGGCGGACCTTCGGCTAAACCCACAAAAGCGTACGGGAGAGATTAACATGAGGTAGTCCTAATCCCGTGTCATGGCTCGGGTGGCGGTGTTGCACAACACGCTCGACTTCCAGGGAGGCGCCGACGCGGTCTGCCTCGCGACCTGCGAGGCGCTCGCGTCGGCGCACGACGTGACCCTCGTCACCGCCTCGGAGACGGAGCCCGCGGCCCTGGCCGACCGGTTCGGATACGACCTCGACGGCGTGGCGGTCCACGTGCCGCCCCTCGGGCGGGCGGTCGCTGGGGTGCTGTCGGTCGCGGCCCCTCGGATCGGTCCGCAACTCGCCGCTCGGAGCGCCTTTCTGCAGCGCTCGTTCGAGCGGATCGCCGACCGGTTCGACGTCGCGATCAGCACCGCGAACGAGCTCGACCTCCCGATCCCGTCGGTCCAGTACGTCCACTACCCGCAGTTCCGACTCGATCGGCTCCCGGACGGGGACCCCGGTCGCCTCGACCGACTCTGGAGTCGCCTGTCCGCGCCGTCGGACGACACGCTCATGGGTCCGGACGTGACGCTGCTCGCGAACTCCGCGTGGACCGCCGACGTCGTCGACCGGCTCTACGGCACGCGCCCCGCGGTCGTCCACCCGCCCGTCGACCCGGTGGAATGCGAAACGCCGTGGACCGACCGCGAGAACGGGATCGTCACGGTCGGCCGCTTCGCACCCGACAAGCGACCGCTCGACGCGATCCGTATCGTCGACGAGGTCCGCGAGCGCGGGCACCGCGTCCACCTCCACGTCGTCGGGTCGGCGCCGCGAGCGTACCGCGACTACGCCGCCCGGATCGCGGCCGCGGCCGCCGAACGACCGTACGTCACCGTCGAACGAGACGTCGGGCGCGCTCGCCTGGAGACGCTTCTGTGTACCCATCGCTACGGGCTCAACACGAAACCCGAAGAGCACTTCGGGATGTCCGTCGCCGAGTACGTCGCGGCGGGGATGGTCGCGTTCGCCCCCGACAGCGGCGGCCAGCGCGAGGTACTCGACGAGCGCGAGGACCGCCTGTTCGATTCGGTCTCCGACGCCGCGGACCTCGTGAGCGACGCGGCCAGCGACGGCGAACCGCCGTCGACGGCCCGCGACCGTTTCGCCCGCGACCGCTTCGGCGCGGCGCTCCGCGACGCCGTGGACCGAACCGTGGATTGAATACGCGCGTGCCCCATAGGCCGCTATGTCAACTGATACCGCGACACAATCCCGCGTCGAGACCGGATCGCTGTCGACGTTACATCTGGTCGGAGTCGCGCTGGCTGCGGTCTCCGGGGTATTGCACCTCTACCTGGCCGCGCTCTTCGTCCCGAGCCCGATGGGGCTGTCGTTCGCCGTCGCCGGGGTCGGCTTCTTGGCCGGTTGCGCAGCCGTCGTCGCGAACTACCGGCGGGCGCTCGTGTACCTCCTCGGGATCCCGTTCACGCTGGGACAGGTCGTCGTCTGGTACGTCGTCAACGCACCCGATTTCTCGGCGCTCGGATACGTCGATAAGGCCGCACAGGTCGGCCTCGTCGCGGTGCTCGTGGTTCTCTACCGGCGTGAATCCTGACTTCGTCGGGCACGGCGGCGACCGATAGTGCCCTATCGATCGGCGTCGTCTCGGTTCGAGCGCGGCTCTGACTGTCGGAGCGACGGGTCCCACAGCTCCCGGAGCGGGCGATTCGAACGAGCCGCTCGCAGGAGGACCACACCGAGGACTCCCCAGAAGACGCACTCGAGGACGAACGACGGGGACCAGAGGTAATAGACGAAGAACTCGCCCGGCGGGATCGCGAGCGGGTCCGGCGGGACGACGAGGGGCCAGCCCAGGAACAGCGCGTCGCCGGGGCGACCGTTGATGACGACGTGGAGGGCGTCGAGGAACAGGTGTGATGCCCACCCGGCGGCGAGCGCCCGACCGGTCGGGGACGCGAACGCGACCGTGACGGTCAGCGGCGCGAGCAGCGCCGTGTGTCCCACCGTGTGATACAGGTCGACGACGCCGAGCAGCGCCAGCGGCTTGTCGACGAGGTCCGGAAGGGCGGCGCCGACGACGAGCCACGGGACGGACAGCCGCGACCACCGACCGAGAAGCGCCGCGGCGGCGAGGTGCGTCGGGAAGTACATGGCGAACGGTACGGTCACGGCGCTGATCCGTGTTCCGCCGGGCCCCGGCGACGCGGAGCGCGCGGCGACGTTCCGCTATCGATCACGTTTGCGACCCCTTCGATGACGCCCGCGACGGCTACTCCGTCCGGGCGTCGCCGTCGTCGCGGTCCCGACCGGTCACTTTCCGGATACACGAGGAGCCGAAGGGCCCCAGTTCCCCGGCGTCCAACTGCACGAAGTGGCCGGTCGTGATCGCCGTCCCGCAGCGGCGGCACTCGAACGAACCCTCGCGCTGAACGACCTGACTCTCGTAGTTCACGTACGTCCCGCCGCGTTGGACCCGGAGGCTGGCGTTCTCGCGCTCGATGACGCCGCGCTTCTCGGCGGCGTCGAGGATCTCGCGGGTGAGCGAGGGGCTCGTCGTCACCGTCTCGATCCGGTCGATCGCGTCGGGGAGGGCCAGCTCCTCGTGTTCGAGGTGGGCCAACAGCTCGACGCCGAGCTCCAGTTTCTCCTCTCGCGAGGCCGACTCGTTCACGCCCGGCGAAACGACGCGGACCGCCTTAAGTCGGCCGGGAGTCGGCCGCGGCGGGTCGCGCTCGACGGCCCCGAGCGCGTCCGCGAGCGAGCCCCGCGATGTAGTAAGACAGTTACCACGGGCGACGCTGGGGACCGTATGGACGTACTCGAGGTCGCGGCGCGGGCGACCGGGACGGGGCCGGTGTGCGACGCGTGTCTCGGCCGGCTCGTCGCCGACCGGAGCTTCGGGCTGTCGAACGCCGAGCGGGGATCGGCGCTGCGCGTCTCCCTCGCGCTGCGCGACGACGAGGACCACGAGCCGGTCGAGACGGCGGACTGCTGGGTGTGCGAGGGGCGCTGCACCGAGTTCGACGAGTGGGCCGAGCGTGCCGCCGAGGCGGTCGAAGGGGTCGAGTTCGCCACCTACAACGTCGGCACCCGCCCGCCGCCGCTGATCGAGGAGAACGAGGCGCTGCTCCGCGCGGACGCCGGGCTCGACGACGACGCGGGCGAGCCGTTCAAGTCGGAGTTCAACCGCGAGGTCGGCAAGCGGTTCGGTCGGCTCACGGGGGCGGAGGTCTCCTTCGACCGCCCGGACGTGCAGTTCACGATCGACCTGGCCGAAGACGAGGTCGACGCGAAGGTAAACTCCACGTTCGTGTACGGGCGATACAGGAAACTGGAGCGCGACATCCCCCAGACCGAGTGGCCCTGCCGGGAGTGCAAGGGCTCGGGGCGGCAGGGCGCCGACCCCTGCGACCACTGCGGCGGCTCCGGCTATCTCTACGACGACAGCGTCGAGGAGTACACCGCGCCCGTCGTCGAGGACGTGATGGACGGCACGGAGGCGACGTTCCACGGCGCGGGACGCGAGGACGTGGACGCGCTGATGCTCGGCACCGGGCGCCCGTTCGTGATCGAGGTCGAGGAGCCGCGGCGGCGCCGAGTCGACACCGATCGCCTCCAGAGCGACATCAACGCCTTCGCCGACGGCGCCGTGGAGGTCGAGGGGCTCCGGCTCGCGACCTACGACATGGTCGAGCGCGTGAAGGAGCACGACGCCGCGAAGCGCTACCGCGCGCAGGTGGCGTTCGACGCCGACGTGGACGCCGACGCGCTCGCGGCCGCGGTCGAGGAGCTGGAGGGGACGACCGTCGAGCAGTACACCCCGAACCGGGTGGACCACCGCCGGGCGAGCCTCACCCGCGAGCGCGACGTGTACGAGGCGACCGCCGACCTCGACGACCCGCGCCACGCGACCGTCGAGATCCGCGGCGCCGGCGGGCTCTACATCAAGGAGCTGATCTCCGGCGACGAGGGCCGGACGGAGCCGAGCCTCGCCGGCCTGCTCGGCGTCGGCGCCGAGGTCACCGCGCTCGACGTGGTCGTCGTCGAGGGCGAAGACGAGCCGTTCGAGCGCGAGGAGTTCTTCCGCGAGTGACAGCGCCGGACTCCGGACCAACGGGATTTATCAGACGCACGTCTGACGGTAACGACATGAACGGGAGCGGCGCCGACGACGGGGGCGGCCGAGCTGCGGACCCGGAAATCAGTGGGGAGGCGGTTACGGACGATCTGAGCGCAAAAAACACGACGCTGGACGACGCCGCCGGCGAGCCGATCGTCGAGTCCGCCGTGACGGAGGCGCTCGCGGCGGCACCGGCCGCGGCCGACGCGACGCTCGAAGGGATCGACCGCGCGGCGCGTCCCGACCGCGTCTCGTCGATCCTCGTCGCCGTCGGTCCCGGCCCGCACTCGGGAGCGACCGTCGACGTGGCGCGGGAGATCGCGGGCGCGACCGACGCGTGGCTCGAACTGTTCCACGTCGTCCCCACCGACGGTGCCCTCGCCGACGGTCCGGCGAGCGCGGACGGGAGCGACGCCGGGAGTGACGGGGACGCCCCGGATCCCGGAGACGGCGACGACTACGCCGCGACCGGCGAGCGGCTGCTCGACGCCGCCCGCGACCGCCTCGGCGGGTTCGACCGTGCCGACCGCTGGCTCGTCGAGGACCGGTCGGCCGCGGGCGCGATCGTCGAGCAGTCCCCGTACTACGACCTCGTGGTCGTCGGCGCACCCACGACCGGCACCGTCGGGCGCTTCGTGTTCGGCTCCACCACCGACACCGTGATCGACGACGCCGAGGTCCCCGTAGTCGTCGTCGAGGCGGACGGCGAAGCCGCCCTCGACCTCGCGTAGACCGGGACCTTCTCGCGGCGATCCGTCGTCGGGACTCCGCGTTTCGCGGCGGAGCGTCCACCCGATCGGCGTGTTCGGACGCTGAAATCGACATACAAGCATAAAGTGGCTATGCCACGGATCCACCGGTATGGCCGACGAAGCGATCGACGACGTGGACAGGGCGATCCTGTACGCGGTACAGGAGGACGCCCGAAACATGTCGTCCGGAGACATCGCGGAGCGTACCGGCACGTCGGACAGCACCGTCCGCAAGCGCATCCAGCGGCTGGAGTCCGACGGGATCATCAAGGGGTACAGCGCCGAGATCGACTACCAGAAGTCCGGGTATCCGCTCCGGATGCTGCTCTACTGCACCGCCTCGATACCGGAGCGCGGCGAGATGCTCCCGGATATTCTGGCGATCGACGGCGTCATCTCGGTCCAGGAGCTGGTCACCGGCGAGCAGAACCTCCTCGTGACGGCGGTCGGCGAGTCGGACGACGACATCACGCCCGTCGCGCAAGAGCTCCTCGACATGGGGCTCACCGTCGCCGACGAGGTCCTCGTTCGAAGCCACGAGGCCACGCCCTTCGGCGAGTTCGACGCCGAGACCGACTCGTAGACGACGAACCGGTCGTCGTCGGGATCGCGCGCCGGACGACCGCTGACGGCTGATCGACCGGGTCGGCCGCTCGATCGGATCGGCCACTCGATCGGATCGGCCACTCGATCGGATCGGCCGCTCGATCGGGTCAGCCGCTCGACCGGGTCGTGCGAGGCGCTCTCGAAGACGACGCGCGCCGCCCGGCCGCGAACGCGACAACGACAGATGATTATAATGTTCTTTAACGACATTCTAACGAACGATTTGTGAACACAAGTAGATTTAATAGGCAATCTGTTCTCTTGTGGGTGTAGAGACGACCAATATCGGTTCGCCGACTCGCGTCGGCTGCCGAGAGCGGTCGGATGGATTGAACGATGGCAGGACGCACCTCGAAACCGACTGTCGGAGCGCTCCCGGACACGACGGCGGAATCGCCGCTCGTGCCCGTCGCACTCACGTGGCTCATCTGGTCGCTGTTCGCCGCGAGCGTCGCGGCCCTCGTCGGCCGGGTCCGATTCGGTTTCGCCCCGGAGATTCCCGGCGTGATCGCCGTCGACGGACTGACCGTCCTGATGTGGGTGGTCGTCACCTTCTTCGGCGGTATCGTCCACAGCTACTCGCGCCGCTACATGGCGGGGGAGGCCCACGAGACGGGCTTTTTCCTCGCCGTGTTCGGCTTCGCGACGATCGTGATGACGCTCGTCGCGGCCGACCACCTCGCCCTGTTCGGACTTCTGTGGTTGGCGATGGGGCTCGTGATGGCGAGGCTGATCGGCATCGTCGACGGGTGGAAGCAGGCGCAGGCGGCCGCGGCGGTCGCCCGTCGGTACTTCCTCGCCAGCAGCGCCCTCCTCGGCGTCGCGCTGACGGCGCTCTGGTGGGCGACCGGCGCGACGACGGTGTCCGGTATCGCCGCGAGCGCCGACACGCTCGGCGGGCCGGTGTGGGTCGTCGCCGCCGTCGCGCTCGTCCTCGCGGCGATGATCCAGTCCGCGCTCGTCCCGTTCCACGGCTGGCTGCTCTCCTCGATGACCGCCCCCACCCCGGCGTCGGCGCTGATGCACGCCGGGTTCGTCAACGCGGGCGGCGTCCTCCTCCTCCGCTTCGCGCCGGTCGTCACCGTCGACGGCACCCTCATGCTCGGGATCGTCGCGATCGGCGCGGCCAGCGCGCTGCTCGGGAAGCTCTTCAAGGCGGTCCGCCCGGACGTGAAGAGCAAACTGGCCTGCTCGACGGTGGGACAGATGGGGTTCATGATCATGCAGGCCGGCCTGGGATTTTTCGGAGCCGCGATCACTCACCTGGTTCTGCACGGATTCTATAAGGCCTACCACTTCCTCAGCGCGGGCGGAGAGATCGAACGGAAGAGCCCGGGCAAGACGACGGACCACTCGACGAGCGTCGTCGACGTCGCCGTGACGCTGGCGACCGGACTGGCGGGCGGCGCGGTGTTCGCCCTGCTGACCGGAAAGGGAACGAGCGTCGACACCGGGCTCTTGCTCGCCCTGTTCGTGGCGTTCACGACCCTCCATGGAGCCCGCGGCGCGGTCCGGAACACGTCGCTTCCGGCGGCGGTCCGCTACGGAGCGGTTCCCCTCGTCTTCCTACCGGCGATCGCCGTGTACGCGCTCGTCTACGAGGGGATATCGGCGGTCCTGTCCGGGGTCCCGGTCGTCACGGCCCCGGCCGAACTGACCGCGGTCCACGGTCTCGTGGCCATCGCCTTCCTCGGCGCGTACGTCGGCATCGAAGCCGGACTCTACGAACGCAGTCGTCGGCTCTACGTTACGCTTCTGAACGCGAGCCACCCGTCGTCCAGCACGGTCCTGACGAACGCGGAGGAGTACGACAACGGAGGATCCCAATGAGTACTGAATCCACCATCGAAGACGGTATCGACAGCGCGGCGAAGACGGTCGGGGCGGTCTGGCCGATCCACTCGTTCGTGACGGCCAACCCCCTCTCGGGGTTCGAGGACGTGCCGTTCGGCGAGGCGGTAACGCAGGCGGCCGACCTGTTGGGCGGGCGCGGCTACCCGAGTCGGGAGACGTTCCGGGCGGCGCTCGACGACGGGCAGATCGACCGCGAGACGCTCGCATCGGAGCTCGCCGACCGCGGCTACGAGGGCGAGCCGGAGGCGCTGCTCGAACGCGTCGACACCGGCGTCGAGCCGGAAGCGCCGGACGACGAGGCCGAGCGGGCCGATCACGTGCTGACGAAGTGGCTGTCGGCCTTCCTCGACGAGGGACACGCCAAGTGGTCGATGCCGAACCGCGACGACGGGTTTTACGCCGCCTTCCGCGAGGTGGCCGAACACGACGGCGAAGTCCCCGACGGGGTCGCGGCGTCGCTCCCCGAAACCCCGACCGAGGCCATCGAGGCCGTCTTGGAACCGTATCCGGAGAGCCAGTGGGTACCGGTCTTCGAGGAACAGTTGGCCGCGCTCCCGGGGTGGACCGGCTTCATCAAGCAGCGTGACGACGACGGGGGGACGTGGCAGTCGGCCCACCCGATCACGCTGGCGGACTACCTCGCGGTCCGCCTCTCTCTCCTCGACGGGTTCGGTGCCGAGATCGAGCCGTCAATCGGCCCCGGGAGCGCCGGCTCCGACTCGGCCGACGAGATCGCCGAGGCGTTCCTGACCGCGTGGGAGGCGAGCTACCGGTCCGAGGTCGTCGACCGTGTCGCCGCCGAGAGCCGGAAGCGGGAGGAGAGCGAGTCGGCGGACCGCCCCGACGCGCAACTGGTGTTCTGTATCGACACTCGCTCGGAGGTGATCCGCCGCCACATCGAGGCGACGGGCGAGTACGAGACGCACGGCTACGCCGGGTTTTTCGGGGTCCCGATGGAGTATCAGGGGTACGACGCCGAGGTGTCGGTCGACGCCTGTCCGCCCATCCTCGACCCCCAACACCGGGTCAGCGAGGTCCCGACCGACGGCGACACGCAGGACCGTCACGACCGGTGGTCTAGTCTCCGCGAGGCCGCGGGAGAGGTCGTCAAGACGCTGAAGACGAATCCGGCCAGCGCCTTCGGCTTCGTCGAGAACGCCGGGAGCGGCTACGGGGTAGCGCTCGCGGCGCGCACGCTCGTGCCGGGCCGCGTCCGCGATCTGTTGACTACCGCCGACGACGCGGTGCCGGACGGCCACGAGTTCTGCGACCAGATCGTCCAGCATCAGCACACTCACGCCGACGGGCTTCCGGTGGGGCTCACCCGCGAGGAGAAGGTGGAGTACGCCGCGACCGCCTTCGAACTGATGGGGTGGACCGAGTTCGGTCGGCTCGTCGTGTTCACCGGCCACGCGAGCGAGACGGCCAACAACCCCTACGACTCGAGCCTGGACTGCGGCGCGTGCGCCGGCAACCCCGGCGGACCGAACGCGCGCGTCTTGGCGAACATCTGCGCCGACCCCGAGGTGAAGGCGGCGCTGCGCGAACGCGGCTTCGACGTGCCCGGCGACACCGTCTTCCTCGCCGGCGAGCACAACACGACGACCGACGAGATCGAACTGTACGGCGACGTGCCCGAGAGCCACGCGGACGATATCGAACGGTTACGCGCGGATCTCGACACCGCCCGCGAGAACGCGACCGCCGAGCGCGTCGAGTCGATGGGCGGTGACGCGTCTGCGAGCGTCGACGACGCCGAGCGCCGCGCCGCCGACTGGGCCGAGACGCGTCCCGAGTGGGGGTTGGCGGGCAACGCCGGCTTCGTCGTCGGGCCGCGCGAGCTGACGAGCGACCTCGACCTGGACGGTCGCGCCTTCCTCCACTCGTACGACTGGGCGACCGACCCCGAGGGGGACGCGCTCGAAGCGATCCTCACGGGGCCGATGGTCGTCACCCAGTGGATCAACGCCCAGTACTACTTCTCGACCGTCGACAACGCGGTCTACGGCAGCGGGTCGAAGGTGACGCAGAACCCCGTCGGCAACGTCGGCGTCTACCAGGGCAACGGCGGCGACCTGATGACCGGGCTCCCGCTCCAGTCGCTGATGGCCGACGACGAGACCCCGTACCACCAGCCGCTCCGCCTCTCGACGGTCGTCCACGCGCCGGTCGAGCGCGTCACCGACGCCCTGGCCGACCACGAGGAGCTCACCCAGCTGTTGGACAACGGCTGGCTCTCGCTAACGGTCGTCGACCCGACGCAGGACCACCGCGCGTTCGAGTACGAGCGCGACATGGCGTGGGAGCCGGTGTCCGAGTCGACGGCGACCGAGCCGGCCGCGCCCGAGACGGAGCGGCCGGTCGCGCCCGCGGCCGCGGACGACTGACTCGGGCCGGCGGCCCTTCCTCCTCCGCTCTCCTTCCCCCGGATCCCTCTTCTCCTCGTCGCGTGCTATCGGTTCTCGGTCCGGCGACAGCGTTATACCGATGTACATACTTGTACATCATAACGCGAAACACTACATCGGTGTACACAATGAATATCAACGACACGGTCGAGCACGTGACGAACGGGGCGGACCTGACGGTCGACGAGGCGCGCGAGGCCGCGCAGCTCGTCTTCGAGGAGGCGACGGAGGCGCAGATCGGCGCGCTGCTCGCCGCGCTACGCGCGAAGGGCGAGACGGAGGCCGAGATCGCCGGGTTCGCACAGGGGATGCGCGACGCCGCTCGGACGATCGAGCCCGACCGGGAGCCGCTCGTCGACACCTGCGGGACCGGCGGCGACGACTACGACACGATCAACGTCTCGACGACGGCCGCGATCGTCGCGGCGGGCGCGGGCGTGCCGATCGCCAAGCACGGCAACTACTCGGTCTCCTCCTCGTCGGGGAGCGCCGACGTGCTGGAGGTCGCGGGCGCCGACGTGGAGGCCGAGCCGCCGGCGGTCGAGGAGGCGATCGAGCGGGACGGGATCGGGTTCATGCTCGCTCCCGTCTTCCACCCGGCGATGAAGGCCGTCATCGGCCCGCGAAAGGAGCTCGGGATGCGGACGATCTTCAACGTGCTCGGTCCGCTCACCAACCCCGCCGGGGCCGACGCGCAGGTGCTCGGCGTGTACGACCCGGAGCTCGTCCCCCTCATCGCCCGGTCGCTCGCGCACATGCCCGTCGAGCGCGCCCTCGTCGTCCACGGCGCGGGGATGGACGAGATCGGGATCCATTCGGAGACGGTCGCCGCCGAGGTCGAGGGGGAGGAGGTGCGGGAGTTCACGATCACGCCCGAGGACCTGGGTCTCGACCGCGCCCCGATCGAGGCGGTTTCCGGCGGGACGCCCGAGGAGAACGCGGCCGACCTCCGCGGGATCGTCGACGGCACCGTCACCGGTCCCAAGCGCGACCTCATCCTCGCGAACGCGGGCGCCGCGATCTACGTCGCCGGCGAGGCCGACACGCTCGCGGCGGGCGTCGAGCGCGCGGCCGAGGCGATCGACTCCGGCGCGGCCGCGGAGAAGTTCGCGGCGCTCTGCGGCGACTCGGTCGCAGAAGTCACCCCGGAGGACGACTGATGGCGCGGGTGAAGATCTGCGGGCTGACGCGGGGCGCCGATCTCCGGGCCGCGGTCGACGCCGGCGCCGACGCGGTGGGCGTCATCTCGGAGGTGCCGGTCGACTCCCCCCGCGAGGTCGACCCGGCGACGGCGGCGGAGCTGCTCGCGGACGTGCCGCCGTTCGTCACCGCGACGCTCGTGACGATGCCCGAGTCGGCCGAGCGCGCGGTCGAACTCCTGCGGATGATCACCCCGGACGCCGTCCAGCTCCACGGCGAGTGGACCCCCGACGAGATCCGGTTCATCCGCGCGGAGACGGAGCGGAAGGTGCTGCTCGCGGTCGACGCCGACGACCCGGGCCGCGCCGAGGAGTTCGACGCGGTCGCCGACGCCCTCGTGATCGACTCGACCGACGACTCCGGCGCGGGCGGCACCGGCGAGACCCACGACTGGGAGCGGGCCGGCGACCTCGCCGCCCGGCTCACCTCGCCGGTCGTCCTCGCCGGCGGACTCACTGCCGACAACGTCGCCGAGGCGGTCCGCGCCGCGGACCCGTTCGCTGTCGACGTTGCCTCCGGCGTCGAGCTGTCTGACGGGCGGAAGGACCACAACGCGGTCGCCCGCTTCGTGGCGAACGCGGGCCGGGAGATGGAGCTGGCATGACCGATCCTGCGACCCCGCTCGACCGCACGAAGGCGGAGTTCGTCGACCTCGCGGCCGACGCCGAGCGGCCGGTCGTGGTGCGCGCGTCCGCGTCGCTCGATGCCGACGTGACCCCGCTGTCGGCGTACGCGACGCTGGTGGGCGAGGGGCCGTACGGGTTCCTCCTCGAGTCCGGCGAGAAGGTCGCCTCCAGCGACCCCGACGGCGCGTTCACCGCCGACGGCGACGCCGACAAGCACGCCCGGTACTCGTTCGTCGGCTACGACCCAGAGGCGATCGTCTCGGTCCACCCCGACCGGACGGACGTGACCCGGCTGGGTCCGGCGGCGGAGTTCGTCGATGGGGGCGCGAAAGACGGCCTATCGCCGGACAGCGGCGACGCGATTGACCGGATCCGCGCGGCGTTCCCGGACGTGAGCCTGCGCGGCTTCCCGGACACCGACCGGCAGATCCTCTCGGGCGGGTTCGTCGGGTTCCTCGCGTACGAGGCCGTCTACGACCTCTGGCTGGAGGAAGTCGGCGTCGACCGCCCCGAGACGGAGTTCCCGGACGCCGAGTTCGCGTTGACGACCCGGACCGTCGTCTTCGACGACAAGGAGGGGACCGTCGAGCTCGTCTTCACTCCCGTGGTCGGCGTCGACGACGACCCCGCGGCCGTCTACGACGACCTCCTCGCAGAGGCGGAGCGGGTCGGCGCCGAACTCCGGGACGCCGAGCCGCCGGCGCCGGACGGGATCCGCGTGGACGACGAGTCCGCCGGTCCCCGCGAGGAGTACGAGGAGGCGGTCCGGACCGCCAAGCGGCACGTCCTCGACGGCGACATCTACCAGGGCGTGATCTCGCGGAGCCGCGAGCTCCGCGGCGAGGTCGACTCGCTCGGGCTGTACGCGGCGCTGCGCGAGGTGAACCCTTCGCCGTACATGTACGTCCTGCGCCACGACGACCGCAGCATCGTCGGCGCGAGCCCGGAGACGCTGGTGTCGGTGCGCGGCGATCGGGTCGTCTCGAACCCGATCGCGGGCACCTGCCCCCGAGGGACGAGTCCGGTCGAGGACCGGCGGTTGGCCGGCGAGATGCTCGCGGACCCGAAGGAGCGCGCCGAGCACACGATGCTCGTCGACCTCGCGCGCAACGACGTGCGGCGCGTCTCGGAGGCGGGCTCCGTCCGCGTCGAGGAGTTCATGAACGTGCTGAAGTACAGCCACGTCCAGCACATCGAGTCGACCGTGACGGGGACGCTGGCGGCCGACGCCGACGCCTTCGACGCGACGCGCGCGACGTTCCCCGCGGGCACGCTCACGGGCGCGCCGAAGGTACGCGCGATGGAGATCATCGAGGAGTTGGAGACGACCCCGCGGGAGGCGTACGGCGGCGGCGTCGGCTACTACTCGTGGACCGGCGACGCCGACTTCGCGATCGTGATCCGGACGGCGACGCTCGACGAGTCGCCGCCGGACGCGAGCGGTCCGGACGAGACCGCGGTCACCGTCCGCGCCGGCGCCGGCCTCGTCGCGGACTCCGACCCGACCGCCGAGTACGAGGAGACCGAACAGAAGATGAACGGCGCGTTGGCCGCGATCGACCGGATCCGGAAGGGAGGCGGAGACGGCGGAGAGGGCAGCGGGGACGACGGCGACACCGGAACCGACGCCGCGGACGGCCCCCTCCCCGCCGGTACGGAGGTCGACGAATGAAGGTCGTCGTCGTCGACAACTTCGACTCGTTCACGTACAACCTCGTCGAGTACGTCTCCGACCAGCCGCTCGACGGCGACGCGAGCGGGGAGCCGGAGCCGATCGAGGTCGAGGTGTTCAAGAACACCGCGTCGCTGGCCGAGATCCGCGACGCCGACCCGGACGCGATCCTCGTCAGCCCCGGCCCCGGCCACCCGAAGAACGAGCGCGACGTGGGCGTGACGATGCCGGTGTTGCGCGATCTCTCGCCGGAAGTCCCGACGCTCGGCGTCTGCCTCGGCCTCGAAGCCGCCGTGTTCGAGTACGGCGGGACGGTCGGCCACGCGCCCGAACCGATCCACGGCAAGGCGTTCCCCGTCGACCACGACGGCGAGGGGGTGTTCGCCGGGATCGATCAGGGGTTCCGCGCCGGGCGCTACCACTCGCTGGCCGCCACCGAGGTCCCCGACGCCTTCGAGGTAACCGCCACCACGGACCACGAGGGCGAGGAGATCGTGATGGGGATCCGCCACCACGAGCACCCTATCGAGGCGGTGCAGTTCCACCCCGAGAGCGTGCTGACCGCCGCGGGCCACGACCTGATCCGGAACTTCCTCGCGACGGTCTGAGGGGGACCAACCGCGACCGCGCCGTCACCGCCTCACTCGCCGTCGTCGCTCTCCGCGCCGTCCGCGTCCGCTTTTCCGTCGTCCTCACTCTCCCCTTCCTCCCCGTCGTCCACGCCTCGCCCCGCGAGCCCCACGAGATGACCGACCTCCGGGAGGATCACTTCGTCAACGCCGAGTCGGACCGCGTTCTCGGAGCCGGGCAGACAGAAGACCGGGGTGGCGGAGACGATCCCCGCGACCGCCCGCGAGCCGATCGTGCGCGTCCCGACCTCCTCGTAGGAGAGCCGGCGGAACAGTTCGCCGAATCCGGGGAGCGTCTTGGCGAACAGCCCCTTGACGGCCTCGGGAGTCGCGTCGTCGGGCGTCACGCCGGTTCCGCCGGTGGTCACGACCGCGTCGGTGTCCTTCCGGCGCGCGAGCCGGTCGACGGTCCCCTGCACGCTGTCGTACTCGTCGGGGACGAGTTCGCGGACGACGACCTCGTGGCCGGCCTCCTCGAACGCCGAGACGAGGTACTCGCCGGAGGGGTCGTCGTCCAGCGACCGCGATGAGGACACCGTCACGACGCCGAACGCCACCGAGTCGACGTCGTGACCGTGGTGGTCGTGGCTGTGGTGGTGGTCCTCATCGTGATGGTCCTCACCGTGGTGGTCCTCATCGTGATGGTCCTCACCGTGGTGGTCCTCATCGTGATGGTCCTCACCGTGGTGGTCCTCACCGTGGTGGTCGCTCTCCTCGTCGTGGTCGCGCGCGTCGCTCATGGTCCCACGTATCTCGTCGACGGTGAAAACACCTCTCCGACGCGGCGATCGATCGATTCGCGGACGCTGGACACCGTATTACGGCCAGTCGTCGCGCGAGGACTCCTCGGTGGTCTCCGTCTCCTCGTCCCCGGTGGCGAGGATCCAGCCCGCGGCGTCCGCCGCGTCCTCGACGTGGAGGAACTCCCAGCCGGTCGTCTCGGCCATCGCCTCGTCCTCCTCGTCGACGCCGACGAACACGTGCCGCTCGGTGTCGAACTGCTGGGCGATGTTCTCCAGGCTCTCCTCGACGCCGCGCGGCCCGGAGAAAAAGTCCTGGCGCACGCGGTGTTTGCGGGTGAAGTTCGTGACGACGTAGGTCGGCTTCTCGCTGACGACGCCGACGTACTCCGTCCACTGCCGGGCGTTGTTGAACACGTCGTTAGGGTCCGCGAGGGCCTTCAACGCCTTCAGCTCGAACGCCAGCGTCATGTCGGTAGATCCGCCACTGTCCATGGTGAACCGTTCTCGCGGCGGGCGAAAACAACTTCGCTTCCGGGATCGCTCGCGTTTCGCGGGAACCGACCGCGACGACCGACGGGGCGATCAACCGCGCGACCGGTTCAGCGCGCGCGAACCTCGTAGTAGTCGGTGAACTTCACCACGTCGCCGTCGTCGAGGTCGTTGACCTCCGGGGCCGTCCGCGGTCGCCCCGCGAGCTCTCGGACGGTCACCTGCGTCTCCTCGTCGAGCTCGTCGTAGTGGCGGACCCGCGCGTCGGCCGGGATAATTCCGGTTCGCCGGAGCCGCATGCGCCTGTCCGTCTCTCGGAGTGGCATACGGTAACTAATAACATGGTAAATTGTGATAAATCCATCGGTGGTGTCGGCCTCCGCGGGAGACGCTCTCGTCGCCGCAGTCCGTCCGGTCCGTCACCGGTCGGACCGCGGAAGCGTGACCGTCACGACCGACCCGCGGGGCACCGCCTCGCGGACCGTCGCCTCGCCGCCCGACTGCTGGACCACCCAGTAGACGAGCCAGAGACCGAGCCCGCTGCCGTGGTAGAGGGCGTCGACGGCCTCGCCGGTCTCCAACACGTCTCGGTTCATCCCGGTCAACCCCGGGCCGTCGTCCGTGACGGTGATCGCGACCTCGTCGTCGGTCGCGGCGACCGCGATCTCGACGGTCGGGGACTCGCGATCGTGGTGGACGATCGCGTTTCGGACCAGCTCGTCTATCGCCCGGTCGATCCACGCCGTCGCCGACGCGTAGACCGTCCCGTCCGGCGTCGACGCGGTCACCGACGCCTCGGGGAACTCGTCGCCGGCCTCGGCCGCGAGCGTCCCGGCCGTGCGCGCGATGTCGACCGGCTCGGTCTCCGGCGGATCGCTCAACACCTCGGTGATCTGGTGGGCCTTCTCGCTCGTCGACAGCAGCGCCTCGGCCCGCGCGACGATGTCGTCGGCCGCCGTCGCGATCGGGTCGTCGCCTCCGGTCGCCCGCTCCTCGTCCGCGATTTCCTCGCGCGGTTCCGCGTCGGCGGCGATCTGCCGCGCCCGACCGCGGACCACGGTCATCGCGTTCCGGAGGTTGTGCTGGAGCACGCGGTCCACGACCCGGAGCTGGTGCGCGCGGTTCTCGCTGTCCGTCACGTCGCGGAGGACCCCGACGACGCCGACGACGCTATCGTCACCCTCGTCGGGACCCTCCAGGGGATAGTACCGCACGTCGAACGTTCTGGTTCCGCGACCGGGGTGCGTCCGCGTCGCGCGGTATTCCACCGACTGCCCCGCGAGCGCCCGGGACACCTGCCGTCGCACGTCCGGGTAGCGGCCGTCGTCGACGACGTCCGACAGCGTGAGCCCGGTGACGTCCGCGTCGCCGATCCCGTGGTACGTCCGGTACCGCTCGTTCGCGAACAGGAACCGCCCGTCGCGGTCGACCGCGGCGATCAGATCCGTGGCGCCGTCGACCGCGCGCTTGAACCGCTCCAAGTCGATCTCCCGCTCCTTGATCTCGGTGACGTCACGACAGATCGCGAACGTCCCCGCGAGATCCCCGTCGCCGTCGTAGTACGGGTACCGCCGAGTGCTGAACGTCGCCTCGCGGCCGGTCCGCTCGAACGACGGCGACACCTCGTAGTCGGCCGGCTCCTCCGTCCGGAGCACCTCTCGTCGCCGCTCGTCGATCTCCGCGGCCGTCTCGGCGTCCATGAACGCGGTCTCGTCCTCCCCGTACAGGTCCTCGCGGGCGACGCCGGCGAACTCGCTCACCGCCTCGTTGAGCAGCTCGAACGTGCCGTCGCGGTCCTGCAACAGGATCGGGTCGTCGAGCCGCTCGACGATGTCGCGGTACTGTTTCAGCTTCCCCTCGGCCGCCTTCCGTTCCGTCACGTCGGTCTGGATGGCGACGAACCGAGACACGCTCCCCGCGTCGTCGAACACGGGCGCGATCGTCTGATGGGCGTGATAGCGGCTCCCGTCCTTCCGCCGGTCCACGATCTCCTCCTTCCACACCTCGCCGGCGCGGAGCGTCTCCCACAGCGACGCGAAGTACTCGTCGGACATCTCACCGGAGTTGAGCACCGCCGGGGTCTCCCCGATCACCTCCTCGGGCTCGTAGCCGGTGTGGCGAGTGAACGCCGGGTTGACGTACTCGATCGTCCCGTCGGTGTCTGTGACGTAGATCGCGTGTCCCGCGTGTTCGACGAGGTTCCGGAACGTCCGGAGCTCGCGGTCCCGATCGCCCGCGCTCCGCTCGCGGAACACGGCGGAGTACACGGTCTCGCCGCCGGCCTCGTGCGCGTGGAACCGCGCCGAAAAGGTGCGCGTCTCCCCGTCGGCCGTCTTCAGCGGCACCGAAACGTCGCCCGCGTCGACGAGCCCCGCCGGGTCGCCGAGCCGAGCGCGGAGTGAGGCGGCCCGCTGCTCGGCGGTCTCGTCCGAGATCAGCTCGGCGAGTCGACCGCCCGTGAGGAACGCGGCGTCATGGCCGAGCGCGTTTTCCGCGGCGGGGTTGGCGTAGACGATCGACCCGTCTCCGTCGATCGAGACGATCGGGTCCGCGCTCCCCTCGACGACGGACGCGAAGAACTCGCCGTCCGGCGGCGAGAAATCGCTACCGTCGTCGGTTTCCTGTGTCATATAAATCGAGGTCGGTGTCGAGCGGTGAAAACCTACTGACCGGCGCGTCGGGCGGGACGGGCGGGACGGGCGGGACGGGCGGGACGGGCGGTGTCGGTAGGGAGGTGTCGGTCGGATGGTGTCGAAGTCGGGTAGGACGGGCGGCGTCGTTCGAGCGGCGGTTCCCGACCCGTTCAGACGTCGCTCACTGCTGTTCGGTCGCGGCCGGGAGGTCGTCGACGGCGAAGCCGGGCTCCATGAGGAGCTCCGTCTGGTCGCTCACGTCGCGGCCCTCGCGCATGAGCTGTTTGAACGCCGACTGCGGCGAGAGGTCGCCGATGAGCACGCCCCCCACGATCTTCCCGTCTTTGAGGGCCACGCGGCGCCACTCGCCTTCAGCCGTGGTCGCCTCGACCGAGTCGTCGCCGAGCGTCGGGTGGCCGAAGGAGAGGAACGGGAAGTCGAAGTGGGTGATCGAGTACGAGGAGACCCACTCGAACTCCTCGCTGCCGTACTCGACCATGTTGCGGGCGGCGATCGTCCCCTGTTCCTTGGCCGACCCCCACGAGCCGTTCTTCGCCTGCTGGCCCAAGACCAGGTCGTTGAACGTGGTGATGTCGCCGGCGGCGAACACGTTGTCGACGTTGGTGCGCATGAACTCGTCGACGACGATGCCGTTCTCGGTCTCCAGCCGCGTGTCCTCGACCAGTTCGGTGTTGAAGTCGAGCCCGATCGCGACGCCCGCGAAGTCGCACTCGTAGCGCTCGCCGTTCGGGTCTACCGCGGCCTCGACGTGGCCGTCGTCGTCGACCTCGAAGTGGTCGACCCCGGAATCGAAGACGGGCTCGACGCCGCGCTCGCGCATCGCGTCGTGCATGATCTCCGCGCCCTCCTCGGAGAGGGCGTAGCGCCACCAGTTGTCGCCGCGCATCAGGTACTTCGCCTCGACGTCCTGCGCGCCGCAGATCGCCGCGAAGTCGATGCCGAGGAGGCCGGCGCCGACGATGACGGCCCGTTCGGCGTCCTCGACGCTCTCCTTGATCTTGCGGGCGTCCTGGAACGTCCAGAAGTGGTGGATCCCGTCGGCGTCGGCGTTACCGACCGGGAGCTGTTGGGGGGTGCCGCCGACCGCGAGCAGGAGGGAGTCGTACTCGAACGTCTCGCCCTCGTGGGTGTGAATCGCGTCGTTCTCGATGTCGATGTCGACGACGACCGTGTTGAGCCGGAGGTCGACGTCGTGGTCGTCGTACCACGATTCCTGATGGATCGAAATCGGAGCCTCGGGGAGTTTCCCCTTCGCGTACTCCTTGATCAGGATCCGATTGTAGAGGGACTCCCCCTCGTCAGTGAGAACCGTGATCTCGGCGTCGGGCGCTTCCTCGCGGAGCGTCTCGGCCGCGGACGCCCCCGCGATACCGTCACCGACGATCACGTACGAATCGCTCATACGCGGGGGTTCGGATTCATGGTTAATGTGGGTTGTCATCCGCGCGTGACACAGTGTGAATTACCCGCAATGCCGCTCGACGAGGCGATTGACAGTCGCTCGGCACGGAGCAGTCCGACGACGACCCGGCCCGCGTCAGCGGTCGGCGCCGGCGGGGGCTGCGGGGAACTCCTTCTCGCCCGCCTCGATCGCCACGTCCAGCCAGTTTTCCATCGGGATAAGCGGGCATTCGTACGCGTGGTTGTACGCGCACGTGGGGTTGTACGCCACGTTGAAGTCCACAACCCACTCGCCGTCGACGCGGTCGCGGTCGGGCTCTAAGTCGAGGTACCGCCCCGCCCCGTACGTCGCCTCGCCGTTGGTCTCGTCGCGGAATGGCACCCAGAAGCGGTCGCCGCCGTCGGTCGGGCGATACGCCTGTAGCGTCACGGACTCGCCGTCGACCTCGAACCGGAACTCCCCCCAGCGGCGATACGTCTGCTCGCCGTCCGCGGTCGTCTCGACGGTCACGGTCTCCTTCTCGTCGTGTTCGTGAAGCGAAAGGGCGAACCGATACGCCGGGTCCGGATCGAAGTACGCCAGCCCGGGGAAGTCGTCGCCGCGCATC
The DNA here is from genome assembly GCF_000337915.1 of Halorubrum saccharovorum DSM 1137. GTDB lineage: Archaea > Halobacteriota > Halobacteria > Halobacteriales > Haloferacaceae > Halorubrum > Halorubrum saccharovorum. The sequence goes on from NZ_AOJE01000011.1 coordinate 76,707, forward strand.
GACGCCGGAAGCGGTGACCGCGGGGAGTCCCGGAAATGCTCGCGTTTCGCCCGCCGCTGCGCCTCGATCTGTGCGGCCCAGTCGTCGTCGGGGCTCGTCTCGGTCATGCAGGTATATTGGGCATTTCGTGCAATAACGCTTTCGTCCGGGGAGACCGGCGTCGGCGAAGCGCCGAGGATCGACGGGTGACGAGCGCCGCGCCACAGATTCAAGGTCGTCGCTCTCCAACAGCGGCTATGAAGATCCGGCAGAACATCCGTCACTGGGCCGCGAAGAAGGCGTTGACGACGCCGGTCGTCGGCGACGTGGCGAACGACAAGCTCGTCGATCTCCACACGAGCATCTTCCTCAACAAGGCCGACGAGGACCGCCGCGAGGAGCGCCGCGCCCACCTCGACAGCTTCTTCGACGCGACGATGGACACCTACGTCGCCGCGCTGGAGGCCGGCTTCCCGGAGGCGGAGGCCCGCGAGATCACCCACGTACAGGCCAACTTCGACTTCTTCAACCACGGCTGGACGGAGATGATGGAGATCCCGGGCGACGAGCTGGAGCCGCACTACCGGCGCTACGAGTCTTTCTTCGCCGACCACGGGATCACGATCGACGACCCGCTCGGGGAGTTCCGACCCGCCGAGGGCGTCGTCGACGCTCCCGAGACGCCCGAGAAGCTGGAGACGGCGGAGTACGAGAACGCGCTGGCCGGCTTCGCAGACGACGTGTACGTCGAGACCGACGACGGGGAGACGGTCGTCGGCGGCGATCGCGAGGAGCCGGACGAGGTCGACCCGTCCGCCGCGCCGGGGCTCGACGAGGACGAGGCGAGCGCCTGACCGGGGATCCGCGACTCGCCGGCTCCCGCCCACGTTTATACGTCGGCGGCGTGACCGACCGACATGAACCGCGGGCAATCGTTTCTCCTCCTCCTCATCGGCTCGGTCGCGCTCCTGACGCTGTTCGTCATCAGCCCGTTCATCGAGTACGTCATCGCCTCCGCGATCCTGGCGTACGTCCTCTACCCGTTTCACGTTCGGCTCTCGCGGCGACTCCGGAGAGCCCTCGCCGACCGGCTCCGCGAGTCGCTGTCGCGCCGGCTGGGGAACATGCTGTCCGCGCTGCTCCTCATTTTCTCGTCGATCGTCGCCGTCATCCTGCCGCTCGCGTACATCTCCTGGGTGTTCGTCCGCGACCTCACAGAGATCGCGCGGGGGAACACCGGCATCGACGTCGCGGCCATCGAGGCGGAGATCACGGCGCTCACCGGGGAGCAGGTCGAGGTCGGCGACGTCCTCGCGACGATCGGCCAGCTGCTCGCGAACACGCTGTTCGGCGGGGTCGGCGGGATCGTCACCACCGCGATCCGCGCCTCGGTCGGGCTCTCGCTGGCGCTGTTTTTGGTGTACTACACCCTGCTCGACGGGCCGGCGTTCGTGCGGTGGCTCCGGCTGACGAGCCCGCTCCCGTCGAACGTCACCGCGGACCTCGTGGACCGCGTCGACGCGATGACCCGCGGGGTCGTGATCGGGCACATCGTCGTGGCGCTGTTGCAGGCGCTGGTCGCCGGGATCGGCCTCTGGGCGGCCGGGATCCCCAACGTCGTCTTCTGGACCTTCGTGATGGCGGTGCTGGCGCTGGTGCCGCTGGTCGGGGCGTTCTTCGTCTGGGGACCCGCGGTGGTGTACCTCGTCGCGATCGATCAGGTGACCGCGGGGGTCTTCCTCGCGGTGTACGGAGTCCTCGTCATCGCGATGGTGGACAACTACGCGCGCCCGATCGTCATCGACCAGCAGGCCCACCTGAACCCCGCGGTGATCCTCCTCGGGGTGTTCGGCGGGATCTACTCCGTCGGCTTCACCGGGCTGTTCGTCGGTCCCATCGTCATCGGCGTGCTCGCGGCCACGCTGGAGACGTTCCGAGAGGATTACGACGTGATCTGACGGCGCCTGAGGACGTTTTAAACCGGTCGGGCGCGTATCGCGCTTCATGTCCACCTCCGCCGCGCGCCTCCCGGACCGCCGCGACGCACTGCTCGTCGTCGCCGCCGCGGTCGGGGTCAACCTGATCGGCGCGGTCGGCGTCCCCTTCACCGCCACCGAGAGCGCGTGGTTCGGCGGGCTCGACCTGCCCGCCTACTACCCGCCGAGCTGGGCGTTCGGCGTCGTCTGGCCGATCCTGTACGCGCTGATCGGCGCCGCGGCCGCGCTCGTCTACCTCGGCGGACGCGAGGTGGAGGGGAGCGCCGGCGAAGCGGCACGGCTCGGCCGCGACGCCCGGATCGCGCTCGGGCTGTTCGCCGTCCAACTCGCCGTCAACGTCGCGTGGTCGCCCGTCTTCTGGGGGCTCGAACGCGCCGACCTCGGACTCGTCGTCCTCGGACTCCTGCTCCCGCTCGTGGTCGCGGCGATCGTCGCGTTCGACCGGGTCGACCGGCGGGCCGCGCTCCTTCTCGTCCCGTACCTCGCGTGGGTCTGCTTCGCGACCGCGCTCAACTACGGGATCTGGGCGCTGAACTGACGGACCGGCTACTCCTCGCGCTCCCCGAGCCGCGCCGCGACGAACTCCCGCTCAACCGGGTCGAGGTCGCGGTCGCCGTCGCGGAAGGCGCGGAGCCCGTCGCGGTACCGATCGCCCGCGGTTTCGCTCCCTCCGGCACTCCCGCTCACCGCGGCCGGCTCGGCCGCGGGGCGCTCCAGCACCAGCTCGGCGATCCCCGTCGTCTCGCCCGTGTACGCGAAGCCGCACTTGGAGAGCGCCGCGTAGGCGAACGGGTTGTTGACCGCGATCTTCACCCGGTCGTACCCGTCGGTCGCGAGCCGCGAGACGGTCCGGTCGATCAGCCGCGGGCCGAGCCCCTCGCCGCGGCGCGCGACGTGAACGGTGACGTACCGGAGACGGCAGCAGTCGGGGTCGGTCCGGTCGGGAGAGAAGGAGACGGCCGCGACCACGTCGTCGTCGAACTCGCTCGCCTCGACGGTCGGCGGGAGGGGCTCGTCCGGCTCCCACTCGGGGACCGCCGGCGAGCCGTCGGGGGTCCGCAGCGCCGCCTTGCCCGGCGCGCCGACGACGAACTTGCCGGCGTAGGCGAACGCCCGGTAGTCGAGCCGCAGCGTCGCCCCCGAGCCCGGACCGCCGAGGAACGCGTACTCCATGGCGACCGGTACGGCTCGCCGATGTAAATGAGCGGGGGCTCGCCGCGAACGCCTTTTAAGTTCGTCCGCGACCGATCGCCGCCATGTACGGCCTCGGCGACGTTGGCTTCTTCGACCGGATCGCGCCGCTGTACGACCGCGTCATGCCGCCGGCAGACGGCGAGGCGCTGGCCGCCGGGCTCGATCACGCGACGCGACCGATCGATCGACTGCTCGATGTCGGCGGCGGCTCCGGACGCGCGACGACCGCCCTGGCCGGTCCCGAGATCACCGTCGTCGACGCCTCGCTCGTGATGTTGGCCCGCGCTCGGGAGCACCGGGGACTCTCGGGCGTCGCCGGGGACGCGGGCCGACTCCCGTTCGGCGACGGGTCGGTCGACGCCGCGACGATCGTCGACGCGTTTCACCACCTGCCCGACCAGGCGGCCGCGATCGAGGAGGCCGCGCGCGTGATCGCCCCCGGCGGCGCGCTCGTGATCCGGGAGTTCGACCCGACGAACCCGCTCGGCCGGGCCCTCGTCGCGAGCGAGCACGCGATCGGGATGAAGTCCCGGTTCCGGGCGCCGGACGCCCTCGCCGACGACCTCGCTGACGCCGGGTTCGACCCCCGAATCGTCGACCGCGGATTCGCCTACACGGTCGTCGGCGTGCGGGAGTGAGGGTCGGCGGAGTGAGGAGAGGGCGCCGGCGGGGGATCCGGCCTCGCAAATCTGTCCGGTGACGAGGACGGCGTCGCCGCTCTCGTCGGAGCCGACGGTAACACGGGCCTCCACTAACAGGGTTATCGTGGTCACGACGCAACTCGCGACCGAATGGACGACAGATCCACGCGGACCTCCAGGCGATCGGTGTTGGCTTCGGCGGGCGCGGCGCTCGCGGCGACGGCCGGCTGTCTCGGCTCGACCGAGAGCGGCCGCGAACGGCCGGCGGCGTACACCACGCCCGCGGCCGCCGAGTTCGACGGCGTCGTCGACAGCCAGTGGCTCGACTCGAACCTCGACGACGTGCACCTGCTCGACGCCCGCGACGAGGAGGCGTTCGGCGAGAGCCGGATCCCCGGCGCGTACCACTTCCCGGACTCCGAGATGCTGGACACCTACGCCGAGGAGACCGAAGACGGGTTCGAGGTCTCCCCGGAGGCGATCGCGTGGACGCTCGCGGAGGCGGGGATCGAGCGCGGCGACGACGTGGTGGTGTACGGCGAGGAGGCGAACCTCTGGGAGACGTACGCGATCTACACCCTCAACGCCCTCGGCCACGAGGGGCAGGTGAGCCTGCTCGACGGCGGGTTCTCCGTCTGGGACGCCGCGGGCGGCGAGACCGTCTCGGAGGCGCCCGAGGCGCAGGAGGGTGAGTACGAGACCGAACTCGACACCGGCGTGGTGGCGACGCGGCAGTTCGTCGCCGACAACGTCGACGAGGACGGCGCGGCGATCCCGATCCTCGACATGCGCTCGCCCGCGGAGTACTGGGGCGAGGACCAGCGCGGCGACCTCGACCGCTTCGGCCACGTCACCGGCGCGACCAACCTCAACTTCGTCCAGAGCATCGACGACGAGGCCGGCCGGCTCCGGACCCCCGAAGAGCTGGAGACGCTGTGGATCGACGACGCCGGCCTCTCGCCGGACGAGACGGCGGTTGCCTACTGCCAGACCGCGATCCGCGCGTCCGTCGGCTGGTTCGTCCTCGATCAGCTCGGCTTCGAGGACGTGCGCAACTACGAGGGGAGCTGGGCCGACTGGGGGACGCTCTCGGAGGAGAACGGCTACTACTACACCACCGGCGAGGACAGCGGAACGATCGTCGACACGTTCGCGTAAGTCGGAATCGACGCGCCTTCTGCGCTTTTCTCCGCGCGTCAGTCGTGCGAGTGGCTGTGCGCGCCGTGGTCGTGGGCGGCGTCGCCCTCGTCATCGTGCGTGTGGTCCTGCTCGCCCGAGTCCGTCTCGCCGAGCACCTCCGCGCCCTCGCCGTCGATCATGTCCATATTCTTGAGGTTATCCCGCTCTTCGAAGTCCTCGACGGCCTCCATCACGTCCTCCTGCGTGATCGTCATCCGGTCCTCGGTGAGCGCGCCGAGGACGGCCTCGCGCAGCACCATCCGGAGGTCCGAGCCCGTGAGCCCGCTGGTTCGGTCGGCGACCTCGTCCGGGTCGAAGTCGGCGATCTGCATCTCGCGGGTGACGACCCGGAGGATGTCCGCGCGCATGTCGCGGTCCGGCTTGGGGAAGTTGACGATCTCGTCGAAGCGGCGCCACGCGGCCGCGTCGAGCTGGTCGGGGTGGTTGGTCGCGCCGATGAGGAGGACCTCGTCGCGCACGAGCGACACCTCGTCGATCGACTTGAGGAGGGTGTTGACCGCGCGCTTCAGGGCGGCGTGCTCGTCGGAGCGCCGGGTCTTCGCCACCGAGTCGAACTCGTCGATGAAGAGGATACACGGCGAGAGCCGCTTGGCGACCTCGAAGGTCTTCTCGACGTTCTTCGCGGTCTCGCCGAGGTACTGGCTCGTGATCATCGACATCTTCACCTCGACGAGCGGAATGCCGAGCTCGTGAGCGAGCGCGCGCGAGACGGTGGTCTTTCCGGTCCCCGGCGGGCCGACGAACAGGAGCTTCCCGATCTCGCGGAGGCCGATGCTCGCGAGGTACTCACGGTGTTCGATCGCCTTGACGATCTTCTGGATCTCTCCCTCCTGGTCGCCGGTGAGCACGAGGTCGGCGAGCGTCGTCTCGATCTCCTCGGGCGCCTGCACGTTGACGAGATCGAGCATCTCTCCGTCCTCGTCCTCGTCGAAGTACTCCTCCAGCAGGGCGTCGATCCAGACGCGGTCGGCCTGGATCGGGCGGACGCTGTCGCGCGCCGTCTCGTGGGTCACGGGCGCGTCGAGGTCCTCCGCGAGCTCGAGCGCGGCGACGATCGTCGGGTTCTCGGCGATCCGGTCGTCGTCCGCGTGGTCGCGGTACCACTCCAGCGCCATCGCGGGCTGGGTCAGGGATATCTCGCCGGAGAACTCCGTCCGCTGGGTGAACAGCAGGTCGGAGACGGCGTCCCACGGGTGGTCGACTCCCGTCGCGGTGCGGGTCGTCTCGCTCGTCGCCTTGAGCGGTCGCTCGACGCCGCCCGGTGCGTCGTCGGCGGCGTCGTCAGACCAGAACACCTGCCGGAAGCGCGGCGGCAGGTCGTTCTCGTCGAGGTCGCGGTTCTCGGTGTAGAGGTGCGTCGTCAACACGAACTCGACGACGTCGAGCGCCGGGTCACTCATCCGCGCGACGTAGCCGCGGGACGCGGTTAAGCGCGTCGGACCGCGGTCGCGAGCGGCGGCGATGAGGGGCGCGGCGGACCGACTCGCCCATCAGTCGGCGGAAGATGTATCGAACGCTTATTAGCCCTGGTGATCGACCTACCTCGCATGAGCTCCGAGGACGCGGCCGCGACCGGCGATTCCGCCGGTCAGGCCGACGCGGACCACGAGAACGCGCTCCAGGACGTGATCGCCGTCGACCCCGAGGACGCCGAGCGGGGGACGGTGAACCGGCTCGACGCCCACACCGGCGACGGGATCCGCCACCGGGCGTTCACCTGTCTCGTGTACGACACCGACGGCCGGATCCTGCTGGCCCAGCGCGCGCCCACCAAGCGGCTGTGGGACGCACACTGGGACGGGACGGTCGCATCCCACCCCGTCGAGGGGCAGTCACAGGAGGACGCGACCGAACAGCGCTTAGAGGAGGAGCTGGGGATCACCCCCGATCAGTACGACGACCTCCGGGTGACGGACAAGTTCGAGTACAAGCGCTACTACCCCAACGAGGGCGTCGAGTGGGAGGTCTGCTCGGTCCTGAAGGTGACCCTGGACGACGCCTCGCTCGACCCCGACGAGGAGGAGATCGGCGGCATGCTGTGGGCCGACTACGAGCACCTCCACGAGAACCCGGAGCTGTACCGGCAGCTCCGCCTCTGTCCGTGGTTCGAGATCGCGATGCGGCGCGACTTCTCGTAGGGCGCGATCGCCGCCGCGTCCCCGCGACCGAAGCGGCGACTTGAAGGCGCGCGGGCGATTCGGTTCGAGACATGACTGTCGTCGCCGTGCTTGCGAAGCCGCCCCGCGAGGGGCTCGTCGCGACCGGGCTCGCGGAGTCGACGCCGCTGTCGACCGCCGAGGCCGCCGACCTGTACGAGGCGCTGTTCCGCGACGCTGTCCTCGCGGTCGACCGCTCCGGCGGCGAGCTCCTCGTGAACTACCCCGTCGACGACGACCTCCCCGCAGAGCACCGCACCGACACGAGCCCCGAGGCCGAACTGCGCACCCTCGTCGCCGACACCCTCGGCGGCACCGACGAGGTCCGGTTCGAGCGACAGGTCGGGTCGTCGTTCGGCGCGCGCGCGGGCAACACCGTCACCCACCTGCTCCGCGAGGAGAACGCCGACTCCGTCGCGGTCGTCACCCCGCAGGCGCCGCTGCTCTCGCGGACCGTGATCGACTCGGCCGCGATGAAGCTCCGGACCAACGAGGTCGTGCTCGGCCCCTCCACCCGCGGACGCACCTACTTCGCCGGCTTCACCGCGCCGATCGACTTCGACGGCGCGTTCGAGGACCCCAGCCTCCCGACGCTCGCGGCGCGCGGCGCCGACGCCGACCTCGACGTGGAGTTCTTAGAGTCCTCTCCCGCGATGGTCGACGGCGACGACCTGCTCGACGCCGTGCCCGTCCTCCGCGCCCGGTTCGCCGCCGAGCGCGTCGTCCCCGACTACACCGCCGCGTTCGTCCACGAACGCGGACTGGACGTGGTCGTCGAGGACGGGAACGCGCGGGTCGTCCGGGACTGACTCGCCGCCTCGTTGGTCGGTGCTGACGCGGCTCGAAACCCGGAAAAGGCTCGGTCGCCTACGATCGGTAATGACCGACGAGAAGGAGAGCACGTTCCTCGTCACGCACGTCGAGAGCGACTCCGCGGTGTTGAAAGACGTCCACGACGGCCAGGTGCACACGCTGAGCTCGAACCCCGGGCTCGCGGTCGACGACGCCGTGGAGGCGACCGTCGCCCCGGACCCGCCGATGGAGGTCACGTATCAGGTCGTCGAGGTCGCCGAGCGCCGCTCGCTATCGATCGAAGAGAGCGACGAGCCCCCGACCGTCCACGAGCGCGAGCTCGCGGCCGAGACGGAGACCGGCGAGCTCGCACGCGAGGAGCGAGCGGGCGTCGGCGAGGTCCACGTGTTGACGCCGCCGGAAGCGGACACCGCGGACGCGGTCGCGGACGTGATCGACGACCGCGAGGCGACGCTGTCGCGAGCGGCTCGGCTCGGCGTAAACCGCGTCGAGATCCGGTCGGAGCCGGGCGTGGTCAGCGTGCGGTACATGCCCTGAGCCGGTCCCCGGGCGGTCCCCGGAGTCGGTGAGCCGGTCACTCCCGATCGGCGGCCCCACTCGACGGCCCCGCCGCGCTCTGGACGCGCCAGCCCCCCTCGACGCCGCCGGCCCTCGTCTCGTAGTCGACCGCCGTCGCGTCGGTCACGACCGCCGCGTCGACCGGGTCGCCGTCGACCTCGATCCGCTCGACGCGGAACGGCACGTCGAGGCTGTCGCCGCAACAGCCGACGTCGACGAACTCCTCGCGGGCGTCCCCGACGGCGACGCGGTCGAGGACCCGGGCGAAGTAGCCCCGATAGCGGTCCGTTTCGACCTGATCGCGTCCCCAGTCGCTGAGCCCCTCCGGGTACGAGAGGACGACGCGGGTGGCGGTCGGTTCCATACGTCACGGTACGGGGTCGGGACGCTAATTCGTTGCGGCGGGACGCGCCGTCGTTCGACCGGTCGACGGTGTGATGAGGGAGAGCGAATCGCGGGTGGCGGCGACACCGTAGACGAGTACGAGGGATGAGTAAGAAGGTACGAGGGATGAGTAAGAAGGCTTATTCGCGCCCGCGCAGGAAGCGGTATTTATGGTAGCGATCGAGGTACCGGAGGTCAACTACACCGAGTACTCGAACCGGCAGCTCGTGGCGATCCCGCTCGCGGTCCTCGTTCTCGCTCTCGCGATCATCGGCGGGTGGTTCCTCGTCACCGGCGCGCCGGCGAATCTCGGGTTGGAGTTCACGGGCGGCGTGGAGCTCCGGATCGCCGACGACGGCGGCGACGTAGAACAGCAGATCGAGACCGCGTTCGACCGGCAGCCCGACTCGGTCCGATCGATCCCCGCGGACGACGTGTACGTGGTGACGTTCCGAGCGGCCGACGAGGACCCGGAGGGCTTGGCCAACGACCTGTCGACACAGGCCGAGGAGGCCGGGCTGTCCACGAACGCGATCGACCAGGTGTCACCCAGCTTCGCGTCCGACACGGCTCGGACCGCGATCATCGGCGTCGCGCTCGCCTTCCTCGGGATGAGCGTCCTCGTGTTCGCGATGTTCCGGACGTTCGTCCCGTCGCTCGCGGTCGTCGCGTCGGCGTTCTCCGACCTGGTGGTCCCCATTGCGGTGATGAACCTCCTCGGGATCCAGATGACGCTCGGGACGATCGCGGCGCTCCTGATGATCATCGGGTACAGCGTCGACTCCGACATCCTGTTGAACAACTCCGTGTTACGCCGGACCGGTGAGTTCTACGAGTCGGTGAACCGCGCGATGCGGACCGGGGTGACGATGACGCTCACGTCGATGGCGGCGATGATCGTGATGGCGATCGTCGCGGCGCTGTTCGGCGTCGACCTGCTCCGGAACATCGGGATCATCCTCTCGGTCGGCCTCTGTGCCGACCTGATGAACACGTACCTGCTGAACGTCTCGCTGCTTCGCTGGTACAAGTTCGAGGGGGTGAAGCGCTAATGCTCGAACCGATCAAGAACAACTGGCGGATCCTGCTGTTGGTCGTCGTCGTGCTCGGCGCGACCGTGGCGCTGTTTGCGCCGCAGTTCGGCCCGCAGACCGCGCCCGGAGAGAACGTCTCCGAGGCCCAACAGGGCGTCACGAACCTCCAGTACGGGCTCGATCTGGCGGGCGGGACGCGGGTCCGAGCCCCCCTCATCGGCTACACCGCCACCGAGGTCGACTTCGGGGGCGACCAGCCGGACGAGGTCGCGCGCGCGGTCGCGGCCGAGCTGGAGAACGCTTCCGCACGGGACATCGGGGCGGTCCCCGAGGAGAACGCGGTCGAAGTGACGAACCCGACGGTCACCGAGTCAGAGTTCCGCGCGGCGATGGACGCCTCGGGGTACGCCTACGAGGACATCCGCTCCGGCGTCACGCAGGAGACCCGCGACATCGCACAGGAGGTCATCACGAGCAAGATCAACGAGGCGGGCCTCTCCGGCGGGAGCGTCCAGCAGGTCCAGTCGCTCACCGGCGAGTACTTCATCCTCGTCGAGGTCCCCGGCGAGGGACGGGAAGACGTGATCGAGCTCCTCGAAGAGCGCGGGACCGTCCAGATCGACATCGCGTACGCGACAGAGAACGGGACGGCGATCCAAGAGGAGGTCCTGATCCAAGACGACTTCGAGGACATCGGCACCGCCGCTCAGGCCGATCGAGGCACCGGCGCGTACGTGCCGGTGACGGTCCGGAACACCGCGCCGGAGGGCGAGCAGTCGCCGGCCCATAGCTTCCAGCAGGCCGTCGACGACCGCGGGTTCGCCTCGGCGTACAACTCCAACCAGGACCAGTGCCGGTACGCCAACGGCTCCCTCTCAGGCGAGCGCAACCCGTGCCTCCTGCTCACCGTCGACGGCGAGGTCGTCAACTCGTTCGGGATGGACGCGGAACTCGCGGACAGCATGGCGAGCGGGGGCTGGGCCACCGACGGCGGCTTCCGGCTGACGACGAGCGAGTTCAGCGAGGCCGAGCAGATCTCGATCAACCTGCGCGCCGGCGCGCTCCCGGCCGAGCTCGACATCAGCGGGCAGGGGACCTCCCGGTCCATCTCGGCGACGCAGGGTGAGAACTACAAGACCTACTCGCTGGTGACCGGGATCCTCGCCGTCTTCGCGGTCGCCGGGATGGTGTTCCTGCGCTACCGCGAGCCCGCGGTGGCGCTCCCGATGATCGTCACGGCGCTCGCGGAGGTGTACGCGCTGCTCGGAATCGCCGCGCTGTTGAGTTACCCGCTCGAGCTGGCCGTGATCGCCGGCTTCATCGCGGTCGTCGGAACGGGGGTCGACGACCTCGTGATCATCGCCGACGAGGTGATGAGCGAGGGCGAGGTGAACTCTCGGAAGGTGTTCAACTCCCGGTTCCGGCGCGCCTTCTGGGTGATCGGCGCGGCCGCCGCGACCACGATCATCGCGATGTCGCCGCTGATGGTGCTGTCGCTCGGCGACCTGTCAGGGTTCGCGATCTTCACCATCCTCGGCGTCCTGATCGGCGTCCTGATCACCCGTCCCGCGTACGGCGACATCCTGCGTCGCCTGCTGACGATCCGGTGAGGCGGCGCGGGACGCCGGCTCACCCGGTTTATGTAGAGTGAAAAGGAAGACGACAAATTATTATTTTAGACTCCTCTAAATCGTCCATGTCGACGGACGGCCGACTCGAACCCCGGAGCTCGGCTGACACGTCAATCGGGGCGACAGCCGTCGCGCGAGCGGGCTCGCTCGGGCCAGCCTGCACCACTCAAAACGGAGACCGAAACGTATGACAGCCTACTCGGAGATACTGATCGTCGCGTTCGTCGCGCAGCTCGCGGTGCTGCCGGGCGAGAAGGTGCAGTTCATGATCGCCGCGCTGTCGACTCGGTACGACCCGAAGGTGGTCGTCGCGGCCGCGGGATCGGCGTTCGCCGGCTGGACCGCGGTGGAGATCGCCTTCGGCCAAGCCCTGCAGGCGGCGCTCCCGGGCGTCGCGCTCGACGCAGTGACCGCGACGCTGTTCTTCGTGTTCGCGTACCTGCTGTACCGGTCGATGCCGGACCGGGAGCCGGAACGGATCGCCGTCGACGGGGACGACGATGGCCCGGAAGCGACCGAGTCGACCCCGGAGCCGAACGACGCGACCCTCGACGCGTTGGAATCTGTGACGCTTCCGAGGCCGCTCGAGCGATACGCCGGCTCGTTCGGCGGCTTCCTCCCGATCTTCGTGCTCATGGCCACCGGCGAGTTCGGCGACAAGACCCAGCTGGTGACGATCGGATTGGCCGTCCAGTACGGCGCGACCTCCGCCATCTGGCTGGGCGAGATGCTGGCGATCATCCCGATCAGCCTCGCGAACGCGTACTTCTTCCACACCTTCGCCCACCGGTTCGACATGCGCCGGGCGCATCTCGCGTCCGCGGCGCTGTTCGCCTTCTTCGGCGCCGACACCGTGCTCTCGATCCTCACCGACTTCTCCGTCTGGGAGACGTTCATCGAGGCCGTGAGTACGGCGGCTGCCGGGGTAGTGTAGGGCGAAGGGGGATCAGAGGGGCCGTCTCTCTCGCTAGAACTCGTCCAACCCGGACTGCTCGGCGGCCGCCAGCGCGTCCTCGCAGGTCGCCCACGTGCGCCGCGCGCAGTCGGGAACATCGCCGTGATCGTCGACGTACGCTCGAAGGAAGTCCCGCGTCGTCGGATCGCTCGGATAGCCGCTGCCGAGCCCGTCGTACGCGGGGTAGTCGGCGTCGATGTCCGCCATTCGCCGGTCGCGCGCCACCTTGGCGACGACGCTCGCGGCGCCCACGACCGGATCGTCTTCGTCGGCACCGTGGGCGGCGGACACGTCGACGGTTGGGAGGCCGGGATCGCCGGCGTTGGTGTCCCGATCGGCGATAAACTCGCCGAGCCGCCGGGCGAACCGCGCCTCGCTGGTGTCACCCGCGTCGGCGACGACGCGGACCGGCCCGTTGAGGCCGACTGCGACGCCGCCGTCGAGCGCGGCCCGAACCGCCCGGGCCTGGCCGCGCACGGTGAGGGTGTTCATGTCCGTGTCCGGCCGGTCGATCTCGGCGGGTTCGACGAACGCGACGCCGACCGCGACGTCGGCGGCCTCCCGGATGGCGGCGTCGATCGACTCGCGGCGAGACGGGGCGATCCGCTTCGAGTCGTCGGCGTCGCTCGGGAGGTCCGAGGGGTCGGCGAGCACCGCCGCGGCGACCATCGGTCCGAGCACGGGACCCTTGCCGGCTTCGTCGACGCCGAGATACACGCGTCGCTCGTCGTCTCGAACAGGTAAATAGGTTCAGAAAGCGGTCGGTCGTGAGGGAGCGGAAAGCCGTTCAGTCGAGGAGGACCGCGTTGACCTGCCCGGTCTGGCCGGGACGCGAGGTGACGCGGGCGCGGCCCGCGGACGTCTCGATGACGGCGCCCTTGGTGATGATGTTTCGGCGGGCGTAGTTGACGTTCGAGGGGTTGTCGGAGACGTTCTCGATCTCGGCCTCGCTGACCTCGTCGCCGTCGGCGACCTGCGCGACGTTCGTCGAGAGCGCGCGGACCTTCTTCTCGTTGCCGCGGGAGTCGATGTACTGGACCCGCGTCTCGCCGACGGTCGTCTCGGCCGGTTCGCGGCCGAGCTGGTGGCGCTTCTTGTTCGAGGCGTGCTTGAGTCGACCGCCCGTCCGCTTGCGCGTGGAGCGTCCCTGGTCTTTCATACAGGGACGAACAGCCAGCGAATACTTGAAGCGTTCGACTTGCTCCGGCGTCGAGCCCGCCGAGACCGACGGCGAGGCGGGGCGGACACCCCCGACTTGCCGCCCGGGGATCGGTCAGACGAACCGGCGCTCGAACTCCCGGATACCCTCGTCGGTGCCGACGACGACGAGCTCGTCGTCCGGCTCGATCCGCGTGTCGGGGCCGATCTCGGTCACGGTCTCGTCGCCGCGCTCGATCGCGATGATGGTACAGCCGGTCGCCTCGCGGACATCCGCCCGGCCGATCGTCTTCCCGGCCAGCCTGGAGACGCGGCTCCTGACGACCTCGATCTGCTGGTTGAGCGAGAGCACGTCGCGGTCCTCGATGACGGTCGAGGCGGACAGCCGCCCGGTGACGGTGGCGAGCGAGAGCACGTAGTCGGCGCCCGCCCGGTGCATCTTCCGGACGCTCGCGGCCTCCTCGACGCGAGCGAGCACCTGCGTGTTCGGCGCCAGATCGCGGATCACGAGCGTCGCGAACTCCGTCGTGGTGTCGTCCGGCAGCGCGAGCACGACCGTCTGTGCCGTCTCGACCCCGGCGTCGCGCAGCGTCTCCGGATCGGTCGCGTCACCGACCACGTCGACGCCCTCGGCGTCCTCCCGGTCCACGACCGTGACGGACAGGTCGGCGTCCGCGACCGACTCGGCGACGCTTCGACCGACCTGTCCGTACCCGACCACCACGGTCTCTCCGGCGCCGAACCGCCGCCTGGCGGAGTTCGTCAGCTCGACGAGCCGCTCCAACTGGTCCGACCGTCCGGAGACGAGCAGGACCGTCCCGGCCGACAGCGTCGCGTCCGGCGGGGGCGCCGCATCGAACTCACCGTTGAACCACGCTCCGATCACGTTGACGCCGGCGCGCTCGCGGATCCCGCTGTCGGCGAGCGTCGACCCGGCGAGCGAGCTCCCGTGCGGGACCGACACCTCCGCGAGTTGGAGCGAGTCGCCGATCACGACCGCCTCGCCCAGGTCCGTCTGCAGGGCGGTCGTCACCTTCGCGGCGAGGCTCTCGCCGAGCAGCGACCGCGGCGAGAGCACCTCGTCGGCGCCGGCGAGCCGGTGGTAGCGCTCGCGCTCGGGATTCTCCACGACGCTGATGACCCGTATCTCCGGGTCCAGCTCTTTCGCGGCGAGCACGATACTCGCGTCGACCTGGTCGGACAGGTCCGTCACCAGCGCCCGCGCGTCGGTGAGGTTCGCGGCCGCCAGCCCCGCCGTCGACTCCGGGTCCGCGCGGACCACGGTCCGCCCTGCCTCGTGGAGCCGCACCGCTCTCTCGTCGTCCGGCTCGACGAACACGTACGGGATCGCGTGCGAGTCGAACTCCTCGATGAGCGCCGCCGACCGCGAGGTGTCCGAACAGACGACGACGTGACCGGACAGATCCTCGTCCAGGGACCTGGGAACCGTCGTCGAGAACGCCTCCTCCAAGAGCGGCGTCACCACGACCGGCAGCGCGCCGATCAGGAGCACCATGCCGACCAGGTCCATCACCGCGATAAACGCGTTCAACTGCTGGCTCTCCCACGGCGAGTCCCCGCCGAATCCGGTGGTCGTGAACATCTCGACCGAGAAGCGCAGCGCCTCGATCATCGTCCGCGGGTCCCCCTCGTACACCCGCATCCCGTAGCGGTAGACGACCGCGGTGAAGACCAGCACGAAGAGGACGAACGCCGAGTACCCGGCGACCCGCCGCTTCCACGAGTCCATGGAACCGTCGTACGCCGCCCACCCACAAAAACGGGGCGCGTTCCGCGGCGCCGCGAGACGAAGTTCGATGCTTTAAGTCCCGGCAGTCGAACGGACACGTATGGTGCGGGACTCGTCGCGCGAGGAGGATCCGCCGTCGGTAGGCGACGTGTTGGACGCGCTCGCAGACGACGACGCACGGCGGATCGTGACCGCGCTCTCCGAGCCGAAGACTGCCAGCGACATCTCGGAGGAGTGCGACATCCCCCTGTCGACGACCTACCGGAAGCTGGAGTTGCTCACCGACGCGTCCCTGCTGTCGGAGTCGACGGACATCCGCCGCGACGGGCAGCACACGACCCGCTACTCGGTCTCGTTCGAGACGGTCACCGTCTCGATCGACGAGGAGGACGACCGCGAGTTCGAGGTCGACTTCACCCGTCCGGAGCGCACCCGGGACGAACGACTGGCCGACCTGTGGTCGGAGCTCCGCGAGGAAACATGAATACGTACATCAATCTGTTCGTCATCGTCGCAAAGACCGCCATCCTAGCGCTCGGTGGCAGCATCACCTACTACGCGCTCCGGGCGTACGGCCGGACCGGCGATCCCTCGCTTCGGGCGCTCGGCATCGGCTTCGGCATCGTCACCGTCGGGGCGCTGATCGGCGGCGTCTCCCACCAGATCATCGGGTCGAGCCTGGCCGTCGGGATCGCGATCAACAGCCTGCTGACAGCGGTCGGGTTCGGCGTCATCGTCTACTCGCTGACGGTGGAGTGAGGTCGCACGACGGCGTGTTCTCGGCCAGCTGTCGACGTTCGACGAACCCCGTTTTCGATAGTCTTTTGCGGCGTTCCGTTCTCGGATCGCGTCATGAGCGACGCACGCGAGGAGCTCTCTCGCCGGATCGCCGGTGAGATAACGCTCAGCGACGACCCCGGAGCGACGCTGCGGAAGTGGCGGACCGACTTCGACGTCTCCCAGACCGAGCTGGCCGACCAGCTCGACGTCTCCTCGTCGGTCGTCTCGGACTACGAGAGCGGGCGCCGGGAGAGCCCGGGGATCGGCGTCGTCCGGCGGACCGTCGAGGGGCTCCTGGACATCGACGAGCGGCGCGGCGGCGGGCGGCTCCGACAGTACGCGCGCGTGCTCTCCGCCGGGTTCGAGAGCGACATCGTCCACGACCTCCGGGAGTACTCGACGGCGGTTCCCCTCGAAGAGTTCTACGAGGCGATGGGCGCGACGGAGATCGTGCGCGGCGAGCAGGACCACGTCAACGGCCACACCGTCATCAACTCGATCGAGGCGATCACCCGCCTGTCGAGCGAGGAGTTCTACCGGCTGTACGGCCAGTCGACGAACCGCGCGCTCGTGTTCACCCGCGTCACGCGCGGCGAGTCGCCGCTGGTCGCGCTGCGCGTCGTGAGCCCGACGCCGAACGCGGTCGTGCTCCACGGGATCGAGGACGGCGACCTGTGGGACCACGCCGCCGACCTCGCCCGCGTCGACGGGTTCTCGCTGGCGACCTCCACTCGCGATCTGGACGACTGCTTGGCCGACCTGCAGGCGCTCTGAGGCGGTCGCCGCAGGGGGGTTGGCCTCGTCGGCGATCCGCCCCCGGACCGCGACCCTGAAACCCCCGGCGACCCTCGACTCGGACATGACCGACGACTACGCCGAGCGCCTCCGCGCGAACCGCCGCGAGAAGGACGACTTTTTCGCCGAACACCCGCAGTCGCCGATCCCGCCCGAGCACCGCGACGACTTCGACGGCCTCGACTACTTCGCGCCGAACCCCGACTACCGGGTCGAGGCGACCGTCACCGTCCACGACGACCCCGAACCGGTCGAGATGGAGACCACCGCGAGCAACCCCGTCCGATACCTCCGGATCGTCACCTTCGCGTTCGAGGTCGACGGCGAGGAACACACCCTCGCGGGGTACCGGCAGGAGGGCGACGACGGCGCGGTCTTCGTCCCCTTCCGCGACAAGACGACGGGCCAGCAGACGTACCGCAACGGGCGGTACATGGAGCTTGAGCCGGACGGCGACCTCGCCGACGGCGACGCGGTGACGATCGACTTCAACCTCGCGTACAGCCCCTTCTGCGCGTACAGCGAGACGTTCTCCTGCCCGCTTCCGCCCGAGGAGAACTGGCTGGAGATCGTCGTCCCCGCCGGTGAGAAGGCGCCGGACATCGAGTAGTTGGGAGACCTCAAGTAGACGAGGGTGTCTCAGAACTATTCGCAAGGGTTTGATTTCACCCGTGATTAGGTGAATCAGCCGTCAGAATTGACCTGCGTATCTTGCAGAGAGTGTCTCTCGTTCGGAACGCGATCACGGGAAACGATTTCGTGTGCCGAATCGAACTAGAGAAGTCTTCGATCCGTCATGCTCAGTCGAATGTATGATAATACTAACTTAAATACTAGTGTCAATTATAATATTAATAATGAGTGAGAAACGTCGTGCAGATGTTGAGCCGTTGGATACTGCCAGTAGTACTCCGCTAGCGACCCGCAGAGCGCTCCTCGCAGCGGGTGGGGCTGTCGCACTCGGTGGGTTAGCTGGGTGTTCCGCGCTCGATGGCCTGTTAGACAGTGCAGGCGACCTAGTGGTCGGGACGACGGTGTCCGCACCGGCGGCGTTCTACGCAGGACGGCCGCCCTCGGATGGGTCGGCCAGTAGTACTAGCGAGCAGACGAATAGTAACGGGACTCAGTTCTTCAGCAATGGTCCGGCCGAGGTCCAGCACGTCCCGGCGACGGTCCGAGCGGACTCCCAGTCGATCGAACTCGAAGGTTGGTCGACCAGCGCGGTGACGAAGGCACCGGACTACGAAGGCGACAATACGCCCATAATCAAAGGGAGTGCTCTCGGTCGCGCCCAGGACTACAACTCCTCGCGCTCGAACAAATTCGAGTGGTGGGCCGGACCCGACGACGAGGACGACGATGATGGGGATGGAGACGTCCTCGAAGCGATTCACGACGTCGAACTGGCGTTGCTCGGTCACGTCACGACCGCACAGGCTGCCGTGGATCGAGAAGACCCGACCGCGGCCAGAGAAGCGTTCGACGCGTTCATCAACGCGACCACGAAGGCACTCCGACCGGCACTCGACGAGTGTGAAACGGACGTCTGTGGGACTGTCCGGGAGAACTCGGATGGTCGAGTCCAGGGGATCCGGATCGCCCGCGGAGCCGTCGACGAGGGGGACTGGACCGCTGCAAAGCGGGAACTCGAAGGTGTCGAGGAAATCGTCCTCGGCGATATCGAACGCCTCGACGACGAACTCGTCGAGCGCTACCCGGGCCGGCCGCGGTTCATCGATATCATCGAGTATCTGGGAGACGCGCCGACCATCGGCGAGTCGTTCACTGTGTGTCTGCCCGACGCCAGTCTCCCGGGCGACCGTGGCTCGCTGGCCGAGGTTCTCACACTGGACCACGTGCTGGCGTACTTCGCGTCCTCGTACGAACCAGACGGGCGACGGACGCCGTTCAACAACCGATATGACCCGGTGTGCTGCTTCGATTACACCGACGACTATATCGAACTCGACGGCCCCATCTCGCTCCACGAGGACGTCGCCCGCCAGAACATCCTCTCTGCGGAACTGGACACCTACACCACCGAGAACCGGGCCATCGTCGGCTACGGTACTGAGGGCGGCGCCGTCGTCAGTGCCGCGGCGGCGTCGGCCGACACCGACGGGAAACGCGTCTTCCTCGCGTCCGGAGATGTCACGGGTGAGATCATCCTGGGCGAAGACAGAGACATGGTGATGCCGGGAGATAATGTGTCGTCGGGTGACTCCGGCGGCGACGGTTCGGTAAGCCCGACGCCGGTAAGCCCGACGCTGGTCTGTCCCGTCACCGCGACGCCCGAAGACAGCCCGACTCCATTGCCTGGGCTGTTCTACCTTGAGCGGATCCGTAACGACGACCAGATCGTCTTCGCCGGCGGATGGGTCCTCGACGAGGGCGCGCTCTTCGAGGATTCGGTGACGCTCCTGTTCGCGGAGGGGCCGACCGAAGTCGCGAGCGTGACCCCGGAGGACATCGGGAGCGACGACTACGACGGCCGCATCGTCGAGCAGTTCTCCCGCGACCGGAGTCGGTTCGGCTCGGCTTTGGTCAGTGGGACCCCCGAATCTGTCGCTGACTCTGGGATGATGCCAGGCCCCCTAAATGGTATCCTCGAGGGAGACAACGACGAGCAGATGGCTGACGGCGGTGGCGAGGAAGTTTACATCCTCGGGATGGGGGCGGAAAAGCTGACTGTAGCAGCACTGGACGCACCGCTCGTCCATCTCGCTGGTGCCGGAGAGCTATCGAAGGGCGATAAGGTCGCAACGGGCAGGATCGAAACCGGAGTGATAAACTCTGGCGAGGAAGTCGACATCCTGTAAATGGGTGCCGAAAAATTAACTAGCGTTGTCAAATAGCACGGTTTGAATCAGTTGCAGATCGATACTATGCTGCACAGACGCTCTGTATTGAGCGATTCACGGATCGGTCACTGAGGTGTGTAAACCGTTCTATGACACCTCTCGAGTAGACGGGAACCGCTCCGCGCGCCCCGCTCCCCGCGGAAAGCCTCAAATCCTCCCCCGCCGAAGCCCCGCCCATGCGCACCCGGCTCGCCGTCGCCGGCCTCGTCGCCGTCGGCGTCCTCCTGATGGCGAACCCGCTGTACCTCCCGGTTCCGATCGGCGAACCCGACCCCGCGTACACTCACACCGTCCAGCCGGTCGAGAGCGGGTCGCCCGTGGCGGGTGTCGACGCGCCCGAGGCGGGGAACGAGACCGCCGACGGCGTCGTCGACTACGCAGACCTCGACTCCGAAGCCCGGGCGGCGTTCGACCGCGCGCTCGACGCGGAGGCCGGCTTCGGCGTCGAGGAACCGGACGAGCGCGTCGACTCGCTGTCGTACCCCGCCGAGCCGACGCTGGGCGACGGGCTCCTCGTGGTCGAGTACGAGGGCGAGCGCTACGAGTTCTGGACCCGGACCGTCGAGCGCGAGCCCGGCGCCGTCGTCGCCCAGCGGATCGCGGTCCAGCCGCTCGCGTTCCTCGGCGGCTTCTTCGCGGTGCTGGCCGCGGCGGCGCTCGGGTTCCGGGAGCGGTCGGATCGGCGGTAGGGCCCGACCGCACCCGGGACCGATCGGGTCTTCCCTCAGTCGGTCGCGGTCGGCTGTCCCACGGGCTTGGGCGCGTCGCCGGCCTCGATCGCCCGTCTGGTCGACTCGTCGATCTCGACGAGGTGACACAGCGGGTTTCCGGGGTAGACGACCGGGTTCTCCAGGAGGCCGATCAGCAGCCCGGTGAAGGGCGCTTCGATCGCGACCTCGTCTTTCTTGAACGGGTTGGTGATCGTCGCGATCCGCTCGCCCTCGCGGACGAGCGAGCCGCTCTCGAAGTGCGTGTCGACGATGCCGCCCGAGTCCGCCCGGAGCCACGTCTTCTCGCCCGTGCCGGCGACGATCGTCCGCCAGCCGGGCCAGCGCACCGTGTCGGTGTCGAGCAGCCCGTACTCGGCGAAGACGGAGCGCACGCCGGCGAGCGCGTCGTCGATGAGGGGGCGCTGGAAGCGGTGCGCCTCCCCCATCTCGATCGTGATCGTCGGGATGCCGTCGTCCGTCGCCTCGCCGCGGAGGGTGCCGCTCGGGCCGTCGCTGTCGATGACAACCTTCGAGCCGAACGCGAGCGCGAGGCGGTGAACGCCGTCGTCGGTCATGTCGCCGCGGACGTGGAGCATGTTCGTCCGGCCGCGGGTGGAGGTGTGGAAGTCGAGCCCGAAGTCGCAGGGCGCGATGAAGTTCTCGTAGATCTGGTGGGCCATCCGCTTCGAACTGGTCGAGCCCGCCTTCCCGGGGAACGACCGGTTCAGGTCGCGGTCGTAGACGGGGAGGTAGCGCTGCTGGGCGATGAAGCCGGGAACGTTGAGCACGGGGAGACAGACGAGCGTGCCCGCGAGCGCCGAGAGGTCCCACTCGTGGGCGACCTCGCGGACGACCTCGATACCGTTGAGTTCGTCGCCGTGGGCGGCCGCCGTGAGGAACGCGGTGGGGCCGTCGCGCTCGCCGTTGACGATCGTCACGGGGATCCGGACCGGGTCGCCGAGGTACGTCTCGCTGATTCCGTAGCGGATGTTCTGCGTCTCGCCCGGCGGCACCGCGCCGCCGTTGTACGTGAACATCCGATCGTCGCTCATGCCAAACCGGAGCACGGCGGGGAGTATATATATGGCGACCCGCGGGTCGGCGGCGTTCCGGCCCCCCGGGTCGGGGCTCCGGAGAACGGCACCGATCGGTCGACCTTTTACGAATGCCTGTGCAGGTGTTCGCATGAGTTCGGACCCAGTACGGGTGGGAGTGCTTTCGCTGCACAACAGCAAGGAGACGAAGGCGATCTGTAACGCGGTCGAGGACCTCGGGCACGAGCCCGTCTGGCTCCGCGAGGAGAACGCCGCCATCAGCGTCGACGACGGCGACGTGTCGGTCGAGCCCGCGGTCGACGTGATCGCGAACCGGCTGCTGCTCTCGAACACCGACCAGCCCGCGGAGCTGCTCGGGCTGGCGACGACGTTCGAGCGCATCAGGCCGATGCTCAACGAGCCGAACGCCGTGCTCGCGTCGATCCACAAGTTCGCCACGGCGGCGACGCTCGCCGACTGGAACATCCGCGTGCCCGACGCGCTCCTCGCGCTGTCGAACGACCGGCTCAACGAGGGGCGCGAGCGCTTCGGCGAGGTCGGCGTGTACAAGACCGCGATCGGCACCCACGGCGGCGGGACGTGGAAGGTCGATCTCACGGAGCGCGTGAACCCGAAGGTCGGCAACCGACAGGCGTTCCTCCAGAAGCTCATCGACCGCGACGACGAGAAGCACCGCGACCTGCGCGTGTACATCGTCGGCGACGAGATCATCGGTTCCATGTACCGCTACGCGCCCGAGGGCGACTGGCGGACCAACGTCGCGCTCGGCGGCGCGGTCGAGGACGCCACCGACGACATGCCCGACGAGGCCGCGGAGACCGCGCTGTACGCGGCCGACGTGATGGACCTCGACTACGCCGGCGTCGACCTGGTCGAGGGGTACGACGGCTGGTACGTGCTCGAAGTGAACCCGACGGCGGGGTTCAAGGGGCTCTTCGAGGCCACCGGCACGAGCCCGGCCCCTCACATCGCGAAGCTCGCGATCGAGGAGGTCGGCGGCGAGGTCGACGGCGACGACGTCGATCGCATCGCCGCGACGCTCGACGACTCGCGGCCCTCCTGCGCGCCGATGCCGAAGCCGACCCCGACCGAACAGCCGGTGATCGGCTACATCGAGGAGGTCGTCGTCACCGGCACCTCCGGCTCCACGCAGGCGCTCGCGAAGTCGGACACGGGCGCGACCCGAACGAGCATCGACACCCAGCTCGCCGCCGAGATCGGCGCCGGCCCGATCAAGAGCATGACGCGCGTGAAGTCGGGGAGCGTGAAGGGCGGGAAGGCCCGTCCCGTCGTCGACCTCGTGATCGGGATCGGCGGCAACCAGCACACCGTCACCGCCAGCGTCGAGGACCGCGGGCACATGGAGTACCCGCTCCTCCTCGGTCGCGACATCCTCACCGACTACCGGGTCGACGTCCGGAAGCGCGCCGACGTGGAGGAGGCCGAGCGGGACGAGGCCGGCGAGATACTCGAAGAGGAGTAGCGGGCCGCCGACGCGGTCTGCCGTCGGGAGGCCTCAGGTGAACAGCGCGATGACGAGCGCCACGAACAGCAGTTCGCCGCCGATCAGCGCCGCCGCGAACAGCCAGTAGCGGTACGTCCAGAGCCACTCCCTCGACCGTTCCAACGTCGACCGCGGGCCGCCGGCGTCGCTTTCACCGGTGGTTCCCCTTTCCGCGTCGCCGTCGCGCGCCTCGGTAGCGGCGTCGGGCAGGTACGACTCGTCGAGCCGCCACCCGTCGCCCTCGTACGTCGCCGGCACGCGGGCGCCGACGACCTCGTCGACGTCGAGCGGCGAGACCCCGGCGGCTTCGAGGAACGCGAGGAACGCCTCCGACTCCGCCAGCGACCCGTGTCGCGGAGCGGGGAACCGCTCGGTGTGGGTCGCGTCGCCGTGCGGGGTCCGGAACTCCACCACGACCTCCTCGTCGGCCGACCGCACCCCGGTCACGATCAGCTCCCGATCCGCGTCGTTGAGGTAGGCCTCCCGGAGGCGGCGCCGGACCTCGTCGTCGACCTCGGTCGCCCCCTCGCCGTCGACATCGCCGCCGGCGGCCGGCCCGGCATCGTCGCCGGCGGCCGCCCCGGCATCGACACCGCGCTCGGCGTCGACGGTCGTCTGTTCCGGGTCGATCGACGGCTCCGTCTCTTCTCCGCCGCCGGAGGGTCGGTCGGGCATTCGGGATTCCCTTGGCGGCGCGGTACAATAAGCGCGCCGTCGGAAGCGGTTTGAACGCCGGCGACCTCGGTCACCCATGCGCGAAGTGACGTTGCGGGTCCGCCACCGGGGCGGCCCGGAGTCGGAGGTGAGCGCCCGACACCCGGAGGTGACGCTCCGCTCGGTCTCCTCGATGACCGGCTCGGGCGGGGTGCGGAAGCGGATCGTGGAGTTCCGCGGGCCGACCGCCGAGATCGAGTCGTTCCTGACCGAGTTCCGCCGCGCCGACCCCGTGATGTCAACGGAACCGATCTCGCCGGTCGACGGCGGTCACGCGTACGTCGCGCTGACCACCGACACCGCCGGCTGGGAGGGGATCGGCGAGCGGCTCGCGGGGCTCGGCGTTCACTACCGAATGGGCACGACCATCTCCGGCGGGATCGAGCACTGGACGGTGTCCCTGCGGGCCGACGACGACCTCTCGGGGCTGATCCGCGGGATCGAACGCGGCGGAAACGAAGTCGAGCTCGCCCGCAACGTCGAGCTCGCCGACCTCGACCGCCCTCCGCGACTGCCCGCAGCGGGGATTCTCAACGGACTCACAGACAGGCAGCGCGAGGTGCTCGCGACGGCCATCGCGACGGGGTACTACGACCACGGCGTCGGCGTCGGCGTCAAGGAGGTCGCCGGGGAGCTCGACCTCGGATCCACCACCGTGTGGGAACACCTCTCTCGGGCGGAGTCGACGGTGATGAACGCACTGTTCGAGCGGTTCGAAGAGTTGGGCCTACCCGGGGAGAGCGGGTCGGGGGCCACCCGGCGAAACCGGCCCGAAACGAGCCGGTAGCGTCGGGTTCCGAACAACGCTTTTGTACTTCCGGGTCGCACCGGCGCGTATGAACGAGGGAACGGTGTCGGTGCCGGACGAGCAGTACGAGCGGCTCGCGGCGCTCGCGGCCGCCCGCGGCGTGAGTCCGGAGGAGCAGCTGGCCCGGCTCATCGACGACGCCTACGAGGGGCTCGACGGCGACGCCGCCCGCGGCGAGACCCTCCCGCTCGGGGTCTCCGACCCCGAGGACGGCGAGGGGGGCGACGACGCCGGCTGATCGCGCGCTCAGGCCGGATCCTCCTTCGTCACTTCGACCTCGACGTCGTCGGGAGCGACGCCGATTCGGGCGAACTGCGTCCGGACGTGCTCTTTCGCCGCGGTCAGCGCCTGCTCGCGGGTGTCGAACCCGCGGGGCATCGGCTCCTCGAAGGCGACCCGAATCTCCTCGCCGTCGACGAGCAGGGCGGACCCGCCGCTCTCGACCTCGTAGAAGGAGTCGCACACCCAGACGTAGGGGGCGTCCTCGTCGGGGGCTCCCTTGTAGGCGGGCGGCTCCTCACCGCGCTCGAACACCGTGCCGGTGAGCTCCGTCCCGCCGCCGCTGCCGCGAACGAGTATCATGTCACCGATACGGCCCGGAGACTCAAAAGGGGCCCGCGAGGACGGCCCGGGCCGGACGACGAGGGGGAAACGCTTTCGGCGTCGGAGGCGGTGGGTCCGCCATGACGCTGGAGGACTTCACCGAGTTCGGCGACGACGAGGGCGACGGCGGCGGAGACGCCGACGCCGCCGACTCCGCGACCGCCGAGTCCGGTGGTATCGTGGGTAGTGACGACGACACGGTCGACGACGGCGGCGCGACCGACGGCGGTAGCGCAGCCGAGGCCGACGCCGACGCCGACGGCGAAGGACCGGCCGACGGCGAAGGACCGGCCGACGACGGATTCGCCGCGTACGGCGTGGAGCCGACCGGCGAGGACACGGGGCTCGGCGTCGTCTCCGTCTCGCAGGGGCTCCGCGTGGCCGAGGAGGCCGAGGAGACGACGCTGCGGGCGTTCGTCACCACGGGGAACCGCGAGGCGGTCCGGCTGGGGAAGTACCTCCTGATCCCGTACCCCGACGGCGAGCGGCTGTTCTGCCGGATCACCGGGCTGGAGTACGCCCAGGAGTTCCGGTCGGACGACGCCACCGAGATCCACGCGCGTCGGCAGATGCGCCGCGACGACTTCGCCGAGCGCGACTACAAGTTCATGGCCGAGCTGGAGCCGATGTCGGTCGTGTACGGCGAGGGTGACGACATGAAACGCCGGATGACCGACCGGGTGCCCAAACCCGGCGCGGTCGTCGAGGAGGCGTCCGACGACGCCGAGATCAAGACCGGGCTGAAGATCCCCGAGGACGGCGTCTTCCTTGGTCACCTCTCCGTCGGCGGTGAGAAGGTGCGGACGGCCGCGGAGCCCCCGACGGTCGACTACCGGGTGAAGGACGACTACGCCGACGGCGACCCGCTCGCGTTCCGGCACACCCTCGTCGCCGGCGGGACCGGGTCCGGGAAGACCCACGCCTCGAAGAACGTCCTCCGGCAGTACCTCGACGCGGACCGCACCTACCCGACCGGCGACGAGCGGGAGTCGCGGATGGCGGTCGTCCAGTTCGACCCGCAGGACGAGTACGCGCAGATGCACGACGACAACCCGGACCTCGACGCCGACTTCGCCCGGCGGCTGGACCGCGAGGGGATCGCGCACGGCGGTCACGACGACACCGTCGCGCTGGTGCCGCGGGTCGCGAACGCGACGTATCCGGGCGAGGGACACCGCGCGGAGCGCGTTGAGTTCACGATCCCCTTCTCGCTGGCGCGGGACATGCCGTGGCTCGTCGCCGGCTCCGGGCTCAACGAGAACCAGTACCCCGCCCTGTTGACCCTGCTGAACCGCTTCTTCCGCGACTACGGCGACTCGGGCACCTACAGCCAGTTCCTCTCGTACCTCGACGACCCGGCGCTCAAAGAGGAGCTCGACGAGAGCGGCCGGGTCCACGAGGCGACGTTCGACGCCGTCAAACGCCGAGTCCGCGGCGTCCCCGGCGGCGTCTTCGACCAGGACGCGAAGCCGATCACCGAGCTGGACCACACCCTCGTTCGACCGGGCGGGCTCTCGGTGGTTCCCACGTACCACCTCCCGACCTCCAGACAGAAGGAGATCGTCGTGCTCGCGGTCGCGGGGCTGCTCGTCGACGACAAGCTCTCGAACGACCCCGACAGCGACCGGATCGAGGAGACGCCCCTCCTCATCGGCATGGACGAGGCGCACAACTTCCTCGCCGACGCCGACACGGTGCAGGCCCGAAAGGTCGTCCAGAAGTTCACGGAGGCGGCCAAGCAGGGTCGCAAGGAGCGGCTCGGTCTCTTCCTGATCACGCAGGACCCCCAGGACGTGGCCGAGTCGGTGTTCAAACAGATCAACACCAAGATCGTCTTGAACCTCGGCGACGAGGACGCGATCTCCAGCGTCAACATCCCCGCCAACCTCGCCGGGAAGGTGCCGTACATGGAGAAGGGACAGATGGTGGTCTACTCGCCGGACAACTCCGAGCCCGTCGAGCTGATCGGGCTCTCGGAGTGCGTGACGCGGCACAGTTGACGAGACGCCGCCGCCTTTTTGCGCCGAGCGAGAGAAGCGCAGACATGACCAAACGGATCCTCGTTGCGGTCGACGGATCGACGGAGGCGACCGAGGCGCTCCAGTTCGCGGCGTCGGAGTGGCCCGACGCCGATCTGACGGCGCTACACGTGATCAACCCCGCCGACTCCGCGACGGGCGCGGAGGGCGGGTTCCCCGGCGCCGCCGATCAGTGGTACGAGAGCGCCAAGCAGCGCGGCGAGCGGATCCTGAACGAGGCGGTCGGGGCGGTCGAACGCGACGTCGAGACGCGGCTGGAGGTCGGGCGACCGACGACGACGATCCTCGCCGTGGCGGGCGGCGAGAAGCCGGTCGGCGAGGGGAACGACCCCGGCGAACCGTTCGACCACGTCGTGCTGGCGAGTCAGGGCCGGACCGGGCTCTCTCGGGTCCTCCTCGGGAGCGTCGCCGAGGCCGTGGTCCGCCGCGCCGAGGTCCCCGTCACCGTCGTTCGGTGACGAGGGATCGAAGCGCGGTCCCCGACGGTCACGCCTCGGCGCGCTCCGCCTCGACGACCTCGCCGACCACGGTCCACCCCTCCTCCTCCGGACCCGACCGCCCGAGCAGCACGGACTCGTAGTCGTCCGAAGTGATCAGGCGGAACTCGGCGTCGCCGTCCGCGTCGATGCGAACGCCCTCGCCGCGGAACTCCCGCTGGAAGAACTCGGTCGAGGAGAACTCGAAGACGCCGGTCTCGCCGTCGTCGAGGGCGAGCCGAACGGGTCGGGGTTGGACGTTGTGGATCCGCTTCGCGACGGGGTGGAGATCGGGCATGGTAGCGGTTCGGCGCGTCGCGAGTAAAAAGGCGGTGGGGTCTCTGGCGGGAGGCCCGGAGAACCGCACCGGCACGCGACGCGCTAGCGGTACGGGGAAACTCACGACGGAAAAATCGAAATCGCGGCGGGTTACCGCGGAGTCGCGTCGGAACGCGTCGTTACGCTTCGAGGACGTCGTCGTAATCGCCGGCGTCGACGCGGTCGTCGAACGTCCGGGCGTCCTCTCCCTCGATGGTGACGCCGAGGGAGGCGCAGGTGCCGCCGACCTCCTTGGCGGCGTTTTTCACGTCGTACGAGAGCAGGTCGGTCGACTTCTGCTCGGCGACCTTCTTCACCTGGTCGATCGACATGTCCGCGACGAAGTCCTCCTGGGGCTCGCCGGAGCCGGTCTCGAAGCCGGCCTCGTCTTTGATCAGTTCGGCCGTCGGCGGGACGCCGACCTCGATCGTGAAGGAGCCGTCGTCGTCGTACTCGATGGTGACGGGCACTTCCATGCCGTCGAACGCGGCGGTCTCCTCGTTGATCTGCGACACGACGTCCTGAACGTCCACGGGCGTCGGCCCGAGCTCGGGACCGAGCGGCGGACCGGGATTGGCCTGCCCGCCGGGGACGAGCGCTTCGATAGTTCCAGCCATGTCCGTACGAACCCGACGGCGACTTTTAACGGTTGTTCTTTCGGGCAGGGGGAGCTAGCGGTTCGCACACTTCCGATATCGGGCTCGGGGCGGTCGGTACTTCGCTTCGCGGAATGAGGCCGGTTCGGTGATCGCTTATAAGGGCTCGGGAGTGGTGAACTTCTCCAAGGCCCGTCCGTTCGCTTATCGGCGGTTTGTCCTCGCGACAGCGAGGCGCTTCGCGCCTCAGGCAGCCGGGGGTCGGGTTATGAATCCGCGGGAGCCGACCCCTCGCTCGGGGCGGTCTCCCCCGCGGTGCGCCCGGGGAGGAACGTCCCGGTCTCACGGCGGACGCCGAGGAGCAGCGTGACGCCCGCGGCGAGCGGGAGGACCGCGCAGGCGGCGTAGATGGGCGCGAAGCCGACCGCCTCGATCAGCGGCAGCGACACCATCGGACCGAGGCCGCCGCCAACGTCCCCGAGGACGTTGTTCGTCCCCGACGCGCGGCCCATCCGCTCGTCGGGAGTCAGGTCCGCGAGCAGGGCCATCATCGGGCCGCTCGTCCCGCCCTGTCCTGCGCCGATGAAGACGCAGGCGAGCCCGAGCGAGACCACCGATCCCGCGCGGGCGAGCAGGAGGAACCCGACGAACGAGACCACGAGGAACGTCAACAGAATCGGCGTTCTGGAGTCACGAGTGTCCGATATCCGCCCCCCGACGAGCATGAAGAAGGACGCCGAGAGGACGGTGCCAGCCATGAACAGTCCGGAGGTTCCCTGCGGAGCGAGCCCCAGCAGGGAGATATCGTTCGCGCCGAGGAACAACACGAGCGTGGAGAACAACGCGCCGATGTACGCGAACATCAGCCCGAAATTGACCAGCCCGACGGTCAGCGCGGGGACCGCGGTGTCGACGTCCCACGGCTTGATCGCGTCCCCGGAGCGGTCGCCCGCAACGTGCGTCTCCGGGACGTAACGATAAGCGACGACGCTGGCCGTCAGCGCGAACGCGGCGGCGACGACGAACGCGGCGACGTTGCCCGCGACCGCGGAGACGATCCCGCCGAGCACGAGTCCGGCCGGGAACCCCATCGTGATCCCGCCGCGGACGACGCCCATGTTCGTCCCCCGAGAACCGCTGTCGGAGAGGTCGGCGGCGATGGTGTAGGCGGTCGCGAACACCGCGGCGGAGCCGAAGCCCCAGAGCACCCGCGCGATCAGGAACCACGTCTCGGGCGCGACGGCCGCCGCGATCGCGGCGAACCACCCCTCGGGACCGACGGTCACCGGACCGGCCGCGAGCGTCGGCAGCGAGGTCGCGAGGGGGCGGAGCGACTCGGCGGGGGGCATCGCGAGCGCGACGACGTAGCCGAGGGTGGCGACGCCCTCGACGAACAGCCCGATCACGAACGGCGTGCGCGTCCCGTACTTGTCGACCAGCGCGCCGGCCGGCGCGTTCGCGACGAGCCGCACCCACCGGTTCGCGGAGAGGATCACGCCGACCATGAACGCCGAGATGCCGAGGACGGCGCCGAGGTTCGGGAGGATCGGGAAGACGACCCCGCCGCCGAAGCCGACGAAGAAGGTGCTGGCGATCACCGCGAGCAGCACGGTCGGCGGGCGGTCGATCCCGAACGGCCCCATCTCAGTCACCCCGCCTCCGACTGCCGGTCATTCGCTCCCGCCCTCGTCGACGGGCTCCATCGCCGCGATCCCCGCTTCGAGCGACGGCGACTCGGCACCTTCAGCGAGCAGTGGCTCGACGATCCGCCGAAACGTCGCCTCCGCGACCGTCCGCGTGTACGTCGGATCCGGCTCGGCGATCTCGGTGACTCCGTCCGTGTCGTCGCTCGGTCTGGGACCGGAACCGTCCGCGTCCGAACCGTCCGCGTCCGAACCGTCCGCGTCCGAACCGTCCGCGTTCGAACCGTCCGCGTCCGAGTCGTCGCCGAAACCGTTACCGTCGTCAGCGTTCGCCCCGCGACTCAGCGTGATCTGTCGCGTCCGCGCCCCGTCGAGGGTCGCGACCAGCAGCGCCGCCGTCTCCTCGACGTCGACGTCGCGGAAGACGCCCTCCTCGACGCCCGATTCGAGGATGTCGACGACGGTGCCGCGGAGCAGCCGGTCGCTCCGGGCGAGCTGTTCGCGGATCGGCTCGTTGAACGGCCCCTGCGTGCGGAGTTCGAGGAGCGCGATGTGGAACGCCTCGCGGTCGACCGCCCCGGGCTCGAAGACGAACCATCCGATGAACCCCGCGAGCCGTTCCGCGGGCGGGTCGTCGGCGTGAGCCGCGATCCGCCGCTCCGAGTCGGTGATGACGCGATCGAGGAAGGCGACGAGCAGGTCCTCCTTCGTGTCGTAGTGGTAGTGGAGCAGCGACTTGCTCTTCGAGCACTCGTCGGCGATGTCCTGCATCGTCACGTCGGCGTAGCCGTGGGCGCGGAGCGCGCGGTAGACCCCGTCCATGATCTCGTCGGCCGCGCTCGGCTGTTCGCTCATTGACTGACTGGTCAGTCAGCAGTTAGTAAATCCCTATCGGTCGGGGAACGCTCGGCCGCTACGGCGGACGGAGCAGCGGCTCAGCGGTGTAGAACAGTCGAAAAGCCGATACACCCTGACTGAACGTCGTCGCCGGATCTACAGGCGGGTGACGTTCGTCGCGCGCGGACCTTTGTCCGCTTCCTCGATGTCGAACTCGACTTCCTGACCCTCTTCGAGGTCCGGGCCGCCGACGTCCTCCATGTGGAAGAACACGTCTTCGTCCGCGTCGTCAGTCTCGATAAATCCGTAGCCGCCAGTGTCGTTGAAGAAGTCAACTTCGCCTTTCGCCATTGCATCCGTAAGACCGGGGGCAGCACATAAAAGGCTTCCGCGAGCAGGATCGCCCTGCTAAGGTAAGCCGTGACCCGGGTGACACACAGACGCGGTAGTGAGTGACAGGGCAGTGAGTAACATACAGACGAGGTGGCAGATCACGCCGACGAGGTGGCAGATCACACCCGGACACGGGAGGGGGATCCGTCGGGGTGGATCCCGCCGTGTTAGTAACTACTATACGACCCCGGTTCAGAACCGTTAGGTATGAGCCAGTCGTACAATCGAGGCCTCATCGAGGACTTCAGCCGCTGGCGGGAGTTCGAGGCGGGGATGTGGGCCTGGATCTTCCATAAGTTCACGGGGTGGGTGCTGATAGGCTATCTCTTCACCCACATCGCCGTGTTGAGTACCGCGATCCCGGCAGCCGACGGCGCGACGATGATGTTCCAGGGGTCCGAAACCGACGTGTTCACGGGGACGATCGTCAGCCTCGAAGGGCTACTCTTGGTGCGCATCCTGGAGGTCGGCCTGCTCGCAGTCGCCGTCTTCCACATGCTCAACGGCACCCGGCTCCTCCTCGTCGACCTCGGGGTCGGGCTGGAGGCACAGGACAAGAGCTTCTACGCGTCGCTGATCCTCACGGGAGCGATCACCGTCGCGTCCGTTCCGACCTTCATCGCGGGGGCGTTCTGAGATGGCGGAGCGCTACTCCTCGTTCAACTCCGGCGGTCGGATGTGGCTGCTCCAGCGCGTCACGGCGGCGTTTCTGCTGATCGTGTTAGCGTTCCACTTCTTCCTGCTCCACTTCGTCCACCACGCCGACGAGGTCTCGCTCGCGGCCAGTTCGGCGCGGATGGAGCAGTTGAGCTACTACTCGCTGATGATCCTGTTCCTCGTGACCGCGACGTTCCACGGGGTCAACGGCGTGTACAACGCCCTCGTCAACCAGGGTCTCACCGGCACCAAACGCACGGTCGTCAAGTGGTCCCTCGTGGCCGCGAGCGTCGTGCTGCTGTTCCAGGGGATTCGGACGGCGAACGCATGGGCGGGCGGCTTCCCGCTTCTCTGAACTATGAGTACGCAGACACCGACACAGACGGAGGAATCGAGCGAAACCGACGCCGAGGCGGACGTTCCCTCGAAGGGCGACGAGCGCCGGGACGAGAAACGACGGCGCGCCGCCGAGGAGCGCGCGCGCCGGCAGGCCGAGGAGGCCGAGAAGGCCGCCGCCGACGAGGAGACGGTCGAGCTGAAGGTGTTCCGGTACGACCCCGAGGTCGAGGGGAAACAGGAGCCCCGGTTCGACACGTTCCACGTGCCGTTCACGAAGGGGATGACCGTCCTCGACGCGCTGATGTACTCGCGGGACACGTACGACTCCTCGCTCACGTTCCGGCACTCCTGCCGACAGGCCGTCTGCGGCTCCGACGCGATGTTCGTCAACGGCGGCCAGAAGCTGGCGTGTAAGACCCAGATCGCCGAGCTCGAACAGCCGATCCGCGTCGAGCCGCTCCCGCACGCCGAGGTCCGGAAGGACCTCGTCGTCGATATGGAGCACTTCTACGACCAGATGGAGGCCGTCGAGCCGTACTTCCAGACGAACGAGTACCCCGACGGCGAACTGGAAGAGCAGCGCCAGACGCGGGAGAACCGCGAGAAGATCAAGATGTCGACCCGGTGTATCTGGTGTAGCGCGTGTATGTCATCGTGTAACATCGCCGCCGGCGACAACGAGTACCTCGGCCCCGCCGCGATCAACAAGGCCTACCGGTTCGCGATGGACGAGCGCGAGGGCGAGGACATCAAACAGAAGCGGTTGGAGATCATCGAGCAGGAGCACGGCGTCTGGCGGTGTCAGACTCAGTTCTCCTGTACCGAGGTGTGCCCGAAGGACATCCCCCTCACCGAGCACATCCAGGAGCTGAAACGCGAGGCCGTCAAGAACAACCTGAAGTTCTGGTGAGCGTGGTGGACACGCTCAAGTCACTTCGAACCTAACGAGATTCCATACAACAATGCACGAACACGACGTTATCGTTGTCGGCGCCGGAGGGGCGGGACTCCGGGCGGCGATCGCGGCACAGGAAGCGGGGGCCGACGTGGCCATCGTCTCGAAGCTTCACCCGGTCCGATCGCACACGGGCGCGGCCGAGGGAGGAATCAACGCGGCGCTGCGCGACGCCGACTCCTGGGAGGACCACGCCTACGACACGATGAAGGGGTCCGACTACCTCGGGGACGCCCCGGCGGTCGAGGCCCTCTGTCAGGAGAGCCCGGAGGAAGTCATCCAGCTCGAACACTGGGGGATGCCCTTCTCGCGCGAGGAGGACGGACGCGTGTCCCAGCGACCGTTCGGCGGCCTGTCCTTCCCCCGAACGACGTACGCCGGCGCGGAGACCGGCCACCAGATGCTCCACACGATGTACGAGCAGGTGGTCAAACGCGGAATCACGGTGTACGACGAGTGGCACGTGATGGAGCTCGCCGTCACGGACGAGGACGACCCGGCCGATCGGACCTGTCACGGAGTCGTCGCCTACGACATCCAGAGCGGCGAGATCAGCGGGTTCCGCGCCGAGAACGGCGTCATCCTCGCGACCGGCGGGATGGGACAGGTGTTCGATCACACCACGAACGCGGTCGCGAACACCGGCGACGGGGTCGCGATGGCGTACCGCGCGGGCGCCCCGATGGAGGACATGGAGTTCATTCAGTTCCATCCGACGACGCTGCCGTCGACGGGCGTCCTCATCTCCGAGGGGGTCCGCGGCGAGGGTGGCATCCTCTATAACGAGGAGGGCGAGCGGTTCATGTTCGAGCACGGGTACGCGAACAACGACGGCGAGCTCGCCTCCCGCGACGTGGTCTCCCGCGCCGAGCTGACCGAGGTCAACGAGGGACGCGGCATCGAGGACGAGTACGTCCACCTCGACATGCGGCACCTCGGCGAGGAGCGCATCCTCGACCGGCTGGAGAACATCCTCCACCTCGCGGAGGACTTCGAGGGCGCCGACGGACTCACCGAGCCGATGCCGGTCAAGCCCGGCCAACACTACGCGATGGGCGGCATCGAGACGAACGAGTTCGGCGAGACCGTCATCGGCGGCCTCTACGCCGCCGGCGAGTGCGCCTGTGCGTCGGTCCACGGTGCGAACCGCCTCGGCGGCAACGCCTTGCCCGAGCTCATCGTCTTCGGCAAGCGCGCCGGGCGCCACGCGGCCGGGGAGGAGATGGGCGAGGCCGAGGTCACGACCGGCAAGGACGGCGACTGGGAGGCCGCCGACTACGAGTTCGAGACCGAGGTCGGCGAGACCGGCGGGCAGGGTCCGGCGGCGGCCGACGGCGGCGCGGTGGCGACGGACCCCGACGGCGTGCTCGAAGCCGAAGTCGAGCGCGCCGAGGCCCGCGTCGAGGAACTGCTCTCGCGGAAGGGCCGGAACCACGCCGAGATCCGCTCGACGGTCCAACAGACGATGACCGCGAACGTCAACGTGTTCCGCGAGGAGGGGCGACTCGAAAAGACGCTCGACGACCTCCGCGAGGCGCGCGAGGCGTACAAGGACGTGGCCGTCTCGGACCCGTCCCGGACGTTCAACACCGATCTCATCCACACGATGGAGACCCGGAACATCCTCGACATCGCTGAGGCGCTCACGATGGGCGCGCTCGCACGTAAGGAGTTCCGCGGCGCCCACTGGCGGAAGGAACACCAGGAGCGGAAAGACGAGAACTGGCTGAAACACACGCTCGTCTCGTGGAACGACGGTGAGCCGGAACTGTGGTACAAGCCGACGATCCTCGAAGGCGAGAACAAGACCTACGAGCCGAAGAACCGGTCGTACTGAACGCGTGCTGAACGCGTGCTGAACGCGTGCTGAACGCGTGCTGAAGCGGAGTCGGCCACTATCGATCCGGATCGATCACGGTCTCCTATCCGTCATCGGTCGAAACCCGCGGCGATCTCGCGACGGCGACGACCGAAGAATCATCGTCCTTGATCGCGTTTCGACGCGGTTCGTTCGTGTTCCATTCTCTATCGGCTCTTCAGGTGACTTCGACGATCGTTGAATAGGGGGTTTATTATCGTCGAACACAATGGATCGGACAAGATGTTAGAGACACAGACAGCACGAACCGCAGCACCGGCCCTCCCGCCGGAGCTGCAGTCCCCTCGCGCGAAGCTTGTGTACCTGTATTTGACGACGAACGGCCACGCGACCGTCTCGGAGATGGGCGACTCGCTGGGCATGAAGAAGCTCTCGCTGTACAGCATTCTGAAGACCCTCCGGAAGGAGGGAATGGTCGACTGCGACGGCGACACCTACGCGCTGAACTGACGGTACGGCTGGGTTGGCCTCCGCTGTTCTCCACGCCTCTGTTCCCGCCAGCGGAGCGTTTACCAGCCCTCGGGACGCAGTGGGGCCGT
The DNA here is from genome assembly GCF_000337915.1 of Halorubrum saccharovorum DSM 1137. Taxonomy (GTDB): domain Archaea; phylum Halobacteriota; class Halobacteria; order Halobacteriales; family Haloferacaceae; genus Halorubrum; species Halorubrum saccharovorum. Next base: position 112,658 of record NZ_AOJE01000011.1, read on the forward strand.
GGACGCGAACCAGAAAGAGCTCCGGAACCCGTTCGGGATGGACGCAGACTGCGAGAACTGTCCCGAGCTGTGCGGCTCCCGCGACCGCGTCGTCCACGGCTACGGCGACGTAGGCGGCGAATTCCTCGTCGTCGGCGCGGGACCGAGTGCGAGCGCCGAGTCAAACGGCGTCCCGTTCACCGGCTCGGGCGCCGGCGAGCGAGTGCAGTCGATCCTCGCCGACCTCGGATTCGTCCGGTCGGCGCCGGACGCCGCGGAGCCCGACGTACAGAACATCTTTCTCACGAACCTGACGCGGTGTCGTCACCCCGAGCGCGAGCCGACCGATCGAGAGGTGGAGACCTGCGAGCCGTTCCTCAACGCGGAGATCCGGATGATCAACCCGCAGATCATCGTCCCCGTCGGCGAGCGACCGCTCCGCGAACTCGCTGTCGAGTACACCACTCGACGCCCAGACTCCTTCGACATCGACGCCGAGCACGCGACGACGATCCGCGGGCGCGGCTTCGAGCTTGTCCCGATGAAGGAGCCGGCGGAGATGGCCGACGCCGACGCCGACGCGTTCCGAGAGCACATGCGTGAGAACGTGTTGAGCAGAGACTACCGGCAGACGAAGGGACGGCGGAGTCGCTGAGGAGTCGGCAGCGGCGAAAAGGCGCCGTCAGTCGGCCGCGTCGTCGAGGTCCTCGACGTCGTCGACCGCGTCGCCGAGGAGGTCGGTCGTCGCGTCCTCGCTGTCCGCGCCGAACGCGCAGTCGATGAGGATGTGGCCCCCCAGCGTCGCGGGCGAGATCACTTGGTCCGCTCCGGCTCGGCGGAGCTTGTTGACGTTCTCTCGCTGAGTCACCGCTGCGACGATCCGCACGTCGGGGTTGAGCTGTCTGGCGGTGAGGATCGCGAGCGCGTCCCGCGCGTCGTCGTTCGTTGCGACGACGACCGCGCGGGCGCCTTCGATGTTGACCCGTTCGAGCGGGTCGACGTCGCTCGGGTCCGCGCTGAACACCGACACGTCACGCTCGGTCAGGCGCCTCGCGGCGGCCTCGTCGGTCGTCACGACGGCGTACTCGGTCCCGGCTCGGGCGTCGAGTTCTTCGAGGATCGGTTCGGTCAGGTCCCCGTATCCGAGCACGAGGACGTGGTCGTCGAGGAGGTCGATCTGTTTGTCGGTCATTTTTCCGAGCGCTTTGGAGAGCTGCGCCTCGATGGCGGGCGTGAGGAGGACACCGAGCGCCACCGCGAACGCGGCGACGTTCATCACGAGCGAGGAGAGCACGAACAGCTGTGCGATGTCCGAGGCGGGACCGCCCGCGGGGTGGACGTCGCCGTACCCGACCGTCGAGGCGGTGACGACGGTGAAGTAGAACGCGTCGACGATCGTCTCGATGCCCTCGAACTGGTCGCGGAGGGCGTACGACCCGATCGTCCCGTAGGCGATAGCGCTCACGAGCGCGGCGCCGGCCGCGAGCTGCGTCGGGGACGGCGAGTAGCTCCTGTCGAACCGCCGCCGGTTGTAGGCCAGCGCGGGCACCGACAGGACGGACAGCGCGACAAGCGGGAACGACAGCACCGACGCCTGCATCAGTCCCTGAACCGCGGTCAGGGGGAGCAGAACGGCTGTGGAGTACCAGCCGACGCGGTACCCGTTCCGCAGCGCGAAGCCGCTTCCGAGCATCGCGAACCCGGTTATCGTCCCGGTGAATCCGACGGTCTGCCGGACGACTCCGGGGACGTACGGCGCCAAGGGGCCGTCGACCCCGAGTCCGCCGATCTGGGCGAGCCCGGCGAGGATGGACAGGATCGCGACCGCGAACGTCAGGGCGATAGACGCCCGCACGGTCACCCAATCGCGGGTCAGCTCCATGCGAGGTGGTCGCCGACGGCGGACTTAAACCCCGCGAGCGAAGCCGACGGGCTCTCCGAAGCGCGTGACGGACGCCCCGTGAGGCGCCCGGCGCCGACACACGTATAACCGCGCCGCCGGTTTGGGGGCGTATGTCACTGCCGGTCGAGATCGTCTTCGGGATCTACCTCGGCGTCATCACCGGGATCGTCCCCGCGCTGGTGGCCGGGGTCCTCGGGTTCGTGTTCAAGTACGTCACCGACGTGACGATCCCCGGCCTCGGGGTGGTCGTGTTGTCGCTCGCGATCGCCGGCGTCAACGGCGGGCTGCTCGCGCTCAACGACGAGACGATCCGGTCGTCGGAGCGCGCGCCGGCGATCCTCACGGCGATCGTCGTGGTGTTGATGCTCTCGATGTACGCCCACGCGCAGGGTGACCGGCTCGGCGCCAGCGTCCCCAAGCGGATCTCGCTCAAACAGCTCCGCGACCGGACGCTTTCGACCGACGTGATCGAGCTCGTCGGCGGTCGCGGCCGGGTCTCCGTCGAGGTGACCGGCGAGGTGAACGACATGGAGGGGTACCCGCCGCTGCCGGCCGAGACGCGCCGAGCGATCCTCGACGGCGACTGGACCTTCCCGGCCGACCTCCCGCTCGCGGAGCTGGAGGACCGATTCGCGGAGCGGTTACAGACCGAACTCGACCTGGCCGACGTGGCCGTCCGGATCGACGAGCAGGCGCGCGCGACGGTGTCCGCCGCGCCGCCGACCGGAGCGCTCTCGAAGCGGGTGCCGGCAGGGAAGCGCGCGGTGTCGGTGTCGGCGCTCGTGCCGACCGGGATCGCTCGCGGAGACCTCGTTCGCGTGGTCACCCCGGACCTCGACGTCCAGGGGGCCGTGCTCGCCGCGCGGTCGAGCGGAAAGCCGGAGCCGGGAGCCGGTGCGGCGTCCGCTCCCGCCTCTCCCGGCGGCGACGGCGTGAACCCGGACGACGCACTCCAGACCGACGGCGGGGAGGAAACCGTCGCCTCCCCGCCGGCGGCGACCGCGCCCACGACGACCGGCGGCGAGGGGCGGGTGACGGTCGCCGTCGACCGCGCCGAGGCGACGGCCCTCCTGCGCGCCGACCGGGGGCGCGTGCTGGTGCTGTCGCGCGGCACCCGCCGCGAGTACGAGCTCACCGCGCTGCTGCGGCGGACCGGCAAGCGGTTCCGGAAGGTCGCCGTCGTCGCCGGCGGGCCGCTCGACGGCCACACTATCGGCGAGGCCGAGATCCGAGAGGCGTACGACGTCGCCGTCCTCGCGGCGCGCCACGAGTCGTGGACGATCGCGCCGAACGGGTCGCAGTCGCTGTCGGCCGGCGACGAGCTGTTCGTCGTCGGGAGCCGCGACGCGATAGACCGATTCGCGGAGGTGGCCGCGTGACCCCCGCGCTCGCCGCGGTCGCCGGCGCGGACGCGGCGAGCGTCGCCGCCGTCACTGCCGCCGTGGATGTCGGTTTCGCGCGGCCGCGGCAGGCGGCTGTCACCCTCGTCACGTTCGCGGTCCTCGCCGTCCTCGTCGCTGGGAGCGCGGCGCTGGCGTACCGCTGGTACTTCCGCACGGAGATCCCCGAAGGGGTGACCGGTCTGCTCGGCGTCGCGGTCGTCGCGCTGTACCTCAATACGACTTCGCTGGGGTCGGTCGCGATCGGCGACAACCCGGCGCTTCTGGCGCCCGAGAGCGTGTTCTTCAACCTCGTCTCGCTCGGCGTCGCGGCGGTGATGGCCCCCGTCGGTCGATACGCGGGCGACCGGCTCGCGGTCGACGTGTTCGCGCTCTCCGGGGCCAAACAGCTCGACGGCGAGCTGAGCGGGATCGTGCGCGCGGTGGGTCGGTTCACGGCGGTGACGCTTCCGTCGGACGACGAGATCGGCGACATGGACACGTACGATCCCGTCTCCCCGGAGAAGAAGGCGGAGCTCGCGGAGACGACCCTGCTCTTCCCGCGGAAGATCTCGGAGGAGGAGCTCCGACAGCGGCTCGTCTCGCGACTCAAAGAGGAGTACGGCGTCGGCTACGTCGACGTCGACCTCGACGCCGACGGGGGCGTCGAGTACTTCGCGGTCGGGTCCCGCGCCGCCGGGCTCGGACCGACGCTCGCGCCCGGATCCGCCGCGGTCGCGGTCGCCGCGGACCCGCCGAACAACGCCACCGTCGGCGACACGGTCCAGCTGTGGCGGGACGACCCGGAACCGAAACGCGTCGCGACCGGCGAGCTGCGCGGGGTGGCCGGCGACGCCGTCACCCTCGTTCTCGACGAGTCGGACGCCGAGCGCCTGACCGACGAGGGCGGGTACCGGATCGTGACGCTCCCCGCGGAGCCGCAGGCGGACCGCGAGTTCGCCTCCCTGTTGCGGAACGCGGACGAGACGATGGCGTCCGTGACCGTCGAAGCGGGAAGCGATCTCGACGGGAGTACCGTCGGCGACGTCGACACCGTCGTCGCCGCGGTCCGGCCGAAGGAGGGGTCCGTCCAGCCGATTCCGTCTCGCGCGTACGCGTTCAGCGCCGGTGACCTCGTGTACCTCGTCGGCCGCCCGGACGCGATCCGCCGGTTCGAGGCGGCCGCCGCGGCGGGAGCCGAGGCGGCGCCCGCAGGCGGGAGAGGCGACGGGGCCGGCGACGGCGGGAGGGGTGATGGCGCGGTCGGCGACGGCGAACCCGGCGACAGCGAACCCGGCGACGAGACCCCCGACGACGCCGACCGGGCGCAACGCTCTTGAGTCGCCCGCGCGGGGATCCGCGTATGGAGTGGAAGCTGTTCGCCGACCTCGCGGAGATCGCCGGCGGACGCGAGATCGACGTGGCGGCGGAGCCGGGCGACACGGTCGACGACGCGCTCGAGGCGCTGTTGGAGACTCACCCGGACCTCCGCGACCGGGTGCTCGACGACGGCGAGGTCGCCGATCACATTAACGTCCTCCGGAACGGTCGGAACGTCCGCCGAGAGGGCGGGATGGACGCGACCCTCGAAGCGGGCGACGAGCTGGCGCTGTTCCCGCCGGTGAGCGGGGGCGCGGTCGGGCGATAGAGCGGGCGAGAGAGTTCGATGAGCGACTGATGGATCGGTCGTTTCAAACGGTCGCGCGCCGCACTTCTCACCATGAGCGATAGCGGCGACGAAGACCACGGAGAGATCGACCCCGCCGGGGACAGCGGCGGTGACGGCGGCCGCGAGCCGGAGGACCCGGGAGGCGACCCGCCGCGCGAGGAGTTCCACGAGGACCCGGTCGGGCACACCCGCGCGACGGCCGGCATGACGGTCGGGCAGCTCGTCGAGGGGTACGGCGACGCGGGAATCGGCGCGGCGTCGGTCAACGAGGCGGGCGACGTGCTCGCGGAGATGTTCGCGAACGAGGACTGCACCGTCTTCCTCTCGCTGGCGGGCGCGATGGTGCCCGCCGGAATGCGACGGATCGTCTCCGATCTCATCCGGGACGGCTACGTGGACGCCCTGGTGACGACGGGCGCGAACCTCACCCACGACGCCATCGAGGCCATCGGCGGGAAACACCACCACGGTCGGACCCACGACCCCGAGAAGACCCCTCGCGAACACGACGAGGGGCTCCGCGACGAGGGGGTCGACCGCATCTACAACGTCTACCTCCCGCAGGAGCACTTCGCCGCCTTCGAGGGCCACCTGCGCGAGGAGGTGTTCCCGGAGCTGGAGGCCGATCCGGACGGCGACGGCGACGACGGGGCCGTCGGTATCGCCGACCTCACGCGCGAACTCGGCCGCGCCAACGCCGCGGTCAACGAGCGCGACGACGTGGCCGAGGACCCCGGCGTCGCCGCCGCGGCCTACGACTGCGACGTGCCCGTCTACTGCCCCGCCGTACAGGACTCCGTTCTCGGGCTCCAGGCCTGGATGTACGCCCAGACCGCGGACTTCACGCTCGACGCCTTGGACGACATGACGGCGCTGACCGACCTGGCGTTCGACGCCGACGAGGCCGGCTGCCTGCTCGTCGGCGGCGGCGTGCCGAAGAACTTCACGCTCCAGACGATGCTCGTCACGCCGCGGGCCTACGACTACGCGGTCCAGATCACGATGGACCCAGAGGCGACCGGCGGGCTCTCCGGCGCCAGCCTCGAGGAGGCCCGGTCGTGGGGGAAACTGGAGAAGGACGCGCGCAACGCCTCCGTCCACGGCGACGCGACCGTCATGCTGCCGATGCTGATCGCGGCCGCCCGGGAGCGCGTGGAGTAGCGCTGCGACCGACGGCGACGTTCGTTTGTAAACCGATCTGCGGTGGCGTCGCCGGCGGCGTTGCCGCCGGCTGGGGCTTTGGAGGAGTTCAGCGTCGATCCGCCGCAACGGATAGCATGGAACCGGCGGTCGCTCGGTCATCAGCGTCGCGCAGACGCGGTTCGGCCGAAAACGAGTGGCCGTGAATTGTAATTACATGTAATTAGACTTTTCACCCCGGAACGAGTGACCAGAGGCAATGAGCGACTACACCACTATCTCGCTACGCAAGGAGTTCGTGGCGGACGTCGAGGAGTACATCGAGGACGAGCCGTTCGGCTCGGTCAAGGAGTTCGTGAAACACGTGGTCGTTCAGGAGATGGAGTCGGACGACGAGATCAGCGAGGCGGAGGCCCGCCGGATCGGCCAGAAGCTCCGAGACCTGGGGTACATGGAGTGACCGGGATGGTCGAAGACCGCGTCGCCGGACTGCCAGAGCGCCTCTCGCGAGCGGACCTGATACTCGCGTGCATGCCGCTGCTGTTCGCGGGCGGCTACGCGCTCGGGACGGCGGCGTTCGACGCGTGGCCGGCCGCCACCGCGGTCGCCGCGCTCGCGGGCTGTCTACCGATGGTCGACGGGCTGTTCCGGAATCCGCCGCGGGTCGAATAGCGGCAGGAGGGGGAAGGAACAGCGGCGACCCCGTCTGCTAGTCGCCCCCCAGCCCGACAGCCTCCGCGAGCAGCGCGTGCGACGCCAGCGCGTCCTCGTGGTCGGGCACCGTGTGCTGGATCATCATCTCGTCGGCGCCGACCCGATCGGCGAGCTGTTCGAGCAGGCCCTCGATCGTCTCCGGGCTCCCCGAGATCGCTCGCGGCCACTCGTCGGGATCGAGGGTCCCTGGCGTCGGGTCGGGCGCGCCGCCGAGCTCCGCGATCGACTCCTCGACCGAGGGAATCGATCCCACCACACCGCGCTGCATCCGCTTGAAGGTCGCTTCCGCGGGCGCGCGGCGCCGGGCCGCGGCCGCGTCCGTCTCGCCGGCGACCGCGTTGACCGCGACCATCCCGTACGGCTCCTCGGGGCCGTCGCCGACCTCCGCGGGCTCGAACTCCTCGCGGTAGGTCTCGAAGGCGCGCTCGGCGAGCCCCGGTCGGATGAACGCCGCGAAACAGAACCGGGCGCCGAGCTTGCCGGCGATCGCCGCGCTCGACGGGCTGGAGCCGAGCACCCACGGGACGGGGGGAGCCGCCCCGGATCGCGGGACCGTCAGGTCGGCGTACGGGTGGTCGTCGGGGAAGGCATCGTACAGGTGGTTCACGACCGCGCGGATCCGCTCCTCGTGGTCCTCGTCGGGGTTCTCGACGCGACGGTCCGTGCCGAGCGCGCGGTCCGACGCCGGCGACCCGTTCGCCCGGCCGAGGCCGGCGTCGATCCGTCCCGGTGCGAGCCCGTCGAGCGTGCCGAACGCCTCCGCGACCTTGTACGGGCTGTAGTGGTTGAGCAGGACGGCGCCGGAGCCGATCCGGATCTCCTCGGTGGCGCCCGCGAGGCGACCGAGGAGAACCTCCGGGGTCGTCCCGGCGAGGCGATCGCCCATTCCGTGGTGCTCGGCGACCCAGAACCGCGAGTAGCCCAGCCGCTCGGCCTGCTCCGCGGCCGCGACCGTGTTCGCGAACGCGTCGGCGGCGGTTCCGTCAGCGGGGACCGGCGAGAGGTCGACGATAGAGAGATCCATACCCGCCGTCGGCGACAGCCGCCGTTAACGGTTGGGCTCCCGGCGGTCGCGTCGGGGGATCGAAAGCGGCTCGCGGCCGATCAGCCCCGGCGCAGCGGCTAGTGACGTGAGAAACGAAAGCGTCGAAAGAGAGCGCGGTCGTCAGTTGTCGCCGGTCTTCGACTGCCAGGCGTAGTCGCGACGGGACGGCGAGTCGCCGAAGCCGCACGAAGCGCAGCGCTCCTTCTTGACGTGGTAGGATTTCTCGCCGCAGCGGCGGCACTTCACGTGAACCGTCTTGTTCTTCTTCCCCTGAGAGGGCGTTCCGGAGCCGGTCATGCTTTGATGGTGACGACGTTATCGCCGCGTATAATCGTTGTGTCTTCGATCGCGACCGCGAACTCGCCTTCGAGATCGTCGTCGACGCGATCGCCCACGTCGGACTCGGGCTCGATGACGACGTTCATGTGCTGGTCGTAACCGGCGAGGATGCCGTAGTAGGTCGTTCCGTCCTTCAGGTGTACCGTCACCGGGTCCTCGAGCGACGCTTCGAGCACGTCGAGGGGTCGTCCACTCATTGTCCGTACCGCCGCCCGTCGCACTAATAAAAATACCGGGACGACGCACGTGCGGGGAGAACGCGCGTCGGAGCCGCTCGTCGACGAGCCTCGTCAGAGCCGCTCGTCGACGAACGTCGCCGCCGCCGGTGCCGACCGGGCGAGCAGGACGGCGTGGACCAACAGCGCCCGAACGCGCACGACGCTCCCGTATCCGTCCTCGACGAGATCGGACGCGTACCGGATTCGGTCGAGGGCGGGACGCCCGAACGCCGCGGCCAGCCGCGGCGCTTCGGCCTCCTCGATATCGGCGACGGCGGCGCGGGCTCGGTCCGCCGTCGCCCGCACCGACGCCCGCGTGACGGGCTCTCGATACGCGCCGTCGCGGATCGCCTCGCCCGCCGCGCGGCGGGCCTCGATCGCCGCCAGCGCCCGCCCGGCCGCGACCACCGCGGTCGCGTACGCGCCGCGGTCCATCGCCCCGTCGATGTCGTCGATCCGCGATTCGACGATCCACACCGTCTCGCGGAGCAGCTCTCGCGCGACGGTGTCCTGGAGGTCGTCGCCCGACGGAACGCCACTGAGCGACTCGCGAACCGCTCCTCGCGTCCGACGCGCTGACCCGCCGAGCGCCTCGGCCGCCGCGGCCACGTCAGTCCACCGCGCGGTCGTCCCCGACCGCTCGGCGAGGTACGCCTCGCGGAGGCCCGTCGCGTCGTCGAGCGTCGCCCGCGCGGTCTCGACGTGCCCGACCGCCTTGCCGGCCCGGAACGGCTCGCCCACCGGGTCGTCCGGGTACGCCGGCGTCGGGCGGACGTGTCGCTCGGCGTCGGCGAGCAGCGACTCGACCGGATCGTACGCCAGCACCGCCTCTCGCGTCGACCGCGCCCGGTACGTCACGTCGGCCTCGAACGCCCGCAGGTCGGCGCGAACCGCCTGGCGCCGCTCCGCCGCGGCCGCCGCGTCTCCGTCGCCGGTCGCGGCTCGGTACGCGCCGCGGACGGTCGCGGCGCGCTCGCGGCGCCGCCGCCACGCCGCCAGCGCGCCGAGCGGCCACGGGTCGTCGACCGCGCGGTCGATCCCCGACGCCGCCCGCTCCCGGTCGCTCCCGAGGTCCGCGGCGACCGCCTCGTTCGGAATCGACGGCTCGGTCGGGACCTCGTCGAGCAGGGCGCGAGCGCGCGCCTCGTGAGCGTCCGCGAGCGATCCGGGCACGGCGACCGGGAACGGGGATTCCGGCCACGCGACCGGCCCGATGTCGTCCGTCGCCAGCGACACCGGGGGCTGATCCGGACCGGACTCGTCCCCGACCGGAAGCCCCGAACAGCCGGCGAGCGCCGACGCGGCGGCCGAACCGAGCCCCGCGAGGAGCCGGCGACGGGAAGTCCGACGCGGCGTCACGCGTCGTCACCTCCGTTCGGAGTCGTCACGGAGCCGTCGACCGTCACGGAGCCGTCGACCGTCACGGAGCCGTTGAACACCTCCGGGCGCCCGGCCGGCCCCTGACAGGAGCCGGCCATGCCGCGCCCCGCTCCGGTCGACCGGTCGGCCGCCACGGGGAGCCGGATCGCGAAGCCGACGGTGTGGGTCTCGTCGGCGTCGCAGTCGACGTTCGCCGGGCGGTAGGCCCGGCAGAAGTCGGCGTGCGGGTGGAGGTCGCCGTTCGCGAGTTCGTCACGCTCGACGGAGACCGACCGGAACCGGATCTCCCGGCACGCGCCGACGGGCATCGCGAGCAGGTACACCGACGCGGCGTCGAAGTCGGTGGCGGCACAGAACGACCGCAGCGTCCGCGCCGCGGGCGCGTCGGCGAAGGTGAGTTCCGAGAGGGCCGCCTCGCCCGTCAGCACGCGGCGGCCCCGGCGACGCTGCGGCGCGCGGGCGTCGCTCGGCGGCGACGGGAGGCTATCGCCCTGCGCGAACAGGGCGCCGCCGGTTTCGTCACGCGCGTGTTCGAGTTCGTAGTCGTCGATCGGTCGGTTCCTGCTCGGGTAGCTGTTCGACGCCGAGTCGCTGCCGGAACACCCGGCCAGGGCGGCGATCCCTGACGCGGCCGCGAGGAGGGCTCGGCGGCGGGGGAGATCTGACATCGGCGGCGGTTCGCCCAGCGAACCGAAATGCGTTGCGGCCGCCGGCACCGAGCCGACGAGAGCGCGTCCGAACCCGGGTGTTTTTAAGACGGGCTACTGTACCTCCGGACACCACACTCCCGCGGGACACGGTGAGTCGACGTCGGCTCGGCCGTAGCGGGGCCTCAACGACGCGCGGACGAACGTAGCGCTGACGGCTCCTTGCGGGGTTTCAGTGATGGACGCCACCACGGCGTTCGAACCCACAAACTATGGAAATCGAAATTGCGACACTCGGCGGTTACGAAGAGGTCGGTCGACAGATGACGGCGGTCCGAGCGGGCGACGACATCGTCATCTTCGACATGGGCCTGAACCTCAGTAAGGTCCTCATCCACGACAACGTGGAGACCGAGAGCATGCACAGCCTCGACCTGATCGACATGGGCGCGATCCCGGACGACCGCGTCATGAGCGAGCTGGAGGGCGACGTGCAGGCGATCGTCCCCACCCACGGTCACCTCGACCACATCGCGGGCATCCCGAAGCTCGCGCACCGGTACGACGCGCCCATCGTGGGCTCCCCGTACACGATCGAGCTGGTCAAACAGCAGATCGCCGACGAGGGGAAGTTCCAGGTCGACAACGACCTCGTGAAGATGAAGGCGGGCGGCACGATGGCCATCGGCGACTCCGAGCAGGTCGAGATGGAGTTCGTCAACGTCACCCACTCGATCATCGACGCGATCAACCCGGTCCTCCACACGCCCGAGGGCGCGATCGTCTACGGGCTCGACAAGCGGCTGGACCACACGCCCGTCATCGGCGACCCGATCGACATGGACCGCTTCCGCGAGATCGGCCGGCAGGACGAGGGCGTTCTCGCGTACATCGAGGACTGTACGAACGCCGGGAAGAAGGGCCGGACGCCCTCCGAGTCGTACGCGAAGAAGCACGTCGAGGACACGCTGACCTCGATGGAGGACTACTCGGGCGGGATCATCGCCACGACGTTCTCCTCCCACATCGCCCGCGTGAAGACCCTCGTCGAGTACGCCCGCGAGATCGGCCGGCAGCCGGTCCTGCTCGGGCGCTCGATGGAGAAGTACTCCGGCACCGCCGAGCGCCTCGACTTCGTCGACTTCCAGGGCGACGTCGGCATGTACGGCCACCGGAAGTCGGTCGACCGCGCGTTCAAGCGGATCATGAAGGAGGGGAAGGGGAACTTCCTCCCCATCGTGACGGGCCACCAGGGCGAGCCGCGAGCGATGCTCACCCGCATGGGCCGCGGCGAGACCCCGTACGAAATCGACGACGGGGACAAGGTCGTCTTCAGCGCGAGCGTCATCCCGGAGCCGACCAACGAGGGGCAGCGGTACCAGTCCGAACAGCTCCTCCGGATGCAGGGCGCGCGCCTCTACGACGACATCCACGTCTCCGGGCACCTCCGCGAGGAGGGGCATTACGAGATGCTGCAGGCGCTCCAGCCCCAGCACCTTATCCCCGGTCACCAGACGCTGAAGGGTCGTTCGCCGTACGTCGACCTCGCGAAGTCGCAGGGGTACAAGCTCGGACGTGACGTGCACGTCACGCAGAACGGGAGCGTCATCCAGCTCGTCGAATGACGAGCGAGACGAAGGAGGCGCGGGTGCTGGAGGCCATCCGCGAGCGGCGTGAGCTCGTCAACGCCGCTATCGACGAGGAGCTGCCGGTACAACACCCGGAGCGGCTCTACGAGGCGACGCGATACATCCTCGAAGCCGGCGGCAAGCGGCTCCGGCCGACGGTGACGACGCTGGCCGCGGAGGCCGTGACGGGCACCGAGCCGATGAGCGGCGACTTCCGCGAGTTCGCGGCCCTCGACGGCAACACCGTCGACGTGATGCGCGCCGCGGTCGCCATCGAGGTGATCCAGTCGTTCACGCTGATCCACGACGACATCATGGACGAGGACGACCTCCGGCGGGGCGTCCCGGCCGTCCACGAGCAGTACGACACCTCGACCGCCATCCTCGCCGGCGACACGCTCTACTCGAAGGCGTTCGAGTTCATGACGGAGACCGGATCGGACCCGGCCAACGGGCTGGAGGCGATGCGGATGCTCGCGTCCACCTGCACGGAGATCTGCGAGGGGCAGGCGCTCGACGTCTCCTTCGAGTCGCGCGATGACATTCTCCCGGAGGAGTATCTGGAGATGGTGGAGCTGAAGACCGCCGTCCTCTACGGCGCCTCGGCCGCGACGCCCGCGCTCCTGCTCGGCGCGGACGAGGAGGTCGTCGACGCCCTCTACCAGTACGGGATCGACTCGGGACGAGCGTTCCAGATCCAAGACGACGTGCTCGACCTGACCGTCCCCTCCGAGGACCTGGGCAAGCAGCGCGGCTCCGACCTCGTCGAGGGGAAGGAGACGCTGATCACCCTCCACGCCCGCCAGCAGGGCGTCGACGTGGACGGGCTGGTCGACGCCGACACCCCCGCCGAGGTGACGGAGGAAGCCATCGACGACGCGGTGACCTCCCTCGAAGAGGTCGGCTCGATCGAGTACGCCCGCGAGACGGCCGAGGACCTCACCGAGCGGTCGAAGGAACACCTCGAAATCCTCCCCGAAAGCGGGTCCCGCGGGCTGTTGGCCGATCTGGCCGACTACCTGATCGTCCGCGGCTACTGAGGCGAAACGGACACCGCTTTACTCTCTGGATCTCTCTCTCCGTTCGTGTCCCGGTATCGAGACGTCGCACTGTTCTTCGCGCTCGCGCTGCTCTGGGGCGGCTCCTTCGTCGCCATCGAGGTCGGCCTCGACTACTACCCTCCCGTGCTGTACGCCGCATACCGGTTCGATCTGGCGGCGCTGGTGCTCGTGTCGTACGTCCTCCTGACCGAGAGCGGCCCGCTCCCGCGGACCCGCGGCGACCTGGCCGCGATCGGGTTCAGCGGCGGGCTCTCCGTCGCCGCAAACAACTCCCTGCTGTTCGTCGGTCAGCAGTACACGACGAGCGGGATCGCCTCGATCACCTACAGCCTCGTTCCCATCGCGACCGCGGCGGTCGCGGCCGTCTGGATCGGGGGGTCCGACCTCGACGCTCGCGGCGCGCTCGGCGTGGTGCTCGCGTTCGTCGGCGTCGGCCTCGTCGCCCAGCCCGACCCCGCGAGCCTCGGCGGCGGCGTCACGATCGGCGTCGGGCTCATCTCTATCGGCGTCCTCGCGGTCGCGGTCGGCAGCGTCGGACTCCGCACCGTTGAGACGAGCTTCTCGAGCATCGCGCTCACCGGCTGGGCGATGCTGTTCGGCGGGCTGCTCATCCACGGGCTCAGCCTCGGACTCGGCGAGGCCCAACAGCCACCCGTGACGGCGCCGCGCCCGCTCGTCGCGCTCGCGTTCCTGGGGCTCTGTTCGTCGGCGGTGGCGTACACGATTTACTTCACGCTGCTCGACCGGCTCGGCCCCTTCGAGATCAACCTCGTCTCCTACGTCGTCCCCGTGGTCGCGACGGTCACGGGGGCCGTACTGCTCGCCGAGCCGATCACGCCGCTCACCGTCGCCGGGTTCGCCGTCATCGTCACCGGGTTCGGTCTGTTGAAGCGGCGCGAGATCGCCGCCGCCGCGGCCGGAGTTCGGTTCCCCGGGTGACGGCGGTCGAGGAGGTGGAAGCGAGAAGGGAGAAGAGAGAAGCGAGAAGGGAGAAAGAGAGATCCGAAAGGGAGAGCGGCTACGTCGCGGTCGCGTTCTCCGGGGGATCGCTCGGCTCCGAAGGCGGCGTCGGCGACCCGCCCGGCGGCGCCGTGCCGCCCGGCGGAACCGCCCCGCCCGGGCCGGCGCCCGGACCGAACGAGACGTCCGGGTTCTCGCCCGTCACGAGGAAGTCGGCGAGATTGCCGATCAGGACGTTGTTGTCGGCGCGGTCGGCGTTCTCCGGTTCGAGGAAGCTCGAGTCGCCGACCACCGCGAGCGATTCATTGCGGACTGCGACGCCGTACGACCCGGCCTCGCGAGTCGTCGACAGCCGCGAGGTCTCCGCGGTGGCGAGCATCGCCGACTCGTCCGCGCCACCGACGCGGGCGGCGCCGCGGAAGACGACCCGCTCGACGCCCTCTGTCAGCGCCGCCGAGCCGGTCGGCTCGACGAACACGCTCAGGTAGTTCGCGTCGTTGTTCTCCATGTCGTAGACGTAGCCCGCATCGCCGTAGACGCCGAGCGACGAGGCGAAGTCGGTGAGCGGGCCGGCGCTTCCGGGGTCGCTCGTCGCGAGCGTCCGGCCGCCGGCTTCGGCGAAGGACACGACCGCGTCGGCGTCGGTCGCCGACAGTGCGCCGGGGCTCGTGGTGACGAACGCGTCGGCCTCCGAGAGCAGCGACGGCAGCGACGTTCCCGACACCGGACCGCGGTAGTACGTCACCTCGTGGCCGCTCTCGACGAGCGCCGCGGCGAGCGGCGCGACGCCGCGGTCCACGCCGCCGAGCGTGCCCACGTCGGCCTCGTCCGGGCCGGCGTCGTCTTCGATCGGTAGGATCGAGGTCCCGCCGCCGAGCCCGCCGGCCGCGCTGCCGACGTGGATCACGACCGTGTTCGCGGGCTCGTCGCTCGCCATTTCGATCGCGCCGCCCTCGTCGGCGGTCTCCGGCTCGACCGTCTCCAGCTCCCAGTGGTCGTCGGAGACCGCGTCCGTCTCGGGCGGGGCGCCGTCGAGGACGACGCCGCCCGCGGCGGCGACGCCGACCACCGCGAGGAAGACCACGGCGAACGCGCCGACCGTCGTTCGGAGGTCGACGCTCATCGGCTCTCACCCCCGGTCGCCGCGACCGGACCGCTCGCCGACTCTCGCTCGCCGTCGCTCGTCGACTCCGCCTCGCCGCCGTCCGTCGACCCCGCGCCGCGCTCCTCGGCGGGCAGCCGGCCGGTGTAGCTCGTCATAGCGATGTCGTCGCCGACGGTCTCGTCCCACGCCTCGGGCGCGACGGCGAGGATCAGGCCGTCGCCGAGTTCGTCCCCGCGGTCGCCGGCGACGACGACCGTTCCGTCGTCGCGTTCCAGCAGCGGGATCCCGGCGGGGACGGCGCTCTCCGTGCGGCGCGTGTCGACCGCGTAGTCGTCTATCCCCGCTTCCGCGGCGGCGTCGGCGACCGCGCCGTCGACGAAGCCGAAACGGTCGGCGAACCCGTTCTCGACCGCCTCGGTGCCGAGGTAGGCGTCGGCGTGAGCGATCGCCTCCCGGTCGAGTTCGATCTCGTCGCCGCGCTGTTCGATCACGTTCTCCAAGAAGAGGTTCGCGAGCGTCTGCCGCCGCTCGCGCTGGGTGTCCGGATCGCTTCCGGCCTTGTCCGGGCCGGTCGTCCCCGCGTTCGGCCCGTTCGGAGCCGGCGCGGTGCCGGCGACGCCGACGCTGCCGACCGCCTGCGCGGAGGGCGCGACGTAGATCCGGTCGGCCGGCGCGATAGCGAGGTAGGCGCCGGACGCGCCGAGCGTGTCGACGGCGGCGAAGACGGGCATCACCGAGGCGGTCCGGTCGACCGCGGCGTACATTCGCTCGCTCTGTGCTGGCAGGCCGCCCCCGCTGTCGACTTCGAGGACGACCGCCTCGATCGAGTCGTTCGTGCGGGCGTCTCGGAGGTTGTCCTCGACGTGCTGGGCGGTCGCGGAGTCGATACTGCCGTCGATCTCGACCACCGCGACCGTCCCGTCAGGCCCGCTCACGGCGCCGTACACGCCGGGGGCGACGAGCAGTCCCGCGACCAGCGCGAGAACCGCCGCGACCCCGATCGCGTGTCGGGTCTCGACGCGGTCGGACAGCGCCGCGAGCGCCCCGCTGGTGGAGGTACCAGCGGGGTTCGAGGTCGGCTCGGTCGCGGAAGCGTTTCGGACCGTCGGGTCGTCGGTCGTCTCGTCGTCCGCGTCGTCCGGTGTCTTCGAGGGAGGGCCGTCGGCGCTCATCGGCCCGCCCCCGGTCTATGTCGCCGTCGCGTCGTGGTGTCGTGTGGTGTCGTCATCGTGAGTTCGTGCGTTCGGTCATCGCCGATACCGTCTCGTCTGTTCGGTCGTCGCCGATATCGTCTCGCCTCCGCCGTGTTCGCCGGCACCCCTCACCCGTCAGTCACCTCGATCGGGTCGCCGACGCCCGCCCCGAGCAGCGAGGCGTGAGACGCGAAGAGGTCGCCGTCAGCGGCGCCGTCGACGATCACGGTTCGCCCGTGGCGGGTGACCGTCGCTTCTGACAGCGAGGTCTCCCCCTCGCGGGCCGCTCGGGCGAGCGCCTCGGCGGTGTCCAGGTCGAGCCGTCGCGGGTCGGCGACCGCGCCGTACCGCAGCGCGACCCGCGGGCCGTCGTCGCGGTCGTCGCTGTCGTCGATCACTCGGAGCGACGCGCCGACCGCGCCGGACGCGTCGAGCGCGGTCTGGAGTTCTGCCGGCGCGTCGGCGAGCGCGTCCCGCAGGTGCGCCCTGGCGTCCGGGCCGAGGTCGACGCACACCGTGGCGTCGCCGCCCAGCAGCCCAGGGAGGGGTCCGTAGTTCGCCGTCGCGGCCGCTCGTCGCCGGCCGGTGCGGGCCGCACCGCCTCCGGTCCCGGCGTCTCGGTGCGTCCCGGCGACGGTCGGATCGGGACCGTGCGCGGCCACGAGTTCGCCGTCCGCGACGGCGACCGCCGACCCGAGCGTGCGGGCCCGGAACCGGACGAACCCGGAGCCGTCGTCCGGCTCGCGAACGACCTCGGGGTCGGAGTCGAGTTCGGCGATCATGGCGGCCGCGTCGACGTCGCCGACGGCGACCGCGCACCCCTCGACTCCGTCGTCGGTGAGCGCGGCGCCGCCGGTCGCCTGCCGCACGCCGGCGAGCGAGACGGCGTCGTAGCGGCCGAGGAGTCGACGGACGCGGCCGCCAACCCCGCCCGGGAGGCCGGTGGCCGCGAGGGCGGTCGGGTCGAGCCGACCGGTCACGACCGTGTCGGCCGACGCCGACGCCGTCGAAGCCGGGTCGTACGTACCGGCTGCGACCGCTGACCGCGGGCCGTCGCCTCCCGCGCCGGCGCGGTCGCTCGCCGTCTCGCTGGTGGGGCCGGAGTCGGCGGCGCCCCCGGCTCCCCCGGCCGGGGCCGAGTCGGCCGCGAGCACCGCGTCGGGCGGGGGCTGGCCGGTCAGCGAGTCGATCGGTTCGCCGATTCCCAGCCCGGTCGCCGCGAGCGCCGCTAGGCGCTTCGCGAACGCGCGTTTGGAGGGCATCATTTCACCTGCACGCCACCGGGTAATAATAGTACGGGGTACGGGTGGTGTCGCCCGGTCGTCAGCTCAGCCCTCCAGCGCCTCGATGTCGTCGAGGATCTCGCTCGCGTGGTCCTCGGGGGAGACGCCCTCGTAGGCGAGGACGACTGTCCCGTCCGGGTCGAGCACGTACGTGTTCCGGAACACGCCGTCGAAGGTGTTGCCGAACATCTGCTTCTCGCCGTAGGAGTCGTACGCGCTCGCGACCTCGCCGTCGGGGTCCGAGAGGAGCGTGAACGGGAGGTCGTACTCCTCGGCGAAGGGTTCGAGGTCCTCGGGAGGGTCGTCGCTGATCCCGACCACCGCGACCTCGGCGTCCTCGAAGGCATCCCACTCGTCGCGGAAACCGCAGGCCTCGGTCGTACAGCCCGGCGTGTCGGCGCGCGGGTAGAAGTAGACCACCGTGTAGCGCGCGGTGGACGGATCGACGGTGACGGCGTCGCCGTGCTGATCGGTCAGCGCAACTTCGGGTGCGGGATCGCCCGGTTCGAGCATACGTTCCGGTGTTTCGCCCCGGTATTAGGACGTTCGGTCCGGTTCCTTTTTATCTGCCACAGTCATCCACGCGGTATCGATGGAGTGGCAACCGACGCCGTACACGGCCCCGTTGCTCGTGGCGGCGCTCGCGTCGTTCTCCTTCGCCGTGTACGCCGTCCGGAACCGGTCGCGGGGAGACCTGCCGCTCGTGCGGAGCTTCGTCGCGGTCACCGTCGCCAGCGGTCTCTGGTCGCTGGCGTACGCGGCACAGCTGTCGGCGGCGACGCTCGAGGCGACCCTGCTGTGGAACCGCCTCGTCTGGGTCGGGATCGCGGTGCTCGGCGTCGCTTGGCCCGCGTTCGTGTTCGCGTACGTCGGCTGGCGGTCGTGGCTCCGACCCCGTCGCTTCGCTCTGCTGTGTCTCGTCCCCGCGGCCGCCGTCGGCGGGGTCCTGGTGATCGGCGCCGACCCGCTGTTTTACACGTCGCCGTCGCTGGACGGCTCGAACGGGTACCTCGTCATGGAGTACCTGCCGACGCCGGCGCTCGTCGGCTTCATGACGTACAGCTACGCCGTGAACCTGTTCACCTTCGGCGTGCTCGGCTACGCCGCGCTCGTCCGCGGCGGCGTGTTCCGGCGGCAGGCCGCGCTGCTGCTCGCCGCGGCCGTGGCGCCGATGACCGTCGGCGTCGTCGGGATCGCGGGGTTTCTCGGTCCCGTGTTCGTCGACCTCACGCCGGTCACGTTCGCGGCCACGTCCGGCCTCCTCGGCTGGGTCGTGTTCCGCTACCGGCTCCTCGACCTCTCGCCGATCGCCCGCGACGCGGTGTTCTCTAACCTCTCCGACGGCGTCGTGGTCGTCAACGACGACGGCCGTGTCGTCGATCTGAACCGTCCGGCCCGAGGGCTGTTCCCGTCTGCAGAGGTCGGCTGCGGCGTCGAAACGGCGTTCGAGCGCGCTCCGGCCGTGGCCGACCTCGCGCTGTCGACCGAGACCGCCGACGGGGGTCGATCCGGCCGCGGCCCCGGTCCGGATCCCGAAAACGGTCTCAGAGTGACCGTCGACGGCGGGCCAGATTCCCGGTTTCTGACCGTCACCGCTCACCCGATCGCCACGGCGGGGACCGGATATCGGGTCGGGAGTGAGGCGGCGCCCGCGGCGGGCGGAACCGTCCTCCTGTTCCGAGACGTTACCGAGCAGGAGACGCTTCAGCGCCGCTACCGGGCGCTCATCGAGAAGTCGCCGAACGTCATCGCCGTCTGCGGGACCGACGGCCTGCTCCGGTACGTGAGTCCGTCGATAGAGCGACTCCTCGGCCACTCGCCCGCGGCGATCGAGGGGCGACCGGCGATCGATCTGGTCCACCCCGACGATCGCCGAGAGGCGCAACGCGCCTTCGAGCGGGCCTTCGAGACGGACGAGCCGCAGTCGCTCGACCACCGGATCGCTCACGCAGACGGGAACTGGCGCCAGTTCGAGACGGTGGTCGAGCGCCTGTTCGAGGACACCGAGGAAGCGGTGATCACCGCCACCGACGTGACCGAGAGCCGGCGGTACGAACAGCGGCTCCAAGTGCTCAACCGGGTCCTCAGACACGATCTGAAGAACGACACGAACGTCATCGGCGGGTACGCGGACCTCCTGCGCGACCACGTCGACGACGAGGGGGACGAGTACCTCGACGTGATCGACCGGAAGGTGGAGACGCTGACGCACCTCAGCGACCAGGCCCGCGAGATCGACGTCGCGCTCCACAGCGACGGCTCGCGGGCGGAGATCGATCTGTCGGAGCTGGTCACGCGGCTCTGCGAGTCGCTCGACTCGTCGTTCCCGGAGGCGACGGTGACGGTGTCGACGCCGGACGCGGCGGTGGCGTGCGCCGACGAGCTGTTGGAGTCCGCGATCCGGAACGTACTGGAGAATGCGGTCGTCCACAACGACGGGGAGCAGCCGATCGTCGAGGTGGCCGTCGATCCGGACGGCGACGGATACCGTATCGCCGTCGCGGACAACGGTCCCGGGATCCCGCCGGTCGAGCGGAGCGTGTTCTCGGAGGCCCGCGAGACGGCGCTCGAACACGCGAGCGGGCTCGGCCTCTGGCTCGTCCACTGGATCGTCACCGAGTCCGGCGGGGAACTGGGAATTCACACGCGCGAGCCGACGGGGACCCTGATCACGATGTGGCTCCCGACGCCCGATAACGCGACGACAGAACGAGGCGAGACGACAGAGCGAGGCGAGACGACAGAACGAGGCGAGACGACAGAACGAGGCGAGACGACAGAGCGAAGGAAGCCGGCTGACGGCGGTCTGAGCCCCGACCGCGACTCCGCGCCGTGACGCGGTGAGCGGCCACGCACTCCCTCCGCAACCTCTTTGCGGTCGGTCGCCAAATCCGGAGACATGAGCCACGGATCCCTGGACGACGACGCGGTCGAGAGCTACCGAGAAGCCGGCTCGGTGTTGGTCGAGGCGATGAACGAGGCCCGCGAGATGGTCGAGCCGGGACGAACCCACCTCGAAGTCGCCGAGTGGACGGAGGACTTCATCCGGGAGCAGGACGCGGGGCTCGCGTTCCCCGTCAACATCAGCGTCGACCCCGAAGCCTCCCACGCCACGCCGGGGCGCGAGGACGACACCGAGTTCGGCGAGGAGATGGTGTGTCTCGACGTCGGGGTCCACGTCGACGGCTACATCGCCGACGCCGCGGTCACGGTCGATCACACGGGGACCCCCGAGCTGGTCGAGGCCGCGGAGATGGCGCTGGAGGCCGCGGTCGACGAAGCCGGCCCGGGCGTCGAGGTCGGCGTCGTCGGACAGGCGATCGAGGACGTGATCCGCGGGTACGGCTACACGCCCGTCCTGAACCTCTCCGGTCACGGCGTCGAGCGCTACGACGCGCACACGGGGCCGACGGTCCCGAACCGCGGCGTCGACCGTTCGGCCGAGCTGGAGCCGGGGCAGGCGGTCGCCATCGAGCCGTTCGCCACCGACGGCCGCGGGAAGGTCGGCGAGGGGACCGACGAGGAGATCTTCGAGCGGCAGGGAACCGCGAGCGTCCGCGACCGCCGAGCGCGACAGGCCCTCGAAGAGATAGAGGCGTTCGACGACCTCCCGTTCGCGGCGCGGTGGCTCGAAACCGACCGCGCCGAGATGGCGCTGCGCCGGCTGAAGCAGGCGAACGCGGTGAAGGGGTACCCCGTCCTGAAGGAGGCCGACGACGCCCTCGTCAGTCAGGCGGAGCACACCCTCCTGATCACCGACGACGGCGTCGAGGTGACGACCGCCGGTATCCACGGCTTCGACGACTGATGGACCGGATCTACGCGCCGTGGCGGATCGAGTGGGTCGAGCGCGACGCGGACCCGATCGACGGCTGTCCGTTCTGCGTCCTCCCCGGGCGCGAGGACGCCCGGGACGCGCGGGTCGTCGCCCGCAGCGAGCGCAACTACGTCCTGTTGAACAACGCGCCGTACAACCCCGGTCACGCGATGGTGATCCCGGACGAACACGTCGAGGATCCCACCGACCTCGACGACGCGACCCTCCTCGATCACGCGAAGCTGAAGGCGGCGACGCTGTCGGCATTGCGCCGCGACGTTGGTCCCGACGGGGTGAACACCGGACAGAACCTCGGCGCCTCGGCGGCCGGCGGCTCGATCGACCACCTCCACACCCACGTCGTCCCGCGGTGGAACGGCGACACGAACTTCATGCCGGTCACGGGCGGCACGAAGGTGATCGTGGAGGCGATCGACCGCACCTACGAGCACCTCCACGCCGGGTTCGCCGCCGGCGACGACGTTGTCGACTCGGGCGACGTCGACGCCGGCGACGCGGTCGAACTCGACTTCGACGTCTGATCGCCGTCAGTACACCAGTTCGCCGGAGATGAACTTACGGGTGCGCTCGTCCGACGGGTTCTCGAAGATGACCTCGGTCGGGCCGACCTCCGTGATCCCGTCGTCGAGCAGCACCGCGACGCGGTCCGCGACCCGCTCGGCCTGATGCATGTCGTGGGTCGCCACGACGACGCCGATACCGCGGGCGCGGGCCTCCTCGATCGCCTCCTCGATGACGGCGGTGTTCCGCGGGTCGAGGTCGGACGTGGGCTCGTCGAGCAGCAGTACGTCCGGGTCGTACGCCAGCGCGCGGGCGAACGACACGCGTTGGGCCTCCCCGCCCGACAGCGAGTCGGCGTGTTGGTTCGCCTTCTCCGTCAGTCCGACGACGGCGAGCGACTCGCGAACGGCGTCGGGTGTGCCGGTGAGTCCCAGCGACGCGGCGATCCGGTCGGCCCACGGGCTCCGGACCCGGAGCCCGTATTCGACGTTGCGACCCACGGAGGCGTCGAAGAGGCTGGCCTCCTGGAACACCATCCCGACGCGTCGACGCAGGGCGAGCCGGTCGGCCTCCTCGGCGGCCCACGCGTCCGTGCCGCCGAGCGCGACGGTTCCCGCATCCGGTTCGAGCGAGAGCGCGAGCGTCCGGAGGAGCGTCGTCTTGCCGACGCCGGAGGGGCCGATAACGCCGAGGACCTCGCCGGAGTCCACCTCGACGGAGAGGTCGTCGAACACGCGCTCGCCGCCGAACGACTTCGAGACGCCGGTCGCACGGAGCATCACCGCGTCACCCCGCTGTCGCCGAAGTGAACGACCACGGCGTTGACTGTCAACACGAGCGCGACGAGGACCGCGCCGAGGATCATCGCCGTCCCGTACTGCCCCTGACGCGCCTCCAGCTGGATGGCGGTGGTCAGCGTCCGGGTCTTCGAGATCCCGTCCGCGCTCGTGATGTTGCCGCCGACGATGAGGACGGAGCCGACCTCGCTTATCGCTCGACCGAAGCCGGCCAGGATCGCGGTTGCGATCCCGTACCGCGCCTCCTTCAGGACGACGAGCGCCGTGTCGAGGCGGGTTCCGCCGAGCGCGCGCGCAGCGTCGCGGACGCCGTCGTCAACCCCAGAGACGGACGCGAGGGTGATGGCCGTGATCGGCGGCGTCGCGAGCACGAACTGCGACATGATCATGGCCTCCGTGGTGAAGATGAGTTCCAGCGCCCCGAGCGGCCCCTGGTTGGAGACGGCGAACAACACGACCAGGCCGACGACGACGCTCGGAAAGCCCATTCCGGTGTTGATGACGGACTTCACGAACCCCTTCCCCGGAAACTCGGCGAAGCCGAGCAGGACGGCGACCGGCACGCTAAACAGGGTGCTCAGCGTCACGGCGGTGAGGCTCACGTACAGCGAGACGTAGATAATGCTCCAGACGTACCCCTCCCTGAACGGGAGGTCGAGGGGACCCGAACCGCCGAGGAGGACCGAACTGTCGAGGGCCACCGAGAGCAGCTGTGCGACTGGTTCGATCGGCACGCTCACTCGTCGGACGACTCGCTACTCCAACCTTCCGGAACGTACTGCTGGAAGTCGGGGTTCTCCGAGACGGCCTCCGGGAAGAACAGCTGCTCGCCGTTCATCTGGTACTCCGAGATGGACTCCTGGACGCCCGGGCTCGTGATCCACCCGATGTACGCCATCGCGAGGTCGTAGTTGGCGTTGTCGTGGACCCCGGGGTTGACGGCCATGACTCCGTAGGGGTTCGCGAGGATCTCCGGCCCGTCCTCGATGGGGCCCTGGACGAGGATCGTGAGGTCGATCTCCGAGCGCTGGGAGATGAATGTTCCGCGGTCAGAGAGCGTGTATGCGCCCTGCTGGTTCGCGATGTTCAGCGCCTCGCCCATGCCGGAGCCGGTCTCTTGGTACCAGTCGCCGCCGGGCTCGGTGCCCGCGGCCTCCCAGAGATTGAGTTCCTTCGTGTGCGTGCCGGAGTTGTCGCCGCGCGAGACGAACGCCGCCTCCGCCTCGGCGATCGTCGTGAGCGCCTCCGTCGCCGAGGACATCCCCTGAATCCCCGCCGGATCGCTTTCCGGACCCACGATCACGAAGTCGTTGAACATCAGGTCGCGGCGGTTGATCCCGTACCCGTTCCGCATGAACTCGTCCTCAAGTCCGCGGGCGTGGACCATCACGATGTCCGAGTCACCGTTGCGGGCCGTCTCCAACGCCGCGCCCGTCCCCTGCGCGACGGCGTCGACGGTGACGCCGTACATCTCCTCGAAGTCCGTGTGGATCGCGTCGAGGAGCCCGGTGTCGTAGGTGCTCGTCGTCGTCGTGAGCGTCAGGGTCTCGCCGGCGACCCCGATCGACTCGCCGGCGCTCCCGCTTCCGTCGGTTCCGTTCCCGCCGGTCCCGTCGCCCCCGTCTCCGTTGCCGCTGTCCGTCGACGAACAGCCGGCTGTACTCGCGACCGCCCCGGCGCCCAGCGCCGCCACGAACTTCCGCCGTTGTATCGGCATAGATACAACCGGGGACCGATATCGGATATAGCTTTTGTCCCGCGCCTCGGCCCTCCGGACCGGTCGGTTCCCCCGCCTCGTGGCGGGCACCGGCCGAAAGCGCCAACACGCCCGAGTTCCTCCGCCCGGATATGGACGAGACGGCGGACCGCAGCGGTACCGGCGCCAGGGGCCGCGGCCGAGCCGCGCTCATCGAGGACGGCGTCGAGTTCGACGGGCGCGACGCCGCGCTTCTGCGCGCGGTCCACGAGGCGGGGTCGGTCGCGGGGGCGGCCGCGGAGCTGGGTCGCTCCCGCGCTCGGGCCCTCTCGCGGATCGAGGCGCTGGAGGACGCGTTCGGGACTCTCGTCGAGCGTCAGCGCGGCGGTTCCGGCGGCGGCGGGAGTCGGCTCTCGGCGGGCGGCCGCGCCCTCCTCGACCGGTACGACCGCCTCCAGGCCGTGCTCGCCGCGACCGCGCGGGTTCCGGAGACGGTGCTCGACGGAACGGTCGCGGGCGTCGACGGCGAGCTGGCCGACGTCGACACCGCGATCGGACGGGTGCGCGGGCTCCACGACGGGACGGGCGTCAGCGACGGGACGGACGAATCCGAGGCCGGCGGCGTGGCCCCCGGTGACGCCGTGCAGGTGCGGATCGGCGCGGACGCGGTGACGGTTTATCGGGGCGACGAGGCGGTCGACCCGGACGCGACGAGCGCCCGCAACCGCCGGCGCGGCGTGGTCGTCGGCGTCGACGCCGGCGAGACGGTGTCGACGGTCCGGGTCGCGGTGGGAGAGACGGAGGATGCGGTCTTCCGGGTGTTGATCACGGCGGAAAGCGCCGCGCGGTTGGACCTGGACACGGGCGACGAGGTGGCGATCCGGTGGAAGGCGACCGCGACGCGGCTGGTGGGCTAGTCGCCCGGCTGTCGTGTCGGCGCCCGATCGCCGCTGGGGTCAGTAGGTCGGGCGGTAGTCGTCACAGATGTCGGCCAGGAAGGCCTCGTGAACGGTCGCGACGTGTTTGCTGGCGGTGGACCAGTGATCGCGGGTCCTTCGGATCCGTTTGACCTCCTCGATGTGCCGGACGACGGCGTCACAGCTGACGGGGTAGGTGTTGAGCACGTGGTCGAGCTGGGCCACGAGGAGGTTCCGTTCGTCGTCGCCCGTCCGTTGGCCCGACTCGGCGTCCGCGAGACGGATCGCCGTCTCCTCTATCGCCTCGATCTCGCGATCGAACTCCGCCGAGTACTCCATACGCGACCGCAAGCCCTCCGGGATAATCGGGCTTCCGCCCGCGCCGGGTGGACGGAGTTCGAACGGAGCCGCGTCGTCGGTTCGAGGACCTACTTGCCCCAGAAGGGGTCCCGCTTCCGCTTGGTCTCCAAGTACGCCGACAGCGCCTCGCGCTCGTCGGCGGTGATCTCCTCTTTCAGCTCCTGTTCTAAGATCTTCGCGTGTTTCTCGGGGACCTCGGTCCAGAGCGTGTCGCCCTCCTCGATGTCGCGGCCGACGGTGGGGCCGTCGATGGCGATGCTCACGCGCTCGCCGGCGCGCGCCTCGTCGACGTCGTCGCCCTGCTTTTGAATCCCGGACAGCTGGCCGGCGCGCGTGAACTCGTTGCCCTCGAAGTAGCCGACGTTGCGGTTGTTCTGGACCGTGCCGGAGATGACCTCGACGCCGACGACCGCGGGGTCATTCTGGCGGAACGTGTGGTCCGGGAGGATGCGGAACCGCGCGGGGCGGACGACCTTGTCCAGCACCGTCTCCTGCTGTGCGCGCTGTTTCTCCTCGACGTACGTCTCGTACTCCTCGATCAGCTGGTAGATGACCTCGTCGGTGAACAGCTTCACGTCGGCGTTCTCCAGCTCCGTCTCCGCGTTCGCGAGCAGATCGACGTTGAACCCGAGGATGGCCTTGTGCTCGTCCTGGTTCGCGGTCTCGGCCACGGCGATGTCGCGCGGGGCGATGTCGCCGACCTCCGCGCGCAGGATCGGGACCTCGGCCTCGCGGAGCGCGTTCGCCATCGCCTCCAGCGATCCGAGGGTGTCTGCCTTGACCACGACGCCGTCCTCGGCGGTGTCCACCTCGATCTCCGCGAGCTCGGCTTTCACCTCCTCGACGACATCGTCGACCGGGCGGTCGCGGACGACCCGCACCGGCGCGCCCGCCATCGCTCGGTCGAGGTCTGGCGCGGCGATCTTCACGCCGGCGGCGGCGCCGACCTCGCCCACCTTCTCGAACTTCTTCTCGGTGCGGATCTCCTCTAAGGGTCGCGGCTGGAGCAGCGCCCGGATCTCGGTGACGATCGGTTCGTCCTGCCCGCCGACGACGACCTGGTCGCCGTTGCGGACCACGCCGTCGTACACCACCGTGTCGATGGTGGCGCCGAAGCCGCGCTCGTCTTTCACCTCCAGGACCGTTCCCTCGCCGGCCCCGTAGACGTCGATCGCCATCTCCTCTTTCATGAACCGCTGTGAGAGGCCCATCAGGACGGTGAGGAGGTCGGGGACGCCCTCGCCCGTGATCGCCGAGAGGGGGACGACGCCGATGTTCTTCTGGAAGTCCTGGACGCGCCAGTAGAGGTCCGCGGAGAAGCCGGCGTCGGAGAGCTGGCCGATGATCTCGTAGAGGTTCTCGTTGAGCATCGACTCGGCGCGCTCCGACTGCGCCTCCAGGCTCCGCTGGATCGGCTCTCCCTCCTGCGGGTTCCACCCCGGCGTCGTGTCCACCTTGTTGGCGGCGACGACGAAGGGGGTGCCCGTCCGGCGGAGGATGTCGATCGCCTCCTCCGTCTGCGGCTGGAAGCCGTCGTTCACGTCGACGACGAGCACCGCGATGTCGGCGAGCGCGCCGCCGCGGGCGCGCAGCGTCGAGAAGGAATGGTGACCCGGCGTGTCGATGAAGAGGAGACCGGGGAGGTCGAAGTCGGTCGGGTCGATGAGCTCGCCCGCCATCCCGGAGATGGTGTCGAGCGGGATGTCGGTCGCCCCGATGTGTTGGGTGATCGCGCCGGCCTCGCCCTCGCTGACGGCGGAGCCGCGGATCTTGTCGAGCAGGCTGGTCTTGCCGTGATCGACGTGGCCCAGCACGGCGACGATCGGCGTCCGAAGGGTGTCCGCGTTTGTGTGGTCGGTCATCAGTGATCGCCCCGAAAAGGTCGGTTGTCTACCGTTCCGCCCGGACGTCAGTTAAGCCTTTCAAAACGCGTCCGCCCGGATCGAGTGGACGAGGGCGTCCGAGGCCGTCGCGTCTCGCCGCGTCTCGCCGCGCCGGCCGGGGTCGTCGCGCCCCGAACCCGTCTGTCGCCCGTCCGACGCCCCCGTGGAGTTTAAGACCGTTGCCCGGGACCGTGCGAACATGGTCGACATCCTCGCGGAGAACCTCTCCGGGAAGGCGGTGATGAGCGCGGACGGAACCGAACTCGGGGACCTCTACAACATCACGATGGACCTCAAGTCGGGCGAGCTCTCCGACCTCCTCGTGAGCCCCCACGAGCACCTCAGCCCGGAGCGCTCGGGCTTCGACATCGACGAGATGGGCCGTCTGAAAGTGCCGGTTGCGAACGTGCAGGCGGTGAAAGACTACATCGTCGTCGCCCGCTGATGGAAGTCCTCGACACATCGGCGTTCATCCACGAGTACACCACCGACGACGACGTGGTCTCGGTGCCCGAAGTCCACGAAGAGCTCACCGGCGAGGGAGCGCTCCGCTTCGACGCGATGGAGGGTTCCGGGATGACGATCCACGTCCCGGCCCCGGAGGTCCTCGACAACGTGCGCCGCGCCGCACGCGGCTCCGGGGACGCCGCGGAGCTGTCCGACACCGACACCCGCCTGATCGCCACCGCGTTGGAGCTGAGCGCGACGCTCGTCACCGACGACTACGCGATGCAGAACGTCGCCGAGCGGCTCGATATCACGGTCGAAGCGATCGCGCGCGACGGGATCACCGAGGAGCGCGAGTGGAAGTTCCAGTGCGTCGGCTGCAACCGCACCTTCGACGAGAACAAGGAGCGGTGTCCGATCTGCGGCAGCGACCTGACGCGGAAGAACCCGGCGTGAGCGATTGAACGGGCGTCCCGCCGACGTCTGACAGCGATCGGACTGATCGGAGCCGAGAGCGGCCGAGTCGTTGCGTTCTGTCGTCCGTTCTGTCTGATATGTTTTAAAAGATCGGTAATATTTAAATGTGACATACGCAACTGTAAGGGGGCGTTCGGCGTGGTCGGGACGGATGGACGGCACACGCCGACGCCCGCGACGCGTGCCGACGCCGCGTCGATACGCACCGCGCGAGGTGAACCGTCCGAACGATCGCACACGAGGTGAACCGTCCGAACGAACGACTGCGCGGCCGTCGCTGCACACAGAGAGGACAAGACCATGCTACCGACCATCGGACGGCGAACAGTGCTGCAAACGATCGGCGTCGCCGGTGCGCTGGGCCTCGCGTCCAGCGCGGCGGAGGCGGAGACGGAGGCGACCGCCGACGCCGCCGCGCTGAGCCGACACGACGCGCTGCGGACCGACCGGTTCGAAGTCGAGTTCGACGGCGAGGCGGTGTCCGGCTGGCAGACCGTCACCATCCCGGGTCGCTCCACGGAACAGGATGAGTACCGCGAGGGCAACGACGCCGACTACGAGAAGAAGGTCTGGGGACAGACGACGTTCGACGACCTCGAGATGGAGCGGGGGATCCAGCGCGAGGACGTCAACCGCCTCTACGACTGGCACGAAGCGGTCAGAGCGGGGAAGGCCGACGAGGGGCGGAAGGAGATCGCGGTTAAACTGCTCGACGGGCGAGGCGGGAATCCGGAGCCGCTCCTCGAGTGGCGGTTCGAGGGGGCCTGGATCAAGGAGTACAGCCCGCCTGAACTCGACGCGAGCGCCGACGGGGACATGGCGACCGAATCGGTCACGGTCGCGTTCGACAAGATGACCCGGAAAGAGGTCTGAGCCCTCGTCCGGGGGGAGCGGCGCGCCGGTCTCGTCCGCGTCGCTCCGCGATCAGTCAGTCGACGCCTCGTCCGCGTCGCTCCGTCGCGAGTCGGTCTCGATCTCGACCGCCCCCGGACCGCTGTCCTCGCCGGGGACGGCGTCCCGGAGCGCCCCGGCGTCGACGGCGGGCAGCCGGTCGCGGAGCCGCCCCGCGACGGCCCGGGCCTCCACGATCTCGACCTCGGCGACCGCCCGGACGAGCGCGACCGCCCGATCCGCTCTGTCCCGGCGCCACGACTCCTCGCGAGACTGATACGTGCGGATAGCGCGGAGGAACTCCACTTCGGAGAACTCGGGCCAGTACGGCGCACAGAAGTAGACGGCCGCCTCGTTGCCGTTGGCGTGCCACGGCAGGAAGTTCGAGGTGCGCTCGTCGCCGCCGGTCCGGACGATGAGGTCGACGTCGCGTACCGGGCGGTCGTACAGCCGGTCCTCGACGGTCCCGACGTCAACGTCGGCGGGGTCGAGGTCTCCCGCGTCGACGTCGCGAGCGATGGCCGTCGCCGCGTCGAGCAGCTCCGTCCGCCCGCCGTACGCCAGCGCGACGTTCAGCGTGAACCGGTCGTTGTCCGCGGTGCGACGCTCCGCGTAGTCCACCGCGTCGCGAACCCGCCCCGGGAGGCGGTCGATGTCGCCGATCGCGCGGACGCGGACCCCCTGATCGTGGACGCGGTCGGCGTCGGCGAACTCGCGGAGCTTGCCTTCCAACAGGTCGAACAGCGGCTCTAACTCCTCGTCCGGGCGCTCGAAGTTCTCGGTCGAGAAGGCGTACAGCGTCAGCTCCGCGACGCCCAGGTCCGCGCACCAGTCGAGCACGCGCTCGGTGGTGGCGGCCCCGGCTCGATGGCCGTCGGGCGCGTCGTCGCCATGCTCGCGGGCGTACCGCCGGTTCCCGTCCTGAATGATCGCGACGTGCGTCGGCACGTCTTCGATCTCGCGGCGGAGGTGCCGGCGGTACGCGCGTTCGGCGAGGTCGCGGAGGCGATCCAACATACGTGTCGACCGACACGACCGAGGGGTATGTACTTTTATCCTCTGGCGGACCGATCCGCCGCCGATGGACGCCGCCTACGTCTTCCGCGTCGAGTTCCGTCTCGATCCCGAGGGCGCCGCCGTCGACCCGGATCGGTTCGAGGCGACGATGGAGATCCCGGCGGAGAAGCCGGAAACCGACGGCTGGCTGTTCTTCCGCGACCGGCTCTGGCGCGGCGATATCGGCGACGCCCCCTCGTTCCGGCGCCTCGCGAGCGACCGGCTCGGCGTCGAGGTCGTCGCCGCTGACTTCCGCGAGCTCCGGACCGACCGCGAACACCTCGACGCGCTGGAGTCGGCGATAGCCGCGGACCTCGACCGGTTCAACGCCGACTCGGTCGACGAGGTTCTGCACAAGTACCTCGGGTCGTCGATCCACCTGCGGGGGGAGTGACCGGCTCGGAACCGCGCCCCCACAACGCACTTATCGCCCGACTGCCTACGGTCGGTCCCATGGTCGTCGCCGACTACGACTTCCACCTGTTCGACCTCGACGGGACGCTCGTCGACGCGGAGTGGTCGTACACCCGCGGCGTCTTCGACCGCGTCGGCGACCGGCTCGGCCGCCCCTTCTCCGACCGGGAGGCGTACGTCCTCTGGCACGGGCTCGGCGGCGCCCGCGGCGACACCCTCCGGGAGTTCGGAGTCGACCCCGACGCATTCTGGCCGGCGTTCCACGCCGAGGAGGATCCCGTCGCTCGCGCGGAGGCGACGTATCTCCACGACGACGCGGCCCGGCTGCTCGACCGCGTCGACGACGCCGGCGGCCCGACCGGGCTCGTCACCCACTGTCAGCGGTTCCTCGCCGAGCCCGTGCTCGACCGGCTCGACCTCGGCGACCGGTTCGACGCGGTGGTCTGCTGTACCGACGAGACAGGCTGGAAACCCGACCCGGACCCCATCGAACTGGCGATGGCGGACCTCGGCGTCGACCCTCGGAGCGACCGCGGCTACTACGTCGGCGACGGCGAAAGCGACGTGGGCGCCGCGTGGAACGCGGGGCTCGACGCGGTCCACGTCGAGCGAGTGGGCCACGAGGACCGCGGGCGATGCGTGCTCGGCGACCGGCGCGTCAGCCGACTCGACGAACTGTTCGGGCCGACCTGAGAGGCCCGCCGTCGATCACTACGACCCGGCGGCACCCCGAACGCGCTCCTTGCCGCACTTCGCACAGCGCTCCACGACCTCGTTCGGATCGACGACCACCGCCCGTCGCTCGTACCGGTGTCGACAGACCAGACGTTCGATCGTCTCGTGCATATCGAAACGACAGACGCTTGTGACTGATTAAAGTTCCGTACACACATGTTTATACACATAATACGCATCAATCGGCCAGAATAACCGAGGGTAAATAGATATTCGAGGGCAAAAGGCCGAGAGAACAAAACATGTTGTCTCTTCGGAAGAGGGCAATCTCGCACCCAGATCGCGTCCGTCACCCGCGACCGAAACGGTCGTGAGGCGCCGGGCGGAACCGGACGTATGACGAAGTGGCTCCACAGCGGCCGCCGCCGCGACCTGTGCGCGCTGCTGTACGACGCCGGCGAGCTGCGGGCGCAGTCGCTGAAGAGCCGGCTCGAATCGCACTACGACGAGCGGATCGACCCGCAGTCTTTCTACGCCACGCTGACCTCGCTCGTGGAGTCGGGATTCCTCGATCGGCGGACCGAGGGGCTCGCCGACGTGTACGCGCTCACCGACGCCGGCGAGCGCGCCCTCCTCGATCACTACGAGTGGCTCTCGGAACGGATCGGCGGCGGAGCCCCCGACGAACCGCCGGCCGGCGGCGTCAGCGACGGCGAAACCGCCGGCGTCAGCGACGGCGAGACCGCCGGCACCGGCGGTCCGAACCTCAAGGATTAACAAGATCGGTGCCTTCAGTTAATACATGACGGTCGTCAGCGTCTCGATGCCGGAGGAGCTGTTGGAGCGGATCGACGGGTTCGCCGACGAACACGGCTACACCGGGCGTAGCGAGGTCGTCCGCGAGGCCTCTCGGAACCTCCTCGGCGAGTTCGAGGACGCGAAGTTGGAGGACAGAGACCTGATGGCGGTGGTGACCGTGCTCTTCGACTACGAGACCACGAGCGTCGAGGAGCGGATGATGCGGCTCCGCCACGAACACGAGGGGCTCGTCGCCTCCAACTTCCACAACCATATCGGTTCGCGGTACTGCATGGAGCTATTCGTGCTAGAAGGGCGCTTAGCGGACATCTCGACGTTCGTCGGAAAGGTCCGCGCGACGAAGGACACGCTCACCGTCGACTACAGCGTGACGCCGGTCGACGAGTTCGGCGCCGACGGCGACCACGCGGGCGACAACGGTCACGGCCACGGCCACGACGACTGAGCGGAGCGGCGCGGGCTTTTTCAGCCGCCTCCGCGATCGGCCGTCCCGTCGACCAGGACGCCGACGAACGGCACCGCGAACCCGACGACGTAACCGGCGAGGTGCGCGAACACGTTGCTGCCGAACGGGACGAGCACCAGCGACCCGATCACGCCGGCGGCCGCGACGCTCGCACCGGTGACGTACAGGAGCTCGCGCTCCGGAGCCAGATCGAGCTCCGCCACCCGCGGGCGGCCGACCGCGGCGTACAGACCGACCGCGGCGACGACCGCCCCGACCGCGAACAGCGACCCCACGGCGGGCAGCGGGGGGAAGTAGCCGGCGCCGCTCGGCGCGAAGTACGCGACCGCGAGCGACGCGAAGACGGCGACGACCGACCACCGCGGGTCGACGCCGGGCGGACCCCCGCTTCGGCTCCGACCGCTTTCCGCCGCCAGCGCGGCGAACCAGACGGCGACGAGGTAGCCGAGGAGCGCGCTGTTCACGTCCGAGAAGCCGGCTGTCGGCGCGTCGGTCAGGCCGCCGAGCGCGACGACGGTCGCCCAGGCGGAGACGAGCGGGACGACCGCGAGGTAGACCGCGACCGAGCCGAGGAGCCGTCGCCGCCAGCCGGCGACGACCGAGAGGGGGTACGCGACCGCGACGAGCAGCCAGTAGTTGACGACGTTGTCGGCGAGGTGGACCGTGTCGGCGTGGACGAAGCTCGACGCGAACGCGGTCCACAGCGCCCACCGGCTCTCGAACACCCCCTCGGTCGCGAGCGAGAAGCTCCACGCCTCGACGCCGGGAAGCAGGTTCACGCCGACGAGCAGCGCCGGTAGCGGGAGGGCGACGAGCCCTAACTCCGACGGTGGCCGCGACCGGACCGCGGCGAGGACGGACGCGAGCAGGCCGCGGAGGGTGGGCGAGTCCGAGTCGGGGGGAGCCTGCCTCCCGGCGTCGGCCGACATCTTCCCCCCTACGGCGTCGCCGGGCGGACGCTCTCCAGCGCCGCCGCGAAGTCGTCGGCGGTGACCCCGACCTCGTCGGCGTGGTCGTTGGCCGCCTCGCCGTGCTCGTCGGCGACGCGCTCGATGGCGATCAGGGCAGCCTCCCGGCACAGCGACGCGATCTCGGCGCCGGAGTACCCCTCGGTCTCGTCGGCGAGGTGTTCGAGGTCGACGGTCTCGACGAGGGGCTTCTCGCGGGTGTGCACGTCGAGGATCTTCCGGCGCGCGTCGCGGTCGGGCTCGGGGACCTCGATGTGGGTCTCCAACCGCCCGGGGCGGAGCAGCGCGGGGTCGAGTGCGTTCCGGCGGTTCGTCGCCGCGAGCACGACGAGGTTCGGATTGTCGCTCGCGCGGTCCAGTTCCGTGAGCAGCTGTGAGACGACGCGCTCGCCGACTCCGGAGCCGTCGCCGCCGGCACCGTCGCGGTCGGCCGCGATCGCGTCGATCTCGTCGAAGAAGACGATCGCGGGCGCCGCCTGCCGAGCGCGGTCGAAGAGGTCCCGGACCGCCTTCTCGGACTCGCCGACGTACCGGTCGAGCAGTTCGGGCCCGGCCACCTGAATGAAGTTCACGCCGCTCTCTCCAGCGATCGCCCTGGCGAGGAGGGTCTTCCCGGTACCGGGCGGCCCGTGAAGCAGGACTCCCGTCGGCGGGTCGGCGTCGGCGGCCTCGAAGAGGGGGCCGTACGTCAGGGGCCACGTGACGGCGCGTTCCAGTTTCTCCTTCGCCTCCGGCAGGCCGCCCACGTCGGCGAAGTCGGTCGTCGGCTGTTCGGCGACGTACTCGCGCATCGCGCTCGGCTCGACGCTCGCGTGGGCCGCCTCGAAGTCGGCCTTCCCGACGGTCACGTCGTCGAGCGCCTCGGCGTCCGACTCGCGGGCGCGCCGCAGCGCGGTCATCGCGGCCTCCTGCGTGAGCCCCTCGATGTCGGCCCCGACGAACCCGTGGGTCCGGGCCGCGATCCGGTCGAGGTCCACGTCGTCCGCGAGCGGCATCCGGCGCGTGTGCACGTCGAGGATCTGCCGGCGGCCGGCCTCGCCGGGGACGCCGATCTCGATCTCGCGGTCGAACCGACCGCCCCGCCTGAGCGCGGGGTCGAGCGTGTCGACGCGGTTCGTCGCGCCGATGACGATCACGTCGCCGCGGGCGTCGAGCCCGTCCATCAGCGAGAGGAGCTGTCCCACGACGCGGTTCTCGACATCGCCGCCGTCGTCGCGCTTGCCCGCGATCGAGTCGATCTCGTCGAAGAAGACGATCGCCGGGGCCTCCTCGGCGGCCCGCTCGAACACGTCTCGCAGGCGCTCCTCCGACTCGCCCTTGTACTTCGACATGATCTCCGGGCCGTCGACGGTGATGAACGTCGCGTCGACCTCGTTGGCGACGGCTCGCGCGATCAGCGTCTTCCCGGTGCCGGGCGGCCCGTGGAGCAGGACGCCCTTCGGTGGGTCGATCCCGAGCCGGGTGAACACGCCGGGCTCCGAGAGGGGGAGCTCGATCGTCTCGCGGACCAACTCCAGCTCCTCGTCGAGCCCGCCGATGTCCTCGTAGGTCGCGCCCGCGGTGTGCTCTTCCG
This sequence comes from Halorubrum saccharovorum DSM 1137, assembly GCF_000337915.1. Lineage (GTDB taxonomy): Archaea > Halobacteriota > Halobacteria > Halobacteriales > Haloferacaceae > Halorubrum > Halorubrum saccharovorum. The sequence continues at coordinate 148,079 of NZ_AOJE01000011.1, forward strand.
GGGGCGCGGTGCCCCCGCCGGTGGGTCGAGCGTCGGTTCCGGGGGTGCCGGCGACGTCGTTCCCGGCCGTGCCGCTCCCGGCGGATCGGTCCGCGGGAGCGCCGCCGCCCGACTCCGGTCCGGAGGCGGTCCGGCGACCGCCTCCGGTACTCGCGTCGGACCGGGACTCGTCCGCTCCTCCGTACGTCACCGACACGTCGGTCCGGTTCGTGACGCGAACCGTGCCAGCCGGGTCCGTCTCGCTGACGACGAACCGGATCCCGCCGAGCCGCTCGACGTGGACGGCCTCGCCCTCGGTGACGGGGCGGTCGCGGAGGTCGCGGGCGAGCGCGCGCTCGACCACCTCGCGGCTCACGTCGACGTCGGCGAGCTCCGCGGGCGCGGCGAGCGCGATCCGGTCGGCGTCCTCGACGTTGACCGCGGCGACCGTGACGGTGTCGCCGACCTTCACGCCGGCGTTCGCGCGGGTGTCGGCGTCGATGAGGACGGAGCCGTCCCGCGCGTCCGCGCCGCCGGGCCACACCTTCGCGACCGCGGTGCGGTCGCCGCGGATCTCGACGGTGTCGCCGCTGAGGAGGCCGAGTCGCTTCCGAGAGGATTCGGGAAGCCGAGCGATGCCCCGGCCCGCGTCCCGCTTCTCGGCGGCGCGAACCGTGAGCCGGAGGCCGGCGGTGTCGTTCATACGCTCCGTTCCGGCCACTGACCCTTTACCCTTACCCGGCGCTGAGGAGGTCCGCCGCCGGTCTGCCCGCCGCCGACCGCAACCCCCTTACCCCGCCCGGACCCGTCGTTCGGTATGCAACCGACAGGGCACCTGCGCGGCGACGCGGTTCACGTCGCCGGCGACGCCCGCCAGCGGTTCCACGACTCCGGCGGCTACGGCCGGCCGCTCGGCGGCGACGAGATCGCGCTCTCGCGAGTCGAGGCGGCCCACCTGCTGTTCCGCGGCGACCTCTCTGGCGTCGCCCTCGGCGACGGCGCGGGCGACGGGAACGGCGAGGTCGGCTTCGAGCGCTTCTTCGTCGAGAGCGCGGCCGCGGCCGACCGGTTCGCGGTGCGCTACCTCGTCTACGCCGACCTGCGCGACCGCGGCTTCTACCTCTCGCCCGCCCGCGAGCCGTGGCCGGGCGGCGACGTCGACGCGCCCGACGCGGTCGACTTCGTCGCCTACGAGCGCGGCTCGACCCCCGACACGGGGAACGTGAAGTACCCCGTGCAGGTCGTCGGCGAGCGCGAGTCGCTCCCGGCCGCCGGGCTCGCGGGGCGAACCCTCGCCGTCGTCGACGAGGAGTCCGACATCACCTACTTCGCGGCGGAGGACGGGACGATCGCGGGCGCGACCGACTACGACCCGCCCGATCGGCTGACTGGCGTCCTCCTCGCCGACCGCGTCGTCGTCTGGGACGCCCCCGAGGGGCTCTACGAGCGCGGGTTCTACGGCCAGCCGCTCACCGGCCGCGCCGCGGCGGTCGAGGGCGCGGTCCAGCTCTCCTTAGTCGAGGCGGCGTCGCTCGCGGCCGACGGCGTGCTGTCGCTGTCGGCGTCGGTGGACGCGGCGGGCGCGGCGGAGGAGTCCTCCAGCGGGGGCGCCCCGGAGGCGGACGGCCCCGCCGCCGCGGTCGTCGCCCGCGGTCGCGACGTGGAGGGGGAGCGGTTCGACCGGCGGCTCGCGATCTACAGACGCCTCCGCGAGGCCGACGCCGTCCCGAAGACCGGGTTCAAGTTCGGCGCGGACTTCCGGACCTACCTCGACGTGGAGACGGTCGAGGACCTGCCCCACTCCGAGCACCTCGTGCGCGTCGTCGAGGCCGACCACCGGTTTTCGCCCCGCGAACTGTCGCTCGACGTGCGGCTCGCCGGCGGTGTCCGCAAGGAGATGGTGTTCGCGCTGACGGCGGTGAGCGACGACGATCGCGACGATACCGCCGAGCGCGACGCGGCCCGCGACGCCGACGTGGAGTGGCTCTCGGTCGGTCGACTCACGCCCTGAATCCCGGTCGACTCACTCCCTGAGGGGCGCTGTCGCGGGCGGTTCGCTCCCGTCGCGCGGAGCGGAATCGTTTTCCGACGCCTGATCCTCCTGCCGGCCATGAGCGAGCACTCCGTGTTCCCCTCCGACTCGGACGCCTACGACATCTCCACGGTCGATCTCAGCGACGACCGCTACGAGGTGAAACAGTCGATGGTCCGGAACAAGTACACCGTCCGCGACGGCGCCGGGAACGTCGTCCTGCGCGGGAAACAGAAGATGTTCAAGCTGAAAGAGGAGTTCCCGTTCGTCACCGGCGACGACGAGGACGCCTTCTCGGTGAAGGCGGGCGGCATCATGGACGTCGCGGGCAGCTACGCCATCACCGACGCGGGCACCGGCGAGGAGGTCGTCGTCCTCGACGAGGACTACTCGCTGTTCGTGGAGAACTGGACGATCCGCGACCCCGAGACCGGAGAGGCGCTGGCGACCATTCGGTCGAAGAATAAACTCCTCTCGGCGCTCCGGCACCTCGTCGGCGCCGCGAACCTCTTCCCGAACAAGTACGAGATATTCGACGCCGACGGCGGTCACGTCGGCGACATCGAGGGCAAGTTCTCGATGCGCGACGCCTACACCGTCACCATCGACGACGCGAGCGACGTGCCGAAGGAGGCGGTCGTCGCCGCCGCGTGTATCCTCGACGCCTTAGAGAACCAGTAGCGGCGTTCACGTCGGAGGCCGCAGCGGCGTTCGACATCGGAGGCCGTCCGCGTCGCCTACTCCCCGCCCAACTTCGTCTCGCCGACCGCGTCGTGGCCCTCGATGACTTCCGTGCCGCCCATGTACGGGCGCAGCGCCTCGGGGACGGTGACGGTGCCGTCGTCGTTCTGGTAGTACTCCAAGATCGCGACGACGATCCGCGGGACCGCGAGCCCCGAGCCGTTCAGGGTGTGGAGGAACTCGGCCGACTCGTGGTGCTCCTCGCGGTACCGGATCTGAGCGCGACGCGCCTGGAAGTCCTCGAAGTTCGAGACGGAGGAGACCTCCAGCCAGCGGCCGCCCTCGGCGGGCCCCTCGTCCATGTCGTCGGCGGGCGCCCACACCTCGATGTCGTACTTCTTCGCCTGCGTGAACCCGAGGTCGCCGGTGCACATCTCCAGGATCCGGTACGGGAGCTCAAGGCGCCGGAGCACCTCCTCGGCCTCGTCGACGAGTCCGTCGAAGCGCTCGTCGCTCTCCTCCGGGCGCACGAAGTTCACCATCTCCACCTTGTTGAACTGGTGGACGCGGACGATCCCGCGCGTCTCGGTGCCGTGCTCGCCCGCCTCCTGCCGGAAGTTCGGCGTGTACGCCTGGTACTTCAGCGGGAGGTCCTCGCCGAGCAGGATCTCGTCGCGGTGGAGGTTGGTGACGGGCACCTCCGCGGTCGGGAGCAGCCAGAGGTCGTCGTCGTCGTACTCGTCCTCGTTGGTCCCCTCGACGCGGTAGGCGTCCTCGGTGAACTTCGGGAGCTGGCCGGTGCCGCGCATCGACGCGGAGTTGACCGGGATCGGCGGGAACACGTCCTCGTACCCCTGCTCGCGGTGCACGTCGAGCATGAACTGGATCAGCGCGTGCTCCAGGCGGGCGCCGTCGCCCTTCGCGACGTAGAAGCCGCCGCCGGCGACCTTCGCGCCGCGCTCGAAGTCGAGGATCTCGAGGTCCTCGCCCAGGTCGTAGTGCGGCTCCACGTCGTCGGGCAGCTCGCGGAGGTCGTCGAACCCCTCGCGGCGCCGCTCGACGTTCTCAGACTCGTCTTCGCCGACCGGCACCGACTCCTGCGGGATCTGGGGGAGCTCGAGCAGGGACGCCTCCAGTTCGGCCTCCAGCTCGTCGGCGCGCTCCTCGATCTCCTGGAGCTCCGCCTTGAGCTCCTGAGAGCGCTCGATCGCCTCCTGGGCCGCCTCCTCGTCGCCGGCCTGTTTCAGGTCGCCGATCTTCGAGGAGACCTCGTTGCGCTCGTGCCGGAGGTCGTCGCCCCGGCTCTTCAGCTCTCGCCACTCCTCGTCGACGTCGAGTATCCGGTCGAGGTCCACGTCGACGCCCTTGTTGGCGAGCGCCTCGCGGACGACCTCGGGGTTCTCCCGGACGAACTGTCGAGACAGCATTTACCGGTGGTTCCGCCGGCCGCCCCAAAACCGTATCGGAGCGTCGGCACCGGTTGGCACGGTGGGTTCGGTGTTCGGAGTTCGGGACGCGGCGTCCCAGTCAGGGGATGAACGCGAAGTTCGCGACCACCATCAGGAGCGCGAGTCCGGCGACGACGACGCCCATGATCCGCATCAGCAGGATCCGCGTCTCGCTCGGCTCGATCCGCGTCGTGCCCTCGGGACCGCGGGCCTGCCAGCTCGTCATCCGACGGGGGAACGCCGCCATGGCGAGCGCGCCGGCGGCGACGAGGAGGGGGACGGCGACGAAGAACAACCGGAACGGTGCGGGGAGCATATCGGGAGGGCCTCACGGGAATCTACAAAAAGTTACGCTTCCGGTCGGTGCCGCGAGGCTCCGCGCCCGTTCCGACCGACCGTCGCCAACTGTCAGTACCCGCCGGGCAGGGCCATGCCGATCGCGAGCGCGACGAGGGGGATCGCGGCGGCGACCGCGTACGCGAGTCCGGCGGCGAAGAGGAGCCCCCACGTCGAGGGGCCGTAGCCGGTCGGGTCCCAATCGACGCCGAGCCGCGGGAGGCCGATCACGGCGACCGCCGGGGCGACGAGCCCGACCCCGATCCCACAGAGCAGCGTCGTGAGCAAGAACCCCGAACTCCAGGCGGGGCCCGCCTCGGCGGCGCGCGCGACGGTGAGGACGACGCCGGCGAGGTAGGGAACCGAAAGCGCGATCGAGACGCCGACGTACGAGGTGAGGATCCGACCATCCGGCGGGAGCGCGCGGAACAGCGACCGGAGGCGTTCGGCGGCGAGGAACGGGGCGCCCAGTCCCGCGGCGACGAGGCCGGGGAAGAGGAACAGCGCGAGCGTCCACAGCCAGCCGATCGCCGCGTCGACGAGCGCCGTGACGACCGGAACGGACGCGGGCGTGGAGAGCGCGGGGAGGGCCATACCCGAACGGGTTTCGCGCGAGACAAACGCTTTGTGGTGGCTCGGGGGCGTTGCGGCCGGGTCCGACTCCCCCGCGACGACCGCGGCGACCGCGACGCCCGAACCACCACGGTTTAAGCGGCGCGCCGCGAGCGCGTAGCCATGCTCATCACGGGTGCGGAGCTGGCCGACGGACGAGTCCGCGACGTTCGGGTCCGAGACGGGACCGTCGACGCGGTCGAACCGACGAACGCGGGACTCGACGCCGACGCCGGCGAGCGCGTCGTCGACGCGCGGGGGCGCCACCTCCTCCCCGGCGCCGTCGACGCGCACGTCCACTTCCGCGAGCCGGGCGCGAGCCACAAGGAGACGTGGACCTCGGGCTCGCGGGGCGCGGCCGCTGGCGGGGTCACGACCGTCGTCGACCAGCCGAACACCTCGCCGCCGACCGTCGACGGCGACGCCTTCGACGAGAAGGCCGACCTCGCCGCGCCGTCGCTCGTCGACTACGGGATCAACGGCGGCGTCACCGCCGACTGGGACCCCGAGAGTCTCTTCGAGTGCCCCCTGTTCGCGCTCGGCGAGGTGTTCCTCGCGGACTCGACCGGCGAGATGGGGATCGCCCTCGACCTGTTCGAGGAGGCGCTCGCCGAGGCCGCCGCCCGCGACGTCCCCGTCACGGTCCACGCGGAGGACGAGACGCTGTTCGACGAGAGCGCGCTCGACGGCGACCTCGGCGGGGTCGGCACCGCCGCGAACGCCGACGCGTGGTCGGCCTACCGGACCGCGGAGGCCGAGGCCGCGGCGGTCGAGCGCGCCCTCGACGCGGGCGCCGAGAGCGACGCGCAGGTGCACGTCGCGCACACGTCGACACCCGAGGGGATCGACGCGGTCGTCGAGGCGCGGGAGGGGGCGACGGGCGACGCCCCGCCCACCTGCGAGGTGACGCCGCACCACCTCTTCCTGTCTCGCGAGGACGCGGGGCGGCTCGGCACCTTCGGGCGCATGAATCCCCCGCTCCGTTCGGAGGAGCGGCGGGCCGGCGTCTTCCGGCGACTCCGCGACGGCGACGTCGACGTGGTCGCCACCGACCACGCGCCCCACACGGTCGCCGAGAAGCGGCGGGGACTCGTCGACGCGCCGAGCGGCGTGCCGGGCGTGGAGACGCTCTACCCGCTCCTGCTGGAGTCCGTCCGGAAGGGGAACCTCTCCTTGGAGCGCGTCCGCGACGTGGTCGCCGCCAACCCGGCGTCGATCTTCGGGATCGAGGGGAAGGGCCGGATCGAGCCGGGGGCCGACGCCGACCTCGTGCTCGTCGACATGACCAACCCCCGCGAGATCGAGGCCGGCGCGCTCCACGGCGCGGCGGACTGGACCCCCTTCGAGGGTCTTCTGGGCGTGTTCCCGGAGCTGACGACGGTCCGCGGCGAGGTCGTCTACGAGCGCGACCCCGTCACCGGCGCGGAGTCGTTCGGCGAGCCGGCCGGCCGGAACGTGCGGGAGCGATAGGTCGTTCGTCCCCGTCGACGGACGGCGCGTCCCGAAGCCCGCGCCGCACGCGGCTCGGCGGAACGCATATGCCGCTTCCACCCTAATCCGAGCTATGTCGATGACTGTGGGTACTACTCGCACGGTCGACCCCCGGCGGGACGGCGCGCGCCGACCCGTCACCGCCGCGGAGGTGGGCGCCCGCCCGGACCGGGTCGCCACACGTGGACCGCGGACCGCGGTCCGTGACGACGGGCGACGCCATGACTGATCCGGGGGAATCCGGCCCGCTCGGGGCGGGCGTCGGCGAGCCCGACGCGGACGGCGACTCTGGGACGGTCGCCTCGGCGGCGGACGCCCCGGACGCCGCCGAGGGGCCCGCGATGGAGCCCGCGGCGGTCGCCGAACTCGCCGAGCGCGTCGCCGACAACGTGGAGGAGGTGATCGTCGGGAAGCGGGAGGCGGTCGAGCACGTCGTCGTCACCCTGCTCGCCCGCGGCCACCTCCTCGTCGAGGACGTGCCCGGCGTCGGGAAGACGACCCTCGCGAAGGCGGTCGCGCGCTCGGTCGACGGCTCGTTCAAGCGCGTGCAGTTCACCCCCGATCTCCTCCCCTCCGACGTGACGGGCGTCAACGTGTTCGACCAGCGCACCGACGAGTTCGAGTTCCAGCCGGGGCCGGTGTTCGCGAACGTGGTGCTCGGCGACGAGATCAACCGCGCGCCCCCGAAGACGCAGTCGGCGCTCCTCGAGGCGATGGAGGAGCGGCAGGTGACGACCGACGGGGTGACCCGCGAGCTCCCGAACCCGTTCTGCGTGATCGCGACCCAGAACGACGTGGAGCCCGGGCAGACGTACGACCTGCCGGTCGCCGAGGTCGACCGGTTCACCAAGAAGATCCGGCTCGGCTACCCCGACACCGACGAGGAGGCCGAGATCATCGGGCGGATGGCCGGCGACCACCCCGTCGAGTCGGTCGAGCCTGTCGCGACGATCGAGGACGTTCGGCGCGCCCGGACCGCGGTTGGCGCGATCGAGGCGACCGAGGAGCTGCGCCGGTACGTGGCGCGGCTGGCGGTCCACACCCGACGGAACGCCCGCCTCGGCGTCAGCCCGCGCGGGAGCCTCGCGCTGTTGCGGGCCTCGCAGGCGCGCGCCGCGCTCGACGGTCGCGGCTACGTGATCCCGGACGACGTACAGGCCGAGGCGCCGACGGTGTTCGCTCACCGGATCCGGTCCGACTCGGGCGGCGCCGACGGCGCCGAGATCGTCGCCGACGCCCTCGACCGGGTCCCCGTGGAGTGAGCCGATGCCGAAGGCGACCCTCACCCGGCGCGGCCGCGTCGTCGGCGCGGTCTGCGTGCTCGGCGGCCTGCTGGGGCTGGCGGCGGGCGGACGCGCGCTCGACGCGGTCGTCCTCCCGGGGATCGTCGCGCTCGCCGCCGGCTACGTTCAGTTGGCGCGGGTCGAGGACCCCGAGGTGCGGCGGGTCCCGCCGGCGGACGGGTTCGTCGGCGAGCGCGCCGAGGTCCGTCTCGAGCTCCGACCCGCGACCGCGGGGGCGTCCGGGACCTTTCTGGCGGCGATCGACGACGACACGGACGACGGGCTGGAGGGCCCGGAGGCGCCGATCCGCGCGTCGATCGGAGGGGGCTCGGTGACGTATCGGGTCCGGTACCTGCGGCGGGGAGAGCGCAGGCTGGGGCCGACCAGAGTGACCGCGACGGACGTGTTCGGGCTCTTCGACCGCGAGGTGGTCGTCGACGACACGGACGCGGTGATCGCGTATCCGACCTGCCACCCGATCCCGGCGCGGTTCCGGCGGGCGCTGTACGCCGACGACGCGGTCGGCGTGAGCCGGCAGCGCGAGGAGTTCGACCGGTTGCGGGAGTACGCGCGCGGCGACGCCCTCCGGGACGTACACTGGCCGACGACCGCGAAGCGCGACGAGATCGTGGTCAAGGAGTTCGCCGCCGAGACGCGGCGCGGACGGGTGTCGATCGCGGGCGGGACGGCCGGCGAGCGTGAGGGGGCCGACGCCCTCGCGAGCGCGGCCGCCAGCCTCGCGCTCGCCTTGCTCGACGACGGGGTCCCCGTCGATCTGACGCTGCCGGCGGGGAGCGTGTCGGTCCTCCCGGGCCCACAGGGGCGACGCGCCGCGCTCGAACTGGCCGCGGTGACCGGTCCCGGCGCGGTCGCCGTCGACGACGCCGACGTGGAGGTGATCGCCGACGCCGACGGCGCTCGATATCGGACCGGGGGGCGAACCGTCGCCGTCGACGACCTCCGGGCGTCCGCGGGCGAGGGCGAAGAACCGGCGGACGCGGAGCTCCCGGCTCGCCCCGAACCGGAGGCGGGCGGGCGATGAGCGGACGAACGCCCGGAAACGGGCGGCGACGAACTACCGCCAATCGCCACCGAGCGTCGGGGGAGCCACCGGACCTCGGCCGCGAGGAGGCCGACGCCCCCGCCGACGACTGGAGCGGGTTCGCGGATCCCGCGATCGTCGGCGTCGCGCTCGTCACCGCGGCGTACCTCGGCGTGTTCTTCGAGGCGACTAACGTGGTCGGCGGGACGGCGCGGACCGCCGCGGCCGTCGCGGTCGCGGGAGTCGCCGGCGCGGTCCTCTCGCGCGTCGTCGCCGAGCGCACCGCCGTCCGGCTGACCGCGGTCCTCTTCGCCGCGGGGCTCGCCGGCTACTACTTCGCGGTCCCCGCGAGCCGGCGGGCGCTCTTCTCGGTCGAGAGCGTCGCGCTCGACGTGGTGTCGCTTCTGACCGGGCTCTCGATCCTCCGACTCGCGCTCGCGGACGTGTGGGTGCTGGCGGTCGCGCCGGTGCCGACGTTCCTCGTCGCGTACCTCGCCGGCCGAGGGCGACACGCCGGGGCCACTGCGGTCGCCGGCGGCGCGCTCGGATTCCTCGTGTGCACCGGCGACGCCGGGGGGCTGGCCGCGCTGATCGGCGTCGTCGGCGCCGCGCTCGCCGCCGGGCTCTCGACGCTGTCAACGCTCGACGCGCTACGGAGCCACGGCGACCAGTTCGCCGCCGTGCTGGCGGCGATGGTCCTCGTGAGCGCGACGGTCACCGTGCTGCCGGCGGGCGCGGCGCAGCCGTGGACGGCCGACCGCGGCCAGACGCTGGAGTCGTCGCTCGGCGCCGGCGACGAGGTGGAGGTGGTCGGACAGACGCGGCTGTCGCCCGAGGTGCGGTACGAGATCGAGAGCCCGGTCGAGTCGAACTGGCACGTCGCCGCCTACGACACCTACACCGGCGACGGCTGGGTGCGGTCCGGCGAACGGTCGACGCTGGAGGGATCGCTCGACGGCCCGCCGGGCGAGACGACGACGGCGAACGTCACCGTCACCCCGCAGGTGAAGTCGACGGCGCTGCCCGCGCCGTGGCAGGCCGTGGACGTGCGCGGCTCGGGCGCCTCGACCGCGCAGGTCGACGAGCGCGGAGCGCTCCGGCTCGGCGCCGCGCTGCGTCCCGGCGAGACGACGACCGTCGAGAGTCGGGTGCTCGACGCGGAGCCCGCGGCGCTCCGGAACGCCAGCGCGGAGTACGACCCCGCGATCGAGGAGCGGTACACCCAGCTCCCGGAGAGCACGCCCGACCGCGTCGGCGAGCGCACCGAGGCGATCGTCGAGGCGGCGGACGCCGAGAACCCCTACGATCAGGCCGCCGCGATCGAGCGGTACCTGATCGAGGAGTACGACTACTCGCTCGCCGTCGAGAAGCCCGAGGGCGACGTGGCCGACGCGTTCCTCTTCGAGATGGACGCCGGCTACTGCACCTACTTCGCGACGACGATGGTCGCGATGCTGCGTTCGCAGGGGATCCCGGCGCAGTTCGCGACCGGCTACTCCGAGGGCGAGCGGGTCGGCGAGGACCGATACGTCGTCCGGGGACAGGACGCCCACGCGTGGGTGAAGGCGTACTTCCCGGGGCACGGCTGGGTCGAGTTCGACCCGACCCCGCCGAGCGAGCGCGAGGAGGCCCGGAGCGAGCGCCTCGCCGAGGCTCGCGAGAGCGGCGATGCGGACGTCGACGCCGAGGGGGCGGAGCCGAACGGCGAGCCGACGCCCGCCCCGGAATCCGGCACGACCTCCGGGTCGGAAGACGAACCGCTCTCGGAGACGAACGAGAGCAACGGGACCGCCGGCGACGGGGCGGGCGACGCCACCGGGACCGACAGCTTGCCCGCCCAAGGCGGGTTCTCACAGGAGCGACTCATCCGGAACGGGACGCCCGCCGGCGGCGCCGATCCGGGCGCCAGCGGGGGCGACGGCGGGTTCCCGCTTCCGTCGCGGGAGGCGGTCGCGTACTGGCTGTTCGTCGTGATCGTCGGCGTCGCCGGCGCCCGCCGGTTCGGCCTCGCGGCGCGCGCGCGCCGCGCCGTCCGGATTCGGGTGCCCTGGGGCCGCGACGAGCCCGCCGAGGACGCGAAGCGGGCGTTCGCGGACCTGGAGCGGCTGCTGGCGCGGCGCTACCGCGAGCGGCGGCCCGGAGAGACGCCGCGGGCGTACCTCGACGACCTCCCGCTCCGCGACGGCGACGAGCGCGCGCGGACGGTCGGCGAGACGTACGAGCGAGCGGCGTACGCCGGGTCCGTGACGCGCGCGGAGGCGGACGAGGCGCGGCGGACGGTCCGCCGGCTCGCGCTGGAGCGGACGCCCGTGATCGGTCGGCTGTTCGACGGGGAGTGAAGCGGTCCCGGGCGGGGGGCGACCGCGCTCGCCGTGCACGGCGCTCGCACTCCCGACACTATTTAATACGGGCATCCTGTAGTTTCGGTCGTAATGTCGGAAGTCTGCTCGACGTGCGGACTGCCCCAGGAACTCTGCGTCTGCGAGGACGTCGCGAAAGAGTCCCAGCAGATCAGCATCCGCATCGACGAGCGCAGGTACGGTAAGGAGGTAACGGTCATCGAAGGATTCGACCCGAAAGACGTGGACATGAGCTCCCTCTCGTCGGATCTCAAGTCCAAGTTCGCCTGCGGTGGCACCGTCGAGGACGGCGCCATCGAACTGCAGGGGAACCACTCGGGTCGCGTGGAGGACTTCCTCCGCGATAAGGGCTTCAACGTCGCGTGACCGTCACCTAACTGTCCGTCGTCGAGCGGTTCGCGGGTTTCGGTTCCCGGATTTTTCAGTGGTTCCGTCCGACGAGCGACGGCGTAACCGATCGCGACCGGACGGATCGCATTTTTAAACAAGCAGCGCAGCGCGACCGGCGACGAACGCGACCGCCGCGAGGAACGTCCCGTATTTGAACCGCCGCTGTGCCGCCGCCGGGTCGGCGAACGCCTCGTAGCAGGCGTACAGCATGACCGCGTCGGCGACCGCGACGAGGAGGAGGTAGGCGCCGCCGAACGTCCCGGAGAGGTACGGGAGCGGGCTGGCGGCGACGGCGACGACGAGCGAGCCGGTCGCGATCCACAGGGACCGGCGCTCGCCGATCGCGACGGGGAGCGTCCGGAGCCCCTCCTCCCGGTCGCCGACCACGTCCTCGACGTCTTTGATCACCTCGCGGGCGAACGTCGAGAGCGCCGCGAGCAGCGCCAGGACGACGACCGCCCGAGGCCGCCCGACGGCGGCGCCGCCGAACAGGAACGTCGAGCCCACGAGATACGAGACGAGGGCGTTGCCGAGCCCCGGCGTCCCCTTGAAGACGGTCGTGTAGGTGACGAGGGCGACGAGGTTGACCGCGGCGATGGCGAGCGCCAGCAGCGGAAGGGCCAGCGCGAGCGCGACGGCGGCCGCGAACCAGACGCCGGAGATCCCGAGCGCGCCCCGCGGCGAGACCGCACCCCGCGGAATCGGACGGTCCGGTTGGTTGATGGCGTCGATCTCGCGGTCGAAGTAGTCGTTGATCGCGTTGCCGGCGGCGACCGCGAACGCGGTGGTGACCGCGGCGATCGCCGCCGGGGCGAGCGCGTCGCCGGTACCGGCGACGAACGCGCCGGTCGCCGTGAGGACCGCGGCGGCGACGCAGTTGCCCGGGCGTGCCAGTTCGAAGGCTCCGCGTGCTGTCTCGCGCACGTCGTCTTCCTCCACCGCGGCGCGGCACATAAACGGCGCGTTCTCGGGCACTGAGGATCCGCCGAGCGTCTAAGCCGCCGGCCGGACAAGCAGGTCCATGGCCGAAGCCGCAGGGGACGGACGCCGGCTCCGCGTCGACCTCGACATCGATCCGAGCGACGACTGGGACTGCCCCATCGTCTCCGAGGTCCCCGACGCGAGCGACGTGGCCGTCAACGCGGTGGGTCACGAGTGCACCGTCGACGTGCAGCCGGCCGACGGCGACGGGTTGGTCCGCGCTCGCGGTGAGGTCTCCGACGACTGCCTCTGTCGGATCTTCCAGGGGTTCGGGTGCGTCCCGCATGTCCGGCGCGTCGAGGACGGGACGATGCTCGTGACCGCCTACGTCGACGACCGGGACACGGTCCGCGACGTGGTCGGGGAGCTCAGGGAGGTCCTCGATCACGTCCGGCTGGTCCGGCTCGCGGTCGTCGAGGGCCCGGAGGCGACCGAGCAGGTGACCTTCGACCTCTCCGCGCTCACGCCGAAACAGCGGGAGGGGCTCGAACTCGCGGTGGTCCGCGGCTACTTCGACGGCGACCGCGACGTGGGGCTCGGCGAGCTGGCCGCCGAGCTAGGGATTAGCAAGTCCGCGCTCTCACAGCGGCTCCGGACCGCCCAGGCGAAGCTCGTCACCGACGTGTTCGACGAGATCGAAGGAGCGGAGTCGGATTCCTCCCACGGCTGAAGCCGTGGGCTTCCTCCTTGTTCCTCTGTGAGTTTCGCGGGCGCGGGCGTCGACCGCCGCCGACGGCGGCAGTCGGACCGATAGCTCAGTCCGCGTCCGCCGCGGAGCCGCCCCGAACCCGACTCAGCGCCGCGTTCCCGTCGCGTTCGGCCTCGGTGAGGTAGCACTTCGGATCGGGAGCGAACGGGTCGTCGTGGGCTGCCAGCGCGCGGAGCCGCGAGCCGCCGCGGCAGATCGACTGGTACGCACAGTCGGCGCACCGCCCGGAGAGGCGGTCCTCCCTGTTCCGGAGCCCGGAGAGCAGCGGGTTCGACTCGTCCGACCAGATCGCGCCGAACGACCGGTCTCGGACGTTTCCGGGCGAGTACCCCTGCCAGAACTGGGTGAGGTGGACGTTGCCGACGGGGTCGACGTCGGCGACGCGCTCGCCGGTGGGGTCGCCCCCGTTGCGTTCGAGGTACCGGTAGATGAGCCGCGCGCGGTCGGTCCCCATCTCGCGGTCGGCGTACTCGACGAGGTGGCCCGCGTCGGCGTAGTTGCCGACGAGCAGCGTCTCGATCTCCTCGCCCTCCTCGTGGTACTCCCGGGTGAGGTCACACAGGTCGGCGACCGCTCGCCGGGTCGCCTCCGGGCTCAGGTCCACGTCTGAGATGTCGGCGCCGCGCCCGCCGTAGTCGAGGTGGTAGAAGCAGAACCGGTCGACGCCCACGTCGACGAGCAGGTCGACGACCCCCGCCAGGTCCTCGACGTTGTGCTCGGTGATCGTGTACCGGAGCCCGGTCTTGAGCCCCACGTCGAGACACGCCTCGATCCCGCGGACCGCGGCGTCGAACGCGCCCTCCTCGCCCCGGATGCGGTCGTTGCGCTCGGGGAGCCCGTCGACCGAGACGCCCGCGTACTTGAGGCCGGCCTCCTTCAGCTCGCGAGCGCGATCACGAGTCAAGAGGGTCCCGTTCGTCGAGAGCACGGGGCGGACCCCAGCGTCGGCGGCGTGGGAGACCAGTTCGGGGAGGTCCTCGCGGACGAGGGGTTCGCCGCCGGAGAAGAGGATCACCGGCACCCCGAACTCGGCGAGGTCGTCGATGAGCGCCTTCCCCTCCGCGGTCGACAGCTCGTTCGGCGCGCCCGCCTGATCGGCGGCGGCGTAGCAGTGCTCGCAGTAGAGGTTACACCGCTTCGTGGTGTTCCAGACGACGACCGGGCGCCGCTGTTTGTCGTCCGTGATCTGGGGCTTCTCCGACCCGTCGGCAGCGTCGTACCGGAGCCCGTCGCTCTCGGCGTCGAGGCCGCAGAGGAGCTTGCTGACGGAGATCATCGGGACCCCTCCGCGTCGTCGTTGTCGGCCGCGTCGGCCGCAGGCGCCCCGCCGCACGAGACGGTCGGAGTCCCCTCGGTCTCCTTGTAGACGCGTGGCTCGTCGGCGTCGGCGGGTGCCTCCCCTCCCGCTTCGTCGCCCGCGAGCGACTCGGCGGAGTACCGGTGGGTCTCGTCGGCGGGGCACACCCACACGTCGCGGGCGTACCACGCGAAGAGCTTGCTCGCCTCCTCGTGGGCGGCGTCGGGCGTCGGCGCGGCGACGGTCCCGACGTGACGGAGCGGGTCCGTCTCCTCCTCGCGAACGAACACCTCGAAGCGTCGGCCGTCCACGGAGCGCGCTCCGCCCGATCCGCCGGTTCGGTCAGTCTTCTCGACCATACCCGGAGTACTCACGACCCACCGAACCCGGTTTCGAGGGTTCCCACGGCCGCGAAACGCGCCCGAACACGTTCGGACGGCGAACGTATGAATCATATTTCGGTATATCAAATCGTCTTTCGCGTCGGATTACCGGCTTCGGGAGGCGGGACCGCCACGACGTGCGCGACGCCGAAGGATTTCGGCTCGCCTAAAAATCGAAGTCGTTATTAAGTTTTAGTCTGGCCTAAAACATATGGCAGAAGACCACGCGACGGGAGAACAGGCGGGAAAAAGCGCGCCGACTCGGCGAGACTTCGTGGCGTACGGCGGCTCGATCGCCGCCACCGGGCTGCTCGCCGGGTGTACCGACAGCACGGACGCGGGCCCGACGGGTGGGGGAGACGGTGACGCCGGAAACGAGAGCGGCGGAGGCGGGAACGACGGAGGCGGGAGCGACGGAAGTGGCGGAGACGGGACCGACGACGAGTCCGGGGAGGAATCCGCGCCCGAGACGTACACGGTGACGATGGAGCCGGTCGGATCGGTCGAGTTCGAGGGCGTCCCCGAGACGTGGGTCGCCAACAACGGGAGCTGGGCGGACATGGGGATCGCGCTCGGGCAGGCCCCGCCGGAGGCCGTGTACCTCACGTCGCGGTACCACACGCAGTATTACGACGAGATCCCGGGGCTGAGCGTCGACAAGAGCGGGATGACCTCCCTGTGGGAGAGCGAGCTGGACGTCGAGAGCTTCCTCGAACTGGGCGAGGACGCGGACGTGTTCGTGATAGATCCGAACTTCATCCTCGGTCGGACCAGCAACTGGGAACAGGAGGACATCGACCAGATCGAGTCGGCGGGAACGCCGTTCTTCGGCAACAGCATCTTTTCACGCGGCTACGGGTGGCACGACTACGAGTACCTCTCGCTGTACGAGGCCTTCGAGAAGCTCGCCGAGGTCTTTCAGGAGCGGGAGCGCTACGAGGCGTTCGACGCGGTTCACGAGGAGTTCCTCGGCCGGGTCGACGAGATCGTTCCGCCGGAGGGCGAGCGACCGTCCGTGGCCATCATGTGGCCCCAGCCGGTCGACGAGCCCACGGCGTTCTCCCCGTACCTCATCGACGGGGGGACGAGCTTCAAGCAGTGGCGCGACCTGGGCGTCGAGGACGCCTTCGCCACGACCGGAGTCCGAGACTTCCACAGCGACCGCGGGCAGGTCGACTACGAGACGCTGCTCGAAATCGACCCCGACGTGCTGCTGCTCCGCGGCAACGAGGCCAAGACCGAGGCCGAGTTCCGGGACACGGTGGTCTCGTTCATGGAGGACCACAACGTCGCGAGCCGGCTCACCGCCGTCGAGAACGGAGACGTCTACCGCGGGGGGTCGCTCTATCAGGGACCGATCACGAACCTCGTGTTGACGGAGCGGGCCGCCGGTCAGGTGTACGGAGTCGACGAGGAGCTGTTCGACCGCCAGCGCGTCGCGGACATCGTCAGCGGCGACTTCGAATAGGCCGGGTCGTCAGCGAGGCGCGCGTTAATACCCGCCGAGCGCTTACCGCCCGGTATGCGCGAACTCGTCTTCGCCCTCGAGTACGAGCCGGGGCGCAACAGGGTCGCCGACGCGCTGGCCGACCACCCCGGCGCCCGGGTCCGGTCGCTGTCGGTCCACGCCACCGACGACCACCTCTGGCGCGTCGACCACGCGGCCGGCACCCCGGCCGCGCTCGACGATGTCGAGGCCGCGTTCCTCGACGGCGACTACTACGCCGACTGCCTCGCGACCGAGCACTGCGGAGCGACCCAGACCACTCGCGTCCTCGATCACACCGACGACGCGCTGGTGTTGTACACCGACTGGGAACCCACGCCCGTCTGCGCGTCCGTGCCACACATCGCGCGCGACCACCTCGGGGAGAGCGTGCTGTTCGAGACGCGCCACGAGGGGCGCCACTACACCTGGCGGCTCATCCACTCCGGCGAGGGCGACGTGGGCGACTTCTTCGACGCGCTCCGAGCGGCCGTCGGCGACGCCGCCCGGACCGAACTGCTCAAGACGGCGAGCGCCTCGGGCGCGACCGACGGGCCGGGTTCGAACGGGGGCGACATCGGCCTCAGCCCCGAGCAGGAGGCCGCGCTCAGGGCCGCCGTCGAACACGGATACTACGAGTCCCCGCGCGAGGTCGACGCGGGCGACCTCGCCGACCACCTCGACGTGCCGCGGTCGACGCTCACCCACCGGCTCCGTCGGGCCGAGGAGCGCCTCGCGAAGGCGCACGTCGCCGAGGAGCGGGTCGTCGACGCCGGACCGGCCTCGGAGTGAGACGGCGGCCTCGACGTCGCCCCGCTCATTCGGCTCGCAGCACTTGGAATATTCCAACCAAGGCTTATCGATATACGGGCCCACTCTCCACGTAATGAGAGACGGCTCAAGCGAAACCGACGGGGCCGACGGTGGCGGCGGTTCCGATACCGACGGTAGGCGCCGGGAGCTGACCGCCAGCCTCGCGGTCCCCGAGATGGACTGCCCCTCCTGCGCCGGCAAGGTCGACAGCGCGCTCGGGCGCTTGGACGGAGTGACCGACACCGCGCTCAACCCGACCGCCGGGACGGCGACGGTGACGTACGACCCCGACGCCGTCGACGAGGACGACGTGGTCGCGGCGATCGAGGGCGCCGGCTACGAGGTCACGGGCGGGCGGTCGGCCGGCGGTGGGGACGGCGACGCCGGAGGCGCCAGCGGCGCCGACGCGGGGTCCGGCGGCGTCGCCGTCGCGCCCCCCGCCGAGGTCTGGACGACGCCGCGCGCGAAGAAGACGTGGCTCGGCGCGGCGCTCGTGGTCGCCGGGCTCCTGTTCGAGTTCGTCCTGACCGGGCGAAATCCCGCCGTCGCGAGCGTGCTCGGCGCCCCCCTCTCACTCGCCGACGTCCTGTTCATCGGCGCCGTCGCGGCCAGCGGGATCCCCGTCGTCCGCGGCGGCTACTACTCGGCGCGCAACCGGAGCCTCGACATCGACCTGCTGATGGGGACGGCGATCGTCGCGGCGACGGGGATCGGCTACTTCGTCGAGGCCGCCACGCTCGCGGTCCTCTTCAGCGTCGCGGAGCTGTTAGAGGACTACGCGATGGACCGCGCGCGCGACTCCCTGCGCGAGCTGATGGAGCTGTCTCCGGACGAGGCGACCGTCCGGCGAGAGGGCGAAGAATCGACCGTCCCCACCGACGACGTGGCGGTCGGCGAGACCGTCGTCGTCCGCCCCGGTGAGAAGGTCCCGCTCGACGGGACCGTGATCGAGGGCGAGAGCGCGGTCGACGAGTCGCCGATCACCGGCGAGAGCGTCCCCGTCGACAAGGCGCCCGGCGACGAGGCGTTCGCGGGCGCGATCAACGAGGAGGGGTACCTGGAGATCGAGGTGACCTCGACCGCGGGCGACTCGACGCTCGCGCGGATCATCGAACTGGTGCAGGGCGCGCAGGCCGAGAAGACCGAGACCGAGCGGTTCGTCGACCGCTTCGCGGGGTACTACACGCCGGTCGTGGTGGTGCTGGCGGTCCTGACGGCCGCGATCCCGCCGCTGGTCATCGCGGAGCCGGTGACCGTCGACCTCGCGGGGTACCCGTTCGTCTTCGCGGCGGACTGGGGGACGTGGTTCGTCCGCGGGCTCACGCTGCTCGTGATCGCCTGTCCCTGCGCGTTCGTCATCTCGACGCCCGTCTCGGTCGTCTCCGGGATCACGAGCGCGGCGAAGAACGGCGTCCTGATCAAGGGCGGCAACCACCTCGAAGCGATGGGCGACGTCGACGCCGTCGCGCTCGACAAGACCGGGACGCTCACGAAGGGCGAACTCGCCGTCACCGACCTGCTCCCGCTGGGCGACGCCGACGAGGCGACGCTGCTGCGCCGGGCCGCGGCGCTGGAGCGACGGAGCGAACACCCGATCGCGACCGCGGTCCTCGACCGCGCCGACCGCGCGGGCGTGACCGACCTCCCCGAGCCGACGGGCTTCGAGAGCCTGACGGGGAAGGGGATCCGGGCCGAGATCGGCGGCGAGACGTACTACGCCGGGAAGCCCGCGCTGTTCGAGGAGCTCGGGTTCGACCTCTCGCGGGCCCGAGCGGAGACCGACGGCGGGGTCGTCGCCGAGGGCCGCGACGGCGAGGAGGCCGCCGAGGACGGCTTCGCGGCCGACGCCGAGCCCGGCGAGTTCGCCGAGGGAGCCCTCGCCGCGCTGGAACGCGAGGGAAAGACGGTGGTGCTCGTCGGGACGGCGACGGCGCTGACCGGGGCCGTCGCGGTCGCCGACGAGGTGCGGCCCGACTCGAAGCGGGCGGTCGAGCGCCTCCGGGAGTTCGGCGTGGAGCGCGTCGTGATGCTGACCGGCGACAACGAGGGGACCGCGCGAGCCATCGCCGAGGAGGTCGGCGTCGACGAGTACCGCGCCGAGCTGCTGCCGGAGGAGAAGGTGGAGGCGGTCGAGTCGCTGCAGACCGAGTACGGCGAGGTGGCGATGGTCGGCGACGGGATCAACGACGCGCCCGCGCTGGCGACCGCCGAGGTCGGCGTCGCGATGGGCGCCGCGGGGACGGACACCGCCTTGGAGACCGCCGACATCGCGCTGATGGGCGACGACGTGGCGAAGCTCCCGTACCTGTACGCGCTGTCGCACACCGCCAACGGCGTCATCCGCCAGAACGTCTGGGCGAGCCTCGGCGTGAAGTTCCTGCTCGCGCTGGGCGTCCCGCTGGGGCTGGTGAGCGTCGCGGTCGCGGTCGTCGTCGGCGACATGGGGATGAGCCTCGGCGTCACCGGCAACGCGATGCGGCTCTCCGGGATCGAGCCCGAGTCGTTCGAGTGAGGCGGACGGGTCGACGTCGGAGCGCCGCGCCGCACGAACAAACATGAACAATTATTAAGGATGCGTTCATCGGGGGAGACGTGCCACCCGTAGTACACTGCTGACCCGAGCTCGGAATCGGAGACGGCGATCGGTCCCGAGGGTCCGAGCACGCGCGAGACGAGCATCGAGACGGAACCGGCGTCGTCGACCGACGACGCGCCGGGCGACGACGAGGAGAGCGACGACCTGCCCACCGCGGCCGAGGCGGTCGCGCAGTGCGCGGCGACGTTCGACGCGACGGACACGGGGCGGATCCCGAACGGGACCGGACGGTGGAACGCGTACGCCGGGTCGTGTCACGGCGGGGACTGACCCGCTCCGCGCCCGGACCCTTTTAGACGACGAGGCGAGTAGTCGCGAGCGGCCGATGACGATGCACCGCTCCGAGCTGCCTCGGCACCAGCGATGACGAGCCCTATGAGTGCCGAGGCCGCCTTCTGTCGGTAGCGGCTGCCGAGCGAAGTCGAGGTTCGACGGGATCAGGAGCACGGCAGCCCGACTCCCTGGGATCGTCGGGACGGCGGTCACTCGGAGTCGCGCTCGGACGCCGTCGGCGACTGCTCTTCCTCCACCACGATTCCCCGCCGAATTCCCCGGATCAGCGCTTCGAGACTCTCGGCGTCGGCGTCGAGATCGACGCCGAGCGTGAGCGCATGCTGCCCGGTCGCTGGTCGGGTGTGATCCGAGGCGGCTGCCGCCTCGTCGTCGCCCGCCCCCATCGCCGCTTCCTGCGCTGTTTCTGCCGCTACCTCCGCCTTCTCGGCGGCCGTCTTCGTCTCCTCGGCTGCACTCTCGACCTCGTCGACGAGCGATGTGAGATCGGAGAGGATCCCTTCGGGGAGTTCACCGAGTTCGGCGGCAGCGGTTTCGGCGCTCTCTGCGGTCTCCTCGGCGGCCCCCTCCACCTCCTCGGCGGCCTCTGCGGCCGCGTCCTCGACTTCCTCGGTCGCTTCTTCACCGGTTTCCTCGGCGTCCTCAGCCGCCGATTCGGCTTCCGTCACGGTCCCCTTCGGCGCTTCTTCGGCCGCGTTGCCCTCTTCGGAAGCGTTCTTCTCGGAAGCGTTCTCCTCGCCCTCTGTGGACCCCTCCACGTCGTCGGCCTCCTCGGCGGCGGCTTCCCCGGCGCGCTCGGTCTCCGGGAGGCGGTACCGCCCCTCCTCGTCCCGGTCGAGCAGACCGGCCCAGTCGTACAGCTCCAGCAGCGTAGTGAGCCCGCTCCGGACTCGGTCGGCGTCGAGGTCCTGACCGGTGACGGCCGCAACGAGAGGGACCAGGTCCGCCTCCGCCGTGGGGTTCTCGCGGACGATTCCGCGGACCTGATCGGTCACGGGCCACTCCGCGAGGGCCTCGCGAGCGTGTTTCCGCGCCTGCACCTCGTCCTCGACGGCGACCGCTCCGGCCAGCGCCTGGCCGCGATCCGTGAGGCGGTGTTGCTGCCCCTCCGGTTCGAGCAGCCCGAGCTCTTCGAGGAAGCGGGTCTGTCGCCCGACCGCGTCGGCGATGTCCGTCGCGTCCTCGACGGTCGAGGTGTACTTCGGTTCGGCCGCCGCGCCGACAGCGGACCAACCGGCGACGATCTGCAGGAGGGTGTCGAGGCTCACCCCCTTCGGAATATGGTGGGTCATCGTCGGACGTGCGACCGCCCGGACAAAAAATGGACGACCAAACCTGCCCGCGTCCCCGAATCCGACCGCTCCACGGGTTCGCCCCATACCGGGCGACGATCAACTGCCGGACGCCAAATTGATATAGCGCTTATCGATACACGACCGCAGTTCCGCGCCGTCGCGCCCTCGACGCGAAATCCGGCGCTCTGGCCGGTAACAGCGATCATCGACGCGACGACGCCGGCATCGCCTTATAACGGAACGCGGAGCGCGGGGCTGCCGATCGGGAGGTCGAGACACGGTCGTGGGATCGGGAGTCTTCCGTGAGTCGGGGCGGCGACGCGCGTCGCCTTCACAGCGGGGCGTCGATGGCGTCGTTGGCGCGCTCGATCCCGGCGAGCGCCTTCGGATCGAGCGCCTCGACCGCGCCGTCGTCGTACCCGGCTTGGTCGTCGGTCGCGAACGCGTCCCTGACCCGCCACAGCGCTGAGGCGGCCGCGGAGAGCCGGTCGTCGGCCGCCCGCTCCTCGTCGTTCTCGGCGGCGGCGACCGCTCCGGCCGCCGACTCCCGCGCGCGGGAGATCCCGTCGAGCACCGGGTCGGACGCGGTTCCGTTCCGGTCCCGATCCGTCTCCCCGGCCGTCCCGTTCTCGGGAGTGTCGTCCGCGTCGTCGTCGTCCGGGCTGAGCGACTCGGCGAGCGCGTACAGCTCGTCGAGCTCGCCTCGGAGCGTCCGGGCGAGCGCGGCCTTCCCGGTTTCGACCCGCTCGCGCACCGCCTCGCCGTTCTCGTCGAACGAATCCGGCGTCACGCGGTACGCTCCCGTCGCGCCCGCCCGGTCGACCACCTCGACCGTGTACCGACCCTCGCGGTGGACCGCGACCGCGAACCGATCGGTCTCGACCGGCGCGCCCTCGTAGACGACGCCGGCATAGTCCTCGACCACGCGCACGCGTTCGACCCCGTCGGCCTCCCGCGCGTCGCCCCGGATCCAGCCGGCGTCCCCGCTGGCGACGACCGCGAGGTCCCCGTCGCCGCCGACCCGGACGAGCCCGCCATCGTGGGTGAATCGGGACGCGATCGGCGCGATCCCCGGCCCGTTGGCGACGAGGAGGTGCGGACCGGGCTCGACGCGGAGGTACTCGAAGACGCCGCCGCGGGTGACCGTCGCGGTCGGGTCCTCGCTCGCGAGCCGGACGGCCAGCTCGGTCGAGAGCGGGAACAGCGACACGCCGGCGACGCCCGTGACCGCGTCGGCGGCTCCGTCCGTGACCCCGTCGAGCGTACCGCCGGTCCCGGCCCGGAGCTGTCGCACCCGACCGGCGACGCGGTTCGTGAGCCCGTCGGGCTCCGACCCGTCGATCCGCCGGCGGTGCGCGGGGTCGGTGACGTCCGAGAGCGGGTCGGCGAACCGCTCCTGTTCCCACGGCGTGCCGACCGACGTGATGTGGCTCGCGAGCACATCCTCGGCGAATCCGGGGACCGCGAACTCGAAGCTCAACTGCGGGCCGACGAAGCCGTCGATCGCCTCGCCGAGCGGCGAGAGCGGTTCGAGCGCGTAGGTCGCGTCCGCGTCGACGGCGCTGTCCGGGTGGGCGAGCACGAGCCCGGGCTCGCGCAGGGGGAGGTCCTCGGGCGGGGTCGGGAGCCCGCGCCACGACCCGACGGTCACCCGCTCGTCGATCAGGTCGGTCCGCTCGATCGACAGCGACGGGTGCTCGTGGAGGGGGGCGCCGTCGAGCTCCGGGAGGACGAACGGGAGCCGCGCCCCCTCGTCCCGGGGGAGGCCGTAGGCGAAGGGCGCGCGGAGGCTCGCGGAGACGTCGATTGCGTCGTTGGTCACGTCGGAGACCAGGTCGCCGACCGGAAGTCGCTCGAAGCTGGGAACGAGTCCGTTGACCTCGCTGGCGCTGGAGTGCGAGCCCACCTCGGAGAGGATCCCGGGCCGCGAGCCGTCCGGGATCTCCGGATCGAGGAACTCGTTGTTCGGGCTGGCGCGGGAGTGCGCGCTGGCCGAGAGCAGCAGCGGGTCGCCGCTCTCGCGGTCGACGAACACCTGCAACAGCTCCCAGTCGTGCCAGTGGAAGTTGACGGTGAACTGGTCGAACGCCGAGTAGAGCCAGTACTGCACCGCGTCGACGCCCGGCGCCGCCTCGACGACGTTGTAGAACACGGTGGGCGCGGGCGGCGACCCAGTCTCGCGGAACGCCGCCGAGTACTCGTCGAGCGCGGTGAACCCGTCGACGACGGCGCCCTCGTCGGTCTCGACGACGTACGGTCGCGGGTCGGTGGGGTACCACTTCTCTAACGCCCCGAAGTACAGGTCGGGCGCGTACCGACTGACCACCGCGGGGATCTCCGCGGGCGCGTCCGCGAGAGCGTCCTCGTCGGCGGGATCGCCGTCGTTCTCGGGATCGCCGCCGTTCTCGTCCGCCCCGTCCTCCCCGCCGGACGCCGGGGCGGGAGCCGGCCGCGAGAGGTACCACGCGCCGGCGACGCCGCCGCCCGCGAGCGCGGCGAGTCCCGCGTACCCGAGCACGCGGCGTCGGCCGGGGTCCTCGGGAGACCCGCCGCTCGGTGGGCCCTCGCCGCTCGACTCCCCGTTCGTCTCCTCGTCTCGACCGGTCATCTGATCCCGTGATCTCAGGACCCCGATACGGTAAATGGTACCGACTCACAACCGTCGTCTCGAACCACACCGGAACTGTCCGGGGGGACGTTTAACCGGGTTCCGTCGAACGTGTTGCCATGGACCCAGACGTGGACCGGTTCGGTTCTCGGCGGTCGACGGTGTACGGGCAGCGCGGCGTGGTCGCCACGAGTCAGCCGCTCGCGAGCGAGGCGGGGATCGAGGTGCTGCGCGACGGCGGGAACGCGTTCGACGCCGCGGTGGCGACCGCCGCCGCACTCAACGTTGTCGAGCCCACGTCGACGGGGTTGGGGGGCGACGTGTTCGCGCTGTACCGCACCGCCGACGGCGAGGTCGGCGCCATGCGCGCGTGCGGCGGCGCGCCCGCCGACGCGACGATCGAGAACGTCCGGGCGTCGCTCGCGGCCGACGACGACGTGGACGAGGACGACCCGAGCGCGGTCGAGATGCCGACGACCGGGGCGCAGACGGTGACGGTTCCGGGGACCGCGCGGGGGTGGGAGGCGACCGCCGAGCGGTTCGGCGAGTTCGGCCTCGACCGACTCCTGCGGCCGGCGATCCGCTACGCGACGGAGGGCTACCCGGTCAGCGAGGTGATCGCGGACGCGTGGACCCAGGGCGAGGGCCTGTTCGAGAGCGACCACGCCCGCGAGGCGTACCTCTTCGACGGCGAGTCGCCCGCGGTCGGGCAGCGGGTGACGCTCCCGCGGCTCGGGGAGTCGATGGAACTGATCGCCGAGGAGGGCGCCGACGCCGTCTACGAGGGCGAGATCGCCGAGGCCATCGCCGCGGAGGTGCAGGCGGCGGGCGGGTTCATGACCGCCGAGGATCTGTCGGACTTCGAAGTCGAGTGGCCGGAGCCGGTGTCGACGACGTACAACGGCGCGGAGGTGTACGAACTCCCGCCGAACAACCAGGGGCTCGTCGCGCTGGAGGCGCTCAACGTCGCGGCCGAGGTGGGCGCCGGCGAGTACGACTACGACTCGCCCGAGCGCGTCCACTACTTCGCGGAGGCGCTGAAGGTCGCCTTCCACGACGGCCACCGCTACATCACCGACCCGGCCTACGAGGAGGTCCCGCCGCTCGCCTCCGCGGCGTGGGCGAAACGACGAGCGGCCGAGGTCGGTGAGACGGCCAACCGCGGCGTGAGCTTCGGCGTCCCCGACGCCAACGCGGAGGACGCCGACACCGTCCTGCTGACGGTCGCCGACGACGAGGGGAACGTCGTCTCGTACATCAACTCTCGGTTCGCCGGGTTCGGCTCCGGGCTCGTCGCGGGCGAGACGGGGATCGCCCTCCAGAACCGGGGCTCGTCGTTCTCGCTCGACCCGGAGCACCCGAACCGCCTCGAACCGGGGAAGCGACCGTTCCACACGCTGATCCCCGGACTCGTCCGGTTCGACGAGGACGACTGGGCCGCCTTCGGCGTGATGGGCGGGTACATGCAGCCGCAGGGGCACGTGCAGGTGATCTCGAACCTCGTCGACTACGAGATGCCCCTCCAGCGCGCGCTCGACGAGCCGCGGTGGCGCTACCGCGAGAGCGGCGAACTGGCGCTCGAACCGCAGGCTGACGGGGCGATCGCCGCGAAGTTGGCTCGGAAGGGCCACGACGTGTTGACCCTCCCGCCGACCATGTTCGGCGGCGCCCAGATCGCGCGGTCGCGGGACGGCGTCCTCTCGGCGGCAACCGAGCCGCGGAAGGACGGGAACGCCCAGGGGTACTGACCGATCGCGATAGCGACGGCGAGACCGAACGGCGGGCGTGTTTATGTTCTTGAGATACCACCCAATGTGGGTGAAGACGACGGACGACGGACACTTCTGGGAGCTGGACGGTAGAAAACGTCTTATAGGTTGATTCACACGCTATGGTGAGGAGTGTTATCACGTGAGTGTCTCTGAAACGTACGTTCGATACCGCCGAACCCTCAGCGAGGAACCGCTCGCCATCGGGGTCGTGCTCGTGGCCCTGTGGATGGTGTGGTCACTCGTAACTGGGCTCGCGAGCGGAGGGATTCAGATCAGCAGCCTCGCGTCCCTGATCTGGGACGGGTTGCTCCGGGGGCTGATCATCGGTCTGGCGGGTATCGGACTCTCGATGACGTACAGTATTCTCAACTTCGCGAACTTCGCGCACGGCGACTACCTCACCAGCGGGGCGTTCGCCGGGATGGCGACCAGTTACCTCATCGCCGGGATCGGCGAGAACAGCGTCGGCGCGCTCCTGCTCGTCGGTGCGGGCGGGTCGGTGTTCGGGGGCGCGCTCGGCATCGGGATCACGACCGCGCCGATCGCCGTCGTCTTCGGGGCCGTCCTGGCGGGGGTCGCGACGATCGCGCTGGCGTTAGTGATCGACCGCCTCGTCTACCGGCCGATCCGCGACGAGAGCGGTATCGCGCTGCTGATAACCAGCATCGGGGTCGCGTTCGCGCTCCGGTACCTGCTCCAGTTCGTCTTCGGGGCCGGCGTGCGAGGGACGACCGCGGCGGGATCGGTCCCGCGCGTGAACGTCCCCGCGATCGACGGGACGTTCCGGGTGACGGCCCACGACATCAGTCTCGTGGTCGTCGCGGCGGGGCTCATGCTCGGCGTCCATCTGCTGCTCCAGCGGACGAAACTCGGGAAGGCGATGCGCGCGATGTCCGACAACGAGGACCTCGCGCGGATCACCGGGATCCCGACCGAGCAGGTCATCCGCACGACGTGGATCGTCGGCGCGGGCCTCACCGGCGTCGCGGGCTACATGTTCGTCCTCTGGAAGGGGACGCTCGGTTTCAACGACGGCTGGCTGCTGCTGCTGCTCGTGTTCGCCGCGGTGATTCTCGGCGGGATCGGGTCGATCTACGGCGCGATCGGCGGCGGGATCGTCATCGGTCTGACCGCCTCGGTCTCGGTGATCTGGATCCCCTCCGAGTTCGGTCGCGCGGCCGCGTTCATGGTGATGATCGTGATCCTGTTGTTCAAGCCTGAAGGCATCTTCAGCGGGAGGTCCACAGCATGAGCGTCGACGACCTCCGCGGGCGGTTCGAGGGGCTCTTCGAGCGGGACGTGACGCTCGTGCTCGCCGTCCTCGGCACGATCTACCTCGCGTACATTCTGGCCGGGGTCGCGTTCGGGTACGAGCTCCGCGGGCAGCTGAACTCCATCGCGAACCTCACGTTCTACATCGGCGTGTTCGGCATGCTCGCGCTGGCGTTGAACCTCCACTGGGGGTACACCGGCCTGTTCAACATCGGCATCGTCGGCTTCATGGGCATCGGGATCTACGTGACCGCGCTGGTCTCGAAGCCGCCGGTCGCGGAGGGCGGCGCCGCACAGGTCGGCGGGTTCGGCCTCCCGCTGTTCGTCGGCGTCCTCGCCGGCGTGGTCGTGGCGGGGCTGTTCGGACTGTTGGTCGCGTTACCCGCGCTCCGGCTCCGGGCCGACTACCTCGCGATCGTCACGGTGGCGTTCTCGGAGATCGTCCGGTTCACGATGATGTCCCGGACGTTCCAGACGTTCACCGTGCCGGACACGATCGACCTCTGGCTGTTCACCTTCGACCCGGCGGCCGACACGGTCGGCCTCGGCGGCGGGGGCGGGCTCATCCTGAACTACACGGACCCGCTCGAAGCGCTGCTGCGAGCCCTCTTCCTCTGGGAGCCGTACCTCGGGTTCGTCGCGTTCGTCCAGCAGAACTTCATCTCGAACAACCCCAAACCGGTGATCGACGGGGTAGTGTACGGAATCGTCCTTCTCGTCGGCGTCGGGCTGTTCTACCTGCTGCTCTCACGGACCGGTAAGTCCCCGTTCGGCCGCGTCCTGAAGGCGATCCGCGAGGACGAGGACGTCGCGAACGCGCTGGGGAAAGACACCGACCGGTTCAAGCTCACGGCGTTCGTGCTCGGCGCCGCGCTGATGGGGCTCGGCGGAATCCTCTGGTACTCGGGCCGCGGGAGCATCACGCCGCCCTCGTTCCGCCCGAACATCACGTTCTTCATCTGGATCGCGCTGATCATCGGGGGTGCGGGATCGAACACCGGGAGCTTCCTCGGCGGGGCGATCTTCGCCGGACTGTTGTACGAGGGACCGCGGTACTTCAAGAACCTCGTCGAGACCGCCTTCGAACTGGGCGACGCGCCGCGGAACTTCGGGGAGGCGATGGCGGGGTTCGCCTCGCTCGACCCGATGCCGTTCGTGCTGTACACGCTCGACAGCATCAGCCAGTTGCGGCTGGTGATCATGGGCGTGGTGCTCATCTGGCTGATGCACAACCGGCCGGAGGGCCTGCTCGGCCACCGCAAGGAGACCGCTTCGAGCGTCGACCTCGCGCGGCCGGGAAGCGGCGGGTCAACCGGGAACCCGGCGGCCGCCGACGGAGGTGAAGAGCAATGAGCGAAACGGACGAGTCCACCGCGAGTGATTCGACGCCGGTCGAGGGAGCGGCGACCGACGAGGAGCCGTCGTCGGCCGCGGACGACGCTGCTCCTGCGGAGTCGTCGTCCGACGCCGACCTGACGGAGCTGGTCGAGGACGATCCCGAAACCCACACCGGAGACGACGGAGCCCGATACGCGCCCCTCGAAGTCGAGGGGCTCCGGAAGGAGTTCGGGGGGATAGTCGCCGTCGACGACGTCAGCTTCGACGTCGAGGAAGGGACGCTCACCGGACTTATCGGTCCGAACGGCGCGGGGAAGTCGACCACGTTCAACCTCATCACCGGGATGCTCGACCCCGACGAGGGGACGGTCCGGTTCAACGGCGAGGACATCACCGGGTTCGAACCTCACGAGATCGCGAACCAGGGGCTGGCACGGACGTTCCAGATCGCCCGCGAACTCGAGGAGATGACCGTCCTCGAGAACATGATGCTCGCGCCGAAAGGACAGGTCGGTGAGTCGCTGTGGCGGTCGATTCTGCCGATAACCCGCGGGTCGGTGCGCGAGCAGGAGACCGAACAGCTCGAACGCGTCTGGGAGGTGCTCGACTTCTTCGAGATCGACCACCTCGCCGACGAGTACGCCGGAAATCTCTCCGGCGGCCAGCGGAAGCTGCTGGAGATGGCTCGGGCGCTCCTGACCGATCCCGACGTGCTGCTCCTCGACGAGCCGTTCGCGGGCGTCAATCCGTCGTTGGAGAAGCGGCTGCTCGAACACATCCACGAGCTCCGGGAGCGGGGGTACACCTTCCTCATCGTGGAACACGACATGGACCTCATCATGAACAACTGCGAGCGGGTTATCGTCATGCACCAAGGCCGGATCCTGAAGGACGGGACGCCGACGGAGATCAAAGAGAGCGAGGAGGTCATCGAGGCGTACCTCGGGGGTGAGGTATGAGCCTCCTGGAGGTCCGCGACCTGGACGCCGGCTACGGCGACCTCCAGATCCTCACCGACGTCGACCTCGACGTCGACGACGACGAGTACGTCACCATCGTCGGCCCGAATGGGGCCGGCAAGTCGACCGTCATGAAGTCGGTCTTCGGACTGACGGCCCACATGGGCGGGACGGTGACGTTCGACGGCGAGGACATCAGCGGGACGAAGCCAGAGGACGTGATCCACAAGGGGCTGGGGTACGTTCCGCAGAGTCAGAACGTCTTCGCGGAGCTCGACGTCGAGGAGAACCTGGAGATGGGCGCGTACATCCTCGACGAGGTCCCGCAGGAGGAGCTCCGAAAGGTGTACGACCGGTTCCCGATACTCGAGGAGCGAAAACACCAGCAGGCGGGCACCCTGAGCGGCGGGCAGCGCCAGATGCTCGCGATGGGCCGGGCGCTGATGCTCGACCCCGAACTGCTGTTGCTCGACGAGCCCAGCGCGGGGCTCGCGCCCGACCTCGTCGACGAGATGTTCGACAAGATCGACGAGATCAACGAGACGGGGACGGCGATCCTGATGGTCGAACAGAACGCCAAGGAGGCGCTCAGACGCTGTGACCGCGGGTACGTGCTCGCGAACGGACAGAACCGGTTCGAGGACGAGGGGGCCGTGCTCCTGAACGACGAGGAGGTCCGCCGGGAGTTCCTCGGCGGCTAGTCGGTCTCGCCTCGACCGCCGGTCAGCGGAGTGGCTTTTGTGAGGCGGAGCGGAAGGCGCGGAAGCGACGCGTAGCGCTCTCGCGAGCGACGCGCCGCTTCTCGGTCGGGTCGTCCGGAAAAAGCGAGAGCGCTCGGCCGGCCGCTCGATGACGCGTCGGTTCCGATCGCGGTCAGTTCCGATCGCGGTCAGTTCCCGCTTGTGAGCGCCTGCTCGATGACGTTGGAGTACGACGACTCGCCGATGTTGAAGCTGATCTGGTCGTACACCTCACCGTCGAAGGTGTCCTCGAACACGCTGCTGAACCGGTTGGAGAGCTGCTGACCGTAGTCGTTGTTGACGTACAGCGTCGCGGCGGTCGAGGCGCCGAGCCGCTCGGAGGCGACCTGCGCCATGACCCGACCCTGGAGCTGGTCGCTCGGGGCGGTCCGGAAGATGTAGTCGTCGTCCTCGAGGTTCGTCACCGACAGCGCCGTGCTGGACGGCGAGCACCCGACGACCTCGTTCGGGATGAGCGTCTCCTGACAGACGGGGACGTTCACGCCGGAAGAGGCGGTCCCGCACACCGCGGGAACCCCCGCGTTGACCAGCGACTCGGCGCCGGTGACGCCTTGGTCGGGCGAGGTGTTCGTGTCCTCGAACTGGGCGTTCACGGTGAGGTCGAGGTCGGACTCGTTGACCTGCTGGGCTGGGAGCTCCGCCGCGCGGATCATCGGCTGTCCCGTCGACGCCAGGTCGCCTGTCTCGGGCAGCAGGATTCCGACGCTCACCTCGCGGCCGAGTCCGCCGGGCGACGAGTCGGCCGACGGGCCCGCCCCGTCGGGGTTCTCGCCCTCGAAGTTCTGCGTCTCCTGGACGTTGACGGAGTCGGCGCTCTGACCGGCGAACTCCCAGATCTGGTAGGCCGCCGACGCCGGGTCGCCGTTCTGGTCGAAGTTAACGGCGCTCGACGCGCCCTGGTAGTTGATGTTCTCGCCGTTCGCGACCGCTTCGACGGCGTCGACGAACTCCCCGGGGCCGTACGAGGTGCCGTCGGGGTTCGCGATGCGCCGGAGCTGGTCGCGGATCGCGGTGCCGTCGTTCTCGCCCGCCGCCACGTTCGCGAGGATCAGCGCCGCGGCCGAGTCGTACGACTGCGAGGTGAACACGCCCGGCGTCTCGTCGTAGGTGTCCTGGTACAGGCTCGAGAACGCCTCCTGGTTCGGACCGCCCGCCGCCGGCGCGGTCCCGGTGACGTTGTTCATGTCGTTGCCGACCTGCCCGGGCAGCGAGGGGTCCTGAAGCCCGTCGGGAATGAGGATGTCCTCCGCACCGTCAGACGCGGCGTAGTAGTCGCGGAACAGTTGGATCCCGCTCTCGGGGTAGCCGATGACGGTGAGCAGGTCCGGACCGCCGCCGCCGTCGCCACCGTCTCCGCCGTCCATTCCGTCGCCACCGTCGCCGCCGTCGCCGTCGTCCATTCCGTCGCCGCCGTCGCCGCCGTCGCCGTCGTCCATTCCGTCGCCGCCGTCGCCGCCGTTACCCGAACAGCCGGCGAGCCCGATCGCGCCGGCGACACCGACGGTCTTCAGCACGTCACGCCGTCTTCTGTGGTATGACATACCCACTCATATAGAGTCCACTTTCATAAGTATATCCCTGTCAACTACCCCACAATTCCTGACAGATACACACACATAAGGGGTATTATCGCCACCTTGCCCGCGATCGGTTTCGGGGTGCTAATGACAGAATGTGGACGCGTGGATCCGCTGTGGCGGCCCCGTCCGCGGCGGATCGTCAGTCTCCGCCCGCGGCCCGAGCGTGTCGCCGGGCGTCCTCGGGGGCGCGCCCCTTCCGGAGCAGCGCCTCGACGAACAGCTCGCCGGCCTTGTACGACGAGCGGACCATCGGTCCCGAGGCGCAGTAGAGGAAGTCGAACTCCGTCTCGGCGACC
The DNA here is from genome assembly GCF_000337915.1 of Halorubrum saccharovorum DSM 1137. Taxonomy (GTDB): domain Archaea; phylum Halobacteriota; class Halobacteria; order Halobacteriales; family Haloferacaceae; genus Halorubrum; species Halorubrum saccharovorum. The sequence goes on from NZ_AOJE01000011.1 coordinate 180,170, forward strand.
GCGCGCCACGTCTCGAAGGCGTCGGGGTGGACGTACTCGAACACGTCGAGGTGCGAGCGCGAGGGCTGGAGGTACTGCCCGAAGGTGACCACGTCGACGCCGACCTCGCTGAGGTCGCCGAGTGTGCGGTACACCTCGTGGTGGTACTCGCCGACGCCGAGCATGAGGCTCGTCTTCGTGTGGATGTCGGACTCCCGATCCACCCGATCGAGCACCGCGAGCGACTGCTCGTAGTTCGCCCGCCGGTCTCGGACCGGCCACTGGAGCCGCTCGACCGTCTCGACGTTGTGGGCGATCACGTCCGGTCCGGCGTCGACGATCCGGTCGATCGCCTCGGGGTCGCCCTGGAAGTCCGGGATCAGCGTCTCGACGAGGATCTCCGGGTCGCGCCGCTTAATCGCTCGGATCGTCTCGGCGAAGTGCGCGGAGCCGCCGTCCGCGAGGTCGTCGCGGTCGACCGACGTGAGCACGACGTAGTCGAGCCCGATATCGACGACCGCGTCCGCGACGTTCGCGGGCTCGTCCGGGTCGAGCGGCTCCATCCCGCCCGTCTCCACGTCACAGAAGTTACAGCCACGCGAGCAGCGGTCGCCCATGAGCATGAACGTCGCCGTTCCCGGTCCGTCCCGGCCGGACCAGCACTCGCCCATGTTGGGACAGTTGGCCTCCTCGCAGACGGTGTGGAGGTCGCGCTCGCGGAGGCGATCTTTGATCTCCGTGAACCGAGACCCGGACGGTGGACGCGACTTCAGCCAGTCCGGCTTCCGACGGCCGCGTTGCATACCGGAGCCACGGCGGCCGCGTGCAAAAACGTGAGGATCCGGGCGACGATCGGGAGGTACCGATCGGCCGCCGGCGTCGAGATCCGTATCGTATCTAACACCAGCATTCTTTTATTATCCGTATCCGATACGGAACTATTCGATGTTCGACGTCGACCGCGAGGCGATCACCGACGGGCCGGTCGGGCGAGTGCTCGTACTGCTCGCGGCCCCGCTCGTCGCGCAGAACCTCGTGTACGTCGCGAACGCGCTCGTCGACACGTTCTGGCTCGGTCGGGTGAGCGAGGACGCCGTCGCCGCGGTCGGCCTCAGCCTCCCGATCCAGTCGCTCCTCGGCGCGACGGTGGTCGTCGCCGCGGTCGGAACGCAGATCCTCGTCGCGCAGCGCGCCGGCGGCGAGGACGACGCGGGGGCGCGCCGCGTCGCGGTCAACGGCGCGCTCCTCGCGCTCGCGGTGACCGGCGCGATCGCGATCCCCGTCGTCGCCTACGCCGAGGGCCTCGTACGGCTCCTGGGCGCGGACCCCGCCCTGGCGGGCACCACCGCGACGTACCTCGCGATCATCGTCGCCGTCCTCCCGTTCGGCGCGGTCAGCGACACGGTAGAGAACTGTTTCACCGCCTACGGCGACACGCGGGCCGTCCTCCACGTGAGCCTCACCAGCGTCCTCGTCAACCTCGTCGCGGCGCCCGTGCTCATCTTCGGCGTCGGCCCGGTCCCGGCGCTCGGGGTCGCCGGCGCGGCCCTCGGGACGGTGATCGCCGGCGTCGTCGGGCTCGCCCACGTGCTCGCGTACGCGGCGGGGATCGGGCGGGACACGTTCCGACTCACCCGCGAGGCGTTCGCGGTCGATCGGTCGGTCGTGCGCGAGATCGCGGACGTCGGGCTCCCGCTCGGCGGCCAGCGCGGGGTGAGCGAACTGGTCCGCGTGCTCGTCGTGGGGCTGGTCACGATCGCCGGCGGCTCGGCCGGGATCGCGGCGTACACGGTCGGCGCACGCGTCTCCACGCTCGCGATCGTCCCCGCTCTAGGGATGCAACAGGCGATCCAGTCGATGATCGGCCAGAACCTCGGCGCGAACGCCCCGCGCCGCGCCCGGCGGACCACGGTGGTCGGGACCGGGATCGTCGTCACCGGCTTCCTCGCGCTCGGCGCCGTCCAATTCGTGTTCGCCGGAGCGATCGCCGATTTCCTCGCACCCGACCTCACCGCGGCCGGCCGGTCGCTCTCGGTGTTGTACCTGCGGATCCTCGCGGTCACCTACTGGGCGCTCGGGGGGACGTACACCCTGCTCGCCGGCTTCAACGGCGCCTCTCGTACCCGGACCTCCTTCGTCGCGGACCTGGTCAAGTACTGGGCGATCCGGTTCCCCATCGCGATCGCCGCGGTGCCCGCGGCCGCGACGTTCGGGGCGTTCGGCGTCGCGGTCACGCCCGGGCTCGGCTGGGGGGTCGAGGCCGCGTTCTGGGCGGTCGCCGTCTCGAACGTCGTCGGATTCCTCGGACTCGGGGCGTACTTCGCGTACACGACCCGGCGGGGGATGTTCTCGAACGCCGCCGAGCGCGCGGTCGAGGGCGAGAGCGCGGACCCGACGGACGGCTGAGGTGAGGCGCCTCTCGGACGGGTCCGCCCCCGCGCTCGTCAGCCGAGGTCGTCGGCCTCGACGACCGTCGCGAACTCGCCGTCGAGGTGCGCGAGCGCGACGCGGTGGGAGGTCTCCGGGTCGATCCGGTCGCCGTCGCGGGCCGTTCGGGCGTGGGTCGCGGTGGCGTCGGCGACGACGACGACCTCGTACCCGCGGTTCTCGGCCATCCGAGCCGTCGTCGAGACGCAGTGGTCGGTGGTGAGCCCGCAGACGACGAGCCACTCGCGGCCCGTCTCGCGGAGCCACTCGTCGAGCCCGGAGTCGAGGAGGGCGCCGTTGACCGACTTCGCGAACGTGGGCTCGCCCTCGGCGGGCGCGGTCTCCGGCTTCCACGCGAACCCCGGCGCGTCTGGTCTCAGCGGGGAGTCCGCCTCGGTCGACGCGTGTCGCACGTGCGCGATCGGACGGCCGGCCTCGCGCCACCGCGCGAGGAGCCCTGCCGCGACCGACTCCGCGTCGGGGTTGTTTCGCTCGCCCCACCCCGGCTCGTCGAATCCGGTCTGGAAGTCGATCAGGAGGAGGACGGCGTCGTCGAGGGGAACGGGCGCGGGGGCGGCGTCCGCGACCGCCGACCGCGACGAGTCAGTCATCGCCGAGCCCCCTGATCACGGCCCCGGCGTCCCCGTCGTCCTCGGGCGCGGCCGAGTCGACGAACCGGCGCCACGCGCCCCGTTCCAGCAGCGCTTCGGGCGCTTTCGGGTGGTCGCGAGCCGGGCGGAGCGGACAGGCGTCCGGGCTCGCGTCGTCGTCCTCGCGGAACAGGTACTGCGTCCACTCGCGGTCGCCCTCGACGCCCCAGTCGCCCAGGTCGGCGTGGGGGCAGACCCTGTCTCTTATACACATCTCTGATGGCGCGAGG
>NZ_AOJE01000012.1 GCF_000337915.1 Halorubrum saccharovorum DSM 1137
AGCGGCTCTCCGCCGAAAGAGAACTCGAACCGGGGCGTGTCCGGGTCGGTCGGGATGTCGTCGGGCCACGGCTCGGGGTCGTGAACGTGGAGGAACTCCAGGACGTGCCAGAGGCGCTCGTGGTAGCCCGCCTCGCCGGGGTCGCCGTCGGGCGGGCGGAAAAAGACCGCCAACGGGGCGCGGTCGGCGTGGTCCGCGTAGGTGTCGAGGTACTCCAGGAGGACGTCGCGGAGGCGGAGCAGGGCCGCCGGGTCGGTGGTCGACTCGCAGGCGGCGTACAGCAGGTCCCCCTCGCGCTCGACCTCGATGCCGAAGTAGCAGGGGAACGGCGAACCGTCGCGCTCGCCGAGCATCGACTCGCGGAACGTGCGGTAGTGCGCCTGCAGCCAGTCGGGCGCGTCGTCGAGCCGATCGTGGAGCGCCTCCTGGCCCAACAGCACGCCCTCGGTGCCGGGCTCGTTCATACCGCTCGTGAGGGACAGACGGGCTTTTGGCTTTCGCCGGCTCCAGAGGATCCGGAATCGGTCGCCCTCGGCCCCGCGCGCCAGCGGTTTTTTCACTGCGCGGAACGCTAAAACACGTATGAGCAATCCCGAAACCGACGCGCCCGACGCGGGCGGCACCTCCGACGCGGGGCCCGAATCCGGCGGGGGCGACGGTCCCGCGGTCGTCCTGTTGGACGTGATGCCCAACGGGCGACCGGACGACGACCGCCCGCAGTACCGGAAGTCGCCGGTCGCGTACGGGCTCGGAACGGACGCGTTCCGGCTGTACGAGCTCGCGCTCGACGAGGCGGCGGACGTCTCCGTGAGCGACCGGATCGCGCTCGACAGTCCCGAGGTCGGCCGGTATCGGGAGGTGTCGTTCGACGATCTCACACGGAACGCGGCCGCCGAGATCGAGTACGCGGTCGCGGACATCGTCGAGGGCAACGAGGAGCGCTTCGTCGATTTCTACAACGAGGCCGGCCCGATCACCCTCCGGCTCCACCAGCTCAACCTCCTGCCGGGGATCGGCAAACAGCTCCGGAACAAGGTGCTCGACGAGCGGAAGCGCGGCCCCTTCGAGAGCTTCGAGGAGGTCTCCGAGCGCATCGCCGGGCTTCACCGCCCGCGGGAGGTGATCGTCGAGCGGATCGTCGAGGAGATCCGCGAGGAGGACCTCAAGTACCGGCGGTTCGCCGGCCACGAGGAGTGAGGTCCCGCCGGCCCGGCGCGACGGGTCGACGGGTCGACGAGCCGACGAGCGACGCCCCGAAACGGGACTTTTACCCGGAGCGGCGGAGTAACGCGGCCATGACCGATTCATCGACGGGCGCTGGCGCGGCGTACGGGGACCGCGACCCCGACGCGCTCGCCCGGCGGGCCGGGGAGCGCGCGAACCCCGACCGCGACCAACACTTCCTCGTCGACGACCGCGTGCTCGATCGGATCCCCGCGTACCTCCCCGACGACGCCGACGCGAGCCACCTCTTGGAGATCGGCGGGGGAGCGGGCGCGCTCACCGACCGGCTGCTGGCGGCGGTCGCGGCTGAGAACGGCCGCCTCTCCGTGATCGAGCGCGACGGCGTCTTCGCCGACTTCCTCCGCGAGGAGTTCGCGACCGCGGTCGACGACGGCCTCCTCGACGTGATCGAGGGCGACGCGCTCGACGTCGACCTGCCGCCGTTCACCGCCTGCGTCGCCAACCTCCCGTACGGCGTCTCCTCGGAGATCGCCTTCCGGCTGCTCCCCGAGGGGAAGCCGCTCGTGCTGATGTTCCAGGCCGAGTTCGCCGACCGCATGGTGGCGTCCGCGGGCGAGTCCGAGTACGGTCGGCTCTCCGTCTCGGCCCAGCACTACGCGGCCGTGGAGATTGTCGAGCGGGTCCCGAAGGAGGCGTTCGATCCACAGCCAGCCGTCGAGAGCGCCGTCGTCCGGTGTACGCCCCGCGACCCGGAGTACGAGGTGGGCGACGAGGCGTTCTTCCTCCGGTTCGTGAAGGCGCTGTTCACCCAGCGGCGCAAGACGGTCCGGAACGCGGTCCGGAACACCGGCCACATCTCCGGGCTCGACGACCCGGAGTCGGTCGTCGACGCCGCCGACGAGGACCTGCTCCGCCGCCGACCTGGCGACCTAGAGCCGTCGGCGTTCGCGGCGCTGGCCGAGCTGGCTCGGGAGCGCGGCTCGCCGACGGAGGTCTGACCCGATGACGTGGCCGGGGGCTCCGCTCGCGCTTCAGATCCCGTGGTACTGGCGGTGGGCGCTCCGGATCGAACAGCGGTTCGAGACCACGGTCGAGCAGTACGCCGCGACCGCCGCCGCGATCGCGGCGCTGTTGCTCCTCGCGGGCCTGCTCGTCGTCGGGGGGCGATGGGCGAGAGAGCGGTTCGCCGACGACGTCGTCCGGACCGTTCAGTGGGCCGCCGTCACCGCCGCGACGTTCGTCTTCACCGGCTTCCTCGTGGGCGTCTGGGAGCTGACCGCCGAGGTCGAGGCCGCCTTCGAGTTCATCGCGATCGGTCCCTCGGACCTGATCCGCACGCTTGTGACAGCTATCGTCTTCGCCGGCGCGTACACCGCGACGCTGCTCACGAGGCGGGCGATCGCGTACGGGACTCGACGCGAGATGGTCTCGAAACACCAGCAGGAGATCGCCCACCACATCGTCCAGCTGGTCATGTTCGTCCCCGCGATCGCGTTCGTCGTCACGCTGTGGGGGATCCCGGTCGAGAGCCTGTTCCTCGGCGCGGGGGCGCTCGGCGTCGTCGTCGGCTTCGCGGCGCGAAAGACGCTCTCCGGGGCGCTCTCGGGGTTCGTCATCCTGTTCGCTCGCCCGTTCGAGGTCGGCGACTGGATCACCGTCTCGGACAGAGAGGGGATCGTCACCGAGGTCACCCTCTACAACACGCAGATCCGGACCTTCGACGAGGAGCACGTCCTCATCCCGAACGACGAGGTGACCGGCAGCGAGGTGACCAACTTCACGCGGACCGACTCGCTCCGACTGACGACCGACGTGGGGATCGACTACGACGCCGACATCGCGGCCGCCGCCCGCGTCGCCACCGAGGCGATGGAGGAGTGCGACGCCGTGAACGACACGCCCTCGCCCGACGTGATCCGGCGTCGCTTCGGCGACTCCGAGGTCGTGCTCCGGCTCCGCTACTGGATCCAGCCGCCGACGATCCAGCACAAGTGGAACGCGCAAAACGCCGTGATCGAGGCGGTCAAGGCGGCGTTCGATCGCGAGGGGATCCGGATCCCCTTCCCGCAGCGCGAGCTGTCGAACCGGCCGGGAACCGCGGTGTCGCCGGCCGGCGGTGACGCGGCCGGAGAACGGGCGTCGGGCGGAGACGGGACCGACGAAACGGCGTCGGGCGGAGACGGGACCGACGAAACGGCGTCGGGTGATGCCGCCGCCGACGGAGGGGACCCGTGATCGCGTCACTTCTCGCGCAGAGCGCGACCGCACTTCCCGGCCCCCTCGGCGACCTCTACGGGGCCCTGACGGGGAACGTCCGGCGCGTCGCGGCCTCCGTGCTGATCGTCGCCGCCGTGCTCGGCGTCCGGCTACTCACCGCCTGGGTGAAGCGACGGAACGGCGAGCTCTCCTCGAAGCGACGGCTCCTGCTGTCGATAGCGGTCGCCGGGGCCACCGCGGTCGGCGCGCTCTCGCTGCTCGCGGTGTGGGACCGGAGCGGCGCGCTCCTCGATGCCTACGAGTCGGCGGCGATCGCGGACCAGTTCTCGAACGTCGTGCTCGCGGTGGTGCTCCTGGCGAGCGCGTACGCAGTCACGGACTTCCTCGGGGGCGTCATCAGCGAGATATCCGCCGAGAGCGCGGCGCTGTCCGACCACCAGGAGGAGGTGATCCGGCGGCTCACTCAGATATCGGTGTACACCTTCGCGATTCTCGTCGTCGTCGGGCTGTTCACCGACAACGTCGGCGGGCTCCTCGTCGGGGCCGGATTCCTCGGGATCGTGGTCGGGATGGCGGCGCGCCAGACGCTCGGGGCGATCCTCGCCGGCTTCGTGCTGATGTTCTCCCGCCCGTTCGAGGTCGGCGACTGGGTGGAGGTCGGCGACCACGAGGGGACCGTGACGGAGATCTCGATCATGAGCACCCGCCTCCGGTCGTTCGACGGCGAGGTGATCACGCTCCCGAACGACGACGTGCGCTCGGGCTCGATAATCGACCGGTCGCGGCGGAACCGGCTGCGCATCGAGGTCGAGGTCGGCGTCGACTACGACACCGACGTCGAGCGCGCGGCGGCGGTGATCGAGGAGACCGTCGCCGGAGTCGAGGACGTGGCCGCGATGCCCGAGCCGAACGCCGTGACGAAGCGGTTCGCCGACTCCGCGGTCGTGCTCGGGCTCCGCTACTGGATCCGGAACCCGAGCATGCGCAAGCGCTGGCGCACCCAAACCGCCGCGATGAACGCGATCAAGGCGGCGCTCGAAGACGAGGGGATCGTGATCCCCTTCCCGCAGCAGACGCTCTCCGCGCGGAGCGCGGACGCCACCGGCCCGCAGTTGGACGCGTCGGTCGAGGGGCGAGCGGCGACTCGTAGCGGGTCGCGCTCGGGCGGCGAAAGCGGTGATCCGGACGCCGAGGGCGGAGAGGCGACCGAAAGTGAGGACGGAGACAGCGGCGGCTCAGAGGGGTCGAACCGATGACCGAAGACGATCCCGACGCCGGCCTCGCGGAGCGGCGCGGCGTCGACGAGGCCGTCGTGTACCAGCCGGCCGAGGACTCCGGGCTCCTCGCGGAGGCGGCCGTCGCGGAGGCGCACGGGCGGGTGCTGGAGGTCGGGACGGGCTCGGGATGGGTGGCTCAGCGGGTCGCCGAGGAGCGCGGGCTCGACGTGGTCGGCAGCGACCTCAATCCGCACGCCGCGCGACAGGCGCGCGAGCGCGGCGTCGAGGGGGTCGTCGCCGACCTCCTCTCGCCGTTCCGGGCGGACGCGTTCGACACGGTGTGTTTCAACCCGCCGTACCTCCCGACCGACCCGGACAACGAGTGGGACGACTGGATGGAGCACGCGCTCTCGGGCGGCGAGTCGGGCCGCGAACTCATCGAGCCGTTCCTCGACGACGTGGGGCGGGTGCTCGCGCCCGGCGGCGTCGTCCTGCTCCTGGTCTCGTCGCTGACGGGGTACGACGAGGTGCTCGACCTCGTCGAGGACGCCGGGTTCGACCACGAGGTCGTCGTCGAGGAGTCGTTCCCGTTCGAGACGCTCACCGTGTTGCGGCTCGAACGGCGAGCGTAGTCGGCTCAGTCGGCTCAGTCGGCCGGTCCGCCGCTCACGTCGCCGCCGGGTCGACGCGCCGCACCTTCTCGTCGGGCTCCCCGAATCGGTCCGGGCGGATCACGGCCGCCAGCTCGGTGGCGGAGGGGAACAGGGAGACGACGCTCATGGGTACCGATCCCCGACGGTCGGCTTAACGGTTCGGCTGGCCTCCGGTGATAACTTCAGAGCATAAAACGTATTAGCAAATATTATACGACGGCATATCGAACCAACGGTGATGACTGAACGAGTCGCGGCCACGCCGGGGCTGTACCCGCTCCCGGACTGGGCGAAGGAGACGCTCTCCGACCTCAAGGGGCACCAGAAGGGTGACCTCTTGAGCGGCGACGAGAGCAAGGCGATCGTCGAGGAGTACGCCGAGGTGCGCGCGGAGTACGTCGACGACCAGTTGGACGCCGGCCTCGACCGCGTCGTCGAGGGACAGGGGCGCTGGGACGACATGATCGCGCACCCGCTGACGGTGCACGACAGCGTCGAGACCGGCGGGATCGTCCGGTACTACGACAACAACAACTTCTACCGCGACCCGCGGGTCGTCGACGACCTCGACGCCTCCGGCGACGTGGCGCGGGAACTGGAGCGGGCGACCGACCTGATCGACGGGGAGGCGCCCCTCGCGGCGACGCTTCCCGGTCCCTACTCGCTCGCAGAACTCGCGACCGACGAACACTACGGTGACGAGGCCGCGTTCCAGGCCGCGATCGCCGAGTTCCTCGCCGGCGAGGTCGAGGCGTTCCCGGCCCACGAGACGCTGTTCCTCCTCGAGCCGTCGCTGGTGACGAACCCGCCGGCCGACGGCGAGGAGTCGGCCGCGACGGACGCGATCGCGACGGTCACCGACGCGACCGACGCCGACGTGGTCGTCCAGACCTTCTACGGCGCGCTTGACGAGAAGCTGTACGCGCACCTCGTCGACGAGGCGGGCGCGGACGCGCTCGGGCTCGACCTCGTCGCCGGCGACCGCGACGACACCGTGTACAACGTCCAGGAGTTCGGCGCCACCGACTCGCTCGCGCTCGGGCTCGTCGACGGGCAGAACACGCTCGTCGAGGAGCCGGAGACGGTCGCGGAGCGCGTCGAGTGGTTCGAGTCGCAGGTGCCCGCGGAAGGATTCGACACGACCTACCTGACGCCGAACACCGAGCTGTTCTACCTGCCCGCCAACAAGTACCGCGCGAAGCTGAACGCCCTTTCCGCCGCCGCGGAGGTGCTCGATTAATGGTCCGAAATCCGTCTGCCAACCGCGAACAGTTCCGCCCGCACGACCACCCGAACGACGCGTTCCTGCTCACGACCGTCGTCGGCTCGTACCCGAAGCCGAAGTGGCTCAACCGCGCCGACGAGCTGGTCGACGACCCCGACTCGAAGTTCGACGAAGGGGATCTGGAGGAGGCCCACGACGACGCCTGTCGGCTGATCACCCACGAGCACGAGCGCGCCGGGCTCGACACGGTCGTCGACGGCGAGATGCGCCGCAACGAGATGGTGGAGTTCTTCGCCGACCGGATCGACGGCTACGAGTTCAACGGCCCCGTGAAGGTGTGGGGCCACAACTACTTCGACAAGCCCTCCGTCGTCGAGGAGGTCGAGTACGACGAGCCGTGGCTCGTCGACGAGTTCGAGTTCACCTCCGACGTGTCCGAGCGCCCCGTCAAGGTGCCGATCACGGGGCCGTACACCCTCGGGTTCTGGGCGTTCAACGAGGCGTACCCCTCCACCGAGGAGCTCGTGTACGACCTCGCGGACCTCGTCAACGAGGAGGTCGAGAAGCTGGTCGAGGCCGGCGCGCGCTACATCCAGATCGACGAGCCCGCGCTGGCGACGACGCCCGAGGACCACGCCATCGTCGGCGAGGCCCTCGAACGCATCGTCTCGGGCATCGACGAGGAGGTCCGGATCGGCCTCCACGTCTGTTACGGCGACTACTCGCGGATCTACCCCGAGATCAACGACTACCCGATCGACGAGTTCGACGTGGAGCTGTGTAACGGCGACTTCGAGCAGATCCCCACGTTCACCGACCCCGAGTTCGAGCCCGACCTCGCGCTCGGCGTCGTCGACGCCCACACCGCCGAGATCGAGCCCGTCGAGGAGATCAAAGAGAACATCCGGCAGGGCCTCCGCGTCGTCCCGCCGGAGAAGCTCACGATCTCGCCCGACTGCGGACTGAAGCTCCTTCCCCGTGAGATCGCGTACGGCAAGACCGAGAACATGGTCACCGCGGTCCGCGAGGTCGAGGCCGAGATCGACTCGGGCGCGATCGACGTGGACAACCCGCTCGACGACTGAGTCGGCGGCACCATTTATCCGAACGCCGCCCCGACCGCCGACATGGACATCGGCCTCACCGTCGGCGACGACCTCGACCGGCTCGCGGCGTCGCCGTCGCGGTTCGACTTCTGCGAGCTCGGCGTCGGTGAACCGACGCTCGTACCGGGCGAGATCGACCGCGGGCGGCTGACTGACGCGCTCAACGGCCGCGACCTGCTCGTCCATCTCCCGTACAGCCAGCGGCTGGCGACGTACGTCCCCGAGGTCAACGACGCGATCGTCGGCTACCAGCGCCGCCTCTTAGAGGCCGCCGGCGACCTGGGCGCCGAGAAGGCCGTCCTCCACGCCACCTCCGCCGACCGCGACGACACCGAGTTCCGCGAGGTCGCCGCCGACCAGCTCCGGCGAGTCACCGACGCCGGCCGCGAGGCGGGCGTCGAGGTCGTCGTCGAGAACGTCGGCCACCAGCACGCGGGGCTCCAGCTGTCCGTCCTCGGCGACCTCGCTCGGGAGACCGACACCCCGATCTGCTTCGACCTCGGCCACGCGTACATGGAGGGCGACAACAAGGCGATAAAGCGGTTCCTGCGGAGCCACGGCGACCGGATCTCCCACCTCCACTGTCACGACGTCCGCCGCCGCGGCGACACCCATCTCCCTGTGGGGGCCGGCGAGGTCGACTACGGCCTCGTGGAGTCCGAGCTTAGCGGCTTCGACGGCACCGTCGCCCTCGAGGTGTTCACCGACGACGAGACGCTCCTCCTCGACTCGGCCGAGCGGGTCGCGAAGCGGCTCGGCGTCGACTTCTGAAGGGCCGAGCGGCGGGTCGGATATCCGGCGGTCAGGCCGAGTCGCGGTCGGTGTCGTCGTCTCCGCCGACCGGTTCGTCGTCGTCTCCGTCATTGATAGAACCGCCCTTCTCCGTCGAATCCGGGTCGGTGTCGGCCGCCGCGTCCTCGGTGTCTCCCGTCTCGTCACCGGCGTCCGCCGCCTCGTTGTCGGCCGCGGCCGCCGCCTCAGACTCGTCGTCGCCGAGCTGGCGCTTGATCGACTCGAGCTCCGACTCCACGTCGACCTCGGGCGCGGGGTCGTCGTCGTCGGGGTCGTCCGCGTCCCCCTTCTCGTGTTCGCCCTCCCCGTCCGGGTCGGTCACGTCGATCCGGACGCCGCGGTCGCCGCTGCCGCTGCCGCTACCGCCGCGGTCGTCGTCGTTCGCGTCGCCGGTGGGATGGTTCTCGTCCCGTGCGTCGGACCGCTCCCGCCGCCCGCGCCGTGCCGCGTCGGCCTCGCGTCGCCCCTCGTCGATCCGGGCCTCGATCTCCGCCGTGAGGTCGCGCGCGTCCTCGATGATCGACCGCGAGGCGGCCTCCTCCGGGAGGTCGGCCTCGGAGAGGGCCGTTCGAAGCTCCGAGAGCGACCGCGAGAGCCCGGCGCTCGCGCCGTCTCGCACGTCGCCGAGCCGGTCGGCCGCCGAGCCCGCCTCGTCGAGGCTCCGGCCGGGGTCGGCGAGCCGGAGCGTCCCCTGCACCAGTTCGAGCGACTTGATCGTCGTTTCGAGGAGGGCGATCAGCGTCGGGATGGTGTACCGCTCGGTGAATCGGACGAGCTCGGAGAGCCGCGGCGGTCGCGGGGGGCCGCGGCGATCCCGCTCGGTCTCGCGGAGGTCGCGGCGGAGCTCGCTCAACACGGCTTCGAGCTCGTCGAGCCGCTCCTCGAGGTCGTCGTCGCGTCGGTCGTCGCGGGAACTCATGCCGCGTCGTAGGCGGTCCGCGGATAAAAAGCCCGGCCGGGTCGCGGAAGCGCTCTTCGAGCGGAACGCCTCAGAACCCCTCGCGCAGGTGCGTCGTCCGCGGCGGGAACAGCGTTCGGAGGTCGTCGCCGAGCGGGGAATCGACGGTGAGCCCGTCGCTCCGGACCGCCTCGTCGACCGACGTGTACCCGACGTACAGCTGCGAGAGGGCGCCGATGTCGACCGCGGCGTCCGCGGTTTCTTTGCCGCCGCTTTCCGGCTCGCCGCGCTCGGCGGCGCCCCCGCGCTCGGCGGCGCCCCCGCGCTCGACCGCCACCGACCCGTCCGCGACGGCGACCCGGAACGTCCCGTCGTTCCAGTCGGCGAGGGGGTCGACGACAGAGAGCGAGAACGCGGTCTCGATCTCCGGGCCCGGGGCGAGCGCTTCGAGGGCGGCGGCGACGTCGACGAGCCGGACCATCGGCCCGGTCCGGACCTCGCAGTCGACCGCGCGAGGGTCGTCGACGAGGTCGAGTACTGGCGCGTCCGGCGGGGCGCGGATCCGGATCTCGGAGACCTGTGAGTCGTGATTGCGGAAGAGTCTGAGGAGCTGGAACCACGCCTCGTCGTCCGCGACGGCGACGTCGGAGACGCGCATCACGGGGTCGTCCGCGTCGCCCGCGTCGTCGTCGAAGCTGTACGCGCAGAGCGCCCGGAGGTCGCCGCCTCGCTCCCAGCCGTAGACGAACGGGTCGGTCTTCCACCCTTGCAGGGCGCGCTCGCGCCACCACTCCTCGGTCCAGTCCATCGTCAGGTCGTAGCGGTCCGCCATCGCCGCGAGCACAGGCTTCACGGCCGCGTAGTCGTCCTCTCCGAGCCGGCGGAAGGTCCCGGCGTCGGCGCCCGCGGTCGCGATCAGGTCGTCGACGAAGCCGAGCTGCTCCGGCGGCGCGGTGAGGTGGCGGTAGCGGCTCCCGGTCGCCCAGCCGTAGCCGGCGTAGAAGGGGTACTCGAAGGGCCACAGCGTCGAGACGGAGACGCCGCGGTCGCGGTACTCCGCCAACGACTCCCGGAGCATGCGGCCGATGTTCCCCTGCCGTCGGTGTTCCGGGGGAGACGCGACCGCGGAGAGCCCGGCGACCTCGCGGTCGTCGCCGCGGATCCGCAGCGAGAAGTAGTGGTGCGCGCAGACCGCGACCGGGTCGCCGCCGTCGAACAGGCCCCGCGTGTCGGCGATGGTGTCCCGGTCGTCCGCCTCCTCGGGATCGTACGGTCCCTCGGCGGGGGAGAACGCGTACCGCATGAACGCGTCGAACTCGTCGGCGCGCTCGTCGGGGAACTCTCGGTACTCCATACCCCGTCGGTTCGCGGGAGCGGAATAAGTCTTCCCGGAGCGTGCGGGGGGGTCTCGTCCTCGTGGAGGACTCGCCTCGGCCGGAATGACACGGGCGGCGACCCGTCTCAGTCGAACCGACCGCGCCGGTACTGCACCGGCCAGTCGGCGTCCGCGCCGAGCTCGTGGGCGGCCTCCAGCGGCCAGTACGGGTGGCGGAGCATCTCGCGGCCGAGCGCGACGAGGTCGGCCCGACCGTTTCGGACGAGGGCGTCGGCGTGAGTCGGCTCCGTGATCCCGCCGACCGCGGCGACCGGCACGTCGGTCCCCTCGCGGATCGCCTCGGCGTACGGGACTTGGTACCCCGGCCCGGTGCCCGGGAGCCGCTGGTCCGGGTGGATCCCGCCGCCGGAGACGTCGATCAGGTCGGCGCCGGCCTCGGCGAGCAGGGGTGCCAGCCGCACGGAGTCGTCGACGTCCCACGAGTCGCGGTCCGGGAGCCAGTCGGTCGCGGAGATCCGGACGAAGACGGGCTTGTCGTCGGGCCAGACCTCGCGGACGGCCTCGACGACCTCGCGGACGAGGCGGGTGCGGTTCTCGAAGCTCCCGCCGTACGCGTCGTCGCGGTCGTTGGTGACCGGCGAGAGGAACTGGTGGAGCAGGTAGCCGTGGGCCGCGTGGACCTCCGCGACCTCGAACCCGATGTCGAGCGAGCGCTCCGCGGCGGCCGCGAACGCGTCGATCACCTCGTCGATCCCCCCGCCGTCCAGCCGGCTCGTCGCGGCCAGTTCGTCCTCGCCGGCACCCGGGTCCGGGTACGGCGCGTCGGTCGCGGAGACCGTCTCCCAGCCGCGCTCGCGGTCCGTGGGGATCGGATCGCCGCCCTCGGCCGGGGGTCGGTGCGAGGCCTTCCGGCCGGCGTGGGCGAGCTGAATCCCGGGCGTCGCGCCCTGTGACCCGACGAATTCGACGATCGGTTCGATCGCCTCGGCGTGCTCGTCCGACCAGACCCCCAGGCAGTCAGGCGTGATGCGCCCACGCGGTTCGACCGCGGTCGCCTCGGTCATCACGACCCCTGCTCCGCCGGCGGCGCGCGAGCCGAGGTGAACCCGGTGCCAGTCGTTCGCGAACCCGTCGTCCGCGGAGTACTGGCACATCGGCGACAACATCACGCGGTTGCGGAACTCGGTGTCGCGCAGCGTGAACGGACTGAAAAGCGAATCCGGCATCGTCTCCGTCGACGGCCGCCACGGGCTAAGGGGATCCGATCCCCCGCCCGTCTCGCCGCCGCCGGAAGTGAGGGGGATCCCAGGGAATTTAGGCCGACCGAAACCTATAACCCCCCGCACCTCTGACGCATCGGTAATGACAGCCGGGGACCGGATCGAACGCGAAGTCGAAGAGTCGTCGGACGCACGGCCGTCGGTCGCGGCGAGTCGCTGTTCGCCCGACCGCACCGTCTTCACCGAGGAAGGGAACACGGACGCGTGGATCGCGACCGATCTGACCGTCGAACTGGAGCGATAGCGGACCGCCTTCTCCCCCGTTCTCTCCCTCTCTCTCCGGACAGCGCCGCTCAGCCCAACCGCTCTCGCACCGCCCGCCACAGCCGACCGACGACGCCCGAATCGCTCGACTGGTCGGGCTCCGAGAGCGCCCAGCCCGCCTTCTCCGCCGCCTCGTCGATCGGCACGTACTCGAAGCCGACGTGAGTCGCGACGCGCCGGTTCGCGGTCGACGTGCCGACGAACACCGCCCGCGGAGCGTCGGTCTCCTCGTAGATGTCGCCGAGCGTCCCCCACTTGTCCCAGCTCCGGAGCGCGTAGTCGTTCTCGATTCCGGTCTCGCCGGCGAACCGCTCGACCGCGTCCGCGTCGTTGGCGACGATTCCGACGTGACGGCTCCACTCCCGCGCGTCCGCCATCGCCGCCTCCGGCTCCGCGAGCCGCCGGGCGGCCCCCAACGAGAGGACGAGCGTCACTTCGCCGGTGCGGTCGACGGGGTCGGAAGTGTCGACGTCGATACCCATCTCTCTGAGCCCGTTCGCGCCCGAGCGGGTAAACGGTGGGGGAGGCGGCGGCGTCCGCACGGCGCGGGCGGCTCCCGTGTGGTGAGACTTATCGGCCGAGAGGCTCTTCGGTCGGTATCATGGAGTTCGAGGCCACCTTCGGCACGGACGCACCGGTGATCGGCATGGTACACCTCCCGCCCCTTCCGGGGGCGCCGAAGGCGCCGGACGACGGCGCGGCCGCGATGCGGGACGCGCTCGACCGCGCCGCCGCCGACGCCCGCGCGCTCGACCGCGGCGGCGTCGACGGGATCATGGTGGAGAACTTCGGGGACGCCCCCTTCTACCCGGACGACGCGCCGAAACACGTCGTCGCGAGCGTCACCCGGGCCGCGACGGAAATCGCGGGCGAGACCGACCTCCCGCTCGGGATCAACGTCCTCCGCAACGACGCGGAGGCGGCCCTGTCGGTCGCCGCCGCGGTCGACGCCGACTACGTCCGCGTGAACGTCCACACCGGCTCGCGAGTCACGGACCAGGGAGTCGTGCAGGGGAAGGCCCACGAGACGATCCGCCTCCGAGACCGGCTCGGCGTCGACGCGGGCGTGTTCGCCGACACGGACGTGAAACACTCCGCGCCGCTCTCGGCCGAGGGACACTCCGCGGAGTCGTTCGCCGACACCGCGGAGCGCGGGCTCGCGGACGCCGTGATCGCCTCGGGACGCGGCACGGGCGAGGCGTTGGACTCGGAGGCGCTCGAAGCGGTCGTCGCCGACCGCGACGCGCACGGCCTCGACACCCCGGTCCTCGTCGGGAGCGGGGTCCGGGCCGACACGGTCGCCGACGTGCTCGGGGTCGCCGACGGCGCGATCGTCGGCACCGCGCTCAAGGAGGGCGGCGAGACGACCGCGCCGGTCGACGCCGACCGGGTGGCGGAGCTCGTCGCGCGGGCCGACGAGGTTCGGTGACGGATCGATACCCCCACGACCTCGCTCAGAACCCGCGCTCCGCGAGGAACGCCTCCACCTCGCCTCGGGTCGGGAGCCCCGGCTGCGCGAACCGGGACGTGCAGTTGATCGCGGCGACCGCGGCCGCGAACCGGACGCCGTCGGCGACGCCCGCGCGCTCGCGGCGTGAGGCGCCGCCGTCGCCCCCGGCGATCCACCGATCGATCAGCCCCGCGGTGAACGAGTCGCCGGCGCCGGTCGCGTCGATCACGTCGACGTCGAACGCGTCGAACTCGGTGCCTTCGCCGCCGGCGACGGCCGTCATCCCGTCCGCGCCGTGGGTGAGGACCGCGCGGGGCCACCCGTCGCCGGTCAGCGAAGGCTCGCTACCGCCCCGCGCCCGCTGTGCGGCCGCGACCCGTTCCACCGCCGCGTCCGGCCCGCCGAAGTAGGCCGCGGCCGCCACGTCGTCGGCGACGAACAGGTCCGCGGCGTGGAGCAGCCGGCGGACCGTCTCCGGCTCGGTCCCCCTCCCGACGAGTTCCTCGACCGAGCCGGAGAGGTCGAAGACGAGCGCGGGCGGGTCGGCGGCCGACTCGACGGTATCGAGCACCGCCCGCGAGACCGCGTCGGGCGTGTAGCCGGTGAGGAAGACCGTCTCGGCCGCTGCGAGCGCCTCTCGGTCGGCGTCGTCCAGCCGGAGCCGGCGGAAGCTCTCGCCCGCGGTGACGATGGCGCGCTCGCCGTCGGGGTCGCTGAGGATCACCGACCGCGTCGAGGGGTCGTCGCCGACCGAGACGCGCGAGGCGTCGACGCCGGTGTCCGCGAGGTACTCGCGCGCCCGCTCGCCGTACTCGTCGTCGCCGACGCGGCTCACGAGCCCCACGTCGCGTCCGAGCCGGTCGAGCGCGACGCAGACGTTGGCGCCGACGCCGCCGAACGCGGTCGTCACCTCGCTCGCGAACGCGCCGCCGTCGGGCTCGGGGAGGTTGCTGACGGCGTACCACTCGTCTATCACCGCGGCGCCGACCGCGAGGACCGGGGGCGGTCCGGTCATGGGCACCGAGACCTCCCTCGTTCGCTCACGCTACGATTCACCGCACACCGATTCGTGGAGCTCCATCGCGGCCGCCTCGGCGATCGGTCCCTCGACAGCCGTGTCGCCGTCGCCCCGGCGGATCACCTCGGCGCAGGGGATGGGCACCACGTCGCCCGTGAGCGCGTCGAGCGTCTCGCCCGCGACGCCGAAGACGACCCGACCGATCCCGGCGTAGTGGATACCGGTCGCGCACATCGGACACGGCTCGGTGCTGGCGTACATCGTGCAACGGGCGCGCTCCTCGGCGTCGAGCTCGCGACCGGCCCACCGCGCGAGCGTCAGTTCCGGATGGGCCGCCAGGTCGTTCTCGGTCAGCGTCTCGTTGCGGTCTTCGGCGACGACCTCGCCGTCGAGGACGAGCAGCGCGCCGAAGGGCGTGTTCCCCCTCTCGACGGCCTCATCGGCGAGTTCGATCGCCCGGTCGACGTACTCGCGGTCAGTCGGATCGGCCATACACCCGTGTTCGCCCGCGGGTACCTAACCCTTCGTCCGGCGCGCCGGGCTATCCGCCCTCCGGCGGGCCGGCCTGCGACGGCTTCCCGTCGGCGCCGGCGTCGGTGCCCTCACCGGTCGCGCCGGCGTCTTTCGGTGCCGGAGCGGCTGGAGAGGCCGCGGCCGGCGAGGAGACCGACGATCAGGCCGCCGCGATCCGGG
The DNA here is from genome assembly GCF_000337915.1 of Halorubrum saccharovorum DSM 1137. Lineage (GTDB taxonomy): Archaea > Halobacteriota > Halobacteria > Halobacteriales > Haloferacaceae > Halorubrum > Halorubrum saccharovorum. The sequence continues at coordinate 15,335 of NZ_AOJE01000012.1, forward strand.
AGTTCCGCGAGCAGAAGCGGCAGAGGAGGCGGCGGACGCCGAGGAGGGCGATCCCCCGTCGATCGAATCAGGGGCCCGTTCGGCTGACGGGGAGTCGCTCGCGTTTATGTGTCTACCGGCGTTACCCCAGCCGTGTCCCGCGTCACCGTCAGCATCGACCCCCACGTCCACTCGGACGACAGCTACGACGGCCACGAGCCGGTGGAGCTCATCTTGGAACACGCAGCGGAGATCGGGCTCGACGCGGTGGTGATAACCGATCACGACGTGATCGGCGAGTCGAAGCGCGCGGCGGATATCGCCGAGGAGTACGGGCTGATCGGCATCCCCGGCGTCGAGGTGTCGACCGCGCACGGACATCTGCTCGCGATCGGTATCGAGCGCATGCCGCCGCGCCGGCGCCCCTACGACGAGACGATCGCGTGGATCCGCGAGCACGGCGGCGTCGCGATCGTTCCCCACCCCTTCCAGCGGTCGCGCCACGGCGTCCGCGAGCGGAACATCCCCGTGCCGGGTTCCGACGGCGCGGGCGCCGAGGCGGGGGGCGAACTCGCCGACGGCGGCACGAACGCCGGTGGCGGGAACGCGCTCTCGGACGCCGAGGGCGGCGGGGTCCCCGAGGTCGACGCGGTCGAGGTGTTCAACGCGTGGCTGTTCACCGGCTACCGCAACCGCCGCGCGCGGCGGTTCGCCGCCGAGCACGGCTATCCGGGGATCGCGGCGAGCGACGCGCACCACCTGGAGTACGTCGGGCGCGCGTTCACCGAAGTCGAGGTTCCGGGGCGCGAGTCGGTCGACGCGGTCACGGCCGACGACGTGCTCGACGCGATCCGGAACGGGACCACGCGGGTCGACGGCCGCCGCGCGCCGATCCGGATGGCGGCGAAACACTACGTCGGCGCCGCCGGCCGCAAGTCGGGGTACTACGCGCGGACCGGCGCGACCCGGAGCGCGACCGCCGCGCGCCGCGGCGTCGCCGAGATCGTCTCGACCGCCAGGGTCGCCGTCTCGCAGGGCGCGCACCGCGCCGCGCGCGTCCTCTCGTGGGTGACCTGACCGCCCCGAAGACGGCGATCCGATCGGCCCGCCGGAGAGGGATTCCCGCCGGAGACGGGTTTTTGCCCGCGGGCGCGAAACGACAGGCCATGAGCCACGACAGACGCGAGGCCGGTTTCAAGCGGCGGACGCGCGTCGCGGACGCGCTGGCGACGCTGCTCGACGCGGCCGATCCCCACGGTCGGACCGAGTCGGTCCCGATCGCCGACGCGGACGGGCGGGTCGTCGCCGAGCCGATCGACGCCCCCGCACCGGTCCCGAACTACGACCGCGCGGCGATGGACGGGTACGCGGTCCGCGCCGAGGACACCTTCGGCGCGTCCGACCGCTCGCCGGCCGTCCTCCGAGCGGTCGGCACCGAGGCGGACTCGATCGCGCCCGGCGAGGCCGCACGCGTCCACACCGGAAGCGCGGTCCCCGACGGCGCCGACGCGGTCGTGATGATCGAGCGGGTAGAGCCGGTGGGGAGCGGAGACGGACGCGTCGCCGAGGTCGAGGCGTTCGACGCGGTCGCCGAGGGCGAGAACGTCGGCGAGGCGGGCGAGGACGTGGCGGACGGCCAGCGACTCTTCGAGGCGGGCCACGTTCTCCGGCCCTCAGACCTCGGGCTCCTGAAGTCGGTGGGACTCGACGCAGTCTCCGTCTACGAGCGCCCGACCGTCGCCGTGATCCCGACGGGAGAGGAGCTGGTCCAGTCCGATCCCGACCCCGGCGAGGTGATCGAGACGAACGGGCTGACCGTCTCCCGGCTGGTCGAGCGGTGGGGCGGGGAGGCCCGCTACCGAGACGTGGTCACCGACGACGAGGAGGCGCTGGCGGCCGCGATCGAGGGGGACCTCGACGCCGACGCCGTCGTCACCACCGGCGGGTCGTCGGTCGGCGAGCGCGACCTGCTTCCGGAGGTCGTCGACTCCCTAGGGGAAGTCCTCGTCCACGGCGTCGCCCTGAAGCCGGGGCACCCGGTCTGCCTCGGCGCGGCCGACGGAACCCCGATCGTCTCGCTGCCCGGCTACCCGGTCGCCTGCATCGTCAACGCCGCGCAGTTCCTCCGGCCCGTCCAGAAGCGCGTCGGCGGGACGAGCGCGGAGCCGTTCCCGACGCGGCGCGCGAGGCTCGCTCGGAAGGTGCCGAGCGAGCCCGGGACGCGGACGTTCGCGCGGGTGTCGGTGGAGGAAACGACTGAAGACGCCGACGGAGACGGATCGGCGCTCCCCGCCGCCACGCCGACCCGCGCCAGCGGCTCCGGCATCCTGTCGAGCGTCGCGCTCGCCGACGGCTGGGTCGTCGTCCCCGAGCCGCGGGAGGGGATCGACGCGGGCGAGGTCGTCGACGTGGAGCTGTGGGAGGCGAGCCCATGAGCGACCGCAAGGAGTTCCGCGACCTCGCGTCCCCCGAGGCCGCCCGCGAGGCGATCGACTCGCTCGACCTCTCTCCGGCGCCGGAGACGGTCCCCCTGGAGGACGCCCGCGGCCGAGTCCTCGCAGAGCGGGTCGACGCCGCCATCGACGTGCCGGGGTTCGACCGCGCCTCGATGGACGGGTACGCGGTCCGCGCCCGCGACACCTTCGGCGCCGACGAGGTCGACCCGGCCGAACTCGACCTCGTCGGGGCGGTCCACGCGGGCGCGGCGCCGGACGTGACCGTCGAGCCCGGGACCTGCGCCGAGATCTCCACCGGCGCCGTGATGCCCGACGGCGCCGACGCCGTGGTGATGGTCGAGCGGACGGACGAGGTCGGCGGGGGGCCGGACGACGGGGACCCGGACGACGAGAGAAGCGAACCAGACCGGATCGCGGTCCGGACCGCGGTCGCGCCGGGCGACCACGTGATGAGCGCGGGCGCGGACATCGCGGCGGGCGCCCGCGCGCTCGGTCCCGGAACGCGACTGACGCCCAGAGAGATCGGGTTGCTGTCGGCGCTCGGCGTCGACGAGGTGCCGGTCAGGGGGAGACCCCGGGTCGGGATCGTGTCGACCGGCGACGAGCTGGTGCGCCCCGGCGACGAGCTGGACCCCTCGCGCGGCGAGATCTACGACGTGAACTCGACGACGATCGCGGCCGGCGTCGAGGAGGCGGGCGGCGAGCCCGTCCTCTACCCGCACGCCGGCGACGACTACGACGAGATGGAGCGGCTCCTCCGCCGGGCCGCCGACGAGTGCGACCTCGTGTGCTCGTCGGGATCGACCTCGGCGAGCGCGGTCGACGTGATCTACCGCGTGATCGAGGAGCGCGGCGACCTCCTGCTCCACGGCGTCGCGGTCAAGCCCGGAAAGCCGATGCTGATCGGGCGGCTCGATCGGCGCGAAGACGAGGACGCGTCGCCGGGGGGCTCGGCGTACGTCGGCCTCCCCGGCTACCCAGTCTCCGCGCTCACGATCTTCCGGACGTTCGTCGCGCCCGCGATCCGCGAGGCCGCCGGCCAGCCGGAGCCCGCGACGGCGACCGTCGAGGGGCGGATGGCCGTCGGGGAGCGCTACGGTGAGGGCCGAATGCGGCTGATGCCGGTCGGGTTACTCGATCTGAACGACGGCGATCTCCCGCTGGTCTACCCGGTCGACAAGGGGTCGGGCGCGACGACGAGCCTCGTCGAGGCCGACGGCGTCGTCGCGGTCGACCCGGACACCGAGTACCTCGATCGGGGCGAGCGCGTCTCGGTTCAGCTGTTCTCCCCCGACGTGCGCCCCCCGACGCTGCTCGGCGTCGGCGAGGACGACCCGGCGCTCAACCGACTGCTCGATCGCCTGGAGAACCCCCGATACCTCCCGGTCGGCTCCCGAGAGGGGCTCCGCCGGCTCCGCGACGGCGTGCCCGACGTGGCGGTCGTCGCGGGACCCAGCGACCGCGAGGTCGACGCCGTCGACCTCGGCGGGTGGACCCGGGAGTGGGGGCTGGTCGTCCCCGAGGGGAACCCCGACGGCGTGACGGGGCTCGGCGACCTCGTCGACGGCGACCTGCGGTTCGTCAACCGGCCGAGCGACGCGGGGCTCCGTCGGAGCCTCGACGACGCGCTCGGCGACCTCGCGGCCGACCGCGACGCGTCGCGCGGCGACCTCGCCGGCCGGATCGACGGCTACGAGCTGACGGTTCGCGCGTTCGAGAGCCCCGTCAGGAAGGTGATCGCCGGCGACGCCGACGCCGGGCTCGGCCTCCGCGAGACGGCGGATCGGCTCGGCTGCGGCTTCGTCTCGCTCGGCGAGCAATCCGTCGTCGTCCGCGCCGCGCCCGACCGCGTCGAGCGGGACGCGGTCGCGGAGCTCGCGGACGCGTTAGAAGACCTCGATGCCGCCGCAGGCGGCGATATCGACGGTCTCGCCGATCTCATCGACGATCTGGCGGGCTACTCGCGGAACAGCCGAAACGATCCCTGACCGACGACGACCTCGTCGGCGTCGCCGTTCGTCGAACTGGTGACAGTCATGTCGCTGACGCCGATCGAGCCGCCGGACCTGACGACCGTCGCCTCCGCCCGGAGGTCGCCGGTCGCGGGCCGGAGGTAGTTCGCGTTGAGGTTCACCGTCGCGACATCGCCCGAGAGGGGGTCCTCGAAGGCGGTGCGCTGGGCGATCCCGCCCGCGGTGTCGACGAGCGTCGCGGCCACGCCCCCGTGGATCGTGCCGCCGTCGCTGTTCGTCAGTTTGTCGTCGAACGGGATCGAGAGGACGACCCGGCCGCGCTCGACGAGATCGACCGACGTGTTCAGCCACGAGAGGTAGCCGTGCTCCTCCTCGATCCGCCGCTCGACGAGGTCGACCGCCTCTGTCGACAACGGCTTCATCGCCTCGACTTCGCTTCGGTCCATACCCCTCCGTCGGCGTCCCCCCGCTTGTAGCCCCCGAAACTCGCAACAACGGTTGAGAGGTTGGCGACGAGGCGATCGCGACGAGACCACTCCTGCCGACGCCTTATCCCCGATCCCGCGCCATCCGTCCCGTGACCTGACGCGTCACCCCGCGGCGGCCGAGGCGGGAGCCTGGCACACCGCCGCGGCGGAGCGTTCGTGCCGGCTGTTCGCCACTCTTCCCGCCAGCGGCCGGGATCCCGATCACCCGACGCCGAGCCGGATCGGATCGTCGCTCGGCGCGAGCGCGAGCGACACGGTCTCGCCGAGTTCGAACCGCCTATCCGGACAGACGAGCTTCGCCCCGAACTCACCGTCTCTGGCCGCGAACAGCGACAGCCCTACCGCCCGCTCGCCGTTCGCGAGCACGTCGACCGGCTCCCACGCGAGGCCGCGTCCCCGCGCGACGCCGACGCGGGTGCCCCACAGCGACACCGGCGTGCCGTCAGCGAGCGCGTCGAACGCGCCGCCGCCCGCGTAGTGCGCCAGCCCGCCGTCGAGGGGAACCCCGTCGTCGCTTGCGAGCGCCGCGAACCGTCGACCGGGATCCGGGTGGGTCGGCGCGTCGAGGACGACGTGCGTCGGGCCGCGCTCGACCACCGTACCGGTCCCGTCCCACCGTACCGGTTCGACCGGCACGTCGACGTCGACCGCGAGCGACCCGCTCGCACGGACCGCGTTCGTGCTCGGCGGTCTGAACCCGAGGTGAACGTGGTCGTCGACCCACCGTCCGAAGAAGCCGGACCGCGTCAGCGGGCCGAGCGGATCACCGACCGCGACGCGGTCGCCCGGCGACACCTCCGGGATCACGTGGAGAATCCGCGCGAGCGTTCCGGGCGTCGCACCCGTGCGCCGACACCAGTCGTCGCCGAGTTCGACGACGATCAGGTGGTCCTCGTCGGCGGCGTACGGGCGGTCCGGACAGCCGACGGTCCGCGTCTCGCGAACGACGCCGGCGACCGGCGAGACTCCCGTCTCGCCGTCCGGGTAGAGGTCGATCGCTCGGCCGTCGTCGTGCGCAGGGTACGGGGAGTTGAAGCGCGAGAAGCGCCGATAGCGGTCGAGCACCGCGGACGGGAGCGTGACGGCCATCGGATCGTCACGTGGAGCCCGACGGGCAAGTGAGCGTCGGAGCCGGCCATCGCGGAACCCGAGGCCCGGCCGTACGCGATTCGGGTCAGTCGTCGTCGGGCTCGATCCCCGAGATAACGAAGCGCGCGCCGCCGGTCTCCGACTCCTCGACGGAGAGCTCCCAGCCGTGGGCCTCGGAGATGTCGCCGACGATGGCGAGTCCGAGCCCGGTCCCGCCGCCGAGGGAGACGCCGCGTTCGGTCACCTCCGAGCGCTGGTCCGGCGGGACGCCGGGGCCGTCGTCGGCGACCGCGAGCGCGATCCCGCCCTCTCGGCGCTCGATCTCGACCCGTACCGCCACGTCGTCGCCGGCGTGTTCGATCGCGTTGCGGAACAGGTTCGAGAGGAGCTGTTCGAGCCGGTTCCCGTCGGCGAGCGCCGGCCCGTCCGGGCCGTCGATCGACAGCGTCGCGTCGGCGGTCTCGAGCCGCGACCAGACCCGTCTGGCGGTCCCGTCGAGCGAGACGCGATCGACCTCGTCGACCGACTTCCCGGCGGTCGCCAGCGACAGCAGCCCCTCGATCAGGTCGTCCATCCGATCGTGGGCGTTCGCGGCGCGGTCGAGCGCGTCCTCGTTGCCCTCGTCGTCATGGCGAGCGAGCTCCACCGCCGCGGTGGCCGCCGCCAGCGGATTTCGGAGGTCGTGGGAGACGACGCCGGCGAAGTCCTCCAAGCGCTCGTTCTGTCGCTCCAGCTCTGCCTCGCGGCGCTCCAGCTCGGTCTGTCGGCGCTCGCGTTCGGTCACGTCACGGAGCAGGAACACGTGTCCGCGGTCGGTCCCTCGGGGGTCCGTGATCGGGTCCTCCTGGATGTCGAACTGCCTTCCCCCGATCGAGATCGGGTGTTGCACGCCGACCTCCAAGCGCGGGAACACGTCCGACAGGGACGATCCGACCGCGTCCGGCGGGAGGAGCTCCTCTGCCGCCGGGTTGAGATCCCGTATCCGGCCGTCGGAGCCGGCGACGATCACGGGGTCCTGCATCACCTCGACCGCCGTGTCGCGGGCGACGACGGAGGCGTCGAGCGTCCCGAGCCAGAAGACGGTCCCGTACAGGAACACGCCGTGGATCACGAGCCCCGTCGGGAACCACGCGAGGTTCGCGTAGCTCCCGATGTCGACGACGGTGACGATCCCGCCCAGAAACGGGAACAGCGTCCCGAGCAGGATCACGAACGTCTGGAGCCGGTAGCGGTTCCCGGTCCGGCGGTACAGATCGACGACGACGAGAACGCCGGCGATACACAGCCCGTAGGCGTACAGCACGAACGCGGCGTCCACGATCCCGATCCCGAACGAGAGCAGCGTGAACGGTCCCTCGACGACGGCCGTCAGCGAGCGGCGCGAGAGACCGTGGGTCCCGCTCGACCAGGCGGTCAACACCCAGACGAACGCCGGCGCCGCGAGCGCGACGGTCCGGTTCTCCGTTCGCCACCGATCGTGGCCCGAGAACGCCAGCACGAACGCCATCCAGACGCCGGGGACCGCGGCGACGAGCGGCGTCGAGAGGTTGAGCGCGACGACCATCGCCAGCTCGCTCCCACTCGCCACCCTGACGGCGTAGAGAAGCGAGATTGCGCCGCCACAGAGCAGATAGAGCGCGACCTCGGTGCCGCCCGGCTCGTCGCGGTCACCCCACGCGACGTACCCGAGCCCCAGTCCGATGAGCCCGGCGAGCAGGCAGGCTGCGAGGTACGCCTGCACCGGCAGCGCGCCGAGCTCGCTCATCGTTACCTGACACAGTCAGAGGGTCGGCAAAACCTTTGTGTCACGCGCTCGCGGCAACCCCCGAAGGCGGACGACGCGCGTCTGCCGCGCGTCGCAAGCGGCTTGTCTGGCCGCCGCCTCTCGGTAGGTATGCGCGTGCTCAGAGGTCGCGACCCTCGCCCCGTGGCGGACCGAGAGCACACGGCGGCGCTGCTCGCGGGTGCGAGCGACGGAACGCCGGGGGTTCGGGTGTGGACGCCGCCCCGGCAGGTCGCCTTCGGCCGCCGCGACGCCCGCGAGCCCGGTTTCGACTGTGCGAAGCGGATCGCCGCAGAGCGGGGGTTCGAACCGATCGAACGCGACGTGGGCGGGCGAGCCGTCGCCTATCCGGGCGACACGCTCGCGTTCGCGCACGCGGTGCCGCTCGGCGACGACCGCAATCTCGGATCGGTCGGGGAGCGGTACGACCGCGCGACCGAGACGGTCCTCGGAGCGTTGCGGAGCCTCGGGGCGGACGTGTCGCGCGGCGAATCTCCCGACTCCTTCTGTCCGGGCGACCACTCGGTCCGCGTGGCTGGCGGCGGCAAGGTTGCCGGGGTCGCCCAGCGGGTTCGGGGGGACGCCGCGCTCGTGGCGGGGTGTGTTGTCGTCACACGGGCCGACGCGCGAGCCGTCGCCGAAGTCACCGCGGCGGTGTACGACGCGCTCGGCGTACCGTTCGATCCGGAGTCGGTCGGGAGCGTCGCGGAGGCGGGCGGTCCCGGAGAGCCGAAAACCGTCGCACGGGCCCTGGAAAAGGCGTTCGTCGACGGGGCGTGGGGCGAGGGAGATCCGCAGGTCGCCTCGGTCGATCGCGACAGCTGACCGAGGGTCGGCGTCCGTAGGGCGGGACGCGGGGAGATTCCGATCGGATCGAGGGGGATCGGGCACGGATCGCGCTTTCGACGTACTTTTTATTCGCGGGGGTCTCGGTTCGCCCATGGCCGAATTCAAAGTCGTCATCGCCGACCCCAACACCGGCGAGACGTTCCAGCGAGAGGTCGACGGACAGGACGCCAACCGGTTCCTCGGTCGCGAGATCGGCGACGAGATCGGCGGCGACGCCGTCGGGCTCTCCGAGCACACGGTCGAGATCACCGGCGGCTCCGACGAGACCGGGCGCCCGATGCGCGAGGACGTCTCCGGCACTCGCCTGAAGGAGCTCCTGTTAGAGGGCGGCGTCGGATTCGACCCGTCCCGCGAGGGCGAGCGCAAGCGCATCACCGTCCGCGGCCGCGAGATCGACGACGACGTGGCCCAGATCAACGTCTCGGTCGTCGAGGGCGACGACGTCGCCGCCGCGCTCGGCGAGGACGACGGCGACGCCGACGAGGAGTAACTCCGTTTTCGATGCCCCGCGTTCCCTCCGACGACGAGGGCGTCGCTTCGGTTCGCGTCTCGCTCGCCCGGAGCGGCGGCACTCGCCGCCCCTGCGTCCGGATCCCGGACGACGACGAGCTCGACGGGCGCGTCGAGTCCGGGACCTGCGAGTCGCTGTCGCTCGCCGCGGGCGACGTGATCCGCGTCGCCATCGACCGCGAGGAGTACCACGCGCCGGTGCGGAGCGACAGCCGGGGGCTGCTCGTCCGCGGCGCGTTCGACAACCGGCGGCTCGCGCGCGAGCCCGGTGACGGGGCGAACCGCCTCGCCGAGTGGCTCGACGAGAACGGCCGAGAGCCGGGCGACGCCGTCGTCCTCGACGTCGTCGTTCCCGGCGAGCAGTACGGCCTCCGGATCCCCGGCGAGCGGACGGTGTACGAGGCGACTCGCGGCCCTCGGTCGTCGCTGTCAGACATCGCTCGCGACCTCGACGGCTGAGTCCGGACGAGTCCCCCTGACCCTGATCGCTTCCTCAGCGACGCGCCGGTCGGATCGCTTATTCTCGCGCGGACCCGATCACGGCGTATGCAAGAGGTCGACGCGGACCTGACGGCGCTCGACCGCGGGATCATCAACGCCTTCCAGGGCGGGTTCCCAGTGACCGAGCGCCCCTTCGAACCGGCCGCGGACGCGCTCCGCGAGCACGGGATCGACGTGACCGGCCGGGAGCTGTGCGAGCGCGTGCGCGAGCTCGACGAAGAGGGGATCCTCTCGCGGTTCGGCGCGCTCGTCAACGCCGAGGAGATCGGCGGGGCGGCGTCGCTCGTCGCGATGCACGCGCCCGAGGACCGATACGACGAGATCGCGGAGACGGTCAACGAGTTCACCGCGGTCGCGCACAACTACGAGCGCGAGCACCCGCACCTCAACATGTGGTTCGTGGTGAGCGTCGCCGACCACCCTGATCCCGACAAGGACGGCGCCGATCGGATCGACGAGGTGCTCGCGGAGATCGAGGCCGCGACCGGCCAGGAGACGTACAACCTCCCGAAGGTGCGCGAGTTCCACGTCGGCGCGAAGTTCCTCGTCGACGGTCCCGTTCCGGACGGCGACGTGGACCTCTCTGATCTGGGTCCCGCGGTCTCGGCCAGCGATCGGTCGACGCTCACCCCCGACGAGCGCGACCTCGTCGTCGAGATACAGGGCGGGCTCCCGATCACGGAGACGCCGTACGCCGACGTGGCGGCCGCGATCGGCGCCGACACAGAGTGGGTGATCGAGACGATAAAGCGGTTCGACGCGGAGGGGAAGGTGCGCCGCGTCGGCGTCATCCCCAATCACTACGCGCTCGGGTACACCGAGAACGGGATGACCGTCTGGGACGTGCCCGAGGAGGCGCTCGACGAGGTCGGGCCGGCAGTCGCGGGGCTCGACTTCGTCACCCACTGCTACCAGCGCCCCCGGCACGCGGGCGTCTGGGAGTACAACTTCTTCGCGATGACGCACGGGCGGACGGAGACCGAAAGCGAGCGCCGGATCGCGGAGGTCAGGGAGCTGATGGACGAGCACTGGGAGGTGGGAGAGAGCGATTGGGACACGCTGTTCTCGACCCGGATCCTGAAGAAGACGGGAATCCGCATCGCCGACCGGGCCGACAGCAACACCGCGTGACCCGCCGGACCGAAACATCACGGTGGCACGCGTGATCCCGCTGTATCACGACTTCGACGGCGAGGCGGTGCTGGTGTTCGGCGGCGGCGCCGTCGGGTCGCGGAAGGCGTCCCGGTTCGCCGACGAGGCCCGGGTCGTCGTCGTGAGCCCCGCGTTCGACGACCGGCTGGGCGACCTCGCCGAAGGGGGCGCCGCCGAGGGAGACGCCGGGTCGGTGGAACTCGTCCGCGCCGCGCCGGACCCCGACGCCGTGCGCGGCTGGATCGATCGCGTCGACCCAGCGCTCGTCGTCGCCGCCACGGACGACGCGGCGGTCAACGCGGCGGCCGAGGCAGGCGCGCTCGACGCCGGCGTCCTCGTGAACCGGACCGACGTGTCGGCCGCGGACCGCTCGGGCGGTCGGGGAGCGCGGAGCGTCGTCGTTCCGGCGACGGTCGAGGACGACCCGGTCAGGGTGGCGCTCTCGACGGGGGGAGCGAGCCCGGCGCTCGCGAAGGCGCTCCGCGAGCGGATCGAGGCGGAGATCGACGGTGCCGGCGCGATGGCTGAGCTGTCGGGAACGCTCCGCGCGGAGCTCAAAGACCGGGGGGTCGCCCCCGAGAAACGCCGGGAAGCGATCCGGCGCGTCGTGCGATCCGAGGGGGTTTGGAAGGGTTTACAAAAGGGGGATTCCTACGGTCGACAAGAGGCAGATTCCGTGATCGAGGAGGTACTCACCAGATGAAGGAGACGGGCGCTATCACGGGCGTGAGCGTCGCCCACTCCCGCGCGACGGTCGACGAGATCGAGGCCGCGGGCGGCGACGGCGTCCGCGCCACCGTCTCGGACCTGCTCGCGCGCGACGGGGTCGAGGAGGCGTTCGCGCTCCAGACCTGCAACCGCTCCGAGGCGTACGTCGTCACCGATCGGACCGTCGACGGCTCGGTCGCGCTTGAGTCGTTCGCCCCCGAGGTCCGCGGCGGTGCGGTCCGTCGGCTCGACCACGAGGAGAGCTTAGAGCACCTGATGCGGGTCGCCTCCGGGCTCGAATCGCTCGTGCTCGGCGAGGACCAGATCATCGGACAGCTCCGCGAGGCGTACGAGGAGTCGAAGTCCGCGGGGGGAATCGGTCCCGTGCTGAAAGACGGGGTGACGAAGGCGCTCCACGTCGGCGAGCGCGCGCGCAACGAGACGTCGATCAACGAGGGCGTCGTCTCGCTCGGCTCGGCCGCGGTGCGGTTGGCCGCCGGCGAGATCGACCTCACCGACGGCTCCGCGGTCGTGATCGGCGCCGGCGAGATGGGGACGCTCGCGGCCCGGACGCTGGACGACACCGCCGTCTCGGAGATCGTCGTGGCGAACCGGACGGTGCCGAACGCGGCGTTCGTCGCGGAGGAGGTCGACACCCCCGCTGAGGCGGTGCCGCTCGCCGACCTCTCGACGGTGGTCCCGGACGCCGACCTCGTGATCGCGGCGACCGGCAGCCCGGACCCGGTGATCCGGTCGAAACATCTGGCGGGCGTCGACCGGCTCGTCTGTATCGACATCGCGCAGCCGCGGGACGTGGACCCGGCGCTCGCCGACCGCGACGGAGTCACGCTGTACGACATCGACGCGCTGGAGGACGTGACCCGCCGGACCCGCGAGAGCCGCGAGGCCGAGGCGCGGGAGGTCGAGTCGATCATCGACGAGGAGCTCGATCGCATTCTGGAGGCGTACAAGCGCAAGCGCGCCGACGACGCCATCTCGGCGATGTACGCCGGCGCCGACCGCGTGAAGGCCCGCGAGGTCGACCGCGCCGTCTCGAAGCTCGAAGCGCAGGGAGGGCTGACCGCCGAGCAGCGCGAGACCGTCGAGGACTTGGCGGACGCATTGGTCGGCCAGCTGCTCGCCGCCCCTACCCGGTCGCTTCGCGACGCGGCCGGCGAGGACGACTGGGAGACGATCCGCACCGCGCTCCGGCTGTTCGACCCCGAGTTCGACACGCTTCCGGAGGGCCCGGGAGCGAGCGACTCCGGACGCGACGCGGGTCCGAGCGGCGTCGAAGCCCCGCCCGACTCGGTCACCGAAGAGCTCGACGACTGAGTCCCGTCCGAGACGATTTTTAGGACGCGACGTGAGCGACCGCACCGCCGACGCCCGCCTTTCTCAGTCGCCGGCGACCGCGAACCGAGAGGCGTCGCTGTCGGCGGTCGGCGCGGTGACGAGCGAGACGCCGACCGTCAGGAGCGCGGAGAAGACCATCAGCCCGAGCGCCACGTCCCAGCCGCCGGCGACGGTGCGGGGCAGCGTCGGCACGGCGGCGACGACCGCCGACAGCACCACCGCGAGGTACGCGACCTGCGGAACGAGCACGCCGGCGATCATGCCGGAACGAGTCGTCTGGTCCCAGTAGAGCGCGCAGATCACCGGGAGCGCGAGCAGCGCGAACCCGGAGAAGGCGGTGTCGCCGACCTCGATCAGCGTCCCGGGCCGGAAGAGGCTCGCGACGAACGCGAGGAGCGCGAAGACGGCGACGCCGATCCGAGCGATCCAGGCCTCGCGGCGCTCTGAGGCGTCGGCGTTGACCACGGGTCGGTACACGTCGCGGGTGAAGTACGACGACCCGGAGAGCAGCATCGAGTCCGAGGAGGACATCATCGCGGCCATCGCGCCCGCGACCACGAGCGCCGCGAACCACGCCGGCGTGTACTCGTTCAGGACGACGGGGAGCACGTTCGCGCCCTCGGGCACGTCGACCGGCATCCCGACCGCCCACGCGCCGAGCATGAACGCGGGGAGAAACAGGAGGAGGACGAGGACAGGCCACAGAACGAACGACCGCTTCAGCGTCTCGCCCGACCTCGCGACGAAGAAGCGCTGGTTGATCTGCGGGAACATCGTCACGCCGAACGCGATGGTGATCGCGGTGGAGACGATGAAGCCGACAGAGTAGGTGCCGCCGCCGAAGCTCCCGAAGTCGGGGCGGGCGTCGAGCATGGCGCCGGTGGCGGCGCCGACGCCGCCGACCGCCGAGAGCACCCACGCGGCAGCGATCCACACGACCGAGAGCATGAACAGCCCCTGTACGGTGTCGGTCCACGCGACGCCCCGCATCCCGGCGAGGACGACGTAGAGGATCATGAACGCGGTGACCAGCGCCGCGCCGCCCCAGTAGGGGACGGCGCCGCCGGTGAGCCCCACGAGCGCCTCGCCCGCACCCATCTGCTGGAGCATGACGTACGGGAACAGCCAGAGGAGGCTCACACCGGCGACGAGCGCGCGCAACCCCACGGATCCGAACCGGTCGCCGAGCATCTCCCCGAGCGTGACGTACCCGTTCCGGTTCCCGATCAGCCACTGCTTGTAGCCGATCGCGTACCACAGCACCGCGAACAACACCCCGTCGATCGTTCCCATCACGATCAGCCACTCGGGGCCGGCGGCGAACGCGAGGTTCGGACCGCCGAAGAAGGTGAACGCCGAGAGCAGGGTGGCGAACGTGGTGAACAGCAGCACCACCGTCCCGATCGAGCGGTTCGCGAGGTAGTAGTCCTCGGCGGTCGCCTCGGAGACGCGGTAGGCGACGAGGCCGATCGCGAGCGCGAACAGGAGGTAGCCGACGACGATCCCGAGCGACAGCCCGAGCGTCACGGGCGGTCACCTCCGAGCGCCGATTCGGGTTCCGACTCCGGTCGGCGGCCCATCCCGCGCTCCCACGCGCCGCTCCGAACGAACCGCGAGAACAGGACGGCGCACAGTCCGAGCCACGCCACGTGCCACCAGATCCACACCGGCAGCCCGGCGACGACCCGATCGACCCCCCACAGCGGCCACGGCACCGCGAAGGCCACGAGGACCGCGAACGTCGATATCCACACGAGATCTCTCTGCGATCGACTCATGTGGAACGATGTTAGAATTCTCTGACTAAATATTGTCGGTCTGATTCGGTCGGTGGTATCGAAGATAAATTCTCTTCAAACATCGACGACGCAGGCGCGTGCGATAACTATTTTCGACGAGGGACAAAACGACGCACGGGCGGTCGGCTCCGCCCGATCATCACCATTCACCCATCATGAAAGACACCGAAAAATACCTCATTCACGCCACCATCGCGGCCGACGGCGTCGTCGAGCGGAGCGACGTCGTCGGCGCGGTGTTCGGCCAGACCGAGGGACTTCTCGGCGACGAACTGGACCTGCGGGACCTCCAGGAGTCCTCGCGGGTCGGTCGGATCGACGTCGCCGTCGAGTCCGAGAACGGCCAGTCGTTCGGCGAGGTCACGGTCGCGTCGAGCCTCGACAAGGTCGAGACCGCGATCCTCGCCGCCGCGCTGGAGACGATCGACCGCATCGGCCCCTGTCACGCCTCGGTGGAGGTGACGAGCATCGAGGACGTGCGGGCGGCGAAGCGCCGCGAGGTCGTCGAGCGCGCCAAAGAGCTCGTCGCCGGCGGCTTCGAGGAGACAAGCCTCAGGAGCGACGACATCCTCGAAGAGGTCCGCGAGGCCGCCCGCGTCGAGGGGATCGTCGACTACGAGGGGCTCCCGGCCGGTCCCCGCGTCGGCGACTCCGACGCCGTCATCGTCGTCGAGGGGCGCGCGGACGTACTGACGCTGCTCGACTGCGGCATCAAGAACGCGGTCGCCGTCGAGGGGACGAACGTCCCCGACGCGGTCGCCGACCTCACCGCCGACCGCACGGTCACCGCGTTCCTCGACGGCGACCGCGGCGGCGAGCTCATCCTCCGCGAGCTCGCGCAGGTGGGCGACGTGGACTACGTCGCGTTCGCGCCGCCCGGTGAGTCGGTCGAGGACCTCGACCGCAACGCCGTCTTCGAGGCGCTCCGCGGAAAGGTGCCGTACAGCAGCCTCGCGGACGAGCCGAACCTCCGCGAAGCCGCCGCGGACGACTCGGGGGGCTCCCCACTCGAAGGCGAGGGCACCGATCTCTCCGACGAGCCGTCCAAGCCCTCCACCGAGAGCGAATCTGAGCACGCGGCCGGAAGCGAAGGTGGAAACGCGACCGAGACCGACGGGCCGAGCGACGACTCCGACGCCGTCGCCGGTGAGGATCGAGGCGCAGCGGACGCCGGACTCGTAGACGCGGTCGAGGACGCGCCGGCGCCCGAGACCACCGGCGCGGAGGAGGTCGATGAGGCTTCCGACGGCGACGGAACCGACGAAACGACTGACGGCGACGGAAGCGACGAAACGACTGACGGCGACGAAACCGACGAGGAGGCGGCGGAGGATGACGGCGATCCCGACGCCGCCGCTCTCGACTCCGACGGTGCGGGAATGGCCGATTCGGGCCCGGTCGACGAGACGACCACCGAGAGCGCGGAGGAGGGTGAAGAGGGCGACGGCGCCCCCCTCGACGACGAGCCGCGTTCGATCGAAGAACACGTGCAGGAGGTCGTCGACGCCGGCAGCGACCGCGCTCGGCTGCTCGGCGACGACCGCGGCGTCCTCGCGGAGGTCGACGCCGGGAACGCCTTCGACGCGGTCGAGAGCGCCGAGACCGCACCGCACACCGTCGTCGTCGACGGCCTGATCGACCAGCGCCTGCTCGACGTCGCCGCCCAGCGCGGGGTCAGCGAACTGCTCGGCCGCGAGGTCGGCGAGTTCGTCAAGCGTCCCGTGGGAACCCGAGTGCTCACCGTCGGCGACCTCCGCGCCGGGAGCTGACTCCGCGCTGGGCGCGTCGAACGCGATCGATTCCCTCTTAGCCGATCCGGCTCCTCAGACCAACCCGACCGCGCCGAGCGCCGCGAACAGCGCATCGCCGAAGGTCAGCGAGACGACAAGCCCGAGCGCCATCGGGACGACGAACGGCATCCCCGGCGACACCAGCACGCGGTCCTTCCGGGCGACGACCGACAGCCCGCCGCGGAGCGTCTCGGCGTCGGCACCGTACGCGCCGTGATCGATTTCGTCGAGGAAGCGCTCGGCGGCCCAGGGGTCGGCCGCGCGCGAGTCGCCGTCGGCTTCGGTCACGGTTCCCCCGTCCGTCCGCGGTCCGACGTGCGTGCCGCCGTCGGTCGGGTCGTGCGTCTCGCCGACGCTGTCGGGGTCGCGGAGGCGGTCCGGATCCTCGCGCAGTTCCGCGAGCGTCGCCCCGCGCCAGCGCAGGTACATCCGGAGCGCGTCCAGGTCGAGGCCGTTCCGGGTCGTCCCCGCGTCGTCCTCGAACAGGCGCCCGTGACGGTCCGGCAGCGAGTCTGTCGCCACCGGCCGCGCGAGGAACATCGTCGGCGAGCGCTCCCCGCGGAGGAGGTTGAGCCCGGCGAGCCCGATCGGGTACGCGAGCGCGATCAGGACCGTGTTCGTGAGCGCCGTCAGCGAGAACACGCCGATCTGGGTATCGACGAGCGGGAGGGACAGTCCGGCCACGGCGTACTCCGGAACGGTGGGAAAGAGGATCGCGATCGCGATCAGCGCCTTCGCGTCGGCGCCGCCGAACGCGCCGAGGTACCAGAACGCGTAGCCCAGCGGGGCGACGAACAGCAGGCTGATCGCGACCCGTACCCCGAACCACGTCCCCGCGAGTCCCGCGAGGGGCCACATGGCCGCGGTCTCCCAGATGAGCAGCAGCGCCCCGAACGCGTACAGCGGCGGCCACAGCCGATTCGGGAGGCGTCGAGTCCGAACGTCTCGCAGGGCCGCCCACGCGAAGACGGGGACGACGAGCAGGCGGAGGGCGTCCGGCAGCGTCGCGAACATGTCACCACGGGCGGCGCGGGCGTAATTAGGCGTTCGGGTTCGCGTATCGCGATCGATAGCGCGGGCCCGCGGTCGGCGTCGGCGCGGTCACCGGCGCGGTCGTCAGCGCCGCTCCGCCGCCGAACCGCCGGCGCTTTGTGCAACCGTCTCCGAACGGTAGGCGATGCGACGCCGCGTCGGAACCAGTCTGTACGCCGGACTCCTCTTCACCGTCCTCGGCGCGATCGCGTGGGCGACCGGCCAGCCGTTCGTCTTCCCGAGCCTCGGGCCGTCGGCCTTCCTGATCGCGTTCGACCGACGGAGCGAGGGCGGTCGGGCCGCCCGGATCGTCGGGAGCCATCTCATCGGCGGCGTGGCCGGACTCGCGGCGTGGTGGCTGATCGCGGCCGGCGCGACCCTCACCGCGACCCCGCCGGCGTTCTCGCCGGAGGGGTTCCGGCTCGCGGCGAGCGCGACCGTCTCTCTCGTGGCGACGAGCTGGGCGATGATCGCCACCGACGCGGTCCACGCGCCCGCCTGCGCGACGACGCTCATCGTGTCGCTCGGCCTCCTCTCGACTCCGACCGAGGTGGCGATCATCGTCGCGAGCGTGACCGTGCTCGTGGGGTTTCACGCCGGCGTGATTCTGGTCTTCAAGCGGATCGTGGGGAACGCACACCCGCTCTATCGGGCCGAGGGGAGCTGACCGCCGCGCTCGGCCGGCCGGTCGCTCACCCCTCCGACCGCTCGGCCGGTCGGTCGCTCAGCCGTCGGTCGCGCTCTCCGGTCGCTCCGCGCGCCTGTCGAAGACCGAAAGCACCGGCTCCGGGTCCGGGATCCCCGGGATCCGGTACTCGCCGTCGCGGAGTTCGATCACGACGGTCTCGGTCCCGAGCCGCCGGTCGAGCCGTCCGCGTGTCACCCGCAGGTCGGTCTCGTCCCACGGCTCGACGCGCCACAGCGCGACGCCGAACAGGCGGTCGCGGGCGACGAGCGCGTCGCCGCCGGCGCGGTACGAGACGAGCCCGTACCGGAGTTCGTGGTCGAGGGCGGCGAGGCACAGCGGGACCGCGACCGCGACCGCGAGGAGAACGGCGACGGTCCCCCAGTTACCACCGATCGCGAACAGCGCGGCGACGAGCGCTGGGGCCGCGGCGAGGTACCACAGTCCCGGATGACCGAGGGGCGTCGTCAGCGCCCCCGCGAGCCGCGCCCGCCCGGGCTGCCGGACCGTCTCTGCCGGGCCCGCGACCGCGCCGTCGGGCGGCTCCGGCGCGGGCGGCTCGTGCGAGAATCCCAGATCGAGCGCCGACGACTCGTCGAACGCCGCGAGCCGATCGCTGTATAGCCCCGCGAGATCGAACGCGGCCTTCACCGCGACGATCCCGAGCAGGAGCGGGAGGCCGACCGCGTCGGGGTCGAGCGCGGCGATCGGCGCGTCGCCTTCGAGCGTCGCCGCGCCGACGATCGTCACGGTGAACAGCGCGCCGAGGAAGATCGCCGCGCCGCGGGCGAACACCCCCCGTATCGCCGTCTGGGCGCTGTGATCGCGGTACTCGCCGCGCCCGAAGTACTCGACCAGCGTCGTCCCCGCCTCGCCGGCGAAGACGGCGAGGACCGCGAGCGTCACGGTGTCGAGCGCGGCGGGGGCCAGCCCGCCGTCGGCGACGACGCCGACGGTGAGCCCGCCGACGATCAGCCAGACGACCGCGAGGATCGGCGCGACTATCGGGAGGACGAGAAGCGAGGAGAGCCGAATCCGGAGGCCGGTTCGGGGGATCGACAGCCCGACTCGGCGCTGCGCGAGGGGGCCGGCGATCAGCGCGTCGCGCTCGATCTCGGAGGGCCGCCCGGCGAACAGCGCGCGGACCACGGCCCAGAAGGAGGCGATCCCGAGCTCGAACCAGTAGAGCGTCATCAGCGCCGCCGCGTTCCAACCGAGCGCGACGACGCCGACGAGCGGGAGGACGTTGGAGAGGAGGAACCCGATCGCCCGCGGGCGACGACCCCGAGCGAGGGCTCCCAGAGACGAAGCGTGGTCGGTGGAGGGCATCCGTTCGATCGATCCGGATCCGAAGTTATAAGTGGTCGGTGCGGGTCACGGCGCCGGTCCGGCGTCGCGGTGGAGGTAGAGGTACGCGAGCACCGGGAGGATCGTGAACACGAGCGTCGAGAGGGCCCAGAGTGCCGCGTAGCGGCTTCCGCGCGCCTTCGCGTCGCGGTAGATCCACAGCGCGGCGGCGACGACGACGCCGTAGATCACGAGCGTGAGCGGGAGCGACCACGGGAGCGCGACGCCGAAGGCGCTCATCGGTCCCCGCCCGTGAGGTCCGCGCTCATCACGAAGTCGGGTTCGGCCGCGACCGGGACCCGGTTCGCTCCGGTGTCGCTCACGTGCTCGACCGTCTCGGGGATCAACACCCGGGCGTCGTCGGCGTCGGCCGCGGCGGCGTCCGCGGCGATCGCGTCGTACAGCGCGCCGGCGGCGTCGACGTCGCGCCACGCGGCGACGCCGTAGGTCGCGGTCCGGGTCGGCTCGCCGTCTCCCTCGCGCTCCGTCACGCGCGTCCGGACCGCGAACCCGCCGAGCGCGCTTTCGCCGGTGACCGCGAGCAGTCGGTCCTCGGCGGCCGCGGTCGCGAGTCGCTCGCGGGTGAGCGCCGAGCACGCCCACGACTCGTCGGGGTCGAGCGCGAGCCCGCGCAGGTGGTCGCGGGCGTCGCTGTCGCTCCAGAACGCCCACGCGGCGTTCGGGTCCGGGTCGGCGAGAGAGGGGTCGGCCGGCTCGGCGTCCGTTTCGGTCGGCTCCGGCTCCGCGAACCGGAACTCCGTCGCGGGCTCGAAGCCGACCGCGCGCGACTGCCCGAGCCCCATGACGTTCCACGAGAACACCATGTTCCAGATATACTCCAAATTATTCACAGCAAAACAACTAAGGCGGTGGCTCATTGACATGGTAGTATGGGAGAACCAATACCCACTGTCGACCGTGGTGACGGAGGTAAACCAACTATCGCACTGCGAGCCAACACACCACGACAAAAGGCTGAATGGGAACGAGCCGCCGAACAATCTGGGGAATACGACAGTGTTTCACACCTTATCAAACTCGCAGTAAGTCGGGAGCTAGCGGGAATGTATACTAGTGACATGGGTAATGGCAGTGGTATTAGTGACCACCAATTGAATGAGGTATTAGATACACTTGAATCTCTTGAGGGGGAGGTAGGAGGGCTTAGTGAGGATATCGATGAAGCGACAACGGCCATGTATGCTAGTGAAACAACCCTCTCCGATGAGACAATCACCACTGTCTATGCCGACCTTCCAGTAGGTCCTACACAAGCAACAACGGCACAAGCTGTCTCTGCACGGACGGATATAGACGTAGATACTGCTAGTGTTGCGCTCGGCCAACTAGCAGAAAGTCACCCCGCCGTAAAGAGACTGCCATTCAAAGACCTAGGGGAAGCGGGAGACGACGGCACTGTTACCGCCACATGGAACGGGAGGGAGATACCCATTGAAGGTGCGAGAAAGGCTGTCAAACGTCGCAACCCCCTCTACTTCAAGGAGGAATAAGCATGTCTCTAGATTACTGCAAACACGCAAAAGACGTGGAGAAAGTAATAGACAAAGTTCATTCACGGAAGACTGATTCCACTGCAAATCGATATGCTGGAAACATTCGAGTCTTTGCCAAGTGGTGCGACACTGACGACGCACCTATCAACAACCCCTTTGCCGCGACAGTGGTTGACATAGAAGATTTCCTATCGCACCTAGCAGACGACTTAGATTATGCGTATAAGACAGTGAACGTGTACATTTCCGCCCTCGCAGTGTTCTATGATGAGGCAGAAAAGCTTGCAGACGGTGGGAGAGGTATTCCAGACCCACGGAGAGAATCAAACAGCGACCCTCTCAATTGGGAAAACCCCGCTAGCAAAGCCACGATCCCCGACATGGAAAATGACGGAACAAAGCGGGCTAAATCTCTTGAGGGGAAAGATTATGAAGATAAGTTAACGACCGATGAGGTAGAGAAACTTGTAAAAAATGCTACCTCTCCCGTGACTAGAAACGCCGCGATTATTGAGGTTATGTATCACGGTATGCTACGTCGAAAAGAAGCGGCTTACCTGAAAGTCAGCGACATAAACCGTGACGACAGAATAATCACAATTCGGTCTGAGGTGGCTAAGAACGGGAATAAACGCCGCGTTCCATACACAAGGGACTTAGATAATTATCTCAGACCGTGGCTTGAGGTAGACAGAGACGCTTACGCATTAGCCCCCGACTCAGAGTATCTTTTCTTAAGTAACGAACGGGAACATTTATCACCGTTCCATATTGGTCGAATAATCCACAACGCCGCCGAGTCTGCCAATTTGCAAGAAGTACTGTTTACGAACGCCGTGGAGCAAGAGATTCACCGCGTTACTGGCCATTCACTACGGCGGTCGGGAGCTACAAGGCGGTGGGAAGCGGGAACCGATATCTACACATTAAAACAGTGGTTAGGGCATAGTTCCGTGGATACCACAAAAGGTTACATCAACGCTGATAGTGACGAATTAATCGATAAGAATCGTAAGAATTGGTAGATTCTCTGAGAGCCGCACAGTCGGCTTAGAATCGATTTTTACCACAACACGACCAAAACCCCTTACAGACTCAAGAAATCTACTGACGAGCCGCTGAGAAGATTACAGGCGGTAATAATCTCGGAAGTCACGACTCAGATAAGAACGGCAAGTCTGATAGCCACCGAACAAGTCGCAACCAGAATGCTCTGAGAGCCGCACAGTCGCCTTAGAATCTATTTGATTTCCTTCCAAGTGGGTTTCCATCATCTTCGCTCAAAGATCGATTGTGAGCCGATTGTGACGGTCTGAGCGTATCCACGTTTATCGGCGGCTCCTTACGCGTGCGTAATTTATGCTGTATATTAACGTAAGTAATAACAGCAGGTAAGTGGAAATGCGGTCTTCAACACAGCCTTCCTTCAAGCCATAGTAAACTATGGCTTTCATCCAGTCTGTGTTTACATCCCTTATTTCTAGGCTACTCGGCCTAAGTCGAGGGCAAAGACCGTGAGGGGAGAATATAACCATGAGTAATTCACGTAGGTTGTGTTTCCCTATCGGTAGCTACCTACGTACCGCAGTGTCGGGGCTATGTGGATGAGATCTCCTAGCCGTCACCATCCACGTATCAACCAACCGACACGTTTAAGTTTGTGGGGTTCCTAATAATAATTGTGACCCAATTCGACATTCCCGACGTAGAACGAAAAAACCCGTGGCACTGTCCAGTCGATTTCTGTGAAAAGAACTATGAATCGGCTCGGTCGTTGTCGTTTCACATCAATAGTCGGGGAAGTAAAGGGTGTGAGGCTCATACAGCCTTCAAGCCCGCCAATATTAACGGTCGTTCGTAGTTCGTACAATACTGTCGGGTTTTGTCGACCGTTCTCAACCCCTCCTAATTGTAATTGTGGCGTTTTTAGGCCCTAATAATATTTCTGGAACTTGGCGGTTGTGTATCGCGTGCGCACAAGCGACGGCTATACCAAGTTATTAATATGCCTCGGGAGATTATTAATAATTTCGCACTTGCTAGTAACACCATTGACTGAAATCGATATGGACGTATTGACCGACTAGACCGACTGAAATTTACTACAACTTCTACTTACATGAGGGGTCAGTGAACCTCGAAGGCGTACAGTCAGGTACTTCAAAAAGCGGGTTTTGTCGTCTGTCTGTATCTGAAACGGCGCTCTCATCTCTTAATGTACGCCTCTAAGGGTCACTGTCTTTTCTCTCACTTTATACTCATAACAATGGTTCGTGACAATCGGGTTAGGCTTTCAGACCAAGAAAAGAATATTGTTGATATGACCAAGGAATCGTTATTCGATGAGGAAGTTCCGAGAGGCGTCGTCATTGAACGGGCTTGTCGAAATCTCATGGCAGACGACAGTGGCGGCTCGGATAACGGGGGTGTAGTTCTCTAATGACGGATATATCCCCTTCACGTCGGACAACTACGGTGCCAATCGACTCAGAACAGTACGCCCGTCTAGCGAATCTGGGTATTGAGATAGGTCACTACGATATTAAACCCCACTGTAGACGAGATAACGCCGAATTGGTGCTTACGACACTTATCGATGTGTTTGAAGCGGAGCATATCGATGACTGATTTAACGATTGTAGAGCGACGGATAGACGTTCTAGACAAAGTAGAGACGGTTAAAAGCGGGCGGAACGAATATGATGGGGAGTATTTCACTGCCGTCTACCCTTCCAGTGAGTCACCACAGACCTACGTAGTTGCTCAGTTTTCTTATGAATCAAACAACGACACTGCCGACATTCAGATTTCCGACAATAGCATCCTACTTAACATTGAGAACGGGAACGTCCTTGCCCTTGTTCCAAGTGAGGCATACGGAGGTGACACATGAATATCAGTAAAGATGTAGTGGCGCAGTGCCGTGACCGTGGGGGTGACCGCCTCGAAGACCGTGACGACAGAATCGGGAATACCCTCGTGGAGGATACCCTCGGTTATCAGGAGGGTAGCTGTCTAGTCGGAGAATCGTATTCGCAGTATCCTGATAGGGAAGACCTTGCTAATCCGCAACATGGGTCGTTCCTTCGTGAGCTACTGAGTCACGAATTAGTAGGGTCGTGGTCAGATGCTGTCAAAGAACTTACAGGTGCCCGAACGGAGGGTATGCTTCGAAAGTGGATTGATAGTCTAGAGCGTGCTAGTGAGTTACATGGGCTTGAATCGCAGGAATTGTTTGCTAACGCCCGTGAACCGCCCGAGACTCGCAAAGTAATTAGCGAGATTCTGGGCTATAAAATCCCCGACAGCATAGTAGAGACTAATAACGTTCTGCTACTGTCGGCTCTTTATGTCGAAGGTCTGAGTATTAGCGAGATTAGCGACGTGTTGGAAACGGACGAAACTAGCGTCTCTGATACGCTCAAGTCCGTGGGGTTGCTGGCGGGGGCGACAACGGACGAATCCGAGCAATCCTTCCGCCGTCAGTATGGTGAAATCAACCGCCCTAGTGGTGGAGCAAGTGTAAATAAACAGGCTGTATCTGAGTCAGATACGGTCAAGGTCGTAAGTCGTTAGCGGTCTTTTTTCACTTTCGTTATAATACTCAATAGCCGTAGCTGTAGTTTGCGGGAAAGTGCGCGGACGACACTGCGGTAGCTGTCGCCGAGCCGCCAAAGAAATAGACTCATTCTGAGATTTTTAAAATAAATAGAACGGTGGTGTTCGGGCGGTCGCTATATGTGGGTGGATATATCTAGACGTGTTGCGGTCTGCTACCGACCCCATATAACCTACGTAACTGGCTACCATCGTCAGTATTGTCGACGGCGGGAGGGTAGGGTGTGTTTTGCTGTGTTTACAACACCACCCCCTCTTGAATACCATGTTTCGACACACCGCCGCGCCGCGGTCGCGGGCCCAGTCGAGCGCGGCCTCCGAGAGCGCGGTGCCGACCCCGGCCCCGCGGGCCGCCGGGTCGACGCGGATCCCCTGCCCCCACGCCTCCCACTCGGTGAGCAGGACGCCTTGGATGCAGCCGACGACCGCCTCCGGCTCGCCCGGGGCGGCCGCGCCCGCGCCGTCGCCCTCGACGAGAGTGTCGCCCGGGTCGCGGTCGTCGCGTCCCGCGACCGCGTCGCTCTCGGCGACCGCCGCTGGCGAGAGCGTCGCGACGAAGGTGCCGCTGTCGGAGTCGTCGGAGGCGGCCCACTCCGGGAACACGCGCGGGACGTAGTCGTCGTGGCGCTGGCCCCACGTGTCGCGCGCGAACGCGGCGACCGCGTCGGCGTCGGCGGGGCGGGCCTCGCGGACGACGGGGACGGACGCCGAGTCTGAGGCCGGCGTCGACTCCCCCGCGTCCCCCGTCATCGCCAGGGCTGCGACTCCTCGGTCAGCTCGCCGGCGAGGTCGCGGCCCATCGCCTCGGCGGGGTCGGACAGGTTCGCGAGCGCCCACATCAGCTTCACCTTCGCGGTGCCGGGGAGCGTGTCGCCCGCCTCGACGACGCCCGCGTCGAGCAGGTCGCGGCCGGTGTCGTACACCCGGTCGCAGACGCGGCCCGCGAGACACTGGCTCGTCATCGCGACGACGGTGCCGCTCTCGACCAGCGCCTCGATCCGCGGGATGAGGTCGGTGTGGACGTGGCCGAGCCCGGTCCCCTCGATGACGACGCCGTCCTTGTCGTCGAGGTAGTCCCACGCGGCCGGGTCCATGCCGGGCGTGAACTTGACGAGTTCGACGTCGCCGTCGAGGTCCGGATCGAGGGAGACGTCGGACTCGTCGGCGTCGCCCTCCCCGTCGCCACCGCCCGATTCGCGTCCTCGCGGAAGCGGCTCGCGGACCCAGTCGATCGCGTCGTCCGCGGCGTCGCCGTCGGCGCCCGCCTCGGCTGCGGCCTCGTAGTCGATCCGACCGAGGGGCTCGGCGCCGACCGTCTCGAAGGCGTCGCGGCGGGAGGTGTGGTTCTTCCGGACGCGGGTGCCGCGGTGGAGCGCGCAGGCGTCGTCGGAGGGGCTCGCGTGCATGCAGACCAGCGTCTCGGCGTGGTCGGCCTTCGCGGCCTCGACCGCGCACACCGCGTTCATCACGTTGTCGGAGGAGGGGCGGTCGGCCGAGCGCTGGCTCCCGGTGAACACGATCGGGACCGGCGAGTCGAGCATGAAGGAGAGCGCGGAGGCGGAGTACTGCATCGTGTCGGTGCCATGCATCACGACGACGCCGTCGGCGCCGGCCTCGATCTCCTCGCGCACGGCCTCGGCGAGCTCCCGCCAGATGGCCGGCTCCATGTTCTCCGAGAGGATGTTGGCGACGACGCGCCCGCGGTAGTTCGCGCGCCCGGCCAGGTCGGGAACCGCCCGGAGCACGTCCTCGGCGTCGAACTGGGCGGTGACCGCGCCGGTCCGGTAGTCGACGGTGGAGGCGATGGTCCCGCCGGTGGAGATGAGCGAGACCGTCGGGAGGTCCTCGTCGAAGGTGATCTCGGAGGCCTCGCCGCCGCCCGCGTCGGCGCCGTCGTCAACGTCGCGGGCGCCGGATTCGAGCACTTCGACGTCGGCCTCGTCGCGGTCGATACCGACGTTGTACCCCCCGTCGAGCTTGACGACGAGGTGGTCGCGAGTCGTCGAGGGGAGCAGTACGCCCTCGTTCGTGACGTCCCCGCGGTCGACGCGGACGCGATCTCCCGGTTGCATACCACCGGGTTCCCCTCCGGCGGACTTGAATCCAACCGTTCGGCGGTCCGGGGCGGCGTCGTTTCCGACCCTGACCCAGTACGTCTTTTACCCGCCACCCCGACCGTGAGCGCATGGACCGCGACGAGTTCGCCGCCAGCATCGACCACACCGTGCTCGGGCCGGAGACGACGTGGGGTGACGTGGAGACGGTGCTCGACGGGGCCGCCGACCACGGGATGAACGCCTGCATCCCGCCCTGTTACCTCCCGGAGGCGGCCGACTACGAGAACGCCCCGGAGACGATCGCGACCGTGATCGGGTTCCCGCACGGCCAGCACGCACCCGGGACGAAGCGCGACGAGGCGGTCGCCGCGTGGGACGCCGGCGCCGACGAGATCGACCTCGTGATCAACGTCGGCCGGCTCAAGGCGGGCGAGGACGACGCCGTCGCCGCCGAGATCTCGGACGTGGTCGCCGCGGTGCCGGTCCCGGTGAAAGTGATCATCGAGACCGCCCTTCTGACCGGCGACGAGAAGCGCCGCGCCTGCGAGGCCGCGGTCGACGCCGACGCCGACATGGTGAAGACCTCCACGGGGTTCGCCGACGGCGGCGCCACGGTCCCCGACGTGGAGCTGATGAGCGAGTACCTCCCGGTGAAGGCGTCCGGCGGCGTCGGATCCTACGAAGAGGCGATGGAGATGTTCGACGCCGGCGCGGTCCGGATCGGCGCCTCCTCCGGCGTCGCCATCGTCGAGGGGCACCCCGAGAGCGGGGACGGGAACTAACGCCTCGGTCCGCGACGGACCCGCCAGTCGCGTTCCCCCGCCGTGAGAACGCCGTCCTGTCCATTTATACCTCGAACCCCTACGGGGGCGTATGAGCCATTCCACCGGACCCGGATCGCGCGGACTGGATCTCGACGCGGCGTTCAAGGCGTTCGGCGCGGTGGGCATCCTCATCTCCCTCGCGCTCATCGTCGGCGTGCTCGCGCTGACCGACCCGTTCGGCGAGTTCGTCAGGGCCTCGCCGGCGGTGTTCGGGAGCCTGCTGTCGGCCGGCCTGCTCGGCGCCGTCGGCTACGCGGCCTACGCGCTGCGGCGTCGCTGACCGGAGCTCCGGAACGGACCGAACCGATACCACCGGAACCGCGCGCGGCGAGACGCCGAGAGGTATAACCCCCCGGCGGTCGAACCGGCGGCCATGAGCGACGAGTCGCTTGGGGTCGCGGTCGAACACTTCCTCGACGAGGCCGAGTCCACGCTGGACAGCTACGACCAGGGGTACGCGGACGCCGACGCGACGGTATCGGTGCTCCGAACGCACATCAACGAGCTGGCCGCCGCCGTCGACGACGGCGACGACGGCGACGAAGAGACGGAGTGAGCGGAGACGGGAGCGCCGACTGTCCTCAGGGCCGCGCGCCGATCAGATCCCGCACGCGAGCGACGTGCTCCCCGAAGGCGGGGTCGCCGCGCTCTCGCGGACGCGACACGTCGACGTCGACGATTTCGGCGATGCGCCCGGGCTCGGACGCCATCACCACGATCCGGTCGGCGAGCGTCACCGCCTCGGCCACGTCGTGAGTGACGAACAGGGCGGTCTTGCCGGTCGACGCCCACACGTCGAGCAGCTCGCGCTGCAGCATCTCTCGGGTCTGAGCGTCGACCGCGCCGAACGGCTCGTCCATCAAGAGGAGCTCGGGGTCGACCGCGAGCGACCGCGCGATGGCGACGCGCTGTTTCATCCCGCCCGAGAGCGACTTCGGGTACGAATCCCGGAACTCGGTGAGCCCGACGAGATCGAGCATCTCGTCGACCCGCCGCTCGCGCTCGGCCGCGGACCGGTCGGTCCGTTCGAGTCCGAACCCGACGTTCTCCTCGACGGTGAGCCACGGGAACAGGTGGTACTCCTGGAAGACCACGCCCATGTCGGTCGTGGGGCCGGTGACGGGAGAGCCGGCGACCCTGATCTCCCCGTCCGTGGCCTCGGTGAGCCCGGCGATGATCCGGAACAGCGTCGTCTTCCCGCAGCCGGACGGGCCGACGACGCAGACGAACTCGCCCGACTCGACCGCGAACGACACGTCGTCGAGCGCTCGGACCGGGGTGCCGCCGTCGTCGTACGTCTTGCCGACCGCGTCGACGACGACGCCGGCGGGATCGTCTCCCAGTTCGTCCCCCGACGCGGGTCCGCGGTTCACGCCTGCCATGCTAACACCCGCCGTTGGACCGCGCGGAACGCCACGTCGACGAGGAGGTACATCAGGCTCAACACGAGGATGTACGCGATCGCCCGGTCGACGCGGAGGTTGTTACTCGCGCGCAGAATCTCGCGACCGATGCCCGGCACGGAGAATATCTCGGCGGCGATCACGAGCATCCAACACCGGCCGAGTCCGGTGCGGATCCCGGTTAAGATCCCCGGCAACGACGCCGGAAGCACGACCGACCGAACCATGTCGAGGTCGCCGCGCACGCCCAGCGTCCGCCCCACGTCGATCAGGTCGTCGGAGACCTCCTCGACGGCGCCGTAGCTCGCGTAGAAGTTGATCCAGAACCCGCCGACGGCGATGATGAACGCCGCGCCGGCGTGGTTGAGGCCGAACCACGCGATCGCGAACCCGATCAGCGCCAGCGGCGGTACGGGGCGGAGCACCCGCACCAGCGGGGCCGTCACGTCGTCGAGCAGGCCGCTCCACGCGAGCGCGACGCCGGCGCCCACGCCGAGCCCCGTGCCGGCGATCGTCCCGGGGACCCAGTGCCGAATGCTCGACGCCAGCGCCTCGGGCATCGTCCCCGAGAGGAACTGGCCGCGGAACTCCGCCGCGACCGCGACCGGCGACGGCAACACGATCGGCGGCTGCGTGAGCGAGACGAGGTACCAGAGCACGACGAAGCCGACCAGCCCCGCGAAGCCCCGGAGCAGCCGCCGCGGGTCGTCGAGGCCGAGGCCCGCCTGCAGTCCGCTTCCGTCGAACTCCCGTCCGGTGTCGGTGGCCATCAGAGCGAGTCGTAGACGTCGAAGTCGAAGATCCGGTCGTTCGTGAGCTGTTCGCTGATCTGACCGTTGCTCGCCGCGAACTCCGAGAACACCGGCGTCGCCTCGCTGATGGACGCGGGGTCGGTGACGAAGTTCGACAGCGGCGAGTCGAGCGCCGTCCGCGCCCGGTCGGCGGGCATCCCGATCCCCGACTCGACGTGCTGGGCCGTCGCGTCCGGGCTCTCGCCGATGAACTCGGTCGCGCGGACGTGCTGTTCGAGGAACTGCGCCGCGAGCGGGGAGTCCCGGACCGCGTCGCTCATCAGCGTCACCGCGGCCGGCTGACCGGGGAGGATCTCGGCGGCCGTCCGGAGCATCGTGACGGACGACCCCTCCTCCTGCGCGATCGTCGGCACCGGCTCCATGATGGAGGTCCCGTCGATGTCGCCGCCGTTGATCGCCTGCCAGACGGCGTTGGCGCCGTTTATCTCTCGGATCTCGATGCTGTCGTTCGCCTCGGGGTCGACGCCGGTCTCCCGGAGCCAATAGCGGAGCAGCACGTCGGGGACGCTTCCCTGCGGGAACGTGCCGAACCGGAAGGGACGCCCCCGCTCTTCTTCCCACATCGCGAACGCGTCCGCGCCGTGTTCCTCGAAGGTGTCGTGGAACGAGGACTCGGCCATGATTCCCATCGGCTCGCGGATGTTCGCCGCGGTCACCCGTGCGGGGATGCCGTTGTCGATCACGATCATCGCCGGCACGATCCCGAACATGGCGACGTCGATGTCGCCGCCGGCGAACGCCTGGACGATCGCCGGACCGTCGGTGAACTCTCTGCCGTTTATTTCGGCGTCGATCTCCGAAAAGTACCCCTCGCCCTCCATCACGTACCACTGGAGGTCGGGGTAGATGGGCATGTGCGCGACCGTCAGTTCGTCGAGTCCGTCGCCGCCGTCGCCGCCGTCGAGACAGCCGGCGAGACCGACGGTGGCAGCACCGCCGGCGGCCGCGAGAAAGGACCGCCGCGAGGCTCCTGCGCTTCGCTCGTACATATTAGCTACAGGCGTCGTACGCGGAATACACCCGCGTCACCAGCAACTGGAGCACGTACCGGTGACGACCGACACAGGCCTGATCCCCCGATATATGCGCATGTAACCGTTGTACGGAGCGTTACCCATTCAGAGCATCGTCCGTGTTCAACGCAATAATTGCTTGTTCGGCCGGTGCGATCGCCGGGGGATCTCGATTGCTCGCTGACTCGCAACCAGCCCGCCGCCGACTCGCCGTCGTTTATGAGGCCGCCCGCCAACACGCGCGTATGGTCTCGGAGATCTTCGACCCCGACGCGTGGGAACCGGTCACGGACGAGTTCGACGACATCACCTATCACCGCGGCGTCGACGTGCCGGTCGTCCGGATCGCGTTCGACCGCCCCGAGGTCCGGAACGCGTTCCGGCCCGGCACCGTCGACGAGCTGTACGCCGCGCTCGACCACGCGCGCAAGCAGGCGGACGTGGGCTGCGTGCTGCTCACGGGCAACGGGCCCTCACCCGATGACGGCGGCTGGGCGTTCTGCTCGGGCGGCGACCAGTCGGTGCGCGGCGGCTCCGGCTACGAGTACCGCGACGGCGACGAGGCGGGCGACGAGGACGACCCGCTCGTCAAGGAGGCCCGGGCGGGTCGGCTCCACATCCTCGAAGTCCAGCGGCTGATCCGGTTCATGCCCAAGCCCGTGGTCGCGGTCGTGCCGGGGTGGGCGGTCGGCGGCGGCCACTCGCTGCACGTGGTCTGCGATCTGACCCTCGCCAGCGAGGAGCACGGGAAGTTTCTCCAGACCGACCCCGACGTGGCCTCCTTCGACGGCGGGTTCGGCTCCGCCTACCTCGCGAAGCAGATCGGCCAGAAGAAGGCCCGCGAAGTGTTCTTCCGCGGGAAGACCTACTCCGCCGAGGAGGCCGCGGACATGGGGATGGTCAACGAGGCGATCCCGCACGCGGAGCTGGAAGAGGTCGCGATCGAGTGGGCCGACGAGATGACGAAGAAGTCGCCGACCGCGATGCGGATGCTGAAGTACGCCTTCAACATGACCGACGACGGGATGGTCGGCCAGCAGGTGTTCGCGGGCGAGGCGACCCGCCTAGCGTACATGACCGACGAGGCGCAGGAGGGTCGCGACGCCTTCTTAGAGAAGCGGGAGCCCGAATTTCGCGACTACCCCTGGCACTACTGAGGGGTCCCACCGCCTCCCGTCCGACCCCTACCCGTGCGTGTACCCGCGGTCGGGGAGCGGGTCGCCGTCGGCGGTGACCCCGTCCGCGGCGTCGACGACGCGTCCCACGCGGGTCAGCCCGGCCGGACAGGCCTCGCGGGCGGGCTCGACCGCCTCCTCGGGGACGGCGCAGACGAGCTCGAAGTCCTCGCCGAAGTGCGCGGCCAGCTCGAAGCGCTCGGCCGGCCCCTCCGCGACCGCGTCGACCGCGGGGTGAACCGGGAGGCGGTCGGGGTCCAGCTCGAAGCCGACCTCGCTCGCCTCGGCGAGCTGGTGGAGCGAGCGCGCGATCCCGTCGGAGGAGTCCATCATCGCGGTCGCCCGGTCCGCGAGCGCCAGCCCGTCGGCGACCCTGGGCGTGAACCGGAAGAGGCCGTTGGCGCGCTCGACCGCGTCGTCGCCCCCGTCACCCCGCTCGAACAGCCGGAGCGCGGCCGCGGACCGCCCCCACTCGCCGGTGACGCAGAGCGCGTCGCCGGGGCGCGCACCCGCCCGCGTGACGACGCCCGCGTCGGACGCGTCGCCGATCGCGGTCGAGGCCGTGGTGAACTCGTCGTGGGTGTCGAGGTCGCCGCCGACGTACTCGGCGTCGACCGCCTCGCAGACGTCGACCGCGCCTTCGACGAAGCGGTCGAGTTTCTCGTCGTCGAAGGCGGCGTCGGCGTACACCGCGACCGCCGCGGTCGCCTTCGCCCCCATCGCCGCCACGTCCGAGAGCGACGCGCCGACCGCGCGCCACCCGGCGGTGTATCGCGTCGTCCCGGGCGGGAAATCGGTCCGCTCGTGGAGCATGTCGGTCGTGATCACGGTGCCGTCCACGACCGCGGCGTCGTCGCCCGCGTG
This sequence comes from Halorubrum saccharovorum DSM 1137, assembly GCF_000337915.1. Classification (GTDB taxonomy): domain Archaea; phylum Halobacteriota; class Halobacteria; order Halobacteriales; family Haloferacaceae; genus Halorubrum; species Halorubrum saccharovorum. Next base: position 48,112 of record NZ_AOJE01000012.1, read on the forward strand.
CGGGAGGTCGGCCGCGAGCGCCCGGAGCGCGTCTCGCTCGTTCACGATATCGGTGGATCGTATCGGAACGGATTATAAGGGATCGGTCCCGCCGGCACAGGGTCGCTTTCCGGTCTCCCGCACGCGGATTGTGTCCCGTTACCAAGAGCCAATTAAAGGGGTAATACACATTAACGAATATTATCATTATCAATCATTATGTTTATTACCTACCTCCCGCACCTACCGAGTGCAATGACAGTATCCGTACGCGGACACGCAGCACCCCGACGCGTCGACAGCACGATCACTATACGACCGCCGCAACCTCCCACACGACCCGATGACGACACCTGACGACACCACACCCACCGACGACCCGACGAACCGGACGACCCGAACGGCTGATCGAACGCAGAGCGACCGAACGTCGACCGATCGAACGCAGACCGATCGACGCCGCGCCGATCCTTCTCCCCGGACGATCCCCGGGCGCACGCCGATCACCGAAGAGGCGGGCGCCCCGATCGTCCCGACGACACGTCCGACGACCGACGGGTCGACCGCGACCGACACGCCTCGGCGCCCGAGTCCGCCGCCGGCCGAGGGCGAGCGGGACGCGCCGCTGGTCCCCGACCTACGACCGACGCGTCGCCCGCGGACCGACGGGGGGTCGCGATGAGCGCCGTCCCCATGGCGGGGACCGGGCGCGGACCGCGACCGGACTCGACGACGTTCACGCGGCGCGCGACTGACCGGACCGAGCGGACCGAGCAACTCACCGACGACGCGACCACGGAGTGACATCAATGCATCCCAACGAACTCGACGACGACGTCTTCACGAGAGATATCGACAACCCGGCCGGCCGCCGGCTCCGCGAGCTGTTCGAGGAGCAGGACTACACGTTCGCGCCGGGGATCTACCACGCGCTCGACGCCCGCCTCGCCGAGATGGCCGGGCTCGACGCGGCCTACATGAGCGGTTACTCGACCGTCCTCGGCCAGTTCGGCTTCCCCGACCTGGAGATGGTCACCATGAGCGAGATGGTCGAGAACGCCAAGCGCATGGTCGAGGCGACGAACCTGCCCGTCATCGCCGACTGCGACACCGGCTACGGCGGCGTCCACAACGTCCGGCGCGCGGTCCGCGAGTACGAGAAGGCCGGCGTCGCCGCGATCCACATCGAGGACCAGACCTCGCCGAAGCGCTGCGGCCACATCGCGGGCAAGCAGATCGTCTCCCGCGAGGAGGCGCGCTCGCGGTTCGAGGCCGCGGTCGACGCCAAGCAGAGCGAGGACACCGTCATCATCGCTCGCACCGACGCGTACGGCTCCGCCAACGGCGACTGGGAGGAGCACCTCGAACGCGGCCGGATCTACGCCGACGCCGGCGTCGACCTCGTCTGGCCCGAGATGCCCGACCCGTCGCGCGAGGACGCGGTCGAGTACGCCGAGACGATCCACGAGACCCACCCCGACCTGGACCTGGCGTTCAACTACTCCTCCTCGTTCGAGTGGGGCGCCGAGGAGGACCCGCTCACGTTCGAGGAGCTCGGTGACCTGGGCTACCAGTACATCTTCATCACGCTGTACGGGCTCCACTCGGGCGCGCACGCCGCCTACGAGGACTTCGAGAACATCGCGCAGAACGACGAGGAGGCGCAGTTCGACCTCGAAGAGCGGTACATCGGCCACGAGACCGAGAGCCACCACGAGCTCTCCTTCGTCCCGCGGTACCAGGACATCGAGGCCGAGTTCGACCCCGAGGCGCGCAAGCGGCAGGAGGAGTCGGCCGGCTTCACCGAGGACGAGAACGACCCGATCACGGCCGAGGGCAACGACGACGACTAATCCCGGCGCCCGACGACTAATCCCGGCGCCCGACGACTAATCCCGGCGCCCGACGACTAATCCCGGCGCCCGACGACGACGACTAATCCCGGCGCCCGACAATCGGACGACCGAGCGCTCGGCCACCGGTCAGCGGTCCGGAATCGCGCCCCGATTTTTCAACTCGGCGAGGTCGCCGTCGCCGTAGCCGTACTCTCTGAGGACGGCCTCCGTGTGCTCGCCCAGCGAGGGAGGATGCCGCCGAGCCGTCGTCGGCGTCCGCGAGAAGTGCATCGGCGAGCCCGGGACTCGCATCGGTCCGGCGGTCGGGTGGTCGAACTCGGCGACCATCCCCCGCGCGGCCAGCTGCGGGTCGTCGAACACCTCGGCCATGTCGCGGACGGGACTCGCGGGGACACCGTGCTCGCCGAGCCGGTCGAGGGCCTCCGCCGTCGTCAGCTCCGCGAACGCGGCGTCGAGCGCGGGGTCGAGCGCGTCCCGGTTGCGCACGCGCTTCTCGTTGGTCTCGAACCGCTCGTCGGCCAGCAGGTCGGGCCGGTCGAGCGCCTCGCAGAGCCGCGGCCAGAACGCGTCGGACGCGCAGGCGACGACGACGTACCCGTCCCGCGTCTCGAACGCCTGATACGGGGTGATGTTCGGGTGTTTGCTCCCCATCCGTCCCGGCGGCTCGCCGCTCGCGAAGTAGTTCGCCGCCATGTAGCTGGTCCACGCGGCCTGTCCGTCGAGCAGGCTCACGTCGATCTTCTGACCCGCGCCGTCGCCGAGTTCGCGCTCCAAGAGCGCCGCGAGGATCGCCTGCGTCGCGTACATCCCGGCGCCGACGTCGGCGAGCGCGACCCCGATCCTGACCGGCGCGCCGCCCTCCTCGCCCGTGATCGACATGAAGCCGCCGCGCGCCTGCATCATGATGTCGTACGCGGGCTCGTCGCGGTCCGGCCCCCACTCGCCGTACCCGGAGATCGCGCAGTAGATCAGTCCGGGGTTCTCCTCGACGAGGTCCGGGTAGTCGAGGCCCCAGTCGGCCATCTTGCCGACCCGGAAGTTCTCGACGATCACGTCGGCCTCGCAGGCGAGGTCGCGGAACACCGCCCGCCCCGCGTCGCTCGCGAGGTTCAGCTCGACGGAGCGCTTGTTGCGGTTGACGCTGGCGTAGTAGGCGCTCTGCGCGTCGTCGCCCTCGCCGAAGGCCGGCGGGCGCCACGTCCGCGTCTGGTCGCCCTCGCCCGGCCGTTCGACCTTGATCACCTCGGCGCCGAGGTCGCCGAGCTGCATGGTGCAGAACGGCCCCACCAGCACCCGCGAGGCGTCGAGCACGGTGAGCCCGTCGAGCGGTCCCGCGTCGCCCTCGGAGTCGCGCGCCTCACCGACCACGCGGGAGCACCTCCGGAGTCGGTCGCCGTGTCGCGTCCATGCCACCCGACTCGGACGGGCGGGTAATGAGCCTCCCGGCGGACAGGGCGGGAGTCGGCGACATCCCGCCGGCGACGCCCGACGGTGCTCTCGCCGGCGACGCAAGCCGAGTCGCCAACGGTTAAACCACGTCGCGCCGATCGAACCCGTATGGATCTCGACATCGAGGGGAACGTCGCGCTGACGACGGCATCGAGCAGCGGCCTCGGCTTCGCGTCCGCCAAAGCGCTCGTCCGCGAGGGCGCGAACGTGGTCATCAACGGCCGCGACGCCGACCGCCTCGCCGAGGCGAAGGCGGACCTGGAAGCGGAGGCGGCCGGCGACGCCAGCGTCGTCGCCGTCGAGGGCGACATCACGGACCCGGACGACCTCGACCGGCTGGTCGAGACGACGCTCGACGAGTTCGGCCGGCTCGACCACCTCGTCACGTCCGCGGGGGGACCGCCGTCGGGCGCGTTCCTCGACACCGACGACGAGGACTGGGAGGAGGCGTACGAGCTGCTCGTGATGAGCGTCGTCCGGCTCGCGCGGAAGTGCGCCGAGCCCCTCGCCGACGGCGACGGCGGCACCATCGTCACCGTCGCCTCGCGGTCGGTGAAGGAGGCGATCGACGGGCTGGTGCTCTCGAACTCGGTGCGGATGAGCGTCGTCGGGTTAGAGAAGACGCTCTCGAAAGAGCTCGGCCCGGACGTGCGCGCGAACGCGGTGCTCCCCGGCTCCCACGAGACGAGCCGGATCCGGGAGCTGATCGATCAGGCGATCGAGCGCGGCGAGTACGACTCCTACGAGGAGGGGCTCGCCGACTGGGTGGACAACCCCCTCGACCGCATCGGCGACCCGATCGAGCTCGGGAACACCGTCGCGTTCCTCTCCTCGCCCAAGTCCGGGTACGTGAACGGGCAGGCGATCGTCATCGACGGCGGGGGCGGGAGCTCGAACCTGTAGCCGTCGCGTCGCTTTCTGTAGCCGGCGGGTCATTTTCCGTAGCCGTCGCGTCGCTTTCTCGTCCCGCGCCCGCCCGCTTTCGCAACCGTCAACCGGCGGGATCGCCACGGTCAGCGTAGATGGAGGTCCTCGTCCGGCTCTCGGGGCTGCTCGCGCTGCTGCTCACGGGAACGGGACTCCGGCGCGTCGGCGTCCTCGACGCGGACCGCACGGAGCTGCTCAACCAGACCGCGTACTACGTCGCGCTCCCGGCGCTCGTGTTCGTCGCGACCTACGACCAGTCGATCGGCGACGTGGTCTCGTGGGAGCTGTTCGTCGGCGTCGTCGCCGCGCTGCTCGGGACCGCGCTCGTCGCGTCCGTCGTCCACCGGAACCGGTCGCCGACGGCCCGCCGCAGCGTCGCGGTCGTCCAGTCGTACCACTCCAACCTGGGCTACCTCGGCGTCCCGCTCGTCGCCGTGACGTTCGACGCCGAGGTGACCGCGATCGCGAGCGTCATCCTGGGGATCGGCGCGCTGGTGCAGGTGCCGCTGACGGTGATCCTGTTGGTGTCGATGAACGGGACGAACGCCGATGGCGCGCTGGGACGACACCTCAAGTCGCTCGCGGGCAACCCCGTCCTCATCGCGCTCGTCGCCGGCATGGCGATCGGGGGGTTCCAGCTCGGCGTCCCGACCGCGGCCGCGACCGCCCTCGACTGGGTGGGGTCGCTGGCGCTCCCGCTCGCGCTGTTGTGCGTCGGCGCCACCCTGCAGGTCGACTCCTCGACGATCGACCGCGGAGCGACCGCCTCGGTGGTCGCGCTCAAGGTGGCGTGTATGCCCGCCATCGCGTGGGGCGTCCTCTCGCTGCTCGGCGTCAACGCCGCGACGTTCACCGCCGGTGTCGTGATGCTCGGGACGCCGACGGCGGTGTCGACGTACGTGTTCGCGACCGAACTCGGCGGCGACGCCGAGTTCGCCTCGCTGAACGTGTTCGTCACGACGGTCGCGTCGGTCGCGTCGCTGACCCTCCTGATCGAGCTGGTCGGGACGGCGGTGTAGGGAGCCGGGATCAACCGCGGGCCCCGTCCAGCCGCCCGTCCCGCCGCGACCCGAACCGATTTGATCCGGGGCGCCCACGGACGACCCATGGAACACGTCGCGTTCGACGACGCGGAGACGTACGAGCCGGACGACGGGTGGGCGCGCGCCGCGCTGGCGGGCAGCGACCGGTTCTCCTTCGAGTGGTTCGAGAAGCCGGCGGGCCACTCCTCGCCGATGCACGACCACGAGAACGAGCAGGTGTGCGTCTGTCTGGAGGGCGAGCTCGTCGTCCACACGGAGGAAGAGACCGTCGCGTTGGAACAGTACGACTCGGTGCACCTCGACGCGTGGGAGTCGCACCGCGTCGAGAACCGGACCGACGAGCGCGCGGTCGGCCTCGACGTGTTCGCCCCGGGGCGCGGCTTCGACTTCTGGACGGACCGGGAGGAGTGATGACGGGGGACACATCGGGTTCGGCGTCGGGGACAGGCGGCGCAGAGACGACCAGGCTCGCCCGGACCGTCGAGGGACGGCCGCTGCTCGGCGACGGGGACGGCTTCGTCCCGCTCGGGGCTGCCGGGATCGACGGGGTCGACGACGCGCTCGGCGAGGCGTGCGGAGCGGAGGCGTTCGCGGGGTCGGTGCTACCCTCGATCGATGACCTCCCCGCGACCCGGACGCCGACGGAGCGGCTCTCGTTCGGCGTCCCGTTCGACCCCGGGAAGCTCTGGGGGATCGGGCTCAACTACGCCGACCACGCGGACGACCTCGACGCGGTCCGGCCCGCGGAGCCCGCGAGTTTCATGCGGCCGGCGACGGCGCTGACCGCGCCCGGCGGTCCGATCCGGCTGCCGCCGACCGAGGAGGCCTCTCGAGTCACGGCCGAGGCGGAGCTGGGGCTCGTGATCGGTCGGACCTGCACCGGCGTCGACGAGAGCGAGTTCGGGAGGGTGGTCGCCGGGGTCGTCCCCGTCATCGACGTGACCGCCGAGGACGTGCTCCAGCGCAATCCGCGGTTCCTCACGCGGGCGAAGAGCTACGACACGTTCCTCGTCGTCGGGCCGTGGGTGTCGGCCCCGGTCAGCGTCGACCGGCTCGCGGGGACGGCGGTCCGGACCGTGATCAACGGCGAAACGGTCGCGGAGAACACCGTCGACCGGATGCTGTTCCCGCCCAAAGAGCTCGTCGGCGTCCACTCGCGCGTGATGACGCTGGAGCGCGGCGACCTCATCTCGACAGGGACGCCCGGCGCGGGCGTGATCGAGGCCGGCGACACGGTCCGTACGGAGGTCGACGGCGTAGGGGTGCTGGAGGCCGACGTGGTCGGCGGCGAGTGAGGGGAGAAACCGGGGAGGGGAGGAGCGGTTCGGTCGCGGGAACGGGGCGTGCGGGGCGGTGCGGGGCGAAGCGGCGGCCGAGCGTCAGGCCGGCAGCGTGTCGATCCCGTTGATCGCCACGTAGCCGTACCCGCACTCCGGGCAGCGCCACTTCGTCTTCTCGCCGAGGTGGAGGGTCATCGCCGCGGTCCGGTAGAACGACTGAGCCTCTCCGCACGAGGGACAGTCCACGTCCTTTTCGAGCGCCATGTGCGCGGATCCGTCCGGCGCGGTTTTGAAGCTACTGATTCGGTGTCCCTCCCGTCTCACCTGAGCCCGCTCGGTTACGTCCGTCTGAGGGTCATGGCGATGAGCTTCTGTTCGGCGGTCCGAAGGTGCTGATGGAACGTCGGCGGGGAGATGTCGAACCGCTCGGCGAGCTCTTCGGCGGTGACTTCCCGCGGCCAGTCGTAGTACCCGGCCTCGTGGGCCGTTTCGATGATATCTCGCTGCCGATCGGTCAGATCGTCGTCGAGGGCCGCCCGGAGACACCGCTGCCCGAAGATCGGCGTCCTGTAGGATTGCCCTCGTTTGCGCGTCAGTTCGGCGTCCGAGTAGGCGTCGAGGAACCGATCGACTATCGTCCCGGCGTCCTCGGACGGCGGTACCTCTGCGCCGATGGTGCCGCTCCCGCCGCTCGCTTCGACGGTGCGGGGGAGCGCGCCCGCTTCACCGAGAAAGACCGCCGGGCAGTGGTCGTCCACGACGAACTCGAACAACCCCCCGTCCTCGAACCGTTCGACGAGGGTCCCGTCGGCCGACGGATGGTCGCGGGCGAGCGAGAGGACGGTCTCGGGTTCGACGTCGCTGATCGAGAAGAACTCGGCGTAGCTTCCCCCGCCCCGGGGAACGAACTCTCGCAGCTGCGTCTCCCCGCCTTCCAGCGCGGACACCGCGACGAACGGGTGAGTGGGGCTCGAGAGGGAGAATTCGACGTACGTCACCCGCTCTTCCGTCCGTGAGTGAGTCTGGGACGCCATGTGGTAACAATTCCATGCGCCCGATTTTACTCTTCCCCTCACACGGAGCGGGGGGAACGCCCAATCCGGACGCGGCAGCGGTCGGGTAAAAGCGGCGTCGCGGTGTCGGAGAGGGCCGGAACGGACGAGTGTCAGCTGTGTGCCTCTGACGGTAACACCGTGTGGCTCCGTCCGGATAGTCGCACTCCCTAATCGATTAGGTTGGGGGCCGGCGACGGCGATCGGTTCACTTCTCGTCGACGTGTCGGACCTCGCTGGCGACGCCGCGCGTCGACTCGACCATCTCCGGGCCGGACATCTCGGCGCGCCCCACGGCGAACGCCCTCGGCCCCTCGATGACGACCTCGTCGCCGACGCGGATATCGTCGTCCGCGTCGACGACGCCCGGTGCGAGGACGGAGCCGTGCGGGACGAACGGGTCGATCTCGACCCGCTTGGTCGGGGCGTCGCTCTCGGCCCAGCGGCGCGCGCCGGCCAGGGTAAAGGAGAGAGTGCCGTACTGCGGCACCATCGTCGCGAGCTGTTCGCCCGGCTCGCCCTCGCGCCCGGCGTCGGGGTCGTCGCCCCACACCTGGAGCTTGGGGTAGCGCCCGGTGGTCCGGATGTCGGCCTCGCCCGGCCCGCCGAACAGGTCGTCGCCGGCGCCGTCGCCGAGCAGGTAGTCGGCGAGCGCCCGGACCGTGTTGTGCTCGCGCTCCCGCTTGCTGTAGGCGGGTTCACCCTGGAGGGCCGCGTTCAGCTCCCCGAGCGACTCGTCGCTCGTCGGGTGGCCGACGCAGGTGTACTCGAACGGAATATCGATCGCGGGGTCCGCCTCGACGCGCTCGCAGATCTCGCGGTAGCCGTGGTCGGGGACGTGCGCGACGACCCGGGAGTAGTCGTTCCGCTCCAGGTACCGCCGCAGCACCTCGGCGACGAACTGGGTCTCGTCTTCGCTCCAGTCGCCGGTGACGACCGCGTCGTAGTGCTGGGCGGGGTAGGTCGTCTCCAGCTCCTGGGGCACCACGCCGATCGGCGAGGTCATCGAGACGGTGTGGCCGCGCCACTGGATCGCGTCGTGGAACTGCCGGTGGCTCTGGGAGTCGCTGTATGGCTTGGTCGCCGAGCAGGGCACCAACACGAGCGGTTGGTCGGAAAAGCGGTTCCGATACCGACTCGTCACGCGGTCGGCGAACCGCCGGATCTCGACGCGGTCGAGCGTCTCCGCGGTCGCAGCGGTCACCTCGGCGTCGCGCATGAGCGGCGTCCGCTCCTCCAGGTACCCCCACTGGTCGTCGAACTCGCGGAACGCGGCCGTGAGCCACTGTTCGTGGCGTGTCTGCCCCTCGATGTAGTCCCGCAGGCGACCCGCCCGGATCCGCTCGCGTACGCGGCGGAGCTCGGCGCGGAGGGCGTTGACGTTGTGCTCGGCGCAGTCGGCGCGCGTGAACTCCTCGCGAGGCGTCGCGCAGGCCGGACAGGCGCACGGCAGCTCGTCGAGGTCCTCCAGGAAGTGCTCGGCGTCGGCGGTGCAGTACATCCCCTGCGTCCCCTTCGTCCGCGCGAGCGTCGCGTCCACGAGGTCGACGCCGGCGTACGCGAGGAGCGCGACGTTCCGGGGCGTGGCGACGCCCGACAGCGTGAGGGCGGTGTCGGCCGGCAGGGATTCCTTCGCGGCGACGATGGCGTCGCGGAACGCCTCGCCGTGGCCGACGAACCCGGACGCGTCGGCGAGGACGTACGCGTCGGCACCCACGTCGCGGGCGCTCTCGCTGTCGACGACCGCGGCGGCGGGGTAGTCGACGTCGGGGTGATCGACCGCGAACGACTCGCGGACCTCCTCGCGGGTGCCCGCGGGGAACGCGCGGTGCGGCAGGACGGTGAGCGACGCCTCGTCGCCGTCGGGGATCCGTCGGTCCCCGGCCCAGAGGCTGCCCGCGTCCGTGAGAAACGGGTCCGCGAGCGCCGGCGTCGTCACCGAGTCGGCGAGCCGGAGCTCCCCGAGTCGGGCGGCGCCGTCGCGCTCGTGGACCTCGAAGTAGTCGGTCATACCTCCCCTCGCTCGGGGACGGTCAATTCTCTTGTGTTCCGCGGCCGCGGGCGACCCCGGAGGGGGAGAGGCCCCGATTCGCGTTCTCCGATATTCACCGTCGATACTCGCGTGCGAATCGTTTTATCCGACCCGAGCGTCTCCGGACTGGATGACAGGACGGTACGACACGCGGGACGCCGGAGAGGGGCGACTGCGGGAGCTGCTGGTGGCGCTCGGGGTCGTCGACCCGGATCACGTCTCCGAGGAGCCGGATGGGGGAGTCGCCCGTGGGGCCGCCGCGCTGTTCGTCTCGCTTTCCGGGTTCGCGCTGCTGATTCCGAACGTGACCCCGCTGATCTCGGGCGGCGAACCCCCGATCGGGATCGTCCTCTCGGTGCTGGGGACCGTGCTCTCGGTCGCGCTGGTGGTCGTCGGCGGGCTCTTATACCGGAGTACGTTCACGACGCGCAACGCGGTCCGGATCGCCGTCTGGAGCCTCTTCGGGATCGTCGTGCTCGGCGGGATCATGCTCGGGATCATCCGGTATCAGGCGCAGCTCGGCACGCCGATGATCGCGCCCACGTTCACCGTCGCGAAGGTGCTCGCGATCGGCGCGGTCGCGCACGTGATCATCGGCGTCTACGACGCCCGGCGGGTCCGCGCCCAACAGCTCGCCAAGGAGCAGCGCCGCGTCTCCGTGCTGAACCGGATGATCCGACACAACCTCCGGAACGAGACGACGGTGCTCGGCGGCCACGCGTCGCTCATCGCCGAGGGCGTCGACGACCCTGAGCTCCGCGACTCTGCCGAGGCGGTGGCGAAGAGCGCCGCGGTGATCGGCGGGCTCGCGGAGGACGCGAAGCGCTTGCAGTCGGCCTTCGAGCGCCGCCCCGACGAGCGCGAGCCGGTGCCCGTCGAGCCGCTGATCGAGGACGCCGCAGAGGCCGCCCGCGACGCCGGCGCCGAGACCGTCTCGGTCGACGTGGAATCCTGCGCCGCGCTGGCCGACGACCGGCTCGCGACCGCGGTCGAGGAGCTCGCGACGAACGCGCCCGACCACGGCGCGGACGCGGTCGAGCTGTCGGCCCGCGAGGTCGACGGCGACGTGGAGATCACCGTCGCCGACGACGGGCCCGGGATCCACGAGGCGGAGAGCCGCGTGATCACCGGGCGAGACCCGGAGACGCAGTTGGAGCACGCGAGCGGACTCGGGCTCTGGATCGTCCGGGCGACCGCCGACGCGTTCGACGGGTGGCTGTCGATCGAGACGACGCGCGCCGACGACGCGGGCGCGAGCGACGACGAGACCGGCACGACGGTGACGATGGGGATCCCGGCGGCGTAGAGGGGGATGATGCGCCGCGACCGTTCTCGGCCGAACCGTTAGGGTCACGGCGCTCTGACGACGCCTATGGACATAACCGGCCCGTGGGACCGCGAGCGCGTCGACGAGTTCCTCGACGGAGCGAAGATTCCGGTCCGCGTCGGCTGTCGCACCCCGAGCGACGCCCCGTGGATCGTCTCGCTGTGGTTCTCGTGGGACGGCGCAGTCAACTGCGCGACGAGCGCGAGCGCCGACCTCGCCGACTTCCTCGCGCACGACGACCGCGTCTCCTTCGAGGTGTCGACGAACGATCCGCCGTACAAGGGCGTCAGAGGACGGGGGCGCGCGGCGGTGACGCCAGACCCGGACAAGGAGTTGCTCCGCGACCTGTTGGAGCGGTACCTCGGCGGCGTCGACAACCCCACCGGAGATCGGCTCCTCCGGCCGGAGCGCGAGGAGGTCCGGGTGCGGATCGAGCCGGAGCGGCTCCACTCGTGGGACTACAGCGAGCGGATGGGCGCGGCCGAGCGCTGACCGCGAGGCGGGCGCGATCGGGGGAGGTCTCGGAGCGGCTCCCGACCTCAGCGACCGAGGTGTCGGAGGTTCTCCGTCTCGACACCGTCCGGCACCGCGTCGAGCGCGCGCGGCACCCAGTCGTCGTGACCGAGGGTGAGTTCGGCGTCGGGGTTGGACTCGGCGAGGCTCGCGACGCCCTCGGCGGCCGCGACCTGCGCCGCGCCGTCGACCCGCTCGGGGACCTCCGCGGTGAGCGGGTACGTCTCGGAGAGTGCGCGCGGGAACGGGCCGAACGGGGGTTTCACCCGCCACACCGCGTCGTAGTCGTGGTTCGAGGGAGCGTCCGACTCGGTGAGGAGGAGCCGGTCGGGGACCGCGAGCCGCGAGAGCCGGTCGTGGTGGCGCCGGACCTCGGGACGGCGGGCCGACTCGTGGGAGGTGTAGAAGAACGCGTCCTTCGAGACCGGGTCCGTCCGCTCCAGCTCGTCGGCGTGGTCGAGGAGGGTCCGGAGCCCGTCGAGCATCGCGGGGTGGCCGCGGGCGCGGCGGTCGACGAGCTGGAGGAGGTTCCCGGACCGGATCGCGGCCTTCACGCGCCGCAGCTCCTCGAACGTGACGTGGAGGTTGTGCTCGGCGAGGAGCTCCTCCGCGGACCGGTCCGTCCCGTCGGTGTCGTCCTCGCCGCTCCCGTCCAGCTCGCGGAGTTCCGCGGGCGTGTGATCGGCGCAGACGGGACACGAGCAGGGGAAGTACTCCATGTCCTCGAGGTGTTCGGTCCCCGAGACCGTCAGATAGCGACCGTCGCGCGCCATCAGCGCGTAGGCCGCGGAGTCGAACAGGTCGCAGCCCGCGGCGACCGCCAGCGCGAGCATCATCGGGTGGCCGGCGCCGAACAGGTGGACCGGCGCGTCGGGGTCGAGCCCGCGCTTGGCCGCCCGCACCGCCTCGACGACCTCGGCGTAGCGGTAGGAGTTCAGCAGCGGGACCATCGCGCCGACGGGGAACACGTCCAGACCGGTCGCGCTCGCGTGGCGGCCCGCCTCCTCGCGCAGGTCCGGGAACGTCGACCCCTGCACGGGGGCGTTGACGAGCATCTCGCCCGTCTCCGCGGCCTCGGCGTCCGCGAGGGCCGTCTTCGTGGTCGCCAGTTCGCGCTCGGCGCGCTCGCGGTCGACGTCGGGCGGCGTGGGCACGTCGACCGGGGTGGCCACGTCGCTACCGATCTCGCGCTGGAACTCGATGATCTCCTCGGTGGTCACGTCGATGTCGCCGTACTCGGCCAGCTGGAAGGAGCCGGAGTCGGTCATGATCGCGCCGTCGAACCCGAGGAACTCGTGGAGCCCCTGATCGAGGACGCGGCCGCGGATCCGGTCGGTGCTCCGGATGATGTAGGAGTTGGTGATCAGCATCTCCGCGCCGAACTCCTCGGCGAGCCGCCGCGGCTCGATCGTGAGGACGTTGGGGTTGACGACCGGCAGGAGCGCCGGCGTCTCGACGGTCACCCCGGCGCGGGGGACCTCCAGCCGGCCGATCCGCCCGGCGGCGTCGTGGTCCCGGATCTCGAAGTGATCGCGCATACCCGGAGTGCGGGGACGCGGGCGGTAAGGGTTGCGTTCGGGGGCGACCCGGAAAGCCCGACCGCCGCCCTACAGCCCCGTCGGGTGACTCACGTACGTCGTCTCCACGCCCCACTCCTCGGTCAGCGCCTGCAGCGACCGAACGCCGAACGTCTCGGTCGCGTAGTGGCCGGCCAGGAAGACGGTGACCCCGGCCTCGCGCGCGTCGTGGTACACCTGCCCCTTCCCCTCGCCCGTGACCAAGGCGTCGGCGCCCGCCTCGACCGCCTCGTCGAGCCAGTCGGTCCCGGAGCCGGTGACGACCGCGACCCGTTCGATCTCGTCGGGGCCGAAGTCGATGACCTGCGTCGGCGATTCCTCACCCTCGCCCCCCGGCTGGCCCTCGAACGCGTCGAGCGTCTCGCGGACCGACGCGGCCGACCGCGGCGCGTCCGTCTCGCCGATCGTCCCGATCGTGACCGGCCCGATCTCGCCGAACGGCTCCCGGTCGTCGAGGTCGAGTTCCGCCGCGACGCCGGCGGCGTTGCCGAGGTCGGGGTGGCCGTCGAGCGGGAGGTGCGAGACGTATAAGGAGATGTCGTGTGCCGCGAGCGCCGCGACCCGGTCGTAGGTCCGTCCCGTGACGCGGTCGATCCCGCCCCACGAGATCCCGTGGTGGACGACGAGGGCGTCGGCGCCCGCGTCGGCCGCGGCCTCGATCGTCGCGTCCGCTGCGTCGACCGCGAAGGCGACGCGCTCGATCTCCCCTCGGTCTGACCCCACCTGTAACCCGTTCGCGCTGGCGTCGACGTCGGCGTACGCGGCCGTGTCGAGCCGGTCGTCGAGTCGTCGCACGTACTCGGAGCGCTCCATACTGACGCGTGCGGCGGGCGGGAGATAAAGCGCGCGGCTCCGATCGGTCGGCGGCTCGCCGACCGGTTCCCCGCCGACCGCTACGCCCGCTCAGCGAGGAACGCCTCGACGGCCTCGCGGTCGGGGAGCGCCGTCATCCCCCCGCGGTCTCGCACCGAGAGCGCGGCCGTCGCGTTGGCGAACGCGAGCGCGTCGGCGAGGTCGGTCTCGGCCGCCGTGGAGGGAGTGGTTCCGTCCGTCCGCGCGGCCAACCGGCGTATCAGCCCGGAGGTGAACGCGTCTCCCGCACCGGTCGCGTCGACCGCCTCGACCCGGAATCCCCCGTGGCGCGCGGTCGTCTCGCCCCACGGCGCCGCGTCCATGCTCGCCGCGACCGCACCTTCGGAGCCGAGGGTGACGACCGCCGTGTGGGGCCCGAAATCAAGCAGATCGCGGGCCAGATCCTCGCCCTCGCGCGACGAGATGCCGGTCGCCGCCACGTCCTCGTCGCTGGCGAACGCCACGTCGGTGTCCCCGAGGATGTCGCGAATCGCCTCGACCACCGCGTCGCGATCCCCCTCGGGGACCAGGTCCGGACGGTAGTTCACGTCGAACGAGACCGTGCAGCCGCGCTCGTCGGCCACGGCCGCCACCTCGCGCATCGCCGTCCGGCCCCTCGGGTGCGTCAGGGCGACGCCCCCGACGTGGACCCACGAGGCGGACGCCAGCGCGTCGGTCGGGACCGCGTCGGGATCGAACCCGAACGTCACGTCTCGGGAGCCGTAAAAGCGGAACCGTCGACCGTCGACGCCGGGGGGCGAGACCACCGCGAGGGTGGTGTTGCCGCCGACGCGCCGGGAGAGGGCGTCCGGGACGCCCTCCTCGTCGAGCGTCTCTCGGAGGAAGTCGCCGAAGGGGTCGTCGCCGAGCCGGGTCCAGAACGCCGGCGGCGCGCCGAGCCGCGAGAGCCCGACCGCGACGTTGGCCGGGGCGCCGCCCGGGCGGTGCGTGAAGCCGTCCACGTCGCGCAGCGTCTCGCCGGCCCCGGGAAGCAGGTCGACGAGCGTCTCTCCCGCCACGAGGATGTCGGTCATGCGTAGAAGGAGGGGCGCCGGTCGGTATGAAAGTTCGCGGTTCGGTGCTGGAGTCGGCGGTTCGCTCGCGGGCGACCGTCTACTCGCCTCCCTCGTCGCCGTCGCCGCCGGCGTCCTCCTCCCCCGCCGCGACTTCCTCCGCGACCGCCTCGAACGCCGCGAGGATGACCCGCTTGCAGGCCTGCCCCTCGGTCGTCCAGTGTTGCGCGTAGTCGAGCATGTCGTCGTAGATGTCGGGCTTGCAGCCGGCCGCCTGCGGGTGGCCGCCCCCGTTCACCTTCCCGGCGACCTCGTGGGCGTGCCGGAAGTCCTCAGATCCGCGGATCGACGCGGAGCCGGCGGGCTTGACGATCACCGCGGCGTCCGACCCCTCCTCTCGGAGCGCCTCGGCGACCTCGTTCTGCGAGCACCGCCCGTACGTCACCGCGACGGTCCACTCGCCGACCTCGTGGGTGACCGCGCGGTCGACGGCGGCGCCGATCCGGGCCTCCTTCTCGACGCGTCGCTCGGCGACGAACGCCCGGACCGTCTCGGGGAGGTCGGCGCCGTACGCGCCCACGATCGCCGCGTACTCCTCGCCGCCGGCCCAGTAGGAGTAGTCGGCCAGGTCGTCGGAGCGCGGGTCCTCCTTGATCCAGAGGTCGTGGTCGCGGGTCACGGCCGCCAGCTCGGCCCACCGGTCGTCGAAGTCGTGGTCGAGCGAGCGGAGCGCCACGTCGGCGGTGCACTCTTCGTCCGACTCGCCGACCACGAGGTCGACGCCGAGGTCGCGAACCGCCGCGGCGGTCGATTCGTCCCACTGGTGGTGGTCGAACCACCGGATCGAAGCGGTCGACTCCGCGAGCGCCTCCAGCGGCTCCGCGATCCACTCGTAGTCGTCGGGACACAGGTCGCAGACGAACAGGTCCACGTCGTCGTCGGCATACGCGAGCACGCGTTCGAGCGACGTGTCGATGGAGTACGGCCCGGCGGCGACCAGCCCGACCGGCGACCGCGCGTGGGCGTCCTCGGTGGGGTCGTCGGCCTCGCTCTCGTCGGTCTCGCTCTCGTCCGCCTCGCTCTCGTCCGCCTCGGCTCCGTCCTCTGATTCACCGTCCGACTCGTCGTCGAGCCGCGCCGCGATGGCCGCCTCGAAGTCCGCGGCGTCGAGCGCGGCGTCGTACGCCTCCCGGATCATCGCCGCGCAGGCGAGCCCGTCGGCGTCGCCGTCGGCGATGACGACCGCCTCGCTACCCTCGATCGCTTCCTCCGCGCGTCGCTCCGCGCGCTCCTCGTCCAGCGAGTCCGGGTAGAAGAAGCCCTTGCCGGGCAGCCGCGTGTACCGCGAGCGGGGGATGTCCCCCTCGTCGATGAGTTCGTCGTCCATACCGTCGCGCCGGGCGGGAGCGGGAAAACTCCGCCGTTCTGGGGCGGGGCCCGCGGCCGATCGGAGGCGAACCGCGCCGCCGGAGCCCTCAGACCGTCGTCCGCCGCGGGTCCTCGTCGGTGAGCTGGCGGACCGTGAGCACGGGGATCGGGCAGGTCCGGACGACGCGCTCGGCCACCGAGCCGATGAGGAACCGGTTCTCGCCGTGTCGCCCGCGCGTCCCCATCGCGACCACGTCGGCGTCGACCTCCCGCGCGTACCCGGCGATCTCGGGGGCCGGACGGCCCTCCCGCACCTCGGTCGTGATGTCGAGTCCCGCGTCGCGCGCGGTCGCGGCGTCGGTCACCTGATCGAGCGCGTCCTCCCCGTGATCGTCCAGCGCGTCGCGGAGGTCGTCGCGGACCTCGTCCGGCGTGGACTCGACCTCGCCGCTGTCGACGACGTAGACGGCGTGGACCTCCGCGTCGAACCGCGCGGCGACGTCGACCGCGACGTCGACGGCCCGGCGGACGCTGTCGGAGCCGTCGGTCGCGACCACGATCGTGTCGAACATGTCCACCCGTTCGACCAGCCGATAGTTAAAAACAGGCGGTCGGCGACGGGGGCGGCCCGCCCGGAAATCAGGCGAGGAAGACGTGCCGCGGCCGGTCGGCCAGCACCTCGCGGCCCCACTGGACCGTCTCGCGGAACTCCTCGGAGCCGAAGAACGCCATCGCGTCCTCCTTCGCGTGCCACTGGCTCGCGATGAACATGTCGTTTTCGTCCTCGACGTTCATCATCAGGTCGGTCTCGACGTGGCCGTCCATCTCCGCGAGGATCTCGCCCACGTCGTCGAACGTGTCGGTGAAGTCCTCCTGATGCTCGGGCTTGACGGTGTAGAACATCCCCATCGTGCCGAAGCCGGACTCCTCGCCGGCGCGGGCGACGACCTCCGGGAGCTCGGAGAGGAAGCCGGCCGCGGTCTCGGCGGCGGAGGCCGTGTCCCAGATGGAGACGACCGCGGCGCGGTCGGTGACGCGCCCCTCGTACACCGCCGTCTTCACGTGGGTGCCGTAGTGGTCGAAGTTGCCGCGGAGCCCCTCGACCTCGTCGAACAGCTCGTCCACGTCGGCCTCGCTGTAGAGCACGGTCGCGTACACGTCCTCGCCGCTCGGCTTGCCCGCGTAGATGTTCAGGTCGGCCAGCTCGCCGCGAATGTCCGCGTCGGAGGCGGCGTCGCCATCGCCGCTCGCCGATCCCTCGTCGTGATCGCCGCCGTGTCCGCCCTCGCCGCCCGCGTGCGGGTGGTCGCCCTCGCCGCTCGCCTCCCCTTCTCCGTGGGGGTGGTCGCCGTGCGCGGGACCGCCGCCGGAACCGGCGTGCTCGTGGCCCTCACCGTGGCCGTGGTCCCCTTCGCCGTGGTGACCGTCCCCGTCGTGAGCGTGGCCGCTTCCGCCCTCGGCGTCGCCCGTGGGCACCGTCTCCCCCGCGAGGTACGCGCCCAGGTCCGCGGGCGGGAACCGGCGACCGATGTAGAACTCGCCGAACTCGCCGTACCGCGAGGAGGCGGGGTCGAAGCGCATCTCGTAGACGATGTCCTTGATGTCGGTCGGGTCCGATCCGAACAGCGTGACCCCCCACTCGTGGCTGTCGAAGCCGACCGAAGAGGCGATCACCTGCTTGATCTTGCCGGCGTACTCCTTGCCGACCTCGCCGTGGTCGGCCATGAGGTCGGCGCGGTCCTCGAAGGAGAGGTCGTACCAGTTGTACTCCTCGCCGCGGCGCTTGCTCATCGGGTAGAAGCAGACGTACTCGTCGTCCGGGATCTCCGGCGTGAGCTTCCCCTCGATGTAGCGTTTGAGACCCGTATCGACCGACTCGGGGTCCTCGAAGTACTCGTCGGAGACGTAGCCGGAGACCTCGGTGACGGAGACGTAGGAGGTCGTCCGCTCCGTGAACTTCGCGAGCGCGGTGTCCTCGAACCGGCGCTCGATCGACGACAGGTCGTCGAGCGAGGGACGGAAGTGGACGAACAGCAGGTCGGCCTTGTGCCCGAGCACGGAGAACAGCCCGGAGTCGCCCTCGTCGGCGTCGGCGACCAGCTCCCGGTGTCTCAGGAAGTCCCTCCCCTCCTCGATCGCCCGTTCCCGCTCTCGCTCGGGGGCGTCGCGCCACGCGTCCCAGTCGACGGACCGGAAGTCGTGCAGCGCGAACCAGCCCTCCTCGGTCTGTGGTGCCTCGACCATACGCCGGCTTGGGTCGCCGGGACTTAGGGGTTTGCGAGTCGTCGTCGTCGCGTATCCCGGACCGAACCCCGTCGACGAGTCGGGACGCCGCACCTGTGAACCCCCCAACAGGATTAATCGTGGTTAGTGCGTTGGTAACGTATGGCAATCTCTCGGCACGAACACGGGCTACGGGCGGACCTGCGGGCGCTGCTCTCGCAGGTCCATCCGGTGTTCATGCTGCCGCCGCTCGCGGCCTCGTGGTTCGGCGCGGCCGTCGCCGGCGAGTTCGCGCTCTCGGCAGGCGCGATCCACATGACCGCGATCTTCTTCGCGGTGTACACGGCGCACGTGAAGGACGGCTACGTCGACTTCCACCGGCGCGGCGAGGACGACGACCACCCGATGACGGTCCGCGGCTGTCGCCTCTGCCTCCTCGCCGCCGGCGTCGGCTTCGCCGCCTGTACGCTCGCGCTCGGCGCGCTCGTCGGCCCGGGCGCCGCGCTCGTCACCCTTCCGACCTGGTTCGTCGGGTACCTCCACGCGCCGCAGCTCGACACGAACCCGTTCACCACGACGCTGGGCTACCCGACCGGTATCGCGCTCGCGCTGCTCGGCGGGTTCTACGTCCAGACGACCGAGATGACCGCGACGACACTCGGATTCGCGCTCGTCTTCCTCGTGACGCTGGCCGGGGTGAAGATCATCGACGACGAGCAGGACTACGCGTACGACAGGTCGATCGACAAGCGGACCGTCTCGGTGCTGCTCGGCCGACCGCGGGCCCGCACGCTGGCGTTCGCCCTCCTGATGACCGGGCTGGTCGGCGTTCTCTGGGGGACGGTCGTCGGGCTGTTCCCCCCGTCGGCGCCGGCCGCGGCGCTCGCGTTCGGCTCGGTAGCGCTGGTCGCGAGGCGGGCCGACCCGACGATCGCGACGATGCTTTTGATCCGCGGCGCCTACGTCTTCCTCGCCCTGTTGCTCGTGGCCGTCTGGTTC
This sequence comes from Halorubrum saccharovorum DSM 1137, assembly GCF_000337915.1. Classification (GTDB taxonomy): domain Archaea; phylum Halobacteriota; class Halobacteria; order Halobacteriales; family Haloferacaceae; genus Halorubrum; species Halorubrum saccharovorum. The sequence continues at coordinate 67,602 of NZ_AOJE01000012.1, forward strand.
CGACCGCTGTCCGGCGCCGTGCTTCCGGACATCACCGTTCTCGGGCCGTACACGTACCTCGCCACCGAGTTCGTCTTCGGCGCGCTCGCGTTCGGCCTGCTTCGCTACGCCGGCGCGCTCCGTCAGGCCGCCCGGACGGTCGTCGCCCTGTACCCGATCGCGTACCTCTGGGACTGGTACACGCTGGAGGTCGGCGTCTTCGAGATCGCGATGCGCACCGGATACGACCTGTTCGGGATCCCGATCGAGGAGCACCTCTTCATGATCGTCGTGCCGGCGCTCGTCATCGGCGTTCACGAGACCGTCAGGACGCTCTCGGCCGAGGCGGACGACGCGTCTCGGAGGGGTTCGCGCACCTGACGCACGCGCAGTTCGGAGCGCAGTTCGAGCGCAGTCCGACCGCCGTTCGACCGCCGTTCGACCGCCGTTCGACCCGGCGATCGCCGCGACGGAAACCCTTTCACGACGACCCAGAAACGTGGGGACGATGCGGAAAAGCGGGTCGCCGAAAGGACTGATCTCGTATCTCGTGTTGGAGCTGCTCGACGAGCGGCCTCGGTACGGATACGAGCTGCTGGGCGAGATCACCGATATCAGCGGCGGCCACTGGGAGCCCTCGTACGGCTCCGTCTACCCGATCCTCCACACGTTCGAGGAGGAGGGCGTCGCCGAGCGCGTCGAGCGCGAGGACGAGCCCGACCGCAAGTACTTCGCGCTCACCGACGCGGGCCGCGAGGAGCTCGCCGAGAAGCGCCGCGAGATCGGCGCCGAGGCGGAGGACTTCGGCGACGTGGTGCTCGGCTTCTACCACCTGTACTCGGCGCTCGCCACCGACGGCCGGTTCGAGGTCGACGACGACGGGGGCGACTGGGAGTACTCCGAGCGATACAGCGCGTGGATCGTCGAGCAGACGATCCGCCACCACGAGCGCGACTTCGGCGAGTTCGAGCGGATCGACGCCACGCCCGAGGAGTTCTACGCGGCGTCGACCGACGGCGGAGGGGGCAGCGAAGCGACCGACGCCGCCGCGGACGGTGACGGATCGGACGCGAGCGATGCGGAGGGGTCGGGCGCGGACTGACGGAGGGGATCGCCCGAGACGGAATCCGCCCCGCCCGGAACGGGCCCCTAGCCGCTCCCGTCCCGAAAGTCTATACGGGCTACCCGCGACTACCCGACGTATGTCCACCGACGAACCGTCCGTCCCGATTGTGTGTACCGAGTGCGAGACGGAGACCAGCGTCCCGCTGTCCGACGTGGCGGACACGCTCGCCAAACACAACGACGGGAAACACGGCGGCGAGGAGGTCGCGGAGGTCGACCCCGCGCTGAAAGACCGGCTCGCGGACCTCGTCGCGGAGGACCTCGGGCTCTTCGACGAGGCCTGACGGGACCTGACAGAGAGGACGGGGCCTGACAGAGAGGACGGGAGCACGGAGAGCACCGCGAGGGCAAGACTCGAAAGCGGTGAGGGCGCAGAAGAGTTGTCAGTCGTCTCCGCGCCGCGAGACGCCGATCGCCGGGAACCGGTCCCAGCCGAGAGCGCGGATCCCGCGGGCGGTGCGTTCGCGGGCGCGGTCAGTCGTCCTGCGCGAGAGCGCCCTTCGGGTGGCCCTTGTGCTGGAGGTTCCGGTTGTCGCGCTTTCGCGTCGCCGTCGCGGGAATGACCTCGTTGACCTCGCTCCGCGGCCGCCCGGTGTATCCGTGTTCCGGGTGTTCGGCGCAGTGGGCCATCGCGTCGTGAGACCCTTCCCACGGCCCCTCGTCGCAGCCGTCCGCCGTGCAGACGAACACTATCTCATCGGACATGTTGATAAACTGTTTCGACCGGGGATATAAAAACATCACAGCCAAATTATCATACTCGATAACGCCTAATCGGATCGAGAGGGGAGGAGGAGCGGAGGCGGCGACCGCCGCAGTCCCGGCGATCAGTCGCCGAGGACCGGCGCGCCGGAGAGCTCAACGCTCGTCCCGCCGTCGCGGCAGGCTTCGAGCGCGTGTTTGGCCGCGAAGCCCGCCTCGTGGGCGGAGGCCCCGCGACCGACGCCGACCTGAAGTTCGATGTCGACGTCGTCGGCCACGTGCGCGACCGCGTCGGCGAACGCCCGCTCGGGAAGGTCCGGACAGACGGCGACGACGTTGTCGCCGCCGACGAAGAAGGAGAGGGCGCCGTGGGTCTCGCGGAGGTACCGCGTCAGCGAGCCGTAGGCGCGTTCGACGTTCAGGAACGTGTCGAACTCGTTGAGGCGGTCGGTGTACTTCCCGGTCACGTTCACCACGTCGAAGTGAGCGATCTGGAGGTCAGACGGGTCGGTCTCGGTGAGGTAGTCGCCGGCGAGCACCTCGGTCCGATCCTCGTCTTGCGCGCTCCCCTCGGTCTGAAGCAGGCGGTTCGCGGCCGCTAGGGCGTCGATCGGTCGCTCGGCGACCCCGGTTCCGAGGCTGACGCTCACGGGGTAGCGGTTCCCGATCGACTCCTGCAGCGCCGCGTGGGCCGCGCCGTCGAGGCCGTTCGTCACGGCGATCATGTTGTCGTAGCGAGTGGAGAAGACGTAGGCGTCTCGCGGACCCATGAACTGGGCGATATCGGCGAAGAGCCGCGACTGAAGCGCCTGGAGGTCCATCTCCCGGCGGGGCTCCGGCGTCACAGTCCACGGCCCGTAGTTGTCGATCTGGACCAGCGTCACCTGAGTCGTCGTCACAGTGACCGTGGATTGGGAACGACCCCGCTTTACGCTTCCGTTATCCCGAAGGTGGAACCGGTACCGGATGTGAAACGAGTGGTGTGAGTCACCGAGCGGATTCCGGAGCGGCGCAACCCCTACGGCCGTGGCGCCCCGAGCGCTCCCATGGAGTTCAGCGGCGCCGTCCTCGACGTGGACGGCACGGTCGTGCGAGGCGACGATCCGATCCCCGGCGCGCCGGCGGGCTACCGCCGGCTCCGCGAGGCCGGGACCGAGACGCTGTTCGTCTCGAACAACCCGACGAAGGCCCCGCCGGCGTATGTCGACCGCCTCGGCGCGGCGGGCTACGAGATCGACGCGGACCAGGTGTTCACGGCCGGGACGGTGACGACGCGGTACCTGCGCGAGCGCCACGCGGACGACGCGCTGCTGTGTATCGGCGATCCGGGGCTGCTCGACCAGTTCGAGGCGGCCGGGCTCGCGACCACCGACGACGTCGACGCCGCGGAGGCGCTGATCGCCTCGATCGACCGGGGGTTCGACTACGACGACCTCTGTACGGCGCTGTGGGCGCTCGACCGCGACATCCCCTTCATCGGCACCGATCCCGACGTGGTCATTCCGGCCCCAGAGCGCGACGTGCCGGGGTCCGGGGCCGTGATCAACGCGATCGCGGGCGTCGCCGAGCGCGATCCGGACGCGGTCCTGGGGAAGCCCTCGGACACGGCGATCGAGATGGTCCGCGAGCGGCTGCCGTACCCCCCCGATGAGTGTCTCGTCGTCGGGGACCGGCTCGACACCGACATCGCGCTCGGCGAGCGCGCCGGGATGACGACCGCGCTCGTGCTGTCCGGCGTCACCGACGAGGCCGCCGTCGCGGACGCGAGCGTCACCCCGGACTACGTGCTTGACGACCTCGGCGATGTCGACCGCGTCATCGGTTGAGGGCGGACGCGTCACTGCGATCGGCCCGCGTCGACACCGACTCGTCGACGACGCTCCGTGGCGCTGACCGCGTCGCCAACCACTTTCGCCACGTGGGTAACAGTTATATCGGAGACCCGCTTTCGTCGTCACATGCGAGATCGTACCACACACGAGGGCGGGACGGGCGACGACGAGGAGGACCCGGAGGAGTCCGTTCGTGTGATCGAGGGACACGCGGTACAGTTCAACGAGTACCGCTACTGAGACGCCGGGCGGCCGCGTGACCGCGCGACCGCACGGTGAGCGTCCGGCGACGGAGACGGGGCGCTGTCGGGACCGTTAAGTGCGCGTCGCGGGTATCCGAGTGTGTGATACGGAGGCTTCGACGGGCGAGTGTCTTCGCCGCGGTGGCCGCGGTCGCCGTCCTCGCTCCGGCCCTCGGCGACGCCGCCGCCGTGCCGTTCCTCGCCGTCGCCGGCCTCGCCTTCTTCGGGGTCCGCGACGGCGAGTGGTTCGAGACGCTCGCTCTGCCCGGCGATCGCGAGGAGGAACGCCTCTACGGCTTCGTCGCGTTCGCGCTCGCGGCCGCCGGCCTCGCGCTGTTCGCCTCCCTCCCCCGCGCCCCGCTCCCGTACGAGGCGTTCGCCGCGGCGACGCTCGCGGTGGGCTGTGGCCGCCTCGGCCGAGCTATCGTCGCCGGACGCTCCGACGACGAGTTCTCCCTCGTGGCTGGGTACGTCGCCGGCGGCACGCTCGGCGCCCTCGCCGGACAGGTCGGCGTGCTGCTCCAGACCGACGGGTCCGGCCTCGTGGCCGGGCTTCCCGGACTCGTCTTCCTCGCGTCCGTGGCGGCGCTCACCGCGGCGCTCGTCAGGTCGCTCGTGTTCGACCGAGATGCGCACATCACGGTCATCCTCGTCGCGTTCGCCGTCTGGGGGTTCGTCGCGCTGGATCCGACGGTCACCGCCCCCCTCGTCGCCTTCGGGCTGGCGGTGACCGGCGCGCTCGGCTACGCCTCGTTCGCGCTCGGCACGGCCTCCGTCCCTGGTATGCTGACCGGAGTCCTGTCCGCGCTGCTGGCCGTCGTCGTCGGCGGCGTCGGCTGGTTCGCCACGCTCATCTCGTTTTACGCGATCGGCGGGCTGGCCTCGAAGTACCGGTTCGACGAGAAGGCGGACCGGGGCGTCGCACAGGAGAACGAGGGCGCGCGCGGCACCGGGAACGTGCTGGCGAACTCCGCGGTCGCGCTCGTCGCCGTCGTCGGCTACGCCGCGACCGCCCGCGTCGGCGTGCCGGGCGCGCTCTTCGGCTTCGCGTTCGCGGGGGCGACCGCGACCGCGATGGCGGACACCCTCTCCTCGGAGATCGGGGGGCTCTTCGACGATCCCCGGCTGGTGACCACCCTGCAACGCGTCGAGCCGGGCACCGACGGCGCGGTGACGTGGCAGGGCGAACTGGCCGGGGTCGCGGGCGCGCTCCTCGTCGCCGGCCTCGCGGCGTTCGGGATGCCGATCGACGGTCCGGTCGTCGGCGGGGGGATCGTCGCCCTCGCGGGCGTCGCGGGGATGACCGTCGACAGCATCCTCGGCGCGCTGATCGAGGGCGAGCGGATCGGCAATCAGGCGGTGAACTTCCTCGCGACGCTGTCGGGGGCGATCGTCGCGGTCGCCGCCTCCGTCGCGCTCGGGGTGGGGGCGTGAGATGACGGGGGAGTCGTCCGGGGATCGGGGCGACGTCGCCGACCGTCACGGCGACGACCGTCCCGCCCCCGACCCCAGGGTCCGCGCCGCCCGCCCGGCCGACGCCGACCGGATCCGGGCGCTCCAGGACCACCTCCGACAGCCGAACCCGGACCTGCTGGAGTACGGGCTCGCGGTCGGCTCGGCGCTCGTCAGCGTCGCCGACGGGCGGGCGGTCGGCTACCTGCTCCCGGTCGACGCGCCGAACCGCCCCGGCGTCCACGTCGCCGAGCTCGCCGTCGACCCCGACTATCGCCGGGAGGGTCGCGCTCGCGGGCTGCTCTCGGCCGTCGTCGGGGACGCGGCCGGTCCCGTGACGCTGCAGGCGCATCCCGACAACGACGCCGCGCTGTCGCTGTACGAGGGGCTGGGGTTCGAGGTCGTCGACCGGCGCGCCGACGCGTACGCCGACGGCGACGCGCTGGTGTTGCGCCGGGAGTGAGGGTGGGGACAGACAAAAGGCCTATTCGAGCCCCACGCGTCCGGCGAGACATGACCGACGCCGACGCGGGAGAGGAGGCGATCGAGGTCGACTTCGGCGAGGACGGGCTCGTCCCGGCGATCGCACAGGACGCCGACTCGGGGGAGGTGCTGATGCTCGCGTACGTCTCGCCGGAGGCGCTCGAACGGACCCGCGAGACGGGCGAGGCCCACTACTACTCGCGGTCGCGCGACGAGCTGTGGCACAAGGGCGGCTCCTCCGGACACACCCAAGAGGTCCGCGAGGTGCGGGTCGACTGCGACGCCGACACCCTGCTGTACCTCGTCGACCAGAACGTCGGAGCGTGTCACACCGGCCACCGCTCGTGTTTCCACCGGACGATCGAGGGCGAGCACGTCGGCGAGCGCGTGTTCGACCCGGACGAGGTGTACTGAATGAGCGGCGCGGGAGCGACGGCCGACGCGGACGGCGCCGACCCGGTCCGCGAGGCGAGCGAGGCGGCCGCGACGCTGCGCGAGCGCTACGACGAGCTCGCCCGAATCGAGGCGCGGATCGCCGACCTCGGACGGGAGCGGATCGAGGCCGCCGCCGACGCGTACCGCCGGGCGCACCGCGTGCTCGACCGGTACGAGGAGGACGCCGTCGGCACCGGTGACTTCGGGTCGTACGTCCAGTTCCGAGGGGAGTTCGGGGAGGCGGTCGACATCGAGGACGACCAGCTCGCGGCCGACGCGTTCGCCGCCGCGGACGAGGCGGTCGACAAGCGCCGGCTCTCCGAGTCCGACTTCGCCGCCGCCCGCGAGGCGCTGGAGCCCGCGAGCGAGTACGTCGACCTGCTCGCCGACCGCGACGAGGCCCTCGACGACTACCGGGCCGCGCGCAAGGAGGCGCGGGAGGCGAAGAAGGCGCTCGACGCCCGGCTCGACGACCTGCGTGAGGTCGCCGACATGGCCGACGCCGACCTCGACGCCGACGTGAGCCGGCTCCGGGAGCCGATCGAGTCGTACAACGACGCGGTCCGCGAGGCGTTCGAGGAGTTCTACACGTCGGCGTCGGCCCGAGAGGTGTTCGCCTTCCTCGACCGTGCCGACGGCACGCCGTTCGTCGACGCCGACGTGCCGCCGACCGACCTGCGCGAGTACGTCGACGAGTACGAGGCGGGCGAGGAGCCTCTGCCGACGCTGTTGGAGTACGCCGACTACTCGAACTCGAAGCTGGAGCACTACGTCGACGACCCCGGCGCCCTCCGGACCGCGGTCGCGGTCCACCGCACCTACGTCGAGCGGCTCGACGCAGAGCCGCTGACGCTCGACTGGCCGCCGGCGGAGGGCGACGAGCTGGCCTACGAGATCGACGAGCTGATCCCCCTCGTCTCGCGGGTCGCCGACGACGAGACGGTGGCGACGCTCCGGTCGGTCCGCGAGCTCGCGCGCGACGAGGAGTACGAGCGGCTCCGCCGCGCGGCCGCGGTGCGCCACGCGCTCGACGACCCCGAACTCGACCTGCTGGAGCGCGGCGTGATCGACGACCGGGTGCGCGAGGCGGAGCGGACCCTGTCGATCGCCGAGGACGTGCTGACGGAGACGGAGCGGGAGTAGGATTTTTAAGACCCGGCGGCGCGGACGTGCGGGTATGACCAGATTCGACGCCGCGACCGAGGAGGAGCGGCTGAAGCTGTTCGCCGACGCGGCGACCGCCCACCGCGCCCGGTCGAGCGAGGTGATGACCGTCGACGTCGACCCCGACAGCGACGTCACCGAGGGCGGCGAGGTGCCGCCGTGGATCCAGCTCGCGGGCACGGAGCTCATCTTGGACTGCACCGACGGCGAACTGGACCGGCTGAAAGGGCTGCTCGGCGAGTTCCCGGAGTTCCGGATCGACGAGCTGGTGAGCCCGGAGGAGGCCGAGGGGACGAACGCCGTCGTCACCGCCCGGTCGGACGCGAACCGCGTGGCGGGGTTCGTCGAGCGCGCGTTCCGCGAGGTGTACGAACTCGACGGCGACTACCGGGCGTGGGTGACGGCGATATAGAGGACGGTGGGTCGTGTCCGACGGAAACCGCTATCCGGCGGGGCGCGTTGGGTCCGGTATGCCCACCGAGACGGAGCGGATGCTCGCCGGGGAGTTCTACGACCCGAGCGCACCCGAGCTGGTCGCCGACCGGGAGCGCGCCCAGGACCTCGCTCGGCGGTACAGCGCGACGACCGAAGCGGAGGGGGAGCGCCGCGAGGCACTCCTGCGGGAGCTGTTCGGCGCGGTCGGCGACGACCCGGACGTCGAGCCGCCGTTCCGGTGCGACTACGGCTACAACGTCGCGGTCGGCGACGGCTTCTTCGCGAACTACGGCTGCGTGTTCCTCGACACCAACCCGGTGTCGTTCGGCGACCGATGCCTGCTCGGGCCGGGCGTCCACGTCTACACGCCGACCCACCCGATCGACCCGGAAGAGCGCGCGACGGGCCGCGAGCGCGCCGAGCCCGTGACGGTCGGCGACGACGTCTGGATCGGGGGCCGCGCCGTGCTCAATCCGGGCGTGACCGTCGGCGACGGCGCGGTGATCGCCTCGGGCGCGGTCGTTACGAAGGACGTGCCGGACCGTGTCGTGGTCGGCGGAAATCCGGCGCGGGTGATTCGAGAGATCGAGTAGCGGCTCGGTCGAACCCCTCCGGAACCGAGAGGAACGACCTGACGGATACAGAGCCTGTACTGAGCACCAACCGGTATGGCGAACCTCGATTCGACGTCGACCGGTGTTGGCTACTCTGATGAAGTCGTGGAGTTGGTCGAGGGGTCCGTGGCCGAAGCGCTTCCACTCACACTCGTCGATCCGCCGAGGAGGGAACGATTCGAGTCGCCGTGTAGCGTTGTGACCCTCTCGCCGTCGTGTTTGATGAGTAGATTCCACGGGTCTTCGCCCGCGGGGATCCGCATTGTCCCGTTATAGCGGGCAACCCCCGGACACGACCGAGGTGCTTTCTCCGTCTCCTCTATCGGGACGTTGAGGACGTACGTGGACTCGTTCATCCGTTCGAACGTCGGGCCTCCGATCGCATACGAGGGCCCTGGCAGGGAGACGTTTCGAGAGTGCGTGATCTCCGTGTTCTCGGCCCCGGGAGCCACCGACGTCGAACTGTTGGCCATGAAGTTATCGGGACAGTGAGCCCCGGCCGATTCGAAGTGCAGTAACGCCGGCGGATCGCTCGTATCGCCGAGAAGGCCATCGACCCCCGCTGGCCCGGTACCGGAGAAGGCGATGACGCTACCGGTCCCTACCAGTCCAACCAGCGCGAGTACGGCGACGACAGCGAGCAGACCACGTCGATTCATTCTGTTCCGAACGACTGGAGAGGTGCAGATAGTACCTGCTATGGGTCAAAGAAGGGTTTGAGTCATCGACCGTCTCACATTCAAGAATATTGGGATAACTAGGCTCAGTAGACGAGATACTGTACCTACGCGTTGTATTCAGCACGGATACTGAAACCGATCACCGTTTCCGCAGAGCCAAGGGGACCTATTCGAGCGCGTCGGCGAGGACGGGCGCGACGCTGACGACGCTGCAGCCGCGTTCGAGCGTGTCGCTGCCGACGATGCGGTCGACGCCGGCGCCGCGGAGCTTCGTCACGGCGTTGGCCGCGAGCATGGGGTGGACGCAGGCCGCGAGCACCCGCGCCGCGCCGCGGTCGTTCAACACGGCGACGGACTCGCTCATCGTCGACCCGGTGGCGACGATATCGTCGACGACGACCACGTCCCGGCCCGCGACGGCGGCGTCCGAGGGCGACACCTCGACCTCGCCGGTGTCGCGGTCGCGGTGCTTCTCGAAGTAGTCGGTCTCGCCCGCGCCGTACGCGTCCCGGACCGTCTCCGCGATGCCGACCGCGCCCTCGTCGGGCGCGAGGAACAGGGGGTCGGCGAGGTCGGTCGGCAGGGGGTCGGCGAGCACGCCGGCGGCGTCGACCGTCTCCGCGGGCACGTCGTAGAAGTCGGCGACGCCCGATTCGTGGGGGTTCACGAGGACGACCCGGTCGGTCCCCGTGGAGACCGCCCGCGCCATCGCCCGCGCCGAGACGGGCTGGCCGTCGCCGAACGACTCGTCCTGGCGGGCGTACCCCATGTAGGGGGTCACCGTCGTCACGCGTTCGGCGCCGGCCTCGCGGACGGCGTCCTGCAGCTGGAGCAGTTCGACCCACGCCTCGTCGGAGTCGGTCGCGGCGACGACGACCGCCTCGTCGCCCGCGAAGTCGGGCGCCGCCGCGAGCCCCTCCCCGTCCGGGAACCGGTCGTAGGTCGGCGTCGCCAGCGGCCGGCCCGTCTCCTCGGCGAGCGCGGCCGCGAGCAGCTGTGAGCTGGATCCGGGTACGATCATGGGCGTCCGTACCCCAGACACCGGTAAACCAGTTTCCTTACTCGCTGGCCCGGAAGCGATGACGGCGACCCCGAGCCCCACGCGAGCGTGTGACGCACCGCGGCCACAGGGGCGGATATTTACGCGAGCGGCGGATACGACGCCGTAATGACCGAAACAGGAGACCGAGTCGGTCTCGTCTGCCCGTCGTGTTCGTCGGGCGAGGAGACCGTCCACGAAGTGTTGCGCCCCGGCGGGCAGGCGACCGTCCGCTGTACCGAGTGCGACCACACGCACAAAGCCGAGATCCCCGAGGAGGAGACTGTCGGGCTGACCGTCATCGTCTCGCAGGACGGCGAGTCGTTCTCGACCGAGATGGACGTGCCCGCGGACACCTACGTCGCCACGGGCGAGGAGTTCGTCGTCGACTCCCCCGACGCGCTGATGCAGGTCCGGGTGACCGGTATCGAGGTCGGCCCCGAACAGCGCGTCGAGGAGGCCGACATCGAGGCCGTCGAGACGCTGTGGACCCGGGCGGTCGACAACGTCTCCGTCCCGGTGACGCTGCACCCGAAGGATGGGAACGCGGATCAGACGCGCTCGCTGCAGGTGAACGTCCCCGGCGACTACGAGTTCACCGTCGGCGAGACCGAGGTCTTCGGCGAGGAGGAGTTCACCGTCGAGGGCGTCCAGATCCGCGAGGACGCCCCCGAGTACCGCCACGAGAAGCTGGACCACGAGGGCGACTTCGCGTACGCCAAGGACTGCAAGCGGGTGTACGCCCGCGACGAGAGTCTGACGGCGTGGTCGGCCTGGTAGGGAGCCGTCGCTGGGGGCACGGAGAGTAGTGAAAAACGGTGAGAACGATGGGGGTGACCCACATCGAACACCGTCGTCGCGGGACGACCGCGGCGTGGCCGATGTGTCCGAACGTTAGATGACGCGGTTCTGCAGGTAGTCGAGGTGTTTCGCGTTGTAGACGATCTTGACCTCGTCGGTCGCCGGGCTGCCGATGCAGGTCAGGCGAACGTTCTTCTCTTCGACCTCCTCGTCGGAGAGGATCTGCTGCATGTCCATCTCGATGTCGCCCTCCTTGACGATGGAGGCGCAGTTCGCGCAGGCGCCGGCGCGGCACGAGAAGGGCCAGTCGTAGCCCTGAGCCTCGGCGGATTCGAGGATGTATTCGCCCTGATTCACTTCGAGGGTGCCGTAGTCCTCGTCGTCGAGGTCGGCGCCGGCCGCCTCCTCGAAGAGGTCGTCGTCGTCCATCGACCAGCCGTGGTCGTCGAGCACTTCGTAGTTGAGGTATTCTACTGTGGGCATCACCCGGCGGTTTGATGCCCACCTCATTAGGCTTTGCTGTTCCGCGTTTTTCTCGGACGATCGAACACCCACGAACTCCGAACACGTTCGTTTCGTACCTATCGGTGTGTTATCACGACTGATACGTCAGGAGTAACAGTAAATACCGGAGGGCCGCAAGCAGGGTCCGATGGAAGAGTCCGTCGTCGCCGACTTCGTCGGCCGCGTCCACACCTCCGATCTGGGTCGCGACGATCCCGTGTCGGGCCGCGTCCTCCTGAGCCAGCGCCGGCTCGTGCTCGCCACGGACGACGCGAAGACAACCGTCCCCCTCTCGAAGGTGTTCGACGTCGTCGTCGGCACCGTCCCCGGCGACCTCCAGTCGTTTTTCAGTGACAGCGTCACCCTCGCCTACGAGCGGGACGGGGACAGGCGCACGGCCCTCGTCGAGGGCGAGCCGGACGACATGGAGCGGTTCACCCGACTGCTGTTCAAGGCCCTGTTGCGGGGCGTGACGGTCACGGTCCGCCACCCTGCGAAACTGGGCGGGCGCGTCACGGACGCGTCCGACCACACCGCGTCGATCAGCCTCTCCCCGGGGGCGATCGGCTTCGCCGATTGCCCCGACCCGTTCACGGTCGAGCTCTCCAGCGTCATCGACTACGAGCGGACCAACCGCACGCTCGCCGGCACCAAGCGCCCCGCGCTCGTGTTCCGCCACGTCCCCGAGACCCAGACCGTGACCTCGATCGCGACCGTCCCGGACAAACGGATCTTGAACGTGCTCGGCCGGTACATCAAGCTGGAGTACGACGAGGTGATGGAGGACGTCGAGGCGTTCGACCCGACGGAGGAACAGTTGGAGATCCTCGTGTCGATCTACTCCGCCGGCGGCGAGGCGAACATCGCCGACGTGGTCACCGGCGACGTCACCCAGACGGAGATGGTCCTCGAAACGCTCCGCGACGAGAGCCTCGTCGTCGACGGGGACACCGGGGCCGCGCTCACGCGGAAGGGACAGATGATCGTCACCTCGTACATGGAGTCGGTGAACTCCTGACTGCCGCCCTCCGCTCTCCGGACGCCCGTCGGGGACGGGTCCGTGCTCGCCCCCGAACCGGGGGAAGTTTCATATCCGTACGCGCGTAGGTAGTTCACATGCCAGACGACCACCACGGTCGGTCGACGCGGCTCGACGCCGTGGTCCGCGACCGGGGGATCGACGCGCCGGCCGACGATTCACCGGCCGACGCGCCCCGATCCGAGTCCGGCGCGGGGCCACGAGTCGCACGCGTTCCCGAATCGCACGTCCACGACACCTTCTCCGTGGAGGGGATCGATACGAAGCGCCGGGAGGGGCTGCTTGAGGCCGTCCTCCGCGACTGCGACGGGGTAAGCGCCGCGTCGGCGACGGCGCGGAACGGCACCGTCGGCGTTCACCACGACCCGTCGGTCTCCCGGGACGACCTCCGCGAGACGTTAGAGGCGTGCGGGCTCGTCGTCGATCGGACGGACCGGGCGTTCGAGGCCCGGCGGGCCTCGCAGTTCGCGTCGGCCCGCGTCGCCGTCGCCGTGCTGTTCGGGCTGATGGTCGCGACGCCGTACATCGCGGTGTTGTACCCGACCCGGATCGAGTGGCTGTTCTACGACCCCGTCACGGTGGCGTACCTGCAGTCGCTCCTCGACTCGCAGATGGCGACCCACTTCTTCGTCAACCTCGGCGCGCTGTCGGGGATCGCGTTCCTCGTCGCCTGCGCCCCGATCGTCCGCCGGGCGCTCGGCGGACTCGCGGAGGGGAGACTCACGACAGATGCGCTCTTCGTCGGGAGCGTCGCCGGGCTGTTCGCGTACAGCACCGCCGCCGCGTTCACCGGCTTCGACGGGACCGTCCACTACGACCTCGTCGCCTACGCGGTCGTCGGTGCCACCCTCTGGACCCACTTCGGCGCCGCGGATCCGGCCGCCGAGGGGCGCGATGCGGCCGAGTCGGTCGGAAGCGCGGCCGACACCGACACCGAGGTCGCTGACGGCGACCCGGTCGCGATGACCGACGGCGGTCGGTAGCCGCCCGCTTTTCGCTTTTTCAGTCCCGGTCGTTCGGCCCCGGTTCGACGCCCTCGATCGCGACCGCGTCGCCGACCGCGAGCGGCGAGCCCCACTCCGCCTCCGGGACGACAGTGTTGACCATCAGCCGGAAGTCGTGGTCGAACCGATCGCTGTCGATCCACGGCGGTCGCGTCTCGCGGCGCTTCCGGACGAACGTCTCTCGGAACCCGTCGATCGGCTCGCCCGTGTCCGGGTTCCGCGAGGGGACGACACAGCGCTGGCACGGGTTGACGCCGAACAGCTCGGTCCCGCCGATCGAGACGCGCACGGCCTCGCCGCAGTCGGCGAACAGCCGGTCCTCCCAGAACGCCGGGCAGTCGTCGAGCACGAGGTTCGGCCGGAGCCGCCGCCGCATCTCCGTCGCGTCCGCGATCTCGTCGAACCACGAGGCGGTCGTCTCCAGCGTCGCCCGCGAGACGACCGTCGGTCCCGGCGCCGCTCGGTCGTCGGGGAGCCCTCCGTCCGGTTCGCGGACGAGGTCGACCGCGTAGCCGAGGTAGTCGCCGACCCACGCCGCCAGCGCCTCGCCGTCCTCGGGGAGCGCGAAGGTGCGCGTGTCGGCGTCGACCCCGGTTTCGGGGCGCGCCGGCCGCGAGAGGGTCACCGCGGTCGGCGTCGCGTCGGTCGAGCCGGCGGTCTCGTAGCTCGCCGAGAGCCCGTGGACCGCCGGCTCGCTCTTCCCGTTGACGTAGCCGCCGTCGCCGCCGACCGAGGCCGCGTGCGGGTCGACGCCGGCCTCGACGAGCGCGTACGTTCGGTCGCCGCGGAGGGCGCCGTTCGGTCCGAGCTCGGCGCTGTCGACTGCGGCTCCGTCGTTCGATTTCAGCGGGTACGCGACCAGCTCCGCGATGCGTGCCATGTCCGCGGTTCGGTGGGCCGCGACAAAAGGCTCTGGGAGGGTGATAAGGTCGCGTTAAGTTAGAGGATGAGGCGGACGATTTCTGAGTGTCTATGACAGAATTCGACCGCCTCAGCGAACGTATCGCCTGGATCGACNGGTCGCGTTAAGTTAGAGGATGAGGCGGACGATTTCTGAGTGTCTATGACAGAATTCGACCGCCTCAGCGAACGTATCGCCTGGATCGACTTGTCGTTTGTGGAGCGAGATCGAACGCCGCGCTGGGCGATTGAAGTAGGGATCCGCTGTCATTTGGCCGGTATGTCACTACGCGAGGTAAGTAATCATCTCGAAAGGTTTGGGATCGATCGCAGTCATGTCGCTATCCATCACTGGGTTCATAAAGCCGATCTACAGCCGATCTCGACCGTCTCCGAGGATCAACTCGCGGTTGATGAAAAGATGATCCGCCTCCACGGCCAGAAGTTCTGGCTGTACGGCGCGGTTGATCCACAGACGAACGAGATCCTTCACGTAAGTCTCTATCCGACCGCAAACAAACAGACGACGCGATGGTTTCTCACCGAGCTACACCGGCGCTATCAGCTCAACAACGTCGAATTTCTCGTCGATGACGCAGACTATCTCGGCTCAGTCCTCGCTGAAGACGGCTATCGATTTCAAGTGATTCGACATGGAAATCGGAATGCCATCGAACGTGTCTTTTGGGAAATAGAAAGACGAACATCATCGTTTGCGAATAGTTTCAGCAATGTCGCGTTCGAGACAGCTCAAAATTGGCTCGAAGCCCTCGCAGTCTACCACAATTCACGCCAAACTTAACGCGACCNAGTTTCAGCAATGTCGCGTTCGAGACAGCTCAAAATTGGCTCGAAGCCCTCGCAGTCTACCACAATTCACGCCAAACTTAACGCGACCGGTGATAAAGCGGGAAGGAGAGGGCAGGGGAAGGCGGGAGGGACGAGAAGGCGAGTGAGTTACTCCTCGCCGTCGGCGTCCGCGTCCTCGTCGGCGGCGTCCGCGTCCTCCTCGTCGGCGGTCGTCAGGCCGGCGGCCTCGAACGCGTCGGCGACCTCCTCGACGGGGAGGGTCCGGTAGCCGTCGGCCTCGGTGACCGTGGCGACGGCCAGGTCCGCCGGTTCGAACTCGACGTCGTGGGCGGCGAGGGCGGCGACGCCGAGTTCGATGCCCGCGTCGATCGAGAGCCCGTCGGTCCACTCCTCCTCGAGGTGGCCCTGAATGTCGGAGCGGCCGCCGCCGATGACGGTCGCCTTCCACTCGTTAGGGGTCCCGGAGGGGTCGGCAGCGAACAGGCGCGGCTCGCCGTTGTCGATGCCACCGATGAGAAGCGCGGCGCCGTACGGCCGGGTGCCGCCGCGCTGGGTGTTCTCCTGGATGTGATCGGTGACGAATTTCGTCAGCGTCTCGACGCCGACCGGCTCGCCGTAGCGGAGGCGGTTCCCCTGCGACTGGCGCCGTGCGAGGTCGATCAGCTGGCGGGCGTCGGCGACGTGGCCGGCGCTCGCGGTACCGAGGTGGTCGTCGAGCTTGTGGAGCTTCTCGATGCTCTCGGCCTCCATCAGCGTCGAGGACGCGCGGGACATCGCGACGAAGACGACGCCGTCGGCCGTCCGAACGCCGACGCTCGGCGCGCCGCGCGAGACCGCCTCGCGGGCGTACTCTACCTGATAGATGCGCCCGTCCGGCGAGAACAGCGACGTGCCGCGGTCGTACGCCTGCTGGTCGTTACCGCCCATCATCGTCGATCACCCGCTCTCGCGGTGTCGCGCTGGCTCATTACCCTTCCTTACGCCGGACGGTTGAAAAAGCATCCGTAACCGGTACAGACAGTCCGGGACCCGGCACCCTATACGTCCGCGTCGGTCGGCGAACTGGGACGGTCCGGAGCGACCCGGGGCGGCGATCGGTCGTCCTCGACGCGACGACACCTCCCTACGACGGATATATATCGCGCGGTCCCCTAACAGGAGTGACATTGACACTCACGAGAACCACAGCCGCGCTGCTGGCCCTGCTGACGCTCCTGGGGGCCGTCGGCGCGGCCGCGGCGGTGCCCGACGCCCGGATCGCCGTCGACGGGGTCGACGTGAGTTCGAGCGAGCCCGCGGTCGGTGAGCGGACGGCGCTGAACGTGACCGTCTCGAACTCCGGCGGGAGCCCGGCGGCGGCCGACGTGCGGAGCGTCCGCCTCCTCGACGCGGGCGACGAGGTCGGTGACGACGGGGACGGCGACCCCCGCGACGAGGCGACCGCGGTCGGGGCGCTCTCGGCCGGCGACGCGACCGACGTGGTGCTGTGGACCCGGTTCGACGAGCCGGGCGAGCACCGGCTCACGGTCGAGGTCGTCGCCGAGGAGGAGGCGACGGGCGGCGAGGACGACGACGGGGGGACCGTCACCGTGACCCGCGACGTGATCGTCGACGTGCAGCCGGCCGAGGTCGCGCTCGGCGTGCGGACGCGGGCGCTCTCGCCGGAGGACCTCCAGAGCGACGAGGAGGATCAGAGCGCCGGCGGGATCGGGGTCAGCGGCATCGAGGGCGTCTTCGGCGGCGGTGGCGGCGGGCTCCAGTCCGCCGAGGACGACGAGGGCGAGCCGGTCCGGTCGGCCGATTCCCCGGTCGCGGTGACCGTCGTCAACACCGGGACCTCGACCGCCGACCGCGTGAGCCTGACCGCTGTCGGGACGCCGGTCGGGGAGGACGGCAGTGAGAGCGACGGCGACGGGACGGAGGGCGACGGGACAGACGGCGAGGACGGCGGCGAGGCCGAGCCGACCGTCGAGGTCGGTCCCTTCGTCGTCGAGGACGTCGCGCCCGGCGAGGAGCGGCAGGTTATCGTTGATCTCGGTCGCCTCGACGAGCGTTCCGAGGTGACGGTCACGGCGGCGTTCCGGTCCGAGCTCGACGCGCCGGCCGGCGCGGGCGCGAACCGGACGGCGACGTCGACGCTCCGATACCCGCCGCGGGAGGGCAACCCGACGGTCACCGACGCGACCGTCCGGACGACCGCCGACGGCGAAGTGGTCGTGGACGCCAACCTCGGCAACGCCGGGACCGGCGACATAGAGGGCGTCGTCGTCTCGGTCGCGGGTGCCGAGGGAGTCGAGCCGACCCCGGCGGGGCAGGAGTACTTCGTCGGCGGCGTGGGCGCGGGGGACTTCGTCGCCTTCGACCTGCGGACCCCGGCGAACGCCACCGTCGCCGACTCGGTCCCGATCCGGATCGCGTACACGGAACGCGGCGTCCGGTACGCCGAGACCGCGAGCGTGGCGCTCCCCGAGGGCGGTGGAGGCGGAGGGAGCTCAGGGGCGGTCGGCACGCTCGGGGCGCTCGGCGTCGTCGGCCTCGTCGGGGGCGCGGGGGTCGCGGTCGCCGGGAGCGCGATCCGTCGCCGCGATGTATAGCGTCGAGCTCCGCGGCGCGACCAAGCGGTACCCGGGCGGCGGCGCCGAACCGGTCGTGGCGCTCGACGACGTGGACTTCGCGGTCGAACCTGGGGAGTTCGTCGCGGTCGTCGGCCCCAGCGGCTCCGGGAAGTCGACGCTGCTCAACGTGCTCGGCCTGCTGGACGACCCCACCGAGGGATGGCGCCTGCTGGGCGGCACCGACGTGACCGGGCTCACGGTCGCCGAGCGCACCGCGGCCCGCAAGGAGTCGATCGGGTTCGTCTTCCAGGATTTCCACCTGCTGCCGACGCTGACCGCGGTCGAGAACGTCGCGCTGCCGACCGCGTTCGACCCCGGCGACGAGAGCGACCGCGCCGCCGACCTGCTCGACCGGTTCGGGCTCGGCGACCGGCTCGACCACGAGCCGTCGGAGCTGTCCGGCGGGCAGAAACAGCGGGTCGCCATCGCCAGGTCCCTCATCAACGATCCGGCGGTGCTGCTCGCGGACGAGCCGACGGGGAACCTCGACACGGAGACCGGCGAGTCGATCCTCGCGGAGTTCGAGCGCGTGAAGGAGGAGGGGGTCGCCGTCGTCGCCGTCACCCACGACCCGCTCGTCGAGGAGTTCGCGGACCGCGTCGTCGAACTCACGGACGGGGTGTTGGAGGGCGGGATTCCGGACGAAACGGACCCGACGGACGACGCCTCGCCGGCGCCCGACGCCGACTCGGCGACCGCGCCGGAGGAGCGATGAGCGGGGGCGGAATCGCGCGGTGGCTCCGCGGCTGGCGCCCCGCCGTCTCGATGGCCGCGCGGAACCTCCGGCGAAACCGCGTGCGGACGGCCCTCGCGGTGCTCGGCGTCTGCATCGGCGTGCTCGCGGTCGCGGCGCTGGGGATCTTCGGGAACGTCCTCGCGCTCGGCGCTGACGACGCCATCGGCGACATCGGCACGCAGGTGGTGGTCTCGCCCAACGCCGACGCGGGCGTGGAGTCGCTCTCGGCGGCCGACGTGGCGGCGATCCGCCGCGCCGTCGACGACCCGGCGGTCGGCGATCCGGCCGTCGTCCCACTGTACTCCGACAACGCGGTCGTGGAAGGCGTGACCTCGCAGACCTTCGCGACGATATACGGCGTCGAGGAGCCGGGCCTCGCGTTCGAGGCCGCCGAGGGCAGGCTCCCGGAGCGCCACCGACAGGGGGCGATCGTCGGCGCGGGCGTCGCCGAGGACCTCGGCGTCGAGGCGGGCGACACCGTCGGGATCGCCGGGACGCGGGTCCGCGTCGTCGCCGTGCTCGCCGAGAGCCAGACGTTCAGCCCGGTCGCGCCCGACGACGCCGTCTTCCTTCCGGAGTCGGCGTTCGCCGCCGACGGCTACGCGCAGGCGCTGGTCGTCGCGGAGTCGGGCGAGACGGCGCGGGCCGCCGCGGACGCGATCCGCGAGGGGGTGAACGCCCGCGAGGAGCGCGTCGACCTGTTCGAACTGGCGGCGATCGTCGACGAGATCAACGGGTTCTTCGACCTCCTGAGCACGTTCCTGCTCGGGCTCGGCGCCATCTCGCTCGTCGTCGCCGGCGTCTCGATCCTCAACGTCATGCTGATGAGCACCGTCGAGCGCAGACAGGAGATCGGCGTGATGCGCGCGGTCGGCGTGACGCGACGGGACGTGTTGCGCGTGCTCTTGGCGGAGGCCGGGCTCATCGGCGCGGCGGGCGCGGCGGCGGGGACCCTGCTGACCGTGCTGCTCGTCGCCGGGCTCGTGGCCGCGACGCCCACGGTCGACGCCGCGCTCGTTCTCGACCCGACGAACGGCTACTACCTCCTGTTGGCGCTCGGGTTCGGCGTCGGCGTCGGGCTCGTCAGCGGGGCGTACCCCGCGTGGAAGGCGGCGAACGAGCGCCCCGTGGAGGCCCTGCGGAGCTGAGTCGATGGGGGGCAGTTCCGGGGCGTGACGCTCGCCCGGGAGAGGGGGTCGCGGCGCTCGGGAACCTCGCGATCGGCGCGCGGCGACCGATCCCCGCGGGTCACTCGTTCTGAACGAACGCGCCCGAGCAGTCGTACTCGATCAGTTCGAACTCGTTCGCGGCCGTGACGGTGCCGTTGTAGGGGTCGGTCCGCTCGTACAGCCGGTAGACGGTGACGTTCTCGACGGCGGTCGCGTGCGTTCGGTTCCACTCCGCACAGAGGTAGTTCGCGAGGTACGAACGGTGCCGCTCGTTGTCCGTCGACCCGACGTTGGAGAGGTACTTCCGCCAGCGCGCGGTGGGGTACGTCACGTCTACGTCCGGCGGTCGGTCCAGCGAGACCGCGGCGTCCCGGAGCACGTCGCGTTCGCCCCCGTGTTCGAGGGCGCCGGGCGCGGCGAACCACCGCGTCGTGCGGACGGGATCGGGCGCGAACATCTGCCAGTGCTGGTCCATCTCGACGGTGTCGAGGACTTCTTCGCCGCGGTCCGGGACCTCGCCGTACCCCACCGACGCCGCGCTCGAAAGGAGGATCAAGGCGACGAAGACGGCGGGGAGCGCCGTCGAGAGGACGGTGCGGCCGGCTCCGACTCCCGCCGAGAGGCCGTTTCGGAGGCCGCCGAGTCGACCGTGGCCGCCGAGTCGACCGTGGCCGCCGAGTCTCGGGCTCGGCGGCGACGGGTCGAGCGAGGCCAGCGTGCCGCCGGCGGATCCGAGCCGCGCGCGCCACCGGGCGACGACCCCCGATGGTCCGAACCGATCGAGTCCGCGCTCGGCGGCGTCCCAGACGGGCGTCTGGAAGAACGGAACGAACCCGACGACGGACACGACCGGAAAGAGATCGATCCGCATCGTGGCGGCCATCCCGAGGTGCATTCCGACGAACAGCGAGGCGAGCGCGGCGCGCGGAACGCCCGTGAGGACGACCAACAGGGGCGAAGCGAACAGCAGCGCGATCCACGCGAACGTGGCCGCACGGAGCAGGGCGGGGAACTGAGGAAGCAGGTTACCGAGGTGGTAGGTGAAGTGGTCCGCCTGCATGACGTACGCGACGGCCTCGCCGCTCGTCCAGAGGTCGCCTTCCAGCTTGTGCAACGCGTTCGTGGCGTACATCACCAGCAGCTGGAGCAGGACTCCCGTCGAGGCGAACGTCGCCACCGCGGGACCGCGGGAGCCCGGTTCGGCCTCGCCGCCGGTGTCGTCCTGCCGGACCGAATCGACCGACCAGCGCGCGCCGAGCGGGAGGAAGGCGCCCCAGAACAGCAGCATCGCCAGCAGGGAGTCGCCCGCGTTCAACACCATCGGGTTGCGGGCCTGAAGCGAGAGCAGTAGCAGCCACGAGACGACCGTCGCGAGCCGCGTTCGGTACCCGACGGCGAGCGCGAGGGCGACGACGCCGGCGACCGCGAACAGCGACGCGACGGCCCACGGCTCCCCGGAGAGCGCGTGAAGCGAGTACACCTCCGAGTAGTCGGCGAACAGCGCGCGCCGCGGGAGCACGCCGGCGTCGGTGTAGAAGGCGGAGAGCGACCGTGATCGGCGGAGCAGGTCGGCGATCAGCAGCGCGCCGAGGCCGACTCGGAACGCGGCGAGGGCGCGCAGATCCACCGCCGCTCGCGCGGCGACGGCTACCGAGAGCCGTCGAACGACGGGCGCGAGCCGCGACCGGACGGCCGCGACGGAGGGGGATCGAGCCATAATTTTGTACTGCCGCTTGTCGGAACAATTCTGTAACAGAGATAAGCTTTCTGTAGACTGAAGCGTTCGCTTGCGTCACGATGCGGACTCGGGCTGGGGCAACCGGAATCCTGAACCGCGCGACGGCGTGACCGTGACGGGCGATGGAGCGGGAGATCCCGGAAGACGCCGCGATCGTCTCTTCGACGGCGTCTGTAACTCTGTAGCGGGTTCGCACAGTTCATCTCCCCCCGCGACCCGGAGGGGGAGGACCGGTTCGCCTCGCCCCAGTCCGACGTCGGACGGGCGCTGCCGGCCGAACACGACCTCCCGACCGACGAGCCGGAGTCGATCGTCCTGATCGAAGACGGGGAGCGCTACGTGAAGTCGGCGGGGGTCATTCGGATCGCGGCGGGACTCTGCGGCCGCTATCGGCTGCTCTCCACGTTCCGATACGTCCCGGCCGCCGTCCGCGACCGCGTGTCCGACTTCGTCGCCGACCACCGGTACCGGTGGTTCGGGAAGAAGGACCGGTGTATGGCGCCGTCCGACGTGGAGTCGCGGTTCCGAGAGTGAACCGGAGCATCGCTCGACGGCGCTCACTCCGCGCCGCGTCGCTCGTAGGTGACGAACGCGAGGTCGCCGTCGGTCTCGCGGTCGCGCTCGTCCCACGCCTCGGCGTCCCACTCGGGGAACCGCGTGTCGCCGTCGGGACGCCCGGGAACCTCCGTCAACACCATCCGGTCGGCGCGGTCGAGGAACTGCTCGTAGACGGTGGCGCCACCGATGACGTAGGCCTCGTCGACGCCGCGGTCGGCGGCGTCGGCGTCGGCGAGATCGATCGCCTCCTCGACGTCGTTCGCGACGACGGCGCCCTCGGGGAGGTCGAGGTCGCGCGTCGTCAACACGACGCTGGTCCGGTCGGGGAGCGGGCCGCCGATCCGGTCGGCGATGCTCTCGTAGGTCGCGCGGCCGACGATCACGGGGTGCCCGGTCGTGAGCCGCTTGAAGTGCGCCAGATCGGCCGGGTAGTGCCACGGCATGCCGCCGCTATCGCCGATGACGCGGTTCTCGGCGACCGCGGCGACGAGGACCAGGTCCGCGGACCGCTCCGGCGCCATCGACCCGGTCACTCCGCGACCGCGAACGAGATCCCGTCCGCGGAGTCGTAGTCGACGACCTCGACGTCCTCGTAGGTGAGCTCGTCGAGCGGCACGTCGGCGATCTCGATCCGGGGGCGCTCGCGCGGCTCCCGCGAGAGCTGTTCGAGCAGGCCGGGGACGTGGTCGTACCCCTCCTCGCCGTCCGCCTCGTCGGGCGCGGTCCGCTCGACCCAGCTCTTCACGTCGAGGTAGTCGGCCTTGCTCTCGACGTTCGCGAGCCGCTCTTGCACGTACGGGAGGTTGTTCGCGTACCACTTCCCGCGCTCGCCGCGCCCGCAGTAGACGTGGGCGTCGACGACGGTGTGGCCGAACTCGCCCACTTCGAACCCCGTCCGCTGCGCGAGCGCGTTCGCGAGCAGCGCGTACGCGGCGATGTTGAACGGCACTCCGAGCGCGATGTCTCCAGAGCGCTGCGTGAGGTGGAGGTTGAGCCGGCCGTCCTGCACGTTCACGACGAAGGTGTAGTGGCACGGCGGCAGCGTCGAGACGGCCGCGTTGGCGGGGTGCCACGCGTTCACGACCATCCGGCGCGATCGGGGGTTCTCGTCGAGGGTGTCGAGCACGTACTGAATCTGGTCGAACGTCCGGCGCTCGGTGCCGTCGGGTCCCTCCTCGACGTTCACCCAGCGGTGGGCGTCCTCGGGCCACGTCTCGCCGGGGAGCGCGTCGACGCCGTCCGGCACGGGGAACCGGCGCCAGAACCGACCGTAGGCGGTGTCGAGGCGACCCTTCTCGTCGGCCCACGCGTCCCAGATCTTCGTCTCCTCGCGGAGGTTTCGGATGTGCTCCTCGCCGGAGAGGTACCAGAGCACCTCGTGGATCAGCGAGTTCCAGCGGTAGCCGTCCATCTTCTTGGTCGTGAGGAGCGGGAACCCCTCCGCGAGGTCGACGGTGTACTGCCCGCTGAACGTCGCGATCGTGTCGACGCCGGTCCGGTTCGGCTTGTACGTGCCCGTCGACAGGGTGTCGTCGACGAGATCGAGGTACTGTTGCATGGTGGGATCGGGCTCGCCGGCAGACTCGCCGGCGAGACGGGTTTACCTGTCCAAACGAACGGGCGAACCTAACCGTGACGGTCTGGCGTGCGGCTCGGCGGTGAACGCTTCGAAAGCCCCGACCGCAAAGTGGGATGTCTGAGACTATCCGGGCAGGTCAGTTAGAAGGTGCACCGGCCGAGATTTGAACTCGGGTTGCAACCATGGCAAGGTTGCGTGATACCACTACACTACCGGTGCGTGCTTCGCACTCGGTGATTGGTCGGAGGATTACTTAAACCTGTCACATCCGACCGACGGCGGGGGCTGCGACGGGGGGCACAGCGAGCAGATTTCGCGACTCACACCCCGCGCGTCGCCGCGATGTCGTCGCCGTGTTCCGCTACGAGGTCGGCGAACGCGGTCGCCTCCGCCTCCTCCTGTGTCCCGTCGTCCCGCCGGTCGCGCACCCGGCGTTTGATCGCGCGGAGCGCGTCCGGCTTCCCCCTCCCGATCGCGTTCGCGACCGATCGGGGGTCGTCGACGACCCGAGAGACGAGTCCGGTCCGGAGCGCCTCGTCGGCGTCGAGCACGCGGCCCGACAGCGCGAAGTCGAGCGCGTCGCCCTCGCCCATCACCCGCGGGAGGCGGACCGTTCCGCCCCACGCGCCGAACAGCCCGAACTCCACGCCGGGCTCCGCGAACGTCGCCGCGGGCGTTGCGACGCGGAGGTCCGCCGCGAGCGCGAGTTCGACTCCGCCGCCGCGGGCCGCGCCGTCGATCCCGCAGACGACCACCGTCTCGGCGTCCGCGATCGCTCGGGCCGTGCGCTGGCCGGCGCGGGCGAACGACGCCGGGTCGTCGAGGGCGGCGACCACGTCGAGGTCGGCGCCGGCACAGAACGCCTCGCCGGCGCCGCGGAGGTAGGTCACGGGCGCGTCGGCCTCGGCGACGGCGGTGCGGAGCGCGGTCAGGTCCTCGGGTCGCAGGGCGTTTCGACGCGCCGGGCGGTCGATCGTCACGACGCGGACCGCGTCGTCGTCTCGGGTGCGAATCACACCGTGGTATCCCGGTCGTTTCCAAAGGTCTTTGCCCCTCGATCGACTACCGTTACGTAATGGACGATGCCGCGCGAGCGCGTGACGCCGCGTCTGAGGCGCTCGCCGACGTCGAGCCCGATAAGCTGCGTGAGGCCCTCGAAGACCGGATCGCGAACGCCGCCGTGACCCCGGGCGTGCTGGCGCTGGTCACCGCTCGCGCGGTCGACCCCGAGGTCGACCCCGACGCGGTGGTCGACCGGGCCGCCGGCGTCCAACTCATCTACGAGGGGCTCCGGCTCACCCGGTCGGTGGCCCACGAGGAGCCCTGGGAGGCCGCGGCCAC
This sequence comes from Halorubrum saccharovorum DSM 1137, assembly GCF_000337915.1. Lineage (GTDB taxonomy): Archaea > Halobacteriota > Halobacteria > Halobacteriales > Haloferacaceae > Halorubrum > Halorubrum saccharovorum. Next base: position 92,578 of record NZ_AOJE01000012.1, read on the forward strand.
GCAGGAGACGGACATCGACGCCGACATGGACGTGTTGACCGCCGACGTGCTCGTCTCGCGCGGGTTCGCCCTGCTCGCGTGTACCGACGCCGCGGCGGCCGCGGTCGGGGTCGTACGCGCGTTCGGCCGCGACCAGACGCTCCGCGACCGCGAGGGGACCGACCCCACCGCGGCGACCGCGCTCGATCGGAACCTGGAGATCGACGCCCTCGAACTCGCGGTCGTCGCCGGCACCACCGCCGTCGGCGGCGACCCGCCCGAGGAGCTGTTGACGTACGCCCGCGACTTGGCGGCCGACTACGACGGCGGATTCCCTCCGTCTGGACGCGCGCTTCCCGAGGCCACGGCCGACCGGATCGCCGACATCTCCGACCGGGCCGTGAGCGCGACCGATCGGTGAGTCGCCCGACGGCGGCGGAGCGGTGTGTGTCCGCCTGACGGAACGCCCCCGAATCGAAACCCCTAAAGTCGACTCCCGACAACGACTGATTGCGCCTGGGTAGCTTAGCGGTAAAGCGCGTCCTTGGTAAGGACGAGACCCCGAGTTCAAATCTCGGCCTAGGCTCTTCCCGCAGTTCTTCGATCGAATAGCCGCGTCCTCGCAGGCCCTTCCGACCGCCGGCCGCAAACCCGATACGCGTCGCCACTAACACCTCCCGTATGACCGTCACCTTCGCCGATCTCTTCGATCGGGCCGCCGAGTACGACGCGGACGCCGAGGCGGTGAGCGCGGCGCTCGCCGATCGTCGGTCGAACTCCAGGGGGGGCTCCGGGGAAACCGCCGAGGGCGACGCCGACCTCCCGCCCGTCGACCGCGATCCGAGCCCGGCCCGCGTCGCCGTCGACGCCGACGCCCTCGCGGCCGACCTCCTCGTCGGCGGGGCGGCCCGCGAGGCGCTCGATGCGCTGCGATCGCACGCGTGGACGACCCTCGTCGCCAGCGACGCGCTCCTCGACGACGCGGAGGCGGTGATCGCCTCGCTGGCGGACGACGGACTGGCGGCCGACTGGCGCGACGCGGTCGAGAGGTGGCGCGAGCCGACCCCACAGCCCGCGGGCGACCACCCGGCGCTGGCGTCGGCGTACCGCGGCGGCGCGATGCAGGTCGTGAGCCTCGACCCGTCGCTCACGGGGGCCGAGGCCGCGGCCGCGCTCCGAGACCGGATGAAGGTGAGCGTTCGCGAGCCGCGGGCGTTCGCGACCGTGTTCTCGCCGGCGGGGCTGTATCCGGAGGCCGTGGGCGGCGAGTATCCGGGGCCCGACCGCGACCCGCGCTCGATGGAGCCGGTACGGAGCGACGCGGACCGGCGTCCGGAGACGGATCCGGGCCCCGACGCGGACCAGCACGGATAAACCGCCGCCGACCGGACCGACGGTAATGACCGATTCGGACGCGTCCGGGGCGACCGCGGGCGTCGACGACGGCGACGCCCCCGCGCTGCCGGACGACCTCGGCGCGGTCCGCGAGGCGCTCGTCGACTGGTACGAGGCGGACCACCGAGCGTTCCCGTGGCGGCGCACCGAGGACCCCTACGAGATCCTCGTCAGCGAGGTGATGAGCCAGCAGACCCAGCTCGACCGGGTCGTCCCCGCGTGGGAGGACTTCGTCGAGGAGTGGCCGACGACCGCCGCCCTGGCCGACGCCGACCGCGGCGACGTGGTCGCGTTCTGGTCGGACCACTCGCTCGGCTACAACAACCGCGCGAAGTACCTCCACGAGGCCGCCGGACAGGTCGAAGACGACTACGACGGGGCGTTCCCCGAGACCCCCGCAGAGCTGCGGGAGCTGATGGGCGTCGGCCCCTACACCGCCAACGCGGTGGCGTCGTTCGCCTTTAACAACGGCGACGCCGTCGTCGACACCAACGTGAAGCGGGTGCTCCACCGCGCGTTCGCAGTGCCGGACGACGACGACGCGTTCGCGCGGGTCGCCTCGCGCGTGATGCCCGACGGTGGCTCCCGCGTCTGGAACAACGCGATCATGGAGCTCGGCGGCGTCGCCTGCGGGACCACGCCGCGCTGTGACGAGGTCGGCTGTCCGTGGCGGCGGTGGTGTCACGCCTACGAGACCGGCGACTTCACCGCGCCCGACGTGCCCGAGCAGCCGAGCTTCGAGGGGAGCCGCCGGCAGTTCCGCGGGCGGATCGTTCGGCTCCTCGGCGAACGCGACGAGATGGAGCTGGACGCGCTCGGCCACCGGATTCGCGTGGACTACGCGCCCGGCGGCGAGCACGGGCGGGAGTGGCTTCGCGACCTCCTCTCAGACCTTTCCGACGACGGACTCGTCCGGATCGAGGAAGGGAGCGATCGGACGGTCGCCCGTCTCCGGTAGCCCGGTTCGGATCCGCGGCGCGGCTCCCGTGAGGGCCTAATCGACCGATTGCCCCGACTGCCGCTCGTCCGGTGTGAGTCCCGACGCCTCCTCCCCGGACGGAGCGGGCGGTTTCCCGGGCAGTCGGAGAACGACGGTCGTCCCGGCTGTCGGTGTCTGGTCGCGGCGTATCTCTCCGCCGGACGACTCGACGATCCACCTGGCTAGCCAGAGGCCGAGGCCGCTACCGTGGTTCAATTGGGAGATGTCCGTTTCGCCGGACACGACCGCCCACTCGCTGTCGGGGATCCCCGGGCCGTTGTCACGGACCCGGATCTCCGTCCAGTCGCTCTCGTTCGGAACGCTCTGAGCGCGGATTGTAACTGCCGGGACCTCCGCATCTGCGTGCTCTATCGCGTTTTCGATCAGCTCTTCGAGCGCACGGGTGATGTCCTCGCTTCCGTTCGCCCACAGCTCCCCTGGAACGTCTAGCTCGATGTCGGCGTCCGGGTGCTCCGTCCGCTGTTCGGCGACCGCCTTCCGGAGCCGCGGGACGAGGTCTATCACGCGGGTGTCGCGCTCGCGTCCGCCCAGGACGCGTTCGAGCTCTTGGGCTTTCTCGCCCAGCATCGCCACGTCTTCGGCGTTCGCGCGAAGCCGCTCTGCGTGTTCGATAAGCGCCGGGTCGTCGATCTGATCGGCCAGGTGCGCCGCCAGTCCCATCACGACGTTCATGTCGTTGCGCAGGTTGTGGCGCAGCACCCGATTGAGCACTTGCAAGTAGCGTTCGCGCTCTTTCTGGTCCGTGATGTCCGTGTACACCGCGAACGCGAACTGGTCGTCGTCGAGCGAGTAGGGAATGCTTCGAACGAGGAAGTCGCGACGACCGTCCGCCGTCTTCCGTTGGACGTCGACGCGGACCTGCTCGTCCGTCTGCGTGCTCTCGTAGAGGATACCGGCGTCCGGCGACCGTTCGTCCGGTACGACGAGCGCGTTCAGATTCGCGCCGCGAGCGCGCTCTTTCCCGTAGCCGAAGGTGTCGGCGAAGGCCGGGTTGCCGTATTCGACGACCGGCACCTCGCCGTCGAACCGCACCTCGACCACTGGGTCGGGGAGGTTCTCGAAGAGCTCTCGAAACCGCTCGCGCTCGGCTTCGAGTGAGGTCCGAGTTTCCGCGAGTTCGCTGATGTCGTGTAACACGGCCGCGATCGCCGCGTCTCCGCGCTCCGTCGTCGTCGACGAGAACTCGAACTGAACGGGCCGCAGTTCCCCGTCAGCAAGTCGCACCTCGGTCTCTACCGTCCGCCGGCTTTCGGGTGACGCCGCCCGCGCTTCTCGAAGCGCCGTTTCGAACGACGAGCCCTCGCTCCCGGACACGAGACCCGTGAGGGGCGTACCGGTGATTTGGTCGGGCTCGCGTCCGAGGTACGTTGCCAACGACCGCGTGACGAACGTGAACGCGCCGTCATCGTCCAGCAGGAAGACCTTCTCGTCGAGGTGGTCGAGGATCCGGTGGAGCTGTCGCATCTCGGTCTCCCGGTCGAGGCGGTCGAACGCGCTCGCCGCCGTGACCGCCAAGAGCTCGACGAGCGCGGCGTCTTCGTCTCCGAACGCGTTCGGCGCCGTCGCGCCGACGCCGAGCATCCCGTGATCGTCCAGCGGGATGAACATCGCCGATTCGACCCGTCCGTACCCGATGTCCGTCGCGTCAGCGAGGTCGTCGATGACGACCGGCTCCTGAGACTGGAACGCGCCTCCGATCGGTCCTTCGTCGTCGTCGAAGGTCGGCGGATCGGGGACCTGCGCGTGCGCTTGCGGGGAGTACCGCGTCGGGGGCAACGTCCCGGTTTCGGCGTCGTGAAGCCGGACCGACGTGATATCGTACTCGAAGACCCGCTCCAGCTCGTCGATGATCGCCGTGAGGAGTTCGTCCTCGTTCGCCGCCTCGATGAACGCCCGGGATGCGGAAACGAGCGCGTTGAGCGTCTGCTCGCGCTCCTTGGGCTCGGTTATGTCCCGGGCCGCGCCCCGGATCCTTACCACGTCGCCGCCGCTGTCGGTGATCGGCACCCCCTGAACACGGAGCCAGCGCAGTTCGCCCTCGGACTTCCAGTACCGGAGCTCCACGTCGAACGCCTCTTCGGATTCGATGGCCTCCTCGACGGCGTGCTCGACGGTCGGACGGTCCGCCTCGTGATAGACGTCGAGCGCTTCGTCGAGCGGTGGTTCCGTCTCGTACTCGACGCCGAGGAGGTCGAAGAGATGATCCGTCCAGAAGACCTCGTCCGTCGCCACGTCGATCTCCCACCCGCCGACCTCGGCGACGCGTTCGGTTTGGTTGAGCAGGTTCCGGAACCGTTCGAGTTCGCGCTCGTGCGCCTTGCGTTTCGTGATGTCCGTGAAATACACCGACAGCCCCTCTTCGTCGGGGTACGCTCGAACCTCGAACCAGACGTCTAGGGGTTCGAAATACTCCTCGAAGGAGACGGACATCTGCGTCTGGAAGGCCTCGTGATACTTCTCGAAGAACGCCGTCTCGACGGCTTCGGGGACGTTCTCCCAGAGGTGTCGCCCCACGACGCCGGCGTCGTCGCCGAGCCCCATCGCCCGGCGAAGCACATCCGCCCCCACGTCGTTGACGTAGGTGACGCGCCAGTCGGTGTCGAGGGTGAAGAACGCGTCGTCCACCCGCTCAAGCGTTCGCTTGAGCCTGTCTCGCGTCGCCGCGAGCTCTCGGCGGTACTCGCGCTGTTCGAGCTGTTGACGCAGCCACTGCGCCATGATCTCGATGAGGGCCTGTTCCTCGTCGCTGAACCCGGATTGCCGGGGGTCGCGGTCCGCGAAACACAACGTGCCGTACAGCTCGCCGTTGACGTCGATACGGGCGCCCATATAGCAGCCCAGATCGAACGTTTCGAACGCGGGGTCGTCCCTCATTTCCTCCGGGGCATTCTGTAACGCCAGTGGCGAGTCAGTATCGGCGTCGATGGTTCGGCGACAGTACGTCTGCGACAGGTCACTGGTGATCCCCGCCTGAATCAGTTCGTGGTCGCCCTGTGCCGCCACGACTTCGAAATCGGCCGAGTCCTCGTCGGTGCGAGCGAGAAAAGCGATGTCCATCCCGAACACGTCGGCGCCGAACGCGAGCAGTTGGTGGACCCGGTCCGTGAACGTCGAGTCCGGATCCGACGTGATTCGGTGAAGCCGCTGGAGGCTTTCCTGACTGGCCTGTAGTCTCGATTCGTAGTTTCGGCGCTCACGGACCTGCGAGACGACGGACTCGATCTGATTGGCGACGAACCCCTCGTGGACCTCGCCGTTCGTCATCTCGACGATGCCGGTCGCCGAGCTGTCGAGCACGTGGTCCGCGTGTGCCCTCCCGGTCGCGAGCAAAACCGGAATCTCCGGATGGTCGGATCGCAACGCCGAGAGCGTTTCCACGCCGTCTACCGTCGGTGGACTGTGTCGCGTCACGACGCAATCGACGCGTTCGTCGGAGAGAACGGTTCGCGCGTCTTCGAGCGCCGGGGTCGTCTGAATGATAAAGTCGTCTCGTCCTTCGAAAGTGAGTTGCGAGGCGAGGTCGGTCCCGCTTCCGACCGACGGGTCAATCACCAGAATCCGAATGGCCTCACCGTGTATCCCCTCAGACGGCATTTAGTGTAGAAAAATCGGTGTGAGTGTTCATAACTGTTCCGAGCGGGGAAGAGCGGATCGCGAACGCTGTTTCCGGTCTCGAACGCCCTTCCCTCGGACATCCGGCGAACACGGCCAGGAGCCGCGTCGCGGGCGCGTCGACGACCTCGCGGACGGCGGGAAATCGGCGGGGAACCGTCACCCGTTTATCGAGGGAGCCGGAACGATCGGCCATGAGCGAGACCGTCGACGCCGACCTCTACACGCGGACGAAGGCCTTACTGGAGCCGGGTGACATCGAACTCGCCGGGTGTATCGTCCACACGACGCTCGGCGGACAGGAGGACTTGGAGATGCACGAGCTCACGGTCGCGATCAACGAGGTCATCGCCGACCGCGCCGGCAAGGGCGAGGCGTACATCGAGGCCGGCAACGACGACGCGAACTTCTCGTCGAACCAGTTCCAGGGACTCACCCTCGACGACGAGGCGTTCGTCTGGGAGTGTCAACAGCTCCTCCGCGACGGCACCTTCGACCTCGTGTTCTACTACGAGGCGAACGTCGACCAGGAGGCGCTCGCGGGCGATCTGGTCGACCTCGACGGCGTCGATCGCGTGACGCAGGTCCCCTGACGTGGTAACCCGGTGAACCCGTGAGCGACACCGTCCTGATTCCCGGCGGCCGCGACGTGCGCGCCACCCTCGACACCGCCGCGAGCGGCAGCGGAGAAGGGGGCGACGCCGCCGCCATCGACGCCGCCACCGGCGACGGTCCTCGCGCCGACGCGGTCGTCGTCGCCTGCCCGCCGCATCCGCGACACGGGGGACACCGCGGCGACGAGCGCCTGACCGCCGTCAGCGACGCCCTGGCCGATCGGGGGATCGACTGCCTCCGGTTCGACTACGGCGACTGGGACGAGGGGTACGGCGAGACCACCGACGCCGACAACGCGGTCGGCTGGGCGACGGAGCGCTACGAGCGCGTGGGGCTGTTCGGCTTCTCGTTCGGGGGGACGATCGCGCTCGTCACGGCGGCGTCCCGACCAGGACTCGCCGGCGTCTGCGCGCTCGCGCCGACCGCGCGGCTGAACCCCGACGTCGACGCGGTCGCGGCGCTCGACGATATCGGCGATCTCGGCGTCCCGGCCCGGGTTCTGTACGCGACCCGCGACTCGACGGCCGACTGGGAGCCCGTGGTGGAGCGGGCCGAGGAGCTGGGGATCGAGACGGTCGCGTTCGAGTCGGACCACTTCTTCGTGGGGCGATCCGGTGACGTGGGCGAGGAAGCGGCGGCGTTTCTCGGGCCGCGGCTTCGAGAGGGTGAATAGCGATCGGTCTGTCCCGGGGGCAGTCGACCGCGAGCGACCTCAGAACTTAATACCCATCTGGGTTGACTATACCGACATGGATTGGCGTGAGCGTTTGCACTCCGGGACGGACATGCTACGCCAGCGGGCGGTTCGAATTCCGCTTCCGGACGTGGAGGCGGAACGGGACCTCCACGAGAACATGATGCGGATCGCGGACGCCGGGGAGCGAAAGAGTAGGCTACTCGACGATCCGGACGTTCCGCTAACGGAGGTGTACGAGGACGAACTGGACGAGATGAGCCGGAGCTTCGAGTACCGCTTACAGCAGGTCGCCGGCGAGGACTACTACGACGTCGCGACCGCGTATCTCGACGGCGAACGCGACGACTGGATCGGAGCGCTCGCGGCGTACTATCTGGAGTGTTACTACCGCTTGCAGGAACGCTACACCGTTGACGAGCAGATTTTCTTGTTGGTGATTCTGCGATATCCGGATTCCTTCACGGTGAATCTCAGCTTCCTCACCGGCGACGTTGGCGCAGACGCGGTTCGGTACGAGTCCTCGACGCTCGCGGAAGAGGATCTCACCGACAGCGATCGGGAACAGCTCTACGCGGACAGTCAGTACTCACAGCACAAGGCCGCGGAATACCTCCGCGAGAACGTCGATTGCATTCGGGACGCGTTCCCGGACCCGGATTCGACCTCGGTTGCACAGCGACGGTACGGCGGGTTCGTTCATCTCACCGGGAGGCGAGGCCCGACGTTCGCGGAGGTGCTCGACTCCCTCTCACCGGACCCGGATCGGTTCGACGACGAGGCTTCGACGCCCGGTATCGTTCCGGAGGGGCCGGAAGCCAAACGGGCGAAGCGGGACCTCCTCACCGACGCCGACGTGGTGCTCTGACGGTCGTTTCCCGCTCTCGGCGACCGGTCGTTTCGGAAGGACCCGCGTGGCTGGTCACCGTCGACCAGATCAGTTGTACCCGCGCCAGCGGTGCCCGCACTCCTTGCACTTGAAGAAGCGCGTCGGCGGCTCGTCGGCGGCGCCGGTCTGTTTGATCGTGTACCACGCCTCGCCGTGGCCGCACTCGTCGCAGACGATGTCGTTGGCGGTCGGTTTGCCTTCGAAGTTCGCGCCCTCCTCGGTCTCGATCACCTCGTCGCCGGTCTGTTCGGTCGTCGACTCGAACTCGGCCGCGAGCCCCTCGTCGCGCTCGGCGGTGCCGCCGCAGTCGTCGTTCTGACACACCATCTCGCCGTCCCGAGAGACCATCATCGAACCGCAGTCGTCACAGAACTGCATATACGCGGACGAAGGGCGCCGAGCGGTTTAGCTCCAGTGACTGCGCTCGCCGGTTCGAGCCGGGGAGAAGACCGGTTCGGCCTCCGGAACGCCCTTGGGGTCACCGCGACCAACTGGGAGTGAACATGAACCACCGAACGCTCGGGAACGTCGGCGCGGTCAGCGAGGTCGGCTACGGCGCGTGGCAGATCGGGGGCGACTGGGGCGACGTGAGCGAGTCCGAGGCGGTCGACGCGGTCGAGGCCGCCCGCGACGCCGGCATCGACTTCTTCGACACCGCGGACGTGTACGGCGACGGGCGCTCCGAGCGCATCGTCGGCGACGTGCTCGAAGCCGACATCGGGAGCGGCGACGTGACGGTGGCGACGAAGGCCGGGCGCCGGCTCGACCCCCACGTCGCCGAGCGGTACACCGAGGAGAACCTCCGCCGGTTCGTGGACCGGTCGCGGGAGAACCTCGGGATGGAGACGCTGGATCTGGTCCAACTCCACTGCCCGCCCACCGACGTGTACTACCGGCCGGAGACGTTCGACGCGCTCGCGACGCTCGCCGACGAGGGTCGGATCGCGAACTACGGCGTCAGCGTCGAGCGCGTCGAGGAGGGGCTCAAGGCGATCGCGTACCCCGGCGTCGAGTCGGTCCAGATCATCTTCAACCCCTTCCGCCAGCGCCCCGCCGAGCTGTTCCTCGACGAGGCCGCCGCCCGCGACGTGGGCGTGATCTGTCGGGTGCCGCTCGCCTCGGGCCTGCTCACCGGCGCGCTCTCGCGAGACACCGAGTTCGCGGCGGACGACCACCGCAGCTACAACCGCGAGGGCGACGCGTTCGACGTGGGCGAGACGTTCGCCGGCGTCCCCTACGAGGTCGGGCTCGACGCCGCCGACGCGCTCGCCGAGCGCGCCCCCGCGACCGGCGACGGCCTCTCGCTCCCGGGGCTCTCGCTGCGCTGGATCCTCGACCACGACGCCGTCACGACGGTCATTCCGGGCTCGACGACGCCGGAGCACATCCGGTCGAACGCGGCCGTCAGCGACCTCGACCCGCTCGGCGAGGGCGACCGCGAGGCCGTCGACGACGTGTACGACGGGTTCGTCCGCGAGCACGTGCATCAGCGCTGGTAGCGGATCCGGGCGGCGACGGAACGAGTCGCTTTTCTCCCGAGCCGGACCACGTCGAACCGACCCGTGACAGACGGACCCGGTGCCGATAGCGACGACGAGCGCGAGCCGGCGGACGGGGAGGCGACCGACGCCGTCCCCGACGACGAGCGCGAGGCGCTCCTGACGATCGCGGGCGGCGCGGTGATCACCGCCGGCGGCGTCTCCGGCCAGCGCGCACTCACCGCCGCGACGGAGTTTTTCCTCGCGAGGGGGCTCGGCCCGGCCGCCTACGGCGTGTACGCGCTGGCGTGGCGGATCGCCCAGCTCCTGTCTCGGCTCGTCACGTTCGGGAGCGTCCCGACGCTCCAGCGCTACCTCCCCGAGTACGCGGACGACCCCGACCGACAGGGGGTCGTCGCCGGGCTCGCGTACGCCACGACGCTCGGGTTCGGTGCCGCCGTCGCCGCCGGGATCTGGCTGGCCGCGCCGCGGATCGGCGCGCTCACCGTCGGCGATCCCGCGTTCCCGCCGACGATGCGCGCGTTCGGATTCCTCGTCGGACTCCTCGGCGTCGTGATGGTCGCGTCCGCGATCTTCCGAGCGGTCGGCTCCGCCCGCGGCGAGATCGCCTTCAACAAGCTCCTGCGGCCGAGCGTCCGGCTCGTGGGCGCGCTCGCGGCGCTGGCGCTCGGCTACTCGGTCGGCGGCGTCGCCGGCGGTATCGTCGTCGCGACCGCGGTGCTCGCGGCCGTCGCCGCGCCGCTCTCCGCGCGAGTGACCGGGGTCGTCCCGTCGATTCGGGGAGTTCGAAAAGAGGCCAGGCGGTTCTACGACCATGCCGCGCCGGTCGCGATGAGCAGTCTCGGTAAGGTGTTCCAGAACCGCGTCGACGTGCTGCTCGTCGGGGCGCTGCTGACGGCGACCGCCGCGGGGGTGTACAACGTCGTCCTCGTGCTGATCGCGATCGCGTGGATCCCGCTGCTCTCGTTCAACCAGCTGCTGCCGCCGGTCGCCTCCGAGCTGTACGCGGACGATCGGGTCGAGACGCTCAACGCGGTGTACACGTCGGTGACCCGCCAGATCGTCACGGCGGTGATCCCGATCCTCGCCGCGCTCGTGGTGTACGGCCGGGAGCTGCTCGGGCTGTTCGGCGAGCCGTATGTCGCCGGGTACGTCCCCCTCGTCGTCTACCTCGGCGGCGTGTTCGTCGGGAGCGCGGTGGGCGCGACCGGCTGGCTCCTCATGATGACCGACCACCAGTACGCCCGGATGGCGCTCGATTGGCTGCTCGCCGTCCTCAACGTCGTCCTGACCTACGCGTTCGTGGTCCGGTACGGGCTCGTCGGCGCCGCGCTCGGCACGTCGCTGGCGATCGCGGTGCAGAACGCGATTCAGGTCGTCCTGCTCCGTCGCTTCGAGGGGCTGTGGCCGTTCGACCGCACCTATCTCACCCCGCTCGCGGCCGGAGCCGTGACGCTCGTCGCGATGCGGGCGATTCGGGAGGTCGTTCCCGGTCGGGCCGCGGTCGTCGTCGGAGCCGCGGCCGGGTTCGCGGTGTACGCGGGCGCGCTGCACGTCCTCGGCGTCGACCCCCGCGACCGGCTCGTCGCGCGGGAACTGGCGAGGCGGTACCGCGCGGCCCTCGCGGACCTGCCCGGCCGGTAGGTCGCGGACCGGCGTCCCGGGCTCCGAACGGCGACACTTTATGCGGACCGGGGCGTAGTGCGCGTATGGAAACGATCGACCGCGGGTCGGCGGGCTCGGCCCGCGTCGCGATCGTCGGCGGGATCCACGGCGACGAACCCGCCGGCGAGCGGATCGTCAGGCGACTCGCAGACGAGCTCGGCGAGGCGGGACAGGGGTCCGGCGACGGGATCGTCCGGCTGATCATCGCCAACGAGCCCGCGTTGACCGCGGGGACGCGCTACACGGACGCCGACCTGAACCGCGCGTTCCCGGGCGACGCCGACAGCGACGAGTACGAGCGGGCGCTCGCGCCGCGGCTCGCGGCCGAGTTGGAGGGGATGGACGCGGTGCTCGCGCTCCACACCTCCCACAGCGCGCCGCCGCCCTTCGCGATCTACAGCGACCTCACGCCGTCGGTGCGCCGGACCGTGACCGCGATGCCCGTCGACTACGTCGTCGACGCGGGCGGGCTCCGCGGGACGACGCTGGACTCCACGATCCCGCACACCGTCTCGATCGAGGTCGGACGACAGGGCAGTGAGGAGGCGGTCGAGTTCGGCTACGAGGCGTGCCTGGCGTTTCTCCGAGCACACGGTGCGCTCGACGACGAGCCGCCGACGTTCACCGAGACGACGGTCGTCGCGGGCGACGAGGAGGTGCCGAAGGGAGACGGCGAGCCCGCGGTCCACTTCGCCAACTTCGAGGAGATTCCCGTCGGGGAGGTGTTCGCCGAGGACGACGTGTACACCCACCGCGTCGAGGAGGAGGGCGTCGTCCCGATCCTCGCGAGCGAGGAGGGGTACGAGGAGATATTCGGGATCTACGGGCGGGAGATGGGAACGCTGGAGCCGCCCGCGGCGGCGGAAGAGACGGCGGCGAGAAGCGAAGCGGTCGACGAAGCGGAAACGAGAGAGTAACCCGCGTTCACTTGGCGGTCGGCGTCACGTCGCCGACCGCGTCCATCACCTGCATCGCGGCGCTCGCGGCCAGTCCGCGGGCGACCTCGTCGGTGTCGGCGTCGGCGATACCGGCCTCCAGCTCGTCGGGGTCCGGCGTGAACCCGGCCGAGACCGGGTGGCCCGCGGGCGGGTTGACGGCGACGGTCGCCTGCGGCCCGTTCGCCCCGACCGACAGCTCGGAGCCGACGGCATAGCTGTCCGGGAGATACGATTCGGTTCGCGAGACGATTCCGGCGACCGCGCGCCGGAGGCGCCGTTCTTGGTCCGGAGAGAGGTCGACGGCCGCGGGCTCGCCCGCGTTCGTCACACCCGGTGCCCCGGCGTACGGGTTGTTGCCGTTCATCGAAGACACCTCCGATACGCGGAGCCCACTCAAAAAGGCGTCGGCGGGGGCGATCCGGTCGATAACCCGTCGCGATCGGAAACGGGGGCCGTCACGCCGCCCGCTCAGTCGCGGATCCGCTCGGTCGCGATCGCGGCGCCCTCGTCCAACGCCTCCAGCTTCGCCCAGGCGATCTCGGGGTCGACCATGCCGATGCCGGCCTGCGTACCGAACCCGCAGTCGGGCGCGGCGACGAGCGGCGTGCCGTCGGCGACCGCGTCGGCGACGCGCTCCAGCCGGTCCGCGATCGTCTCGGGGTGGTCGATGATGTTCGTCTTCACGTCGACGACGCCCGGGATCAGCGTCCAGCCGTCGGGGACCGGGTGTTCCGCGAACGCGCGGTACTCGTGTTGGTGGCGCGGGTTCGCCTGTTCGACGCTGAGCCCGGAGATGTCGGCCTCGTAGATCTCCGGGAGCATGTCGACCAGATCCGTGTCGAGGTGGTGGGGACCCTCGTAGCTCCCCCAACAGGTGTGGAGCCGGACCTGCTCCTCGGGGATCCCGGAGAGCGCCTCGTTGAGCGCCCGCACGTGGAGCCGCGTGGCCCCTTTGACCGCTTCGAGAGGCTCGTCGGCGTACGCCGCCGTATGGCCGACGGTGAGCAGTTCGGGCGCGTCGATCTGGAGCGTGAACCCCGCGTCGGCGACGGTCCGGTACTCCTCGGCCATCGCGTCGGCGACGGCGAAGAGGAACTCCTCGTAGTCGCCGTAGTGGTCGTCGGCGTGGGTCGCGGTGACGACGCTCGGCGACGCCGCCGTGACGAAGGTGTCCTCGAAGTCGGCGTCGGCCGCGTCGAGCGCGTCGCGGAACGCCGCCAGCTCGGCCTCGGCCTCGTCGCGGCCGGTGTACTCGACGGGACCGGTCACGACGGGGTGCTGGGAGAGGTCGATCACGTCCGTCTTGAACGTCTCCTCGGCGTAGTCGGGGAACTCCTGGAGGTCCGCCCACAGCTCCTGTTCGCGCGTCCCCTCGATGCCGCTGAGCCGGTCCGCGACGTACCAGTTGAAAGAGACGCGGGACTGCTCGCCGTTGTTTGCGACGTCGAGGCCCGCCTCCGCCTGCCGCGAGACCACGTCGCGCGTGGCGTCCGCGACTGCCGCGTCCCACTCCGCGTCATCGACGGGCTCGTCGTCCTGACGCCGTTTGAGCAGGTCGAGCAGTTCGGGGGACCGGGGGAGACTGCCGATATGCGTCGTCCGGATTCGATCGTCGTTCGTCGTCATTGCTACCTGTTCGTGCCCCCTCGCACGGCCTAAAACTCGCGGAACCTGCAAGGATCCGATGGGGAAACGGAGGGGGACGCGGGGGCGCCGACGCTTACTCCGAGGCCGAGAGGATCGGCTCCGACTCGCCGTACGCGGCGATGACGACCGCGGTCGTGAACCGGCCGGGCTCCGCGGCTGCCGTCTCGACTCGGACCTCGCGGTCGGGCAGATCCCAGTCGCGGAGATCGCCGCCCGCGTCGAGTCCCGCCTCGATCCGCTCGCGCACGTCGTCGGGGTCCTCGCCGGTCACCTCGTAGAAGATCCCGGGTCCGGGGCCGGTAGCCCAGCCGAGCCCGGCCGCCAGGTCCGGGTGGCGGCGCGGCGCTCGCTTCGACGCGGCGTCCTCCGCGCCGGCGCGGCCGCCCTCGCGGAAGTCGACCGCGTCGCCCGGTCCCACGGTCCGCCGCGCCTCGACCACCGTGAGCCGGTTGCCGGCGGGACCGAGATCCGGAACCTCTTCGACCGACTCGACGGCCGCCTCGGCGGGGACGACCGAGGAGACCGCGACGAGGTTGTAGTTGTGGAGGTTCGCGTCAGCGAGCGCGGCGTCGTAGGAGGCCATCGCCGTGTCGGCGACGCCGACGCCGCCGGCGACGTGGATGGTGTTCATCGGGGGGAAGTCGACGGCGCGGGAGGTAAGGGGTTACGAACCGACCGCAGCGACGGCAAGCGGTTATAAGCAGGTGCGGTGGCGCGCCCCGGCGAGCGGCCCAACGGGCCGCGAGCCGACGGCGCGAGGGACGCGGTGAGCGCTCGCGGAGCGCGAACCGCGAGGGTGGGGAGGCGTGAGGTGGGGTGCTGTGGAGTGCGGGACGGACTCAAAGGGGTCGCGAGGACGAAGACGCGCGACGGAAGGACCGCAAGGAGGGAGCGTCAGCGACCGACAGAGGACCGCACCGAGCGCATCGAGTTCTCGCGACCGGGGCTTTGGCGGTGTTGGTGGTCGATCGGCAGTGAGTCGCGTCCAGCCGAGCGACCGGAGCTTCGGCGGTGTTCGTCGCTCACCGACCGTCAAACCTCCCGCAGGACACGAAACAGATCTCCGCTCAGTACGTCTCGTCCGTCTCGTCCGTCTCGTCCATCTAGTACTGGTAGTTGATGACCCGCTCTTCGGTCTGCTCGGCGTCCTGTAGCTTCTCGCGCGCCTGCTCGAAGTCCGCCTGCGTGACCTCGGTGCGCCCGTCGCGGATCGCGAACATCCCGGCCTCGGTGGCGAGCGAGGCGATGTCGGCGCCGCTGTACCCCTCCAGATCCGCCGCGACCGCGCCCACGTCGGTGTCGTCGGCGACGTTCATGTCCTGGGTGTGGATCTCCAGGATGCGCTCGCGGCCCTCCGCGTTCGGCTCGGGCACCTCGATGAGGCGGTCGAAGCGGCCGGGGCGCAGGATGGCCTCGTCGAGCATGTCGAAGCGGTTGGTGGCGGCCATGATCCGGACCTCGCCGCGGTCGTCGAAGCCGTCCATCTCCGAGAGCAGCTGCATCATCGTCCGCTGGACCTCGGCGTCGCCCGAGGTCTTCGAGTCCGTGCGCTTGGCGGCGACGGCGTCGATCTCGTCGATGAAGATGACGGCGGGCTCGCGCTCGGCGGCGAGCTCGAACAGGTCTCGAACGAGCCGGGCGCCCTCGCCGATGAACTTCCGGACGAGCTCGGAGCCGGCCATCTTGATGAAGGTGGCGTCGGACTCGTTGGCGACCGCCTTCGCCAGCATCGTCTTCCCCGTTCCCGGCGGGCCGTGCAGGAGGACGCCGCTCGGCGGCTCGACCCCGACCGCCTCGAACTGCTCGGGGTCGTCGAGCGGGTCCTCGACGGCCTCGCGGACCTCGCGGATCTGATCGTCGATCCCGCCGATGTCGTCGTAGGTGACGTCGGGCGACTCGGTGACCTCCATCGCCTGCGCCCGGGAGTCGGTCTCGTCGTCGAGCACCTGCTGGACCGCGAAGGAGTCGTTGATCGCGACGCGGTCGCCCGGCCGGAGGTCGGATTCGAGCGTCGTGGACGCCTGCGTCAGCACCTCCTGGTTGTTGCCGTGCTGCTTGATGACGATGCCGTCGTCCGTGATCTCCTCGACGGAGGCGATGTACAGCGACGAGGTCTTCAGCACCTCGTTCTCGCGTTTCAACTCGTCGACGTCGGCCTTCAGTTCGCCGCGCCGGTCCTGCGCGTCGTCGAGCCGCTCTTCGAGTTCGTCGTTCACCTGCCGTATCCGCCGGTAGTGCTGACGGATCGCCTCAAGCCGCTCCGTCTCGCTCATCTCCGGATCGAGTTCCAGACGGGGGCGGTCAGGTAATGAGGGGCTGTGAGACATTCGTTGGTCCCGACTAAGAAGCGCGCGTAAATGTGCCTTTGGGTCACGGCGGTCTCCTGGTCCGACCGCGGAGAACCTCACGTCCAGCGAACGCGAACGGCTCGATCGCCGGATCCGAGAGAATATCGTTTTTGATACTCATGGGTCAACGTTTTAACGGGTTGTGTGAGTAGCTCGCGTTATGAGCGCACGAACAGCGGCCGGCCGCGCCGGGCCAGGGCTCCCGGCAGGCGATCAGCGGACCACAGCCTCCCGAACATGAGCGACGCCGAAGCGCGCCCCACGGTTCTCGCGGTCGACGACGAGCCAGACCTGGCCGAGCTGTACCGGGTGTACCTCGACGCGGCCTACGAGGTTCGGATCGCCACCGACGGCGAGGAGGCCCTCTCGCTGATGGACGACACCGTCGAGGTGGTCCTCCTCGACCGGCGGATGCCCGACATGTCGGGCCACGAGGTGCTGGAGGCGATCCGCGGGGAGGGGTACGACGCGCGGATCGCGATGCTGACCGCGGTCGAGCCCGACGTGGACATCGTCGACATGCCGTTCGACGACTACAAGACGAAGCCCGTCACGAAGGAGGACCTACTCGCGCTCGTGGAGGTGCTGCTCCAGCGCGCGAAGTTCGACGAGCACAGCCAGAAGTTCTTCGCGCTGGCGTCGAAGAAGGCCGCGCTGGAGGCCTCCGACATGACGAACACCGAGGAGTACGAGGACCTCATCGACCAGATGGAGGCGGTCCGAGACCGCGTCGACGACACCCTCGATCACCTCTCTGCCCGTGACGCGTTCGTCGAGATCCCCGGAAACGCCCCGTAGGGCTCGTCGGCCCCGAAACAACTGATTTCCCGCGACACCCGCAGCGCGACCTACTCTATCGTCAACTCCCCGTTCCCGTTACCGCCCTCCCCGTCGCTCTCCTCGTCCCACTCCAGTTCGAACTCGACGCTGAGCTCGCCAGGACCGTCGGCCGGTCCCTCGCGCTCGGCTTTCACCTCGAACGCCGGTCGCGCTGGCGGGTCCATCGTCACGGACCGCTCGTCCTGCTTCAGGGTGACCGCGCTGCCGGACTCCAGCGAGTCCGCGACGGTCCGGAGGTACGCGGCGATCTCGGCGCGGGTTCGGCGGCTCTCCGACTCGAAGAGGACTTCTTCGGGCATACGTCGCCATACGCACCCCCGGGGGATAAACACCGCGTGCGACGCGAGGGGGACGACGGCGGCGTGTTCCCCGACCGCGCTGCGTTTTCCCCCGATCGTTTTATGGGATCCCCCCGAACCCGTACGCCGTGTCCGTCCCCGACTGGCTCCGCACGGTCGTCGCCGTCGCCGTGTACTGGACGGCGATCGCGCTCGGCGGGAGCGTCCTCCTCGCCGATCCGACGAGCCCGCTCGTCGCGGTCCCGGTCGTCGGCGGCGGCGCGATCGTCGCGCACGCGGCACGAACCGACCGGCTCGTCGAGATCGGGTACGCGGTGGGAACGATGTGGCTCGCCGTCCTCGCGGTGTCGGTCGGCACCGGCGTCGTCGATCTCGTCGCGGCGCCCGAGGGCGAGATCGCGCCGCTCGCCGGCTATCCGGGCGCCGCCGCGCTCGGCACCGTCGGGCTGTTCGCCGTGCTCGTCGTCGCGTACGCGGCGTTCGTCCGCCGGAGCGTGCGTCGGTCCGCGTCTGATCCCGGGTGAGCGGCGTCCGCGACGCCGATGCCGTCGGCCCGAAACGCGACCGCCCTCAGAACCCGTCCTCGAACACGAACGTCCCAGTCGCACCTTTTTCCCGGCCTCGCTTCGCTCGGCCGGCAAAAATCTGCACCAAAAACCCGCTCCCGAGGACGGCCGTCGGCCCGAAACGCGACCGCCCTCAGAACCCGTCCTCGAACACGAACGTCCCGTCGCGCTGGACGACCTCGCCGTCGACCTCGATGACGGAGTCCTCGCTCATGTCGACGATCATGTCGACGTGCTCGGCGGACTCGTTGACCTCGTTCTCCCCGCCGACCGTCTCCGGGTACGCGGAGCCGACCGCCATGTGGACGGTGTCGCCCATCTTCTCGTCGAACAGCATGTTGTAGGTGAACCGGTCGATCTGGCGGTTCATGCCGATGCCGAGCTCGCCGAGGCGCCGGGAGCCCTCGTCCGTGTCGAGGATGCCGGAGAGCAGGTCCTCGTTGCGCTTGGCGGAGTGGGAGACGACCTCCCCGTCCTCGAACCGGAGCCGGACCCCCTCGATCTCGCGACCGTAGCGGTACAGCGGGAGGTCGAAGTAGACCTCGCCGTCGACGCCGTCGCGGGTCGGGGCCGTGAACACCTCGCCGCCGGGGAGGTTCGCCTCGCCGTAGTCGTTGAGCGTGGAGTTGCCGGAGACGTCGAGCGTGAGGTCGGTCTCCTCGCCCGACCTGATTCGGACCTCGTCGGCGTCGTCGAGGATCGCCACCATCTCCTCCTGGAACGCGCGCTGTTCGTCCCAGTCGAGCGAGACGGCGTCCCACACGAAGTTCTCGTACGCCTCGGTGCTCATCCCGGCGAGCTGGGCGTGGCTCGCGGTCGGGTACTGCGTGAGACACCACGTCTTCGAGAGCCGCGTCCGCTTGACCTCCTCCATCGCGCGGTTGTACGCCGCGTTGGTCTCGGGCTCGATGTCGGCGTCCTCGGTGGCGTTCGCGCCGCCGCGCGCGATGACGAACACGTCGGCCTCCTCGTAGAGGGCGCGTCGGTGGCTCGGCTCGGTGAACTCCTCGGACGAGCGCTTGAACGCGCGCTGGGCGCGCTTCGAGTAGTTGAGGTAGACGGGGTTGGCGCCGCGGTCCCCGCAGACCTCGTGGAGGGCGACCGCGAGGTCCTCGGCCTCCTTCGGCATCTGGATGACCACATCGTCGCCCGACTGAATGTCGGTCGAGTGGTCGGCGATGATCTCCGCGTGTTCGCGAACGCGTGCGTCCATATACGTGCGTTTCGCGGCCGGGGAATTACGGCTTTCCTTCCGGCGGCGCGGGTGGGAGAGCCGGCGGCCCGCGTCGGGGGCCGACGGTTCGAGGATCGAGAGGGGTCACAGCCCGTACTGCTCCCGCGCCGCGTCGCCGAGTCCGCGCTCGTCGAGCAGGTCCAGCGGCGCCAGCACGTCGAGCTGGACGACGCCGGGGAGCCGGCCGATCTGGACGCCGCCGGTGAAGGTACACCGGGCGCGGATCTCGCCCTCGCTCATATCGAGCAGTTTCCCCGCGCGGTCGAAGGCGTTCTGGGTGGCGTCGTTGACGGTGGCGCCGGAGCCGACGACCTGAATCGGGGCCATGTCGTCCTCGACGTCGACGCCGTGCTCCGCGCCGAGGTCACGGCCGGCCTCGCGCTCCGCGTCGCTGTAGGGCTTGCTGATGAAGGGCAGGTCCTCCTCGTTCGGGAGGAGCACGGGGCCGTCGATGTCGAGGTCCTCGATCACCTCCACGTCCATGGTGACGGTGCCGCTCACGTCGGTGGTGTGGAGGGAGAGTTCGCCGTCGCCCTGGTTCGCGTGGAGGTCGCCGACGTACCCCCCGCCGCCGTCGATCTCGACGGGACAGATCAGCGTGGCGCCCGCGCGGACCTCCGGGATGTCCATGTGCCCGTCGGTGCGCTTCTCCAGGTCGGCCTCGGTCTCGACGCCGTAGTCGTGGTCGGCGCCGATGAGGCTCTGGCCGAAGTCGCCCGCGTTGTGCGAGTCCGGCATCGTCACCGAGGGCGTCGTTCCGATGTTCCCGATGAAGGGCCGGAGGCGACCGAGCGTGCCGGGCATCCCGTCGGGCTCGTACAGCAGGATCGGGTGTTGCCGGGCGTTCTCGGGGATGTCCATCACGCGCTCGGCGTCGAGCGCGAGCTCGTGGGCGCCGTCCTTATCGAGGGTGATCCCGACCGCGTTCTCGTGGTCGAACGCGACGGTGTAGCCGTACTCGAAGCCGAACGAGGAGGCGTTGGCGCCGCACTCGGCACAGCGGATCGCGTCCTCGCCCGTGCCCTCGACGACGGAGTCGGGCCACGTCGTTCCGCACTCGGGACAGCGGTGGTCGACGAAGGGGTCGTCGCCGAACGCGCCCTCGCGCTCCGCCATCGATCCCGTGCTCGTGGCCATGCTCGTCACCGTCACGTCGCGGATGTGGATGGCGACGGCGTCGCCGACCTCGGCGCCCTCGACCCGGATCGGGCGGGTCACCTCGTGGCCGCCCCGGAACGAGGGCGTCACCATCGGGCCCCAACAGCCCGGCGGCGTGTACGTCTCCACCGTTCCGCCGTCCGCGACCGTGCCGGCCCACTCCTGGTCGGGGCCGACCAGCCCGAGCGTGTACCGGTCGACGTAGAGCTCCTCTTGGACGCCTTGTTGTGACATACCACTTCGCAGTAGGGGCGTCGGGAGAATAACGCTACTGCTCGCGGAAGGATCGATCGGTGTGTGGCGGGCGGCGGACTTCCGCGGTCGCTTGCGGTCGTTTATAACTGCGTCTCGCCATATCCCCATCCATGCAGACGCACATCGTGCCGGTCGGGTTCGACTACGACCGCATGATCGCCCCGCTCATCCGGGACCAGTTCGACGTCGACCGGGTGATCCTCTTGGAGGGGACGGTCGGCAGCGAGGCCAACGTCGAGTACTCGCGCAACATCGCTCGCAAGCTCGAACAGGACTTCCGGAACCTGCTCGGCGCGGAGACGGTCCGCGAGCGACTGGACGACGTGTACGACTACGACGCCGCCTTCGAGCGCGCGTACGACCTGATCAACGCGGAGCTCGATCGGGACGAACGGAACGAGCCGGGAGACGGCGACGCCGCCGACAAGCGCGAGGTGTGGGTGAACCTCTGTTCGATGCCCCGACCCGTCTCCTTCGCGTTCGCGACCGCGGCCCACTCGATCATGGTCGAGCGCCAGGACGACCGCGACCGGATCCACACCTACTACACCGCCCCGGAGAAGTACTTAGAGACCGAGCTCGCCGAGGAGTTGCGCGCGACGCGGGACCTCCTGCGCGACCTGGTCGAGGGAGAGAATGAGGGAGCCGACGACGCCATTGCGGGCGCGGGCGTCGACCCCGACCGCGTCGCCGACCGCCTCGCGAGCACCACCGACCTGCTCGCGGAGTTCGACGAGCGCGGCACCACAATCGGCGCGAAGCGCATCGGCGACAGCCACGTGATCGAACTCCCCGTCGCCTCCTTCCAGAACGTCAAGCCGTTCGAGGAGCTCGTCCTCTTCACCCTCGGCGAGCACGGCGAGTTCGCGTCGGTCTCTGAACTGGCCGAGACGCTCGCGGACGACCTCAACGAGGAGTACACCGACTCGTTCCGCTCGAAGGTGATCTACAACGTCGACCGGCTCGGCCCCGGCGGCAAGGGGTACATCGAGCGCGAGGAGCGCGGGAAGTCCTACCGGACCACCCTCTCGCGGATCGGCGAGCTCTGGGTCCGGGCGCACGCCGACGAGGACCGCGATCTGGCGTGAGGGGGTCGGAGGCTCCGGTCGCGGCTCGGCAGTCGCCTCGGCCGACCCGGAGAGCGTCTCGCAGAGGCCCACAGGGGTGGATCGGCCGCGGAGCCCGCTACCGCATCTCGCGCGAGAGGTACTTCCGCGCCTCTGAGACGGTTAGCGGGACCTCGTCGGCGTCGAGGATCCCGTCGAACAGCTGTACCGTTGTCGGCGGTCGGAGCCCGTGATCCCTCAGTAGCGACCCGTCCGTGAGGATCTCTCGGACGGGACCGTCCGCGACGGCGGAGCCGTTCTGTCCGACGAGTATCACCCGATCGGCGACTTCCGGGACGAGATCCGGCGACGGCGTGAACAGCACCACGGTCCCCTCGTGAGCGGTCATCAGTTCGAGGATGCGTTCCCGGTACCGGTCGTCGACGGCTCCGAGCGGTTCGTCCAGCAACAGCACGTCGGGATCGAACGTCAGGACACTCGCGACCGCCGCTCGCTGCTTTTCGCCCCCCGAAAGCCGGAACGGCGCTCGGTCCAACAGGCCGCTCAGGCCGAGCCGGTCGGCGAGTCGCTCTATCCGCCGGGCTGCCGCCTGCCGCGGCATCCCGAGCTGGGCCGGCCCGTATTCGAGATCCTCGCGAACCGTCGTGTTGAACAGGTAGTCGTCCGGATCCTGGAGCAACACGCCGAGTCGGTCCCGGACATCCTCGGCGTCCGTCGTCTCCTCGAAGTACTCCACCGTGCCGGTCGACGTGTCGATGAGCCCGCCGAGCGCGAGCTGCAGCGTGCTCTTTCCCGACCCGTTCGCGCCGATGACCGCGACTCGTTCGCCCTCCTCGATGGTGAGCGTGATATTCCGAATCGCCGTCGTCCCGTCCGGATACTCGTGCGACAGTTGCCGCGCGTCTATCACAGGCCCCATCGGATCACCCACGAGCCGATGACCGTCGCAGCCGCGAACGCGACCAAGGCGTAATCGCACCCATCGACGGTCCGTGTCCGATCGTACGGCGACGGCGGCCGGGCACCGCCCCGAGCCCGCATCCCGCGCCCGACTCGCTCGCCGCGGTCGATCGTTCGCAACAGGAACGTCCCCGCGATCCGCTTCACGTCACGCCACCCGCCGCGGACGGTCGATCGCCCGGCCGTCCGACTGTTTCGCGCCAGGACCAGCCGCTGCAGCTCATCGAAAAACAGGAACAGGTACCGGTACGTGACCGCGATCACCCACACGAGCGCGACCGGAACTCGAAGCGCCTTCATGGCGGCGATAACCGATGAGAACCGCGTCGTCACCACGATCAGCGACAGGAGAGCGACTCCGGTTCCGACCCGGAGCGTGAACAGGACGACGTACGAGACGCCGGCGTCGGTGACGGCGATGCCGAACGCCTCGACGAGTACGTCTCCGGGCAGCAGCACCGCCTGTGGGAGGACGATAAACGCGGACGTAAGCGGGACGACCGCCGAGCGCGCGAGCAACCGCCGTAGCGGCACCTTCGACAGCCGCGCCAGCGCGACCGTCACGGCGCCGAGGAGGAGCGTCACCGCGAGGGTTCGGGTGATCATCACCGCCAGCGCGAGGCCGGCGACGGCACACAGCGACGCCCGGGGGTCGCGACGCTGGAGGAACCCGTCTGACGCGGCGATCCGTTCGGCCGCGAAGACGCTCCGGAGCGCGCCCGTGATGGCCTCGACAGAGCGCCCGACGACGCCGGTCACCGTTCTAACAGTCGCCCGGCTCCGAGCGCGGCTGCCAGCGTGAGCCCCGTCCCGACGGCGGCCGACACGAGCGTTCCGAGCGGCGCGTCGAGGCCCGGCACCGCGTAGTCGGGGAGGAGACCGGGGGCGATCGGGGCGGCCGCGTCGGCAGCGCCCGTCGCCTCGGCGGCGTTTTCCAGCGGTTCGGCGTAGCCGACGGCGCCCGAGGCCCAGCCGAACGCGGGAGCCAAGACGACGAGAACGAGGAGCCCGAGGAGCGCCCGTCGCATCCACGAGTCCGAGACGAGGCCGTTCACAGGCCCACCTCCGGGGACAGCGAGTCGTCGTCGAACCGGCCGAGAACGAGATCCGGCCGGGCGTTCGCGACGAAGCCGTACACGGCGGCGGTGATCGCCCCTTCGATGAGGCCCAACACCGTGTGACCCACGACCATGATCGACACGGTCAGGCCCAGTTCGTAGGCGAACGCCGACGAGAGCCCGACGCCGAGCCCGACCGCGAGCGCCGAGACGGTGATCGCTCCCCAGCCGGCGACGAAGGCGGCACCGGTCTCGTGGACGCCCCTGAGCGCCCGAAAGATGGCGTAGCCGACGAGCACGTCGACGACGGCCATCGCGAAAAGGTTCCCGCCGAGCGCGATGATGCCGCCGTCGCCGAACACGAGCGCCTGAATAGTCACGACGGCGGTCATCGCGAGGACGCCGAGAGAGGGGCCCAAGAGGATGCCGGCGAACGCGCCGCCGACAAAGTGCGCGCTCGTCCCTCCCGGAATCGGCCAGTTCAACATCTGTGCGGCGAAAATACCCGCTGCGACGACGCCGAGAAGCGGCGTGCGCTCGTCGCCGAGTTTGTCCCGAGCGCGCCTGACCGCGATTCCGATCGCAACGCCGGAAGCGACCCAGAAGAGGCCCGCGATCAGCGGATCGAGGAAACCGTCGGGAATGTGCATTTGTCTCACAACCTCTGTAGAGCCCTGATAATACTTCTCCTCTTAATCGTAATATTGTATGGTGGAATACCCACCAAGCACGCGGGCATCAACGGTTAAGCGACTGCTGGGAAAACACGGGGGTATGAGCCAAGACGTCGACCGGATGAGCGTCACACTCCCGCCGAGCCTTCTCGCGGAACTGGAGGGGGTGGTCGACGCCGGCGAGTACGACAGTCGCTCCGAAGCGACCAGAGACGCCCTCCGCGCGTTCGTCACGGAGTTCAACCGGCAGACCGGACTCTCCGGGCGTCTCAGCGGAACGGTAGTCGTCCTCTACGAACACGAACACAGCGGTGTGACCGACGAGCTGACCGAGCTGCAACACGACTTCACGGAGACGATCATCGCCGTGCACCACGTTCACATCAGCGAGCACCTCTGTCTGGAGTCGATCGCCGTCGACGGGGCGGGCGAGCGGATCGAGTCGTTGCTGTCGCGGATTCGCCCCCTGAAAGGCGTTCATCAGGTCAAGCTCACCGTGGTCGAGGCGGACCGGTAGCGACGCCGGTCAGCTCATGAAGAGCCGTCGGTCGGCCCGCTCGTGGGACATTCCCATCACGTCGGCCAGCGGCGCGAACGAGCACATCGCGTCGAGCTCGGCGTCGTGGTACCGGTCCGAGACCGACTCGATCACCGGGAACAGCGCAGAGAGCTGCGATTGGATCGCCGTGTGCCCGAACCGGCCGAGTCGCTGGGCGGCCGCGAGCAGTCCGCTCACCGAACCGTAGGCGTTCGCCAGCGCCGCTTCTCGGCTGCTGAGTCCCGCCCGCTGACAGACGACGCCGAGGACGACCGGATAGTGGCCGTCGGCGCGTCCGGCCTCGCAGGCCGCCGCGAACTCGGCGACGGTCCCGTCGACTGCGGCCCGAGCGAGCGGGTCGGCGCCGTCACCGGCCGCCGGGTCCCCGTTGACACCGTCGACCGCCCCGCCGCCGTCGCCGGTGGCCGCTCCGCCACCGCCGTCGCCGGCGGCCGCTCCGCCACCGCCGTCGTCGACCGGGTCGCCGTCCGTCTCGGCGAGCAGCTCCAGCAGCTTCCGACCGGCCTTCGTCGAGCTGTCGCGGAACTCCGCCGGCAGCGTCGCCGCGCCGAGCCGCTCGTCGGCCGCCAGCACGCCGTCGAGGTCGCCGGCCGCGGCCGACCGGTGGGCGTGGCCGAGCGCGACGGTCTCGGCGGGGCCGATCACGCCTCGGAGATACCCACCGAGGAGCTCACCCAACTCGTCCGCCGTCTCGATCTCGTCTTCGTTGAGGTACTGCTCGACGCCGTAAGAGGCGGTGTAGGTCCCAACCGGGAGCATCGAATCCGAGAGCCGCATCGCCGTCAACAGCGCCGCGGACGAGGTCATCGGTCCTCCGCGGCCGGCGATGTCGCGTCCTTCTCGTGACCGTGATCGTGGCCGCCGTGATCGTGATCGTGGCCGCCGTGACCGTGATCGCGGCCGCCGTGGTCATGCGAGCGGTCGTCGTGGTCATGCGAGCGGTCGTCGCCATGCGCGTGACCGTGGCCGTGCTCGCCCGTGTGGTCGTGCTCGGCACCGCGATCCGCGGTTTGATCGCTATCGCCGTCGGTGAACAGCTCTGCGCCGACGGTTTCGTAGCGCGTCGTCGCCTCTGCCGGGAGGTACGGCCCCAACACGTCTTCGATGATCGCCCGATCGGCCTCGACCGGGACGTACACGGTGTCGCCCTCGACGGCGAGGTCCCAGTGTTGGTTGCCGATCCGGTGGCCGAGTTCGAGCGCCGTCGCCACCGCCGCCTCGGCGGCCGGGAACTCGACGACGAAGGCCTCGCGCTCCTCGAAGGCGACGACGACGGCCCCGTCGTCGTCGAGCACCAGCACGTCGCCGGCGGTGAGTTCCGGCTGATCGACAAGCACGCCGAGGTCGGTCCCCGCGTCGGTCGTCACCCGGAGTCGGGACCGCCGCCGCTCGGTGTCGTCGAGGACGACCGTCTCCAGCCTTCCGGCGCGCTCGTGCTCGGCGACCGCGTCAGCGAGGGCCGGGTCACGGTCGACGTTGCCGACGACGCCGTCGACGCGTCTCATCGGCCGCGGCCCTCCAGCGGTGCGCCGACGCCGAGCAGCGCTTCTCGGGTCTCGTCCCACGCGGCCTCGACGGCGGCGGTGACGTCGGTGCTCCGGTCGCCGAGGACGCGGACGGTCACGCCGGCGTCGTCCTTGAGGAGCGACGCGCCGGCGGCGACTTCGTGATCGGCCAGTCGGTCGTGCAGCGCGTCGGCGAGGGCGTCGACGTCGGCCGCGGTCGGTGCGAAGGCGTACAGCGTCCCGACGACGGCGTAGTCGCCGACCGTCGCCGGGTCCCGCGGGTCGCGCTCGGCGGGCCGGAGGTCGACGGCGTCCGCACAGACCAAGTCGTCGTCGACGCTCGCCTCCAGCCGGCTGTGGTAGTGCTCGAAGCCGAACGGCTCGTGGTCGGTCAGCCCGTCCGGCACGAAGATATCGCCGACGACGACGCTCGCGTCCGGGGCCATCTCGACGGTCGTCGTCTGCAGACAGCGGGCGTCCTCGTTGACGATGGTCGGGCCGGGAACGTACTCGAGATAGGCGCCCGACTCTGCGACCAGCGTCGCGTCCAGGTGGGCGTAGTTGGCCTTCATGCTGTGGACCTTCGTCGCGCTCTGCGTGGTCACGTGTGCCCGCGCGCCCGACCGGGCCTCGACCGAGAGGCTGTGACGGTCGCCCTGCGCGACGCCGCCGGTCGGCTCCTGTAGGCAGACCGTCGTGAGCCCGGGAGCGGGGTCGCTGTCGAGCGTCCCGGTCAGGTGGTACGGCACCTTCACGAGGTCCGACAGCAGCCGGGTTGGATTGTCGCCCTCGCGACCCAAGACGAGGTCGGCGATCCCGTTTTTCCCGTGGCCGAAGGCGGGCGACTGCGGGAGGGGCTGGTCGCCGTACTCGCGGAAGGCGGGCGGAACGACGGGGTCGTCGGCGGGGTCGTCGGCGGCGCTCACGCGAACAGAATGCTCCGTTCGATCGAGTCGACGACCTCGCCGACTCCCTCTTCCGCCTTGCAGTTCGTGAACACCGTCGGATCGTCGCCGCGGACCGTCTCCGCGTCGTCGCGGAGCACGTCGAGGTCCACGTCGACGTGCGGCGCGAGGTCGGTCTTGTTGACGACGAGGAGGTCGGCCTGCGTGACGCCGGGACCGCGCTTCCGCGGGATATCGTCGCCCTCGGCGACCGAGATGACGAACATGAAGTAGTCGGCGAGCTCCGGGTTGAACGTCGCGGCGAGGTTGTCGCCGCCCGACTCGATCAACACGACGTCGAGCTCCGGATGCCGTTCGGTGAACTCGTCGATCTTCGCGAGGTTCATCGAGGGGTCCTCTCGGATCCCGGTGTGCGGGCAGGCCCCGGTCTCGACGCCGGCGACCAGGTCCGTCGGAAGCCGGTCGGCGAACGAGTCGCGGAGCCGGTCGGCGTCCTCCTGTGTCATGATGTCGTTCGCGATGACGCCCACGTCGTAGCCGGCGTCGTCGAGCCGCGGCACGAGCCGCTGGACGAGCGCGGTCTTCCCCGACCCGACCGGTCCTCCGAGACCGACCTTGGCGACGTCTCTGTACCCCATTATTCCAGTTGCTCCGTGGTGTCGCTCCGGATCGGGTCGTGGACCGTCACGAGCTTGGTGCCGTCCGGGAACGTCGGTTCGACCTGTACCATGTCGACCATCTCGGGGACGCCCTCCATCACGTCCTCGCGGGACAGGAGGCTCGTCGCCTCCGAGCGGATCTCGGCGACGTTCATCCCCTCGCGGGCGCGCTCACAGACCCAGTCCGAGATGTACGCAACCGTCTCCGGGTGGTTGAGTTCGATCCCGCGTTCCTTCCGGCGCCTGGCCAGCTCCGCGGCCATGAAGATCGTGAGTCGTTCGTCGTCTTTCGGTGAGAGTTTCATAGCGTGTACCTCTGTGCGAGCGGCAGTTCCTCTGCGGGGTCACACGTCACGTGTTCCCCGTCGACTTCGACCTCGAACGTCTGGGCGTCGATGTCGATGTCGTCCGGTGCGTAGTCGTTGTGCAGCATGTCGGACTTCCCGACGTCGCGGGTGCCGCGGACCGGACGTATCCGCGCGTCGAGACCCAGCTCGTCGCCGACGCCGTTCTCGTACGCCGCTTTACTGACGAAGGTCGTGCTCACGGCGTTCTTCGCCTTGCCGACCGCGCCGGCGCGCGAGCGCTGCATCACCGGCTCGCAGGTCATCAGCGAGCCGTTGGCCTCGCCCATCTCGCTGTGGACGGGGAAGCCGCCCTTGATGACGTACTTCGGTTTGATGCCGAAGAACTCCGGCTCCCAGAGCACGATGTCGGCCATCTTGCCCGTCTCCAGCGAGCCGACGTACTCGTCGATGCCGGCGACCTTCGCGGGATTGATGGTGTATTTCGCGATGTAGCGTTCGATCCGGGCGTTGTCCGCGCCCGTCCCCTCGTCGGCCGGGAGCGGCCCGCGTTGGGCCTTCATCTTGTGGGCGGTCTGCCACGTCCGACAGATCACCTCCGCCATCCGACCCATCGCCTGGGAGTCGGAGGTCATCATGCTGATCGCGCCCATGTCGTGGAGCACGTCCTCGGCGGCGATGGTCTCCGACCGGATCCGCGATTCGGCGAAGGCCACGTCCTCGGGGACGTCCGGGTTGAGGTGGTGACAGACCATCACCATGTCCAGGTGCTCGTCGAACGTGTTGACGGTGTATGGCATCGACGGGTTCGTCGAGGACGGCAGCATGTGCTCGTGGCCGATCAGTTCCAGCACGTCGGGAGCGTGGCCGCCGCCCGCGCCCTCGATGTGGAAGGTGTGGATCGTCCGTCCGTCGATGGCCTCGAAGGTGTCCTCGACGAAGCCGGACTCGTTGAGCGTGTCGGTGTGGATACAGACCTGTACGTCCTCCTCGTCGGCCACGTCGAGCGCGGTGTCGATCACGGCGGGGGTCGATCCCCAGTCCTCGTGGAGTTTGAGACCGGTCGCGCCGGCCTCGATCTGCTCGCGGATCGGCTCGGGTTGGCTCCCGTTGCCCTTCGCGTAGAAGCCGACGTTCATCGGCCACTCCTCGGCCGCCTGCAGGAAGCGTTCGGTGTTCTCGGGACCGGGAGTACAGGTCGTCGCTCCGCCGCCGAACCCCCCGCCGAACATCGTCGTGATCCCGCTGGCCAAGGCGTGTTCGAACAGCTCCTTGCTGTTGAAGTGGACGTGGATGTCGAACGCGCCGGGCGTCGCGATGAGGCCGTCGGCCGGTACCGTGTCGGTGCTCGCGCCGATGACCAGACCGTCGTCGACGCCGTCCATCGTGTCCGGGTTGCCGGCCTTGCCGACACCGGCCACTTTCCCGTTGCGGACGCCGATGTCACCCTTCCGGACGCCGAGGACGGGGTCGATTACGACGACGTTGCTGTAGACCCAGTCGAGGGCCCCGTCGGCCTGCGTCGTTCCGGGCTGCATCCCCATCCCGTCGCGCATCGTTTTGCCGCCGCCGAACACCGCCTCGTCGCCGTAGGTGCCGTGGTCGGTTTCGATCTCGGCGAGGAGGTTGGTGTCGCCGAGACGCAGCCGATCGCCCTCCGTGGCGCCGAAGAGATCGGTGTACGCCTTCCGGGAGAGCTCGCGACTCATCCCCCTTCCCCCATGTAGCCCGCCTCACGGGCCCGCTCGAAGGCCGCTTCTCGAACCTCCTCGTCGTCGAGATCCCCCTCGACGAGTCCGCCCATCCCGCGGAGGATCCGATCCCCGCCGTACGCGACGAGGTCGACGTCCTCCTCACAGCCCGGCTCGAACCGAATCGCCGTTCCCGCGGGGATGTCCAGTCGCATCCCGTAGGCGGCTTCGCGGTCGAACGCGAGCGCCTTGTTGCACTCGAAGAAGTGGAAGTGCGAGCCGACCTGCGCGGGGCGGTCACCGGTGTTCTCGACGGTGACCGACGCCGTCTCGCGTCCGGCGTTGATCTCGATCGGATCGTCCGCCGGCAACAGTTCTCCGGGTACGAGATCACTCATCGGTGCGATCTCCGTCTGCCGGGATCTACCGCGGGTGATAAATCGACTACCATTCTGGGAGAATAATTGGATAATACTTGTAAAAGACTTCCTCTTAGTGTAGTAATAGGCGTAGATTAGCGTTTGAATTGAAAATAAGCAAAATCCATGGCAATATTTTCGACAGTCGCGCCGGTTTGCAGACGCTCTGTGAGGAAAACTCGCCGTTTGCCAAGTTTCACCGCCCCGTTCCCCGCAGCCGGAAAACGAGACGGAGCTGATCGGACCGAAACCGGCGCATCGACGGCTCGCGCGAACCTCCCCGCCGCTATCCGCGTCAGATTCGGCGAGACCGTCAGTTATCTATCGATAACGACATGTGTTTCAGTTCTCATCTTGGAGACGCAACCTACTATTGAACATCTGTTCAATTCTCTATCCAATATTAGGTCATATAAATTCTTGTGAGTGTATTTCCATGCATATTGACGTGAGGAGAAGTCTTTTGTAATCAGTCCATCTTCGGAGGATTGTCTGAAATGAGAAGACAATTGGCACGGGATTCAGATAATAACGTTGTATCTATCCAAAAAGATCGCAGTATCGTGGGGATTGACGAATGATGTACGAATCGATCTCTCGTCGTTCGGCATTGGCTTCGGGCGCGACCGCGCTCGGCATCTCGGTGGCCGGGTGTTCCGGCGGTAGCGGGGAAAGCGGCGGACCGACCGTCGGGATCCTCGAGGACCGCTCGGGGAACTTCCAGCTCAACGGGACCTCGAAGTGGCAGGCGACGCGTCTCGCGCTCGAGGAGATCAACGAAAACGGCGGGCTCCTCGGCGAGGAGATCGAGATCGTCGACCCGGACCCGCAGTCGGACAACTCAAGGTACCAAGAGCTCACCGAGCGGCTGATCTTACAGGACCAAGTCGACGCGCTCTGGGCCGGCTACTCGAGCGCGACGCGGGAGGCGATCCGCCCGATCATCAACGAGAACGAGCAGCTGTACTTCTACACGACGCAGTACGAGGGCGGCGTCTGTGACAACACGATCTTCCCGGTGGGCGCGACCGCGCGTCAGCAGTTGGGGATCGTGACGCCGTACCTCGCCGACGAGTTCGGCGAGGACATCTACATCATCGCCGCCGACTACAACTTCGGACAGCTGTCCGGCGACTGGGTGAACGTGCTCGCACAGGAGAACGGCTACAACATCGTCGGGGAGGAGTACATCCCGCTGGACGAGACCGACTTCTCGTCGGTCATCAACCGTATCCAGGGCGAGGACCCCGACTTCATCATGTCGATGCTCGTGGGGGCGAACCACGAGAACTTCTACGACCAGCGGGCGACGAACGACCTCGAGAACATTCCGATCGGCACCTCGACGGCGATGGCGCAGGGTCACGAGCACATCCGGTACGACCCGCCGGCGCTCACGAACGTCTACGCCGGCGTGAGCTACATGGAGGAGCTCGGCGACCTCCGCGACGGGGAGAACTTCGTCGAGGACTTCTACGAGCGGTGGCCGGACGCGAACTACCTCAATCAGGAGGCCCAGAACAACTACTTCTCGGTGTACCTGTGGGCGCAGGCCGTCGAGGAGGCGGGCACGTTCGATCAACAGGAAGTCATCGACGTCCTCGAAGAGGGCCGCGACATCAGCGCGCCGTCGGGCGACCTCACGCTCGACGGGGCGACCCATCACATGGAACACGAAATGCGAGTCGCGCGCGCAGACGAGAACCACGAGGTGTCCTTCACGAACAACGAGCGCATCGGGCCGAGCTTCCTCCGCGAGGAGGTCGAGGGGGGCGACGGCTGTGACCTCCGTGAGGAAGACAAGACGACGCAGTACGTGCCGAGCGACGTGTACGACGTCTAGTGAACGATGCACCCACAGATTCACCAGCCGAACGCACCGATCGCCCACAGAGGGGGTGCAGCACCGTGATCGAGGCGTCGATGGCACCGTTGACGTTCTCGGTGTACAGCCTGACCGCGCTGCTGTTCCAGTTCCTGAACAGCTTCGGCTTCATCGTCCTCGCGACGGTGGGGCTGGCGATCATCTTCGGAATGATGGGCGTCATCAACCTCGCGCACGGAGAGTTCATCCTGATCGGCGTGTACGGGACCGCACTCCCGTATCACGCCGGGGCGCCGCTGCCGCTCGCGATGGTCGGCGGCGTCGTCGCCGCGACGCTGTTCGGGGTGGTCGTCGAGCGGACGATCGTCCGTCGGTTCTACGACCGGCTGCTGGACTCGATGGTCGCCACGTGGGGACTGGCGCTCGTCGTGTCCCAGCTCCTGTTGATCGTCTTCGGGTCCAGCCTCGACAGCATCTCGACGCCGATGGGGAACGTCGACTACGGGCCGTTCTCGTCGTCGGTCTACCGGAGCATCTTCCTCCCCGCCGTCGCGCTGCTCGTCCTCGTCGGGCTCTACGCGGTGTTCACCCGGACGGAGTTCGGAATCAAAGCGCGGGCCACGATCGAGGACCCCGAGACCGCCCGCGCGATGGGGATCGACACCGACCGGATGTACACGTCGACGTTCGCCATCGGCTCCGGGCTCGCGGGGTTGACCGGGGCCCTCTACGCGCCCGCACTCGGCTCCATCACGCCGAACCGCGGGAGCACGTTCCTCGTCGAGTCGTTCGTCGCCGTCGTCGTCGGCGGACCGTCGGTGATCGTCGGGACGCTGTCCGCGGCGGGCATTCTCAGCGTCTTCAACGCCACGGGGAGCTTCTTCTTCGGCACGTTCATCGGGCAGATGCTGCTGTTACTCGTCGCGATCGTCGCGCTGCGCGCGCTTCCGGACGGGATCACCGGCTACGTCGACGACTGGCGGCAACGGCGGAGGGCCGAGGAATGACGGACCGTCTCGACGCGGGGACGGTCTCAGTCGTCGGTCGCCTCCGGAGCCGGCTCGAAGGACCGAACACGATCGGTAACTCGACGACGTTCTGGGTCGGCTTCGCGGTCGCGGTCGCGGCGCTTGCGGCGTACCCGCTGGCGACCGACCCGTACACCGTCATCCAGTCCTCGCGCTACCTGGCGCTCTCGTTCCTCGCGTTGAGCCTCTGTTTCATCTGGGGCTACGCGGGCGTGTTGAGCTTCGGCCAGGTGGCGTTCTTCGGCGTCGCGGCCTACGCGTTCGGCGTGATCGGGATCAACCTCTCGTCGGCGACGGGCGTCGTCGTCGCGACCGTCGGCGCCGTCATCGCGGGGACGCTCTCGGCGGCGCTGCTGGGGTACTTCATGTTCTACGGCGGCGTCCGCGACACCTACGTGACGATCATGACGCTCGTCGTGGCGCTGGTGTTGAACACGTTCATGGCGCAGACGGCGGGCAGCGAGTGGGCCGTCGGCGAGGCCCAACTCGGCGGGTTCAACGGCATGACGGGCGTCCCGAGCCTGACGCTGGGCCTCGGTGAGAGCGGGCTGGTACTGGAGGGGACCGGGTTCTACTACGCCCTGTTGTTCACGCTGCTCGCGACCTACCTCGGGCTCCGCGTCCTCCTCAACAGCAGCTTCGGAATGACGATGGTGGCCGTGCGCGAGGACGAGGCCCGGACCGCGACGTTCGGCTACAACGTCCCCTTCGTGAAGCTCGTCGTCTTCACGATCGGCGGCGCGCTCGCCGCGGTCGGCGGCGTCTTCTACGCCAGCTGGGGCAACTACATCGATCCGAGCGTCTTCGGAATCGCCTTCGCCGCGCTCCCGGTCGTCTGGGTGAGCGTCGGCGGTCGCGAGTCGCTGCTCGGCGCGATCGGCGCGACGCTCGCGATAGAACGCATGCGAACCGGGCTGTCGAGCGGGATCGGACCGATCGGCTCCGAGTGGGCCCTGGTGATCGTCGGGGGGCTCCTGTTGGGAGTCATCCTCTACCTGCCCGCCGGCGCCGTACCGACGCTCGACGGCCTCGCCGACGAACTGCGCGCGAGACGCACCGAGCGGTCCCAATCGACGACCGCCGCGGAGGAGTCACCGGAATGAGCACACCACAGGACATCAACGTCAGACAGAAGCCGGCGGTCGCCGCGACCGGCGGCGGGACGAGCACGATACTGGCGACCAAGCAACTCACCAAGAACTTCGGCGGACTGACTGCGGTCGACGGCGTCGACTTCTCCGTCGCCGAGGGAGAGATCCGCTGTCTCATCGGTCCGAACGGCGCCGGCAAGAGCACGCTGCTCGAACTGATCACCGGACAGCTCGCTCCGAGCGACGGGGCCATCTACTTCGACGGCGAGGATCTCACCGGGCTCGACACCCACAAGCGGATCGACACGGGAATCAGCGTCAAGTTCCAGTCGCCGCACGTCTACGAGAACCTCACCGTCGAGGAGAACCTCCGGGTGCCGCTCCAGCGAACCGACCGCGACGTGGACCGAGTGCTGGCCGAGACGCTGGACCGGACAGCGCTCTCAGAGAAGGCCGAGACGGGCGCAAGCGAGCTGTCTCACGGTGAGAAACAGCGCCTCGAAATCGGCATGGCGGTGACGCTCGACCCGAAGCTCATGCTGCTCGACGAGCCCGTCGCCGGCATGTCGGTCGACGAGACCGACGACGTCGCGGACCTCATCCGGTCGCTCCACGACGACGGGATGACCTTCGTCGTGGTGGAACACGACATGGAGTTCGTCCGTCGCATCTCCGAGCGGGTCACCGTGTTGAACCAGGGGGAGATCTTCCGACAGGGCCCGATCGAGGAGATCGAAGCGGACGAAGACGTCCGCCGGATTTACCTGGGTGAGAACGCGTGACGCTGGACATTAGCGGCCTCCACGCCGGATACGACGGGACACCGATCCTCAAGGACATCGATTTCACCGTCGACGACGGCGAGATCGTCGGGATCGTGGGCCGGAACGGCGTCGGGAAAACGACCCTGTTGAAGGCGATCATGGGGCTGCTCGACCCCGATTCCGGGAGCGTCCGGTTCGACGGCCGAGACCTCACTCACGAGCCCGCGGACGTACACGCGCGTAGCGGTATCGGGTACGTTCCGCAGGGGCGAGACGTGTTCCCCGGGCTGACCGTCGAACAGAACCTCGAGATCGGCGAGGGGATCGGCGACGGCGGCGAGACGCGCTACGAGCAGGTGTACGACTACTTCCCGATCCTCGAGGAGCGGGCCGATCAGGACGCGGGCACCATGAGCGGCGGCCAACAGCAGATGCTCGCGATCGGTCGAGCGCTCGTCGGGGGCCCGGACCTCCTGTTGGTCGACGAACCCTCCGAGGGCGTCCAGCCGTCGATCGTCCAGTCGATCACGGCGGACCTCAAGCGGATCAACGAGGAGTTCGGGACGACGATCCTCTTCGTCGAACAGAACCTCTCGGTGATCCAGGGGCTCTCGGAGCGGTGTTACGCGATCGACCACGGGACGATCGTCGACGAGATCGGAGACGGCGCGATCGGCGACCGCCAGCAGCTCGAGAAGTACCTCGTGGTCTGAGCTCCCGCGGTCGACTCGCTCACGGCATCACCGCGCCGTGACCGTCCCGTTTTTATCCGTGGGACGGGGAGACACACGCGATGAACCCGGCGCGGGACCCCGACGCGACAGACCGCGACGCCGCCGACCTCGACGACGGCTTCGGCTTCGCCGAGCCGTCGACCGACCAGTCGTTCGAGAACGCGCTCGCGAAGGCCCGCGACGGCGACCGGCTCTCAGTCGACGACGCGACCGAACTGCTCGCGACCGGCACCGACACCGAGGGGATCGACCCGGTCCGGAAGGAGGCGGTCCTCGAACTCGCCGACCGCCGCCGGCGCGAGGAGGTCGGCGACGAGGTCACCTTCGTCGCCAACCTCAACAACAACGTCACGACCGCCTGCAACACGGGCTGTCTGTTCTGTAACTTCAAGGACTCAGCGCACGCCTTCGAGGCCGACAGCGACGCCGACCACGCGGGGTTCACGAAGACGCCGGCCGAGTCCCGCGAGATCGTCGAGGACGCCCTCGACATGGGCGTCTACGAGGTGTGCTCGGTGTCGGGGCTCCACCCGGCGCTCGCGCTGAACGCGGAGCACCACGAGATCCTTCGATCGTACGACGATCCGGAGAGCGCGGTGAACTACAAGCCCCCGTCGGCGTACGCCACGGATCCGGGCACCTACGTCGACCAGATCGAGGCGATGTCGGTCGGCGGGGTCCACGTCCACTCGATGACGCCGGAGGAGGCGTACCACGCCGCCCGCGGCACCGACTGGGACTACGAGACTGTCTACCGCGAACTGGCCGACGCCGGCCTCGACTCCGCGCCGGGCACCGCCGCGGAGATCCTCGTCGACGAGGTCCGCGACGTGATCTGTCCGGGGAAGATCCGCACCGACGACTGGGTGGCGGCCATGGAGGGCGCGATGGCGGCCGGCCTCGACACCACCGCGACATTGATGTACGGCCACGTCGAGACGGTCGCGCACCGCGCGGAGCACCTGGAGGTGATCCGCGACCTCCAGGACCGCACCGGGGGGATTACGGAGTTCGTTCCCCTCTCTTTCATCCACCAGAACCCCCCCCTCTACCGCCACGGCGTCGTCGAGTCTGGGCCCTCTCGCGACGAGGACGAGCTGGTGGTCGCGGTCGCGCGCCTCTTCTTGGACAACGTCGACCACGTGCAGGCCTCGTGGGTGAAGTCGGGGGACGCCCACGGGCTGAAGCTGCTCAACTGCGGCGCCGACGACTTCATGGGCACGATCCTCTCGGAGGAGATCACGAAGCGGGCGGGCGGCGACTACGGCGAGTTCCGCTCGTTCGACGACTACGTCGACATGATCACGGCGATCGGTCGGACCCCGGTGGAGCGCTCGACCGACTACCGCACCCGTCGCCGGATCGACCCCGACGACGGCCCGCACGGTCCCCGGCTCGGGCCGCGCGCAGACGGCACGCCGATGCTCTCGAACCGGTCGGCCGACGGCTCGGGCCCCGACGGCGAATCGGCGGGCGCCGACGACTGACCGACCGGATCATCGGCTCGGCCGCCCCTCACACCCGGCCCAGCGAGCGGGAACCACCGGAATACTCTTAATATTGGT
Source organism: Halorubrum saccharovorum DSM 1137 (assembly GCF_000337915.1). Taxonomy (GTDB): domain Archaea; phylum Halobacteriota; class Halobacteria; order Halobacteriales; family Haloferacaceae; genus Halorubrum; species Halorubrum saccharovorum. Next base: position 130,020 of record NZ_AOJE01000012.1, read on the forward strand.
AACCATTAGCAAGGATAACATGCCCGCGTCAGACGCGCCGACTCCCGGTTCGGAGAGGGACGCGCCGCCCGAGGACGGCGACGGCGACCCGGATCGCTCGACCGTCGCGCTCACCCGCACCGACGAGCGGGTGCTCGCGTATCTGGCCGACGTCGGGACCGACTACCCCGCCTTCGTCGCGAGCAACACGGGGCTGTACGTCGACCACGTCGAGTCGCGGCTCGACGCGCTCGACGCGGCGGGGCTCGCCGAACGGGTGACCGGCGAGGAGGTCTTCCGGGTCACCGACGCCGGCCGCGACGCGCTGCGCGAGGACTGCTCGGCGTGGTCGGACTGATCGGGGTCCGATCGAGCCCTCTCAGCCTACCGCCCGAGGTCCGCGTGCGCCGACGAGAGGTGTCGGGAGCCGAGCGCCGCCAAAAGCGACAGTTCGCCGGCGAGCGCGCCGACCGCGATCGCCTCCGCGAGCGCGTCGCCGTTGCTCCCGGCGGGGTCGCCGCCGCCGCGGACGCCGAGGATCTCCAGCCCCGCCGCCTGCGTCGGGAGCTTCGTCCCGCCGCCGACCGTCCCCACTTCGAGGCTCGCCAGCGACACGGAGAGGTACAGGTCGCCCGCGGGCGTCGCCTCCGCGGTCGTGATCGCGTTCGCCCCCTCGACGACCTGCGCCTCGTCCTGCCCGGTCGCGAGGAACATCGCCGCGACCGCGTTGGCGACGTGGGCGTTGAAGCCGAGCCCGCCCGCCTTCGCTGAGCCGACGAGGTTCTTCCGGGTGTTGATCTCCGCGATCGACTCCGGCGTGGTGTGGAGCCGCTCCTCGACGACCTCGCGGGGGACCTCCACGTCGGCGCTCACGGAGCGCCCGCGCCCCTCAACCGCGTTGATCGCGGCCGGCTTCTTGTCCGAGCAGAGGTTGCCCGAGAGCGCGACGAGCGAGGCGTCGGTCTCGGCCTCGATCGCGTCGCAGGCCTCGCGGGTCGCGATGGTGACCATGTTCATCCCCATCGCGTCGGCCGTGTCGTAGCGGAACCGCAGGTAGACGTTGTTGCCGACGACGTACGGCGTCACGCCGAGCAGCTCGCCGTGGCTCGTCGTCGACTCGGCGGCCTCCCGCAGCGTCTCCTCGTTGTCCCGGACCCACGAGACGAGCGCCTCCGCCTCGGCCACGTCGGCGACGCGGAAGACGGGCGCGCGGGTCATCCCGCTCTTCGTCACGCGCGCGGTCGCCCCGCCGGCGTCGTTGACGACCGAGCAGCCGCGGTTGATCGAGGCGACCAGCGCGCCCTCCGTGGTCGCCATCGGGAGGTAGCGCTCGCCCGAGAGCGCGCCGCCGTCGACCGCGACGGGGCCGGCGACGCCCATCGGCACCTGCACGGCGCCGACCATGTTCTCGATGTTCGACCCGTGGGCGTCGGCCGCGTCGAACGCGTACTCGCCGAGCGCGTCGACGTCGGCGTCGGCGGTCTCGCTAACGAGTCGGCGCCGGGCGGCCGCGGCGGTGTCGGCGTCGGCGTGCTCTTCGAGCTCGTGGAAGCGGATCTCGCCGTCGCGGACGCGCTCCGCGAGCGACGCGGGAGTGGCGTCGGTCATGCCCGCGTCTCCTCGCGGCGCGTGCTAATGGTTGTCGATTCAGCCGGGACCCGACCGACTCAGCGCCCGACGATCCCGGAGAGCCGCTCGCGGAGCGACTCGCCGCCGAGCTTGAGGTAGTAGGCGTCGCCGCCGTCCTCGTAGTAGTTGTCGATCCGACGGACGACCTCGAACCCGAGGTGTTCGTAGAAGCCGAGCGCCCCGGCGTTGGTCGTGCGGGCGTGACAGGTGACCGATCGGTGCTCCTCGGCAACGTCGGCGATGAGGCGTTCGGCGTGGCCGCGTCCCCGGTGATCGGGGTGGACGGCCAGAAAGAGGACGTAGCCGTCGCGGCGCACGGAGGCGAACGCGACGATCTCGTCGTTTTCGACGAGCAGGTGCGTCGTGGACCGGCGATAGGCGTCGACGAAGAACCCGCGCCGCTGTCGGAGGACGCCCTCCTCCGATCGGATCCGCTCTTTGAGCTCCCACGCCTCCGTGGCGTGGTCGGCCTCGCCGGGCGGCTCCGTCCGCTTTTCCACGTTGACGCTCACTGCAGGAGGCTAACACGCCAACGGAATATAACTCCACCGCCACCGGGGACGGTTGCGCTCGACGCGGCGGTCGGGAGTGTCCCTCGGGGCCCTCTCCGCCGGTGTCCGCTCGCGACGACGGAAGCGTTTTGTCGCGCTCGGTCGTGTGTGTTCAGTAATGGACCCGCCTCCAACGGGCCGGCGGCGACTACGGCACGCGTTCCTCACCGGCGTCGCCGTCATCGTCCCCTCCGTCATCACGCTCGTGGTGCTCGGCGTGGTGTTCAACGCGATATACGACTACCTCGACGCGTTCTCGTCGGTGATCGTTCCGGTGTTGCCCGCGGAAACCCTCCCCGTCAGCCGCGAGATCGCCATCGAGATCGCGGCCCCGATCGTGTTCGTCGCGTCGATCCTCGTGCTCGGGATCGCCGTCGAGTCGACGCGGTACGGAGAGCTGGCGGTCGAGTACGCCCACTACGGCATCGAACAGATCCCGGGCGTCGGCTCGGTGTACCAGGGGTTCAGACAGATGAGCGACGCGATGCTGGAGTCGGACACCGGTAACTTCCGGGAGGTCGTCCTCGTCGAGTTCCCCACCGAGGGGGCCTACGCGCTCGCGTTCGTCACGAGCGAGGCTCCGGCGGCGGTCGCCGACCCGGCGGACGACGGCGAGATGCGGTCGCTGTTCATGCCCATGGCCCCGAACCCGGTGATGGGCGGCCACGTCGTCTTCGTCCCCGAACGCCGGATCGTCGACGTGGACCTGACCGTCGACGAGGGGCTCCGGGCGATCGTGACGAGCGGCGTCGCGCTCGGCGGCGAGGAGTCGGATCCCGAGGGGCTCTCCCCGGAGGAGCTCAAGCGGATCGGCGCCCGAAACCGGATCGGTTCGGGGTTCCGGTCGGAGTACGACGCCCGGACCGGGACCGAGACCGGAACCGGGGCCGGGACCGAGACCGGAACCGGGGCCGGGACCGAGACCGGAACCGNGAGTACGACGCCCGGACCGGGACCGAGACCGGAACCGGGGCCGGGACCGAGACCGGAACCGGGGCCGGGACCGAGACCGGAACCGGAGCTGAGACCGAGACCGGAACCGGAGCTGAGACCGAGACCGGAACCGGAGCTGAGACCGAGGCTGAGGGCCCGAGCCGCGACGGCGGTGACGACCGATGAGCTACGCCCTCCGAGAGCACACCGCCGACGTGGCGGTCGAGGCGACCGCGCCGACCCTCGCGGCGCTGTTCGAGGCCGTCGCCGACGGACTCACCGCCGCGAGCTGCGAGGCGGTCCCCGGGGGCGGAGAGCGGTTCGAGTTCACCGTGAGCGCCGAGAGCCGCGAGGCGCTGCTGTTCGATTACCTCGATCAGCTGATCTACGAGCGCGACGTGCGGCTCGTGCTCCCCGCCGACCACCGGTGTGCGGTTTCGGGGTCGGACGGTGCCGGGGGAGACGAGGGCGCGGCGTGGACCGCCGAGGCGACGGCCCGCGGCGTCCCCCTCGACGCCGTCGCCGCCCGGGAGATCAAGGCGGTCACGTACTCCGAGATGACCCTCGAACGACGGGACGGCGAGTGGTACGCGTACGTCGTTTTCGACGTTTGACGGCCGCACACGTCCGGGAAACGAGATCGCGTGGAAAGAATTAACAGTCGAGAGTTCATTGTTACCGTATGTCACACACGGGCGAGAGCGACGCGGATCCGGACGCCGAGCCGGAGACGGAAGAGGCGACGGGACGCCGACCGGAGGCGGCGGGGAGGACCCCCGGAGCGACCGGCCGTCGCTGGCGCGCGGGCGCGGTGGGCGGGGTGATCGCCGGCGCGGCCATGGGCCTCGTGTTGCACGGGGCGTTGGGGCTGATGCCGACGATCGGTGCCCTGGTCGGGACCGAGACGGTCGCCGCCGGCTGGGCGGTCCACCTGTTCAACAGCGCCCTCTTCGGGGCGCTGTTCGTCGCCGTCTTCGACCGCGCGTTCTTCGACGAGCTGCGCGCGGACGTCGGGGGGTGTCTCTCCCTCGGCGTCGCCCACTCGGCGCTGCTCGGCGTGATCACGGGCGGACTGCTGTTGCCGACCGCGCTCGCGATCGAGGGCGCCACCTCGCTGCCGGTGCCGACGCTCCCGGTGCCGGGACTCACGGCGAGCTTCGAGTTCGGCGCGGTGATCGCGGTCGCGCACCTGCTGTACGGGCTCGTGCTCGGCCGCGTGTTCGCCGCGTTCACGCTCGCCGACGGCGACATCGGGTGGCTCCCGATCGACCCGGTCGACCGGTAGCGGTGGCGGAGGGTCGGCCGGGTCGCTCTCGGCGGGACCCGCAGGCACCCGCTCCCGGAGCGACCCGCCCGCACCTGCGCCCGCTGACGCAACGCCCTTCTCCCCCCGCGCCGAACCCCGGGTATGACCACGCGCGAGTTCGACGGGATCCGGCTGGAGAAGGTGCGCGAGCACGTCTGGGAGATCCCCCGCGAGGGCGACATGAACGTCCCCGCGCGGGTCCTCGCCAGCGAGACCCTGCTGGAGGAGATCGGCGAGGACGACTCGCTCCAACAGCTGAAAAACGCCACTCACCTGCCCGGGATGGTCGAGCCCGCGCTCTGTATGCCCGACGGCCATCAGGGGTACGGGTTCCCGGTCGGCGGCGTCGGCGCGATCGACGCCCGAACCGGCTGTATCTCGCCCGGAGCGGTCGGTTACGACATAAATTGCGGCGTCAGAATGGTGAAAACTAATCTCACCTACGACGACGTGCGCGGCCGCGAGTCGGAGCTGGTCGACGCGCTGTTCGAGGCGATCCCCTCGGGGCTCGGCGGGGGCGGCGTCATCGGCGGCGACGCCGACGCGATCGAGGGCGCCCTCGAACGGGGCGTCGAGTGGGCCGTCGAGGAGGGGTACGGGATCGAGAGCGACCTGGCGCGCTGCGAAGACGAGGGGCGGCGCCCCGACGCGCGACCCGAGTACGTCTCCCAGAAGGCGATGGACCGCGGGCGCAACCAGATGGGCTCGCTCGGCTCCGGGAACCACTTCTTAGAGGTCCAGCGCGTCACCGACGTGTTCCGCGAGGCGGTCGCCGAGTCGTACGGCCTCCGCGAGGACGGCATCGTCGTCCTGATCCACTGCGGGAGCCGCGGGCTCGGCCACCAGACCTGCAACGACTACCTCCGGCGGATCGAGAAGGAGCACGGCGACCTCCTCGCTGACCTGCCCGACAAGGAGCTCGCGGCCGCGCCCGCCGGATCCGAGCTGGCCGAGGAGTACTACGGCGCGATGGGCGCGTGCATCAACTTCGCGTGGGTGAACCGCCAGCTGATCACCCACCAGGCCCGCGAGACGTTCGGCGAGGTGTTCGACGCCGACCCGATCGAGGACCTCGGGATGGAACTGCTGTACGACGTGGCGCACAACATCGCCAAGAAGGAGACCCACGAGGTCGGCGTCGACGACGACGGGCGCCCCGCGGTCGGCGACGAGGCGATCGACCGCGCCGACCGAGAGCTGTACGTCCACCGTAAGGGCGCGACGCGCGCGTTCCCCGCGGGCCACGAGGACGTGCCCGAGGCCTACCGCGGCGTCGGCCAGCCCGTGATCATCCCCGGCAGCATGGGCGCCGGCTCGTACGTGCTCCGCGGCGGCGACCAGTCGATGTCGGTGTCGTTCGGCTCCACCGCCCACGGCGCCGGCCGGCTGATGAGCCGGACGCAGGCGAAACAGGAGTTCTGGGGCGGCGACGTACAGGACGACCTCGAAGACGGTCAGCGGATCTTCGTGAAAGCGCAGTCCGGCGCCACCATCGCCGAGGAGGCGCCCGGCGTCTACAAGGACATCGACGAGGTGATCCGTGTGAGCGACGAGCTCGGCATCGGCGACAAGGTCGCGCGGACGTTCCCCGTCTGCAACATCAAGGGGTAGCGGCGGTCCCTACGACCGACCGGTCGCGCCCGATCACCGCTCCCGCTTCGCCTCCCGACCGAGGTGCTCCTCGACCGCCTCGACCTTGCGGTCGGCGGTCGTCTCCTCGGTCCGCTTGTCGTCGATCTTCAGGACCGTGGAGACGCGGTCGCCGTCGACCGCGTCGTGGGCGGCCGCCGCCGCCGCGAACAGCGTCTCGGCGTCGTCGGCCTCGATCACGGTCCCCATCGGGTTCGTCTCGTAGCTCACGTCGAACTCGTCGAGCGCGGCGACGGCCTTCGCGACCTCGCCCGACATGCTCCCCTCGATCACCGGCGCGACGCTCAGGAGTGCGATGGCGGTCATACCCGAGCGTCCGTCCCGCGGATACTTAAAAACGGAGCGGGGTGCGGCGAAACGCGAACCGGCGACGGCCTCGTCGCCGGTCGGGCGCCCGTCAGGCGTCCCTCACTCCAGCGCGTCCCGCAGGAACGAGAGCTGATGGCCGACCGCCGGCTCGAAGTCCTCGCCGAACGGGGAGAAGTGGTCCGCGGGCATGGTGACGACGGTCCCGCGCGAGAGCGCCTCGCCCGCGTCGACGACCGCCTCGCTGTCGACGATGGCGTCGTCGGTCCCGGCCAGAAGCAGGGTCGGCGCCCGGATCTCGTCGAGCCGTTCGACCGGGCGGTAGCTCGCCACCCGCAGCAGGGAGCGCGCGGGCGTCTCGTTGCGCCACGTCGAGCCGCGGTCGACCAGGTCGAGGTACTTCCGCTTCGTGCCCGGCTCCGTGATGGCGGCCAGCTCCTCGGTCTCGCCGACGATCGGGACGGTGCGCCCGCGACCGAACCGATGTCCGAGCAGGTCGCGGACGCCCGCCGCCCCGGAGCGCGCGAGGTAGCGCCACCCCCGGCGCCGGGCGATCGCTCGCCCGTCGAGCATCGGGACCGCGGCGATCACGGCGTCGGGGTCGCGCCGCTCCGCCGCGAGCGTGAGGACGTGCGCGGCCGACAGCGACGCGCCCCACAGCACCAGATCGCGGCCGACCGCGTCGACCCGTCGAACGCGGTCGATGGCGGCCGCGTAGTCCGCGCGCTGCCCCTCGGGGTCGACGAGCTGCGAGTCGCCGTCCGACGCGCCGAACCCGCGGTAATCGAAGAGGAACGCCGCGTAGCCGGCGTCGGCGAACCGCTCCGCGACCGCCGGGTAGCCGAAGGTCTGCTCCGCGCCGAGGCCGGGCGCCATCACGACGACCGGCGGGTCCTCGCCGTCGCCGCCCGGGAGGTAGAGGGTGCCGCGGCAGGCGTCGCCGTCGGCGTCGAACGCCAGCTCGCGGGTGGCGAACCGCTCGCGCGGCGGGCGGTCGAGGCGTCGCTGCGCGCGGTTCACCGGATCCCTGCGGGTCACGCTTCGTCCCCGGCGGGATTCCCCTCAGCGGCCGCGCCGTCGGCCTCGCCGTCCGCGTGCGTCAGCGTCTCCAGCACGCGCGTCGAGAACTCGGTCTCGCTGATCTCGTAGGCGATCAGCTCTTCGAACCACGCCGCCTCCGCGCGCCACGTCCCGAGCGCGTCGCCCGGCGAGCGGACCACGGTCGCCTCGACCCGAACGGGGTCCCACGCGTCCGCCTCGGCGCGGTCGATGAGCGCGTTGAGCGCGCGCCCGATCTCGCCGTGGTGCACCTCGCGGCCGGGGAACGCCGTCATGTACGTGAGATCCAGGGGGTCGCCGCCCTCGACGGCCTCGACGCTGATCCCGTAGCTGCGGAGCGCGGGCTCCACCTCGGTCGTCCGCTCGTCGCCGGTCATACGCGACCCACGTTCGGACGAGATAAATCGGTACCGGCGTCCGGACGGCGCCGTCGCTCAGCGTGTGAGAAACGACTCGTTTCGAAAGCCGCGGACGGGGGAAGGCCGTCGCGATAGACGGCCGGGATCGGTTCTGTCAGAGGCACACGATTGTCCCGCGCGGCCGGATGGCACTACTTCACGACATTATATAAACTCTCGGGAGGTCCGCGATCGGTGATCGTTCGGGTCGTAACCGAACTGCGGCCCGAGGACGAGCCGTCGAGACCGGACACCCTTTATCAGTGTCGCGCGACAGGATCCGGTATGCTCCGGGGGACGGTCACCGCGCTGACGCGATCGGCCGACGCGGCCGGCGTTCTCGTCATCGGTGGGCTCCTAACGCTTCTGACATGGGTCGTCACCCCGGTCTGGATCGGTGGCGCGCTGCTTTTCCCCCCGCTCGTGCTGCTCGCCCCGCTGACGCTCGCGCCCGCGTTCGTCGCCCGCGGTTACTTCGTCCGCGTCCTCGCCGCCGGGATCAGGTCCGGGAACGCCGACGGCGCGCCCCCCTTCGTCGCGTGGAACGAACTCTACCGAGACGGCCTCAAGTCCGCGTTCGTGAGCGCCGTCCTGCTCGCACCGCTGGCGGTGGGGGTCTCGCTCGCGGCCCTCGCCGGCGTCGCTCTCGGGAGCGACCTCGTCGATCCCACGCCCGTCGCAGAGGCGATCCGGACGGCTCTCGGGGACGGCGGCATCGCGGCGGTCGTCGGGGTCGCCGGCGGGCTCGTCGCGGCGGTCGCGTTCGCGTACCTCCTCGCGTTCGCGTACGTCAGGCCGGCGGCGCTCGCGTCGTTCGCCGCCTCCGGCCGCCTCCGCGACGGGCTCCGTCCGCGTCGCGTCGCCGGGGTCGCCGACTCCGGCGCGTACGCCACGGCCTGGGTGGTGGCGGCCGCGACGCTGGGCGCGGGTTACGCGTTGGCCGGGCCGTTCATCCCCCTCGTGGTCGGTGCCGCGCTCGTCTTCGTCGCCCGCGTCGCCGCGTACGGGCTGTACGGGCGGGGCGCGGCGGCGACGCTGGAGGTCGTCGACACGGGCGACGCCGACGAGTCGGCCGCTCCGATCGCGGCGGAACCCGACGAGCGGTCGACCGACCTCGTTCGCCCTCCGACCCCCGAGGTGCCAGCGGCGGTGCAGACGGGGCGGACCGTCCCGCTCGGCGGGGTGAGCGTCGGCGGGACGAGAACCGCGGAAGCGCGCGCCGACGGCTCCGCGTCGCACCGGACCGACGGCGCGGTCGAGGCCGGGGACGAGTTCGACTGGTTCGCGCCCGACGGGGAGCCACTCGACCGTGACGAGCGCGACGCGGCCGGCACCCGGGGAACGGCCGGCGGCGACGAGTTCGAGTGGAGCGCCGACGCCGCCGACCCAGAAGACAAGAGTTGATACGCGGCCGGGGAGACGTTCGGGCATGCGCATCTCCGACCGGGGCTACGGCGAGGAGGGGCGGGAACGGCTCACCCTCGTCCCCGAGAACGTCGACGACCTCTGGCACCTCGCGCACGTCCTCGAACCGGGGGACCTCGTCGAGGGCGACACCACCCGCCGGATCCAGCGGAACGACGACCAGATGCGGGACACCGGCGGTCAGCGCGAGCATCTGTTCGTCACGCTGGAGGTCGACGAGGTGGAGTTCGCCCGGTTCGCGAACCGGCTCCGCGTGTCGGGCGTGATCGTCGGCTGTTCCCGCGAGGACCAGCTCAACGCCCACCACACGCTCAACGTCGAGGAGCACGACGAGATCACGGTGGAGAAGCACTTCAAGCCGGACCAGACCGAGCGGCTGGAGGAGGCGACCGAGGCCGCGGAGAACCCCGACGTGGCCATCGCGACCGTCGAGGAGGGGGCCGCCTACGTCCACACCGTCCAGCAGTACGGCACCGAGGAGTACGCCTCGTTCACGAAGCCGACCGGGAAGGGCGACTTCTCGCGGCCGCGCGAGGAGCTGTTCGCCGAGTTGGGCGAGGCGCTCGCGCACCTCGACCCCGACGCCGTGATCCTCGCCGGCCCGGGGTTCACGAAGCAAGACGCGCTCGACTACATCGAGGAGGAGCACCGCGATCTGGCCGACCGGATCACCACCGTCGACACCTCGGCCGCGGGCGACCGCGGCGTCCACGAGGTGCTGAAACGCGGCGCGGTCGACGAGGTGCAGAAGGAGACCCGGATCTCGAAGGAGGCGACGCTCATCGACGACCTCACCGCCGAGATCGCCCAGGGCGCGAAGGCGACGTACGGGCCCGAGGACGTGGCCGAAGCCGCCGAGTTCGGCGCGATCGAGACGCTCCTCGTGGTCGACGAGCGGCTCCGGCAGGAGCGGCAGAACGAGGGCGACTGGGAGATCGACGTCAACGAGGTGATCGAGTCGGTCGAGCAGCAGGGCGGCGACGTGGTCGTCTTCTCCTCGGAGTTCGACCCCGGCCAGCAGCTCTCGAACCTCGGCGGGATCGCCGCGATCCTGCGGTACCGACTGCAGTAGCGAGTGCAAGCGACGGACCCGCTCCCCCGCGGCTCGTCACGCCGAAAAGCACTTACCGATCGTGGGGACAGTCGGCCCATGAAACGGCGTTCCCTCCTCCGGGGCGCGGCACCCCTCTGTGCGGGCCTCGCCGGCTGTTCGGGAGCGGTCTCCGACCCGCTGATGCTCTCCGTGATCGTCTTCAACCACGCCGAGAGCCCGTACACGGTCGAGGTGACGCTGTCCCGGACGGACGCCACCACCAGGAGCGACGCTAGGGCGTTCTCCGGAACGATCGACGTCGAGCCGGACGGCCAAGCCGACCGCGAAGGCGTCGCCGAACGGCGCCGATACCTGATCGAGTACGGCCTCTACGAGGACAACAGCGACCTGACGGACCAAGACCACGTCCACTACTACCCGGGCGACGAGGACGAGAGCGGCACGCTGTCGTTCGACATCGACTCGTCGGGGAACCTGACGCGGCGGTGAGCGGTTCGCGCTACCGCCGGATGGCGGACGGCGGACGCGTACGCGAGCGGGTCGGCGTTACTCCCCCGTCAGCGGTTACTCCCCCGTCAGCGCCTCGCTCGCGGGCGCGAAGTCGATCGTCTGCCCTCGCCCCTTCTCGCTCGCCCGCTCGTAGAGCATGTGCGCGGCCGCGACCGTCTCGATCCCGGTCCCGCCCGAGTCGAACACGGTCACCTCCTCCTCGCTCGTCCGGCCGGGGTGCTCCCCGGCGACGACCTCGCCGAGGTCGGCGGCGACGTGGTCCTCGTCGATCAGCCCCGCCTCGACCGCCGCGAGGAACGACCCGGCGTCTTGGGTCGCCCGGGCTCGGATGTCGGGGACGTACGTCGCCCGCGCGACGAGTTCGGGCGGGAGCTCGTTCTTCTCCGGGTGGTACTGGCCCATCGCGGTGACGTGAGTGCCGGGCTCGACGTCCGCGTCGTCGATCACGGGATCGCTCGCGGTGGTCGCGGTGATCACCACGTCGGCGCCGGCGAGGGCGTCGCTCGCGCTCGCGACCGGCGACACGTCGGCGTCGAGTCGGTCGTCGAACTCGTCGGCGAACGCCTCGCGGTGCTCCGCGGTCGGGGAGAAGACGCGGACCGCCTCGAACTCGCGGACGGTCGCGGTCGTCGCGAGCTGGCCGCGGGCCTGCGCGCCGCTCCCGATCACGGCGATCTCCGTCGCGTCGGGGCGAGCCAGCGCGTCGACCGCGACCGCCCCGGCAGCGCCGGTCTTGAACGGGTTCATCGAGGCGCCGTCGAGCAGCGCGAGCGGCTCGCCCGAGTCGGCGTCGAAAAGCGGCGTCATGAACCACGCGTCCTCCGCGCCGAAGCCGGCGGAGTAGGAGTACCCGCCCATCGCGCCGGTCTCCGGAAGCACCGCGGCGTAGGTGGTGAACATCCCCGGCGGCTCGCGGTTGAGCAGCTTCGTCCGCGGCTCCGCCGGGGCGCCCTCGCCGATCTGGCGGTAGGCGTCGCGGACGACCGCGACGTAGTCTGCCGGCTCCGCGAGGTCGTCGACTTCGGCGCTCGTCAGAAACAGGGCGTCGGTCATACCGGCCCGGTCGGACGCGAGCGACTAAACGGTACAGGGAACCGGAACGGTCGCCGTACCGAGACGCGCGGGTGGGTCAGTCGGCGCCGCCGGTCCGCGAACGCCCGGCCGATCGGCCGCGCCCCGGAGCGGTCGAGCGCCCGACCGAGCCGCTCACCGGCTGGTCGCTCCGGGCGCTCCCCTCGCCCGCGACCGGGGCCTTGACGAACATCGCGTGGGCCACGACCCCTCCCGCGACGAGGGCGCCCCCGGGAAGGGCCGCCGTCAACGACAGCCCGACCAGGTTCAATACGGCGGTCACACCGATCAGCGCGGCCGGAATGAGCCCGAGAACGTAGTCGTAGTACCCAGTCATGATCCGGATGATACTACCGCAAAATCGCTATTAAATCTTTCTCAGGGTTCGGTGTGACACCTCGACTGATCACTTCGAAGCGGCTCGTAAGTTATACAGATGTGTTCGTCGCGGGCGCGACGGGCGGGGGTCGGGGGTCGTAACGGGGCGGCGAGCGGCGGGAACAGAGGACGCTCGAAGCGACGAACGAGGGAGAGACGGGATCGACACCGATGAGACGGCGATCGAGGCGACGGCCAGGCCGATCGGAACGCGACCGCGACCGCCTACCGGAGCTTGAAGTACAGCGCGCGCCAGCCGCCGAGCACGACCGACCCGAGGACGATCATGACCGCCGCGAACGTGATGGCGGCGCTCCCGCGGAAGACGAACTCTCGGAGCGCCAGCCCGACGATCGCGGCCGGAATCCACGATCGAATCGCGAGCGGGACCGACGACTTTGCGGTCTCGACGGCGCCGGCCGAGTACGCGCCGATCAGGGGCGCGACGAGGACCCACCCGATCAGGAACGGCGCGTACACTTCGAGCAGGTAGAGGGGGTTCGCGGAGAGGAACTCGACGGTACTGTGGTTGAGCGCCCCGATCGTCAACAGGACGATCAGGGCGATCAGGTCGCCGACCGCGAGGGGTACGGCGTCGCGGTCGAGGCGTGTTGCGAGGAACGACGAGTCAGCCATATCGACCCGTCGGAGCCGCCCCCACTTTGTACGTACGGATTCGGTCCGGCGGCCGGGGTCGGTCGAGGCGAGGGAACTACTCGTACAGCGGGTGCTCCTCGCAGAGTTCGACGACGCGCTCGCCGACCTCGTAGATCACGTCGTCGCTGTCGACGTTGTCGACGACGCGGTAGATGAGGTCGCCGACCTCCTCGATCGCGTCCGCGTCGAAGCCGCGAGTGGTGAGCCCGGCGGTGCCCGCGCGGATCCCCGAGGGGTTGAACGGCGAGCGCGTCTCGCCGGGGACCGTGTTCCCGTTGAGGACGATGTTCGCGGCCGCGAGCGCGTCCGCGGCGTCGCCCCCGGGGAGGTCCGGGTGCGAGTCGCGGAGGTCGACCAGCACGAGGTGGTTGTCGGTGCCGCCGGAGACGAGGGTGAAGCCGTGTTCCTGCAGCGTCTCGGCGAGCACGTCGGCGTTGTCGACCACGTTCTGGGCGTAGGTCTCGAACGAGGGGTCGAGCGCCTCCTTGAACCCGACCGCCTTCCCGGCGATGTTGTGCATGAGCGGGCCGCCCTGCCCGCCGGGGAACACGGCCTTGTCGATGTCGTCGGCGAACTGCTCGTCGCACATCACGATCCCGCCGCGACCGGCGCGGATCGTCTTGTGCGTGGAGCCGGTGACGAAGTCGGCGATCCCGACCGGCGAGGGGTGGACGCCGGCGGCGACGAGCCCGGTGATGTGGGCGATATCGGCGAGGTGGTAGGCGTCGACCGCATCGGCGGCCGCCTGGATCTCCTCCCAGTCGACCGTGCGCGGGTACGCGGAGTAGCCGGAGACGACGATGTCCGGCTCGAACTCCTCGGCCGCCTCGCGGAGCCCCTCGTAGTCGATGTAGCCGGTGTCGGCGTCGACCTCGTACTGCTCGACCTCGTAGATCTGGCCCGTGAAGTTCGCGGGGTGGCCGTGCGAGAGGTGGCCGCCGTGGTTCAGGTCCAGCGAGAGGATCTTGTCGCCCGGCTCCAACACCGAGTAGTAGACGGCCTGGTTCGCCTGCGTCCCGGAGTGCGGCTGGACGTTGACGTGGTCGGCGCCCCACAGCTCCTTCGCGCGCTCGATCGCGAGCTCCTCGACCTCGTCGGCGTACTCGCAGCCGGCGTAGTACCGCCCGCCCGGGTAGCCCTCGGCGTACTTGTTCGTGAGGACGCTCCCCTGCGCCTCCAGCACCGCCTCGCTGACGTGGTTCTCGCTGGCGATCATCGCGAGCGTCTGCTCCTGCCTGTCGCGCTCCCCGGCCAGCGCGTCGGCGACCGCGGGGTCGACCTCCCGGACGTGCTCGTAGTCCATGTAGGAACCCCCGTCCGATCGCGCATTAATCCTTGCGTCACGTCGGTGCCCCGGGTCTCGCACGTCGCGTCACGCCAGCCCTCGCGGTCGCGTCACGCCAGCCCTCGCGGTCGCGTCACGTTCGCGCTGGTGGAGCCTCGTTCGGAATTGAATCAATAAAAACACCGGATCGGCTATTCTCAAGGGTTTCGGACGCTGAAACTCCGTTGTTCACTCTCGCAATCCCGTTAATATTAAATACGCAACTGGCTTTTATCCGAGGAGATAAATGGTGTCGAATTTACTGGAGGCAGACGTCGAAAACGTCCTCGACGCGGCGTTCTCGGGGGACGATCAGGAACTGCTCGTCGTCGACCCCTCCGCGGAGACGATCGTATCGCTGGTCGAGGCGGCGATCGGTCGAGACGACCTGCCGGAGATGTCGATGCTCGTGGACGAACGAACGCTGAAGGGCGTGATGGAGGACTTCCTCGTCGCGTCGAAGGCGGCCGACCTCGTCGCCGACGGCACGCTCGACCTTCGGATCCTCGACGAGGCGGTCGACAACGCGCTGTTCGTCTCCCCGTCGCGGGCCGTCGTGCTCGTGAGCACCGACGACCACGTCGCCGCGCTCGCTTCGGACGACGAGGAGTTCGTCGACGAGGTGTTCGAGACGCACAGCGTCGCCTTCGACGCCGCCGAGACCTACGGTCTCCGCACTCCCGCGATCAGCCGCGTCCGGGAGACGATGGCGACCGAGATCGGCGAGGCGACCCGCGAGGACTTCGACGCCGTGCTCGCCGCGATGGACTCCGCCCGCGGCGACGACGGCGGGCTCGACGAGGTGACCGTCTCCCTGCTCGTCGCCGCGAAGAACGACGTGCTCTTGTACGACATCTCGAAGTGGGGCGAAGACGTGGGGATCGCCTCGAAGGCGACGTTCTCCCGCACGAAGACCCGGCTCGAAGACCTCGGGATCATCGACACCGAGAAGGTCCCGATCGACGTCGGCCGCCCCCGCCTCCGGCTCAAGCTCGGCGACGATCGTCTCCGGGACCTCGACGCCGGCGAGCTCGCCGACGAAGTCTCGGAGATGCTGTCCTGATCGGTCGAAGCCCCGACATCAGGTCGCGCCTCGTTCCGACACCGTCACCCGCGGCTTTTTTTCGCCCCTTCGCCTTGGAGGTGACATGGACATCGGACTTGTCGGCGACGGCCCCGCGGTCGAGGCCGTCTCGGCCGCGCTCGGCGACGTCGACGTGAACGTGATGCCCGTCGAGGAGGGGCTGCTCGACGGGTTCGACCTCGCGGTCGTGGTCGACACCGCCGGCTCGGAGACCTTCGCGACCGCCGACGAGCACCTCGACCGCTGGGTCGCGATCGAGGTCGGCGGGCTCGGCGGCGTCCCCCTGGAGTCGGTCGACGCCGCGGTGAGCGTCTTCGACGAGACCTGCTACGACTGCCTCGGGACACGCGTCGCCAGCGGCGGGTCCGAGGCGGCCGACGCGCCGGCCGGCCGCCGGTCCGCCGTGCGCTACGCCGGCGCGCTCGCCGGTCGGCGCGTCATCCGGCTGCTCGCCGGCGATCCGGTCGCAGACACGGTCGCGGAGGTGCCGGGCGGCGAGCGGACCCTCCTCCCGGTCCCCGGCTGCGACTGCGGCGCCGACCCGGGAGACGCGCTGCCCCGCGAGGGGGAGGAGCGGTCGCTGTCGGAGGCGGTCGACCGCGCGGAGCGGGCGGTCGACCCTCGGGTCGGCCCGCTCTCGGAGGTGGGCGAACAGGAGTCGTTCCCCGTGCCGTACTACGTCGCGCGCGTCGCCGACACGACGCAGTTCTCCGACGCGCGGGCGGCCGAGTTCGGCGGCGGCGTCGACGCCGGCTGGGACGCCGCGTTCATGAAGGCGCTCGGGGAGGGGTTAGAGCGGTACGCCGCCGGGATCTACCGCGAGGAGTCGTTCACGCGCGC
The DNA here is from genome assembly GCF_000337915.1 of Halorubrum saccharovorum DSM 1137. Taxonomy (GTDB): domain Archaea; phylum Halobacteriota; class Halobacteria; order Halobacteriales; family Haloferacaceae; genus Halorubrum; species Halorubrum saccharovorum. The sequence goes on from NZ_AOJE01000012.1 coordinate 146,174, forward strand.
GCCTGCGGCGAACGTCTCGAATCCGGTGACGCCCGACGCGTTCGTCCGCCCCGAGAGTTCGGAGTCGTACGCCCGCGACGACCGGCTCCCGTGGGTGACCGGCGAGGGCCTCGGCACGGGCGAGGCCGCGAGCCTCCCGGCGGAGTTCGTTCACTTCCCGCCGCCGGAAAAGCGGTACCGACCCTCGATCACGACCGGGCTCGGGCTCGGGAACTCCGGGCCGCACGCGGCCCTGTCGGGCCTTTACGAGGTCGTCGAGCGCGACGCGACGATGACCAGCTGGTACTCGACGGTCGACCCCCTCGGGATCGACGTCGACGACGAGGGGTTCGCGGAGTTAGCGAAGCGCGCCCGCGCCGAGTCGCTGTCGGTGACGCCCCTCCTCGTCACGACCGACGTCGACGTTCCCGTCGTCGCGGTCGGCGTCCACCGCGAGGGCGACTGGCCCCGGTTCGCGGCGGGCTCCGGCGCCGACCTCGACCCCGCCGCAGCGGCCCGGAGCGCGCTCGCGGAGGCGCTCCAGAACTGGACCGAACTCCGCTCGATGGGGCCCGACGCGGCCGCGGAGCAGGGCGCGGCGATCGGTCGCCACGCCGACTTTCCGGCGGAGACGCGGGCGTTCTTCGACCCGGACGCGAGCGTCCCGGCCGAGTCGCTCGGCGAGCCGGAGCTGTCGGGCGCCGACGAGCTGGCCGCCGTCGTCGACCGCGTCGAGACGGTCGGTCTGGAGCCGTACGTCGCCCGGACGACGACCCGTGACCTCGCCGCGCTCGGCTTCGAGGCGGTCCGCGTGCTCGTCCCCGGCGCGCAGCCACTCTTTACCGGCGACCCGTTCTTCGGCGACCGCGCCCGCGACGTGCCCCGGTCGATGGGGTTCGAGCCGGACCTGGAGAAGGCGTACCACCCGTTCCCGTGACCGTCGGGTCGTCCCGGCGCGCCCACTGGGCGGTGCGCTCGACCACCGCGGTTTAAGCCGATCGCCGTCCGGTATCCGCCATGGACGTACTCCCCGACGCGGACGTGAAAGCGGTGGAAGCGATCGACGGCGTGTTCCTCACGCAGGGGGCCGCCGGCGACGAGACGAGCATCCAGCGGTTCGTCATCGAGCCCGGCGCCGAGGTCCCCGAACACGACCACCCCCACGAGCAGGTCGGCGCGATCACCGAGGGGGCGATCACCTTCGTCGTCGACGGCGAGGAGCGCGTCGTCGAGGCGGACGACACGTACGTGATTCCCGGCGGCGAACCGCACGCGGCGCACAACGACACCGACGAGCCGGTCGTCGGCTACGATATCTTCTCGCCGCCGCGGACGAACCCGGACTGGCAGGAGTGATCGCTTATAAATAGATGTGCAGTGGCGCGTGCCGCCGAGCGCCCGGAGGGCGCGAGGTGCACGCGCGAGGGAGTCGGACCGGCGCAGCCGCGCCGGTCCGACGAGGCTGGGGAGGCGTGAGGCGCGGTGCGGTGCCGTGCGGGTGGGACTCAAAGGGGCAGTCGCCGGCGGCGACGCCGCCGGCTGCCAGAGGCGCGAAGCGCCTCGCTGCCACGAGGATGTCGGAGGCGACGCAAGCACCGCAAGGAGCGCAGCGAGCGTGCGACATCCTCGTGGCTGGGGCTTTGGAGGTCTTCTCCGTCGATCCGCCGCTAACCGTTTATAAGCGAACGCATCTACCTGAGTCGCGATCCGAGTCACGATCCACATACCGGGGCAAGGCCCGCCACAGTCACGCACCCTTTATCAGTCGCCCCCGAAACCGACGACATCCATGGCACGCGCGAGCGCCGGGGCCCGGCTCCACTTCGGCTTCTGTAACCTCAGCCTCTCGCACGAGCGGCTGTACGGCGCCCTCGGGCTCGGGCTCGCGGAGCCGCGGGTGGTCGTCGACGCGGAGCCGGCCGCGGCGGTGACTGTCGACGTCGGCGAGCTCGCCGCCAGCGACGGCGTTCGCCGAGACGCCCGCGAGTACGCGGCCGCCGCGACCGACCTGCTGGGCGTCGACGGCGCCCGGGTCACGGTCCGCGAGACGCTCCCGCGTCACGCCGGGCTCGGGAGCGGCACCCAGCTGGCCGCGGCGACGCTCGCGGCGGTCGCGACCGCCCACGGCGAGGAGCCCCGCGTCCGCGAGCGCGCCCCGGCGCTCGGTCGCGGCGGGCGCTCCGGCGTCGGCGTCGCAACCTTCGAGGCAGGCGGGTTCGTGCTCGACGCCGGCCACCCCACCGCGCGGTTCACCNTGCCCCGGCGCTCGGTCGCGGCGGGCGCTCCGGCGTCGGCGTCGCAACCTTCGAGGCAGGCGGGTTCGTGCTCGACGCCGGCCACCCCACCGCGCGGTTCACCACCGACCGCCCCGCCGACGGCGAGTGGACGGTGCCGCCGGTGGCCGCCCGCCACGCCGTCCCCGACGACTGGCGGTTCCTGCTCGTGCGCCCGGACGCCGACCCGGGCCGGAACGGCGACGCCGAGGACGACGCGATGCGGACCGCGGTCGAGCGCGCGGAGCCCGGCCTCGCCGACCGGATCGGGGGGATCGTCACCCGGCGCGTGCTCCCCGCGATCGCGGCGGGGAACGCCGAGCGCTTCGGCGCCGCGGTCGCGGAGATCGGCCGGCTCAACGGCGCGTGGTACGCCGACGAGCAGGGCGGCGTCTACCGCCCGCCGGTCGGCGACGTGGTGGCGTCGCTGTCGGACGCCGCGGCCGTGTTCGGGGCCGGGCAGTCGTCGTGGGGGCCGACCGTATACGGGGTCACGGACGCCGCGAACGCGACCGCGGCCGCGGAGGCCGGGGAGTGCGCCCTCGACGAGGCGGGCGTGGAGGGGTCGGTCTCGATCGTCGAGGCGGCGGACGGCGGGGCGCGAGTGACGGGGGGCGGGTGACGGGGGAGCGGGTGACGGGGGGCGGGTGATGGGGCGCGGGTGACGGGGGGCGACGGCGGCCGGGAGTGAGGCGAGCGCTGACCGCGTACGAGCAACAACACTAAGCGGAGCGCCCTCCCCATACGGGGTATGCCGAGTCTTCCGTTCGGCGTCGCCCGGCTCGACTCGATCCTCGAGGGCGGAGCGCCGCCGGGGAACGTCGTGTTGCTCGCGGGCGAGTCCGGCGCCGGCGCGCGCGAGTTCCTGTACACCAGCGCGGCGATGAACGCCCTCGGACACGCCGACCCGGAGCTGTTCGACCTCTACTACGGTGACCTCCCCGCCGGGGCGACGCTTCCGGAGGCGGTCCACTACATCTCCTTCACCGCCGACACCGACGCGATCACGCGGGAGATGGGGTACACGATGGCCGACGAGATCGTCGACGCCGCGATCGGCGGGATCGAGTTCCGGGACCTCTCGCCCGAGTATTTCCAGCTCAGCCCGATCCCGCGCGACTGGTACGAAGACGAGACGACGTCGATCACGGAGCTGGGCGACCGCGGCGAGTACGAGGACGTGCTCACCGCGTTCGGCGACTACCTGTCCGCGCACGCCGACGACAGCCTCGTCTGTATCGACTCCGTCACCGACCTCGTTTCGATGGTCGACGAGGACACTGAGTGGAGCGACGTGACGATGGTGATGAAGGGGCTCAAGAAGGCGGCCTACGAGTGGGGCGGACTCATCCTCGTGTTGGTGAACACCGACTCGATCACCGACCGGGAGTTCGGCGCGCTGATGGACGCCGCGGGCGGCACCCTGCAGTTCTCGTGGGAGAGCGGGGGGTCTCAGCGCGCACGGACCATGTTCGTCCGCGAGTTCCGCGGCGTGCTCTCGCAGTTGGAGTCGGAGAACATCGTCCGGTTCGAGACCGAGATCCACGAGGGGGGATTCGACATCAGCGACGTGCGCAAGATCCGGTGAGGCCGCGCCAGCGACTGCGCTAAACCGAGGCCCGCCCGAGTATCGATCCGGAGAACGACGCGACAGATTACTTAAGTCTCCTCCCGAAAGGGAGCGTAGATGACGGAGGATCCGCGATGAGCGACCTCGATCCGACCGACCAGACGGTCGACGCCGCGATCGAGGCCGCTGCCGACGAGGCCGGTGTCGGTCGCGAGGAGCTGCTGAAGCGCGCGCTCGTCGCGCTCGCGGACGCGGAGGGGATCGACGTCCCGGACGCGGAGGAGGTGGCGGCGATCGAGGCGCGGCTCGACGACGTCGACGACGAAGTCGACGAGAAGATCGACGACCTCCGAGAGCGCTTCGTGGAGCTGTATCGCGAGCTGGAGTCGAAGGCGCCCGCCGACCACGAGCACGCGGAGACGGCCGAGCGACTGGACGCGATTGCGGCCGACCTCGACGCGGTCGGCAAGCGCCTCGACGAGGTCACCGACCGCGTCGACGAGGTCGAGGCCGAGGCGGCCGCGACGGCGACCGTCGGCGAGGCGGTCGAGGGGACGCTCGACGACTTAGACGACCGGCTCGCCAGCGTCGAGTCTCGGATCGACGAGGTCGACGAGCGAGCGGCTCGGACCGAGGGGCTCGACGACCTCGAAGCGCGGGTGGACGATCTGGAGGCGCTCGACGACCGCGTCGGCGACCTCGACGAGGTCGAGGAGAAGCTCTCGCGAGTCGCGAGCGCGATCGTCAGGGTCCGACGCCGGTTAGAGGCGGCGGAGCGCGACCGCGCTGACCGAGAACGCCTGGACGCCCTGGCGGCCGCCGCAAACCGCGAGGGGGTCCGGAAGGCCACGTGCGAGAACTGCGGCGAGACGGTCGACCTCGGGCTGTTGACGGCGCCGGAGTGCCCCCACTGCGGCCGCCGGTTCGGGGACCTGGAGCCGAACGCCGGGTTCCTCGGAACCTCGCGGCTGCTCGTCGAGGACCAGCCGGCGCTCGACGGCGAGGTGAACGAAGAGCGGCCCGGCGTCGCCGGCGACGGAGCGGGGACCGAAGACGAGTCCGGCGTGAGCACCCGAGACGCCGGCGGAGGTGGCGGTTCGTGAGCGACGACGAGTCGACTCCCCCCGACGACGCGGGTACGACCGAGGACGCGGACGGGCTGTTCGACGACGAGTCGATCGGCGACGCCGACGAGATCGACGACCCCTTCGCCCGGTTGGACGAGAACGCGTCCGGGAGAGACGCATCCGAGGGGGACGCGTCCGGTGAAGCCGTTCCCGAGAGCGATACCGGCGCCGAGAGCGAGACCTTCGACGAGAGTGAGACCTCCGACGAGACGAGGGGGGAGACTGAGACTGGGTGGAAGGCCGAGATAGGGGAGGAGGCCGAGGCGGAGGTGGAGGCCAAGACGGAGGAGGAGCCGAGAAGTCACGGCCCCGTCGACGCGGGCCGTGACGACGACGCGTCCGGATTCGGTTCCGCCGCGGACACGAATCGGGCCCGATCGGACGACCCCTTCGACGAACTCGGCCCGGCGACCGCCGAGACCGACGCGGACCTCGGCGACGCGTTCGAGCAGATGGACGTCGGGAGCGTCGCCGAGGAGGACATCTGGGAGTCGCTCGACGAGGGCACTGCGGGCGGCGTCGGCGAGCTCGGCGTCGGAGTCTCGGAGACGGACGCGACTGGAACCGACCTCGGCGGGGGCTTCGGCGCCGGCGTCGAGCGCGTGATCTCGAAGCGGACCTACTGCCAGCAGTGCCCGCACTTCTCGGCGCCGCCGACTGTCTCCTGCGACCACGAGGGAACGACCATCCTGGAGGCCGTCGGGTTCGACGAGTTCAGGGTCCGAGACTGCCCGATGATCAACGAGGACGATCCGACGTTCGACGCCGAGCCCGAGAGGTAACCGAAACACGGCACGTTTCGAACGGACGTGATCGCCGGCGGTTTCTGAACACGCTCAAGTCGATCGGACGCAGAGACCGTTCCGTCCGTGGAAACCGTTCAACGATCGGGCGAGAGAGGCGTCGGATTCGGGTCGGGAGCGCTGACCGGAGCGATAGGGGATTCGATCACGGTTATTCCGCTTGTCGTCGCACTCGCGCTACTGACGGACGTGTCGCTCCCGCACGCGCTCGTCGGGTTCGGGGTCTTTCAGATCGTCTGGGGAGTCCGGTACGGGCTCCCGGTGTCGGTCGAGCCGATGAAGGCGCTCGCGGCGCTGGCGATCGCGGGCGCGCTGACGTACGCGGAGCTCGCGCTCGCCGGACTCGTCCTCGGCGTCCTCCTCCTCGCGATCGGGCTCTCGGGGACGCTCGCGCGGGTCGAGCGCTGGATCGGCGAGCCGGTGATCCGCGGGGTGCAGTTCGCGGTCGGGCTCGTCCTCCTCGAAACCGGGGTCGACCTCGCGCTCGGCGACCCGGTCCTCGCGGTCGCGGGAGTGGCGATCGCCGCGGCGGCCGCGCTCGCCGGACACGGGAAGGCGAGCGCCCTCGCGGTGGCGGTCGTCGGCGTGCTGATCGCGCTCGTCACCGCCGGAATCCCGGCGCCGCGGTGGCCCGGGGTGCCGCCGGACCTGTCTCTCCAAGTGCTCTCCGGGGCGGTCACCCGGCGCACGGCGGACGGGATCGCCGCGCAGCTCGCGATGACGATCGGCAACGCCGCGCTGGCGACCTCCCTCCTCTTCGCCGACCTGTTCGACGCCGAGGTGACGCCGGACGAGCTGTCGGCGAGCATGGGCGCGACGAACCTGATCGCGGTGCCGTTCGGCGCGATTCCGATGTGTCACGGCTGCGACGGCGTCGCGGGCAAGCACGCGTTCGGCGCCCGGACCGGCGGCGCGAACGTCGTGCTCGGCGTCGGCTACCTCGTCGCCGTCCCCTTCGCGACGCCGGCGCTCCTCGGCGCGTTCCCGGTAGCCATGCTCGGCGCGCTGCTCGCGATCGTCGCCGTCTCGCTCGCGCGCAACGCCGTCGACTCCGAGAACGTCGCCCTCTCGGTCGCGATCGGCCTCGTCGCGCTGGCGACGAACCTCGGCGTCGCGTTCCTGCTCGGGATCGCCGCGCACCTCGCGTGGGAGCACGTGGGAAAACGCGGTGAGGGAGTGGATCGCTTATAAATGATCGATGCGGTGGCGTGTCCCGGCGAGCGGCCCGCAGGGCCGTGAGCCGACGGCGCGAGGGAGTCGCTGGCGGCGAAGCCGCCAGCGACGAGGCTGGGGAGGAGTGAGGTGCGGAGCGGTGCTAGACGGGTGAGACGAGTGGGGCTTTGGAGGTCCTCACCGACGATCAGCCAGCAACAGCCCCTTATAAACGCACGAACCAACCAAACCCGGATTCACCCGCGACCGATCCACCTACCTCTTACAACACCTCCTCAAGCGCGTCCATCGCCTCGTCCACCCGCTCGACCCGCGCGTTGTGGCCCATGTGTCCGACGCGCAGCACGTCGTCGGCCAGATACGCGAGCCCGGTCGCGAGGAGCACGTCGTGGTCCTCGCGGAGGCGGGTCTGTAGCTCCTCGGCCCGTCCGGGCACCTCGAACGCTGTCACCGTCGGCGAGCTGCGCTCGGGGTCCGGATACGGCTCCAGCCCCAGCTCCGCGCCGCGCTCGCGACACCGCGCCGCCGCGGTCCGGTGTCGCTCCCGGACCGCGTCGAGCCCCTCGTCCAGCCACAGCCCGAGCGCCGCGTCGAGCGCGACGACCTCGGTCGTGAGGTGGGTGTACGGGAACCCCTCGTCGGTGTCGCGCCACGGGAGGAAGTTCGTGTACAGCGAGTGCGGGTCCCGCTCGTCCATCGCCGCCCACGCGCGGTCGCTGATCGCGGCGGTGGTGAGCCCCGGGGGCGCGCTGAAACACTTCTGAGAGGCCCCCAGGCACACGTCGACCCGGTCGGTCGGCACCGGGACGCCCCCGAGCGACGAGACGGCGTCGACGACGGTGAGGATCTCCCCGTCGGCCTCTTCGAGGAGGTCGAGCGCGGGCCCGAGGTCGTTGAGCGTTCCCGTGGGCGTCTCGCAGTGGACCATCGTCGCGACCTCGAACTCGTGGTCGTCGTCGAGGATCGACTCCAGCTCCGCGAGCGGGAGGGGATCGTCGTAGTCGGTCGAGACCAGCGTCGCCTCGCCGCCGTAGTCCGCGACGAAGTCGGCGAAGCCGTCGCCGTAGAGCCCGTTCGAGAGACACAGCACTTCGGTGCCGGGCTCGACCAGGGAGGCGATCGCGGCCTCCAGCCCCAAAATGCCCTCGCCGCCGGGGACGACGACATCGCGGTCCGGGGCACCGTTCGCTCCGGTCTGTCCGGCACCGTAGACCGTCGCGAGCCGGTCGGTCAGCCGGTCGTAGATCCGGTGAAACTCGGGGTCCACGTCGGGGTTGATCAGCTCGCGGCTCATCGCGTCGCGGACAGGGGCGGGGACCGCGGTGGGTCCCGGCGTCATGAGCATACCCCGTCACTCGGGTCCATCGGCATAAGGGCGCTGCCCGATGCCCGCGGAGTCAGTCCACCTCGGTCACGAGTAAGTATATAATAACGGCAGACATAGTTTGAAATATGACACGAACTAATCGATTCCGCTCGCCGCCGGGACGTCTCGCCGGTGAGTGCGAAGCGATCGAGGGTCGGAGGGCGTAGATGTCTCGACGTTCGCTCGCCATCCTCGCGTCGGTCGCGCTCCTCGCCGGCGCGCTCGCTGGGCTCGCGGTCGCGCAAGAGGAGCCGCCGTTCGTCCGGGGTGAGCCCGAGTTAGACGTGTACCTCCCCGACTCGACCGTGTCGCCTGGGACGACGGCCGATCTCACGGTGCAGATCGCGAACGACGGCGATGTGGACGCGGGAACCGACCTCCGGAGAGACACCGTCACGACCGCGCGGAGCGTCGTGATCGAAGTTGAGAGCGATCACTCGCCGCTCGTGGTCGAGACGAACCGGTTCGCCGTCGGTTCGATCGGAGGTGGTGCGGTCCGCGAGGTCCCCGTCTCGGTGACGGTCCCCGCCGACGCAGAGCCGGGGACGTATTCGCTCGACGTGCGACTCCGATACTCGCACACGTATCTCTCGGCGCCGCGGAGCGGAGTCGTACAGGATCGATCGCGGACGCGGACCGAGTCGATCTCGGTGACCGTCGACGACAGACCCCGGTTCGCGGTACGGACGGTCGACACGAACGTTCAGGTCGGCGACTCCGGAACGCTCACGGCGAACGTGACTAACCTCGGCGGAGAGGTCGCCCGAGACCTGTCGGTCGAGCTCGTCGCGAACGGGCCCGACTTCGCGCTCGGAGAGACGGAACGGAACACCGCTCGGATCGACCGACTCGGCCCCGGAGAGAACGCAACGGTCAGGTTTCCGGCGAGCGTCAGCCAAGACGCCGCCGCGGAGTCGTTCGACCTCACAGGTACCGTTCGGTACACCGACGTGGACGGGATCCGCGGCGCCCAAGAGGGGATACCGGTCGGGATCAGGCCGCTCGCCGAGCAGTCGTTCTCGGTCGAGGTCGACGACTCCACGCTTCGCATCGGCGAGAACGGAAGCGTTCGCGGGACGATCCGCAACGACGGACCGACCGACGTTCGAGGAGTCGTTCTCGCGGTCGGCGACGGGGCGTTCGCCCCCCGCAGTCCGCGGTACGCCGTCGGCGACCTCGCCGTCGGCGAGAGCACCGCATTCCGGTTCCGCGGCGAGGTCCCGGCGAGCGCCGACTCGGTCCCCCAGCAGCTGACCCTCGCGACGAGCTACCGAAGCGTCGCCGACACGGAGCGGACGACGCGAGACGCGGTACGCGTTCCTGTCGCTGAACGCCGAGACGCGGTGACGGTAGAGCCGGTCGATCCGCAGTTCGCGGCCGGCGGGGACGACGTGCTGCGGCTTGACGTGACGAACCGCCGCGATGTCGAACTCCGGGACATCGAAGTTCGACTCGCCGCCGACGCGCCATTGGAAAGCGAGTTTCGGACGACCGTGATCCCGTCGCTGGCGCCCGGAGAGACGGGTCGGGTGGCGTTCGACCTCACGGTCGACGGCGATGCGCCAGCGAGTCGGTACCCGGCGAGCGTCGACATCGCCTACACAGACCCCACCGGAGTCCGCGTCACTGGCGACACCGCGACAGTCGCCGTCGCAGTCACCCAGTCGTCCGGCGGTACGATCCCCATCGAGGCGGGCGTGTTGATCGTCCTCCTGATCCTCGTCGCCGCCGGAGCGTGGTGGTTCTATGTCCGGTGACTCCGCTCGTCCGCTCGTCGTCGAGGAACTCACGAAGGACTACGGGAGTGTGGTGGCGAACGACGCCGTTTCGTTCACCGTGAACGAAGGGGAGGTGTTCGGCTTTCTCGGCCCGAACGGCGCGGGGAAGTCGACGACGATACGGATGCTGTTGGGGCTGTTAAAGCCCACGTCGGGGACTGCGAAGGTTCTCGGTGCCGACATCCAAGACGAGGCCGCGCTGACCGACGCCAAGCGTCGGATAGGGTATCTCCCGGCACACCTCGGGTTCGAAGAGGAACTCACCGGCGAGACGGTGCTCGACTACCACGGCGAGATGAAAGGAGATACTCGTCGAGACGAGATGTTAGAGCTGTTCACCCCTCCGATCGACCGACCGATACGGGAGTACTCGACCGGAAACAAACGGATGCTCGGGCTGGTGCAGGCGTTCATGCACGATCCCGACCTCGTGATCATGGACGAACCCACCGCCGGACTCGATCCGCTCAAGCAGGAGGCGTTCAACGAGTTCATCCGAGACGAGCGCGACCGCGGCACGACCGCGTTCTTTTCGTCGCACGTGTTGAGCGAGGTGCGGCGCGTCTGCGACCGCGTCGGCATCCTCCGCGCTGGAGCCCTCGTCGAGCTCGAGAACGTCGACGCCCTGCTCCACCGGAGCGGAAAGCACGTTCGCGTCCACGCGAGTGACGACGCGGTCACCGCCATAACGGCTCTCGATGGCGTCGTCGGACCCGAACGGTTCGCCGAGGGCGTCCAGTTCATCTACGCCGGTGACGTCAACGCGCTTCTCCGCGAACTCGCGGCTCACGATATTCGAGACGTCGAGCTCGGCGAACCGCCGATAGAGGACGTGTTTACTCACTACTACGGGAGCAGAGCGGGGGTAGACGAAGGGGACGGAGGCGAGCAGAAGGGAGACGAACCCGACGGAACGGGGGAGGACGATGTTTGAAACGGTCCGGTACGAGGGGAAACGGCGGCTCCGCGGCGCCGCGATTCTCACGGCCGGCGTCGGGGCGTACGCCGGGTTCATCGTCTGGTACTTTACCGTTCTAGAGGGGGTCAACTACGAGGACGTCTTCAGGGATCTGCCGCCGGCGATGCTGGAGGCGTTCGGCATCGAGAGTCTGTCGACGATCGAGGGGTTCCTCGGTGCACAGGTGTTCAATTTCGTCTGGCTGCTCGGGCTGGGGCTGTACTTCGCGTACGTCGGCGGCGGTACCGTTGCGAGCGACATCGAGACGGGACGGATGGACATCTTCCTGTCGCTTCCGATCACGCGGTCCCGGCTGCTCGTCGAGAAGTTCGCCGCGCTGCTCGTTCCCATGATCGCCGTCAACGCCCTCGGCGGACCGATCATCTACCTGTTCGTCGTCGCCGTCGGGGAGACGATCCCCCTCGACAACCTGTTCCTCGCGCACCTGCTATCGATACCGTTCCTGCTCGTCTGCGCGGGGATCGGCCTCGCGTTCTCGGTCGCCGTCGATCGCGCGGCGATCGCGGAGCGAGGGGCCGTCGGCACCGTTTTTGTCCTGTACCTCCTCGAGTCCGTCGTCGGCGGTGCCGAGGCGTACGACTGGATTCAGTACCTGAGCCCGACGCAGTACTACGAGCCCACGCCGATCCTGATCGAGGGCTCCTTCGAGGCGATCGACTCGGCGATCCTCCTCGTCGCGTTCGTCGGTCTGCTCATCCTCTCGCAGGCGCTGTTCGAGCGCCGTGACGTGTGAGTACTGCCGACCGTTCGCGACGGCCTTTCCGCCGATACGTTAATACGGTTCTGTCGCCTGAGTTACGACAATGATGCTTCCGACCCACGTGCTCGGCGGGATGCTGCTCGCCGCGCCGCTGGTACGCGTGGCCCCGGAACTGGCGCCGATCGGCTTCGTCGCCGGGTTCCTCGGGGGGCTCTTCCCGGATCTCGACATGTACGTCGGTCACCGGAAGACCCTCCACTTCCCCGTGTACTACGGCCTGTTCGCGGCGATCGCCCTCCTCGCGGCGCTGGTCGCGCCGTCGGCGGCGACCGTCGCCGCCGCCCTGTTCCTCCTCGGCGCCGCGGTCCACAGCGTCGCCGACATGTACGGCGGCGGGCTGGAGCTGCGGCCGTGGGAGGGGAACTCCGACCGCGCCGTGTACAACCACTACCACGGGGCGTGGATCGCCCCGCGGCGGCTCGTGCGATACGACGGCGCGGTCGAGGACCTCGCGCTGTCGGTGGGGCTGTCGCTTCCCCTCCTGCTCCTGCTCGACGGCCCGCTCCGGCGGGTCGTGCTCGGCACGCTCCTCGTCGCGGCCGTGTACACGGTGACTCGGCGTCATCTCGCGGAGATGGCGGCGAAGATCGCTCCCTACGCCCCGGACGCGCTGTCGCCGTTCCTCCCGGAGCGGTACGTCGACGACGACACGAAACAGTAGGAAGCGGTCGCGACCCGTGCCCCGGCCCGCGCCGCGCGCTCGGCGACGAGCGCGCGCTCGTCCGCGTCAGCCATATCCCGCGTCCCGGCCGCCGAACGCGTATAAACGTCGATCCCGCGAGCGCTAGGGGCAGCAAACAATTAACTCGATTCCGAATCCGAGTATGTTTAAGTAGGCCCGGAGTGGACAGACGCACATGGAACCAGAGGAAGCGGTCCGCCAGCTCGAATGCGCAATCGACGCCTCGCTCGACGAGACCGGACAGCGCACGGCCGCCACCTACCGCCCCACCTTCGAACGCGTCGCCGACCGCGCCGACGGCGGCGCCGTGTACGCGCTCGCCGGCGCGCTGGCCGACGAGGTCGTCGCGGGCGACCGACCGACACCGGCCGAGGCGAACGCGACCGCGGAACGCGTGCTCGACGACTGGGCGTACACGGACGGCGGCGCGTAAGGTCGGACCGGCACGTCGATGGGTCAGACTGTCGATCTGGCGCGGTCGGCGAGGACAGACTCCTTCTAGATATCGGATCGGGAACCACGGCCGACTAATCTTCGTCGGGCCCCTCCGACCGCTCCGCTTTCAACTGCCTGACCTCTCGCTCCACGTCGAGGTCCTCAAGATTGTCGAGGCTCACCGTCACCGTCCCGGATGTCTCGTCGTCGCCGTCGCTCGCAGTCTGGTCGCTTCCGGCCCGGCTCGTTCGACGACTAGTCGAGTCTGATGAGCTGGTAAGTCGTACATCGATCTTCCGGACCAGTACATACGCCGTGGCTGCCGTCCCCGCTGACACGGCAGCGTACACCACCAATAACGCCTCTACCCCGAACCGGGCCTCTAGAACCGGCCCGGCCAGCCACGCGAACACGCAGACCCCCACCAACAAGCTGGTCGAGAGCGGGACGGCTCTGCTCATACTCCAGCTTGGATGTCTAAGAATAAACACCTTCGCTCAACTCCGCCTCTGATCGGCCAGAATCCGCGGGCGGTCTGCAACAGTTCGCGTCGCAACCGATGTCGATCCGCATCAGATAGCCCCTCTTTCGAAAGCGTACCGTTAAGCGAGAAGTCGAATCAGGCGGATCGAGCGATATCGCCGGGATGGTTCGTCTCGAATATCCGTGCGCCACACTCCTGACACGAGACGGCGACGATATCGATTGACCGGCAGCAAGACGCGACAGTGTCTTCCTCGATCGCGACAGTTCCGGTACATTCGGGACACTCCTCAAGGAACAGCCGCAGAACGTACAGGAGTTGGCTTTGTTGCCGGAGACCGAGCGTTTGCCATCCGTCGAGCCGTACCTCTAATTCCGTCGCAGCCGCCACGTCCGCGAGGAACGCCCCCCGGGATTCCCATTGCCCGGCCTGTGTTTCGTCGGCGTAAGCCACGAATGCCTCGCCGAACTCTTCGAAGGTCAGTATGTCGGCTTCGACACCGAGAATGTCCGCCAGCTCTGCCCGCGAAGTCTCCTCCGACCGAACGGACTCCAACCGATCGCTCCAAGCTGTTTGGAACTCGTCGGTGAGACAGAGGTCGTCTACGTTCTCACACGGTTCCACCGCCTCCGCACGCATCAAGACCGTCTCAACGTCGAGATTCTCATCGGCAGATACCGCAGCCCTGGTGTGCGAATCCTTGTCGAACCGCCGCAGCAGCCAGTCGGGGAAGTACTTCTTAGTGAGTGTCGGCGTACCGGGAACGAGATATCCCCGAAGCGCGATACTCGCGGCCGATAGTCCAAGCACGATAACACCGACACCCGTCCCGGTTGCCACTCCGGCGTTCGCCCCGACCACGCCCCCAATGGCAGCGGCGGCAATGACGCCGATAGCGCTGTTCACGACCGTACACGGGACGCATCGCATTTCGCCCGTGTACTCCGGCCGTCGGAACCGACTCACTACGTCCCCAATACCCATATAGCATATAGATAGTGTCTTCAGATTAAATGTTTATGTCGGATTACACGATATCGGAGCGACAAGCCCGTGTTTCGATATTAATTTGGGTTATATATTTGGACCGTAGTGAGTCGACATAACTGGTATTGCATCACATTGCTCTGTTGAATCCGATGACGGCATGGGGATCACGATCTCTTAATGCGCGTTTATCTCGCTCTTTGTCGTCGATGATTTGGATCGAGCCACCCAGTGATCTCGATCCTCTCGCTCTCTGCCAGGACTCCATCTCTGAATTCTCTCAGTAGCGGTCCTGAACCGAGTATAGAGTGACCTGATCCCGACGCCTTCCGCGGATTCAACAGAGCACATCACACAGATCGATACTGTTCGGTGTCGTCGCCGTTTGCACGATGTCAGTCCGGCCGACGCGGGTGAACCGTTGCTTGAGTGTGTCACGAGACCCCTGCAGGGTAGCCTAACGAATTCAATGGCTCATCGCGCTGATTCTCTCACGTGGCGAGCGAGGTCCGGTCGGAGTGTCCGTGTTCCCCCGACGCCTGCCGTCGTCACCTAAAACCGGAGGTTCGCGTAGTCACGAGAGACGCCACCTCTCGGCCGACGCTTCCGAACGACGGGGAAGGTGTCGAGAGGAAGAGAAAACCAGTCCTGACGATTCTCGATCGCGTTCATGGAGATGGTGGCGCATACACCACGGTCTGAGCAGTCTTGGTGAGCCATGTTGACGTACCCGGAACGGCCGTGGTACCGGTCTGATGGGGCGATCTCGTCTCGAAATGTTCCCAGACGTCGACACCTGAGCGCGTCTGCGAACTCTCATCAACCACGTGAGCAAGCAGAGATTGTTAGTCGGGTTACTATCCGTGGAAGATTCCAGAGCCGGACGAACCCTCGGTCCAATAACATTAACGCGACACTACTCGCCCCATGACCGGAGGGACTCGCGCCTGCTCATCCCGGAAGGCACCGCGTCGATTGGTGTTTTCGGTTTCACTGATCGTCTCAGATGATTATCAGCGGTAGAAATTGGCACAGAACGGTTTTAGGCCTTGACTGGCAAACACGGGTGTAAGCCAACAGCAGGGCTGATACCGAGTGATTAGCATCCGTATGAATGCTAACTCAAAATCGGAACCACAAACAATGTTACAGAAAGGCAAACAGCAGGGACCTCAGGAGGCGGCGACGCATTTGGGCCTGGGGTTCATGTATCACGATGAACGGGATCGAGAGCTAGCGATAAAGGCGTTTGCGGTCACTGATACGTTCCAATTCCAACACCTCACCGAAGACGCCGCACGCGAGGCGAGCGAAGCGTACGTAGATGCATTATGGGAGAAAGACCGTATCGAGGCGGCGTGTACCGTCGACGGGGATCTCGACACGTCCGCTCTAAACGACGCCGACTGGTCACCCGTGAGAGAGGCCTTCGAGCGACGTGCCTCGATCGCCGGGATCGATCCGGAGTACGCCGAGCTATCCACGGTCGCATGGCGGCGTCACAAGGTCGGTGGTGACTACTGGACGCCGATGAAGCAGGCGCAGGTACACGAACTTCGAGCGGCACTTCAGGACTCGGACTACCCCCACAAGCCTCGGGGCGGCCAGTCCGGGCACGGGCCGGAAGCCGCACGGTACGCGCTCGGCGTCGAGCTCCACGACACGCGGCGGTTCGACGAGATGACGGACGTGATGGTTCCGTACTTCGAGCGGATCGCTCGACGACACCAGCGGCACAACGACGAGAAGTGGGATATTTCGAATACGGTCAGTCGGTAAGTGAATCGCATTCCCGGCGTATTTACCCACGACACGAGAGACATGTACGCGACTTCAGACCGCAGACCGGGACTAACACGTCGGAGTGAGGCCCCCGTTCGTCCGCACGGCTGGGCGCTCGACGTCGGGTACCGATGTCAATCGTCCAAGACGACCTTCTGGAGATAGAACCACCGGAGCGACCACAGCTGGTAGGATATCGAGATAACGAACGCGAACAGGAACACCGTCGCAAACAGCAGCGATTCGACCCCGGCGAAGAACGCGACGTTCGTGTCAGCCGCCACGACGCTGATGAGTCCAAGCACACCGAGACTTCGGTAATAACTATCCCAAGTGATACCCAGCGGCGTGACGACGTTCATGTACACGTCGATCTCGCGGGCCGTCTCGCAGAGGGAGACAATCTTCTCGTCTCTGTCGAAGTCAACGAATCCGAGCTCTTCGAGCTTCGGCAGATGAGTCTGGCTCAGCGTGTTGTAGACGCTCTGGCGGCAGTCCCGGGGCGGCGGTGACTCACCCACTTCGCGTTCGGCGATATGGTCGGATAGCTCGCGGACCTCGACCGGTCTGAGTCGCTGTTTGAGATACTCAAGCGCCAGCCGCCGCCGGTCGTTTCGGAGGACATCGTGGATCTTCTTCGTATCGGTGCGGTCTCGACGTAGTCGCTGTGTGAACATGTGTGACAGCCCAATTGGGTACGGTCTGTATTCAGCCAGTATGACATAATGACCGTATCCCTCGTTCATATAGCTTTCTAAACATCATTTTTCTGACTTGAATAGCGACGTGAGATACTCGACGGTAGCTAGTCGATCGATTACCGCTTCTTCGCTTCAGGCACCACAATCCGCCCGAGTAATCAGTTGTTGTGGTATTTCAATCTCTGCCTGACGTGTCACAGGGATCGCTTGACGGATTACAGGGTAATGTTGAGCTAAAAAATACCATAATTCTTAAACTTCAACTGCGGGTTAAATCCACTGAACACTACGTTCAAGAGAACTGAGGTGTTAATAACTTTAAATTGGGGTGCCAATGGGTTGGGTACGTTCGGACCACCCGTGACGGGTGGAACCGGACATCAAACCCATGTCAAACGACAGCAAATACAGTCTCTCCCGGCGGAAGGCGCTACTCGGACTCGGCACAGTCGGTGTCGCCGGCGCCGGCGCTGGGGTCGGAACGAGCGCACTGTTCAGTGACGAGGAAGAGTTCGATGAAAACCAGATCACCGCCGGGACGCTCGACATGGCGGTGAAGGCCGAAGTCGTCGCAGCGAACGAGTACTGGAGTAACCAGGGTATCCTCGGCAACCCACTCACGGCTGACGGGGACGTGGTACAGAATTTCCAACTCAATGACGTTAAACCGGGCGACTGGGCCATCATTTGCTTCACCGTGGATTCGGTTGGTAACAACCCATTCTACCTGACGATCCACGGGGACGCGGAGGAGTACAGAGAAACAGAAGGTACCAGCACGGAACCCGAAGAGGATGCTGACGGCAACACGACGGACGCCGGCTTCGAACCGGTCACCGCCACGAACGCCGAGCTGGGTGACAAGCTCCTCGTGAGCTACTGGGAGCAGTGGGACGGCACGGCACCGTCGGAAGGTACCCAGAGTGGCGACAAGAGCAACCTAGCGCGGATGGACAGCATCAGCAACACGGAGTCGAATACGTACCCGGCCCCGACTACTGACGATGGTGTCCCGGAATATCAGGAACCGGGTGAGGACGGGGTCGTCACTTCAGGGACGCTCGGCTACACGGACGCCCGCGAGTTCTACTTCGGACTGGACCAGGATCCCAATAATCCGGGCACCGGTAACGACCCACTCGGAAACGGCATCGCGAGCGGCGACGGTATCCTCGTCGGTGGGGTGAGCGATCCCGTCCAGGTCGGGTCAACCGACACGAACGAAATTGGTCGGCCCCGCATGGGTGACCCGGACGGCGACGGTGAGGCTGAACTCACCTTCTACCTGCTGCTCGAACTTCCCTCGGAGGTCGGCAACGAGATCCAGGGCGACGCCGTGAAGGGCAACCTCAGGTTCAGCGCCGAGCAGGTCCGGAACAACGACGACCCGCGCAGCGGCAGGAACTCGTCGTAATCGTAACTGAACAGTATAGTTCGCTCATCGTCTGACCCACGCCGGCGCACGAAACCCCTCGAATAGTTATCGAGGGAGCTGAACGCGGGCTTCGCCCGCAAACGGCGGTTCGACTCCGCCGGTGGGTCTTCCCCAGGAGGGGACGAACAATGTCAAGCGACAACAAATTGGAACTCTCGCGGCGTAAGATCCTCGCCGGTATGGGCGCGGTCGGCGCGGCCGGCGCCGGCGCAGGGATCGGAACGAGCGCGCTGTTCAACGACACGGAGAGCTTCGAGGATAACCAACTGACCGCTGGGAGCCTCGACCTCAAGATGGACTGGGAGGAACACTACTCCTTCCCACAGATCTACGACGACTTCGGCGATCCAACAACGGAGACCGATCCGGACACGGAGGATGAAGTCCCACTGGACATCACCCGGTCGGATCCGAACGATAGCCGATACGTCGGTCTCCCGGATCCGGAGAACCCTGTAGTGTGGGCGAACGCTCAAGACGACCCGCTTGGTGATGGGCAGTCCAGCCTCGAACTGTACTTCCAGAACACGACCATCGAGGCGTTCCCAGACCGTTTGGGCGGTGAGAATCCGGAGGCGACGTTTACGTCGATAGACAGTGGGGGCGAACCCATCGTCGAGAACCCGTGTGATGCTTTGGCGGACGTTCCGCAAGACCTGAGTACCTTCGCCACGGACGGCATGCCGGCTCGGACACAGAACGGGGACACGAACGACGACGGGGACGGGCTCCCCCTGCTCAATCTTCAGGACATCAAGCCCGGTGACTTCGGGGAGTTCACTTTCAGTGCGCACCTCTGTGATAACCCCGGCTATCTCTGGATGACGATGCCCGGTGGGCTCACTGAGAGTGAAAATGGCCTCACAGAGCCGGAAGACGAGGTAGATGACACGCCAGACGAGGGCGAACTCGCCGAGAACGTTCAGACGGCCCTGTGGTACGACGATGACTGTGACAACCAAATCGATACGGCCCCGGACGACATCGTCGCACTAGCGATTATTGACACGTCGGGTTCGGTGACACCCAATCTTCAGCAAACGATAGACGCCGGGAACGCGCTGGCTGAAGATCTGTTCGAAGCGAGCCAAAACAACCCGGAATTGGAGGTCCAAGCGGGTGTCATCACGTTCGAAGGTAAAGGTGATAACAACGACGTATTCCTCGCAAATCCGATCGAGCCGATCGACAACTACGTCGATAATAACGGGGACGGGATATTCGGGAGCGGCGATATTCTGCCGCCAGGACAGACCGACGGCAACTCGCCGATTCCGCAGGCTCTCGACGTGGGACGCGAGTATCTCAATGACAAGGCTGCGAAGCTCGTCAGCGACGGCACCCTCGACGCTCCCGTCAGCAAGCAGTTACTCCTCATCTCAGACGGTAATCCCGTCTACGACACTAGCGGGAATCTGGACGCGGTGGCAGGTGAACTGATCGATGAAAACGGCCAGTTCACTTTCGACGGCAACACCTACGAGTCGGACTACTTCGACGGAAAAGCAAACGGTAGCGGTCTGGCGTTGCCGAACCCTGGCAACCCACCCGGCGCCGAAGACCGGGCCGAAACGGCGCTCGTCGCACGGGACATCGACGGGGAACCGTTCCTGCCCGGTACCCAGTACTCGCAACCGGCCGGTCCGAAGGTCGACAATCCCGATAACCAGCCCCAGGGACTCAATGGCAGTGACCCGGCAGACATCTCGGGTGACAACGATATCATCGTCCGTGCCGCAGCCGTGTACGATTCCGGTGCCGGATCCGGTACCAAACAGCTTGCCCGCGACACGATAACGGCGTACGCGACGAGCGACGCGACGATGTACGACATTCCCACTGCGGGCACGGGTCAAAAGAGCGGGGGCACCGTTGTCGGTGAGGATATCGCGGATGCGCTGACCGCAGGTGGGTCCGGAGAAGAGGTCATCTTCCGCGGGACGCTCGAGCAACTGGAAAGCGAGCTAGACCCTGGTCTGGCTCTCGACTTCGACCGGACGACGTCCGAGCAAGACTGCCATCCCGCCGGTGTGACCCACTGCTTCGGTCTCGCGTGGTGGGTACCCGAAGACGTCGGCAATGAGATCCAGAGTGACTCGGTGAGCTTCGACCTCGGGTTCTACACCGAGCAGTGCCGGAACAACGACAATCCGACCGGACCCTGACTGCTCGGCGAGACGGTTCGTCCCCTCCCGCGCAGTTCGCCCACTCGGAGCACGGCGCCACCGGCATCGGCGGCCCGTGACGCGGCCTCGCAGCGGAACGGCGTCTCCGGCTCTGCCGGAGGCTCGTTGCGCAGCTTTGCTGCGGAACGGCGGTTCGACTCCGCCGGTGGGTCTCATCCCTCTGGGATGACACACACCTATGTCAGACGATAAATTCGAGCTGTCGAGGCGGAAGATCCTAGGTGCGACAGCGGCCGTCGGTGTCGCCGGCGCGGGGGCGGGCGTCGGGACCAGCGCGCTGTTCAGCGATGAAGAATCGTTCGAAGACAATCAAATTCAGGCTGGTGAACTGAATCTGCTCATCGATTACGACACTAGCTACGATTTCAACGACCCGGAAGGCGACGGTAGCGGCACGATCGATGGTAACCCTGCTGACTACTCGTACGTGTTGACCAATGTCAAGCCGGGCGACAGCGGAACATTGGTGTTTTGTCCCAAAATCATCGACAATCCGGGGCACCTGTTCGTCGCAAGCGCAGATGGAGTTACGAACTACGAGAACGCCCAGACCGAGCCTGAAGGGGATGTTGACGCGTCTGGCGGCGGGAGCTTGACTGGGGGCAATGACGGCGAACCCAATGGTGACCTCGGTCAAGAAATCCTTGCCGATGTCAAGTACGTGGAAAACGTCACAGACGCTACCACTTACGACGAGATTGGAACAGTCACAACCGATCAGACCCTCAACGGACTAGCTGCGGATCTTGAAGCGGGATTCCGTGTGGACGGTGTGCCCAACGATTCAGATACGGTTTACCCCTCATCGCCTGACGACAGCACTCAAAACGGTCCGTGTATCGCCATAGAATGGGAACTGCCCGTTACTGTCGGCAACAAAATTCAGTCGGACGCGGTCGAGTTCAGCTTCAGCTTCGCTGCTGTCCAGAGCCGGAACAACTCCAACCCGGCTAACCCGGTTACAACCGTCTCTGTCGGGCCTTCGGGTGGTGGATACGACTATAACGACCTTTCGACGGCACTGAGCAATGAGAGTGACGAGGTTATTGGCCTCGCTGGCGGTGAGACGTTCACACTGTCCGGCGGTGCTGATGTCGACTCCTCGCTCGTGCCACTCGGGTTCCAGTCAATGCCGACAGTCGAAGTTGACGGGGGGCAGTTAAAGCTCACCTCTACTGACCTCACAATCGCCGGATTAGATATTGACCTGCTCAACGGCGGAGTTGTGTATAACCCGAATCCGGCTGACGGGTTGGCATTTATTAATAACGACGTATCAATCTCTGAAACCAGCAATCACGGTATTCGAATCGAAGGTCAGGGAGCGTTGAACGCAGTCGTCGCAAACAACCAATTCGAACAGAAGGGAACGCCATTTGACACGAATGGCGAGTTCCCCCAGGGCGTGCACCTGAGTGACGGCCAGAACGTGGTGATTTCGGATAATGTGTTTACTACTAACGGGAGCGTTGTCGAGGGTCAGGCAGTCTTCGTCTCGCAGGGTCCGGGTGATGTGGGACCCACATCGAACATTGTAGTCTCAGACAACTCGATGAATGGATGGGAGAACGGAGTTACAATCATTGAGTCTCAGGCTGATGAGATATTTGACATCTCGATTGCTGGAAACGACGTGGACAATTCATCGAATAGCATCTCTCCGAGCAGTCCGAGTATCAACCCCGCTGATGTCTGGATCTTAGATCAAACCGATAGCGACGGCTTCGACAATATCAACGGCGAGGATACTGAGTCTGATCAGGAAAGTGCGCTTGAGAGTGATAACAATCTCACTGAAGGAGCAGATGTGGTTGTCTAGATAACAGCAGGACACCGAACGATACACTCAAACACGGTGTATCGGTGTTCTGTCTACCCACGCTGGCATTTCGCCGGTTCGATTCCGGCGGTGGGCATTCCCCACGGACGGGGGAGCGAGGGGAGAGACCATGTCAAACGATAACTCGGGACTATCGCGGCGGAAGATCCTGGGGAGCGTGGGAGCAGTCGGTGTGGCTGGAGCCGCAGCTGGAGTTGGGACGAGCGCGCTCTTCAGCGATGAGGAATCGTTTACAAACAACTCGATCACTGCGGGGACGCTCGATCTGAAAGTCAGCTGGGACGAGCACTACTTCAACGGGATTCGAAATCTTGACGATGTCTCGGAGGCGAACGTCGAGTTCGACAGTCCAGGTTCCACAGAGACTGGCTTCCCGAGCTCGAGCGGATCGCCGTATTTGTCAGTTACTGACGGTGCCGTAGATACGTTTATGAACGACACGCGCACCGAACAGTTCCCGGATGGCGGCCTCGGATCGAATGAGGATCCCTGTGAAGAACTGGCCGACGTGCCGGGGGCAGAGATCCCGCCACCGGTTATAGATCTGGACGACGTGAAGCCGGGCGACTTCGGCGAGATCACGTTCGATTTCTCGCTATGTGACAACCCCGGCTACCTCTGGATGACCGGTGAGTTAGTGAGTGAAAGCGAGAACGGAGTCACCGAACCTGAAGGAGACAGTCCTGAGGAGGACGGTTCCTTCGACAATTCGTCGTTGTGGCCGCTGGCTGCGCTGACAGGGGTGTCGGCGCTTAACCGCGATGGAGAAGACGGTGGAACCAGTTCAGAAGCGACCGGAGAGACTGACTCACAGACGACCGGAGCCAGCCGAAACAGCCTCTGGTCGACCCTCGGTAAGGGAGCGGCGATGACGGGCGCTGGCGTAGCCGGGCTCTCGGCGCTGACGGGGTCGGCGTCAGCGCAGTCGGGATTCAGTGTGACTTCGCTTGCCGATGACTCTTCTCTCTCTGCCACCGACCTCGCAGATTCGCTTATCGCGGGCGGAAGCGGTATCAGTATCAACAATGCGTCGTTCACCGGCGCGGGTGCTGCCGGCGGCACATTCAGCGGCGGAAGTAGCGTGTACAATCTCGACGGCGGCGTTATTCTAAGCACCGGTGACGTGGGAGACATTGTCGGACCGAATGATAGCGACGGTACAAGCACCAGTCACGACACTCCTGGTGATAGTGACCTCCTCGCGATTGCGGACGACACAGTCAACGAGACGAACGATGCTGCCGTTCTTGAGTTCGACTTCGACGTTCCACAGGGCGAAGAAGAGGTGTTCTTCAATTTCGTGTTTGCCTCGGACGAATACAACGAGTTCGTCGACGAGTTCAATGACGTCTTTGGGTTCTTCCTCAATCCGGAGGATAACTCTCCCGAAGACGCCAACGTCGCGCTGATAAACGGCGATCCCGTGTCGATTAACACCGTCAATACGATGGATAACTCGGACGTGTTCAACAACAATGATCCGAGTGACACGGACACCCCGTTCAATACCGAAGCTGATGGGTTCACTGATGTTCTTCAGGTAGAAGCCGATGTCAACCCTGGCGAAGAGAACACGTTCAAACTGGCAATTGCTGACGCAAACGACACCGCACTCGATGCCTGGGTGCTCATCGAGGGCGAGAGCCTGAGTACCGACCCCGACCCCGACCCACAGCCGGGGGACGGCGAAGTCGAACTCTCTGACAAAATACAGGCACGCGCGTGGTATGACGGTGGTGGCGGTAACGGTCCGGGCGGTGATGTCGGAGATAACGTCAACCAAGACGACGAGCAGGTATTCCTCGACGGAACGCTCAGGCAGGTACTTGGCGCCCTCTCAAGCGGTAAGGGGGTCCCGCTCGACGGCGACGAGTCGACAGATACGGACTTCGACGAAACGAGCGATCCACCTGACGACACAGCCCGAGATTGCTACACTGCGGCTGACGATGTCCACTACATCGGGTTCGAGTGGTGGGTGCCGCGAGAGGTTGGTAACGAGATCCAAAGCGACTCGGTGACGTTCGATCTCGGGTTCTACACCGAACAGTGCCGGAACAACGACGGGTCCGGTACCGCGACCAATGGCGGCTCCGCCAGCCAGAACGCCAGCATCACCGTCAATGGCGATTCTTCCGGCGATGGCGGAAACGAGCAGCACGTCGTGAACATAATCGTCGGCAGTGAGGACGACGGGGATTCGCTGAACGAGGTGGTTGTGGATTACCAGAGCGGCTCCGCCGACATCAGTAACGTCGGTCAGGGAGACCTCACCCTCTCCCAGAATGGCACGGATATTACTGGCGATATCAGCGGCGTGTCGGGAGGTAACAACGGTACGACGTTGACAGTCACTATAGGAGGCAACAACACGCTCAGCGCAGGCGATTCACTCACGCTGGAAACGAACAACGAAGTGCAGGATTCGGGTGCTGACGGCGGCACCGCAGAAATCAGCGTCAACGGGGGGACGACGAGCAACGCGGCGTTCTGATCTGAGGGCGCTATCGGAGGTCTGACCACGCTGGCCTTTCGGCGGTTCGACTCCGCCGGTGGGTCTCGAGAAACTGACCCGACACATGACAAACTCGCACCGACCGCATCGACGCACGATGGAGGGCGCCGCCACTCGCGGAGCACTCCACACGAGTCACATCTGCTCGAAGATCGACGACGAAATCCGCCGAGCGCCGAGGCTAAACCTGACAGCCAAACAATTATTATACTGGCCGAGAGATAGTCACGCGAAGCGCGTCCGAGGCGATCCTGTGGACGTGTTTGACAACGCCGAGTGGGCCTCGACTCCCGCGCATTCCGGCGGCCGTGCGTCTCAGAGTGGCGGTAGGGTGACCGGTCGAAGCGACGCAACTACATCCAAACACGGACCGTAGATGACAGACCTCAGCATAAATCGGCGGCGGCTGATCGGCATGCTCTCAGGCACCGGGATGGCCGCATTTATCGGATTCGGGTATGCGACCGGGGACTCGATCAGGTACACGTACGCGTCTTCTCACAGTTGCGACGATTACACGCTTGACGCCGAGTGGCGAGAAACGTACACCAGAAACGGGGAAACAACTCTGCTTGAGGACACGACGCCGGACGGAAGCGGAAGCGAGCCTGACGAGCCCGGACTTATCCGGTTAAACAACGTACTCCCGGGTGACAGGGGGACGGTCAGTTTCAGCCTCACGGCTGACTTGGCGAATCCCGACGCGAGCGACACGGTCTCGCCGACGCTTGGAATCAGTCTTACCGACCGTGCCGAAAACGGTCTCAGCGATCCTGAAGAAGCCGCGGGAGACACCACTGAAACGGTCGGCGAACTCCAAGAATACCTACAGGTCACCGTCTGGAAGAACACGGGTGTCTTGGGACTCGATGCGCTCGGTGCCGACGACCTCACTCAGCAGATCACCGAGCCGACGATATCGGAGGGGACGCTTGCCGACGTAGCTGGCGATACGAGTAACGAAGTACTCGGAACTATCGACGCCACTACGGACGACGATTCCGTTTCGGTGACGCTCCGATGGAAGTTTGCCAACGACGCACGCGTCAACGAGACACAAACCGATTCAGTCACGTTCGCACTCGATATCGGCTGTGGAGGTGACTAGCCCATGAGGGCTCCGTCCGCCAACCGCTGCACCAACTCCGCGTTGGCCGACACCGGTTTATCATCCAATAAATATATATCAGTAGCAGACAAATTTCTGGCACGTAATCAGATACGATGTCATGGCTCTAAGGGGGGGAACACATGCAAGAGCCGGACCTGACCCGTCGACAGGTGCTCG
This sequence comes from Halorubrum saccharovorum DSM 1137, assembly GCF_000337915.1. Lineage (GTDB taxonomy): Archaea > Halobacteriota > Halobacteria > Halobacteriales > Haloferacaceae > Halorubrum > Halorubrum saccharovorum. The sequence continues at coordinate 172,317 of NZ_AOJE01000012.1, forward strand.
CGGGCATCACCGTGACCGGCGGGGCCGGGGCGCTCACCGGGAAGGGCACGATGGCGGTCTTCTCGGACGAGGAAACGTTCACGGGCAACTCCATCACCGGGGCGGCGAGCACCGCGGGCGCCGGTGTGGTCGAACTGGAAGTCAGCGCCAGTTCGTCCGGCGACGGAGACAGACTCGTCTACACGATCGATGTCCCTGATTTGGTCAACAATAATCCGTCGTACGTCTGGGCTCGGCCGGCGACGTGTCCCGAGCCGATCGATGCGGCTGCAGACGTGTACGTCGAGCTCCGGGCGGAGTGCGGCGACGACGACAGCGCACTCATAGCTGAGGGGACGCTCAAGAGTGTCGTCAACAAACTGCGCGAAGACAACGGAGAGCCGCTGCGCTGTCAGGAGGGTGACGATGCGCGGTGTTTCCGGCCCGGTGAGAGCGTCGACTTCGTGTTGGATGTAACAGGGTCGAACACTAACGAGGAGTTCGCTTTCGAATTCGAGTTCTACGCGGAGCAGTGCCGGTACAACACGGGAACGGACACGCCGTTCGGCCCCTTGAGTCCTTGTGAGCCGACGAACGAGACGGGTGGAAAAGCGATCAGTTTCATCGCATTCTGTTCCGAGTCCGGCACTCTCACCCCGCAGGTTACCGATATAAATAGCACGGACGATGATGGACCGACATCGGTCGACTGGGAGACCGACGGCGACGTGGATTACGTAGTCGCAAAATCCGGACAGAATTTCACAGTGTACGATTACCGCGACGACTCTGCGACGAGGGGTACAGTGACCACGGGTGGCGATGAAAACGCCGACTTCTACGGTGCGGTGTCGGGAAGTGTCGAAGACGGCTTTGAGCCCGCTGAGGGTGATAGTAGCGGTGACGCGAACAACGGTGGAGCGAACGGCTTGTCCGGTCAGAGTAACGAGAAGAGCGGGAAGGGTGGTAATAGCGCATCCTCGGCTCCGGGCGAACTGTCAGCAGATCTCGTTAGTCAGGACGACTTCCCCGATAGCGGAACGTCGATCAAACTGGAAGAAACCGATAACACGTTCGAGGAAAAGCAATGACTGAGACTGATACTTCGACCGCGACCTCGGACCAAGACGGCAGGGACATCCCCTGGCGGCGGACCGCGAACGTCGTCGGCGTCGCCGTACTCATCGCCATCGTGGTTCCGTTCGTCGTTTTTGCAGTTCCACAAGTCGTCGGTGCCGACCAGAGCTACGTCGTCCTCTCGGGGAGCATGGAACCGGCGATGAGTCCCGGCGATGTCATCATCGTCAACAGCGTTCCGGCCTCGGCGATCGAGCGAAACGATGTCATAACGTTCGGGGGGCAGGGAGGGGATACTCCAACGACCCACCGCGTGATCGATGTGGTCGAGCAGGATGGCACTACGGCGTTCCGAACGCAAGGTGACGCGAACGAAGATCCAGACGGGTCGCTCGTCACCCCAGACCAACTCCAAGGGAAGGTGCTTTCGCCCGGCGGCTACCTACTGGTTATTCCGCTCATCGGATACCTCATCAACTTCGCCGGCACGCAATCCGGGTTCGCTCTGTTTGTTGCCTTGCCCGTCTTGTTACTCGTACTTAACGAGATCTGGAACGTCATCGCCTCGGCTCGTTCAACTCCGAACACCGGTGGCAACTCCAGCGCTGAGACGACGGCCGACGCAGCGGCCGCGACCACCGCCGACACCTCCGAAGGAGAGCCGACTGAGCCAAGTAGGGCAGAGACGACCGAAGCAACGGGACAGCACAACAGTACCGCTGCGGCGTCCGACGAGGCCGATGCGGGGATCAGCTTCACCGCTGCGGAGCTGCAGCTTGGACTGGGAGTGAACGCGGCGTTTCTGGCGTACAGCATCTGGGTGGCGTACAGTCTCTGGACGGCCTACGACACGGTTGAAACGTGGGCGCTCGGCGTTGCCGGCGGCGTGGGCGCGTCGCTTCTTCTGCTCGGTGGACTGTACGTATTCGGCGGCGCCGACGACGCGACAGATGAGGCGGAGACCGATTCCGGTTCAATCTCCCAGCAGGACCAGCCCGTACAATCAGCGAACGAGACTGCCGCAACCCACGACAACGGAGACATCATAGCTAGAGCCGAGGCGTCCGATGACCCCGTCCCTCAGCGAACCAACGGTGACGGACAAAGGGCGTCTTCTAAAGGCGACGACGGCGATTCGGTTGCGGAGACCAGCAGTTCGGGGGGTGAAACCGATGCATAACCGTACACTCCTCTCACTCGTTCTAGCGGTGTTTCTGGTGACAGCTGCGGCCTCAGGCGGTGCGACGGTCGGTATTCTCTCCGACAGCGAGACGGTTTCAAGTACGCTCTCTGTTGAGAACTCTTCGGAGCCGGTCGAGATTACCAACACCTCTACCAACACCTCTACCAACACCTCTACCAACACCTCTACCAACACCTCTACCAACACCTCTACCAACACCTCTACCAACACCTCTACCAACACCTCTACCAACACCTCGACTCAGATCACAGACGCAAACGAGACAACTGACAAGACCGGAACTGAGAATTTGGCGACACCGACTTCAGCCGAGGTGTCGACGAACAAGGCCACACAGCATACGTCGTATGATGGACTAGACTAGTCTTCGGTACCCGATTTAGAAGATAAATTCGAGGCAGAAAATGGGTATAATGAGGAGGCGACTAATTCAGATGGCTCAATGAACTCCGTCAGAGGACCCAAACTGTGGGCTAGCAAACCCGACATCACGGTGCATCCCTAACGCGAATTGAAGAACGACTTGGCCACGTAGACCGACAGTAAACGAGGAAGTCGGATAGCAGTCGACATCGTCAGGAGATCCAGACAGTACGACGAGAGCGAGTGACGCTTGCCTGCAGTCATCGATGAAATGCCGATGACGATGCCAGAATGATTGAGTCACGTACAGGGTGGACACAGTACGATCAAATACAGTGTGATTGATTCTTTTCAAGAGGGACTTCCCAGATAGTATCTCAGAATGTTATTCTAGCGCAACGAGGAACTGTTAGTTATGTCTGATAAAATAAATTATCAGACTAACAATAATGCCCTTTTATATTGAGGCTGTCCGAATTACGATCCAGGTTCTGTCAACCATAATGAATAAACTCCGAGAGGACAAATGTAAGAATGAATATACCACTTGTCAGTGATACAGAAAATGAACCGAACGCAGACACGAGTAAATTATCCAGAAACGATATATTTGACCTGTTATCCAACCGACGACGGCGGTTCGTTGTCCATGCGCTCAAACGCATGGAAGAACCGGTTGAGCTCGCTGAGCTTTCCACGTATGTTGCCGCGTGGGAAATGGAAACGGAACCAGAAGAGATCGATCACGAAGATCGACGGAGCGTGTACGTAACTCTCAGGCGGACACATCTTCCAAAAATGGATGAAAAAAATGTGATTCAATTCAATAAGTCAGAGAAAACCGTTCAATCTACAGAAATTTTGGATAATATAGATGTACACATCGAAGTTCTCCATGGAAAAGAGATTCCTTGGAGTCTGTATTATATCGGACTCGCAGTTGTTAGTGTCTTATTACTGGTTGCCGTCGTTACAGAGGCACCAATATTCGATGCGTTCAAACCGATTCACGTAGGTGGGTTCACTGCAATTACATATGGATTATCCGCTGTCGCTCACCGTATTGTGGAACGGCACAGTCGACTGGGTGCAACACCAAAACCGCCCGAACTCTATCAGGTGAAGTAGCCGACAAACACGCTATTGAAGTAGTTTCCAGTTCGTCCGTTCTATAACTCTACCCGCTCTCCCAGTTCCGGCGCGCTCGCCGCCAACCCGTCCGCCCGGAGGTCCGCCGCGAACGCCTCGCAGCGGTCGCCGTGGTTCACGAGCACCCGAGATCCCCGGTACGAGTCCAGGAACGCCTCTAGCCCCCCGCGGTCGGCGTGCGCGGAGAAGTCGTACGACTCCACCCGGGCGCTCACGGGACGCACGGTCCCGTTTATCGCCAGCCGCCCGTGGTCCTGTAGCTCCCGCCCGGGCGTCCCCTCTACCTGATACCCCGTCAGTGTTACCGCGTTGGTCGGACTCCCCCGGATCTCCGGGAGGTACGAGTGAACCGGGCCGCCGGCGAGCATCCCCGAGGTGGTGATTATGAGTTCGTTGTCACTGGCGATCCGCTCGCGCTGGCCGTCGCGACCGGTGACGAAGCGCGCGGCGCCTTTCGCCCGGCGGAGCGCCTCCGAGTCGCGGAGGAACTCGGGATGCCGGCGGACCAGCCGCGTCACCGCTTTCCCCATCCCGTCGACGTAGGGTGTCAGGTCGTTGGCGTCGGCGACGAGCATCAGCTCCTGGGTCCGCCCGATCGCGAACGCGGGCGCGACGACGGCCCCGCCCTCCCAGATCGTCGCCCGGACGCGCTCGGCCCAGCGGTCCTCGACGGCGCGGCGGTCGTCGTGGGTCACGTCCGCGTACGTCGACTCGCAGATCACGGCGTCGGCGTCGGGGCGGGCGGTCGTACCGGCGACCAGCCGCTGGTCGTCGGTGTGGAAGTCGCCGGTGTAGAGGAGCCGGGTGTCCCCGTCGTCGATCAGGACGTGCGCGGAGCCGGGGATGTGGCCGGCGTCGAACAGCGTCACCTCGTACCCGCCGCCGGCGACGCCGCCCGCGACCGCGAACGGCTCCTCGTAGGCGTGCCGCTCCTCGACTTCGCCGAGCCGCGCGACGTGCTCCTCCGAGAAGGGACAGAGGGGGCTGTTACCGCGGAGCTTCAGCGTGTCGCGCGCCAGCGTTCGAGTGAGATCCGCGGTCGGCGGCGTCCAGTGGATCGCGGGCCGTCGGTCCCCTTTCAGGAGGGCCGGAACTGCGCCGACGTGGTCGAGGTGGCCGTGCGAGACCACCACCGCGTCGGGCTCGGGGTCGCGGAGGGGATACTGCGGGGGATCCGCGGTCAGCAGGCCGTAATCCAAGAGCAGTGAATCGTCGACGAGGACCGCGCTCCGACCCACCTCGCGGGCGCCGCCGAGGAACTCGACCTCCATCGCCCGTGGCTACGCGTCCGCGGCGTTAGTGCTCGTCGGTCCCGGCGTCTCCGGATCGCGTCTCCACCGAGTCGAAAACCGCCCCGAGGACCGGCAGGGGACCGAGCGCCCACACCCACCCCGCGAGCATGAGCGCCCCCGGAAGCTCCGGGAGCGCGAGCCCGGACACCGGCCACCACCCCGCGACGAACGTCGCCCAGACGGCGACGTGAATCGGGACGAACGCGAGGACGACGCGCCCGGTCGCCGTCCCGCGCCGCGCGAGGCCGTCGACGGCGAACGCGACCGTGACGAGGACGTAAAAGCCGGCCGCGGCCGGGGCGTGGAGCGGCTCCGTGAGGTCGAAGACCCCCACGCCGGCCATCGCGACCATCGCGAGCGCGAGGACCCCCGCGCGGACCGCGGCGATCGCCCCGTGCCGCGTCACCGACCGCCAGAGGCCAACGGCGTAGCCGACCCCCGCGGCGCCGCCGAGGATGAGCCCCCGGTTGAACACGGCTGCGCTCCGGCCGCGAACTCCCAGATCGGAGAGCGCGTCGGCCGTCCACGAGAAGGTCGGGTCGAGGAGGATCGCGACCGCGATGCCGCCGAGCGCCAGGAGGGTGGCCGCGGCGCCGAACGCCCGCGCGGCTGCGGGACCGTCGACGGCATCGGCGGCGGACATCGGAAATCGACCTCAGTCGAGTCGCTCCGCGGCGTCCCGCTGGACCAGCGGGTCCGCGTTCTCCGCGGGGAGGGTGACGACGTCCTCACTCGCGAGGTCGTACTCCCGCTCGTCGACGCCGAATATCGACCCCACGTCGCGGGTGATCCTGACCGTGGCGCGATCGGTGGCGTCGTCGTCGGCTGACGTGTCGTCGGCTGACGTGTCGGCGGCTGACGTGTCGGCGGCGGCGTCAGCGGCGGATCGACCGTTCCCGGAACCGGCGTCGCTCACGGTCGGTCCATCGGTCGCGTCCGCGTCCGGCGCTCCGGGGGGGGCCGGTTCCGGTGGGACCTCGGTCGGACCGCCGGGAGCGGTCGTGTCGGTCCCTCCGGTCGAACCGGAGGGCGCTGGCGCGCCGCCGTCGGTCGTGGCGTCGAGGGCGTCCGCAACCTCCTCGTCCGAACCGCCCATGGCGCCCGCGAGCGCGTCGGTGCTCCCCTCGGGCTCCCCGCTCCCCGCACTCCCGCCGCCGTCGCCCGGTGGCGTTTCGGTCGGCGTTTCGGTCGGCGTTTCGGTCGGCGTTTCGGGATCCGGCGCGGTCGGCGTCGGGTCCGCGGCGGCGGTCTCGTCTGCGGTCGGGGGCGAGTCCGTCGCGTTCGTCGGGTCCGCCCCCTCGATCGCGTCCTTCGCGCCTTCGGGCGTCGCCTCTCCTCCGGGCGTCGGTCCCCCTCCCGCTGGCCCCGCGCCTTCCGTCTGCGCCGAGCCGGGCGACGACGGGGGCGTCTCGCCGGCGAGCACGTCGAGCACGCGCGACTTGTTGTCGCTGATCCGGTCGACCAGGTCGTCGAACAGCTGTCGTTCCTCCGTGGTCATGCCGTCGGCGTCGACGGGCATGTCCGCCGCCGCGAACGACGCGAGCTTGACGACCTTGCCGACGCGGCGCTCGTACAGCGCCTCCGCGACCTCCTCGGCGGTCTCGATCTCGTCAGACATCCGGCGCACGTCGTCGTCGGAGAACGGCTTGTCGACCTGCTCGGCGCGGCGGTCGCGGGCCGCGCGGAGATCGGCGACGTAGGCGGCCACGTCGTCGTAAAAGGAGTCCCGCAGGTGTTGGAGGCTGTCCTTGCGGCGTTCCTTCGCTTGGGCCGATCTGAGCTCGTCGAGTTTCATCGTTCGGGGGCTTTCCGCGCCTCGCCGCGGGCCATGAGGAAGACCCCCGCGAACTCGGGCACGGTGTTTCTACCGGGTTCAACTCTAACGCGCTCGCCGTTTAATTCTACCGTCCGATCGACGTCGGTCTCGATCCGGATGTCGCGTCCGACGAACCGGTCAGGGACCGCGTCCCGGAGCGGGTCGAACCCGTCGAGTCCGCCGCGCTCGATCGGCGTGACGACGAGCCCGGAGCCGCCGTGGAGCGTGCCCGGGAGCCGGATGAGCCGCCGGGTGTCGGTGGTGACCGGCTCGTCTATCGGCGCGGTGTCGGTCGCGGCCACGCGCGCGGCGAGCGCGGAGACGAGCCGGCGGACGCCCGGACCCCCGGCCTCGACGTTGCCTTCCCGGACCGCGGTGGGGTTGCGTTCGAAGGCGCCGAGGATCGTCTCCGCGCGTCCCTCCCCGATCCCCTCGAGCTCCATCAGGCGCTCGCGGGCGGCGTCCTCGTCCATGTCGCGGAGGTCGTCGGCGTACTCGATCAGCGCCTCGTGGACGCGCGCGCCCCAGCCACCCTCGGTGCGGAGGACGCGCTTGGTCGTCCCGCGCTCGGAGACGGTCCGGATCAGCCCCTCGGTGTCGAGGTCGATCGCGCGGACGTAGTCGACGATCTCGCGGCGCGCGTCGCTGTTCAGCTCTCGAACGCTCTCGTCGCGGACGTGAACGTGATAGCCGCGGCCGCCGGAGAAGACGACGGTGAGGTCGTCGAACGCGAAGTCGTCGTCGAGGAAGTCGAGGAGCCGCAGGAGGGCCCGCTTGCACTCGGCGAGCATCGCGGGGTACGAGGTGGTCTCCGGGTCCACGCCGGGGAGGTGGTCGGCGTCGAGGTCGAAGACGAGGTCGGCGGAGCGCCACCCCTTCTGCGACATCGTCGACGCGCCGGGGTCGTCGTAGCGGGCGGCCGAGAAGTACGCGTGCCGGGGCGCGTTGTCCGCGAAGAACGTGTCCACGTCGCCGAGGTCGTACAGCGACTGGTGCCGGAGCATCGTCGTGCCCGACCCCGGGGTCCACGGGATGTGGCCCCACTCGCGGAGGTTCGCGTCCGGCGGGAGCGCCGGCGAGGCCCGGCGGTAGTAGTCGCCGAACCGGCCCTTGAGGTACTCGCGCGTCCGGTCGTCCATCGTCTCATCGGGTACCGGCGGTCGACGTATCAACGTATCGTTCCGGGCGAGCGCGGAGCGCGAGAGGGGCGCCGACCACTTATAAACGGAACCGCAGCAGTGTTGAAGGCGCGCGCCTCCGAGCGGCCGCCATCGGCGGCCGCGAAGGAGCGCGTGCGAGGGAGTCGCTGGCGGCGCCAGCCGCCAGCGACGAGGCTGGGGAGGTGTGAGGCTGCGGTCCCGCGAGCGGAGCGAGCGGGAGCACGGAAGTCGCAGCGCTGAGCGCAGCGAGGCGACCGTCTTCCGGCGGTGCGGGTGCGGTCGGGCGGGACTCAAAGGGGCAGTCGCTGAGGCGGGCGCAGGGGACGCAAGGACCACAGGGAGTGAGCGAAGCGAACGACCGAGGACCGCAGCGAGCGTGCGCCCGCCTCAGCGACTGGGGCTTTGGAGATGTTTGCCGCCGATCCGCACGCTTCGTGTGCATATCCCTCGGCCACAACACTATCCCGACACGAACCGTATCCGGGCCCATGCGCTCCGAAGACGAGGTTCGCGAGCAGTACGAGTTCCTCCGCGAGCAGTTGGACGACGAGGAGATGCGCCACCGCGGCGTCGAGGAGCTGTTCACTCACTACAAGCGCGCGCTCGGCTGGGTGTTAGAAGAGGAACATATGTAGCGCGCGCTCGTTAGGTTTATCAGTCGGTACCTTCTACGGTCGGGTGACGCTTCGTCTGGAGGGCCGAAGCGTCAGCGGGGACCAATGGCAGGCCCGACGCGGCTTTTTTCCGCGTCGGGCGTGCCTCTTTCCGACGATACGTTACACGAAGAGCGACGGCCCCGTCGCGCGCGGTGGCCACCGATCGACGCCGCCGATCCGATCGAGGGTGACGGGATACCGGCGACGCTCCGTGAGCGGCGACGACAACGCTCCGGGAGCGGCGACGGCGACGACACCGCTCCCGGCGACGGGCTCGCCCCCGTACTCGCTCACCCCCACAGGCCGCTTCGGAACGCCGAAGCCCGCCTCGGCCCGCGCTCCGGAGCGTCCTTCGTACCGTGCTCTCGGCTCCGCCCGTCGATCTCCCGGCACGCGGGATACATCAGAGACCAGAAACGAACGTACGGCGGCGTAACGGCGATCGAATCGCAGCGACGATTGATCCGCTGACAGGACGGATCCCGTGTAATCCGCACATTACGCGGGGTGACGAAGAGATCGACGCATCATATAACGGTATATTTATTTATTCACGATAGGTATGTATACACCGTTGCATGTACGACCTCACAGGTTTCCAGCGTGACCTGCTCTACGTGATCGCCGGTTTGGACGAGCCTCACGGACTCGCTATCAAGGAGGAGCTCGAGGACTACTACGAGAAGGAGATCCATCACGGTCGGCTCTATCCCAACCTCGACACGCTCGTCGAGAAGGGGCTCGTCGAGAAGGGCCAACGCGACCGGCGCACGAACTACTACACGCTGACCCGGCGCGGGCGACGCGAGATCGACGCGCGGACCGAGTGGGAGGCGCAATACGTCGACCACTGATCGGCCGCCCCAACACGAGACGGTCGATCCGGCGGTCCGTAGCGATCGGTCCTTCACATCGCCGCTTTCCCCCGTCTCGCGCGCGTTCTCTCCGTCTCTTCCCGGTTTCTCCGCTTCACCCGTCTTCTGCCCATGTCCGGCCGGCCCGCATCGAAAGTTGGACGAATCTCCAACTCCGTTCGGATCGCCTTTGCTTTATTCTCCCCGAGTGCCACACGTCGGCATGGATCGCGACACCGCCGCGCCTGACGTGACGGACCTCCCAGGCGACCGCGCGCGGGAGTGGGTGGCGTACCACCACGAGTCGGCCGCGCCGAGCACGTACGTCTACGAGTTCGTCTGGGACCGCACCGCGCCCGCCGAGGGGCCGTTCTGTACCGACGTCGACGGCAACGTCCTCATGGACTTCACGAGCCACGTCGCCGCCGCGCCGCTCGGCTACAACAACCCGAAGATTATGGAGCCGCTCGCCGAGTTCGATCTGGTCGACCCGCTGAAGATCGCGGGCCAGGACTTCTACGTCGCGGGGGGCGAGTCGCCCGGCGACGGGCTCCCCGGCTCGTCCGGGCTGATGGAGCGGCTCACGGAAGTCACCGCCCACTACGACATGGACACCGTCTTCCTCTCGAACTCGGGGGCGGAGGCGGTCGAGAACGCGATCAAGATCGCCTACGACGACTCCGGCGGGGCGAAACACGCGATCACCTTCGACGGCGCGTTCCACGGGCGGACCCTCGGGGCGCTCTCGCTCAACCGCTCGAAGTCCGTCTACCGCCGCGATTTCCCGGAGATAAGCGGCGTCCACGACGTGCCTTTCTGCGACGATCGGACCTGCTCCGCCGAGACGTGCTCGTGCGGCTTCTTCGCCGACGGCGTCTCGCAGCTCCGACGGAAGCTCGATCCGGATCGAGGCCACATCGACCCCGACGACGTGGCGTACCTGATCATGGAGCCGATCCAGGGCGAGGGCGGCTACCGGTTCCCCTCGGAGGCGTTCGCCGACGAGATCGCCGCGCTGGTCGACGAGCACGACATCACCCTGATCGCCGACGAGATCCAGTCGGGCGTCGGCCGCACCGGCGAGCTGTGGGGCTCCGACCACTACGCGCTCGAACCCGACGTGATCGCCAGCGCGAAGGGGCTCCGCGTCGGCGCGACGATCTCCCGGTCGGACGTGTTCCCAGAGGAGAAGAGCCGGCTCTCCTCGACGTGGGGCGCTGGCGACATCGTCGCCTCCGCGCAGGGCGCGCTCACGCTCGACGCGATCCGCGAGCACGACCTGATGGACAACGCCACGGTCCGAGGGCGACAGTTCAAGGAGACGATGCGCGACGCCGACCTCTCGGGGGTCGACGACGTGCGCGGGGAGGGGCTCATGCTCGCGGTGGAGTTCGACTCGAAGGAGCGCCGCGACGACGTCATGCAGAAGGCGTTCTCTCGGGGGCTTCTCACCCTCTCGTGCGGCTACGACGTGCTCCGCGTCCTCCCGCCGCTCGACGTCACCGAGCGCGAGATCGAACTCGGCTGTGACCTCCTCGCGGCGGCGATCGCGGACGCGGCGTAGGCGGGCGTCCGTCCTCTGACCTACCGGTCGGCGTGCCACTCCGCGAACTTCTCTAACGCGCGACCGCGGTGCGACACCGCGTTCTTCCGGTCGGTGTCCATCTCGGCGAACGTCTCCCCGTCGTGTTCGAAGATCGGGTCGTAGCCGAACCCGCCCTCCCCGCGCGGCGCGACGATCCGTCCGGGGACGTACCCCTCGAACAGTTTGACCGGGAGCGTCTCGGCCTCGTCGGGCGCGCCGCCGTCCCCGTCCTCCCCGTCCGGTCCCGCGGCCGCGGCCGCACCCCGGTCGCCGCGATCGACCGGGTCTGGGCTCGCGGCGAACCCCTCGCCGTCGCAGTAGCCGATCACGCACCGGAACGCGGCGCGGCGGTCGTCGAGGTCGGCGGCGATGTCGTGGACGCGCTCGATCCCCAGCGTCTCCTCGACGTACGAGGAGTAGGGACCGGGGAAGCCGTCGAGCCCCTCGACGAACAGCCCCGCGTCGTCGACCAGCACCGGCTCGCCGGCGTGGCGGTACGCCTCACGCGCGCCCTGCGCGGCGATCGGTCCCAGCTCCGCGGCCTGGATCTCCGGGTAGTCGAAGTCGAGCCGCTCCACCGAGCCGTCCCGGAGGTATCGCTCCGCCTCGCGCACCTTCCCGGGGTTCGTCGTCACGTATCTGAGCACGGATCCGGATGCGAGCGGCCGAAACGAATAGCCGTCGGTCGCGGGCGAGGGCCGACCCGGCGACCGCATCGCCGGCCCGCTCGGCGGAGCGCCGGCAGTACGTTTTTGTCGGTTCGTCGAACTCTATGCGATATGCCCCTCCCGACGTTCGAGAAGAAGCGGCTGATCGGGCTCATCGCGATCCTCTCGTTCGGACTCACGTCGCTTTCGGCGGTGCTCTCGCTCGGCGTCCTCGGACCGGCGGCGTTCATCCTGGGGTTCTTCGTGCTGATCCCGCTGGTCGCGCTGCTCGGCGAGGACTTCCCGCTCGTCGAGTCCGAGGAGGAGGTGGAGTCCGCCTCGTCCACGGACGCGGACCCGCTCGTGACGCTGCGCGAGCGGTACGCGAGCGGCGAGATCGACGAATCGGAGTTCGAGCGTAAGCTCGACCGGCTGCTGGAGACCGAGGAGCTGGCGGACCGCGCCGGCGACGGGCCGGAGCGAGAGCGGGAACGCGACCTGGAGCTGGAGTGAGCGCACCGGAGCGCGACGCGGCCGTTTCGAAACCGACTCGCGAGGGACACCCTCTTAAGAGACGACCGTCAGGAACGGACGGACATGCTGATCGCCGGAACCGTCATCGCCGACTCCGAGACCGCGATCCCCGACGGCGCCGTCGTCGTCGAGGGCGAGACGATCGCCGCGGTCGGCGACGCCGAGACCCTCCGCGAGGCGTACCCCGACCACGAGCGCCGCGACCTCGACATCGTCGCGCCCGGACTGGTCGGCGGCCACGTGCACTCGGTGCAGTCGCTCGGCCGCGGGATCGCGGACGACGCCGCCCTCCTCGACTGGCTGTTCGACGCCGTGCTCCCGATGGAGGCGGCGATGGACGCCGACGCGACCCGCGCCGCCGCCGAACTGGGGTACCTCGAATGCCTCGAGAGCGGGACGACGACCGTCGTCGACCACCTCTCCGTCAACCACGCCGAGGAGGCGTTCGAGGCCGCGATCGAGACGGGGATCCGCGCGCGCCTCGGGAAGGTGCTGATGGACCGCGACTCGCCGGAGGGCCTGCTGGAGGACACCGACGCCGCGCTCGCGGAGAGCGAGGCGCTGATCGAGGAGTACCACGGCGCCGCCGGCGGCCGGGTGCGCTACGCGGTCACGCCGCGGTTCGCCGTCACCTGCTCTGAGGCCTGCCTCCGCGGCTGCCGCGACCTCGCGGACCGCCACGACGGCGTGACGATCCACACCCACGCCAGCGAGAACGAGGACGAGATCGCCGCGGTGGAGGCCGACACGGGCCGGCGGAACGTCATGTGGCTCGACGAGGTCGGCCTGACGGGGCCGGACGTGACGCTCGCGCACTGCGTCCACACCGACGAGGCGGAGCGGGAGGTGCTCGCCGAGACCGACACGGTCGTCACCCACTGCCCCTCCTCGAACATGAAACTCGCGTCCGGGATCGCCCCCGTGCAGGACTACCTCGACCGCGGGATCACGGTCGCGCTCGGCAACGACGGGCCGCCCTGCAACAACACGCTCGACCCCTTCACCGAGATGCGGCAGGCGAGCCTGCTCGGGAAGGTGGCCGCCCGCGACGCGACCCGGCTCCCGGCCCCGACGGCGCTGGAGATGGCGACGACGAACGGCGCGCGCGCCGCCGGCTTCGACCGCCTCGGCACCCTTCGGGAGGGCCAGCGCGCCGACGTGATCGGGATCACCACCGACCGCACACGCGCCACCCCGGTCCACGACCCGCTCTCGCACCTGGTGTACGCCGCCCACGGCGACGACGTGACCTTCACGATGGTCGACGGCCGAATCCGGTATGACGACGGCGATCACGTCGGGATCGACGCCGACGCGGTCCGCGAGCGCGCCACGCGCCACGCGAAGCGAATCGTCGAGGAGGCCGGCATCGAGACGGCCGAGCTGTGACTCCGGTCGGAGGCCCGTCCGGCTGCTCATAAAGAACCGCGGCGCTCCCGCGAAAAACGGACTTGATCCGTCCAAATTCGGACTGAGTATCGTCCATTTATACCCGCACAGGGGCCGTTCGCTGAATCACCATGACGGACCCATCGCGGACGACGGGCGACGATCGCACTCAGGAAACCACCGCCGACGGCTTCCGGCGACGGGAGTTCGTGGCGCTCGGCGCGGGCGCGAGCGCGACGTTGCTCGCGGGCTGTGCCGGCGACGGAGTCCCCACCCCCTCCGACGGCTCCGACGGGAGCGACGGCTCGGACGACTCAGACGGTTCCGACGGCTCCGAGACGCTCACCGGAACCTTCCGGCTCCTGATCAGCGACGCGCCGGCCGACATCGACGACTTCGATCAGCTGAACGTCACCCTCGACGAGGCCCGTCTCTTCGAGGCGAGCGAGGAAGGCGACGAGGAGGAGTCCGATGACGAGGAGGACGACGCGGAGGAGGACGACGGCGAAAACGACGGTTCCGATCAGGACGGCAACGAGACCGAAACGGACGACACCGAGAACGGAACCGCGGAGGAGGAAGACGACGCGGACGAGGACCCGGACGACGGTGGCGACGACGAGAGCGACGACGAGAGCGACGAGGACGACGAAGGCGAAGACGACGAGGACGAGGACCCGGACGACGGTGGCGACGACGAGAGCGACGACGAGAGCGACGAGGACGACGAAGGCGAAGACGACGAGGACGATCGCGGCTTCACCGTCGTCGCCCTCGACGGCGCGACGGTCGACCTCACGCAGGTGATCGAGGACGACGCGATCGCCGTGTTCGACGGCGAGATCCCGGCGGGGAGCTACCAGAAGATCGAGCTCTCGGTCACGGCGGTCGAGGGGATCGTCGACGGCGAGGAAGTCGACGTGAAGCTCCCGAGCGAGAAGCTCCAGATCACGAACGGCTTCGAGGTCACCCCCGACGAGTCCGTCAGTTTCGTCTTCGACATCAACGTCGTCAAGCGCGGCCCGAACAACGGCTACATCCTCAAGCCCGTGATCTCGGGGAGCGGGGTCGCGGGGCGAGACGTGGAGGTGAACGAGATCGACGAGGACGAAGACGGTGATGACGAGGAGGGAGGCGATGACGGGGACGAAGACGGTGATGATGAGGACGAGGGCGATGACGAGGAGGGAGGCGATGATGAATCGGACGACGGCGAAAGCGAAGACGACGGCGACGACGACGGGTCGAGTGACGCCGAGAACGGAACGGCCGCGAACGAGACCGAGAGCTGATCGAGGTCACCGGAACCGAAGCCGAACCGAACGCGACGCGCCCCACCGATCATGCGGTCGCTTTTTGACGAGGCGGACCCGACGAGGCGTATGACCATCGACCCGGCCGAAATCGCCGATCTCATCGAGGACGGAATCCCGGACGCCGTGGCCCGCGTGACGACCCCGCGCGTCCACGACGACGAGGACGAGGACGCCCACTTCGCGGCGTGGGTCGTCTCGCCCGCCTTCGAGGGGGAGTCGCTCGTCGACCAGCACCAGCGCGTGTACGACGCCGTCGGCGACCACATGACCCGCTCCGTCCACGCCTTGGAGATCAAGACGTACACGCCCGAAGACTACGCGGAACACGGCGACGGAACCCTCGACGACGAACTCCGAGAAGCGGGGCTGTTCCCGGTCGAGGGAGAGTGAGGCCGGGCCGGTGAACCACGTCATCGGGCTCGCGCTGATCGGCGCGGTCGCGTGGGGGGTCTGGGCGGTGCTGGCGGACGTGGCGACGCGGTCGATGGCGCCGGAGGCGGCGATGATCGTCTCCTACGCGGTCGGGATCGGCGTCGCCGTGCTGTACGTGTTCTACCGTGGGACGGCGGTCCTCGGGAGCGACCCGAGCGCGGTCGGGATCGCGGCGCTCGCGGGCGTCGCCTCAGGGGTCGGCGCGATCGCGTACTATGCCGCGCTGCAGGCCGGCGCGGCGGGGATCGCGACGACGATCACGGCGCTGTACTTCGTCGTCGCCGCGGCGCTCGGCGTCGTCGCCCTGGGCGACTCGCTCGCCGTGAGCGATATCGCCGGCATCGGCGCCGCGGTCGTCGCGGTGGTGCTGATCGCGTACTGACGGACTGATCGCGTACTGGCCGGCGGTCGATGACGCCCGCCGAGGATGGCGCCGATTTTTAGCTTCCGCCCGCCGAACGCCGTCGCATGCGGCTTCCGCCCTCCCTGTTGCGCCGGTTGCAGGACGCGTCGTGGCCGATCGTCGCGGTCGTCGCCGCCGGGTTCCTCGGCGTGCAGTTCCTCCGCGGAGAGGCGCTCGCTCCGGGGTTCGGCTGGGTGCTCCTGCTGTTCTTCGGGATGACGCTCGGCTTCCTCGCGCTCGCGGGGTGGGCGACGAACCGAGGGTGAGCGTCCGGCGAGGTCCGCGGCGCTCGCGGTCGTCCGGGTCTCACTCCCGTCCGCGTCTCACTTCCAGTCGACTCTCGCACCCGTCCGCGTCTCACTTCCAGTCGACTCTCGCTCCCGGCGCGCTTCCAGTAGCTTTTACCCGGCCTCGCGGGAACGCGCACGCATGGGTGAGGACTACCGCACGGAGGAGGACAGCCTCGGAGAGATGCAGGTGCCGGCGGACGCCTACTGGGGCGCGCAGACCCAGCGCGCCGTCGAGAACTTCCCCATCTCGGGGATCGGAATGAGTCGCCGGTTCATCCGCGCGCTCGGCGTCGTCAAGAAGGCCGCCGCGCAGGCGAACCGCGACCTGGACCTCATCGACGACGACACCGCCGACGCGATCGTCGCCGCCGCCGACGAGGTGATCGCCGGCGAGCACGACGACCAGTTCCCCGTCGACGTGTTCCAGACCGGCTCCGGCACCTCCTCGAACATGAACGCCAACGAGGTGATCGCCAACCGCGCCGCCGAGATCGCGGGCGCGGAGATCGGCGACCGGGTGGTCCACCCGAACGACCACGTCAACTACGGCCAGTCGAGCAACGACGTGATCCCGACCGCGATGCACGTCGCCTCCCTGGAGGCCGTCGAGAAGGATCTGGTGCCCGCCCTCGAAACGCTCCACGCCGAGCTCGAGGCCAAGGAGACCGAGTTCGACGGCGTCGTCAAGACCGGCCGCACTCACCTGCAGGACGCCACTCCGATCCGGCTCGGCCAGGAGTTCAGCGGCTACCGGACGCAGGTCGCGAAGGGCATCGAGCGCGCCGAGAGCGTCCAGTCGAACCTCCGAGAGCTCGCGCTGGGCGGCACCGCGGTCGGCACCGGGCTCAACACCCACCCCGACTTCCCGGAGCTCGCCGCCGAGTACATCTCCGACGAGACGAACACGACCTTCCGCGAGGCCGACAACCACTTCGAGGCGCAGGCCGCCCACGACGCGATGAGCGAGGCGCACGGCGCGCTCCGCACCATCGCCGGGAGCCTCAACAAGATGGCCAACGACCTCCGCCTGCTCGCGTCCGGGCCGCGTAACGGCCTCGGAGAGGTCGAACAGCCCGAGAACCAGCCCGGCTCGTCGATCATGCCGGGCAAAATCAACCCGGTCGTCGCCGAGTCGGTCAACCAGGTCCACAAGCAGGTCGTGGGCAACGACGCCGCGATCTCCGCCGGCGCCGCCCGCGGCGAGATCGACTTAAACCTCTACAAGCCCGTGCTCGCGCACAACTTCCTCGAGTCCGCCGAGCTGCTCTCGAACGCCGCCGAGACCTTCGGCGAGCGCTTCGTGGCGAAGCTCGAAGCCAACGAGGAGCACTGCGAGACGCGCGTCGAGCAGTCGATGGCGCTCGCGACCGCGCTCAACCCCGCGATCGGCTACGACAAGGCGAGTAAGGTGGCGAAGACCGCTCTCAAGGAGGGCAAAAGTGTCCGCGAGGCCGCCGTCGAGGCCGGCTACCTCACCGAGGAGGAGGCCGACGAGGTGCTCGATCCGGAAGCGATGACCCACCGCGTCATCCTCGGCGACGACGACTGAGCGGCGACGGCTGAGCGACGACGACCGAGCGACGACGACTGAGCGGCGACGGCTGAGCGACGACGACCGAGCGACGACGACCGAGCGGCGACGACCGAGCGGTGGCCGGGGGAGAGGCGGCGAGGGAGAGACGGGGGGCGGGATCGGCAGAACGCTTTTTGTGTGTGCGAGTGAGAGACGCACGTGGCCGAGAATGACCTGCAAGCCGATCAGGAACCGCTGAAGAGAGAGTACGAGAAGAACCCCGAGGCGGCCCAGATCACGCTGTCAGCGACCGGGGAAGAGCAGGGCGACGCGCGGTCGTGTAGCGTGGACATCGGCCGGGCGATCTACGAGGCGGAGCTGCACGAGGGCGCCGGCGGACCCGGCGGAGGAGCCTGCTCGGGCGACCTCCTGCTTGGCGCGCTGGCCGCTTGCTCCCAGCTGACCGCACAGGCCGTCGCCGAGAGCTTCGGCGTCGACGCCGACATCAGCGTCGACGCCAGCGGCGACCTGGATCTCCGCGGGACGATGGGCGTCGACGACGAGGCCCCGGTCGGGTTCGAGGACCTCCGTCTCGACGTCACCGTCGACGGCGACGTCGACGAGGACACCCGCGCGGCGCTCCGGAAGTACACCGAGAAGTACTGCGTCGTCTACCAGACGCTGGCGGATCCGCCGGCGGTCGAGACGAACTGGACGTTCGACTGAGGGGAGCGACCCCGCGCCCCGCGGCGTCCGCCGAGCGACGCCAGCCAGCCGTTCGAGCCGAATCGGCACAATTTAAGCCGGAGTCTCCCGGCCTTCGAAACGGATGAAACTACACGAACATCAAGCGAAGACTATCTTCGCCGACGCCGGGATCCCCGTACCGGATTCCCGGCTCGCGACGACCGTCGACGAGGCGCTCGACGCGGTCGACGAGATCGGCTACCCGGCCGCGATCAAGGCGCAGGTCCACGTGGGGGGCCGCGGCAAGGCCGGCGGGATCAAGATCGCGACCGACCGCGAGGAGGCCGAGCAGTACGCCGAGGAGATCCTCGGCATGGACCTGAAGGGGTACACCGTCGACTCGGTCCTCGTCGAGGCCGGCGTCGACTTCGTCGACGAGCTGTACGTCGGCGTCACGATGGACCGCGGCGCGGGCGAACCGGTCCTGATGGTCTCGACCGAGGGCGGCGTGAACATCGAGGAGGTCGCCGAGGAGAACCCCGACGCGATCGCGCGCGAGCACGTCGACCCCGCGTTCGGCCTCCACCCGTACCAGGCCCGGAAGGTCGTCTACGAGGCCGGCGTCGACGCCGACGTGGCGCTCGACGTGGCCTCGATCCTCACGACGCTGTACGACCTCTACGAGGAGAACGACGCCTCGGAGATCGAGGTCAACCCCGTCATGATCACGGGCGACCGCGACGTGATCGCCGCGGACGCCGTGATGAACATCGACGAGGACGCGCTGTTCCGCCATCCCGACCTCGAGGACCTCGCGGAGGAGTCCTACGAGGACGACCTCGAACGGAAGGCCGGCGAGTACGGCTTCGACTACGTCCGCCTCTCCGGGAACGTCGGTATCATCGGCAACGGCGCCGGGCTCGTGATGACGACGCTCGACTTAGTCGACTACTACGGCGGCGCGCCCGCCAACTTCCTGGACATCGGCGGCGGCGCGAAGGCCGAACGCGTCACGCAGGCGCTCGATATGGTGTTCTCCGACGAGAACGTCGACGCGGTCGTGTTCAACATCTTCGGCGGGATCACCCGCGGCGACGAGGTCGCCAAGGGGATCAACGAGGCCTTAGAGCAGTTCGACGAGATCCCGAAGAAGGTCGTCGTCCGGCTCGCCGGCACGAACGCCGAGGAGGGGATGGAGATCCTGAACACGGACCTCGTTGAAGTCGAGAAGACGCTGGAGGACGCGGTCCAGCGCGCGGTGAAGAACGCCGAGGAGGTGACCCAATGAGCATTTTCGTCGACGACGACACCAGAGTGGTTGTGCAGGGTATCACCGGCGGGGAAGGGAAGTTCCACGCCGGCCAGATGA
Source organism: Halorubrum saccharovorum DSM 1137 (assembly GCF_000337915.1). Classification (GTDB taxonomy): domain Archaea; phylum Halobacteriota; class Halobacteria; order Halobacteriales; family Haloferacaceae; genus Halorubrum; species Halorubrum saccharovorum. The sequence continues at coordinate 192,032 of NZ_AOJE01000012.1, forward strand.
TCGAGTACGGCACCAACGTCGTCGCCGGCGCGGTGCCCGGCAAGGGCGGTCAGGAGGTCGACGGCGTCCCGGTCTACGACACCGTCGACGAGGCCGTCGAGGAGGAGAACGCGGACGCCTCCGTCATCTTCGTGCCGCCGGCGTTCGCCGGCGACGCGATCTTCGAGTCGCTGGACACCGACCTCGATCTCGCGGTCGCGATCACCGAGGGGATCCCGACCCAGGACATGGCGAAGGTGAACAAGCGCCTGAGCGAGACCGACACTCGCCTCATCGGCCCGAACTGTCCGGGCATCATCACGCCCGGCGAGGCGAAGCTCGGCATCCTCCCCGGCAACATCTTCTCCGACGGGAACGTCGGGCTCGTCTCCCGCTCCGGTACCCTCACCTACCAGGTCGTCGACAACCTCACCGAGCGCGGGCTCGGCCAGTCGACCGCGATCGGCATCGGCGGCGACCCGATCATCGGCACCTCCTTCATCGACGCCCTGGAGGCGTTCGAGGCCGACCCCGACACCGACGCGGTCGTGATGTGCGGCGAGATCGGCGGCGAGGACGAGGAGCAGGCCGCCCGCTTCATCGGCGAACACATGGACACGCCGGTCGCCGGCTTCATCGCCGGGCGCACCGCGCCGCCGGGAAAGCGCATGGGCCACGCCGGCGCCATCGTCTCCGGCTCCGGGACGGGCACGGCGCAGTCGAAGATCGACGCGCTCAACGACGCGGGCGTCCCCGTCGGCGACACCCCCGAGGAGGTCGCCGACCACGTCGAGGACTTCCTGTAGCTCCTCTCAGCGGGACGGTGTAACGAGTCAGGCGCTCCGCGGCGTCTGTTTCCGCGTGGTTCTCAGTTTCGGTTATCGGAGGGAAAAGTAAAATTACCCGTAGGGGCAGGTGCACCCATGGAAACCGATCCCACGGGGGGCCGTGACGGACGGGAGGCCGACGCCTTCCGGGGATCGGAGCCGGCCGGGGGCGGACCGCGGCGGGTGCTCCTCGTCGACGACGAGCCGGGAGCGGCCGACCTCGCGGCCACGCACGTCGAGCGGCTCGTCGACGGGGTGGAGACGGTCACGCGGACGTCGCCGACGGAGGCGATCGGGGTCGTCGCGGACGACCGCGTCGACTGCGTCGTCAGCGACTACAACATGCCCGGCATCGACGGGCTCGAACTCCTCGAGGAGGTCCGGTCGATCGATCCCGGCCTCCCCTTCGTGTTGTTCACCGGCCGCGGGAGCGAGGAGATCGCGAGCGAGGCGATCTCGGCCGGCGTCACCGACTACCTCCAGAAGGGCGTCGGCCGCGACCGGTACGAGATGCTCGCGAACAGCGTCGAGAACGCCCTCGACCGCCGGCGGGCCGAGCGCGACCTCTGGGAGGTGAACGCGAAGGTGGCCGCGATCCACGAGTTCGCGACCGAGGTGTCCGGGGCCGAGAGCGCGGGCGAGGTGTTCGAGCGCGTCGTCGACGCCGCCGAGGAGATTCTGTCGTTCGACCGCTGCGTCACCGCGCGCCGCCGGGGCGACCGGCTCGTTCCCGAGGCGCGGTCGGAGAACGTCAGCGAGGACGAGGTGCGGACGTTCGACCTCGGCGAGGGCGTCGTCGGGACCACCGTCGCCGACGAGCGGACCATCGTCGTCGACAACCTCAGCGTCGACCCGGCGGACCCGAACGAGCTAGAGGACCCGAAGAGCCCGGGGCGGTCGAACCCGGAGACGGCAGACCGCAGCGCGGGCTCCGACGCCGAAATCGGGGGCGACGGGAGCGGCTCGGCCGACGCGGAGGAGCTGGCCGATCCGGTGGCCGACGACATCCGCTCGGCGATCAGCGTCCCGATCGGCCCGTACGGATCGTTTCAGGCGGTCTCCGACGGGTACGCGGCGTTCGACGACGGCGACGTGGAGTTCGCCGAACTGCTGGCCGCCCACGCCGCCGACGCGCTCGAACAGATCGAGACGGAGAACGCGCTTAGAGCCGAGCGCGACAGGCTCTCCGCGCTGTTCGAGGACCTGCCGCTTCCCGTCGCCAGGACCGGCTCCGAGAACGGGGGCGAGCGGCGGCTCGACGCCACCAACGAGGCGTTCGAGGAGACGTTCGGGTTCTCCGAGGCCGAACACGACTACGGAACGATCCGTGAGGCGATCGTCCCCGACGGGGACGCACACATCGACCCGGGCGCGGTGATCGCGGACGACGAGCCGCTCCGCCGGGAGGTGCAGCGCCGGACCGCCGACGGGCTCCGCGATTTCATCCTCAACGTGATCCCCGTCGAGCGGCCGGACGAGACGATCATCTACAACGTCTACGCCGACATCGGCGAGCAGAAGCGCGTCGAGCGCACTCTCCGACGGCTCCACGAGACGACCCGCGAGATGTTCCGCGGCGGGGACCGCGAGGAGATCGCGACGCTCGCGGCGCGAGCGGCGGTCGACATCCTCGAGTTCCCGAGCAGCGGCGTTCGGCTGCACGACCCCGACGCGGAGGCGCTGCTACCGACCGCGATCAGCCGCGAAGCGACCGAGGCGCTCGGCGAGCGACCCGCCTTCGGCCCGGGCG
>NZ_AOJE01000013.1 GCF_000337915.1 Halorubrum saccharovorum DSM 1137
GGCGACCACGGGGTGATGCCGCTCGGCTCGCAGGAGCCGGAATTTTTCGACGACACCGCGGTACAGCTGGCGCGGGTGCTCGGCGCGAACGTCACCGTCGCGCTCGATCACGCGCAGCGAACGGCCCAGCTCCGCGACCGCGACGCGGAGCTCCAGCGGGAGATCGACCGGTTAGAGAAGTTCGCCGGGCTCGTCTCGCACGACCTCCGGAACCCCCTCAACGTCGCGGCCGGCCGGCTCGAACTCGCGCGAACGACGGTGGACGACGGCGACACGCTCGACGATCTCGATCGGATCGCCGACGCTCACGACCGGATGGAGGAGCTCATCGACGACCTGCTCGCACTGGCGCGACAGGGGCGGACGGTCGACGAGCTGGTGTCCGTCTCGCTCGCCGACGCGGCCGCACGGGCGTGGCGGACGGTCAACACGGCGGACGCGACGCTGGATCTCCCCGAGAAGTCGCTCGCGGTCGACGCCGACCCGGAGCGGCTGCGCACCCTGCTGGAGAACCTGTTCACGAATAGCGTGGAACACGGTTCCACGAACAGCCGGACAGGGTCCGGCGACAGCGTGGCACATGCCGCCGACTCGACGGCGGACGCCGACGGCGTCACGGTCACCGTCGGCGCGCTCACGAACGGCTTCTACGTCGCGGACGACGGCGTCGGCTTCGAGATCGATCCCGACGAGGCGACGGAGTACGGGACGTCGAGCGACCCCACCGGAACGGGGTTCGGGCTCGCGATCGTCCACGAGATCGCGGCCGCGCACGGTTGGACGCTCGACGTGGTCGACGAGGACGGCGCGCGGTTCGAGTTCCGGACCGACGGCTGAGCGGGACCGGGCGACGCGAAGCAGGCGGTATATAAAACGGTCGTGGACGTGCGAGGGTGGCGCACACCCGAGCCACGGTTATGCCCGTTTCGACCGTACGATCCCGGTATGGACGAAGCCACCCGCGAGCTGCTCGAGCCGCTCCCGCCGAGCGCCAAACTGGTCTACTACGTCCTCGACGAGGAGGGCCGGTTCGACCAGACGGGGCTCGCCGAGGAGACCCGTCTCTCGACCCGAACCGTCCGGTTCGCGGTCGAGAAGCTCACCGAGGCCGGGCTCGTCGAGGAGGGGCTCTGCCCCAAGGACGCTCGCCGGTCCGTCTACGCGGCCGTCCCTCAGTCGGAGCGACCGACCGGCTCCGAGCCCGAGGCCGCCTCCGAGCCCGACGCGGAGGCGCCGACGGCGACCGCGGTCGCCGAGGACTGACGCCGACCGACGGGTTCCGTACCGATCCGTCGCGTTTTTGCCCGCGCGACCGGTAGTGAGCCCACTCGATGGCGACGTATCACATCGAAACCTACGGCTGTAGTTCCAACCGGGGCGAGAGCCGGGAGATCGAGCGGGCGCTGCGCGACGGCGGTCACCACCCGGCAGACGGTCCCGAAGACGCTGATGTCGCCATCCTCAACACCTGTACGGTCGTCGAGAAGACGGAGCGAAACATGCTCCGGCGCGCCGAGGAGCTGGAAGACGTGACCGCCGAGCTCGTCGTCACCGGCTGCATGGCGCTCGCGCAGGGCGAGATGTTCGAGGAGGCCGAGGTCGACGCCGAGATCCTCCACTGGGACGAGGTGCCCTCGTACGTGCTCAACGGCGAGTGCCCGACGGTCACCCCCGACGCCGAGCCCGTCTTAGACGGCGTCGTCGGCATCCTCCCCATCGCGCGCGGCTGTATGAGCAACTGCTCGTACTGCATCACGAAGTTCGCGACCGGGCGGGTCGACTCCCCGTCGGTCGAGGAGAACGTCGAGAAGGCCCGCGCGCTCGTCCACGCCGGCGCCAAGGAGATCCGCGTGACCGGACAGGACACCGGCGTCTACGGCTGGGACGACGGCGACCGGAAGCTCCCGGAGCTACTCGACCGGATCTGCGACATCGACGGCGAGTTCCGAGTCCGGCTCGGGATGGCGAACCCCGGCGGGATCCACGGCATCCACGAGGAACTGGCCGAGGTGTTCGCCGACAACGAGGAGCTGTACGACTTCATCCACGCGCCGGTCCAGTCGGGGTCCGACGAGGTGCTCGAAGACATGCGCCGACAGCACCGCGTCGAGAAGTTCCGAGAGATCGTCGACACCTTCGACGACCGGCTCGACCACTGGACGCTCTCGACCGACTTCATCGTCGGCTTCCCCACCGAGACCGACGACGACCACGAACGGTCGATGGACCTCCTCGCCGAGGTCCGCCCCGAGAAGATAAACGTCACCCGCTTCTCGAAGCGTCCCGGCACCGACGCCGCCGAGATGAAGGGGCTCGGCGGGACGATCAAGAAGGAGCGCTCGAAGGCGATGTCGGAGCTGAAGATGGAGGTCGTCGGCGAGGCGTACGAGTCGATGGTCGGCGAGACCTTCGAGGTGCTCGTCGTCGAGGAGGGCACCGGCGACTCCGTGAAGTGCCGCGACGGCGCCTACCGACAGATCATCGTCCAGAACGCCACCGAGCGCGGCGTGGACGTGGGCGACTTCCTCACCATCGAGGTGACCGGCCACAACACGGTCTACGCCTTCGGGGAACCGGTCGCGGCGGCGGATCGCGACTCGATCGACGGCGAGTCCGTCGAACGAGACGACCGCGGGGAATCGTCCGTCACGTCGGCCTGATCTTTCGGAGCGTCCGCGAGCTGTCGCGTCGCCTCGCGTCCCTCAGCTCTCGTCGCCGAAGCCGCCGACCGCCGGGTCGGCGGGCGACTCGGCGCGAGCAGGGAGCGTGATCCTGACGATCGTCCCCCGCGGATCGTTGTCCGCGAACTCGACCGCGCCGCCGGAGCGAGTCACCGCCCAGTATATCAGCCACAGGCCAAGTCCCTCAGTGTGTTCGAGCGGCGTCTCCGCGGCGTTTTCGAGCGCATTTCGCTCGCTCTGGGGAATCCCTCGTCCGGTGTCCGCGATGACGACGCCCGTCGTGCCGTCGTCGCGTCGCCGCACGTCGACGGTGATCTCCACGTCGGAGGGGTTGTGTTCGACCGCGTTCCGGAGCGCCTCGCGCAACGCGAGCGAGAACGCCGGATGCGTCCGCACGAGGCAACTGTCGGGCAAGTCCGTACGGACCGTCGCATCGGGGGCCTCCGTCAGCAGATCGGCCACCTCCTCGTCGACGGCGTCGACGAGGTCGAACGTTTCGAGCCCCTCCGTCCGCCAGATCGACACGATTCGCCGGGTTCGGTCGCTCGTCTCGACGAGCCCCTCCAAGTGGTCCCGCACGATACGCGTCCGCTCCGAGATGTCGGGCGTTTCGGCGGCGTTCCCGCTCGTCGCTCCCGGCGGTTCGATCCCCTCCCGTGCGTCCTCGAACCTCGCTCCCGCGTCTTCGATCTCCTCCAGATGGCCGAGCGCGATAGCGAGCTCGTTTCGGATGTTGTGACGCAGCACGCGGTCGTTGATCGACAGCAACGCGGCGAGCTCCTTTGCCTCGGTGAGCTGCTCGTCTGCCTGCACCGCGTACAGGCTGCCCCGAGAACCGACCGCCGACCCGAGGCTGGTGGCGAACGAGATCAGAAACGAGAGTTCGAACGCGTGGTGTTCGAGCAGCCAGATGAGCCAGACGACGCCGGCGAGCGCAACGAACGATACCGCCGTCCCGACGCTGATCCGCAGGGCGCGCCGCTGGCCGGCAAGAGAAACGTCCCACCGCGGGAGGTCGTACACCGTGTAGAAGACGATGCCGGAGAGGCAAAACACGAGGGCGGCCTCCAGCACCGTCCCAACGACCTCCCCTTCGAGCAGCAAATGTTGACCGCCGAGCCCGGCACAGAGAACACCCAGCGCGGCGAATCCGTTCCGGGGAGCGGTCCAAAAGACCATTGACGGACCTACTCCGTCACGATATATATTGGTTTCCAGATAGTTCACCGCGCCGGTCGTTTTCCTGCTACTCGACGTCGTAGATCAGTTCGACCTCGTCGGCGAAGCGGTCCAGGATGTTGCGCCGCTTCTTCTTCATCGTCGGCGTGAGCAGGTCGTTCTCCTCGGTGAACTCCTCGTCGACGATCCGGAACTGCTTGATCCGCTCGTACGGTTCGAACTCCTCGTTGACGCGGTCGACCTCCTCTTGGATCCGCTCGCGAACTCGGTCGTCGCGACAGATCTCCTTGCGGTCGTCGGGGAGGTCGATCCCCCGCGCGTCGGCCCACGCGTCCACCTTCTCAAAGTTCGGGACGATCAGCGCGGAGACGAACTTCCGGCCGTCGCCGAGCACGACGCACTGCTCGACAAACTCGTTGGCCGCGAACCGGTCCTCGATCGGTCCCGGCGCGACGTTCTTCCCGGTCGAGAGGACGAGCAGCTGCTTGGCGCGCTCGCGGAAGGCGACGTACCCGTCCGGCCTGAGCTGGACGATGTCACCGGTGTGGAACCAAGGCTCGTCCGGGTCGCCGTCGCGTTCGTCGGGGGGTGTGCCGGCGACGACGGCGTCCTCCGGGAGCCGGTCCGGATCGGTGAACGCCTCCGCGGTCGCGTCCGGGCGGTTCCAGTAGCCGTCGGTCACCTGCGGGCCGCGAACGAGCAGCTCGCCGACGTCGCCGGCCAGGTCCGCAGCCTCCTCGCCGACGACGGCGCCGTCGATCGCGACCTCGGTGTCGACCACCGGCGGGCCGATGGTGCCGACCTTCGGTTCCTCCGGCGGGTTGACGCAGATCACCGGGGAGGTCTCCGTGAGCCCGTACCCCTCTAAGATCGGGAGGTCCATCGCGTGGTACAGCGCGCACAGCTCCGCCGACAGCGACCCGCCGCCGGAGATGAAGAAGTCGACGTTGCCGCCGATCGCCTCCCGGACCGACGAGAACACCAGCTTGTCGGCGATCGCGCGCTTGGCGTCGAGCAGGGCGCCCGGCCTGTCGGCCTCGTGGTGGGCACGTCCCACCCCGACTGCCCACTCGAAGATGCGCTCTTTCACGGGCGATTCGCTCGCCTGCTCGCGGATCGCGTCGTACAGCTTCTCGTAGACGCGCGGGACGCTCGTGGTCGTCGTCGGGCGGACGAGCCCGAAGTCCTCGCGGAGGGTGTCGGGGCTCTCGGCGTAGCCGACCGTCGCGCCCGCCGCGAACATCATGTAGTGACCCGCGAGCCGCTCGAAGACGTGCGCGAGGGGGAGGAAGGAGAGCGTCGTCGACTCGGCGCTGATCCCCGGCACGTCGCCGTCGCGGTCCGGGCGGTCCGCGAAGCGCCGGTAACACTGGTTGACGTTCTCCCGGAAGTTCGCGTGGGTGAGCCGGACGCCCTTCGGCTGGCCCGTGGTCCCGGAGGTGTAGATGAGGCTCGCGAGGTCACCCACGTCGATCGCGTCGATCCACGACTGGTAGGCGTCCTCGTCGAACGCGTCGTCGCCGAGGGCGTGGACCTCGCCGAGGGTGTACACGTCGTCGACTGAGAGCCCGGTGTCGCCGTCGGCTCCGCCGCCACCGCCGATATCCGCGTCGAGGTCGGCCGTGTCCACGTCGTCGAACGTCACGAGCGCGTCGAGTTCGTGGTCGAGGGCGTCGGCGACCCCGAGCACCTCGTCGAGCAGTTCGCGGTTCTCCGCGACAACGACGGTCGCGCCGGGGTCCTCGATCAGGTAGCGGACCTGGTTCGGCGAGGAGGAGGCGTACACGGTCGTGACGGTCGCGCCCGCGGCCAGGGCCGCGAAGTCGGTCTGGGCCCACTCCATCCGGGTCTGCGCGTAGAGGGCCACGCGGGTGTCGCCGTCGACGCCGAGTTCGCGGAACCCGGTCGCGAGCCGCCGGACGATCGCGCGCATCTCGGCGTAGGTCACGTCGGCGTACTCGCCCGCCGAAGCGGGGGGGAGCACGCCGCTGGAGACCAGCGAGCGATCGTAGACATCGCCCTTGTACCGCTGGGCGAGCCGGTCCGCGTTGCGCTCGGCGGACCGTTCGAACGTGCGCGGGAGCGTCTCGCGGGCGACGACGTCGTCCGCGAACTCCCGTTCCGCCTCTCGCCAGTTCATACCACGACCTCTCGCCGACCCTCCATAAACAATGCGGTAGTTTCCTGTTTATTTCGGGCGAGAAGTCGCGGTTCCGGGTGAGAGAACCGATCGGCGACGGGCGAGGCGACAGGCAACCGAGGCGACGACAAGCGAGGCGACAGGCAACCGAGGCGACGACAAGCGAGGCGACAGGCAACCGAGGCGACGACAAGCGAGGCGACGGCAAGCGAGGGTTTAATTCCGAGAGCGCGCCAGGGGAAGTCGTGGACCCCGATCGGATCCCCGCCGAATTCCCCGCCCCGAGCTTCCGCGGGGCACAGGAGCGGGCGCTCGCGGACATCCGCGACGCGTTCGCCGCCGGTAACGACGTGGTCTTGGTGCGCGCGCCGACCGGCAGCGGCAAGTCCCTCCTCGCGCGGGCAATCATGGGCGCGTCGGCCACCGTCGACGAGACGGCCCCCAGCGAGGCGACCGGCGCCTACTACACCACCCCGCAGGTGTCGCAGATCGACGACGTGGAGGCCGACGACCTGCTCGACGACCTGGCGGTGATCCGGGGGAAATCGAACTACGACTGCATCCTCCCCGGCGAGCACGACACGCCGGTCAACCGCGCGCCCTGCGTCCGCCAGCAGGGGTTCGACTGCTCCGTGAAACACCGGTGCCCGTACTTCTCCGACCGCGCCATCGCCTCCGGGAACCGCTACGCGGCGATGACCCTCGCCTACTTCATGCGGACCGCCGGCTCGGAGGTGTTCCGCAAGCGCGACGCCGTCGTGATCGACGAGGCGCACGGGCTCGCGGAATGGGCGGAGATGTACGCGACGATCGAGCTCTCGCCCGACCGCGTCCCGGTGTGGGACGACGTGAGCGTCCCGGACGTGGAGGCCGACGCGGGCCCGGAGGAGGACGCGCTCGACCGCACCGCCCGCTTCGTCGCCTCCCTCCGCGATGTCGCGAAGCGCGCGAAAGACGAGCTGACCGGGCGGCCCGAACTCGACCGCGAGGAGGTGGCGCGTCGCGACCGCCTACAGGAACTCATCAGCGAGCTCGGCTGGTTCCTGGAGGACTACCGAGACCCGGAGTCGCCGACGACGTGGGTCGTCGACCAGCCCGACGGCGAGGGGTCGGCGCTCGCGATCAAACCCCTCGATCCGGCCCGCTACCTCCGGCACACCGTGTGGGATCGCGGGAACAAGTTCGCGCTGCTGTCCGCCACCATCCTCTCGAAGGAGGCGTTCTGCCGCGGGGTCGGCCTCGACCCCGCGAACGTCGCCCTCGTCGACGTCGAGCACACCTTCCCGCTCTCGAACCGGCCCCTGTACGACGTGACGCAGGGGTCGATGACCTACGAGCACCGCGACGAGACGGTGCCGAAGATCGCCCGGCTGATCGTCCGCCTGATGGCCGAACACCCGGACGAGAAGGGGCTCATCCACGCGCACTCGTACGACATCGCCGGGCGGCTCACCGAGCTGCTGGGCGAGTTCGGCGTCGCCGCACGGGTCCGGCGACACGACCGCGCGAACCGGGACGCGGAGCTGTCGGCGTGGAAGGCCAGCGACGACCCGGAGGTGTTCGTCTCCGTGAAGATGGAGGAGGCGCTCGACCTGAAAGGCGACCTCTGCCGGTGGCAGGTGGTGTGTAAGGCCCCGTACCGCAACACCAACGACTCGCGGGTCGCCCGCCGGCTCGCCGACGACCAGTGGGCGTGGTACCACCGGACCGCGCTCCGGACCGTCATCCAGGCGTGCGGCCGGGTCGTCCGCGCGCCCGACGACCGCGGCGCGACGTACCTCGCGGACGACTCGCTGCTCGACCTCTTCGACCGCGCGAAGGCCGACACGCCGCCGTGGTTCCGCGATCAGATCGACGCGATGACGACGCCGACGCTGCCCGACTTCGACCCCGACGCCGCGCTCGCCGGGATCGACGCCGATCCGTCCGGCCCGTCGCGGGCGACCCGGCGCGGGGGAACGACTCTCGGCGGGGAGGCGAGCGGAGGAGAGAGCGGAGGCGGGAGCCGCAAAGGCGGCCCGCGAGCGAACGGCTCGGGAGGGTCCGGCGGGACGGAAACGGGAGCGACCGACGGGACGGGCGGTAAAGGCGAAACGACGCGCACGCGCTCGGAGGCGGACGCGGAGCGCCGGGAGGATCACCCCCTTTCCGACGTCTGGGGCGACGGCTGAGGGTCGCCGATAGAAGGCCGGTAGCGGTATCGATCCGACTCGGACCGCGGTCGCGAGACCGGTTGCGTTCGACGCTACAGGAGCGAGACGCCCCACGCGGCCATGGAACTGACCATGAGGAACGCGAAGAACAGCGCGATCAACTGTTGTCTGTCCATGCACCGGCTACGGCCGCAGAGCGTGATAACTCCTGCGGGCGCGGGCCGCCGGACGGGTCAGCGCCGCCGACTCCGGACAGCGCCGGCCGGTCGGGGCGACCCGGAACGTATTATATTACCACGGACTGATCAATCGTCAATATATATCATATAAGGTGTATCAGGAACCTCAGTCAATTAGTAACCTTCATAAACCTTCACGCTACTACCTTAGGTATGGCAACGAAGGGGCTGGCGACCGCGCTGACGCTGTACGGGGCGCGAACACTGACACTCTCTCAGGCCGCCGCGCAGGCCGGGGTCAGCGAGGCTGAGTTCGTCGAGCAGTTGGAGCGCCGCGGGATCGACGTGACGGAATCGGAGCGCGCCGCCGCCCTCGGAGAGGAGCAGACCGCCCGCGCGGACTGATCGGAAGCGACACGCGGATCTACCGGTACTTTTCAGAGCCCGAGAGCGGTGCGGGTGCGACGCCCGCGACGCGTATCGACGCCCGAGAATCCGACCCGACGCCCGAGAATCCGACCCGACGCCCGCGACGGCCTACTCCTCGGGGACGAGGTGGACCTCGCCGCCGTGCTCGAACGCGAGCACCGTGTCGGCGTCGCCGTCGACGAAGTCGGGGTTCGGGACCGTCTTCGCCTCGTAGGTGACCGGGTCGAGCACCTGGATGGCGTTCTCGTCTTCCACGGTCACTACCGTCGTCTCCGCGGCGTCGTCGCGCCGCCCGAGCCGGGTCGCGTCCGGGGCCGCCGCGTCCTCGAACTCGGAGGTGTACTCCGCGCCGGTAGCGAGGCGAACGCCCCGAAGCCGACCGGAGACGCTCGTGACGAGCACGGGCCCGTCGCCGTCCTCGGGGTCGATTATCTCGCCCGCGGCGTAGCGGGGGAGGCGGACCGCGAACGTAACCCGGTACACCTCGTTGCCGTCGCCGTCCTCGGTGACGAGCGTCGGGTACGACTCGAAGCTCCCGCCGAGCGCCTCCGTGATCCGCGTCGCGACGTTCTGCGCGAGCCGGTTCGAGGAGAGCTTGACGTCCGGCCCGTCGTCGGTCTCTTTCACCTCCGTGATGAACGCCTCGCGGTCGCCGTCGGCCTCCTGATCGGCGACGTACGACTCGGCGATGTCGAGCGCCTCGGCGCGCTCCGCGGGCGTCAGGTCGCGCTCGTCCGCGCGGACCTGCACGATCCCGGCGTAGTAGCCGCCGGCGATCCGGCCGCAGCGGTCGCAGGTTCCCCGCGAGATCTTGACCGGGACGGTGACCTCCGCCGAGCGGAGCGTCCCGCGGACCACGCCGGAGAACCGGCAGTGCATCCGGACGTTGTTCTCGTCGACCTGCTCGGGCTCGACGCCCCACTCGACCTCTTCGGCGTCGACGTGGACGCCGAGCGCCTCCGCGACCTCGTCGACGGCGACGTCGGTGTAGTCGCGCGCGCCCACGTCCCGCCACGACTCGCCGCGGCGGACCGCGCCGCAGCCGGAACAGACCAGCACCTCGATCCGGTCGGGCGCGTCGACCAGCTCGAAGTCCTCGAAGTAGCAGTCGTCACACAGCAGCGCGTCCCGCCCTCGGGGGTCGCCGGGAAGCGGCTCGCGCCGCTCCGGGACGGCGTCGCCACACCGGGGACAGAACTCCCGCGACTCGCTCATTACCGGCGGCTACGCCGAGGAGGCGTTTAAGCGGCGCGGACCGCGCTCGATCGGCGCCACCGAACCGGCGTCTCGGGGCCGATCCCTCCGAAATCGTTTTTCGCGCGGACCGAGAACGGGTGGGTATGAGCGAGAACCCCGACGACGAACGGCTCGAAGAGCTGCGAGAGAAGAAGATGGAAGAGCTCCGCGAGCGCCAGCAGGGCGGCGGCGCCGACGCCGAGGCCCAACAGCAGGCGCAGGAGCGCGCCGAGGCCCAACAGGAGGCCGTGCTCAAGCAGTACCTCACGGACGGCGCGCGCCAGCGGCTCAACGCGGTCGCGATGTCGAAACCGGAGTTCGGCGACAAGGTGAAACAGCAGGTCGCGGCGCTCGCGCAGAGCGGCCGGATCCAGGGACAGATCGACGAAGACCAGATGCGCGACCTCCTGAAGGAACTCCAGCCCGACCAGCAGAGCTTCGACATCCAGCGGCGATAGATGGAGCTCGCGCTCCTGTACAGCGGGGGGAAAGACTCCTCGCTCGCCGCTCACCTGCTCGACCGGTTCTACGACGTGCGCTGCGTCACCGGGAGCTTCGGGCTCACGGACGACTGGAAGCACGCCGAGCGCGCGGCCGGCGAGCTCGGCTTCCCCTTCGAGCGCGTCGAACTCGACCGCGAGGTCGCCGAGGAGGCGGCCCGGACGATGATCGACGACGGCTATCCGCGAAACGGGATCCAACGGGTCCACGAACACGCCTTAGAGACGATCGCGAGCCGCGAGGTCGACGCCATCGCCGACGGGACGCGCCGCGACGACCGCGTTCCCACGGTGTCGCGCGCGCAGGCGCAGAGCCTGGAGGACCGCCACGGCAGCGACTACATCTCCCCGCTCTCCGGGTTCGGCCGCCACGCCGTCGACCGGCTCGTCGAAGAGACGTTCGACGTCCAACAGGGGCCGAGCGAGGAGGTCCCCAAGGCCGACTACGAAGACGAACTCCGGACGCTCATCGCCGACGAACACGGCCAGGAGACCGTCGGCGAGGTGTTCCCGGACCACGACCAGACGTACGTTCACGGACGGAGCGACTGAGCGGCTCGGTCGGCGAGAGCACGTGCCGTGCCACCCCGTTTCGATCTCTGTCGCCCCGTCTCGATCCCTGCCGCTCCGTTTCTCGGCGCTCGCGAGCCCCGAGCGGCGACCACAGGTCACCTAAACGGTTCTTTTGACACAGTGTAACGCGTTCTCCCGCCTCCCGAGTATCAATCGCCCGCACCCGATTATTCATCTCGATAACCGGGGGGTGGGGGTTAAAAATCGGAGCTGATTCCGGACGCGTGTGTGTCGTAACAGACCGATACAGGAACGCAACCGTCGCGAGCTGTTGGCCGCGGCGTCGGGGGGCGCCGTGCTCGGGCTCGGCGGCTGCCTCGGATCGAACGCCGAACGCACCGAAGACCGTCGAACGCCCCTCTCGGAGCGCACCCTCCGGTACGGCGGCGTGATGGCCCTCTCGGGCGGACTGGAGTCCGTCGGGACACCGATCGCCGACGCGGTCGAACTCCCGGGAAAACAGCTCGACGCCTCGGCCGTCGAGGCCGACGTCCAGTGGCGGATCGAGGACTCGAAGACGACTGCGCGCGGCGGCATCGACGCGATGCGGACGCTCGTCGACGCCGGGTTCCCGGCGGTCGCCGGGCCGCTCGGCTCCGACGTGACCCTACAGGCGGTCCAGCAGGCCTCCATTCCCGCGGAGGTGGTCAACTGCTCGCCCGCGAGCACGACTCCGACGCTCTCGATCCTCAACGACCGCGGGTTCAGTTTCCGAACCGCGCCGGACGACTCCCTGCAGGCCGTCGTCGCCGCGGGGCTTGCCGCCGACGAGCACGGCGCGTCGTCCGCGGCGACGCTGCACATCGCGGGCGACTACGGCCGGCAGCTCTCCGGCGCCTTCGCCACGTCGTTCGACGGCGAGATACAGCGACAGGTCTCCTTCTCGGACGAGTACGAGGAGCCGCTCGCGACCGCGCTCTCCGGCGATCCCGACCTGCTCTTCGTGATCGGCTACCCGGAGGACGGCGTCGAGATCTTCGGCCACTACTACGACGGCCACGCCGGCGGCGAGACCGTGTTCACCACCGACGGGATGATGGACCCGTCGCTCCCGGAGCAGGTGGGCGAGCCGATGGGGAACGTCTACGGGACGGCGCCGTCCTCGAACGGCCCCGGCTACGACGCGTTCGCGGAGCGCTACGAGTCCGAGTACGGGAGCGCCCCGGGTATCTTCACCGCGAACGGGTACGACGCCGCGGCGGTGCTCCTCCTCGCGAACGCCGCCGCGGGCGAGAACGACGGGGGCGCGATCCGCGAGCAGATGCGGGACGTCGTCTCTGAGGGCGGTACCGAAGTCACGCCGGACTCCCTCGCAGAGGGCGTGCGCCGCGCGGCCGCCGGCGACCCGGTCGAGTATCGGGGCGCGTCGAGCGAGGTCGTCTTCGACGAGAACGGCGACGTCTCCGGGATCGACTACGAGTACTTCCGGTACGACGCCGACGGGATCAGCGTCATCGAGGAGGTCGCTCCGGAGGTGGGGGCGTGAGCGGAACCGACTCCAGCGGAAACGACGACGCCGACGACTCGGTCGTCGGTCGGGTCGCGAGGCGGCTCACGCCGGGCGTGATCCGGCGTAACTACCGGGCGAAGTTCGTCATCTCCATCCTCCTCGTCGTGGTCGTCCTCGCGGCCGTCGGCGGCGTGAACTACGGGAGCGCCGAGGCCACGGTCGAGCGGGACGCCGAACAGCAGCTCACGTCGACGGTGGACATGCACGCCGACTCGATCAACGAGTGGGCGGTCTCGATGGAGACCCACACCCGGTCCGTCTCGTCGACGCAGGCGCTCGCGGGGGCGGACGCCGGGACCGCCGAGGGAGAGCTGATCCAGAAGCAGGCGCAGCTCCCGGTCGACGTGCGGGCGATCCACCTCGTCGACACCGCCGAGGGGAGCGTCGTCACGAGCACGTCGCCCGCGCTCCGCGGCGAGTCCGTCGACGGGATCGCGGCACCGTGGACCGACGTCGAGCCCGGCGTCGACCTCACCTCGTCGAACGACGTATGGAACTCGCCGACCGCCTACGAGTCGAGCGCCATGGGCGACCAGGTCATGGCGTTCGCCAGCCCCGTCGCGGGCGACGAGTCGCGCGTCGTCGTGCTGGTCGGCACGCTGGAGTACCGGGTCGACAACCTCCGGAAGCTCCACGCCGACCAGGAGACGACGATCGTCGGCGCCGACGGCGAGACCATCCTCTCCGGCGGCAACGCCACGCTGAACGCCGACGGCGACATCGTCGCCGAGCTCGGCGCGTCCCGCGACGGGACCGCCTTCGACCGCGGCGACGACGAGGTGGCGGCGTACGCCTCGACCGGCGACAAGGAGTGGGTCGCCGTCACCACCGTCCCGACCGCGCAGGCCTTCGCCGCGAGCGACGCGGTCGGCACCAGCGTCTTGACCGTGATCGGCGCCGGACTGCTCGCGCTCGTCGTCGTCGGGATCGCGTTGAGCCGGCAGACCGTCGGCCCGCTGCGCGACCTCCGCGACCGCGCGGAGCGCATGGAGGCCGGCGACCTCTCGGTCGATCTGGAGACGAACCGGATCGACGAGATCGGTCGGCTGTACGGGTCGTTCGGGGCGATGCGCGACTCCCTCAGCGACAAGATCGACGAGGCGGAGACCGCACAGGAGGCCGCCGAGGCCGAGCGCGAGCGGATGGCGCGGCGCAACGAGCAACTGCAGGCGACCGCCGACGACTACGGCGAGACGATGCGGGAGGCCGCCGACGGCGACCTCACCGCGCGGATGCGGACCGACGCCGACGACGAGGCGATGGCGGCGATCGCCGAGGAGTTCAACGGAATGATCGCGGAGATCGAGCGGACGTACGCCCGGCTCTCCGCGTTCGCGGACGAGGTCGCCTCGGCGTCCGAGCAGGCGACGGCCTCCGCCGAGGAGGTGGCCGAGACGGCCTCCGAGGTCGCGGGCTCGGTCGACGAGATATCGCAGGGAGCCGCCGATCAGAGCGAGTCGCTGACGGAGGTGAGCGACGAGATGAGCGACCTCTCCGCGACGATCGAGGAGGTCGCCTCGTCGTCCGACCAGGTCGCCGATGCCGCCGCGCGGACGGCGGAGGCCGGCGACAGCGGACAGGAGGCCGCCATGGACGCCATCGACGAGATGGAGGCGACCGAGGAGACCGTCGAGGAGGCGGTGGCGGCGATCCACGCGCTCGACGACGAGGTGAGCGAGGTGGACCAGCTCATCGACCGGATCTCGGAGATTGCGGAGCAGACGAACATCCTCGCGCTGAACGCCAACATCGAGGCCGCCCGCTCCGGCGGCGAGGCCGGCCAGGGCTTCGAGGTGGTCGCGGAGGAGATCAAGGCGCTGTCCGACGAGGTGAAGGACGCCGCGGAGAGTGCGGAGTCCCGCATCGACGCCATCCGCGAGCGGATGGACCGGTCGACGGCCGAGGTCGAGTCGACGAGCGAGCAGATCGACGACGCCGCGGAGCGCGTCGAGGCCGCCGTCGACGACCTCGAACACATCGCCGACCTCGCGGACGAGACCAACGACGGGGTCCAGGAGATCTCCGACGTGACCGAAGAGCAGGCCGCCTCCACCGAGGAGGTCGTCTCCATGGCCGACGAGGTGGCGACGATCAGCGAGGAGACCGCCTCCGAGGCGGACACCGTCGCCGCGGCCGCCGAGGAACAGACCACCTCGCTCACGGAGGTCTCGGAGTCCGTCTCCTCGCTCTCCGAGCGCGCCGCCCGGCTCTCGGAGACGCTCGACCGGTTCGAGACCGGCGTGGACGCCGCCTCGGCGGGCGGCGAGGAGGGCTCCCTCGGGGGGCCCGCGTCCGATCCCGGAGCCGCCGACCCCGCCCCGACGGGCGAGGCGAACTCGGACTGACCGGCTCGGGGCGAGTCCGGACCGAGCCGGCGGTCGCCCCCGAAAGGATGCTTTCAAGCGGGCGCTCGCCGAACCGACGCCCATGTACGATGGCCTCAAGGGATTCCGCGACTTCTACCCCGGCGAGCAGTCGGCCCGCCGCGAGGTGACGGACGCGATCGAGGACGCCGCGAGCCGGTACGGCTTCCGCGAGATCGCCACCCCCGCCCTGGAGCGGACGGAGATGTACGTCGACAAGTCCGGCGAGGAGATCGTCGAGGAGCTGTACGCCTTCGACGACAAAGGCGGCCGCGGCGTCTCGATGACGCCCGAACTCACGCCGACCGTCGCCCGGATGGTGGTCGCGAAGGGCCAGGAGCTCTCGAAGCCGATCAAGTGGGTGTCCACCCGGCCGTTCTGGCGCTACGAACAGGTCCAGCAGGGTCGGTTCCGCGAGTTCTACCAGACGAACATCGACGTGTTCGGCTCCTCGGCGCCCGAGGCCGACGCCGAGGTGCTCGCGGTCGCCGCCGACGCGCTCACGAGCCTGGGCCTCACCGGCGACGACTTCGAGTTCCGGGTCTCCCACCGCGACATCCTCGGCGGGCTCGTCCGGGCGCTCGCCGACGACCCGGACGCGGTCGACGCCGAGGCCGCGATCCGCGCGGTCGACAAGCGCGCGAAGGTCGACGACGGCGAGTACCTCGGGCTCCTCTCGGACGCCGGGCTCGACCGCGCGACCGCCCGCGAGTTCGACGACCTCATCACGGGCGTCGACGCCCCCGAGGACCTCGAAGACGTGGCCGAGGCCGGCGGCGAGGAGGTCGAGGCCGCCGTCGAGAACCTCCGGAACGTGCTCGCCGCGGCCGACGACTTCGGTGCGGGCGAGTTCTGCGAGGTGTCGCTGACGACCGCCCGCGGGCTCGACTACTACACCGGCGTCGTCTTCGAGTGCTTCGACTCTACCGGCGAGGTGTCCCGCTCCGTCTTCGGCGGCGGGCGCTACGACGACCTCATCGAGAGCTTCGGCGGCCAGCCCACTCCCGCGGTCGGCGTCGCGCCCGGCCACGCCACGCTCAAGCTCCTCTGTCAGCGCGCCGGCGTCTGGCCCGACGAGGAGCTGACGACCGACTACTACGTGCTCAGCGTCGGCGACACGCGGAGCGAGGCGGCCGCGCTCGCCCGCGACCTCCGCGCGCTCGGCGACGACGTGGTCGTCGAGCAGGACGTCTCCGACCGGTCGTTCGGCGCGCAGCTCGGCTACGCCGACTCGGTCAACGCCGAGACGGTCGTGGTCGTCGGCGAGCGCGACTTGGAGAACGGGGAGTACACCGTGAAAGACATGGCGAGCGGCGACGAGACGACCGTACCGGTCGACGACTTCCCGCCCGAGAACGGGCTGCCGACGTACGAGGACTACGAGTAAGTCCTCACCGACCGACGAAGGAGGAGCTTCCCTCAATGCTTTTCAACTGCGCGCCGGGACCGTGGGGACGATGATCCCCCTTGCGACAGCGATGCCGCCCGGCGAGATCGGCCTCCGCGTGGCGGCCGGCCTCGCCCTCATCCTGATCAACGCGTACTTCGTGGCGATCGAGTTCGGGCTGACCCGCCTGCGGCAGTACCCCGAATCGGAGATGGACACTCCCGGACTGCGGCGCGCGTGGGAGATGACCGATGACCTGGAGTTCTACCTCACCACCTGCCAAGTGTGGATCTCCGGGACGAGCATCGCACTCGGTATCGTCGCGGAGCCGGGGCTCGCCGCGCTGTTCGCGCCGCTGTTCGAGAACACGGCACTCGCGTCCGCCGGCGCGGGGTCGCTGCTGGGCTTTTTCATCATCAACATGGTCCACCTCACCCACGGCGAACAGACACCGACGTACCTCGGCGTCGAGCGCTCGAAGCAGGTCGCCGAGTACGGCGCGCGGCCGCTGTACTGGTTCGCGTGGCTCATCTCGCCGCTGATCAAGGTGGGCGACTGGGTCGCGAAGGCCACCCTCGGGCTGTTCGGCGTCGAGATGACCGGGTCGTGGACCGAGGCCGAAGAGGAGGTGCTGGAGACGCGCGCGCAGCTCCGCAACCGCCTCGGGTCGATGATGGAGGAGGTCGAACTCCCCGAGGAGCGGCGCGAGGAGGTGCTCAACGCCCTCGCCGTCGACGAGGTCGAGGTGACCGAGATCATGACGCCGGTCGGCGAGATCGTCACGCTGTCGACGACCGCGTCGGTCGCGGAGAACTTCGATCGCATTCGGGACACGCCGCACAGCCGCTTCCCGCTGGTGGGCGCGGAGCCGGAGGCGTTCGAGGGGACCGTGTACGCGCCCTCGATCGTCTCCAACTTCGAGGCCCTACAGCGGGGTGACGTGACCTTCGCGGAGATCGCGGCCCCGCCGATGACGGTCTCGGCCGACGCCAACGCGAGCGACGCCTACGACCGGTTCCAGGCGGAGAACCAGGAGCTCGCACTCGTGGTACGGGGCGGCGAGGTCGTCGGACTGCTCACCGCGACCGACGCGCTGGAGGCGGTGATGGGACAGCTCGAAGACCCGCTCGACGAGGGGAATTTATAAGACGGGGAGAACTGGCCGACGCGAGTGTGTCACGTGTATCGGTTCCAGTAGTCGATCGACCGATACGCGAGGAACAGGACGGCGTTGAGCAGCCCCGCCAATGCGACGAGCGCTCCGATTTGCGGACCGAGCGTCTTGAAGAGGCTCCCGGGACCGCCGATCTCGCTCACACCGTACGTGAAAAACGCCGCGATAACGCCCCAAACGAGCAGTATCGCGGCGATACGAGCGCCGTCGGCGATGTATTCTGATATCGAGTGTGTCGATGGGATGGAGGGCGGTGTCGGCACGGGTCCCCGTTTTCCCAACCGATTATTAAAATCCCCGATATGTGACCTACTCGTCTCGACTGATCCGATCTGATCGAATATAGGGAGAATTCTGCGCGGTATCCACATCTCGTACTCACCACGTCCGCCGGAATATGTCAGTACCACGAATGATCCACGGGGCCGATCACCGACGGAGGCGGGTCGATACCCTCACTTGAACGCCTCCCGCAGGAACACCAGCGCCCCGCCCAGCATCGCGAGGTTCCCGAAGAAGGCGAGTCGCTCGCCGCTCTTGTCACCCTCGTCGGCGTTCCAGAAGTCGTGCATCGTCGCCGTCACGACCGTGAGGAAGGCGACGGCGGCGCCGGTCGCGACCCGCGGAAGCCGCCAGAGCGCGATGCCGATCCCGGCGGTGACCATCATCCCGGACGCGAACGGGGCGGCGATGTCGGGGGCGGGCACCCCCGCGGACTCGGCGTACTCGATCGTGTCCTCCATGTCGCGGAAGTCCTCGGAGGCCTGCGCGGCGAGGCCGAGCCCGAGCAGGACGCGGCCGAGCCGCGAGGGCCCATCGCGGTCGCTCCCGTCCGTCTCTGTGGCTTCGTCGTCGGTCATAGCTGGACGAACGGTAGCATCCCACATAAAGAACCGTGCAGCGGGAGCGGGCGTGAGAAAGCGAACGGTCGACGGGAGCACGGTCGGGAGCGCCCTCATACGCGGCGCCGTCGATCGCGTGCTCCGACCGATCGACGGCGAGCCGTTCGGAGACGGACTCGGTTCAACGGATTTGTGGGACCTCACGTATGTCCCATTAGTTAGGTATTTAATATCCCTATATGAGGGTGAATAGACGAATTTGTCTCGATAGTAGGGAATAGTATATATTATATATGTCATAGCGGCGCCTCTCACGAAACAGGGAGAAATCATGTCACAAGACCTCAGCAGGCGGAAGATGGTTGCGGCACTCGGGATCGGAGCGGTCGGCGCCGTCGCGGGCTGTATCGGCGCGCCGGTGAACGCCGAGACGCCGCCGGAGGACGAGACCGAGCGGATCGCCCCCGAACTTGATCCCGCACGCGACGTCGGTGTCGACCGGATCGCGGCCGACCCGACCGACGTGCCGGCGCCGGTGGACTGGGACGAGCCGCGCGAGCACGACGTCACCCTTCGCACGAAGGAGGTCGTCGCGGAGGTCGAGCCCGGAGTCACGTTCAAGTACATGACCTTCGAGGGGCAGGTCCCTGGGCCGATGATCCGCGTCCGCCGGGGCGACACCGTGAACCTCCGGTTCGAGGTGCCGAACGACGACAACAGCGACATCCACAACGTGGACTTCCACGCCGTGTACGGCCCCGGCGGCGGCGCCGTGGACACGACGCTCGTGCCCGGCGACGACGCCGCGGAACTGAGCTTCCGCGCCGAGTTCCCCGGCCTGTTCACCTACCACTGCGCGGTGCCGGCGATGGACCACCACGTCAGCTCGGGGATGTTCGGCGCGATCCTCGTCGAGCCCGAGGCGGGGCTGCCGGCGGTGGACCGCGAGGTCTACCTCGGCCAGCACGAGCTCTACACGACGGGCGACCTCGGCGAGAAGGGCCACCACGCGTTCGACCACGGCGCGATGCTCGCCGAGGACCCGACGTACGTCGTGTTCAACGGCGAACACCACGGCTTCACGAAGGGTCGGCGCGGCGCGATCGGCGCCCGAGTCGGCGAGACCGTCCGCGTGTTCTTCGTGAACGGCGGCCCGAACCAGTCCAGCTCGTGGCACCCGATCGGGAACGTCTGGTCGCGACTGTACCGCGACGGCGACCTCGTCTCCGACCCCGCCCGATACGTCGAGACGACGCCGGTCGCGCCCGGGACGGCGACCGTGGGCGAAATGGAGCTGCCGGTGCCGGGACCGATCAAGGTCGTCGACCACGCGCTCTCGCGGGCCGGACGCCGCGGCGCGCTCGCGGTCGTGAACGTCGACGGCGAACCGAACCCGGACGTGTACGAACCGGGTACCGAACAGTCGGCCTGAACGGCGGCCGACACCGCGAATTCTTTATGAAAAGGCGTTCAGACGCCGCGGCCCTGCAGCTTCTCCTCGTCGGCCATGTCCTCGTTCGACTGCCCCTTCATCCCCTTGCCGATGCCGGAGGCGATGTCGGCGAGCTCGTCGGGGTCGTCCCAGTTGTTGACCGCCTCGACGATCGCGTTCCCCATCTCGACGGGGTCCTCCGCTCCGAAGATACCGGACCCGACGAAGATGCCGTCGCAGCCGTGATACATCATCAGCGCGGCGTCGGCGGGCGTCGCGATGCCGCCGGCCGCGAAGTTGACGACCGGGAGCCGCCCGGCCTCGGCGGTCTCGTGGACCAGGTCGCGGGGCGCGCCGTGCTCGCGGGCCCACTTCTCGCGCTCCTCGTAGTTGAGTCCGGTGAGCGTCCGGATCTGGTTTTTGATCGTGCGCTGGTGCTGGACGGCCTGGTTCACGTCGCCGGTGCCGGCCTCGCCCTTCGTCCGGATCATGGCCGCGCCCTCGCGGATCCGCCGGAGCGCCTCGGGGAGGTTCCGGGCGCCGCAGACGAACGGCGACGCGAAGTCGCGCTTGTCGGTGTGGTACTCGTCGTCGGCGGGCGTGAGCACCTCCGACTCGTCGATCATGTCGACGCCGAGCGACTCCAGTATCTCCGCCTCCTTGCGGTGGCCGATCCGCGATTTCCCCATCACCGGGATCGACACCTCGTCGATGATCTCGGTGACGTTCTGCGGGTCGGGCATCCGGGCGACGCCGCCGCGCTTGCGGATGTCGGCCGGGACGGCCTCCAGCGCCATCACCGCGACCGCGCCGGCGTCCTCCGCGATCCGCGCCTGCTCGCGGGTGACGACGTCCATGATCACGCCGCCCTTCTGCATCCGCGCGAAGCCGCGCTTGACCAGGTCGGTCCCCCGCTTCAGCTCCTCCAGATCCGTGGCCTCTGCCATAGCGGAATGGTGGGTCGCCGGCCACTTAACGGGTCGCTTTGCCGGAAGTTGGGACGCCGATACTGACCCGGACGAGGCGCCCCGACGACGACCGCTTCCCCGGCCGACCGCTTCCCCGGCCGACCGCTTCCCCGGCCGACCGCTTCCCCGGCCGACCGCTTCCCCGGCCGACCGCTTCCCCGACCGACCGCAACCGCGAAGTCCCTCGAGAGAGAGGAGCGACCCGTGACAACCGGAGCCATCCTGGCCGGAGGACGCTCGACGCGCTTCGGCGACCGCGACAAGGCCGTCACGCCGCTCGCAGGCGTGCCGATGATCCGGCGCGTCGCGGACCGACTCGCCGGCGACGGCGACCCCGTCCCGCCGGGCGCCGACCGCGCCGCCGGCGGCGACCCCGTCGTCGACGAGCTCGTGATCAACTGCCGGCCCGATCAGCGAGAGGCGATCGCGGGCGCGCTCGACGGCCTCCCGATTCCCTTCCGCTGGGCGGTCGACGACGAGCCCGATCTGGGGCCGGTCGCGGGCATCCGAAACGCCTGCCGAGTCGCCCCCGACGAGTACGTCGCCGTCGTCGCCTGCGACATGCCGTTCGTCGACCCGTCGTTTCTCGACGGACTCACCGACGACGCGGCCGGGTACGAGGCCGCGCTCCCCCGGCTCAACGACCGCTGGCTCCAGACGACGCAGGCAGTGTACCACGCCGGCGCGATGGCGACCGCCTGCGAGCGCGCCCTCGCCCGCGGCGATCGGAAGGTGCTGGCGCCGATCGACGACCTCGATCGCGTCGTCGTCGGCGACGCGGAGATCCGCGAACGCACCGCGCCGCAGACGTTCACCAACGTCAACACGCAGGCGGAGCTCGCAGAGGCGGAGGCCGCGATCGAGGAGGCGCTCGCCGGGATCGACCGCGACGCTCGGTGATCGGAGCGACGGGAGTGGAGCGAAAAGCCGCGGTTACTTTTTCAACAGCTCGTACGCCTCGTTCAGCTCCTTGAACGCCGCCTCGTCGCCGTCCTCCCCGTCCGGGTGGACCCGCTTCGCCCGCTCCCGGTAGGCCGACCGGATCGCCTCGCCGTCGGCGGTCCGATCGAGCCCGAGCGTCGCGTAGGCCTCGCGTTCGGACATCCCGCTCGTCGATGGGGCACGGTCGCGGGGGTCACCGGCCCCCGTCGCGTCCCGACCGCCGCCACCGCGGGCGCTCCCCGCGGCGCCGCGGCCGAACCCGCCGTCCGTCGCGCCGGCCGAGCGGTACGCCGATCGACGGTGTTCGGCGGCTCTCGCGCGCTGTCGGGCCCGTGCGCGCTCCCCGGGGCCCGCCCGCGCGGCCTCGCGCCGGACGCGGTCGCGGAGCCGACCGCTGGCGTGGTACCAGAGGAAGTACGCGACGGCGGCGAACGGAACGGCGACCGGTAACAGGACCGGAGAGACGACGATCCCGGCGACGAGCAGGAGGGCCGTCAGTCCGATGAACGTCGCTGCCATGCCGACGACGATCGCGCGGTTCGTCACAGGCACTCTCGGGGCTCCAGCGTTGTAAGCGCTCGGGCGAGAGCCGAGCGCTCCCGTCGGATATCGGGCGACAGAGCGTTCGATCGGATGTGTGGCGTTCGGTCAGGCGAGCACGTCGTTCCCCCCGGACCCGCTCCCGGAGTGACGAGCGTACTGGACCGCGATCCCGGCGACGAACACCGCGGCGAACGCGGCGTTCGAGAGGCTCGCCTGCTCGACGAACGCCACGGGCTCGCCCGCGACGACCGCCTGCCAGACGGGGACGGTCGTCGCCACGAGTCCGGCGCCGAGGGCGACGAGCGAGAGCGTGATGATGTAGTCGTAGTGCCGCATCGCCAGGAGTCCGGCGACCGCGCCGACGAGGACCGCGACGAGGAGGAACTGCTGGAACTCGGGCTGGGAGAGCAGCGACGACTCGACCGCCGCGTCGACCGCCACCGCGTCGAGCCCCGACGCCTCGGGATCGTGGAACCGTCGCAGGAGCGACTCGCCGGCGGTCAACACCAACACGGCGAGGGTCGCGAAGACGAACGCCGCGATCGACACCGCGAACCGCGCCGCCAGCGGGATCAGAACGCGGCCGAGCACGGTGCCGACCAACACGGCCGCCCCGGCGAGGACCAACCGTTGGCCGGCGGCCGGGGTGGTCGCGATGAACTCTGGGAGCACCACCCAGCCGACGAACCCGCCGACGATCGCGCCGCCGAGCCAACTGATCCACCCGAGGACGCGGTCTTTGAGGTCGTACGCGCTGACGACCAGTACGGCGCCGACGAGGGTGTTCACCGCGAGCACCGCCAGAGATATCGGATCGGAGGTAATTGACATGCGTTGACAGAAATTACGGGTCGACTTAGTTCTCCGGATTCGGGCGAGTTCGCTTCCGGCCGACGGGCCGGTTCCCTCCGCCCGCCTCCGCACGGTTTATGCACGCGGACGACCGGATCCGTGGTATGCCGACTGCGGACCGCGAGACGGTAACCGGGCTCCCGCCGGGGATCGCCGACGCCCGCGAGGAGCTGACGCCGATGCTCTCGCAGTACGCCGACCTGTGTGCGGCCCACGAGGACGCCCTCGTGCTGTTCCAGGTCGGCGACTTCTACGAGGCGTTCTGCGAGGCGGCCGCGGCGGTCGCCCGCGTCTGTGAAGTGACGCTGACGGAGCGCTCCGACTCGACCGGCGACTACCCGATGGCGGGGATCCCCATCGACAACGCCGCGCCCTACCTCGA
The DNA here is from genome assembly GCF_000337915.1 of Halorubrum saccharovorum DSM 1137. Taxonomy (GTDB): domain Archaea; phylum Halobacteriota; class Halobacteria; order Halobacteriales; family Haloferacaceae; genus Halorubrum; species Halorubrum saccharovorum. The sequence continues at coordinate 23,466 of NZ_AOJE01000013.1, forward strand.
GTCGCTGCTCGACGCGGGCTACCGCGTCGCGATTGGCGACCAGGTCGAGGACGCCGAGCAGGCGTCCGGCCTCGTCGACCGGGCCGTCACCGAGGTTATCACCCCCGGAACCGTCGTCGAGGACGAGCTGTTGGAGGCCGGGACGACGAACTACGTGGCGGCGGTGGCGGCCGGGGGCGACGGGAGCGACGGGGGCAGCGGTGAGGGCGCCGACCGCGCCGCCGATCGGACCGTCGGCCTCGCCGCCGTCGACGTCTCCACGGGCGAGTGCCTCGTCACGTCGGGCGACCGCGACGCGGTCGCCGAGGAGCTCGACCGGATCGCGCCCGCGGAGCTGATCGCGGGCCCCGACGCGCCCGACTTCGAGCCGTCGGACGCCGAGCGCGGCTGGGCGACCCACGCGTACGACCCCGACGCCTTCGGGCGCCGGGCCGCGGTCGAGCGGCTGGAGCCGTACCTCCCCGCTCCCGACCGCCGGTTCGACGGCGACGCCGAACTGCGGGCGGCGGGCGCGGTGCTCGCGTACGCCGAGTACACGCAGGGCGACGACGGCCCGCTCTCGTACGTCACTCGGCTCCGTCGGTACGACCCGCGCGACCGGCTCCGGCTCGACGCGGCCGCCCAGCGCAGCCTCGAACTGTTCGAGAACCGCGGACTCGGCGCGAGCGACACCCTGTTCGACGCGCTCGACGAGACGAGCTGCGCGCTCGGCCGCCGGTGTCTGGAGCGCTGGCTCCGGCGCCCCCTCGTCGACGCCGACGCGATCCGGAGCCGTCACGACGCGGTCGGCGAACTGGCCGACCGCACTCTCGTTCGCGAGGGAGTCGCCGACGCGCTCGGGACCGCCTACGACTTGGAACGCCTCGTCGGGCGGATCTCCCGGGGGCGGGCCGACGCGCGCGACCTTCGCTCGCTGCACGCGACGCTCGCGGTCGTGCCGGAGCTGAAGGCGACGCTGGCTGGGACGAACGGCGCGGGAGAGCCGGAAAGCGGCGGCGACGCGGACGCCGACGCGGACGCCGACGCGGACGCCAACTTCCCCCGCACCGACCACCTCCGCGACCTCCGCGACCGCCTCGACGAGCTCACCGAGGTCCGCGAGCTGATCGACGATGCGATCGCCGCGAACCCCCCGCCGGAGATCACCGAGGGCGGCGTGATACGCGAGGGGTTCGACGGCGACCTCGACGACCTCCGCGCCACCGAGCGCGAGGGGCGCGAGTGGGTGGCAGAGCTGGAGGCGAGCGAGCGCGAGCGCACCGGGATCGACTCGCTGTCGGTCGGCCACAACCAGGTCCACGGCTACTACATCGAGGTGACCGACGCCAACCTCGACCGGGTCCCCGACGACTACCGCCGGCGACAGACGCTGAAGAACAGCGAGCGCTACTACACGCCCGAACTCAAGGAGCGCGAGGAGGAGATCGTCGGCGCCGCGGAGCGCGCCGACGCCCTGGAGTACGAGCTGTTCGTCGACGTGCGCGACCGCGTCGCGAGCGAGACGGAGCGGATCCAGGGGCTCGCGGACGCGCTCGCGGAGCTCGACGCGCTCCGCTCGCTGGCGACCGTCGCCGTCGAGGGCGACTACGTCCGCCCGGAGATCGTCGCCGACCCCGCTGCCGCTCCCGAGGCCGGCGTCGAGATCGAGGGCGGACGCCACCCGGTGGTCGAGCGCGCCGAGGAGTCGTTCGTCCCGAACGACGCGGACCTCCCGCGCGGGTCGATCGCGGTGATCACGGGCCCGAACATGAGCGGGAAGTCGACGTACATGCGGTCGGTCGCGCTCGCGGTCGTGCTCGCGCAGACCGGCTCGTTCGTCCCCGCACAGGCCGCCTCGCTGCCCGTCTTCGACCGCCTGTTCACCCGCGTCGGCGCTTCGGACGACATCGCGGGCGGCCAGTCGACGTTCATGCGCGAGATGAGCGAGCTGACCGAGATCCTCCACGACGCGGGGCCGGACTCGCTCGTCCTCCTCGACGAGGTGGGCCGCGGCACCGCCACGACCGACGGGCGCGCCATCGCCCGCGCCGCAGCCGAGTTCATCCACGACGAGCTGGGCGCGACGGCCCTGTTCGCCACCCACTACCACGACCTGACCGATCTCGCGGAGGAGCGCGAGCGCGCCTTCAACCTCCACTTCACGGCGACCCGCGAGGACGGCGACGTGACGTTCCTCCACCGGGTCGTCCCGGGCGCCTCCTCCTCGTCGTACGGGGTCGAGGTCGCCGAGCTCGCGGGGGTTCCGGCGCCCGTCGTGGAGCGATCCCGCGACCTGGTGGCCGCGGAGACGGACGACGCGGAGGCCGTCGGCGCCGAAGGGACCGACACCGAGACGAACGGCGCCGATCCCGCGGCCGACGGCGACGGGAGCGACGACGCCGACGCCTCGCTGCGGGAGTTCCTCGCCGAAGAGGAGGGGACGGAGGGAGGGAGAGAAGACGAGGGCGACGGAGCGTCCTCTCCCGACGCGCCCGACCGCGACGCCCGGACCGACCGGTCGGCCGGTTCCGAGACCGATCTGACCGCCGCCCTCGGCGACCTCGACCTCGCCCGAATGACGCCGATAGAGGCGCTGAACGCCCTCCACGACCTCCAGTCGCGAGTCGACGATGACGGGTGAGGAGCGCGCTCCCGGCGAGCCCGACGCGGGCGAGGCGTCGGCGGGGACGGCCCGCGTCCGCCGGCTCGACCCCGACACCGTCGATCGGATCGCCGCCGGCGAGGTGGTGACCCGCCCCGCTCGGGTCGTCGGCGAGCTGATCGACAACGCGCTCGACGCCGGCGCCTCGCGCGTCGAGGTCGCGGTCGACGGCGACGGCACCGACCGGGTCCGGGTGGCCGACGACGGGCGCGGAATGGGTCGCGAGGACGCCCGGCTCGCCGTCGAGCGCCACGCGACGAGCAAGCTCGCGCCCGACGGCGACCCGGTCGGCGTCGACTCGCTCGGCTTCCGGGGCGAGGCGCTGGCCGCGGTCGCCGAGGCCGCGCGGCTCGAACTCGTCACCAGCGACGGCGACGCGATCGGGACGCGAGTGGTCGTCGACGGGACGGCGTCGGGCGGGGGATCGGGCCGCGAGGGCGATCCGGGCGACTCGACCGTCACCGACGCCGGGCGCGCCCGCGGCACCACCGTCGTCGTCGAGGACCTCTTCGCGACCCGGCCCGCGCGCCGGGAGTCGCTGGCGGGGCCGGCGGCCGAGTTCGCGCGAGTCTCCGCGCTGGTCGCCGACTACGCGCTGGCGAATCCCGATGTCGCGTTCACGCTGGAGCACGACGGATCGCGGACGCTGTCGACGCCCGGCTCCGGGATCACGGAGGCGCTCCTGGGCGTGTACGACCGCGAGACCGCGAGCCGCTCGACCGAGGTCGCGGCGAGCGCCGAGGTCGCGACGGGAGGGGGCGACTCCGTCTCGACGGACATCGCCGGCGCCCTCGCGTACCCCTCGGTGACGCGTTCCTCCCGCGACCACGTCCGGGTCTCGGTGAACGGGCGTCCGGTCCGGAACGACCGGCTGGCGGCCGCGGTCAGGGCCGGATACGGTCGCCTGCTCCCCGACGGCCGCGAGCCGGTGGCGGCCGTGGACGTGTCGCTGCCGCCCGCCCGCGTGGACCCGAACGTCCACCCGGCGAAGCGGGAGGTCGGGCTGCGCGACGCCGACGCGGTCGCGAACGCGGTCGAATCGGCCGTCGCCGACGCGCTCACCGGCGCCGACCTCCGGCGGAAGGCCGAGGTCGAGACGGGGCTCGACGGGGCGCTCGACTCGGTCGGCGGCGACGAGGGGGAGCGCCCGGCGGCGTTCGCGGACGCGGATCCGATCGGGACGTTCCGCGACCTCTACCTCCTCGTCGAGACCGGCGACGAGCTGCTCGTGATCGACGGCCACGCCGCTCACGAGCGCGTGAACTACGAGCGGCTCGCTCGGGCGTTCGACGGCGAGGAAGTGCCGACCGCCCCGCTCGATCCGCCCGCGACCGCGTCGCTGTCGGCCGACGAGGCGGCTGCCGCGGAGGCGCACGCCGACGCCCTCGCCGCGCTCGGATTCGAGACGGAGCCGTTCGGCGGCGGGACCGTCAGGCTCCGGAGCGTCCCGGCGCCGTTCGGGCGGGCGGCAGACGCGGACGCGTTCCGGGACGCGCTCGCGTCCCTCTCGGACGGGGAATCGCCGCGGGATGCGCGGGAGATCCTGCTCGCGGACCTGGCGTGTCACCCGTCGCTGAAGCGCGGCGAGATCGGCGACTTGGGGCCGGCGGAGCAGCGGGCGCTGCTCGACCGGCTCGGCGAGTGCGAGCGCCCGTACGCGTGTCCGCACGGGCGGCCGACAGTGCTCTCAGTGGACGCGGCGACCTTCGCGGCGGGGTTCGGTCGGGACCGGTGAGGGGCGGACCGGTGAGGGGCGGACCGGTGAGGGGCGGACCGGTCGGCGGACGGGTCGCCGCTACGCGGGGCGGTCGCTCGCCCGCCCGTCGCCGCTCCCCTCCGAGCGCCCGTCGTCGTCGAGGCGCTCTACGCGCTCGACGGTCTCGGCCGCCTCCGTCGTCTCCGGCGGGTACGACACGGTCCGCTGCGGGTACGGGATGGAGATCCCGGCGTCCGCGAAGCGGTCCTGAATCAGCTCGACGGCGGTCGCCTTCGAGCGCCACCGCGCCTGCGGGGTGGGCGGCTCGATCCAGAACCGGAGGTCGAGGAGGATCGCGGAGTCGCCGAAGCCGGAGGGGATCACGTACGGCTTCGGGTTGTTGGCGATGGTGTCGATCTCGGTCAGGACCGCCTCGGCGATCTCGCTGGCCTCGTCGGGGTCGTCGTCGTAGCCGATCCCGACCTCCATGTGGATCCGGAGCCGGCCCTCGCGGCTCCGGTTCGTGATCGCCTGGTTGGTGACCAGGTCGTTTGGCACGACGACGTACTCGCCGTCGAAGTTCCGCATGTGGGTGTTCATGATCGTGATCTCGGTGACGAACCCCTCCTCGTTACCGATCTCCACCCAGTCGCCGATCTCGAAGGGGCGCGCGAACATCAGCACGAAGCCGGCGATCAGCGATCCGAGCGTCTGGCGGGCCGCCATCCCGAGCACGATCCCGAGGAAGCCGGCCCCGACGAGCAGGCCGCCGAGGTTCACGCCCCAGATCCCGAGGACGGTTATCCCCGCGATCACCAGCACGCCCACCTGCATGATCCGGCTGAGCAGCTGCTCCTGGTGTGCGGTGATGCGGTCGCTGTCGGCCGAGAGGTCCTCGACGTACTCCTCTAACACGTCGCTCGCGACGTAGGCGGCGCCGAGGAGCAGCAGGGAGAGGAACGCCTGCCCGCCGATCGCGAGCGCGTTCTCCGCGACGGGAAGCACCGCGACGACGACCGCGAACCGGCCCCACAGCGCCAGTATCGCGACGGCGGCGAGCGCGAACAGCGCGAGCTGGAGGACCCCGACGAGGAGCCGCAGCGCGAACGAGACCGGGACGGCCTCTCGCATCGTCTCGATCGAGTTCTCGCCGCGTCCGTCGAGGAACCGTTCCAGCCAGCGCGTCGTGACCCGCTCCGCGGCCCGGACGGCGCGCGGGAGAAGGAGCCAGCCGACGGCGAGCGTCGCGAGCAGGATCCCGGCCGTCACCGCGACGCGGGCCTCCGTGGTGGCGACGCTCCCCATCAGCGCGTCGAGTCGCGTTCCCAGTTGTGCGGTCACTGTTGGACGCTTCTCCCTCGCAGGTAAAAGTGGTCCCCTGTGGTTATCGACCGAGGGAACGGGCTAGGAAGCCGGGGCTGCCGGGTCCGGAGTCAGCGGCCGCGGCGGAGCTCCTCGATCAGCTGTTCGATGAGCGCGGACTGCCTGTCGAGCCGCTCTGACTGCTGTTCGACGGTGTGACGCAGCTCCGCCACCTCGGTCGCGAGATCCTCGCCCTCGACGCCGGCGCTTTCGAACGGCGACCCGTCGAAGGCGTCCTCCTCGGTCGGCTCGGCCGCCTGGGCGTGGTCGTCGGGGGCGGCCTGACCGGCGGGGTCGGCCGGATCGGTCTCGTCCGCCGCCTCGGTCCCCGCGATCTCCTCCGCCGTCGCCTCTCCCGCGGCGTCGCTCGCGAAGCCGGTCTCGGACCGCGCCGCCGAGTCGGCGTCGGCGACGGGGGACGGCTCCGAATTCCCGACCGGGTCGTCGGCGAGCGGATCGTCCGTCAACGGGTCGGTATCGACCGCGTGGCCGGCAATCGGTTCCTCGATGGACTCCGTGTTCGGAGCGTCCGCGGGATCGTCTACGACCGACGAGGTCGCCTCGCCGCCGCGGGTCGAACCCTCACCGGCCGTCGGATCCTCGCCGGGCGTCGACGCTCCGTCGGGCGACGCTTCGCCACCGGACGCCGGATCCGCTTCGGACGCCGGATCCGTTCCGGACGCCGGATCCGTTCCGGCACCCCCCGGTCCGGGTTCGGGCTCCGACGCGGACCCCGTTTCCGGCGTCCCCTCGGAACCCGGCTCCGCTTCCGCCTCCGCGTCGGCGACCGGCGAGGCCGACAGCGGGTCCGGTCCCTCGCCGAAGTCGGTGGTGCCGCCGGCGTCCCCCGCGGTGTCGGCCGCCGCGCCGTCGTCCTCGTCGGCGACGGTCACGCGGAACTCTTCGAGGCTGTCGACGCCGTAGTACGAGCAGACGGCGTCGACGAGCGTCTCCCGGACCGCCCGGGCGGACTCGTTGGGCGCTTTGAACCGCTCTGAGCGCCCGCCGTGGGTCAACACGACCGCGGTCGCGACGGTCCCCTCCTCGAAGTCGAGGTCGGTGATGTCGTCGTAGGCGAACTCCTCGAACTCCTCGTCCCAGACGGCGGAGCCGACGTGTTTGACGACCCGGTCGCTGGTGACGACGAGCGTGAGCTCGGAGAAGCGGAAGGTGCGGACGACGGACTCGCCGGGGTCGGTGACGCCCGTCGCGGAGAGGACGCCCGCAAGGATCGGGTGGAGCACGTCGTCGGCTCGCTTGGCCGGCACCGAGATCGTCTCGTCGCCGTCGAGGCCGTAGCCGAGGGTGAGTTTCGCCTTGCGGCGACCCGTCGAGACCGCGATGCGCTCGACGTCGTGGGAGTACTCCGCGACCGACTCGTCCGACAGCAGGCCGTCGCCGCGGTAGACGAGCGACCGCGTCGGCGTGACCGCGAGTCGGTCGGCTCCCCCGAGCGGGACCTCGGCCACGACCTCCTCGTCGCCGACGGTCCCAGCGAGCAGTTCGGGAAGGCTCATATCCCGGAGATCCGCCCCGTCGGCCATAAATCCGCGGGGTCCGCGCCGGTGATCGCCGCGGGGGACCGAACCGGGCGACCGCGCCGACTCTGTCACGGGTTCGCAACCTCCCGACGGATGGGAAGGTTAAAGGGTTTCATCGCGGTACGGAACAGTGAGGCCGGGTGGCTTAGCTGGACATAGCGCCGCACTCATAGGGTTCGGAGATTCGGTGCGGTGACGCCTTGGAAGCGTCCGCGTCCTTCCCGTGGCTCCGCCGAGCCTCGGACCTGGGACATGCGGAGATCGTGGGTTCGGAGCCCACCCCGGCCACTCAGTTCTACGCCCCGTTCTCCCGGCGAGCCTCGCGTCTCGTCGACGACCGCAGTTCCGCGTTTCCGCCCCTCCGAGCCCGGTCGAAACGCCTACCCATGAGCGACGCGACGGCGACCGTATGCAAGCGCGTGACCTGATGGAGTCCGACGTGAAGACGGTCGCCCCGGACGACGACGTGGCCGACGTGTTCAAGAAGTTCGCTCGGTACGAGTTCAGCGGGTTCCCGGTCGTCGACGAGGAGGACCGAGTGGTCGGCGTCGTCACCGAGTCGGACCTCGTCGACCTGTTCGAACCCGACGACGAGACGCTGTGGATCCCGATCGGGCTCCCGCCGTTCGTTGACACGCTCACCTATCAGGTGAAGCCGCCGTGGGGCGACCTCGATCTGGGCGTCGACATGCTCCGGAACGCCGACCGCCCGATCTCGGAGGTGATGAGCATCGACGTGGCGACGGTTTCCCCCGACACCGACGTGGACGTGGTGCTCGATCTGCTCTCCGGCGACGACCCGAACATCAACCGCGTCCCGGTCGTCGACGACGACGACCGGGTCGTCGGAATCATCGCTCGCCAGGACGTGATACGGGCGTTCCGAGACGAGCGACTGTAGCGAGCCGCGACGCGGTCGCCCGCCGCTACCCGCCGGTCCCGGTCGCCGGACTCACAGCGGAACGAGATGGAAGCCCACGGCCTCAACCGCGGGAGGACTCCGACTCGGTGCTCCGCCACGCGGCGTCCGCGTCGAGCGCTCGCGTCGCCGACCGCATCTCCGATCGGATCGCGCCGTAGAACCGCTCGCGCCCGACGGGCGTCCGCGCCCGCAACACGACCGTCTCGCTCGTCACGTCGAACACGGCGATCTCCCACTGACGGTCCCGGGCGCTCCAGTCGCCGACGAGCGACGCGTCCTCGCCCTCGACCGTCCGGGATCCGAGCTCCCAACTCAACCGAGTGAGGTGCGTCAGGTCGAACGGGACCACGTCGGGGAGCGTGACGGGTTCGCCCGGTCCGTCCGGTCCGCCTCCACACCGGTCGTCACGAGTCGCCATACCAAACCGATCCGGATCGTTCACTAAAAATGCGTCTATTTCGAGCGGGTCAGGGATCGACTCGGACCAGCCACGCCGCGGGGTCGTCGAGCTCGGCGCGCGTCGGGAGGTTCTCGGAGCGCTCCCAGACGGCTCCCGCCGCCTCGATCCCGCGGGCGTCGGCGACCTCTCGGAAGAAGGCGGCGCCCCGCTCGTACTGCCGGCGCTTCAGTCCCAGCCCGAGCAGCCGGCGCGCGAGCCGCCGGACCGGGCCGCCCCCGCCTCGGCGCTCGTCGAGCTTCCGGCGGAGGTCGGCGTACTCGCCGTCGAAGGCGCGGTCCATCAGCACCTCGGCGTACCCCTCGACCGCCGTCATCGCCGCCTGCAGCTCCGCGAACGGCTCGGTGTCGAGGGCGTCGACCGGGAGCCCGCCCGGAGTCAGTCCGCCGCCGGTGCGTCCCCCGCCGCCAGCGAGCCCCTCGATCCCGCGCTCGACCCGCGATTCGAGGTACTCGGGGAGCCACGGCGCCGCGCCGAACTCCGCCGCGTGCGTCACCTCGTGGAAGGCGATCCAGCGCCTGAACCGCGGGAAGTCGACGTCGAGCGACGCCGCGACAGCGACGATGTTCGGGTGGACGAAGTAGAGCCCGTGGTCGGCGTCGGGCTCGTCGGCCAACAGGAGCGGGTCGTACTGGCCGAGCACGTTGCGCGCTAAGAATCCGAGCGTGAACGCCATCGATCCGGTGTTGGCGATCCGCGAGAGGTCCCGCGCGAATCCCCGCGTGAGGTCGCCGGCCGGAGCGCCCACGGGCCCGCCGGCCGGCTCGACGATCCCGCCGGTCGGTTCGGCGACGCCGTCGAGCGACTCGTCGTCGGCCACGCCGGACGACCCCTCGTCGCGCCCGGTCGCGGCCGCCTCGATCGGCGCCATCACGTTCCGGAACGTGCCGACGCTGGCGTCGATCCAGTGGTGGCGGTTCTGCACCTCGATCGCGTCGGGCACGTCGAACTCGATCCCGGCAACCTCCCGGAGCCGGGAGCGCGCGTCGCGCACGTCGGTCGCGTACCCGGCCCGCTCCGCGTCGGTGAGCGCGAGCGATCCGGGGTCGGTGCTCGCCTTCGCGGCCGCCGCGGCCCGGTCCCAGTCGACGACGCCCGGTCCGCTGGCCTCGGAGACGGTCCGGAGGCTTCGGAGGATGTCCATACGAACCGGAGGAGAGCGCGCCTCAAGTCCCTTGTGTCGGCGACAGCGACCTCTCTCGCCCGGCTCCGCCGCCCGGTATCGGCGGTTTCTTGCCGACCGCCGGACAGCCACGCGTATGCGCGACTCACAGAGAGCGTTCCTCGACGACCTGCTCGCGACCGCCAGCCCCTCCGGGTTCGAGACGCCGAGCCAGCGCGTCTGGGCCGACTACGTCCGCGGTTTCGCGGACGAGGTCTCCGTCGACGCCTACGGCAACGCCGTCGCCGTCCACGAGGGCGACCCCGACGCCCCCACCATCGCCCTGACGGGCCACGCCGACGAGATCGGGTTCATCGTCCGCGACGTGCTCGACGAGGGCTTCCTCCGGATCGCCCGGATCGGCGGCTCCGACCGCACCGTCTCGAAGGGACAGCACGTCACCGTGCACGCCGACGAGCCCGTGCAGGGCGTGATCGGACAGACCGCGATCCACCTGCGCGACCCCTCGGAGGACGAGTACGAGGAGATCGCCGAGCAGTTCGTCGACATCGGCGCGACCGACGCCGAGGAGGCCCGCGAGCACGTCGAGATCGGTGACCCCGTCACGTTCTCGACCGAGGTGGAGGAGCTCGTCGGCGACCGGATCGCCGCCCGCGGGATCGACAACCGGACCGGCACGTGGGCGGCCGCGGAGGGGCTCCGCCGCGCGGCCGAGCGCGACGCCGACGCCACCGTCTACGCCGTCTCGACGGTACAGGAGGAGGTCGGGCTCCAGGGCGCTCGGATGGTCGGCGTCGACCTCGACGCGGTGGACGCGTTCGTGGCGGTCGACGTCACCCACGCCACCGACAACCCCGACGTCGACGGCGAGCACCGAGGCCCGATCGAACTCGGCGCCGGTCCCGTGATCGGTCGCGGCAGCGCGAACCACCCCGTCCTTGTCGACCTCGCGCGCGACGCCGCGGCGGACGACGACATCGACGTGCAGCTGCAGGCGGCGGGCTCCCGGACCGGTACCGACGCGGACGCGTTCTACACGGCCCGGGGCGGCGTCCCGTCGCTCAACGTCTCGATCCCGAACCGGTACATGCACACGCCGGTCGAGGTGGTCGACACCGGCGACCTCGACGCGGTCGCAGATCTCCTCGCCGCGATCGCCGACGGCGCGAGCGACGCCGCCCCGTTCGCGGTCGACGTGTGAAACCGAGCCTGGGGCCGACGCGAACGACGCGTTCCACCGGCGACATCGAGACGATCGGCCACGGTAAACCGGGACATGGCGGGGTCGAAACGGAACTGTTTTACAATATCCTGCCGTACCCGTAATTGCGTCGAACGGACGCGCTCTGGTGGTGTAGTCCGGCCAATCATATTGCCCTCTCACGGCAATGACCTGGGTTCGAATCCCAGCCGGAGCATCCTCATTCGACGCCTTCTCCCGATTTTCGCCGTCAGTAACCCACGACTGAAGTCGTGGGCTTCCTCCTCGTTCCTCTGTGACAGGTCGCTCACCCGAGACGGTAGTCGCGAACACGGTCTCGTGCGACGTACATCGAGACGATACCCACGAGACACGCGAAGACAGCCGAAACAAGCGTCCCACTGAGACCGATCGCGAGCCGGTTGACGCCGATGACCGAGGCGAGCGCGTGGCCGGCAATCCCAGAGTGAGCGATAACGGTCGGGAGCGAGACGACGAGCACGGCGACCGAGTAGACCGCGAATGCGAAGGCGCTGGGGACGATCGCTTTCGTGCTTCGAGAGACACTGACGGCCTCGAAACGCGGAAATACGACTCCGATCCCGGTCCCGATCGCTCCCGACGCGGCCGACAAGACGAGCGCTGACACGCCGAGGCTCGCAGCGACCGGCACCGAATGCGGACTCAGAATCCCGGCGATAACGGTCGCCGCGACGGTCACCGGCGCGATCAGGAGGGCTCCGGAGAGGACGTGTCCGATGACCAGCGACCGATCGGGAGCCTCCGAGAGCAGTGTAACGGGGAGCGCTGCGCCCTCCTGACCCACTACGTTGAGCGCGAACAACGACCCGGAAACCCACGTTCCACTGAGCAGAATCCACAACGGGAGCCCGGTTCCGATCTCCCCCGTTTGGACGGCCGTCACGCTCGGGCCGGCGAGGACGATCAGGGGATACAACGCGAACGACAGCGAGATCGGTGACCGGCGGGCACGTTTCCAGTCGACTGCAACGACACCGAAAACTGGCTGTGAGAGGACCTTCGAGAGCCCCTGAAACCGCGACGCTCCGTCGTCCGACCGCTCGGCTTCGTGGGTGATATGAACGCCATCGGCGTACCAGAGCCACGCTGCGAGTCGGTACAGGGACGCGATCGCTACAACGACGAACGCTCCCGTGAACCCCACCGCGCCGATCGCTCTGAGCGGTGACGCCCCGATACCGAGCCCCGACGCGGCGAGATCGCCGAACCAGTCGATCGGCGTCGGGGCGAGCACTCGATAGATCGGTTCCAACACCGACGCGAACGCGTTCGTGAAGATCAGCGCGAAGTATCCGATACCGAGCAGAAAAAGAAACAGCGTTCGGAGACGACTGAGTAGCCGTGATCGAACGCCGGCGTTTCGCACCCCCAGCGCGAGGATGAAGCCGGCCGGGATCCCGGTCGCAAGTAAGAGACACAACGTGAGCAAGAGGGCGGGGATCGTGAGCAGCGAGCCAGCACCGACGGCGAACGCAACCGTGGCGGCGCTTCCGACCGTGAGGAAGAACGCGGACCAGAGCACGAGCTCGGCCAGGACGAGGCCACCGATAACGTCCCGGTGAGAGACCGTCGTCAACAAGCCGTCGAGGTTGTCTGGGCGAAGGGCCACGGCGTACGCGCGATATCCACCGAACCCGACCACGAAGATCCACCCGTAGACGAACGCCATCCGGGCCCATTCGATGAGCGGCTCGGTCTCGCTTCCGGCGATGAACCCCCCAGCGAGGTACGCCCCGAACACTCCGCCAAGCGAGAACGGAAGCAGCATGACGCCAGCGAACGCGAGCGCCAACAGCTGCATCGTGTTCCCCTTCATCGTCCGCCAGCGACGCCGGAGTTCGGTCCGGGCGATGAGCCGCGGCCGTTTCGCTCGCCTCATCGGTCTGCAATCCGTTCGTCGTCCTCGGCTCGTCCGTCTCGTCGTGCCGTAGCGTCTCCGGCGTTCCCGGGAGCCGATTCGGAAGCTGTCGGTCCGCGTTCGGCAGTGACGGAAAGGAACACGTCCTCAAGGGTCGTCCCCTCCTCGGCTTCCATCCGCGCCGTCAGTTCCGCGGGTGAGCCCTCGGTAACGAGGTCGCCCTCGTAGAGGACGCCGACGACGTCCGCGAGTTCCTCGACGACCGAGAGGATGTGCGTCGAGAGGAACACCGTGTGGCCGTGGTCCGTCAGTTCCGCGATGACGTCGAGGACGGTCCGAGCCGCTCGCGGGTCGAGCCCGCTGGTCGGTTCGTCGAGGAAGACGACATCGGGCTCGTGTACCAGCGCCTGAATCAGCCCGATCTTCTGACGCATGCCCTTCGAGTAATCGTCGATCCGCTTGTCGGCGTCGTCGATGAGATCGAATCGGTCCAACCAGTCTTCGATCCGAGTCTCCATCTCGGTAGCGGGAAGGTCACGAAGCCGACCGAAGTACTCGAGCTGTTCGCGGCCGGTGAGTTCGTCGAAGACCGGCGGTTCCTCGGGGAGATAGCCGATCGACGTCCTGATCGAATCACGTTCCGAGACGGGGCGTCCGTCGATCCACGCCTCTCCGTCGGTGGGTCGCGTCAGCGACGTCAACATCCGCATCGTCGTCGTTTTCCCGGCCCCGTTCGGTCCGAGGAAGCCGTACACCGTGCCGTGGTCGACGGTGAGATCGAGTCCGTCGACGGCGATCTCTGTCCCGAACCGCTTCGTCAGTTCACGCGTCTCGATGGCGTTCGTGTCTCGTGTCATTGTGACGGATGGATGGTCAGGTTCGTACCGCAGTCGGTCATAGAGCGATGCCTCCGACTCCGACAGCGACGAACGCCAGCGCGATCACCGTCGGAAACACCGCCCGCCGGAGCCGTGCGAGCGCGAACCGTCTCGGGGACCGATCGGTGATGACGAGATCGCCCGCGAGGACGACCTCGTTCTGCTGGCGTTCCGTGACTCCGGCAATGAGATACTCCTCGCCTAGATCGATCCGCCGTTCGACGTAGCGCCGCGTCCCGAGTCCCGGGATGATCCGTGCCCATCTCGCAACGGGGTCGAGTTCGTCTCGCACGTCGACGAACCGTCGGATGCGCTCGGGCGGCGTTTCACTGGCACCGACGGTGATAACCGTCGAGTCCGTATCGAGCGCGAACCGTTTGGCGGACGGAGCGACGTCGAGAGTCCCGGCCGGACCGTCGAGGGTGAAGGGACGCGTCGCCACGCCGTCGTCGAGATAAGCCTGAAACCACGGGATCCCGATCCCGAACGGTTGCCGTTCGGTGACCACGAACTCGAAGCCGAGGCACCGTGATCCCGTGAACGGAGTCGTAAGGGTCTCGCCTGATTCATTCGCAATGCCGCGGCAGACGACGAATGATCCGACATCCGTCACCTCGCTTGGCTCTCGGACGGTGGTACGGAGGACACTCGGAACGACCGCGAGCGGCCGGGTCCCGTACCAACCGATCGCAAGACCGAGCGCGATGAAGCCGATTCCGACGACCGTGTACAGCATCAAGCGGAGGAGCGGGGAGTGTCGAGCTGATCGGCGGAGCAGTGACCCGGCGATGCGCCTGATCGGGACGGTCCTCCGTCCGTCCCGACGAGCGCTCGGTAGCAGATGACCGATGTCGCTACCAGTAGGGGCAGTTTCGATTGCTCACGGAGGAGGCGCGGGACTTCTCGGGGGGGATTGAGGAGGGCCACACTCTATCTGACAGCGAGACTCACATATAAAATGACGGTATGGTCCGATTCGGAATCGGCGAGAAATGTCGTCCCGCCTGTGCCACAAGCCGCTGTGATCTACCACCAGAAGGGCTAACTATTCGGTTTGACTATCTCCACTCATGCCCCTCCACGCAGTCGAAAACGTCGAGGAAGCGTTCGGCGTCACCCGGGAGTTTCTGACGCCGATCGAGGTACGCCGCTGGCTGAAGCTCGCGCTCGTCGTGTTCTTCGTCGGGAGCGGCGTGAGCTTCCCGACGGCACAGTTCAACACGTCGACGCCGCCCGGAGACGTCTCGACCGGTGAGTTCCCGTTCAGTCTCCCGGTCGACGTGGTCACGCTCGTCGTCGTGCTCGTCGCCGCCGGACTCCTCCTCGGGGGGCTGTTCGCGTTGATCGGCGCGATCATGGAGTTCGTGCTGATCGAATCGCTCCGCACCGGCGAGGTGTCGCTC
Source organism: Halorubrum saccharovorum DSM 1137 (assembly GCF_000337915.1). GTDB lineage: Archaea > Halobacteriota > Halobacteria > Halobacteriales > Haloferacaceae > Halorubrum > Halorubrum saccharovorum. The sequence goes on from NZ_AOJE01000013.1 coordinate 38,590, forward strand.
CGACGGCACTGGCGGCGGCGCTGGCGGCAGGGGCTCCGCCTGTTCGGATTCCGGATCGCGATCGGGCTCCCGATGATCGCGCTGTTCGCCGGGTGGCTCGCACTGCTCATCGTTCCGATTCTGACCGGACGCGACCCCACGATCCCCGCCGCGGCGTTCATAATCGGGATCCCGGTGGTGTTTCTCATCGGCGTCCTGTACGCGTTGGTGTCGGGACTCACGACCGTATTCGTCGTGCCGCTCATGATTCAGGCAGACTCGGGGGTACTCGCGGCGTGGCGTCGCCTCTGGGGATCGATCAAGACCGCGTGGAAGCAGTATCTGGCGTACGTCGTGATCGCGTTCCTGTTGACGGTCGCGGCCGGGATCATCGCCTCGATCGTGGTCGGGATCGTCGCAATCGTGCTTCTCATCCCCGCTCTGATCATCGCCGCGATCGCGCACGTGACGGTCTCGTTGTCGTCGCCGGTCGGGATCGCCGTCCTCGTCTCACTCGCGCTCCTGTTCGGACTCTCGATGCTCGTCGTCTGGACGATCGCGCAGATCCCCGTCGTGACGTATCTTCGGTACTACGCGCTGCTCGTGCTCGGTGACATCGAGGAGACGTTCGACGTCTTATCCGTCCACCCGCCGGCGAGCGAAGAGTCTTGAGCGATTGACGCCCAATGAGGGCGTCCACCGCCCTCTGGCTTTCCCGAACGACTACTCTTCGAGAGAGCCGCGAATCGCCCGGATCTCGTCACGAATTTGCTGCCACTGCGTCAGATCTCCGGGGATACCGGATTCCCGTCGACCGTCGCCACCGAGACCATCGTCGGTCATTGCTGCTCGATCGACGAGCGCCCGGATGGCACGCGGGTCTTCGATCGCCCGGAACGAGAGGTCGTCTCCACCCGCGATTTCGAACGTCACTGAGCCGTACCCGAAGATCGATCCCGTGATGTCCTGCCCAAAGGAGCTGTTCTGGACGGTTTCGAGGTTCGCCTGTGTGACGGACCGGGTCAAAACGCCGCGTTTCACGTAGAGTGCTTCGTCCGTTATCACGTACTGCACGCCTTGGAGGGCGAAATACTTCCAGATCGGGAGCGCCACTCCGAGTGGAACGACCGCGAGGAAGAGCGGGGTTTCTCTAGCAACACTGCCCACGATCCCGGAGACGAGGAGGAAAACGCCGATCACGACTGCCGGAAGGATGGTAGTGATCCGCGGGCGGCCGGACCATTCGACCGATTCGGTGGTGTCGAGCGGGATCGCCGGGTCGATCGACTCCGTCATGGTTGGCTACCGTTCACCATCCGACTCTTCGTCGGCGGGAGAGCTCTCGGCTCTCGAGTTGCTGCTCACGGATCCAGTGTGGCTGGTGTCGCCCTCATCGGTCGATTGTTCATCCGCCGTGTTGGCGGTGGTGGGCGTCGAGGGCGATGTGGTTCCTGTCGTCTCCTGTCGTGCGTCGAGCGTTGAGCGGATCGCTCTGAGTTCGACGAGGATCTCGTCGAGTACGTCGCGCTTGGTTTCGCCCGATCCCGTCGTCGGTTCACCACGGCTGCCCTTCACACGTTTGTTGATGAGCTCCTGAACCTCGCGCGGGTCGGGGACCGACCGGAACTGCATCTCGATGCCGGAGCCGCCAGCGGTCGAGATATCGACGTTTCCGTAGCCGAATCGAGAGCCGAAGAATCCCTGGCTGTAGGAGGTGTTTTGGACCTTTCCGAAATCGATGCGCTGAACGTCACGCGAGAGGATTCCCGTCTTCTTGTACAGCCCATCGGTCGTCACAACGTACCGCGTATTCTCGCGTTGAAGATAGGTTCCGGCGATGATGAACAACCCAATGAGGACGAGTGAGAGAGGCAATCCGACGACAAGCGCTGGGATCAAGCTACTCTCGTGCGGTTTCCCGGACCAAACGATCTCTTCGTCCTCGTCGAGAGTTAGCCAGTCGGCAGTGTCAGGGTCGATAGCAGCGGTCTCGGACATACGAGGGGCTTTGCTAGATGGCCGCATTAAACTCCCGACGGACGATGGCGATCGTTGCTCGGTGAGACGTTCGAACCGTGATGAGTCCACTCCCCCGACGCCGACTCTTAACCTACTCCAGACCGAATGAGCACGTATGCTACGGCAGTTCCTCGGCGCGCTCGGCGTTTTCACGGCGCTCGTTCCGGACCGGATCGTGGACGTATTCGAGGCGATCGCGGTCGAGGGCCCCGGCGAAAACACCGTCCATTCGTGGTTCGGCCTGATGATTCGGGCGGAGGGAGTAGTTATCGCGCTCGCCGCGCTCCGTGACGGCCGCCTCTACGCGTGGCTGATGAACCTCACCGGAATCTTCGGTGCCGTCTTGTGTTTCGTCCCGCGGCTGTACGAGCAAATCGCGGGGCCGCTCGTGTATGAAGACCCGGAATCGGTGGAGTGGAACGAACACCTCACCGACGGCGTCCGCGTGATCGGCGCCGCGTACGTGCTACTCGCGCTTTTCGACCGCCGGCGTCGGAACGGGGAATGACCGACGATCTCTCCGACCGCACGGTCCTTCCCACCGGCGGAACGAGCGGATTCGGACGGGTGGCAGCGATTGACCTCGCAGAGCGAGGTGCGACCGTCGCAGTCGTCGGCCGCGACGAGTCGAAGGGAGCCGCCCTCGTGGAACGGTCCAGTGACCTTGCCGGAACGATCGCGTTCCATCAGGCCGACCTCGCCTCCCAATCGACCGTCCGATCCCTCGCAGCAACCGTGAAACGAGAATACGACCGGATCGACGTACCCGCTCACAACGCCGGACTCTCGGCCGGGTCGCGGCGCGAGAGTCCGGACGGAATCGAGATCACGTCGCGGTGAACCACTTGGCTCCCTACCTCCTAACGCACGAATTATTCGACCATCTCCGTGACGCGCCCGATCCGCGTGTCGTCGTCACCGCCTCGGACATCCATCGGCGGGCGACACTCGATCTGGACGACCTACAGCTGACGGACGGGTACGACTCACTCGACGCGTACGCCCGCTCGAAGCTGGCGAACATCGCGTTCACGGTCGAGCTTGACCACCGACCTTCGGACGACGCCGCGGTCACGGTCAACTGCGTGCATCCGGGGTTCGTTCCGTCGACGGGAACGTAGAATGAATTCGGCTGACAAACAGACCGTCATAACCAAAATAGATATTCCTGTCACTCAAACATATTGTCCACATGCAACGATCGCCGCCACCAACCGAGCCGGAGTCCGACTGGCCCCCGACCTTTCGCGCTGGCTGGTGGGCGGCAGTCGGACTGGTACTGGCGTTCGCTGGCTGGATACTCATCTCGGTAACCGTGTCTGGCTGGCTGTTCGGCGATGATCTCTCAACCATTGAAGAAGGGGTATGGACGATTCCATCCGGTATCGTCCAACTTGGTATCGCTGTGGGCATCCTTCGATACGAGCGTGTCGGCTACCGGGAACTCGGCTTGGCCCCACGGCTAGTGCGTCCGGCACTCGCTGCAACCGGCGTGGTCATTCTCGTGGCGAATGTCGCGGCTGCAGGATTGGGATTGGCCGCGGGTAACGATATCTCATTCGGATTGATGGCATTCTATCTCACACCTCCACCCGATTGGACCGTGCAGGGAGTCCTCATCAGTGCGGTCGCGCTGTATCTGTTCACCGGTCCGGTCGAGGAACTGGCGTTTCGGGGGTATCTCCAGAACAAGATCATTTCGAAAGTGACAGTCGGGTCAGCGACAGTTCAAACGACAATCGGAATACTCACCGCCGCGCTGGCGTTTGCGTTGCTGCATATCCCGGTGTACCTGATCGTCAGAGACGTGTCCACTGGGACGCTTATCGTGACTCTCGTTTTGCTGACGGCCACGGGCATCATGTACGGGGCCATCTACGCGGCCACGCGAAACCTATATCTCGTGATGTTCCTCCACGGTATCGGCAATCTCTGGCCGCTCGTCGTCGACCCCGGGACAGGCGTCTGGCCGAATTACGGCGTTCTGTTGGTGATGTACGTCTTCCTCACCTTGTTTTACCGGCAGTGGGCGACGGATTTGACACTCCCGATACTCGGCCAGAGTGCGACGAACTGACCGTTTGCGTATTCTGGGCGGGGGAGTATACGCTCTCGACCCGAGAGCATTAGTTCCACATCGAAGTGAGCTCTTCGCCGCTACCTTGACCTCGGCTGGGAAGAACCACGACATTTCGAACTCCTTCTCGACGAAACTACCTGGGGAAGCGCCGCCTCGAAGCGATCGTAGCATTCCTCCCCCGACGCCATCATCGGCCTTACATTCGTCGGCGTCTCCACCGCTCGGATAATCGTCAGGTGATGAGGACTAGGTCTCCGACGAGGCGACGGCCCGGACCCGTACCGTTCGTAGATGGAGAGTTTTGCCCTCGTGAACCCCTTCTCAAACACGTTCGACGCTCGTTCCACAGGCCCACCCTCAAGCGCGAGTCGTCAGGCGATCGGTAGGGCGGGGGAGTTCACTGACGGCGGATCGGGAACCGGTCGACAGTCGTCGCTTCGGCTCGCTGAGGCGGGGGGCGAAGCGACGACGCCACAGACGAGTCCAGTCGAACCAAGGGAGAGTCCCATCACGGGGCACGACGGATTGCCGATGCTGACGGTGGCCAGTTCACCCGTATCGACGCAACAGAGAGGGAACAGGTCGCTCTCTGAACGGACCAACAGAACGCTCACTCCGGCTCGGTGTACGCCCACCGCCACAGCAACCAGATCGGCCAGACGAGAAACGGTAGCAGGAAGATGATTTGCACGAGATCACTCGACGATCCCCACGGTCCGACGAGCCACGCGACCGCACCGACAGCGGCTGCGATTCCGGCACCGACCGCGACGGCGGCGGTTCGCCGGTCCATCGGCGGCAGGTCGGTGGATCGAATCGGGAGGTCGAACGCGGAGACGAGCGCCTCTCCGTCGGCGACCGGACCGACGAACCGCTCCGCCTCGTCGTCGCCGACGCCGACGGTCAGTTCGACGGTCCGCGCGCCGAACGCGCGGTCGGGGAGTCGGGTGGGTACCACGCTCGCGTTTCGAAGGCGGTCGACCGAAGCGGTCCACTGCGGCTCGTCGAGCCACGCGTCGTACGCGACCAGCCGATCGCCGTACCGCCGGTACTCGATCGGCGCGTACGTGAGCGCGAACCCCGCGGCGTTCACGGCGAGCGCACCGAGATACAGCGCGAGGGCG
>NZ_AOJE01000014.1 GCF_000337915.1 Halorubrum saccharovorum DSM 1137
GGCGATCCACACGACGAAGAAGCCGGTCGCGTAGATCGGGGCGACGCCGGTGAGCGTCTTGAGGACCGCGGTGGCGACGGCGGTCCGGCGGTGGACCGGAACCCGGCTATCGGGCTCGACGGCGGGGACTTCGATCGGCTCCGGTTGGTCCGGCGAGTCGGTCGGACCGGCGAGCCAGCCGCCAATCCGGCCGCCATCAGAATCTCCGTCTCCGTGAGTCGCCCGGAACGCCGACCACTCGACGAACAGCTTGACGGCGACGAACGCGGCGAGCACGGCGATTCCGCCCCCCGTCGCGTCGAGCGGTGGGAGCGCGAACAGCGCAAACACGAGGAAAAACGCTCGCCTCGCCGGCGTCTCCACGACCGCGTACGGCGAGGTCTCCGCGTACCGTCGCCGGCCGACGTAGTCTCGGGCGACGTCGATCGCCTCGCCGGCGACCAGCGCGAGCGCCGACGCGAGCACCGCCGGACGCCCGAGCAGGGCCGGCACGTCGAACGCCTGCGAGAACGCGACGCCGACGACCAGCGCGATCCACGCGGCCGCGCCGCAGACGGCCGCCGCGAACGGAACGTTCCGGAGGTGAACGGGTGGCAGCCACGAAACCGGCCGGAGCGCACCGCGCTTGCTCGACAGCGGGGCGTCGGTGACGCTTATCACGCCCGCCTCGCGGTCTTCCGGCGGCGGCCGCGCTGCGAACAGCGCCTTCGCGCCCGCCAGCGGGATCGACAGCACCGCTTCGATCGCGTACACTGCGGCGAGCGTCGCGGGGTCCCAGCCGAGTCGGAGCACACCGACGAGCGGGGTCAGGTTAGCGAGCAGAACGGGGAGGAACCCGGCAGCTCCAAGGGAGCTCCGGCGGCCGCGGTGAACTGTGGAGGACATTCGTCGTCGTTTTCCGAAACGATCGGCCGCGCTCATAAGCACCGGTGAACGCGAGTCGATCCGACCCGTGCGAACGCCGCCGCGTTTCGCCTGACCGACGACCGGGTCGTCGTTGCGGTCAGTCCCCCACGACCGAAGCCGTGAGCTTTCACGTTTCCCGTCTGTGACCACTCAGGGCAGACACCGGCCGAGGAAGTCGATGACTCGCTCGAGTGTTTGGTTAACTCCCGTCTCCTCGGTATCGGCGTCGCCCTCTCCTCAGAGGGTAGATGATCCATATGCGGGTCTCTGAGTTATCCCATCCGAACCCACAGCAGGTTCCAATACTGCAGGAGCCAGTACAGGACGGTCGCAGCGGCGACGACGGCCGAGTAGTGGACGCGAGCGGCGAGCGACCACTCCGATCGGACCCACGCACGAACTGCGTAGGCGACTGCACCGGCGGTCGCAACGGCTCCGAGCGTCGGCACGACGAACACGACCTCGAACCACGCGGGCGGGCGGTCGAACAGTGTCGGCCTGCCCATCGACACCACGACGACGGAAACGGCAACGAAGGCGAGGACGAACGACAAGAGCCCGGCGACACCCGCGCCAGCGACCCACCGAGCGCGAGTGACAGACGCCGGCGGTGACCCCCCGCCGCGATATCGACGCCATCCCCGAGCTGCCGGCCATCCTACGAGACCGGTCAGCGCGATCACCGAGGCGGCGACCGTTAGCCATCCCTGGACCGAGAGCCGCTCGTGGTGGCCGATTCGCTCGTACGCGCTGAGTCCGTCCAACAGGTGGGTCACCTCACCGTCCGTCTCGCGGAACACCAGCGTCGAGCCCTCCTCAACGTGCTCGAAGACGAGCGGCTCGACTTCGACCCATTCGTCTATGCTGTCCCCTTGCTCCGTTATGAGCCGGCCGTCGTCGGCGACTCGGACGTCGATCGGTCGGCCCGTGAAGAGCCCGAAGACGAGCTTCTCGGAACTGACCGTGTCGGTCGCGTTCACCGACCGGTATCGACCGCCGAGTTCGCCAGCACGCTCGGGTGTCCCGTCAGGTGACCGCCGTTGTCCGCTCGAATCCACGGGTGCGTACCGGTCGAGCAACGCGTCTGCGACTTCCTGCTTCGCGTCGGACGCCTCGCTACCGTGGGCGACGACGAACAGGCCGACGCCCTCCTCGGGGAGCAGGGCGAACTCGGTCGAGAACTGCGGGACCCCACCGCCGTGACGGAGGATCCGGGTATCGCCGCGGGACCTCTCGAAGAGCCCGAACGCCATCCCATCCATCCGTTCGTGAGGCGTGAACCACTGCCGGTGCATCGCGTCGACCGCGCTCTCCGAGAGGATCCGTTCGCCGTCGACGACGCCGCCGTTGAGGTGTGCTTGCAGCAGCCGTGCCATGTCCGCGGCGGTCGTGTGGAGGCCGGACGCCGGCGACACGTCGGAGTAGAAACTCACGACGTCGTCAACGTTCGTTCCGTCGGCAGGGACGAGCCCGGGCGGAGCCGCTCGGAACGTGCTGTTCGACATCCCGAGCGGCGCGAACACGTTCTCCGTGACGAACGAGTGGAAGGGCTGCCCGGAGACGTCCGCGATCAGCTGGCCGGTCAGTGCGGCGGCGTAGTTGGTGTACTGGGGGAGCTCACCGGGCGGGCGGACGCGCGCCGGGACGTCTGTCGACACCGACTCGGCGAGCGGGCGGACGTGCTCGGGATCGCTCACCGAATCGCCCCGGCCTCGGGCTTCGAATCCCGGTGTGTGAGTAGCGAGGTGTTCGAGCGTGATCGGTTCGTCGTACGTGTCCGGCAGGTCGACGGCGTCGAGGTGGTCGTCAACCGGGGCGTCCGGTGCGATCTGACCGCCATCGACGACCTGCATCGCGGCCGTCCACGCGAGCACTTTCGAGACGGAGCCGACGCGGAAGAGCGTCTCGTCCGCTCGAACCTGGACGTCTTCGCTCCGAAAGGCGTGGCCGTAGCCGCTCGTGTGGACCTCGTCGCCGTCGACGACGGCGACCGTCAGTCCGCCCGCGTCGTGGTCTTCCAACGCGCGGGTGGCCGCGTCGGCGACGAGCGTGTCCACGCCGGTCGTCTGTGTCGGGTTCTGTGTCGGCTCGGTCGAGCCGCTCGCAAGACCGCTGGCCGCGACGGCGGTGCCAGCGCCGACGGCCGCGGACCGCGACAGGAATCGGCGTCGTGACAGTGTGGAGGGCATCGATTAGTGTGTCTGAGAGACGCTTCACGCCGTGGAGGGCGGGACGAGTCGTCCGATCGGGCCGTGCCGGAGACGAGCGCGGTTACGGCGGACGGCCGGTTACCTTGGATCGAGACGGCGATGCCGTCAGCGTTCGGGCGGTACACCGGGGTCTCACCACGTCTTCGCTGTCTCGGTCGGGGTGGTGTCAAACAGACAGTATTTATTCCACATGAATCTTCTCCCGCTGGATCGGGTCTCACGCCGACTCGACGAGACCGCTCTCGATAGAAACGACCGCCCGATCTTGTTCGACGGCGACGTGCGACTAGAGCTGCGGACAACAGAATTACCAGTCATACAGACTATATTGAGTTCCGATAGATTAGAGATCGAACATCGTTTCGAAGTCGAGATCTCCGAACCGATCTATCGCGATCTAACGGATCATTCGGCCCGTTTGACCAGTGTATCAGCGATATCGGCTCATAAGAGCCTCATTCGATGGACATCTATCAATATTTCCATATCTATACTTTAAAAGGATATCTATAGGGTATTGACCTACTATATAATTATTTCCTTGTAGAATGTATATATTTTTTGCTGAAATACATGGTATTAGCAGCCACCTATCCGATCACCCGCGCATATAATAATTCACTATACAAATCTACTTAAAAATATAATAGATAGATATCATCTGTTATCATACATATCGGAGTAGGTTCGATGAGAACGGGCAAGCCGCCGACCCGCCCCCGTACCGACGGGTCGGATCGGACAGCGAATCAGGACGAGCTCGTCACTCCTCGTCGGCGGCGGCGTCGAGGAGGGTGATGGCGCCGCCGAGCAGCGCGAGGTTCTTGAGGAAGTTGATCTTGTTGTCGTGGCGCTGTTTCCCCTCCATCGTCCAGAAGTCGTGGATCGCCGGGGTCGTCCCGAGGAAGAAGACGACGAGCGCGCCCGCCGCCGCGCGCGGGAGCTTCCAGAACACGATCCCGAGATTGGCGACGAACAGCATCCCCGTGACGAACGGCACGAGCACGTCCGGCATCGGCACGCCCTTCTCGCCGGCGACCTCGACCCGCTTGTCGTTGCTCCTGAACCCGTCCACCGCCATGTACGCGAGCACCCCGCCGTACAGCGTCCGCCCGATCGCCGACGGGGCACCGCCCGGCGGCGGGTCAGCGGCCGGTGTCGAGTCGGCGGCCCCCTCCGCATCGCCGGCCGGTTCGTCGTCGCTCACGCTCACACTACCTCGATGCGGCTGACGTTCGCCCCGATACGACCCACCGTCTCGTACGCGCCGCCGTCGGTCCGGCGCATGATCCGGCCCTCCACGTCGTCGCGCTGGTCCGGCACGTCGAACAGTCCCGACCCGCAGATCACGTCGCCGTCGTGAACGGCCCACGTCTCGACGATCTCGTGGGGCTCGCCCGGGAAGGAGACCCGCTCGAAGTCGCGGCCGAAGTTCGTCGACTCGAACAGCGCGACCTCGTGGTCGTCGTTCACCCACGCCGGCGGCGCCTCCTCGCCCCCGCAGAAGAAGACGGTCCCGTCGTGGACGAACACGCACCGGATGTACGAGAAGTCGTTTCCGGTGTCGACCCGCGTCCACGACTCGCCGGCGTCGGTGGTGCGCCAGAGCCCGCCCTCGCCGACCGCGTGACCGAGTCCGAGGTTCTCCAAGTCGTGGTCGAGGTACCCCGTCGCCGCCAGCCAGACGTCCTCCGAGATCGGCAGGATCTGGTGGACGTCGTCGACGATCGTGTCGCGTCGATCGGTCCACGTCTGTCCCCCGTCCCCGCTCAGGTGGATCCCGCCCGCCTCGACGCCCGCGATCAGTTGGTTCGGGCGGCCCGGAACCGCTTCGAGCGCCCGCAGCCGAGCGTAGTGCGGGTCGATCGGCGACTCCCAGTGCCCCCGCGACGGGAGGTCGCGGAACCCCTTCAGCTCGGTCCACGTCTCCCCGCCGTCGACCGAGCGGAAGACGTACGGGTCGTTCGTCCCGACGTAGAGCGCGCCGTCCGCGGTCGCGAGGACCGACCAGACCTCACTCTGCCCCGCGTGCCAGAACCGGTCGCCGAGCGGGACGCCAAGGTCGTCCCACGTCTCGCCGCCGTCCAGCGAGCGGTACGCTCCCGTCGAGGAGGCGACGAAGACGCCGTCGGTGTGGTCCCACGACTTCACGGCGGTGACGACCCCGCAGTCGAGCGCTTCGCGCGCCTCGCCGCGATCGAACGGGACATCATCGACGCGGTAGAGACCGCTGTCTGTTCCGATCAATAGTGTCATACTCGGTGTGAGATGAGGAGTCACAATAAAGGTTACCAAAGTGTACATCTAAGTGGTCTCAGAGCGACGTCGAACCATACCGATCGCGAGGCGATTCGCCTCGCCCGGACCCACCACTCATGACGAACTCTCACCCGACGAACTCTCACCCGACGAACTCTCACCCGGCGAACTCTCACCCGGCGAACTCTCACCCGACGAAGCGACCGACCGACGCGACGTACCTCGACGAGCGAGACGGCGACGACGAGCACCTCGACCCGCCGCGGGAGCTCCTCACGCTCCCGTGGATCGACATCCACAACCACGCGCACACGCTGTCGTGGGACGACCGGGAGCGGTACGCCCTCTCGGGCTGTCGGTCGATGATGATGGTCGCGTCCGGCTACCACTGGACCCCGTACAAGCCGGTCGAGGCCGACGACATCCGCTTCCTGTGGGACGACGCGATCAACCGCCGCGAGGCGATCGAGCGCAACCACTTCTTCGAGGCGAAGCTCGGGCTCGGCGTCCACACCGGCGTCCGCATCGAGAACCCCGACGAACTGCTGGCGGCGATGGACGACTACTGCGCGCTCGACGAGGTGGTCGCCGTCGGCGAGACCGGCGTCGTCCCCTCCCAACACGTCGAGCGCTGGGGCGTCGACGAACAGCAGGCCGTCGTGCAGGCCCAGATGGAGCTCGCGCGCAACCACGACCTCCCCGTGCTCCTCCACACGCCGAACACGTCGACCGACGCGAAGCGCGCCTACCGCGACGGGCTCGGCGTCACGCCCGGCTACGAGAAGAACGCCGGCCTCGGCGCCGACCCCGTCCTCGACGGCGACAACCCCGCGCTGGAGTCCGTCAAACGCGACGTGGCGGCCGCGCGCGACGCCGGCCTCCCCGAGGACCGCGTCGTCGCCTCCCACGCCGACGCCAACAACACCGCGTACCTGATGGAGGAGACCGACTGCTACCTGAGCTACACCATCGGCCACTCGTGGCTGGTCGGCGTCGACGCCGCGGACGTGGCGAACGCCGTCGACGAGTACGGCCCCGACCGGGTCATGGTCGACACCGACTGCGCGAACGTCCTCCGGACCGACCCCTACGCCCTGAAGCGCGCGATCTTCGAGCTGTACCGCTACGGGATCGACGTCAACGACATCCGGCAGGTAGTCTTGGAGAACCCCCGCGAGGTCTTCGACTTCGAGGCGGAGTAGTCCGTGGTTCCCGCCGGTACGGTCCCGTCGGAACCACGTTCTGCAGGCAACTCCCTAAGCGACAAAGACTATCGCTTATAAACGAACGAGGCGGTGCGGTGGCGCGTGCCTGCGAGGCCGCTTCGCGGCCGAGCAGCACCGCGCGAGGGACGCGGTGAGCGCTCGGAGAGCGCGAACCGCGAGGCTGGGGAGGTGTGAGGCTGCGGTTGCGTTCCCGCGAGCGATAGCGAGCGNCCGCGCGAGGGACGCGGTGAGCGCTCGGAGAGCGCGAACCGCGAGGCTGGGGAGGTGTGAGGCTGCGGTTGCGTTCCCGCGAGCGATAGCGAGCGTGCGCCGTCCTCAGCGACTGGGGCTTTGGAGGCCCTCACCGCGGGGTCGTCAGTCGTTTATAAATAGCCGCCAGCAACACCGCTCATCCACTTATAAACGGCACCGAAGCCGATCTATTTCGGAACTGTGCGTCTCACAGGAAATTCCGTCCCGTGAGAGTCACCGCGTCCCTACTCCCCGTCGAACGCGAACTCGGTCGTCAGCTCGCCGACCTCCTCGACGCCGATCGTGACGCTGTCGCCGTCCTCCAGGAGGACCGGCGGCTCGCGGTAGACGCCCACGCCCGGCGGCGTGCCGGTGAACAGCAGGTCGCCCGGGGTGAGCGTGAACGCCTGACTGCAGAAGGAGACGAGCTCGTCGATCCCGAAGATCAGGTTCTCCGTCGTCGACTCCTGGAGCCGCTCGCCGTTGACCTCCGCGAAGATCTCCAGGTCGTGCGGGTCCGACACCTCGTCCGTCGTGACGAGTTCCGGCCCGGTCGGCGCGAACGAGTCGAGGCTCTTGCCCCGGACCCACTGCCCGTCACCGTGCTGGAGGTCCCGCGCCGACACGTCGTTGCCGACGAGGAAGCCCGCCACGTGGTCCATCGCCTCCTCGGGGTCGACCCGGCGCGCCTCCTCGCCGATGACCGCCACCAGCTCCGCCTCGTAGTCGACCTTCTGCGTGAGGTCGGGGTCCCACGACACCGTGTCCTCCGGCCCCGCCACAGTCGTGGGGAACTTCGAGAAGAGCACGGGCTCGTCGGGGATCTCGTTGTCCCCCTCCTCGGCGTGGTCGCGGTAGTTCAGCCCGACGCAGACGACCTTCTCCGGGTCGGAAACGGGTGCTGCCCGATTGAGGTCGGTGGCGTCGTAGACGCCGAGTCCCGTCTCCTCGGCGTACTCGATCGCCAGGTCCGCCTTCCGCCGCCACTCCCACTCCCGGAGGAGGTCGCTCGTCCGCGGTCCGAGGTCGACGCCCGCCCCGGCTCCCGCCTCGGAGAGCTTGACGACCGTCTCGTCTCCCGTCGCCACACCGCACCACGGCTGTTCTGCCGGCTCCGATCGGTATTGTCCGACGCGCATACGTGTCGGTACTGACTCGGCGGCGTAATAATAGTGCCTGTGCGAGCGCGTTGCCGACGTGCAGCGAGGTGACACCTCCGCGCGAGTGGTGCGAATCGACCAGCGCGCGGTCCGCCGCCGTCGCCGCGAGTCCGAGGATCGCCGCCTCGGCTGCCCGAAACCCGGCCATCCCGACCCCCGAGATGTGGACGCCCGTCATCGCTCAGCGCTCGTCGTCGTCGGAGCCGAACACGCCGGCGTCGGCCAGCTCGTCGATCTCCGCGTCGGAGTAGCCGAGCTCGCGGAACACGTCGCGGTTGTGCTCGCCGAGCGTCGGCGGGGCGCGGTCGAACCCGCTCTCCGCGTCCTCGTACCGGAGCGGGTGTTCGATCACCGGGATCTCGCCGAGCTCCGGGTGTTCGATCTCGGTCACCGTCCCGCGCGCGTCGATCTGGGGGTTGTGCAGCGCCTCCTCGACCTCGTACACCGGGCCGACGGGGACGCCGGCGTCCTCGGCGATGATCTCGATCCACTCGTCGGTCGTGTGCTCGGCGAGCGTCTCCTCGATCTCGGCCTCCAGCTCGTCGAGGTGGTCGACCCGGTCGGCGTTCATCTCGAACCGGTCGTCCTCGGGGAGGTCGGGCCGGTCGATCGCCTCGCACAGCTCGCCCCAGAGCTTCTCGTTGAGGATGCAGACGTTGATGAACCCGTCTTTCGTCTCGAACGTCTGGTACGGGGCGAGGACGGGGGCTTTGGTCCCCATCCGCTTGGTCTCCTCGCCCGCGAACACCATCCCGGCCTGCTTGGTGAGCCACGGCAGCGTCGCCTCGAGCATGCCGAGGTCGATGTACTCGCCCTCGCCCGTCTGCTCGCGGCGGTAGAGCGCCGTCATCGTCCCGAACGCGGCCCACATGGCCGTGATGAGGTCCGTCATCGGCAGCCCGACCTTGACCGGTTGTCGCCCCCCCTCGCCGGTGACGCTCATGATCCCGCTCATCCCCTGAATCAGGAGGTCGTACCCCGACCGCTCGCGCCACGGCCCGGTCTGGCCGAACGCGGAGATCGCGAGGTACACCAGGTCGTCGTTGTACTCGCCGAGCGTCTCGTGGTCGACGTCGAGCCGCTCTGCGGTCCCGGGCCGGAAGTTCTGGATGAACACGTCGGCCTCCTCGACGAGCTCGTACAGCGCCGCCTTGGCCTCCGGGTTCTTCAGGTCGAGTTCGAGGCTCTTCTTCCCGTAGTTCAGCGACCAGTAGTACGGCGACTCGCCCTTGATGAACGGCGGCCCGGAGTGGCGGACGGCGTCGCCGTACCCCGGCTGTTCGATCTTCACCACCTCGGCGCCCTGGTTCGCGAGCATCACGGAACAGAAGCCGCCGGTGACGAACGTGGAGAGGTCCAGAACTTTCACCCCGTCGAGTATCTTTCCGGTGTCGGTCATGCTCGGATCCCCGTGACGGTCGCGCGCGTCGCGTGTGTTCGTGTCATGGATGAGTTCACTCGTGGACAGTCGCGTCTCCGGCCGGTTGTCGTCCGTGTCACGTACAGCGCCGGATGTACGAACCGTTGCGTCCCGTGTCCCACACGACGGCGCATCAGGTAGTAAAACTATCGCCGGATCCGACCGGTGGGGCCGTCCGAGAGGGCGGTCGTGGCGTCGCCCGAACGGAGACTCCGCAGCGGGCGACCGCCACCCTACGCGTGTTCGATGTGAAGTTCGAGCTCGTTGGCCGCGGCTAACACCGACTCGCGGATCTCGTTTTCGAGCCGATCGGTCCGGAGCCGGGTCCCGGGGCCGGAGACGCTCAGCGCCCCGATCACGTCCCCGTCCCGCCCGCGGATGCACGTCCCCATGGCGTGGACGCCGCCCGTCGACTCCTCGATGTTGAGCGCGTACCCCTGCTCGCGGACCTCCGCGAGGGCGTCTCGGAGCTCCTGGCGGTCCGTGATCGTGTTCGGTCCCGTCTGCTCGAACTCGAAGTCGTCGACGAGCGACTCCCGCGTCGACTCCGGGAGGTTGGCCAGGATCGCTTTCCCGGCGGCGCTCGCGTAGAGCGTGCCCCGCCGCCCCATGTGAGCGCCGGTCTGGACGGGATTCTCGCCGGTCTCGGTGTACACGTACACCCGTTCGAGCCCCTCCCGGATGATGAACTGCGCCCGCTCGCTCGTCTGCTCCGCGAGGTCGTCGACCTTCGACTTGATCATCTGATATTCTGGGATCTCTCGCTGCAGGTCGCCGCCGATCGTGAGGAACTTGAAGCTCAGCCCGTACTCGTTCCCGGTTTTCACGACGTAGCCGTGCTCCTGAAGGGTGAACAGGTGTCGGTGAGCCGTGCTCCGGGTCATCTCGGCCTCGGTTCCGACCGCCTCCAGCGTGAGCGGCCCTCGATCGGCCAGCAGTTCGACGATATCGAGGCTCTTCGTCGTCGTTTTGACCGTCGACGCGGGCGGGTTGTCCATGTCGGTTCTATTCGGTCGTAGTATTTAATTGTCCCGTATATTCGGATCTGAATGAAAATCGATGGCACTGAAGGCGATGAAATCTGTTCTGAAAAATTCACGTCTCATATTTTCGGACGCGCTCATGGTCCGGATCCGATCGTCACCTGACATTCGTCGGTGCGACCGCCCCAAAACGGCGAGTCCAGTCCGTCGATCGCGACGATGTCGACAGGAATTACAAAGATAGATGTGTAATCCTCCGGGGAACTACCGCGCCAGTCGGATCCCATATTCTAAATAGACGACACCGGGTCTGAGTTCAGCGAATAACCGAGTCGAGTCGGATAACCGCCGTAGTTACCTGTTTGATTTGTCCCAACATACGGACAGCACGGGTTGCACGCACTGGCACGAAACGCGTGTCGAGAGATTCGGGGAGAACGTGTGGATCTACCCGCCGCGACGGGGTCGGCCGGTCGGAAGTGGAAAGAGGTCTACGAGGCGTCCGACCTCGGGCGTACCATCGACGACGCGTAGACACCGGCCGGTCCGGCGGGCCCGGTGTCGTCGCCGTGAGAGGGGTCCGATCGGAGCGGCCGACAGCGGCGGCGGAAGCGACTGATCCCGTACACAGCGACCGAATCACATCAGATACAGATAATATATCGGATGTTGGTACGTCATCTTCGATTCCGTCGACATCGAGTCCCGGACCGGCGAGCCCGACACCGACTCACTCGCCGTCGCTCTCGGGCTCCGCCGTGCAGCCGCAGCCGCCTCGCCGGATCAGCTCCCCGACCGGCGCGTCGGTCCCGCAGTTCGGGCAGACGGCGCGCACGTCGACGAGCACGTCGTAGTCGCCGCGATCCAACTCCTCGGCGTTCGCGAGCGAGGAGATGGCCGACTCGGCGACCGCCGAGACCCGCCCCTGAAGCTTCTCGATGGTCTCGACTTTCCGATCGGCCATGTCCTCGTCCGCCGCCGGGAGGCTGGCCTCCCGTTCCTGCGTGAGGTACGTGTGAATCGCCTGATGGGTGACGAAGTCCCCGGTGAGCTCGTCGACATCGATCCCCTCGCGTTCGAGACGGCGGCGCGCCCGCGTCGACGACGACCCGGACTCGCCGCGGAGCGCCTGGTACGTGCTCGACACGTCGACGCTGAGCGACGAAACGCCGATCTGGCGGAGGGACGCCTCCAGCACCGCCTCGTTGAACTCGTCGGCGAGGTCTCGCAGGCTCGTCCGTTCGCCCGCCTCACCGGTCCAGGCGGCCTCCAAGTTCGCGCCCATATCGTCGAGATCGTACTTCCGGATCACCCGGGCGACTTTCGTGTTCGCGCCATTCGCTTCGGTGGTCATACCCGGTGTTCGACCCCGAAGGTGACAAAAACATCGGTGTCCGCTCCGTCGATCGTCCAGCGGGCAGCCGAGCCGGGGGTTCCGCCGATACGCGCCGCCGTCGATAGCGTCCGGGTCCCGGGCCCCGAGTTGATCGGTGGCTCCCGACCGCGGACGCTAGTCGTTACTGTGTTCGTGAACGTTCCCGTAAGTACCACATACGCTATCTTTAGGACACAACCTTCGAGCGTCCTCCGGCCATTCCGGACGCGGCCGGGGTACTCGGCGGACGGTCCCCGCGACGAGATCTTCGACGCGGTGTACTAGCCGGGGGCTTCGGGCGGCGCGACCGCAACGAAGGTCGTCGGAGTGTCACGGAACCGGGCCGCACGGTCGCGGCGTTTGTTCTTCTATCCAGAACACTTATTATCGAAGTCTGACCTGATCAATTGGTATGGACGCAAAACACCCGGTACGAACGACCGAGAAGACTCTCGCGCTGGTCGAAGAGCTGATGGATCGCGGACCGTGTGGGG
>NZ_AOJE01000015.1 GCF_000337915.1 Halorubrum saccharovorum DSM 1137
TCCCTCGCGCCATCAGAGATGTGTATAAGAGACAGCCTCGAAGTCGGCGGCTCCACGCGGAAGTCGATGGAGTTCTATCAGGTGGCCGAGCCGGAGGTGAAGTCGCTCGCGAGCGAGACCGGCGAGCTCGCGAACCTCCTCGTCGAAGAGCAGGGGATGGGCGTGTATCTGATGCGCTCGAAGGGCGAGGAGGCCGTCGACCTCGACACCTACGCCGGGCGCAGGACCCACCTGCACACCACCGCGCTCGGGAAGGCGATCCTCGCGCACTTGCCCGAGCCCCGCGTCGAGGAGATCATCGAGCAGCGCGGCCTGGAACGGAAGACCCCCCGCAGCGTCGGCTCCCGCGAGGAGCTGTTCGAGGCGCTGGAAGAGATTCGC
Organism: Halorubrum saccharovorum DSM 1137; assembly: GCF_000337915.1. GTDB lineage: Archaea > Halobacteriota > Halobacteria > Halobacteriales > Haloferacaceae > Halorubrum > Halorubrum saccharovorum. Next base: position 382 of record NZ_AOJE01000015.1, read on the forward strand.
GACCGCGGGTACGCGATCGACGACGGGGAACGGCTCGAAGGACTGCGGTGTATCGCTGCCCCGATCAAGGACTCCGCAGACGAGGTGCTGGGCGCGATCAGCGTGTCGGCACCCGCCAGCCGCGTCAGCGACGACGACCTCCACGGTCGGCTCCCCGAACGCGTGCTCAGCGCGGCCAACGTCGTCGAACTAAACATCAACTACTGATCTGTGTTTCGATATTCAGAACATATTCCAAACGCGTTTTAAGCGAATATACGGACTCATTACAGCATACAGGGGAATTTCGACGATCGTATCCTGTTTCCGTGGGGAGAACTACAATTATGCGCGCGTGGTTGAAGCGCCGATCCTCCCCAGGTCGTTCTGCTCTTCAGAACTCTGAGTTGGGAGGGAGATCGCGTCACCGTTCCCGTCGAGCGACTGTCGCCCGGTGGGCCGTCGGGCCCCGAACGTCCTCGCGAGGTCGGTGCCGATACCCCTCGGATCGGTCGTCGACGACGAACTCCGCGGCGGGCCGTGAGAAGTGGGAAAACGCGTGAGACACGCGGAGCCGACGACCGGCTCAGTAGTTGTCGTAGACGGTCTTCTCGATGGTGTAGAACTCCAGCCCCGCGTCGCCCTGTTCGCGCCAGGTCTCCGACGAGGAGCGCTTGAACCCGCCGAAGGGGACGTGGAGTTCGAGCCCGGTCGTCTTCTCGTTGACCTTCACGACGCCGGCCTCCGCCTCGTCGATGAACCGGTTGGCCTCGGTGTGGTCGTCGGTGACCACGCTGGCCGAGAGCCCGTACTCGACGTCGTTGGCGACGTGAAGCCCCTCGTCGAAGTCGCTGACCTCGATGACGGCGACGACCGGTCCGAACACCTCTTCGCAGGCGATCGTGTCGTCGTTGTCGACATCGGTCAGGACGGTCGGCTCGACGAAGTGACCGGTCTCGACGGCGTCGCCGGTCGGCTTCTCGCCGCCGGCCGCCACCGTCGCGCCCTCGTCGCGGGCGATGTCGATGTACTCGAGCGTCGACTCCAGCTCGTCGGCGCTGACCTGCGGTCCCATCTCGTGGTCGGACCCCGGGCCGATGTCGATGGCCTCGGCCGCGTCAACGAGTTCGGCGACGAACTCGTCGTACACGTCCTCGTGGACGATCGCGCGGGAACACGCCGTGCACGACTGGCCGGTCGTGCCGAAGCCGCCGCTCGCGACGATCTCCGCGGCCTCAGCGGGGTCGGCCGAGTCGGTGACCAGCGTGGGGTTCTTCCCGCCCATCTCGGTCTGGACCCGCTTTCCGGCGTCCGTGGCCTGATCGTAGACCATCTGGCCCACCTGTCCGCTGCCGGTGAAGGAGACGGCGTCGGTGCCCTCGTTCGTAATGAACTCGTTGCCGACCGAGCTCCCCGGCCCGGTCACCACGTTGAGCACGCCGTCCGGGAGCCCGGCCTCGTCCAGGGCCTCCGTGACCGCGAGGACGACGCCCGGGGCGGCGCTCGCGGGTTTGATGACCACGGAGTTACCCGCGGCGAGCGCGGGAGCGAGCTTCCACGCGGGGATGGCGATGGGGTAGTTCCACGGGGTGATCAGCGCCGCGACGCCGACCGGCTCGTCGCGCGTATACAGGGTCGTGTCGCGACCGCTCGACCCTTTCACCGTTCCGCCGAGGTCGGAGGCCTTGCCCGCGAAGTAGTGGAAGATGTCTATCGCGCGCTGCACCTCGCCGGCCGCCTCGGGACGGGCCTTCCCCTCCTCCTCGACGAGCATCGCGGTGAGCTCGTCTTTCCGCTCGGCGAGCGTCGTCCCCGCCTGCCGGAGGATACGACCGCGCTCCGGACCGGGCGTGGCCGCCCACTCGTCCTGTGCGTCGGCCGCCGCCTCGACCGCCTCGGCGGCGTCCGCCGCGCCGGACTGCTGGTAGCTCGCTACCGTCTGGTCGGGAGCCGCGGGATTGTGTACCTCGAACGTCTCTCCCGTCTCCGAGGAGACCCACTCTCCGCCGACGTAGTTCTGATTGGGCTCAGTCACGTACGGGTCTTCGCGATCGACCCATACCATTCTTACGGTTTGAGCCACCCGCGAGCCGCCGCCGGCACTCTCCGAGGGGCGTCGTGGATCGAGAGGCGCTGCCGACACTCTCCGGGAGGCGTCGTGGATCGAGAGGCGCTGCCGACACTCTCCGGGAGTCGTCGCGGATCGAGAGGCGCTGCCGACACTCTCCGGGAGGCGTCGTGGATCGAGAGGCGCTGCCGACACTCTCCGGGAGGCGTCGCGGATCGAGAGGCGCTGCCGACGCCGCCGAGGGGCGCCGCCCGTCAAGAGACGCTGCCGACGCCGCCGAGCCGCGCCGTCCAATACACTTTTCCAGATAGCCGCGAACGTCGAGCCATGTCAGCCGCCGACTACCTCGGGACCGTGAGGGACCGAGACTGGGAGCAGTTGGAGTCGGGAACGCTCCGGATCGCGATGATCAGCCTCGGGTGGTGGACCCGCGAGCAGGCGATCCCCGCGGTCGAAGACTCGGAGTTCTGTGAGACCACCGTCCTCGTCAGCCGGAGCCGCGAGAAGGCGTCCGCGGCCGCCGCCGAGATCCCGACCGTCGAGGCGGCGCTCACCTACGAGGAGTTCACGGACGGCGAGGCGACCGACGAGTACGACGCGGTCTACGTCTGCACGCCGAACGCGCTCCACCTGCCGTACGCGGAGGCCGCCGCCGAGCACGGGAAGGCGATCCTCTGTGAGAAGCCCGTGGAGTCGACCCGCGAGCGCGCCGAGCGCCTCGTCGAAGCCACCGAGGAGGTGCCGCTGATGGTCGCCTACCGGATGCAGACCGACCCGCAGGTCCGTCGCATGCGCGAGCTGGTCGCGGAGGGCGCCATCGGCGACCCCGTGGCCGTCCACGGGAGCATGAGCCAGCAGATGCTGGAGACGGTCTCCGACGACGCCGACCAGTGGCGCCTCGACCCGGACCTGGTCGGGTACGGCGCGAGCGTGATGGACCTGGGTATCTACCCGCTCAACACCGCGCGGTTCGTCCTCGGCGCCGATCCCGTCAGCGTGACCGCCCAGATGCACTCCGCCGACGCCGCGTTCGGCGACGTGCCCGACCAGCACGCGGCCTTCACGATCCGGTTCGACGACGGGACGCAGGCGGCCTGCACGGCCAGCCAGCACGCCGCGTACACGGGACACCTTCGGGTCGTCGGGACCGATGGGGAGCTGGTCCTCGAACCCGTCTTCCTCGGACAGCCCGAACAGACGCTGACGCTCCACAGCGACGGTCGACGCCTGGAGGTCGCCGACGGCCGGCGAGACGTGATGCGCGACGAGATGACAGAGGAGTTCGACTACTTCGCCGACCGCGTGCTTCGCGACGCGCCGATCCACCCCGACGGCGACCACGCGCTCGTGGACATGCGCGCCCTCGAGGCCATCTACGACGCCGCCGAGACCGGAACCACGGTCTCGGTGTAGCGGGCCGGTCCACGACGGTCCGATAGACGACCGCCCCGCGCTACGCCGGCCCGTCCGACCCGACTCTCCCGTACGTCGAGGGTGCCCGACACCCCGTTCGCGAACGCGCGGCCCGGTAGCCGGACGACGCCGAACAGACCGGCGGGGAGCGGACGTCGACCGGCAGGCTCGGGTCGCGAGACGCGGCCTCCGGGCGGTCGTCGACTGCGACGACTGACCGCGACGGCTCGCCCCGCGATCGGGGCGGGACAGGACCCCATCCACAAGCTTTACTAGCGGGTTCAGGGATATACAGACGCTAATGGTCGATCACGCGAAGCTTCGCGACCCGAACGCGGAGTACACCATGCGGGACCTCTCGGCGGAGACGATGGACATCACCAACTCGCGCGGCGGTGTCCGCGACGCCGAGATCACGGACGTACAGACGACGATGGTCGACGGCAACTACCCGTGGATCCTCGTCCGCGTCTACACCGACGCGGGCGTCGTCGGCACCGGCGAGTCCTACTGGGGCGGCGGCGACACCGCCATCATCGAGCGGATGAAGCCGTTCCTCGTCGGGGAGAACCCCCTCGACATCGACCGGCTCTACGAGCACCTCGTCCAGAAGATGTCGGGCGAGGGCTCGATCTCGGGGAAGGTCATCTCGGCCATCTCCGGGATCGAGATCGCGCTCCACGACGCCGCCGGGAAGCTCCTCGACGTGCCCGCCTACCAGCTCGTCGGCGGGAAGTACCGCGACGAGGTCCGGGTGTACTGCGACCTCCACACCGAGAACGAGGCCGACCCGCAGGCGTGCGCCGCCGAGGCCGAGCGCGTCGTCGAGAACTTCGGCTACGACGCCATCAAGTTCGACCTCGACGTGCCGTCCGGCCACGAGAAGGACCGCGCGAACCGCCACCTCCGCAACCCCGAGATCGACCACAAGGTCGACATCGTCGAGGCGACCACCGAGGCCGTCGGCGACAAGGCCGACGTGGCGTTCGACTGCCACTGGTCGTTCACCGGCGGCTCCGCGAAGCGCCTCGCGGAGGCCCTCGAGGAGTACGACGTGTGGTGGCTCGAAGACCCCGTCCCGCCGGAGAACCACGACGTGCAAGAGCAGGTGACGAAGTCGACGACGACCCCCATCGCGGTCGGCGAGAACGTCTACCGCAAGCACGGCCAGCGCACCCTGCTCGAACCGCAGGCGGTCGACATCATCGCGCCCGACCTGCCGCGCGTCGGCGGGATGCGCGAGACCCGCAAGATCGCGGACCTTGCGGACATGTACTACATCCCGGTGGCGATGCACAACGTCTCGTCGCCGATCGGCACGATGGCGTCCGCGCAGGTCGGCGCGGCCATCCCGAACTCGCTCGCGCTGGAGTACCACTCCTACGAGCTCGGCTGGTGGGAGGACCTCGTCGAGGAGGACAACCTCATCGAGGAGGGCCGCATGGAGATTCCGGAGGAGCCCGGCCTCGGCCTGACGCTGGACCTCGACGCCGTCGGCGAGCACATGGTCGAAGGCGAGACGCTGTTCGACGAGGCGTAAGCCTCGTCGGGCTCGATAGACGAGCGGAGCGAGTCTATCGGTGTTCGACGAGGCGTAAGCCGGAGCGGGCCAGCAGCGCGAAGTGCTGCTTTGTTCGACGGAGCATCGTCGCCGAGTCCGCCTGACGGGGTCAGGCGTTGTTCGGCGAAGCGGAGGGCAACGAAACCGAGAGAGTACGAAGGTGACGCCCCGATCCGGCCGCCCCGTTGGCGGTACTCTTATAATGGCGTCTGCGTATCGGTGTGGTATGCGGTACTATCGACTCCCCGGCCGAAAGCACAGTTCGGGGTCCGACTCGCTCGTCGTCGTCGACGACGGCGACGCCTACGACCTGTCGACGGCATCGGACGACCTCGGATCGTTCACGCAGCTCGCTCGCGCCGCGAACGCGTGCGACGAGTCCGTCGACGCCATCGCTCGGAACCGGATTCCAGACGCGGACCCGGTGGAACTCGATCCCGACGACGTGCTCTTGCCGGTGACCCCCGACGAGGTGTGGGCCGCGGGCGTCACGTATCAGATCAGCGAACAGGCGCGCGAGGCCGAGAGCGGCAAGCCCGAGGTGTACATCGACGTCTACGACAGCGAGCGCCCCGAGATATTCTTCAAGGCGACGCCCTCGCGGACGGTCGGCCCCAACGACGCGGTCGGCATCCGCGGCGACTCCACGTGGGACGTGCCGGAGCCGGAGCTCGGCGTCGTGCTCCACCGCGAGGAGGTCGTCGGCTACACGATCGGCAACGACGTGTCGAGCCGGTCTATCGAAGGCGAGAACCCGCTGTACCTCCCGCAGGCGAAGGTCTACGACAAGTGCTGTTCGGTCGGCCCGTGCGTGGCGACCCCGGAGGTCGTCGACGACCCCCACGACCTCGGGATGACGCTCGCCATCGAGCGCGACGGCGAGGTCCTGTTCGAGGACTCCACGTCGACGAGCGAGATGGCGACCACCTGCGAGAAGCTCGTCTCGTACCTCCGGCGCCACAACGACCTCCCGGAGACCGTCGTCCTGCTGACCGGCACCGCGCTCGTGCCGCCGGAGTCGTTCACGCTCGCCGAGGGCGATCGGATCACGATCGATATCGACGAGATCGGACAGCTCGTCAACGGCACCGTCGGCGTCTGACGGCCCGCCGAATCCCCGCCGAGTCACGTGTCGCCCGCGCCCGAGTCACGCGTCGCCCGCGCCCGAGCCACGTGTCGCCCGCGATCGTGTCTCGGCGACGCCACCGCCCGAACCAATTCACGTCACTGAGCCCCTCAGATCCCAGATAGACGAGGTGAACTATCTGTTCTGTTTATCAGAACATCTTCGATCGAGTGTTCACGGTGTTTCCGTAATGGCGTTTTCGAACCCACTCCCGGTGTTAATCGGGCGTTTCACAGAACTCTATCAGTGTCGATATCTCTCGATGACCGTTCTGCGATGGAAAATAGATCGAGTGGCCGTGGCGCGGATGGGAATCGTCTCGCTCCCGAGATACTCGGTCTCTCGTCCGAAAGACGGCGCTACAGTGCTTTGAACAGCGCCGCCGAGAGGTATCGACCATAGACTATCAATCCGCTCGGCCGACGCACCAACGGAATGGCGTTCTGCCATTGAAAACCGTCTGTGTTACAAACGTAATGGTGTAATTTCGATCGGGCCTTCGAACACCCCGAAGACACCGAGGACGGAGACCGGAGAGCGTCATCGAGGGGGCGAGCCGTAGCCGACGTTCGTTCAGTCGATCTGTTCGACGTAGGCGTACTTGTCGGGGAGGGCGGCGGCGTCTTCCGGAAGGAGCGCGGCGACGAGGTAGTCGGCGTGCGCCCGGAAATAGTCGACGACGCGCGCGATCCGGTCCGAGTCGATCGCTTCGAGCGAGTCGAGCAGGACGAACGGGACCGTCTCGTGGACGTCGTGAACGAGGTATCCCGCGAGCGCGAACACGAGCCCCGTCACCTCTCGCTCGCTCTCCGAGAGGTGGTCGACCGTGTCCTCGTAGGCTGATCCGTCCGGCGACGAACGGACGATATGCAGGTCGAACCGGGTTCGCGTGACCTTGCGACGGCCTTCGCGGACCTCCGTCTCCCGGCGCTCGATCCAGATCCGATCGAGGTTTTCGTACTCCAGAATATCGAGCACGGTCCCCATGTGCTCGTTGAACTCCTCGACGGCGTTCTCCTCGATGCGGTCGACGCGCGTCCGCAGCTCCGTCAGCCGGTCGGCGAGCTCCTCGCGCTCCGCCTTCAGGTCCTCGCGGCGCTCGATCGCGGCCTCCCGTTCCTCGATCTCGTCATCGATCTCGTCGATCTCGTCTTCGAGCCGCTCGATCCGGAGCTCGATCCCGTTCGCCTCGCGGTGAAGCTCCAACGCCTCGTCGTACCCGTCGATGTCGATCGATTCCGCGTCGTCTTCGAGCTCCTCGATCTCGTCTCGTTTCGACTCGATCCGGGCTTCCAAGTCCGCGATCCGCGAGTCGGTCGACTCGATCTCTGTTTCGACCGTGTCGAGTCGCTCTTCAGCGCGCTCGATCTCGCGTTGCGCCTCGCGGATCGACGACTGCTGGTCGGTGAGCTCCTGAATCTCTGCGCGGATCTCGTTGCGTTCGTCGAGCTTGTCGGAGCGGAGTTCCCGGAGGCGGCCGAGGGTCGCCTCGATCTGGTCGGTCTCGACCTCGGACCCGCAGGTCCAACAGACCGTCTGGTCGTCCGCGGTCAAGGCGTCGGTCGGGTCGTCACCCGAGATTCCCTCGTCGATGTCGATCCCCGAGCCGTCCACCATATCTTCGTTGAACCCGATGACGCTCCCGAGTTCGTTGATGTCGTCGTCGAGAGAACGCTTCCGGCGGCGCAGTTCGTCGATGCGGCCGGCGAGCCGGTCCGCGTTCTTGTCGGGCTCTTCCGCCTCCTCGACCGTCTCTTGGAGTTCGTCGCGCTCCGCCTTCAGCTCCGAGAGCGTCGAGCGCTCCGTTTCGAGGTCGAACTCGAGGTCCTCGAGGTCGGACCGAGCGTCGCGGACCTGCTGGAACGCCTCTTCCATCTCCTGTTTGCGCGTCCGGCTCTCCTCGACGCCGGTATCGAGGTCGTCGAGTTCCTCCCGTACCGACTCGAGTTCTTCCTCCGCCGCCTCCAGCTCTTCGACCTTCTCGCGGCGATCCGCTTCGAGGTCGGGCAGGTCGCGTTCGAGGCTGTCGAGCTCCTCGATCTCGGACTCCAGATCGTCGCGTTCGCGCTTGCATTCGCGGATCTCCGCGTCGATCGACTCGGTGTCGATCGGGCGCATGATGATCTCGCGGAGATCGTCACCGCGCGCGACAGCCCGCCGCGCCTCGTTGTTCTCCAGTAGAAACGCGAACAGGTCGGCGAGCTCCGGGTCGTCGAGATACGGGTCGCCGCCGAAGGCGACGGAATCACCGCGGCGTTGCAGCGTCCGCGTGTACGTCTCGTCGCCGACTTCAAGGGTCACCTCGCCCTCTTCCGCGTCCCCCTTCAGCGAGCTCTGGCGGCTTCCCAGTCCGGCCATCAGTGCCTGCAAGAAGGAGGTCCGGTTTGTCGCGTTTCGCCCGGTCAGAATCGAGACGCCGTCCGAGAGGGAGACAGACGCCTCGTCGATCCCGCCGATGTTTCGAACATCAACGTGGACGGCGCTTTTCGAGGTTTGAGCCATCGATATAATCGGAAAACAACGCTCGTGGTGTTAAATCTATCCTTCACTCATCGAACCCCGGTATTTTGGGCCGGCTACGCCCGCACCGATCCGCCGGACCGAAGTCGCTCCCGATCGGCCGACGGAACCGAAAAGATAGAATATCCGGTGTTTCGGAAATACTCCAAGAATAAATAAGTATAACGGGGCGGGATTCCGAGCTGTCGAGTCGATCGGATATCGAGACGGTCCTCTCGAACGCGGTTGGGTCTCGACGATTCCGGCGATAGAGGCGTTCTGTGGTCGTCTCTAACGACAGCCTGACCCGCCGGTCCGAGCGAAGGCCGGGGCATCCGACCCAGTCGTCGGGAACATCCGTGTCATCATCGCCGGAACAGCCGAAAGCAGTGCTTTCCGGCCTCATATCTCTGGAGTACGTGTAACTCCGGCACCGAATCCGGTATCGAAGTGGGGAGAGGAGATCGACCCGTCGCACGAGACATGTCAGAATACAAAATAAGAAGTAAATCAGATATGACTGAGCAGGAGGCGGGGTCGGAGCCTCATCGACACCGGCGGCGGGCTCCTCGGCCCCACCGGTGATCGGTCGTCCGTTCGGCGGGACCGGCGACGAGCGATCCGAACCGCTACCTATCTCCCGGATCTCACACCGGATATGGATCGTTTCCAGAACACGGGACAGCCGGATTGGGACTGGTGGGGACGGGCGTGGCCGACGCCCGGCGCCACCCTCCGGCAGCTGGGGCTCGCGCCCGGAGACCGCGTCGTCGAGATCGGTAGCGGAAACGGCTACTTCGCGCTTCCCGCGGCGCGGATCGCCGATCCGGAGACGGTGTACGCGGTCGACGTCGACGGGTCGCTGCTCGGTGAGCTCGACGCGCTCGCGGCGGATCAGGCAATCGACAACGTCAGGACTGTCGAGGGAGACGCGCGAGCGCTTCCGAGCCTACTCCCCGAGCCCGTCGACGTCGCGCTGCTCGCGAACGCGTTCCACGGGATCGAGGACCGCGCCGCGTTCGTCGAGGCAGTCGCCGACGCGCTCGCCGTCGGCGGCCGGTTCGCGGTGGTGAACTGGCGGGACGTGCCGCGCGAGGAGACGACGATCGGTGGCGAGCCTCGCGGGCCGCCAACCGACCTGCGCCTCCCGCCGGAGGCGACTCGCCGGGCCGTGGAGGACGCGGGCGACCTGCGCCTCGTACGGGAGGTCGACCTTCCGCCGTACCACTACGGACTCGTCTTCGAGCGCTAAGGGAGACGCGTCAGTCCAGCGCCGACAGCGCCTCCGCCGCCTCGCGGGCCGCCTGCAGGTGGTCGCGGGCGCGCCGCGGGTCGTCCGTCTCCTCGGCCGCGCGGGCGAACCGGGCCAGCGTCCGCGTCAGCGACGCGCGGGCGTCGGCGACCGTTCCGGGTTCGGCGGGCTCGGTCGGACGGGTCGCGGTCGGCTCGTTACTCGGCCGCTCGGCGTTTGACGAGGGGGCGGCCGCGTTCGGGTTCGTAGCGTTCTGAGGCGTCGCGTTCCGACTCGCGTTCGGGGGAGTCGACTGCCCCGAATCCGTGGACGCCGACGCGTCTCCCTCTTTCTGCGGCGGGCTCTCGTCGCTCTCACCGGTTCTCACGACTGTTCGGGGCGCGTTCCCCGCCTCTCCCAGAGCCCCGTCCTGCGCGTTCTCCCGTGACCCGTCCTGCGCGTTCTCCCGTGACCCGTCCTGCGCGTTCTCCCGTGACCCGTCCTGCGCGTTCCCGCCCGACCCGGTCGCCTGACACGTCGGGCAGAACTCCTGGCCGTCGTGGCGGAAGATGGGATCGCCGCAGTCGTCGCAGTGGCGATTCGTCATCGTCGCGCCCTGTAACAGCAGCTCGGACATCCGCTGGGTGTGTTCGCGCTTCTGTTCGTCCTCCGCGAACTTCTCGCGGAGCTTCTCGCGTTCGGCCTCCTTGTCGAACCCGTCGCTCATACGCGGACGAACGTGACTCACGAGCAAAAGTCCGGTGGGCTCGAGACGAGGCGGAGCGAGGTAGGACGGGACGGGGCGGAGCGACAGCGATCGGAACCCTACTCCTCGGTTTCCGTGTGGTCGTCGGGGTCGAGCTCGCCGCGGTAGATCTTCGAGCCGTCCTGCGCGACCTGCCGGCCGAGCACCGCGCACTTCACGCGCATGGGGGAGATGTCGACGCCGAGCATCTCGGTGACGTCGTCGGTGTCGAGCTCCTCGAGCTCCTCGATCGACATCCCGTGGAGCCGCTCGGAGAGCATGCTCGCCGAGGCCATCGAGATGGCGCAGCCGTCGCCGGTGAACCGCACCGCGTCGATCGTCTCGCCCGCGTCGTCGAGGGCGACCTGCATCCGGATCGTGTCGCCGCAGGAGGGGTTCTCGCCGACGTGCGTGAAGTCGGGATCCTCGAGATCCCCGTAGTTGCGCGGGTTCTTGTAGTGGTCGAGGATCTGCTGCCGGTACATGTCCGATCCCAGTCCCATATCGACCTCAGGTAGGCCCGTGCGAGTCAAAAGGGTTCCGTCGATCGGACGGGCGGAGCGTCTCGGGCCCGGGCCCGGAGCGCTCCCTCAACGGAGCCGAACTCACTCCTCGGATCGGACCGTCTCCCGGAGGCCCGGCGAATCGGTGGAGGACGCCGATTCAGCGGGTCCGGACCGGCGGAATCCTCGCTTCGAGCCGAGCGTCCGGACCCGGTCGAAGATGCGCTCGTACTGTCCGCGGGTAGACAGTTTCCAGAAGTACGCGTCGGCGCCGGCGCTGAACGCCCGTGCCTCCACGTCTTCCTCGCGACAGGTCGTGTGGAACACGACGGGGAGGTCCTCGCCGTCGCGTCGGAGGCGCTCGACGAGTTCCACGCCCGACCCGTCGGGGAGCCGCTGTTCGGTCACGACGCAGTCGGCGTCGTCGACCGCGGCCAGCGCCGCCTCCACGCCCGTCACCGACCGGACCGACACCCCGTCCGCGAGGTGGGCCGCGAACGTCGCCAGGAGCTCCGCCGACCGCGGATCGGGTTCGACGTGGAGCACGTCGAGCCGAACGGCGCTCTCGTCGCCCGACCCGGCCGATCCGACCGGATCGGCCGGGTCGAGCGAGCCGGTCTGGACACCGGTAGCGGTGGGGGCAGTCGATCGGATCGGTTCGGATGGGTCGGACGGAGTTGACGAATTGCGGTCGGTCATAGGGAGGGTACGAACAACGGCTCGTCGATAGGCAACAACATGCGTTGTTATTTTTCTTCAGATACACGTTCAGCCGGTAGGATAATAATAGTGGTGCGATTGACGTTGTCACGACCCAGATCGAAAGATCGTCGCCGGTACACCGATGGAATCGGTCATCGAAACTCCACAACCACTCGGATGAAACGGGCGGAAGGCGCCGCCGGACCAGAGTTAAGACGACCCGCGGCGATCGATCTGTCATGCCGACAGCCTACGGCGAGTGGCCCTCTCCCATCGCCCCGGAAGACGTCGCCGAGGGCGGGCGAGCCGAGCCTCCGGCTGCTCGATCCGGATTCCGGCTCCGGCGACCCCAGTGACTCCGGCGAGTCGGTCACCCGCCTCCGCGAGTCCACCGACGACCCGCTCGATCCCGCGTACGTCTCGACGCCCCGGCCCCTAACCGTTCCCACCGGGGATTCGGTCGGGGTGGGCGACGCGGTCGCGTACGCGCACTACTACCCGCCACACAATCCTGACGTGACGGACCCGCCACACAATCCCGACGTGACGGACCCGCCACACAATCCCGACGTGACGGCTCCGGAGGGGGAGCGTCGCCCGCTCGTCGTCACCGTTCACGGCGGCCCGACCAGCCGGTCGGAGGTAGAGAGGCAGCTTTCCGCGCCGACGCGTACGCTGGCGGCGGCGTGACCGAACGGGACGCGGGAGAAACCCGGTTGCCGACGCGTCAGGCGTACTTCGCGACGACGTTGAGCACGTCGTCGAGCTCGTCGCCGTCGAGCGAGTAGCGCTCCTGGGCGAACACGGACCGGAGTTCGGTGCGGTCCTCGGGCAGGAGGTCCGCGATCTTCACCGCGGTCGGCACGTCGATCTGGTCGAGCTCGGTCAACTCTTCGACCAGCTCTCGGGACTCCTCGGCGTCGAGGTGGGCGAAGCGGTTGACGTGTTCGATCGCGCGTGCGAGCTCGTAGCGGAGGTCGCGGTCCTCGTCGTCCGCGCGCTCCGCTTCGATATCCACGAGGATCTCCTTCGCTTCGGAGGTGGTGACGTACTCCTCGTCGAGCTTCTCTTTGAATATCGTCATCTCGGTTCAGTTCTGCTGTGCGCTCATGTGGGCGGCGGCGACGATGAGCGTCTTCGTCTTGCCGCCGTCCGGGATCTCGACTTTGAACGCGGCGCCCTGCTTGCCGACCACCGTACCGGTGCGGCCGTCGAAGCGCGGGTGGAAGCGGCCCTTCTGGACGCTCGGGTCGATCTTGAGGTGGACCTGTGACCCCTCGTCGAACTCCTGGATCGCTCGCTGCGGCGGCGACGTGCCGCGGTCGCGGGGTTTGTTCGAGAGCTTGTCGCGGGTCGCCTTCTGGGGCCCATTGGAACTCGGCATGGTCTTGGGCGTTCTTCCGCTGCCGCGGTTATAAATGGTGCGTTACGGTCCTCGGAAGAGAGCCGGTACCACGGTCGTTCGGGAACCACCACGTCCCCGGATCTCCTCCGCTGCCGACGCACCAGTCCCGAGACAACCCCACGCGAGTCCCCCTTTCGAAAGGGCTAATCCCCTGACTCCCTACCCTATTCGTAATGAGTCACCAGCTGCCGGACGTCCAGGCGTCGGCGCCCGACGTCTCTGTCGGGCTCTCGCAGGTCGGCGTCACCGGCGTCGAGAAGCTCGTCAAGCTCGCGCGGGGGGACAAGCGACCCATCGTCCTCATGGCGGAGTTCGAGGTGTTCGTCGACCTCCCGAGCGGCCGCAAGGGGATCGACATGTCGCGGAACCTCGCGACGATCGACGAGATCCTCGAAGAGATCACCCGCGAGGAGGCGTACCGCGTCGAAGAGGTCTGCGGCGACGCCGCGGAGCGACTCCTCGAGAAGCACGACTACACCACCACCGCCGAGGTGTCGATGTCGGCGGAACTGGTCACCCGCGAGGACACCCCCGCGTCCGGGATCGAGACGCAGAGCACCGCGACGATCGTCGCCGGCGCCACCGCGACCGAGGAGGGCACCCGCGAGGAGATCGGCGCCGAGGTCACCGGCATGACGGTCTGTCCCTGCTCGCAGGGGATGAGCGAGTCGCGCGCCCGGGACAAGCTCGCCGAGTTGGGCGTCGACGAGGAGACGACCGAGGAGTTCCTCGACGCCGTCCCGCAGCCGGGCCACTCACAGCGCGGCCACGCGACGCTCACCGTCACCACCGACGGCCACCCCGAGATCGACCTCCGAGACGTGATCGACGTCGCCCGCGACTCGATGAGCGCCCGGATCTACAACATGGCGAAGCGTCCCGACGAGGATCACATGACCTACGAGGCCCACGCCGACGCGAAGTTCGTCGAGGACTGCGTCCGCGCGCTCGCCGAGGGCACCGTCGACGAGTTCGACCACCTCTCGGACGACGCCGTGATCCACATGAAACAATCGAACGACGAGTCGATCCATCAGCACAACGCCCACGCCGAGCGAGAGGTCCGGATGGGCGATTTGCGGGACGAACTGGACGCAAAGTAAGCGCGCGGCGGTCTCCGCCCGCTGACCGGTCAGGTCTCACCCGAACGTCAGCGGCTCCGCCTCCCCCCACTGCGGCTCGAACTCCTCGCTCACGCTCGCCGCGAACTCCGCGTCCTTCACGTCGATCATCGCGAACGGCTCGTCGCCGGAGAGCGGGTGCGGCACCTCGATACACACCTCGATCCCGTCGAAGACGGAGAAGGTCCCGTCGACGCCGTCGGTCGTGCGCACCTCGAACCCCTCCATGTCAGAGAGGTCGGCGGTGTACCGCCGGCCGACGCTCCGCGGAAGCTCGTCGACCGTCTCCGGCGACAGCAGCACGCGGATCTCGACGCCCCTGTCTAACGCGGCCTCCAACTCGTCGGTCACCCGCTCGCCGATCGTCCCGAGGTCGAAGCCGGTCGCCGGCGCGCCGGCGACGACGACCATCCGGCGCTCGGCGGCCGCGATCCGCTCTAAGAGGAGGTCGGTCGCGTCCTCCGCGCCGACTGCGGCGGTCCAGAACTGCCCGTCGACGGGCTCGCCCGCGTCGAGCTCCGTCGAGAGGTCGTCGACCACCTCCTCGTACTGCTCCGCCTGCGTCTCCAGCTCCCGCTTCTTCTCCTCCAACAGCCGGTCGAGCGCGGCGTCCGGCTCCACCGCGGCGTACTTCTTCGGCCGGCTGGCCGCCTGACTCCGGACCAGGTTGTGCTGCTCCAGGCTGTTGAGCACATCGTACACTCGCCCCATCGGGACCTCGCTGGCCCGCGAGAGGTCCTTCGCCGTCGTCGGGCCGGTGCGAAGGAGCGCGCGGTACGCGCGGGCCTCGTACTCGGAGAGTCCCAGGTCGCGGAGAGATGCCATACCGTCTCATCCGTCGGGACCCGTATAAACACGTCGCCGGTTTACTCGCAGCGGCGTCGGTCGTCGAGACGAACCGATCCCAAATCCGACCGAATACCGAACCGAAACGCTCCGGGCGGGAAACCGCGCGGTTCCGGGTCGCTACTCGGCCGTCTCGGAGACCCTGTCTCTTATACACATCTCTGAGCNGGCGCGTCCTCCCGATGCGCGTTCGGAACGACGACCTTCTCGTGGTCGGCGACCCGCCACGCGGCGCGGTGGAGGTCGCTGCCGGGCTCGTCGCCGACGGCGACGACCGTGGTGCCGCGGAGGAGCCGCCCCGCGAGGCTGCCGTACCCGGCGACCTGCACGCTCAGCCGCTCGGTGGCGCCGGCGAACGACCCCGCCGTCTCGCGGGCGACCGTCTCGTAGCGCTCCTCGCCCGTCAGCGCCGCCAGGTCGAGCAACGCGGTCGCCATCTCCACGTTGCCATCGAGCGGGCGGAAGGGGCGGTCGAGCAGTCCCGCTCCCGACCGCGGTCCGTCGACGAAGGAGCCGTCGACGCGGAGGCGGTCTATCGCTCGGTCCGCGACCGAGCGGGCGACCGCCGCGCCCTCGCCGAGCACGCCCGCGGCGCGGGTGTACGCGCTCACGACGCGGGCCGCGTCGGCGAGTAAGTCCGCCTCGCCGACCTCGTCGCTCCCGCGGTAGTGTGTCACCGCTCCGGAGTCGGCGTCGATCAGGTCGCGTTCGAGCCCGCCGAGGATCCGGTCGGCGTACTCGCGCGCGCGCTCGTCGTCGGTGTAGGCGGCGACCGCGAGCAGCGCGTCGGCCGCGAGCGCGTTCCCGCCCGCGAAGACGGTCAGGTCTCGGCGCGGCGAGTCGAGGTCCTCGCGGTCCGCGGCGGAGGCCGCGTAGTAGGCGCGCCCGAGCCCCGGACCGACGCTCCCGCCGACGCCGTAGCCGGTCCAGAGGTCGTCGGTGAGGAACTCGACCGCGTCGAGCGCGGGGGAGAGATACGCCTCGTCGCCCGTGTAGAGGTAGGCGTTCGCGAACGCCCGCGTGACGGCCGCGTTCGTGTCGATCGGCTTCTCGTAGGCCACGTCGCCCCAGTCGGGCGTCCCCGCGAACCGGAAGAAGCCGCCGGCCACGTCGTCTGCGAGGTGGTCGCGCACCGCGTCGAGCGTCCGGAGGGCGCGGTCGCGGTCGCGCTTCAGCGCGAACTCGACGGTCCGCGGGAGCGGGAACTTCGCGTCGGAGCCCCACCCGGCGTACTCCTCGTCGTACTTGGCCTCGATCTGGCCGGCGAGGTGGTTCTCGATCGCGTCCGTCAGCTCCCCGCTCGGCGGGAGGTCGGCGTCGAGCGCGCGCGGGACCCGGCCCGCCTCCCGTCCCTTGTCGGCCCACATCTGCCGGACCGACTCGAGCACCTGCCGCATCCCGTCCACGTCGAGGTAGCCCGCGCCGGTGAGCAGCTCGCCCTCGGGGGTGAGAAAGGCGGTCGTCGGGAACCCGCCCATGTTGTACCGCTCGCGCACCCGCGGGTGGCGGTCCACGTCGACGCGGACCGGGACGAACCCCTCGTTGACGTTGGCGGCGATCCGCGGCTCCGCGTAGGTGATCGCGTCCATCTCGTGACAGCCCTCACACCAGGTGGCGGAGAGCGAGAGGAGGATCGGACAGTCCCGCTCGTCGGCCTCGGCGAAGGCCTCGGCGCCCCAGTCGCGCCACTCGACGTGCGTCTCGTCGGTCATACCGACAGTCGGACCGGGCGGTGGGTAAGCGCTTCGAGAGCGGTAAGCGAAAGGCGGCTGGTCGGCGAGAGCGGCGACGGGTGAGAGGGGCGGAGAGAAGGGAGGGCGCGGTCGTCGGAGGGCGGAGGGAAGGGAGGGCGCGGTCGTCGGAGGGCGGAGGGAAGGGAGGGCGCGGTCGTCGGAGGGCGACGGTCGGTCGTCGCCGCGATGCGGTTCGGAGGGCGCGGCGGCCTCAGCGCTTGTAGTCGTGACCGAGCGCGAGCGCGAGCGCGTTCGCGAACAGCAGGCCGACGAACAGCTGCCCGGTGCCGCCGTCGAGCCCCGAGTACAGCAGCACGGGGTAGGTGGTCGGAATCGCGATCGCCGCCCAGAAGGCGGCGGCCTTCATCGTGCCGGTCATCAGTTCGGTCACCTGCCGGCCGGAGGCGAGGTGCGTGGGTGCGGGGATGGACATAACCACTTCACCCTACAACCGGTGACCCCATATAGCCCGTAGAGGGTTCGGACGATTTCACCACGTTTCTCACAGCCCGCCGACGTTTTAAAACCCACTCAGATGCGGTTTAACTCTTTATCGAGCCGCCTACTCTTTTTCTGGTGGTCGAGACGATCGTCGAACGGTGATTCGATCAGCGGCGATGAGAGCGTTCGACCGGAACGGGTCTCCGACCGAGGACGACGCCGGGTAGCACAGAGAGATCTTTGCGCCTACGGGAATCCCTTATACGGAGCCGTCGTAGCGACGCTCGTCATGACCGAACTCACGCGTCGAACGGCGATGTACGGCATCGGGACGGGAGGCGTCGTCGCGCTCGCCGGCTGTACCGACGAAGTCGATCCCGGCGCGGGAGACGGCGGGGACGGGAGCGACGGGGAAGACGGATCGGACGGCGGGGACGGCGAAGACGGCGGATCCGGCGTCACCGACACGGCGGTCCAGCAGGCCGGCGGCGCGCTCTCCGGGCCCGCCTGGGACCGCGAGTCGCGCCGCGGCTTCTGCGTGCTGTTCACCGACGGGGACGAGGGCCGGTGGCTGTTCGACGACGCTCCCGAAGCGGTCGGTGAGTTCGTCGAGGCGACCGACTTCTCGTCGTCCGTGCTCGCGTACGTCGAGTCGGTCGGCCCGACCACCTGCCACGACCGGATCGCGTTCGACGACGTCGGCGTCGAGGACGGGACCCTCGTCGCGGACGCGACCGTCGAGAACACCGCCGGCGACGACGAGGCGTGCGGCGAGGCGATCACCTTCTCCGGCGCGCTGCTCCGGGTCACCGCCGACCCGCTGCCGGAGTCGCTCCGGCTCTCGATGACGGACGGCTGGGGCGAGACCGCGGAGCTGACCGGCGAGGAGGGCGTCCGCGACCCCGACGCCCTCGACGGGTACGTCAGGCCCGACGGCGACCCCCGAACCGTGCCGGCTCCGCTCGACTGCGAGGACGACGCCTTCCAGCGCCATCCCCCCGCCTACTCCGACGGCGTCTCGTGGGGGTCCGGCGGCGGGGCCGGCGCGGACGGCGGAAGCGCCCTGGAGCTCCGCGTCGTGAACCCCGCGTCCGACGGGGACGACCCCGCCGAGGCGCTGACGTTCGAGCGCGGCGACGACGTGCGGTTCGAACTGACCAACGTCTCGAACCGCGAGGTGTACGTCGGAAACCACGGGAAGTACAACGTGGAGGTGTTCACCGAGGACGGGTGGACCGACGTGCGCGGCGCGGACGACGGGCGCTTCGGCTACACCGACGAGGCGATCGCGCACCCGCCGGGCGAGACCGTCGCGTGGGAGTTCGCGATGACGGAGTCGGGGCTCGTCGCCGGCGAGCACCAGCCCGAGGGGCTGCGGGTCTGTCCCGACCTGCAGCCGGGGCGCTACCGGTTCGTCTTCTTCGGCGCCGCCGATGTCGCGGTCGCGTTCGACTACGTCGGGTAGCGCGATCGCGGTCGAGCCCGTTCAGACGCGGATCTCGATCAGCAGGTCCGACTCGGGCGACTCGCCCATCACCGACCGGACGCGCTCCCACGAGAGCTCCGCGCGGGCGGTCACCGTCTCGGCCGCGATCGCGCCGCAGGCGTTGCCGACGAGCAGCGGCACCTGGTAGTCGCGCGGGTCGTGCGAGAAGCCGTCGCCGGCGGTTTCGGGGTCCCTGAGAGCCGTACCGAGGAAGCCGGCCGCGAACGCGTCGCCGGCGCCGACGGTGTCGACGGCATCGACGTCGAACCCCGGATGGGACACGTCGCCGTGGGGTGTCCGGATCGTCGCGCCCTCCTCGCCGAGCTTGATCGCGACCACGCGGTCGTCGGGCTCCCACGGGTCGATGTCGGTCGAGTCGGCGAGCGCGTCGGCCTCCGGGGCGTTCAGGAAGAGCACGTCCGTGGCGTGGAGCACGGCCTCGAACTCGCGGTCGCCGACGCGCCGCCCGGGATCGAAGCTCCGGGTCGTTCCGGCCTCGCCCGCGGCGGTCGCGAGCGCGGCCGCGGTCCCCGGCTGCTGGCCGGTGAGGTGGAGGTGGTCGGCCGCCGACAGCGTGTCGCGGTCGAGTTCGGCCGCGGTGAACGCCTCGTTGGCGCCGTCGTTCGCTAACATCAGTAACTCCCCGCTGCCGTCGACGATCGCGTACTTCACCGAGGTCGGGGCGTCCGCGTCGACGAGGACCTGTCCGGGGTCGACGCCGGCGCTCGCCAGTTCGCGGAGCGCCAGCGCGCCCGACTCGTCGCCGCCGACGCTCCCGTAGACGACCGACTGACCGCCGAGCCCCACGAGCCCGACCGCGACGTTCGCGGCGCTGCCGCCGCCGGACTGTTCGAGCAGGTCGATCCGGGTCTCCCCGTCCGGCTCCGGCAGCCGATCGACGTGGATCGTCACGTCCCAGTTGATGTGGCCGGCGGAGATGACCTTCGGGACGTGGCCGGACGACTCCGGCTCCAGATCGGGGTCGTCGACGGGGTCGTCGTCGTCGGTCTCGTCGCCGGCGGCGTCGCGGCCGTCCCGTCTATCGCCGCCCTCGCCGTCGCCTCCCTCGTCTTCCCTCTCTCCCGCCTCCCACTCGGAGACCTCCTCGTCCCACTCGGCGAGCTCCTCCTCCCAGTCGTCGGTCCCGTCGCGTCCCGCGCCCTCGCCGCTCATGGCTCGGCCCACGGCTCCTCGGCGCCCTCGCCGAACAGCTCCCGCATCAGCGTCACGATGCTCTCGGGCGGGAACTGGCCGTGCTCGGTGACGATCGCGTCCATGTACCGCGGCGGCGTCACGTCGAACGCCGGGTTCTCGACGTCGATCTCGCCGATCTCCTCGCGGGCCTCGGGGTCGACCACCTCGCTTTCGTCCCGCATCTCGATCTCGATGGTGTGGCCCGTCAGCGTCTCCGGGTGGAGCTTGATCGTCTGGGCCGCGGTCATGATCGGGACGCCGCGCTCGCGGGCGTTGACCGCGAGCCCCGAGGTGCCGATCTTGTTGATGACGCCGCCGTCCGCGGCGATCGAGTCGGCGCCGACGACGACGTGGTCGACTTCGTCGAGGTACCGCCGCGCCGCGGAGTCGACGATCAGGGTGACCGGCACCCCGGCGTCGCGGAGCTGTTCGGCGGTGATGTGGCCCTGCTGGCGCGGGCGCGTCTCCTTGACGACCGCCGAGATCGACTTCCCCTGGTCGACGGCGGCCTCGATACACGCGAGCGCGTCCGTCGAGTGGCAGTGGGTCATCACCGTGTCGCCGTCGGCGAGGCGGTTCGCGCCGACCTGCCCCAGGTCCTCCTGCGCGCGGTCGAGCTGGCGGACGAACGCGTCGCTCGCGCCGATCACGCTGCGGCGCAGCTCGTCGACCGTCTCTCCCTCCATCCGCTGGAGGACGTAGCGGAGGGCGTTCGGCAGCGACACGGCGGTCGGTCGGGTCTCGCGGAGCGTCCGCCCCGCGGCGCGCATCGACGCCCGGAAGGCGGTGGGGTCGCTCGCGGTCTCCCCGGACGCGGCCGCGGCCTCCGCCTGCTCGGCGAGCGCCTCCGCGGCCGCGGCCGCGATGGTCGCCGCGCCGCGGATCTCCATCGTCGCGATCGATTCGGCGGTCTCCCGGACCGGGGCCGCCGGCTCCGTGTCGGTCATACCGATCCAGTAGCCGGCTCGGTAGTTATAAATCCGGGCAAGGGGCGATCGGGTTACGAATCGTCGGCGCCCGGCTATCGTCCCTGCTACGAGCCGTCGGCGTCCGGCTGCTGGCCGTAGCTCTCGAACCGCTCCTCGACGGTCGCCATCTGCTCGTCGGAGAGCACGTGCGGCTCGCCCACCGCCGAGGCCCGCAGGTAGAGCCGACAGAGGTCCTCGACGTGGTGTGTGTTCTCGACCGCCGTCTCGACGTCGGGGCCGGTGACGACGAGCCCGTGGTTGGCGAGGATCGCGGCGTCGGAGTCGGCCTCGGCCATCGCGGCGACCACGTTCGCGGCCAGCTCCTCGGTGCCGTACGGCGCGTAGTCGGCCAGCGGGACCTCCCGGCCCACGGCGGCGATCATGTAGTGCACGGGCGGGAGCTTCCGGTGGAGCGTCGCCATCGTCGTCGCCCACGGCGAGTGGGTGTGGACGATCGCGCCCGGCCGGTCGTGCTTATAAATCCCCGTGTGCATCGGCACCTCGCTCGACGGGGCCATCCGGCCCGCCAGCCGCTCGCCCTCCAGCGAGACCACCGGCACGTCGGCCGCGTCGAAGGAGTCGTACGGGACGCCGGTGGGCGTGACCGCCACGGCGTCGCCGTCGCGAACGCTCAGGTTCCCGGTCCGGCCGGGCGTCAGGTCCGCGAGCGCCGGCGCGTGCTCGACGACCGCCTCGCGCGCGTCGCGAAGGCGGTCGGGGTCGACACCGGCGTCGGACTCCTCTCGGGTCACGCCGCCACCTCCGTCAGGTCGGCGAACGCGTCGAGCCGGTGGTCCGGGCGCCGGTCGCCGTCGAGCTCGTCGACGGCCGGCGTCTCGCCGTCGGCGACGAACAGGGCCGTGTCCATGCCGACCGCGTTCGCGCCGGCCACGTCGGCGCCGACGTTGTCGCCGACCATGAGCGCCTCGCTCGGCCGGAGATCGAACGCCGCGAGCGCGGTCGTGAAGGGGATCGCGCTCGGCTTCTCGCGGCCGACCTCCTCGGAGGTGACGAGCCGGTCGATCCGGTCGTCGATCGAGAGCCGGGAGAGCTTCCGAAGCTGGACGCGGGTCGTGAGGTTGGTCACCACCGCAATGTCCGTCCCCGCCTCGGCGAGCGCGTCGAAGACGCGTTCGACCCCGTCGCAGAGCTCGATCTCGGTCGCGTATCCCCCCCAGTACGCGTCACCGAGCGCGAGCGCGTCGGCGGCGTCGTGGTCGCCGGCGTGGTGCTGCAGCGCGCGCTTGAAGTAGATGTGCCGGTCGTGGGAGGCGGCGGTCTCGCGGGTCTCCCGCTTCGTCTCCCGCCGCGCGGTCGCGTACAGCTCGTCGAACGTCTCGCGATCCATCTCGTATCCCCGATCGCGGAACGCCGCGAGGGCGGCCCGCTTGCCGGCCTCGTTGCAGGGGGCGTACGGATACAGGGTGTTGTCGAGGTCGAAGAACACCGCCTCGTAGCTCATGGACGCACTCGGTCGGGCTGCGACTTAAGAGTGGTTCGACGGGGCGATCGCACCGATACGGGTCATCGGCCGTTCGTCTTCCCGTCGCGCCGATCGCGTTCCCTCGCCGTCGGGTCGCGCTCCTCCGGGTGGCCGTGCCCGCCGCCGCCGGGCGTTCGGATCGAGACGGTCGTACCGGCCTCGATGTCGACGGAGGCCTTCGCGGGGACGGGCTCGCCGTCGACGAGGTTCTCACCGGTCGCGCCGTCTTCGCCGCCGTCGAGCCCCGCGGGAGCGGTCCGCCGCCGCTCCGTCAGCAGCGACACGGCGGCGTCGGTCTCGACGGCGACGGTCCGTTCGAGGCCCAGTCCGCCGCGGTGCCTGCCGTCGCCGCCGCTCGACGGGCGCAGGGCGTACCGTTCGACCCGGAGCGGGTACTCGATCTCCATCGCCTCCGCGGGCGTGTTGAGCGTGTTGGTCATCCCGACCTGCACCCCGTCCATGCCGTCCTTGTCGGGGCGGGCTCCGAACCCGCCACCGATCGTCTCGTAGTAGGTGAACTCGCCGCTCCGGTCGCCGATGATGAGGTTGTTCATCGTCCCCTGTCCGCCCGCCGGAACAGAGTCGGGAACCGCCGCGGCGACCGCCGCCAGCGTGACGTCCATGACCCGCTGGCTGGTCTCGACGTTGCCCCCGACGACCGCGGCCGGCGGCTCGGGGTTGAGCACCGACCCCTCGGGCGCCGACAGGGACACCGGCTCGTAACAGCCGTGGTTCGGCGGGATGTCCGGGTCGGTTATCGCGCGGACGACGAAGTAGACCGCGCTCTTCGCGACCGACAGCGGCGCGTTGAGATTCCCCGCAACCTGGTCTGCGGTCCCGGCGAAGTCGACGTCGATCGAGGCCCCGTCGACGGCGACGGCCACCTCGATCGGCACGTCGTCGTCGGTGACGCCGTCGCCTTCGAGGACGTCTCGCGCCCGGTACGTGCCGTCCGGGAGCGCCTCGATCTCGGATTCGACGCGCTCGCGGGAGTAGCCGATGACCGCGTCGAACGCGTCGATCAGGGCCGAACCGTGTTCGTCGAGCAGCTCGCCGACCCGCGTCTCCGCACGCGCGTTCGCGGCGCGCTGGGCCCGGAGGTCGGCCTCGCGCTCGTCCGGCGTCCGAACGTTGGCCCGGATCAGGTCGTGGACCCCCTCGTTCGGTTCGCCGCCGTCGACGAGCCGGACCGCGGGCAGTCGGAGCCCCTCCTCGTAGATCTCCCGTGCCCCCGGCGGCATGCTCCCCGGCGCGCTGCCCCCCACGTCGGCGTGGTGCGCCCGCGACACCGCGAACCCGATCACCTCGTCGTCGGGCGCTATCGTCGAGACCAGCGTGATGTCCGGGAGGTGCGTCCCCCCCGCGAACGGGTCGTTGACGACGAAGACGTCTCCCGGCTTCGGCTCCTTCCCGAGGACCACGTCGACCGCGTCGGGCATCGCGCCGAGGTGGACCGGGATGTGCTCCGCCTGCGCGACCATGCGGCCGTCGGCGTCGAAAAGCGCCGTCGAGCAGTCCTGCCGCTCCTTGATGTTCGGCGAGTAGGCCCCGCGGATGAGCACGTGCCCCATCTCGGTCGCGACGCTCTCCAGCTGGTTCCGGAGGATTTCGAGCGTCACCGGGTCGATCCCGTCTCGCTCTCCGCTCGGCTCGGCGGGACCGTCGGTCACGCGTCGCTCACCCCCGCGATCAGCGCGCCGTCGTCGCGCACCCGAACGCCCCATCCGGGCGGGACGACGACGGTGCTCTCCGTCCCCTCGACGACGGCCGGCCCCTCGACGGGGGACCCCGCGGTAGACGGGCTCACCGTCGGTGAGCCCTCGCCCCCGCGCCGCGGCGACAGCCGATCCCGCTCGTAGACGGGCGTCTCGCGGATCTCACCCGCGAACGCCGCCTCGCGGGTTCCAGACAGCGGATCGCCGTCGGCCGCGTACTCGATCGACGGCGCGTCTCGTCCCACCGTGGTCGTCACCCGGCAGTTCACCAGATCGACCGGTTCGTCCGCCCGGTAGCCGTACGCCGCCTCGTGGGTCGCCGCGAACCGCTCTCGGGCGTCCACGGGATCGAACGGTCGAGCGACGTCCACGGTGAGCTCGAAGCTCTGCCCGGCGTACCTGAGGTCCGCGGCGCACCGCACCGTCGCCGCGTCGGAGTCGCTGATCTCCGCAAGCAGCTCCTCGGACAGCGCCTCGTACACGGCGTCGACGTCGTCCGGATCGAGCTCGGAGAGCGGACGCCGGTACGTCCGAACCGCGTCGCGCTTCTCGTCGGCCGCGAGCAGCCCGTACGCGGACAGGACGCCCGACGCGGGAGGGATAACCACCCGGTCGATGTCGAGGCCGTCCGCGATCGCGATCGCGTGCATCGGTCCGGCACCGCCGAACGCGACGAGACCGAACGTCCGCGGGTCGTGCCCCCGCTCGACGGTCACCGAGCGGATCGCTCGGGTCATGTTCGCGTTCGCGACGCGGTGGACCCCGCGAGCGGCCTCCAGCGCCCCGGACAGTCCCGCCTCCTCGGCGAGGCCGGAAAGCGCGTCGTGGGCGGCGTCCTCGTCGAGCGACAGTTCGCCGCCGAGGCTCGTGCTCGACCCGATGTATCCCAAGACGAGGTTCGCGTCGGTGACGGTCGGCTCCGTCCCGCCCTTCCCGTAGCACGCGGGACCGGGGTCGGCCCCGGCCGATCGCGGACCGATCCGGAGCGCGCCGCCGGCGTCGACCCACGCGATCGACCCCCCGCCCGCCCCGACGGTCTCGACGTCGACCATGGGCGTCTTGACTGGCCGCTCGCCGATCACCCCGGTCGTCGTCCGTTCGGCCTCGCCGTCGCGGACGAGGCTCACGTCGCTCGACGTGCCGCCCATGTCGAAAGTGACGAGCCCCTCCCGCCCGCCGGTCTCGCCCGCCGCCATCGCGCTCGCGCCCACGACGCCCGCGGCGGGGCCCGAGAGCACGGTCGTGACGGCGTTCCGCCTGACGGTGTCGGCGTCGGTGACACCCCCGTTCGACTGCATGATCCGCGGCTGGGGCACGCCGAGGTCCCGCGCGCGTTCGGTGAGACGGCCGACGTAGCGGTCGATCGTCGGCCGCACGTACGCGTCGACGGCGGTCGTCGACGTGCGTTCGTACTCGCGGAACTCGGCGAGCACCTCGTGCGAGGCCGACACGGGCACGTCGAGCTCCTCCCGAAGCACCTCCGCGACGCGCTTCTCGTTCTCCGGGTGCGCATAGGCGTGCAGCAGCGAGACCGCGACGGACTCGGCGTCCGACTCTCGGATCCGCTCGGCGATCGCGCGCACCTCGCCGTCGTCGACGGGGCGCTCGATGCCCTCGGTCGTCGCCCGCTCGGACACTTCGAAGCGGCGGCGCCTCGGGACGAGCGGCGTCGGCTTCTCGGCGCCGAGGTCGTACAGCGACGGCCGGTCCTGTCGGCCGATCTCCAAGACGTCTCGGAACCCCTCGGTCGCGACGAGCGCGGTCCTCGCGCCGTCCCCCTCGAGGAGCGCGTTGACCGAGACGGTCATCGCGTGCGAGAACTCGCTCACGCTCTCCGGGTCGACCCCCGCCTCCGCACAGGCCTTCTCGATCCCGGCGATCACGCCCTCGCTCTGGTCGGCGGTGCTCGGGACCTTCGCCGTCACGAGGTCGCCGTCGAGCGACAGCGCCACGTCGGTGAACGTTCCGCCCACATCGACCCCGATCCGCCTCGCCCCCATTAGACCACCCCGGACACGTCGGAGATCGTTCGGGATCCGACCCACGCGTCGATCGGGAACGCCGCGGCGATCGGCAGCGGGACCCCGTCGACGGCCCGTGCGAACGCGACGATCCCGCCCGGGCCCTCGTCGGGGCGGCCGGTCAGCACCTCCGACGTGTCCTTCGCGTCGCCGTCGAGAGACGCGGCGGCTCGATCGGTCGGCATGGTCACTCTCGTCACCGGACGGACTTAATATCGGCCCCGATCCGCTCTCGGGACGCACACCGACCGCACGGAGACGGCTGGCGGCCCCGTTCCCGTCGTCCGATACCGCGGCCACCACGGCCGTGACGTGACCGCGGTCCGCGGCGGCCGAGGCGAGCCCGGCGCACCGCCGTTGCGGGGACGACCCGCGGCGGCCGCTCGCCAGTCGGTCCGGTGCCGTCGCGATCAGCGGTACCGCCGCTCGCCAGTCACTGCTCGTTCATCGCCTCGCTGGCGATGTTGCGGCCGCGGGAGTTCAACGCCACCTCGCGGCGCACCCGCACCTCCTCGACCACTTCGAGGTCGACGAGCCGCTCGAACGTCTCTTCGACGGCGTCGACGTCCATCCCGAGGAACGACGGGATCTCGAAGGGCGAGACCCCGGAGTACAGCGCCATCAACACCTCCCGGTCGCGGCTGGAGAGGTCGACGTTCGTCGAACTCCGCTCCTCGCCCTTCCGGAGCCACGCCTCGACGAACCGCATTCGGTTGGGGTCGCCCGCGATGTGGGTCTCGATGCTGGTCCCCTCGTCGTCGGTGTGCGACACCTCGATCACCGGCTTCTTCTCGCCGTTGACGGTGCGTTTCGCGGCGTCGAGCCCGCTGATGTCGTCGAGGTCGAACTTCACGAACGCGCCGCTCTCTAGGGCCGCGTTGAGTCCGTTCTCGTCGATCTTCACCCGCGCCTGCTCCCACTCGGTCTCCTGGACGACGCCGCCCTCGATCGCGGGGTGTTTCGCGGTCACCGTCCGCTGGTCGAGCAGCGCGCGGTACACGTCGCGCTCGAACTCCTCGTGCTCGGCGGCGGCGACCAACAGCACCTGATCGCCGAGGTCGAAGCTGACGTAGTTGGAGACCCGCGCGACCGACTGGTTGGCGTCGTGGCGCCCGCCGAGCCCCTCGAGGTCCGAGAGCGGGACGGTGCGCTTTCCGTCGTTGCCGGCCAAGATCAGCCGTCGGTTCGAGAGGAGCACGCGCCCCGGCGTCCACGAGACGTCGCTCACCTTCCGCCCGTCGCGGACGGCGACCGCGAACCGCGCCTGGGTGTCGGCGACCTTGTACTCGCCGCTCCCGCCGGACATTTACGGCCCCCCCGCCCGGAGCTTCGAGACCGCGGAGAACACCCGCTTCCGGACCGCGGGGCTCTCGTCGTCGGTGAACTCTTCGAGCCGGTTGAGCGTCTCTTGCCCGCCGATCTGCCCGAGCACGAACACCGCCTTCGCGCGGGCGTCCTCGGGGTGTTCGGTGCCGAGCCGGTCGAGCAGTCGGTCCTCGACGATCGGTCCGCCGAGGCTCTTGAGGCTGGTGGCCGCGAACTGCGCGGTCTGGGGGTCGTCGTCCGCGAGCGCGTCCGCGAGCGCCTCGACGGCGGCCGCCGACTCCGGCTCGGCGACGCGGCCCAGGATCCACGAGGCGTTCCGCCGCTGGCGGCTCTGCTGGCCGTCCGTGAGGATCTCGACGAGCGGCTCGACGACCGTCGCGTCGTCGGCCTGCTTCAGTTCGGAGACGACCCGGTCGCGGACCGCGTGGCTCTGCCGGGTCGGCACGTTCGAGAGCAGTTCGATGATCGAGTACACCGCGGCGTTGCGCACCACCGCGCTCTCGTCGCCGAGCGCGCGCGCCAGCGGCTCGACCGGTTCCGGGTTGTTCGCCTTTCCGAGCGCGCCGGCGGCGATCCGCCGAAGCGACTCGTCCCCGTCGTCGAGCAGATCCAGGAGAGGGGCGAGCGCCCGATCGGTGCCGATGTTGCCGAGCGCGTTCGCGGCGGCCCGCCGGACCCGCGGCTCGTCGTCGAGCCGCTCCGTCAGGGCGGGGACCGCGCGGGGGTCGGCGAAGGTCCCGCAGGCCTGACACGCCCGGAGCCTGACGCGAGGGTCCTCGTCGTCGAGCGCCTCGACGAGGTGTTGGAGGCCGCTGTCGTCGTCCAGGCGACCGAGCGCGTTCGCGGCGGCCATCCGGAGCTCCGGACGGTCGGCCCGCAGCGCGCGGGCGAACTTCCGGGCGGTGACCCACTCCGCCTCGGAGCCCTTGGTCCCCGTGAGCTCCGAGAGGAGCTGTTCGAGCGCCGCCTCGCCGATCTCGTCGAGCGCGTCGACCGCGGCCCCGCGGACCTGCGCGTCCTCGTCGCCGGTCGCGGCGCGCAGGAGGACGTCGATCGACGGCTGGTCGCCTGTATCGGCGACCTCGCCGAGGAACTCGGCCGCGCGCTTCCGGACCGCGGCGCTGTCGCTGCCCATGGCGTCCCTGAGCCGGTCTGCGTTCCCGTCCCGCGCGTGCTGGTACAGCGACATCAGACCCTCCGGAACACCCGCCGGCGCTTGTCGATCGGTTCGTACCGATCCGATCGGTCCGGCGGGACGCTCTCGGTCATGCCGAGCACGAGCACCCCGTCCTCCGCGAGCGACGCCTCCAGCGTGTCGAACAGCGCCCCCTTGTGGTCCACGTCGATGTAGATCAGCAGGTTTCGGCACAACACCACGTCGAACGGGTCGCGCGCGCCGTCGCGGATCAGGTCGTGCGTCTCGAAGTCGACGAGCCGCTGGACCGCCGAGCGCACCCGGAACGCGTCGTCGTCGCGCTCGACGTAGCGATCGGGGTCCGAGAGGGGTTCGAGTTCGGCCGCGATGTCGGTCGTACGGGTGGTGTGATAGACGCCCTCGCGAGCGCTGTCGAGCGCCTCTTCGCTGATGTCGGAGCCGAGCACCTCGACGCGCGACTCGTCGATCTCGGGGTCGTCGCAGGCTAACATCGCGACCGAGTACGGCTCCCGGCCGTCGGCCGAAGGGGCCGACCAGACGCGGACCCGGCGCTGCTCGCTCGTCCGCTCGCGGAGCACGTCGCGGAGCACGTCCCACATCTCCGAGTTGCGGAAGAACTCGGTCACGTTGATCGTGAGCGCGTCCATCAGCGCCTCGCGCTCGCCGTCGTCCTCCCGGAGCAGGCGCTCGTACTCGGCGTGCGACTCGGTGTCGCGCCGGCGCATCCGGGCGGTGATCCGGCGGTCGAGGTACGACTCGTTGTAGTAGCCGGGCTCGAACGGGACCGTGTCGTTGATCTGCCTGAGCACGCCCTCGAACTCCGTCTCGCTCTCGCCGCTCATAGGCTCACCACGTCGAGGACGGCCACGACGTCGCCGTCGCCGAGGACCGCCGTGCCGCTGAGGCCCGGCGTCCCCGACAGCGGCCCGTCGAGCGGTTTCACGACCACTTCCTCCTGATCGAGCACGGCGTCGCAGTGGAGCGCGACCTGCCGCGTCTCCTCGCGGATCCGCACGAGCATCCCCTCGTCGGTCACGCCGCCGTCGGTCGTCGCGGAGGCGGACTCGCCTCCTGCGGTGTCAACTTCCGTGGCGTCGCCGGCACCCGACCCGACCGCCGCGGCGCCGCCGTTCGCGAGCCGCTCGTTCAGCCGGATCACGGGATAGAGATCGTCCTCGTGACGGACGATCTCGTCGCCGTGGACCTCCTCGATGTCGTCCGCGCGGGCGACCTCGGCGATCGACTTGATCGGGATCCCGTACTCCGTCCCGCCCACGTCGACGAACATCACCTTCACGATGGCGACGGTGACGGGGAGCCGGAACCGGACCGTGGTCCCCTCGCCCGGTTCGCTCTCGACCGAGACGGAGCCGTCTAGGTCGCGGGCGGTCGTCCGCACCACGTCCATCCCGACGCCGCGCCCGGAGACGTCGGTCACCTCCTCCGCGGTGGAGAAGCCGGGGTGGAACACGAGGTCGTACACCTCGTCGTCCTCCATCGCCTCGACCGCCTCGCGGCTCTTGACGCCCTCGTCGACCGCCTTCTCGCGGAGCTGGTCGGGGTCGAGCCCGCCGCCGTCGTCGGCGACCTCGATGATCACGTGGTCGCGCTCGCGCTCGGCCGTGAGCCTGACGTGCCCGGTCGGGTCCTTCCCGGCGGCCTCGCGCTCCTCGGGGGTCTCGATCCCGTGGTCGACCGCGTTCCGCAAGACGTGGACGAGCGGATCGCGCATCTCCGTGAGGATGGTGCGGTCGAGCTCCACGTCGTCGCCCTCGATCTCGAAGTCGATCCGCTTGTCGAGGTCCCGCGAGATGTCGCGGACGAGCCGCGGGAACGAGTCCGACACCTGGGAGAACGGGATGAGCCGCATGTCCATCGCGGTGTCCTGCAGGCTGGAGGCGAGCTTGTCGAGCTCGTCTAAGGCGTCCGACTGCGCGTTCAGCTCCTCTAACTCCCGGCGGAGCTTGATCCGACTCGTCACCAGCTGCTCGACGAGCCCGTACAGCTCGTCGACCTGGTCGACGTCGACCCGGATCGACTTGATCTCGTCGCCGGACTTCGAGTCGGATTTGGTGTCGGACGAGCCGTCGTCCGCGTCGTCTTCGGTGTCCGCGCCGTCTTCGGCGTCCGCGTCGTCGTCGGCCTCCGCGCCGTCTTCGGCGTCCGCGTCGTCGTCGGCCTCTGCACCCGATTCGGCGTCGGCCCCCACACCTGATTCGGCGTCGGCCCCCACACCTGATTCGGCGTCGGCCTCTGCACCCAATTCGGCGTCGCCGCCGGAGTCGACCGCGTCCGCCTCTCCGCCTTCGTCACTATCTCCGACCAGCGCCGTCGCGATCGACTCGACCTGCGTGAGCGCGCCGATCCCCTCGGCGACGACCGCGGGGTCGGCGTCGGCGACGAAGGCGTCGAACCGTTCGTCGTACTCCCCGTCCTCCAGCGCCTCGGGGTTGGGGACCGTGACGTGCTCGCCGAACTGGTCGTCGAGCGCCTGCAACACGAGCGCCGCGTCGACGCCCGCCATCGCGGCCTCGCCGATCGTCACGTCCGCGTACACGACCGGACCGTCGAGGGCGGCCGCCGCGTCGGGGAGTTCGGGGACTGAGACGGCGTCCGCGTCGTCCTCGGTGTTCTCGTCGCTCTCCTCGGCGGGCCCCTCGTCGGCCTCGCCGCCCTCGTCGCTGTCGTCCGCGTCAGTATCGTCGACCTCGCCGGCGTCGGAGCCGTCGTCGCTGCCGGCGTCCTCCCCGCCGACGGTCCCGTGTTCCTCCATCTCGCGGAGGCGGCTCTCCAGGTCGGAGGGGTCGGTCGACACGTCGCCCGTGTCGGCGATCTCCGACACCATCGCCTCGACGGTGTCCACCCCCTCGAAGAGCAGGTCCATCAGCTCGGGCGTCACCTCACGGTCGCCCTGCCTGACCGCGTCGAGCAGGTCTTCGAGGGCGTGTCCGAAGTCGGAGACGTCCTCGTACCCCATCGCCGCGGCGTTCCCCTTCAGCGTGTGGGCGACGCGGAACACGTCGTCCATCGCCTCGGCGTCCTCGGGGTCGGCCTCCAGCGCGAGCAGGGCGTTGTTCAGGTCCGTGATCCCGTCTTCCGCCTCGGCGACGAACGCGGCGCGGTGGGAGTCCATCAGGCCTCACCCCCCACGATCGCGCCGGCCACGTCGTCGAGGTCGTGAACCTCGTCGACGCCGCCCGTCTCGACCGCGCGCTTCGGCATCCCGTAGATGACGCAGGTGTCCTCGCTCTGCGCGATGGTCCGCGCGCCGGCGTCGGCCATCGCCCGGATCCCCTCCGAGGCGTCGGCGCCCATCCCGGTCAACACGACGCCCACGAGGGGGCCGTCGACGACCTCGGCGGCCGAGCGCATCGTCACGTCGGCGGCGGGCGTGACCGACTGCGAGTCGTCCTCGTCGAGCTTGACGCGGAGCCGTCCGGACCGGTAGCTGTCGATCCGGGTGTGGCTCCCGCCGCGGGCGACGAGCGCCTCGCCGGAGCCGATCCGGGCCCCGTCGCTCGCCTCGCGCACGTCGTACGCCGAGGCCTCGTCGAGGCGGTCGGCGAACCGAGAGGTGAACGCCTCCGGCATGTGCTGGACGATGACGACCCGGCAGTCTGCCATCGGTAACGCCCCCATGACGCGCTCGACCGCGTTCGGTCCGCCCGTCGACGCGCCGATCACGACCGTCAGCGGACCGTCGACCTCGGCGGTCGCTGTCGACGCGGACGGGGCCGACGCGCTCGCGGTCGTCGCGCCCGAGCCGCCCTCGGCGGCCTCGCGCTCGCGCCGGTCGCGCGTCGCCGCGGCGAGGTCGGCGCCCGCGACCGACCGGACCGCCTCGACGAGCCGGTCCGACTCGCGGGAGACGCCCGTCGACACCTCGCCGCCGGGCTTCGAGAAGAAGTCGACCGCGCCGCGTTCGAGCGCCTCGAACGTCACCTCCGCGCCCTCGGCGGTGTGCGCCGAGAGCATCAGCACGGGCGTCGGCGTCTCGTCCATCAGCCGCTCCACGGCTTCGAGCCCCCCCATTCCCGGCATCTCGACGTCCATCGTCACGACATCCGGACGCGTCTCGGCGACCACCGACAGCGCCTCGGCGCCGTCGCCCGCCTCGCCGACGACCGCGACCCCCGCGTCGGTCAAGAGGTCGGAGATCAACCCTCGCATGAACGGCGAGTCGTCGACGACAACCACCCGCAAGGAGTCGTCGCGACCGCCTCGCCGATCCGTCGTCCTACTCATGTACGGAAGCGGGCCCAGAATCAGCATAAATCCACGGACCCGGTAATCACGCCTGATAATTCAGGGGACACGGTTATTGGTCCCTTCGCCGCAGTCCCCTCCATGGCAGCCATCGAGACGGACGCCGAACCCACGAAGGTGCTGGAGTTCGGACTGGGTGACGGGACGTACTGTCTGGACATCGGGGTCATCGACGAGATCGTCGACGCCGGCGAGCTCACGCGGATCCCCAACTCCCCCGACCACGTCGAGGGCGTGATGGACCTGCGGGGCCGCACGACCACGATCGTCGACCCGAAGACGCTCTTCGCGATCGAGGAGGAGGGCCCCCGCGAGCGGATCGTGGTGTTCGACGACACCGAGATCGACGAGGGCGGCACGGTCGGCTGGATGGTCGACGAGGTGTTCCAGGTCCGCGACGTTGCCCCGGAAGACGTCGATCAGGCGACGACGGTCGACGACGAGGGAGTCAACGGGATCGTCAAGTCCGACGACCGCTTCGTGGTCTGGGTCTCTCCCGATGTCGAAGAGGCCGAAGACCTCGACGCCGCCGACCTCGCCGCGGAGGGCGAGGAGGCCGAAGCGTAGCGCACCGGTCCGTCCGAGCCCCGATCTGCGATCGGCGGTCGCCGGTCCGTCCGAGCCCCGATCGGCGATCGGCGGTCGCCGGTCCGTCCGCGACTCGTCCCGCGATCGTTCTCACCCGTGAGAACCGGGTGGCAACCCTTATCCGATAACCGACAAGTCGATCCGTATGCGCGCCTCAAGCGGCGTTCCCGGGTTCGACGCCCTCGTCGACGGCGGGTTCCCGGAGAATCGCCTGTACGTTGTCAGCGGCCCTCCCGGCAGCGGGAAAACGAC
This sequence comes from Halorubrum saccharovorum DSM 1137, assembly GCF_000337915.1. Taxonomy (GTDB): domain Archaea; phylum Halobacteriota; class Halobacteria; order Halobacteriales; family Haloferacaceae; genus Halorubrum; species Halorubrum saccharovorum. The sequence goes on from NZ_AOJE01000015.1 coordinate 34,210, forward strand.
GTTCTGCTCGCAGTTCGCCGCGCAGGGCGCTCGTAACGGCGAGGACGTGCTGTACATCAGCATGCACGAGACGAAGGAGGGGATCCGTCGGGACATGGGCGGGTACGAGTTCGGATTCGACCGCGCGCTCGACAGCGACCGGATCACCTTCCTCGACTCCTTCTCCTCGGACGGCCGACGCTTCTTCGGCCTACCGGGCGAGCGGCGAGACCACTCGGGGGTGACGAACCGGCTCACCGGCTTCATCAACTCCCGCGACATCGACCGGGTCGTCTTCGACTCCACCATGCTGTTGCGGTTCCTCCTCGACGACGACGAGGACACGATGGTACAGCTGCTCTCCTCGCTGAAGCGGACCGACGCGACGACCCTGCTCATCTCCGAGATGACCGATCCGAGCGCGTACTCCGAAGAGCACTACCTCGCGCACGGCGTCGTCTTCATGCACAACTACCTCGAAGACGACGGGATGCAGCGCGGGATCCAGGTGCTGAAGATGCGCGGGACCGACGTGAACACCGACATCCAGGGCGTTGAGTTCACCGACGGCGGGATCCGGGTCGGTTCGGCGGCGACGGTGAACTACTGATGTACGACCGGACTTTCGGAACAGAGTGGGACGACCTCGCCCGCGAGGAGGCGGTCGAGCGCGCGTTCGCGCTCGGGGTCGCCGACGGCGTCGGCAGCAAGCGACCGACCGAGCTCGACCGCGTTCTGGCCGCGTTCGAGAACGCGTACGACCGGAGCCTGATCGAACTCGCGTACGACGAGGGTCGGACCAAGGCGCTCGAAGCCGCCGCCGAGGCCGACGACGCCGAGGCGGTCTGGGACCAACTCGTCGACGGCACCGGCTCCCCGCGCGATTCTCCCGTGTCGGCCGCCCTCCCCGGAGCGATAACGGAACTGACACTCACGAGGCGCCCCCGAGAAGGCCCCCCGTCGTCGCTCGACCTCCCGTCCATGCTCCGGAAGTGATCCCTCGGAAGGGTTTTACCCGATACCCCCTCAACCCAGACACATGACCGTGCTTCCCGACGCTGTCCTCGACGCCGACAGCGTGCTCGTCACCGGGCCACCGATGAGCGGGAAGTACGACCTGTTCAACCGACTGCTCGCCGAGTGGTCGACCGGCCCGGTGATAATCTCCACCGGGCGCACCGCGGAGAAGGTCCGCGGCGACTACGAGTCGATCACGGGCCGCGACGGCGACGACGTGATCGTCATCGACTGCATCACTCACGAGCAGGGCGACAAGCGCGACGACACCCCGACGACGAAGTACGTCGCCAGCGCCGGCAACCTCACCGATATCGGGATCAAGTTCACCGACGTGGTCGAGTCCTCTGCGGGCCGGGAGCGCGCCGTCGGGGTCTACTCGCTGTCCCAGCTGTTGATGTACTGGGACCCAGAGCGGATCTACCGGTTCACCCGCGTGATGACCTCCCAGACCTCGGGAGAGGGGTGGCCGTTCGTCGGCGTGGTCAACTCGACCGCCCACGACGAGCAGGTGGTCCACACCCTCCACGAGCCGTTCGACGTGATCGTCGAGACCCGCGTCGAGGGCGACGACCGGGAGTTCCGGGTCCGCGGTCGGGTTGGGAAACCCACCGAGTGGACCGCGTTTTAGCTCGCGGGGGCCGAGCCGCGTCGATTACCCCACCAGCTCGAACTCGGCGCCCAGCGGCGGGGCGTCTGGGATCCCCCAGTAGACGAATCGGTACGTGCCGGGCCCGAGCGGCGGGCACACCGCGAGCTCCCGGTCGGGGACCGCCGACGCGATCACCGCTTCTTCGAGGTCGATCGACCAGATGTACGCGCCGCTCGGGTCGAGCGTCTCCTCGATTCGGGGAAGCTCGACCGCCTCGCCCGTGGGCGACCCGCGGACGTCGAGCCACCCCTCGCCCGTCTGGCGCTGGAACGAGTAGGCGTGCTTGCCGAGGACCGTCGCCGGCTCGTCGCCGGTGTTACGGAACACGAGCCGCATCGACTGGCCGTACGTCTCGGCGTTTCCCTCCGTCGCCAGCTCGAACCGCGTCCCCCCGGCGTCGACGATGGTCCCCTCGACCGGCTCGTCGAAGGGAGCCGTCAGCCGGGCGAACGCGTCGTCCTCGCACGTCAGCGTCTCCGGGACTCCCTCGGGTCCCTGCGGGCCGTCGCCCGCGGCGAAGTCGAGGCACCCGGCGACCCCGACCGACCCGGCGGCGGTGAGGGTCCCCGCGCTCGTCGCCAACAGATCGCGTCGCGTGCGCTTCATGCGACCCATTGGGGCGCGACGGGTTTGAACCGCACGCGTCGGCGCCGAGCGTGCGCCAGCACGTCTCGCTCCGGTCTCGGTTCGGAACTCCTCCCGCCCCGGTTCGGAACCGCTTTCCCGTCGGCCGGCGCATTGCCGTCCATGGAGCTGTTCGGATCCAGCGGCATTCGCGGAGTCGCGCTTCGGTACCTCACGCCGGAGCTCGTCCTCGACATCGCGAAGGCCGCCGGCACGACCTGGGACGCCGACCGGGTCGCCGTCGCCCGCGACACCCGCACCACCGGTGAGCTGTTCGCCAACGCCGCGGCGAGCGGGCTCGCCGCCGTCGGTTGCGACGTCGACCGGCTCGGCGTCGTCCCGACGCCCGCGGTCGGCAACTACTGCGAGTCCGCGGAGGTTCCCTGCGTGCTCGTCACCGCTTCACACAACCCGCCGGAGTTCAACGGGATCAAGCTCGTCGGCGACGACGGCGTGGAGCTCTCCGTCGACGTGCTCGAACGCGTCGAGCGCCGCGTCCTCGACGACGACTACGACCACGCGGACTGGCGGAACGCCGGCGCGACGACCCGGATCGAGGGCGCCGTCGACGACTACGCCGACCAGCTGATCGACGCGGTCGACGCCGAGGCGATCGCCGACGCCGATCTCACGGTCGCGGTCGACCCCGGTCACGGCGCGGCGTCGGTGTCGTCGCCGCGGATCTACCGCGAGCTCGGCTGCGAGGTGCTGACGGTGAACGCGACGCCCGACGGTCACTTCCCCGGCCGGGAGTCGGAGCCGGTGCCGGAGAACCTCGACGACCTCCAGCGGCTCGTCGCGACCAGCGACGCCGACGTGGGAATCGCTCACGACGGCGACGCGGACCGAGCGGTGTTCGTCGACGAGACGGGCGCGTTCGTCGACGGCGACACCTCGTTCGCGGCGATGGCGGACGCCTGCCTCGAACCGGGCGACGCCGTCGTCAGCGCGGTGAACGTCTCACAGCGGGTCGTCGACGTCTGCGACGCCAACGACGCCGACCTCGAACTCACGCCCATCGGGGCGACGAACATCATCACTCGGACGCGAGAACTCCACGAGGAGGGGACGAACGTCCCCGTCGCCGGCGAGGGGAACGGCGGGCTGTTCTTCCCGCCGTACCGGCTCTCGCGGGACGGCGCGTACATCGGCGCCCGGTTCCTCGAGCTGCTCGCGGGCGCAGACGGGGCGCCCGTCAGCGAGGTCGTCGCGCCGTACACCGACTACCACTTCGTGCGGCGCAACGTCGAGTACGCGGACGACGACGAGCGCGACGAGATGCTGTCTGCCGCGCGCGCCTACGTCGAGACCGCGGACGCCGAGCCGAACACCACCGACGGCTACCGGCTCGACTACGGCGACGCGTGGGTGCTCGTGCGCCCCTCCGGCACCGAGCCGAAGATCCGGATCTACGCCGAGTCCGCCGACGCCGACCGCGCGGAGCGGCTCGCGACGGACATGTACGTCGCTGTCGAGAGCGGTCGGTAGGGGGAGTTCTCGCGGCTGTTGCGTATGAAGCCGTCAGCGGCGGCGACCGCTCACTCGGTGGCGACGGACGCCGCCGGCTCCGACGGGCACTTCGCCCACTGCACCGCGGCCGCGGCGTCGTTGAACGGCTCGGCGTCGATCCCGTCCACGTCCATCGTCCGTTCGAGGTACCGCCGCTTCGGGCGCTCCGCGACGACCGCGAACCGCGTCACGCCGCGGTCGGCGGCGGCCCGCGCCGCGAGCCGGAGCGTCCGCCGACCGGCGTCCGAGCAGGGGCGCGTCGTCCGGACGACGAGCACGACCGCGTCCACTCGCCGCTCGGCGGAGAGCGTCCGCCACCGGTCGAGCAGCGACTCGCCGTCCGACGGGGAGAGACCCGTCCCGTGTGGGAGCTCGACGACGAGCACTCCGTCGTCGACCCGGATCGACCATCGCTCGCTCGGTTCCATGGTATCTGTTCTCACCTGTCGGCTAATAAACCCGCGGAGGAAAATATCATAGTAGATATTTAGAGGGTGAGAATGAGACGCGACTGAAATCGCACGGAGCCGTCGTTCGTGGCCGAATCTCCCGTCGTTCTCTCGGATACGACGAGAAGTCACGTCTCGCTATCGATCGTGAGACCTATCGGTTCGAACGAATCGTTGGACGGGCCGGCCGCTCGATCGCCTCTAGTCTCGTCTCTCGCCGCCCGCTTCACCGTCTCGGTCGGCTGCGTCGACGACGGCCCGCGCGAGCGCATCGAAGTCGGCGTCGTCGGGGACCACGTCGACGTCGATTCCGCCCTCCGCGGCCGTCTCAGCGGTTGGCGGTCCGATCGCGCCCACGACCGCGTCGTTCAGCCCAGCGATCGCCGCCTCGCGGACCCCGCGCTCCGCCGCGGCGTCGAGGAAGTGGGTCACCGTGAGCGACGAGGTGAACGCCGCGGCGTCGAGTTCGCCCGCGGCGGCCAACACGACCGACTCGCCGGCCTCTTCCGGGCGCGTCAGCCGGTAGAGCACCGTCTCGGTCACGGTCGCGCCCGCCTCGCGGAGCCCCGTCAAGAGCACGTCGCTGCCGTGGTCCGAGCGCGCCACCTCGACGCGCTCGCCGTCGACGCGATCCTCCAGCGCCGCCACCAGTCCTGCGGAGGTGTACTCGTCCGGCACGAGGTCCACGGTCCAGCCCGCCGCCCGCGCCGCGTCCGCGGTCGCGGGACCGATGGCGACGAGGGTCGCGTCGCCCGGCTCCCAGCCCGCCTCGGCGGCGAGCTCGACGCCCGTCTTACTCGTGAGGACGACGTACGGCTCGTCGCCGGGGGTCTCGCCCGTCGGATCGACCGCGAGCATCGGGTCGGCGACCGGATCGGCTCCGAGCGACGCCAGGAGCGACTCCGCGTCCTCGATCCGCTCGTCGGCGGGACGGAAGACGGCGACTGCGGGGGCGTCGGAGGCGTCGAGGGCGTCGGGTTCGTCGGTCGCGGGGGCGTCGTCACTCACGCGTCGCCACCTCCCTCACCCTCGTTCCGGAGGAACTCGACGACCCGGTCGCGCGTCGCGGCCACGTCGCCGATCACGGTGATCGCGGGCGGCTCGATCCCCGCCTCGTCGCGGACCTCGACGATCGTGTCGAGGGTTCCGGTGGCGACGCGCATGTCGGCCCACGTCGCGCGCTCGACCAGCGCGACCGGGGTGTCGCCGCCGAGGCCGGCGTCGCGGAGCTCCGCGGTGTACGCCGGGAGCTTGCCGACGCCCATCAGCACGACGACGGTGCCGCCGGTCGCGGCGAGCGCCTCCCAGTCGACCGCAGACTCCTCCTTCGTCGGGTCCTCGTGGCCCGTGACGAAGGAGACGGAGGAGGCGTGGTCGCGGTGCGTCACCGGGATCCCGGCGACCGCGGGGCCCGCGATCGCGGAGGTGACGCCGGGGACGACCTCGAAGGGAATTCCCGCTTCGGCGAGGTGTTCGGCCTCTTCGCCGCCCCGCCCGAAAACGAACGGGTCGCCGCCTTTCAGACGGACGACCGACTTCCCCTCGCGCGCCAGCTCGACGAGCCGCCGGTTCGTGTACTCCTGCGGGGTCCACTCGCCGCCGGCGCGCTTCCCCACGTCCTCGCGCTTCGCCTCGGGGATCCGCCCGAGGATCTCCGGGCCGGGGAGCTTGTCGTGGAGCACCACGTCGGCCGACTCGATCAGATCGGCGGCCTTCACCGTCAGCAGGTCCGGGTCGCCCGGGCCGGAGCCCACGAGGTAGACGGTGCCGAGGTCGTCGTCGGTTCGCCCGTCGCTCGGCGGCGCCGCCGCGTCCCCCTCACTCATCGGCCGCCTCCTCCTCGGTCCCTACCCGAGTCCCCTCGTCGGCGCCGCCCTCGGTCTCCTCGCGGGCCGCCGCGATCAGGTCCGCCGCGCCCCTGTCGGCTAAGTCCGCCGCGAACTCCTCGGCGGCCTTCGCGTGCGACCGGATCGGGAGGTCGCGGGTGTCGGCCACCTCCTCGGTGCCGTCGGTCGAGAGCACGCGGACGCGGGTGTGGACGTGCTCGCCCTGCACGAGCGCCGAGACGCCGATCGGGGCGACACACCCCCCGTTGAGTTCGCCGAGGATCGTGCGCTCGACGGTGACGGCCACCCGGGTCCGCGGGTGGTCGACCGCGGAGCGCACGTCCTCGATCACGTCGGGGTCGGTCGCGGTGACGGCGATGGCGCCCTGCCCGGCCGCGGGGACGAACTCCTCTCGGGGGAGCCGCGTCGTCTCCACCTCGTAGAACAGCTCCGAGCGCCGGAGTCCCGCCTCCGCGAGGACGATGGCGTCGTACTCCGTCTCGACTTTCCGCTCCATCGCCGCGCGTTCGAGGTCCGAGAGCGAGTCGAACCACTCCTCGACGGTCTGATCGAACTCCTCGTCGACGTCGTCTCCCTCGCTGTCCCCTTCGCCGCCGTCGCCGCCTTCGTCGTCGCCGAGAGCGTCCCAGTTCGGTTCGTCGGCGTCGGTCTCGCCGTCTCCCTCCTCGCCGCTCTCTCCGCCCTCTTCAGCCGTCGCCGCGCGCGCCTCGCCCGAGGCGATCAGCCGGCGTTCGTGCTCCGCCTGCAGCCGGGGCGCGAGCAGTTTCTCGATCCGGGTGTCGACGTTGCCGCGGAGTGGTTCGACGGTCAGATCCGGCCGCGCGGCCTTGATCTGGGCGGTCCGGCGGAGCGATCCGGTCCCGACGACGGAGCCGGACGGGAGGTCCTCGATGCCGAGGCCGTCGGGGTGGACGAGCACGTCGCCGGAGGGCGCGCGCTCGGGGACGCCGGCGACGACCATGTCGCCCATCCCCTCGGTGGGCACGTCCTTCAGGGAGTGGACGGCGAGGTCGGCGTCGCCGTCGAGCACCTCCTCGTCGAGCGCGCGGACGAAGGCGCCGGTCCTGCCGAGGCGGTGGATCAGCTCGTCGGGGATCTGGTCGCCGCGGGTCTCGACGCGCCGGAGCTCCACGTCGCGTCGGCGGCTCGACAGGGCGTCGCGGACGGTCCCGGCCTGCCGGAGTGCCAGGTCCGACCCGCGCGTGGCGAGCCTGAGCGTATCGGTCATACCCGGATCGAGGCCCCCCGCGTTCAAAAGCGCACTAGTTCGGTCGTGACCTGAAGCTATCTGAGCTGTCGCTGACATTGAGAGAGTACGTTTCGTGTGTTCTCCGGAATGATCACAGTTCGTGTCGGATCCGAAATCGCAGAACGGGAGGGTGACCGACACGTGATCGACGATCACATCGAACGGTTACGGACGCTCGTCCAGCGGGGCCGTCTCCAGAACAAGATCCGTGATCAGACCGAGCACGCCCAGTATATTCTCGAAGCGATCGCTACGCTGGCCAAGGAAGGTGAACTTCCGGCACGGTCCAAAGAGATTCAGACGGTATACGAGACGGTTGCCGACGCCCACGGGGCGTCACCGTTGACGACTTTGAAAAGCGTGCAGGACCGCCTCTCCGACCTCCATATGCTCGGCTTTCTCATCCGGCACGAACAGAATCAGGGGCGAAGTGGCGGACAGTACTACGAGTACGAACTGGATCTCGATCCGAACATCGTTGTCCAAACACGGAAGAAGATCGCTGAGCAGACCCGCTGAGTGAAGTTTTCAGCCGTAAGTCCGCAATTAGATACGGAACCGAAGAACAGACGAAATGTACTCTTCGTATTTCACAGAACACACGAAACGTACTCTCTTGTATGAGAGACCACAACAGGGTCGATACGGCCGAACCGGCGACGGGGTTCACAAAATACACCTCTGAGACACTGGCAACACGTACCGGACCGAAGGTGTGTTAGTGCTCGGGGCCCAGATCCGGGTAATGGGAGTTCAGGAACAGTACCCGTTCGATATCGAGGCCGTCCGCGCCGACTTCCCGATCCTCGATCGGAAGGTCGGCGGCGATCCGGAGTCGCCGGGCGAGGGGGCGGGCGACGACACCCCGCTCGTCTACCTCGACAGCGCGGCGACCTCGCACACGCCGGACCCGGTCGTCGACACGATCGCGGACTACTACCGCGGCTACAACGCCAACGTCCACCGCGGGATCCACCAGCTGAGCCAGGAGGCCTCCGTCGCCTACGAGCAGGCCCACGACACCGTCGCCGACTTCGTCGGCGCGTCGGGCCGCGAGGAGATCGTCTTCACGAAGAACACCACCGAGGCGATGAACCTCGTCGCGTACGCCTGGGGACTCAACGAGCTCGGACCGGAGGACAACGTCGTCCTCACGCAGATGGAACACCACGCCTCGCTCGTCACGTGGCAGCAGATCGGAAAGCGCACGGGCGCCGACGTGCGGTTCGTCGAGGTGACCGACGAGGGCCGGCTCGACATGGAGCACGCCGCGACCCTGATCGACGACGACACGCAGATGGTGTCTGTCGTCCACGTCTCGAACACGCTGGGCACCGTCAACCCGATCCCCGAGATCGCGGCGATGGCCCACGACCACGACGCGTACGTCTTCGCGGACGGCGCGCAGTCGGTCCCGACTCGCCCGGTCGACGTCGAGGACCTCGGGGTCGACTTCCTCGCGTTCTCCGGCCACAAGATGTGCGGCCCGACCGGGATCGGGGCGCTGTACGGCCGCGAGGAGATCCTCGACGAGATGGAGCCGTACCTCTACGGCGGCGACATGATCCGGCGGGTCTCCTTCGAGGACTCCACGTGGGAGGACCTCCCGTGGAAGTTCGAGGCCGGGACGCCGTCGATCGCGCAGGGGATCGCCTTCGCGGCCGCGATCGAGTACCTCGAGGAGATCGGCATGGAGAACGTGCAGGCCCACGAGGACCTGCTGGCCGAGTACGCGTACGACGAATTGACCGCCCTCGGCGGCGTGGAGATCTACGGCCCGCCGGGCCACGACCGCGGCGGGCTCGTCGCGTTCAACGTCGAGGGCGTCCACGCCCACGACCTCTCCAGCATCCTCAACGACTACGGGGTCGCGATCCGAGCCGGCGACCACTGCACGCAGCCGCTTCACGACGAACTCGGCGTCGCCGCCTCCGCGCGCGCCTCCTTCTACCTCTACAACACCGTCGAGGAGGTCGACGCCCTGGTCGAGGCCGTCGGCGAGGCCCGCGACCTGTTCGCCTGACCCGTTCGTGGACCTGTTCGGTTCGTGGACCTGTTCCGTTCGTGGACCTGTCTCGTTCGCGTAGGGGCGGGATGACGGGGTATTGGGTTTTTCCGCGTGTGACCCGAGTGTTGGGGCGTTTCTGACGGTCAGGTGCGACGGTCGTCGATCGGGCTCGCACTCTGGGTCCGATAAGACCCCGGAACCCCTTTGAAGTGGGACGACGATTCTCAGGGTATGATCGACGAGACGGTCGCCGAGATCCGAGCGATGCGGACCCACAGCACGTCGGCGGTGGCCGTGAAGGCGACGCGGGCGCTCGCGGAGCTGCTCGACCGCGAGTACGTGGCGGTCGACGAATTCGAGCGCGACCTCGAACACAACGCGGGGGTGTTGCGGCGGTCGAACCCCTCCCACGCCGCGCTCCACAACGCGATACGCGAGGTCGAGCGCTCCGTGGTCGGTGAAGCGACGAGCGTCGAGGACGGTAAACAGCGGCTCGAAGAGACCATCGACCGCGTCGCCGACCACATCGAGACGGCGAAGGGAGAGGCCGCCGCCAACGCGGCCGAGCACATCGAGGACGGCGACACCCTGCTGGTCCACGACTACTCGACGACGGTGCTCGAGTCGATCGAGAACGCGGCCCGCGACGGCGCCCACCTGACGGTGTACGTCACGGAGGCGCGCCCGCGCACCCTCGGCCGGAAGACCGCCCGCGTGCTCGCCGGCATCGCGCGGGTCGACACCCGGATGGTGGTCGACAGCGCGATGGGGTACGCCCTCCGCGACTGCGACCGCGTCCTCCTCGGGATCACCTGCATGACCGGCGGCACGTACTACAACCGCGTCGGGACGTTCCCGCTCGTCGTCACCGCCCGCGAACTCGGCGTCCCCGTGACCGCGGTCGGCTCCGGCGCGAAACAGATCGAGGAGTTCCGGTTCGAAAACGAGTTCCGCGACGCCGTCGAGGTGATGCGCGAGCCCGTCGAGGACGTGACGATCGAGAACCCGAGCTACGACGCGACCCCGATCGGCATGGTCGACACCGTGATCACCGACGACGGCGTCGTGGAGTAGTCCGGGCGCCGGGAACCGGCCGCCGTCGCCGAAACGGCAGTGAACAATCGGATCCGGAAACCGTCGTAGCAGGTGCCGAGATCCGCCACAAGCACTTTGTACGTGTGTCGTGTTACCGCATACAATGAGCACGAGACAGGGGGCGGCAGGAGTCTTTCGGATCCGGAGCGCGGACCCGACGACGGCGGAGTGTGCCAGCGTCTCGTGTGACCTCACCGCGATCGCGAGCGAGCCCGGCGTCGTCACCGCGTTGGTCATCGCCGGCGTCGTCGCGTTCGTCGCGCTGACGTACGTCCGCGACGCGAAGGACGAGTGCCGGAGCGAGCGGCGGCGGGTCCTCGACGAGCGCGCCGCGTTCGAGGAGTTCGCGGACCGCATCTCCGGGCTTGACCCCGCACCCGCCTCGTCGACCGCGCCGTCGTTCGACGGGCCGGCGGCCGCGGTCCGCCCGGTCTCCGCGGTCAACGGCGGGAACGGGACCGACGACGTCAGGCTCCGGCGCGTGCTCGCGGCGTACCGGGACACGGTGATGTCGCTCCCCCACTACAGGGAGGAGTACGACGAGACGATCTCCGAGAGCCTCGCGGCCGAACTGGGCCCCGACACCGCCACCGCGCTGGCCTCCAACGGCACCCTCTCGGCGGGGGCGCAGTCGGCGCTGGTGCGGCGGAGCCGGCGGGCCGCCGACGCCCGGTCGTCGCTGGCGGACGCGATCGACGCGGAGATCGACACGCTGTCCCGGTACGAGAACGAGCTGACCCGCGTCGACCGCCGCCGTCGTCGCCTCATCGAACACCTCGACGGCGTGGAGGGGGATCAAACGGACGCGGCGATCGACATCTGGCAGCGCCTCGGCGGGCTCGAAGACGACTGCGACGAGGTGGCCAGCGAGCGGCAGCGCGCGCTCGACGACCCGCCGATGACCATCGACGACCCCGGCGAGGGGGCGGATCGACAGTCGTTCCACGAGTACCTGTACGGGGCGACCGAGGGGACGAACTACCCCGTGTTGGCGCAGATCGCGGAGATCGTCGAGGAGATCCGGACCGACCGCGACCGGGTCGCGGGCCGGGTCGCCGGCGGCGAGTGAGTCCCGCGCTTTCATCCGTCCTCGCCGCGTGGCTGTCGCCATGGGTAGAAGCGTCGTGTTAGCCACGCGAGCCCTCGCTCCGGACTCCGGTGCCGCGTCGGGACCGAGCCCCGCGCGGCGAACGGAGCGGCGATCACGCCAAGACGGCTCCGGCGAGGCGACGGGACGATGCTCCGGCGAGGAGACAGGACGATGCTCCGGCGAGGAGACAGGACGATGCTCCGGCGAGGAGACAGGACGATGCTCCGGCGA
>NZ_AOJE01000016.1 GCF_000337915.1 Halorubrum saccharovorum DSM 1137
ACGATGCTCCGGCGAGGAGACAGGACGATGCTCCGGCGAGGAGACAGGACGATGCTCCGGCGAGGAGACAGGACGATGCTCCGGCGAGGCGACGGGACGATGACCGGTCCCGACGCGGGGGAGCGTCCCGACCACGCCAACGCCGGTTTCCGGCAGCTGTTCGGTGACGACGGACTCACGTTCGGACTCGGCCTCCCGCTGACGGGCGAACGACGCGGAACGCCGGATCCCACCGAGGAGATCCGGCTCGCGGAGCGCGCCGAGGCCCTCGGCTTCGACGGGCTCTGGGCGCGGGACGTGCCGACCCACTGGCCGAAGTTCGGCGACGCAGGCGGGGCGTTCGACCCGTGGGCGCTGCTCTCGCACGTCGCCGCCCGTACCGACGAGGTCGCGCTCGGCACGTCGAGCGTCGTCCTCCCGCTCCGGCACCCGATCCACCTCGCGAAGTCCGCAGCGACCGTCGACCGGCTCTCGGACGGGCGAGTCGTGTTGGGGGTCGCCTCCGGCGACCGCGACCCCGAGTACCCGGCGTTCGGCGTCGACCCCGAGCGGCGGGGCGAGATGGTCCGCGAGCGGATCGCGGCGATGCGCGCGTGCTGGCGAGCTGAGTTCCCCGAGATCGGCGGCGAGTGGGGCGAACTGGACGGCGACCTCGACGTGCTCCCGAAGCCGACGACGGAGACGCTCGCGGTGCTGCCCACGGGCAACGCCCGGCAGTCGACCGAGTGGATCGCGGAGCACGGCGACGGCTGGCTGTTCTACCACCTCCCGGACGAGACGCTCCGGAGCTACGTGGCGGAGTGGCGCGAACAGGCGGGCGCGAAGCCGTTCGCGATCGCCGTCGGCGTCGAGTTCGCCGACGATCCGACCGCGGAACCCGAACACCTCCACCTCGGCTACCGCGCCGGCGCCGAGTGGTTCCGCGACTACTTTCGACGGCTCGACGAGTTCGGCGTCGACCACGTGATCGTCGGCCTGCGCGGCGACGACCCCGAGGCGGCGATGGAGACGTTCGCGGACGAGGTGTGTGGAGAGATCGGTAGGTAGCGGAGCGATCGGTCGCACCCAACGGGACTCAGTAGCCGGTTCCGACGCCGGTGACAGCGTGGCCGCGGTCGAGGGCTCGTTCGCGATTCGGTGCCCTGTTCGCCCGCTCGCACCGAGGAGGGGTACGCCCCTCGCGCTTGGGCGACCGCGAGCCGTCTGTCGACGCGAAGCGAGGGGCCGCGAAGCGAGCGGTCACCGTCCGATCGGCGAGAACGACCATCGCGGTTGCTTTATAACCTCCAGCGAGTATCTTCGAGCGTGGTGGCCATGACGATCCGTTACCCCCTCTGAGCCCCTTGTGACGATCAGTTTCCACCGAGCCACCACGTTCAAGCCGCCGAGCGACGGCGCTCGCGAGATACGTTTGCGGCCTCGTCGCCCGCGGCCGTGGCAACCGTGTCACGTCCGCGGTGAAAGTGGTTAAAAATGCCGATGAGCCGCCGCTGTCCCGCGGTCTCGACGAGAAACGGGAGGGTCGACCGCTCAGTACGACGCGGCGCGTTTATCGAGGCCGGCGGCCTCGATGTCCTCGCCGTCGACGGAGGTCCGGAGGGCGTCCATCCCGTCGTCGCGGTCGATGTCGAAGTTGCGCGCGTACAGCTCCTGGACCCGGTCGTACTCGGCGTCGGAGAGGGACGGTACGTCGCTCGCGGCGCTCCACTCGGCGATGTCGTCGCCGTCGCGGAACGTCGGCGTGACGGAAGCGACCTCGTCGTGCGCGAGCAGCCAGCGGATCGCGGCCTGCGCCATCGTGCGAGTCCCATCGGCGTGGTCGGGGTCTTCGAGGAAGCGGATCGCCTCGACCTTCTCCCAGCCGGCTTCGTACCACTCCGCCGGGCGGTGCGAGCGGTGGTCGCCGTCTTCGAGGACGGTGTCGGGCGTCACCTGCTCGTTGAGGAGGCCGGAGGAGTGCGGGACGCGGGCGATGACCGAGGTTTCCGAGTCGCTCTCGCGGACGGTGTCGACGAAGTGGCGCCCCGGCTCCTGTTCGAAGAGGTTGAAGACGGTCTGGACCGCGTCGAACTCGTCGTACTCGACGGCGGCGTCGCCCTCGGCGAGCCAGCCGATCGAGGGACCGAGAGCCCACCCGAGCGCGCGGACGCGCCCGTCGGCCTTCCACTCGCGGAGGAGGTCCCGAACCTCGGGGGTGACCTCGTCGACGTTGGCGTTGTGGAGCTGGAGCAGGTCGACGTGGTCGGTGTCGAGCCGGTCGAGCGAGGCCTCGAACGCCTCGGTGAGGTACTCCTCGGTCAGCTCCTTGGGGAGTTCGCCGTGGCCGGCCTGCGGGTTGTCGTAGAAGTCGTAGCCGATCTTCGTCGCGAGCGTCACCTCGTCGCGCCGGCCGTCGATCGCCCGCCCGATGATCTCCTCGCTGTCGCCGTGGCCGTACACGTCGCCGGTGTCGACGTAGGTGACGCCCGCGTCCAGCGCGTCCTCGACCATGCCGACCGCCTGTTCGTCCGAGCGGTCGCCCCACCAGTCGGTGCCGACGACCCACGCGCCGAAGCCGATCTCCGAGACCTCGACGCCGGAGTTCCCGAGTTCGCGGTGCTGCATACCCGTCCTTCGGGATCGGGACACTTAGCGGGTGCGGTCTCCCCCACGCGCCGGGACCGCGGATCGGATTTATAAGACCGACCGCTCCCGGATAGGACCGGCGTGACGCGCACGTCGCACAACCGAATCCCTTTGGGGCACGGCGACGAAGAAGCGACGATGACAAAGCGACACGTCTCCCTGCCCGACGGTGCGGAGGCCGGGGTCCGAGGGTTCATCGATGAGGTAGATGAGCGGCTCTCCTCGGAGGAGGACACCTGTGAGGTCGTCCGAGACACGCTGATCGACCTCCACGGCGACCGCGAGCGCTGGGAGGCGTGGCAGGACGGCGAGTCCGTGTCGAAAGCCGAGCGCGTGCGCCTGCAGGGGTACGACCCGTGTAACGCCACGCTGGAGTCGGAGTACTACGCCGAGAAGGACGAGGACCGGTTCCAGCGCTCGAAGCACCTCCAGTGGCTCTGGCGGCAGTTCGACGCCACGCCGATGGCCGACAACGTCGAGTTCGCGCTCCGGTTCCGCCAGATGCTCGGCAACCACCTGTTCGCCGAGTGCGGGGACGACTGCCGCTTTTTCAAGGGGATCTCCGTCACCTACGGCCACAACATCGAGATCGGTGACAACGTCGTGATCCACGACGACGTGCACCTCGACGACCGCGGGAAGCTGACGATCGGCGACCGCGCGTCGGTCTCCGACGGGGTCCACCTCTACAGCCACGACCACGACCTCGTCGACCAGACCGAGGTCCGGAACTTCCACACGATCGTCGAAGACGACGCGCGCGTCACCTACGACGCCATGGTGCGCGCCGGCTGCCGAGTCGGTGAGAACAGCGTCGTCGGCGCGCGTTCGGTCGTGCAGGGCGACGTGCCCGACCACCACGTCGTCGTCGGCTCTCCCGCCCGGAGCGTCCGCGTGAAACCGGGCTGGGAGGAGGTCGCCGACGAGCTGGAGGACGGCCGGCTCCCGGACAACCAGGACGAGCGCGAGATCGAGTACGACCTCCCCGACGACCTCGACCGGTTCGACGAGTTCCAGCGCGATCTGCAGCCGCCGACCCCGTCGCGGTGAGCCGGACACCGCTCCGCCGGTGACGCGCCGCGCGGGAACCCACTCTTAAGTCCCGGTCGCGCGCACGTCTCGGTATGCACGTCGACCTCGGCAACGCCTTAGACACGACACCGGGGCTCACAGAGGAGACCCTGGAGCGCCTCGACTCGCGGGTCGCAGGCGCACACGACCGGATCGCCGCCGGCATGGCCGACGACGAGTTCGGCTACGCCGCCCTGAACCTGCCGGAGACGACCGACCCGGACGCGATCCGGGCGGCGACCGACCGGTTCGACCGCCCCGAGGCGGTCCTGACGGTCGGGATCGGGGGGAGCGCGCTCGGGGCGGCGACGCTCGCGAACGCCCTCGACAGCGACGTGGACGCGTACTTCCTCGACAACGTCGACCCGGACGCGGTCGACGCGTTGCTCTCCGACCTCCCGCTCGCCGACACCGTCGTCAACGTCGTCTCGAAGTCGGGAACGACCGCGGAGACGCTCGCGAACTTCCTCGTCGTCCGCGAGGCGATGACCGAGGCGGGCGTCGACTGGACCGAGCGCACCCTCGTCACGACCGGCGAGGAGGGGAACCTCCGCGCGCTCGCCGACGCCCACGACCTCCCCGCGCTCGACGTGCCCGACGGGGTGCCGGGGCGCTTCTCCGCGCTCTCGACGGTCGGGCTCGCGGTGCCGGCGCTGCAGGGCCACGACGTCGAGGCGGTCCTCGCGGGCGGACGCGACGGGATGGCGAGCCTGTCGGGGTCGCTGTTCGAGACGCCCGCGTACGCCTACGGCGCGGCGGCGTACGCGCTCGCCGAGCGCGGCGCGCTCACCAACGCCGTGATGCCGTACGCGGAGTCGCTGGAGACGTTCGCGGAGTGGTTCGCCCAGCTGTGGGCCGAGAGCCTCGGGAAGGACGGGCTCGGCCAGACCCCCGCCCGCGCGCTCGGCGCGACCGACCAGCACTCGCAGCTCCAGTTATACCGCGCCGGCCCGCCGGACAAGCTCGTCTCCCTGATCCGGCCGACCGAGCGCGCCGAAAGCGAGATCCCGGAGACCAACCTCGACGGGCTGGCGTACCTCGGCGGCTCGTCGCTCGGCGACCTGCTCGACGCCGAGTTCGAGGCGACCGAGGCGAGTCTCGCGGCCGCCGACGTGCCGAACCTCCGAGTCGAGATCGACCGCGTCGACGAGCGGGCCCTGGGGGAGCTCCTGTACGGGATGGAGGCCGCCTGCGTCCTGTACGGCGAGCTCGCGAGCGTCTCGACGTTCACCCAACCCGCGGTCGAGTGGGGGAAGAAGGCCGCCCGTGGACTGCTCGGCGGCGGCGACTTCCCCGAGGCCGACGCCGTGGCCGACAAGCGCGAACTGCGCATCGACGGCTCCTGAAGTAGAGGTGGTCGATCCGATGCAATCGCGTGGGCTTCCGGAGCGCCTAACACACCGTGCGTCTAATCATCGCCGATGACAGACGACCTCTCGGTTCCGGCCGAACTGATCCACGCCGCGAGCGCCGTCTTCGCGCTCGTTTTCGGGCTCGTCGTGGGCGGCCTGATCGGCCAACTGGCCACTTCTGTCGCGGTCGGCGTCGGGATCGTCGCACCCGAGACGAACGCGTTCACGCTCCTCCAGACCGTCGCCAACTTCGTTGGATTCCTCCCCGCCGTGGTCGGCTACCTCGTGATCACGGACCAGCAGGACCTCGTGTCGGTCTCCCTCCCGTCGCTCCGGGAAGCCGGGCTCATCGTGGGGTCCGCGGTCCTCCTCTACGGCCTCCAGATCGGCCTCCTCCTCACGCTCCGCGAGTTCGGGTTCCGGACCGGAGAGAACCCGGCCACGATCGCCGCCGGCGACCCGGTGGTCTACTACACGGCGATGATCGTCGTCTCGCTTTTCGTCGTGGGCCCCGCGGAAGAGTTGCTGCTCCGCGGCGTCGTCCAGGGCGGGCTCCGACGGTCGCTTGACGCCGCTCCGGCGATCCTCATCGCGGCCCTCATGTTCGGAGTGCTCCACGGGAACGTCGAGGGAAGCACCGTCGAACAGGTCGCGTACATGGGCGTGACGGTGATCCTCGGCGCGATCCTCGGCGTGCTCTACGAGCGGACGCAGAACGTCCTAGTGCCGGGGCTCGCGCACGGCCTGTATAACGCGATAATCTTCGCGGGGCTCCTGCGGGGCGTGCTGTGACCCCTCGCTGAGAGGCCCCCGCCCGATTCAGTACGGCTCCTTTCCCCACCGCCGGTCGTCGTACGTCGCCTGCTGGTCGCTGTCGAAGCGCTCCTCGAACTTCCGACGGAGCGCGGCCTTCTCCGTCGCCGATATCCGCGCCAGTTCGTCGGCCTTGCCGACCGCCTCCGGCGGCCCCCGCGTCGTCGCCACGTCGGCGAGGACCTGCCGGGTGAGCCGGTCGCGGACCTCGGGGTTGCGTGCGAACGCGTACGGCGCCTCCAGCTTGTAGGTCACGTCGGTCCGGGGGTCGTACACGACCATGAACGTCGGCTCGTACAGCTCCGGGTCGAGCTCGCGCTCGATCCCGAGCGCGTCGCCGTCGGCGGCCATCGTCGCGTCGGCGCCGCCACGACTGCGGAACCACGTGGTGAAGGTGAGCTCGTCGTCGACGCGGTCGGGTCGGCCGTCGCGGGCGCCGTCTCCAGGGGCGCCGCCGTCTCCAGAGGCGCCGCCCCGCTCGCCCTCCCCGTCGCCCTCGCGGCGCTCCAGGAGTCGGGTGAAAAGCGCCGTATCGTCGGGCCACGGCGGTTCGACCCCCTTCCGGGCCAGCGCACGGACGATCGTTCCGCTGGAGGGGTTCTTCACGAAGCCGGCCAGCGGCACGTCGCGCTCGACGAACCGCTCGACGAGTCGGACGTACTTCTCGACCACGGCGCGGGGCTTCGCCTCGCGGGCGAGCGCGCCGAGTTCGGGGTTGCGGTCGTCCCACGTGAACAGCTCCTTCGGGTATATCGGACCGTCCAACACGAGCAGGTCGTCGACCTCGTTGGCGTGGTCGAGCGCGTGCGTCCCCTCGGCCAGGTACAGGGCGAGCGCGTGGACGACTCCCTCGGCGTACCGGTTCACCCGCGGGGCGTGGAGCACCCGCTGGCGGGTGTGGCCGTCGTCGCGCTCGCGCCACTCGCCGTCGAAGCTCGCGGTCGAGTCGCCGGCGTGGACCGTCGCGACGATCGTCCGGTCGCGGTGGAGATCCAGGTCGCTCGGCGCGCTCGCCATCGCGGCGTGGGCCACGTCGACGACGAGGCCGTTCTTGAACGTGGTCGGGTTGATCGTGCCGGAGTCGAGCCCGTGGACCGTCTCGAACGGGCGGTCGGCGAGGGCGGCGTCGTCGATCGGCGCCCGCCGGCGCTCGTGCCCGTCGACGGGTTCGATCACGACCCGGCCGTCGCGGCGGAGCTCGGGGAGCCAGTCGCGCCACACCCGTCCCGCGAGGTCGTCGTGATCGGTCGTGTCCACGTCGCCCGCGATGCCGTACGCGAGCCGCGCGATGTTCTCGACGTGGATCGGATCGAGCGTCACGGCCGTACTGCGGGCCGAGGTGACTTAAAAGCGTTCGGCCGCGGCTCCGTCTCGCCGATAGACACGGAACCGCCTAAACGCGTTTGAGAGCGCCGGTCTCGGGATATCAGAATGAATACTCGGGCACCAACCTTCTTTGCCGGATCCGCGCTCTCACGATCATGGCCGAATCAACGGTCGGGTCGGAGGGGGGGAACCACAGCCCGTCGGGAATGAAGGAAGGGGGGCCGTCGGGGCCGGTAGCGAAGGTCCGAGAGATCATCCGGTACGTTCCGGACGGCACGTCCATGCCGTCCGCGATGTGGCGCGGACGCCACCGGAACATCCTGATCGCGATCGCCGTCCAGGTGCCGCTGCTCATCGCGCTGGGACTCTACTCGGGGACCGAATCGTTCACCGGCGCGCAGATCCCCGCGACGCCCGCGTGGATGCTCGGCGGGTTCACCGCCCTCATCTTCGGCACCGCGGCGCTGGCGAACTGGTCGCGGCTGGGGCGCCGTCAGCGGACCGTGCTCGCGGCGTTCAGCGCGATGACGGTGTCGATGGCGCTCGTCAAGCTCTCCGGGGGGTACATCGAGGCGCACTTCCACTTCTTCGTGTTCGTCGCCGTCCTCGCGCTGTACGAGGACTGGCTCCCGTTCGCCGTCGGCATGCTGTACGTCGCGCTCGGCCACGGCGCGTTCAGCCTCATCGACTCCAGTCTCGTGTACAACCACCCCGCCGCGATCGCGAACCCGATCGTCTGGGGCGGGATCCACGCGGTGTTCATCACCGGGCTCGCGCTCGCGCTGATGGTCAACTGGTACTCCATCGAGAAGTCGCGCGAGGAGGCGCAGCGCCAGCTCGATCTGGTGTCCGAGCAGAAGGCGGAGATCCAGGACGTCGAGGCGGCGAAGGCGGAGGTCGAGAAGCGCCGCGAGGAGGTCGAACGGCTGAACCGACACCTCGAACGGAAGGCCGACGACTACAGCGCGACGATGGAGCGCGCGGCCGACGGCGACCTCACGGCCCGGCTGGACGCCGACGGCGAGAGCGAGGCCATGGAGCAGATCGGCGCGGCGTTCAACGGGATGATGGACGACATCGAGGCGACGATGCGAGACGTGCAGTCGTTCGCCGGCGAGGTGTCCGCGGGCAGCGAGAAGACGGTCGCGGGCGTGGACACGGCCGAGGCGCGCAGCGAGGACGTGAGTCGGTCGGTCGCGGAGATCGCCGAGGGCGCCGCCGACCAGCGCGAGATGCTCGAACGGGTCTCCGGCGAGATGAACAACCTCTCGGCGACGATCGAGGAGGTCGCCTCCTCGACCGAGACGGTCGCCGACGCGGCCCAGGAGACGGCGTCGATCGCCGACGAGGGACAGGACACCGCCGGCGAGGCGATCGACAGCGTCCGGGAGTCGCAGGACGCGATCGGCGAGACGGCCGAGAAGGTCAGGGTCCTCGACGAGCGGATGGAGGACATCGGCGAGATCGTCGACCTCATCGGCGACATCGCCGAGCAGACGAACCTGCTCGCCTTGAACGCCAACATCGAGGCCGCCCGCGCCGGCGGCGCTGGCGGCGGGAGCGACGGGTTCGCGGTCGTCGCCGACGAGGTGAAACAGCTGGCCGAGGAGACCCAGGAGGCGGCCCAAGAGATCGAGGAGCTCATCGCCGGCACGCAGGCGCAGACGCAGGCGACCGTCGAGGAGGTCCGCACCGCCGAAGAGCACATGGAGGCCGGTGCCGGTGCGGTCGAAGACGCCGCCGACGCGTTCGCCGAGGTGGCGGCAAACGCCGGCGAGACCGACGACGGGATCCGCGAGATCAGCAAGGCGACCGACGACCAGGCCGCGAGCACCGAGGAGACGGTGTCGATGGTCGAAGAGGTGGCGGGGATCAGTCGGTCGACCGCCGACGAGGCCGACGAGGTCAGCGCGGCGGCCGACGAGCAGCTCGCCGCGATGTCGCAGGCGACCGCCGAGGCCGGCTCCCTCGCCGAACAGGCCGAGCGGCTTCGGGCGCTGCTCCGGAAGTTCGAAGTCGGCGGGGAGTCGACCGACGACCCGTCGGCGGCGGGCGCGCGCAACGTCGCGATGGGCGACGGCGGGCGGTCGGACTGAGGCGCCGAGCCGCGGCGTTACTCCCGGTTTCCGGTCGCGTCGACGACGGCCTCGAACACCGGCAGCGCCCGCTTCACCTGCGCGCCGTCCTCGACGAAGACCAGCGTCCGGGGCGGCCGGACCGCCTTCGGTCTGACCCGGAGGCCCTCCCGCTCGGCGGCGTCGGCGGCGACTGCGGGGAGGCCGGGGGCGTCGTCCGCATCGCGCGCGGCGGCTTCCCCACCGGCGCCCGCGACGAACTCGATCCGGAGCCGGTCCGGCTGGACGTACGCCTCGGCGACGAGGTCTCGGTCGGCCTCGTCGCCGTCCCCCGCGCCTCCCTCGCCGCCGCGGACCACCCGGTACGCGAGCGCGCCGTCGGCCGTCGGCTCCACGTCGGGGTCGGCGTCGGCGAGCGCGAGGTCCCGCAGGCGTCCCTCGTTGCCGGACACCTCCGAGGCGAGCAGCTGTCCGATCCGGACGCCGTCGGTCAGGCGGTCCGCGACCATCAGGCGTCACCCGCGGGATCGACCGCAGCGCTGGCGTCGTCGACGCTGCCGTTCCCGCTTCCCTCGGCGGCGGCCGAAAGCCCCTCGCGCACGTCGGTCGCGAGGTGATCGACCGCGGCGCCGTGCTCCTTCGCGACGAGGACCGCGGCCGCCTCGATGGTGATCGCGAGCGCGCGCTGCCGCTCGTTGATCTCGGCGACGGCGCGCTGCTTTTCAATCCCGGCCGCGACGACGGCGTCGAGGGCGGTCT
This sequence comes from Halorubrum saccharovorum DSM 1137, assembly GCF_000337915.1. Lineage (GTDB taxonomy): Archaea > Halobacteriota > Halobacteria > Halobacteriales > Haloferacaceae > Halorubrum > Halorubrum saccharovorum. Next base: position 10,022 of record NZ_AOJE01000016.1, read on the forward strand.
CGAAGGTTGACTGCTCGCGGAGGATCGACTCGTCGGGCGTGAACCCCTCGGGAACGAGCACCTCGTCCGGGTCGAACCGCGCGACGAGGTCGCCGTCCTCCTCGTCCACTAGCCCGCGACCGACCGCGACGTCGACGAGCCGCTTCGCCTGATCCGGCGAGAACCAGTCGCGATCGAGCGACAGCGCGACGACGAACTCGCCCTCTCCCAGCCGCTCCTTGGCGCGGTGTTTAAACGGAACGGCGACGGCGACCTCGAGGCTCATGTGCGAATGGCGGGGCGTCGACGGCGGTAAACCTACCGGACCACTCGCCGGCGCGGGAAGGGGATCCGAAGTCGGGCGGGCGGACGCGCGGTCTCGCGTTTCGGTCCCCGTGAAGATCCCGGGGCCGAGGATCTAGTCGGCGGCGGGCATCAGTCTGAGCCGGTTTGCCAGCCGACGAACTTCTCGAACACTACCGTGACTCCGAGGAAGAGAACGGCGAACACGAACCAACGGAACGCGTCGAACGTGCCCGTGAAGGCGAGGACGTTGAAGATGTACGATAACGACGCCCCGACGAACGCGGCCAGGTAGAGGTTTCGCCGGGTGTCCATGGGAGACACTCGACGGAGTTCGGCTTAACTCCTTTCCCGAGCGCGCTCCCGTCTATCCGAGCCGCCGAGCGCCGCGACCACCCGTCAGTCGTCGTCGGTCGCCGCGGTCGGCTTGTCGGCGGCGGGCGCCTCGGTCGGCTTGTCGGCGGCGGGCGCCTCGGTCGGCGTCGGCGTCACGTCGAGCGAGTAGCCGGTCGCGGCCATGGCGAACAACACGAGCGGCGAGAGAAACGCGAACAGGTAGTACGGCGCGTACTCCAGCGTCGGGACCCCGGTGACGCCCGCCATGTAGACGGCGCCCGCGTGCCACGGGAACAGCGCGCCGGTCGGCGTCCCGGCGGCCTCGACCGCGCGGGAGAGCTGGTCGGTGTCGAGCCCGAACTCGTCGTAGGTGTTCCGGAGCGTGACGCCGGGGAGGACGATGCTCATGTACTGCTGGGCCGTGAGCGCGTTGATGGCGATCGCCGAGACGCCCGTTCCGGCGACGAGCGCGCCCGGGCTCTTCACGGACGACGTGAACGCGTGGGCGATCACCGCCAGCACGCCCGTCCGCTCTAAGATCCCGCCGAGCGACAGCGCGGCGACGACGACCGTGATCGTCCACGCGGAGCCGGTGAGCCCGCCCGTCGCGAGCAGTTCGTTCACCAGGTCGGAGCCGGACTCCGGCGCGGTGCCGTACATGAACGTCTCCCACGCGGGGACGAAGCCGGACCCCTGTACGAGCAGCGTCGTGAGCACGCCGGCGAACACGCCGGCGACGAGGGTCGGGAGCGCGGCGTACCCGCGCAGCGCCAGCCCGAAGGTGACGGCGAGCGGGACGAACGCGAGCAGCGTGATCGCGTACGTCTCGCCGAGCGCGCCCTGGATCTCCGCGATCCGGCCCGTCGGGATGTCGCCGCTGGCGCGGAGACCGAGCGCGAGGAAGCCGAGTACCGCGAGCCCGAAGGCGACGGCGGTGCCGGTCCGCATCCGGCGGATGTGCGCGTACAGATCGGTGTTGGTGACGCCGGCGGCGAGGTTGGTGGTGTCGGAGAGCGGCGACTGCTTGTCGCCGGCGTACGCCCCCGAGAGGACGGCCCCGACCGTCATCGGGGCGGGGACGCCGAGCCCCGCGCCGATGCCGACGAAGGCGACGCCGAGCGTCCCCACCGTGGTCCACGAGGAGCCGATGGCGAACGCGACGACGGCGGCGACGACCGCTGCCGCGGGGAGGAACGTCGTCGGCGAGAGGATCTCCAGCCCGTAGTACATCAGCCCCGGAATCGTGCCGGCGCTGACCCACGTCGCGATCAGCCCGTAGATGGTGAAGATGATGAGCAGCGCCTGCAGCCCCATCACGAGGCCGTTCGCGATCCCGTCGAACAGCTCCTCCCAGTCGTAGCCGAGCCACAGGCCGAACCCGCCGACGAAGGCGATGCCCCAGAGGAGCGGCGGGTGTGGATCGAGGCCGAGGACGGCCGAGCCGATGCCGAGGAACGCCACGACGGCGAGGACCGGGACCAGCGCCAGCGCCAGGCTCGGGCGGCGGTCCGGGTCGAGGTCCTCGTAGGTCGTCGGCGTGAACGAGCGTGCCATGGCCGGGGTTATTCCTTTGAGGCATAAATATATCTCGGAATATGAGCGGGAAAGATAATGATCGTTCATCGCCGTTCGCGGCCGGAGGGGGAGAACCGAGCGCTCGTCGCCGACACCCGCGCGTCCGACCGTGTGCCGCCGTGTCGCGGGGTCGCCGAACGGACGGTCTTATACGCGTCGGCGGTCAAGTCGGGGCAACATGATATTTGAGGGCCTCCCAACGACCCCCCGCTCGGAGGAACTCGTCGACAAGGCGTTCTCGCGGGCGGCGCGCGCGGGGCGCGCCAAACACGGACACGAGGCGCAGGAGTCGATGCTGCGGACCGCCGGCAACGTGCTCTCCGACAACTTGGAGAACGTCGTCGTGTCGTGGCCCGACTTCGGCTTCGACGTGGACCCGTTCTACTACGAGCTCGCCGACGCCATCGTCGACGTCGACCGCCTCCGGCAGGCGCTCTCGCAGGTGATGTGGGCCAGCCGGCAGATCGAGGACCTGCGCGACGAGTACACGACGAAGGTCCGCAACTCCGACGTCGACACCGCGCGGAAACATCGCAAGCAGGCGTTCGCGCGCATGGCCGACGTGATGGACCAGATCGAAGAGGACCTGCGGTACATCGGCGACTCGCGCGACCAGCTGAAGGTGCTCCCCGACGTCAAACCGGACGAGCCAGCCATCGTGGTCGCCGGCTACCCCAACGTCGGGAAGTCGTCGTTCGTCAACCGGGTCACCCGCGCCTCGAACCAGATCGCGGAGTACCCGTTCACCACGAAGGGCGTCCAGATCGGCCACTTCGAGCGGGACCACATCCGGTACCAGATCGTCGACACTCCCGGCCTGCTCGACCGGCCGGCCGACGAGCGCAACGACATCGAGCGGCAGGCGGTCAGCGCCCTCGAACACCTCGCGGACGTGGTCGTGTTCGTGCTCGACCCCTCCGGAGACTGCGGCTACCCACTCGACGTGCAGCTCGAGCTGCGCGAGGAGGTACGGGCGCTGTTCGGCGAGGAGGTGCCGTTCCTCACGGTGGCGAACAAACACGACCGCTTCGACGCGGTACAGGCGGAGTCCGTCGACGCGACGATGAGCGTCACCAACGACGAGAACGTCGAACGCGTGCTCGACATGGCGGTCGAGGCGGCCGCGTTCGAGCCCGATCTCCCGACGCGCGACGGCGAGGAGTGAGCGGTCGCTCGTAACGGTTAGCTGTCGAAAAACGGGGAGAATTACTCAGTCTTAGTGTTGACCTCACGGTCTTTTTGCTCCTCGTGTTTTTCCGAGAGATCGGTGGCGGAAGCCGCGGTATCGTTGGTGTGTTGGTCGTCGTTTTCCATGCTCTCGATTTCTTCTTGAAGTTTTTCCAGAAGCTTGCGCTGTTGTTCCTCGGTGAGACGTATCGATGAATCTGAGAAGGGGTTGCTGGTGGACGTTCTTTGGTACCTCACAACGGACCCCTGTTTTTCCTCGAGTCTGACAGCGCCGGCCCTGAAGACGACAGTGGCGATCCCGCCGGAGATCATCGCCCAAGAGGAGAGTTCAGGGAGACCCGCGAATTGGAACACCATCGCTATGACGAGGGCAAAAGAAAAGGCGAGTAGCGAAGTGTATCTAAGATCTGCGGGGCTGACCATATTGGAATCCCGCGACGAAGCTGATATAGAGTGCAGCGACAGCGAAGACGATGAACAGAATGCTTTCTAGAGTAAGGAGGCCCGTGAGGCGGAGTACGCCGATGAGGGCGAGGGCAAGCCCGGCGAGTATCATGCCGAGGTCCTCAGTCGTCATGGCGTTCAGCATAACTGGGCGTTACTCGGGAGCGGTTATAGATTTATTGGTGGATTTGAGGGTTGCGAGTGCAATTCAGGTGTTTCTGGAAGAGCGTTGTTAGAGGGGCTGTTGCGTCCGGTTTCAAAAGTCCCCCGAGCACCGCGTCAGGCCTGCTCGGCGGCGTAGACGACGTTGACGCTGACCTGCACGCTCACGTCGCCGGTCTCGATGCCGGTGGCGGCGCCGGCGTCCCCGCCCTCGGTCTCGGCCATCATGGCCGCGTCGGACACCCGGTACGGCGTCACGCCCGCGTTGGCGGTGGAGACGCTGTAGGCGCCGGCCAGCTCCAGTCCGCTGGAGCTCGCAAGCACGGTGGCGTCGTCCTCGGCGTTCGCCATCGCGTTCTCGATGGCGGCCTCGCGGACTTCGCGCTCCCGTTCCTCGCTCAGTCCGAACTCGATCCGCTGGACCTCGTCGGCGCCGGCGCCGACCGCGACGTCGATGACCTCGCCGACCGCCTCCACGTCGTCGAGCGCGATCGCGTAGCGGTGGACGCCCTGATACCGCGTCAGGTCGGGGTTGTCGCGCGTCTCGTAGGACTCCCGCACGTCGTACTGGTCGGTCCGGATGTCGTCCTCGTCGATCCCCCAGTCGGTGAGCGCGGCGCGGAGCTCCTCGTCGCCGGCGGAGAGTTCGTCGCGAACGGCCGCGGAGTCGTTGCCGGTCGCGGTCACCGCGACGCGGATCGTCGCGCGGTCGGGCTCGGCCGTGGCCTCGCCGTCCGCGACCACTTCGATGTTCCTGTCGAGTGTCGGTTCGTCGCCCGCGTCGACGCCGGGGCTTCCGGTCGAGCCGACGAGCCCCGAGCAGCCCGCGAGCGCCACGAGCAGCGCGACGCCGACGGCAGTCGCCAGTTTCCTGTTCATACCCGACTCGTGGACGGGAACCGTCAAATAAGTCGCTGAAAGGACAAAGAGACGTTTGCGCTATCGGGCGCGGGAGCAGTGACCGCGATCAGGCGGACCCGGTGTCGTCGTCCACCTCGTCGTCGTCAGCTCCCTCGTCGTCGCGATCCTCGTGATCGGTGATCACCGCGGGTTCAGGCGAGAGGTCGTTATCTCCCCCCTCCTCGTCTTCGTCCCCCACCTCGGGAGCATCGTGATCCGCGATCACCGTCCGGTCCGCGTCGTCGCGCTCCTCGCCGTCGCCGTCGCTCTCGTCCCCGCGATCGGCGGCGCGGGTGTCGCCGTCGTCAGCGCCGGGACCACCCTCGTCGTCACCGTCGCCGTTCCCCGACGTGAGATCGTCGGGGATGGATCCGGCGTCGTCCCACCCGTCCGAACCGCCGAGCTCCGCTCCGCTCGACGCGTCCGGGTCGCGCTCGACGCCGCCGTCCGGTGGCCCGGTTGCCCGCCGTCCCGAGCCGAACAGCCGATCTCGGAGCGAGCGGCTGCTCGGCCGCTCGGCGAGCAGCACCGAACAGTCGACATCGTGTATCACGTCGAGATGGAGGGAGTTCGAGACGAGCCGCGAGAGCAGCCCCTTCTCCGTCGCGCCGATGATGACGAGAGTGCTGTCCGCGGACTCCCGAGCGATGGCGCCCTCGACGTCGCCGGTGTCGTCGACGATCCGCTCCGCGTTCGAGAGCCCGTGCTCCGCGGCCCACGCGGTGAGGAACTCCTCGCCCTCGGCGCGGTCCTCGGGACCGTCGACGACGTGGAGCAGGCTCACCTCGGCGCCCGCGGTCCGAGAGAGCACGCTCGCGACCTCCGCGCCGAGCGTCGAGTCCGGGCCGCCGGAGGTCGGGAGGAGCACCCGCGAGGTGTCGAGGTCGCTCTCGCTCAGGATGAGGAAGTCGCAGGGGAGCTGGTTGGTCAGCTCGTCGATGGGGCGCTCCGCGCGGGCCGCGCTCCAGAGCTGGTCTTCGCCCCACCCCATCAACACGGCGTCGGGACGGGTCCGACGGGCCATGTTGAACACCTCCTCGAAGGAGCGGTGCGAGACGACCGTGGAGGTGGAGACGTCCACGTCGTACCCCTCGGCGGTCTCGCGGAGCCCGGACATCCCCTCCTCGGAGACGTCGGCGATCCGACCGGCGCCAGCCGACAGCGACATCCGCTCCGGCGCCTGCACGACGTGGACGATGTGGACGAGCCCGTCCTCGTGGTCGCTCGCGATCCGGCTCGCGAGTTCGACGATCGGGCCGTCAGTTCGCGGGTTCGTGATGGGGACCATGATCCGGTGGCCCTCGTTGGCGAACAGCGTCGCCTCCGTGGCGTCCAATATCGGGACGTACGAGCGCCCGGCGGCGCGGCCGAGCACCCACTCGGGCACCGTGAGCCGACGGGTCATCCCCTCGAAGCGCGCCTCCTCCAGCCGCTCCTCGCTGGTCTGGAAGTAGTTCACCAGCGTGACCAGGACCACCCCGCCGATGGTGTTCCCGAGCAACACCGGGATCACGAAGCCGACGATCCCGGAGTAGAGACTGATCTCAGCGCCGTACAGCGGGATGCTGTACTCGAAGAACAGGTAGAGGACCTCCGTGAAGGAGACGACCACGTGGAACAGGTCGCCGAGCGGGATCGCGAGGAACGCGAGGTAGACGACGAGCATCCGGCTCACGGAGTCGGTGGAGGCGAAGCCGACCCAGACGACGCCGGCGACGATCAGCCCCGCCATGGCGGCCTTGAAGAACAGCGGGACGGCGCCGACGCCGAATCCGCCCTCGGAGATGTACCGCGCCGCGTCGACGGTGTCGCCGGTGAAGACGCCGCCGTACGAGAGCACGAGCGCCCCGATCCCGCCGCCGACGAAGTTGCCCGCGAGCACGATCGTCCAGTGGCGGAGGAGCGTGGGGAGGCTCGCGAGCCGCTCTAAGGTCAGCGCCACCGGCGGCAGCGTGTTCTCGGTGTACAGCTGGTAGCCGCCGATGATGATGTAGATGAACCCGAGCGGGTAGAGGAGCACGCTCAAAATGGAATGGGAGTCGGTCGCGGCGGTCAGGGAGGCGTACAGCATGAAGGTGATCGTGATCGCCAGCCCCGCCGCGAGCCCGCTGAAGAAGAGTTCGCGGCTCCCGGACGTCACCTCCTCGTCCGCGGCCGCGATGATCCGCTGGAACACCTCGTCGGACGAGAAGCGGTCCCGAACGGCCTCGCCGACCGCGGGCGCGCCGCTGCGGGAGCGCTCGACGACTTCGCGCATCGAATCGTCGTCGGGTCGCTGTGAGTCGGTCACTGCCGGATCACTGTCGGGGCAATAAAAAGTAGTTCCTCTTTCGGCATACGGGACAGAAAACCCGGAGGCGGCAGTTATTTCGAGGAAAGCGAATCGAGCGTCGAAAGGGATTGGTCAGATCGCCACGCCCGTCACGTCGATCCCCCGGCGGCGACATCTCGGGCTCGCCGATCGCGTACCGGACTCGTGGACCGCGTCTCAGGCCCGGTCGATCGTCACGAGACGCACCTCGACGCGCACGTCGGTCCCGATCGTCGCCTCGATCCGGCGGTCGAGCGCGTCGGCCACGCCCTCGACGCCGCCGCCGGGCGGCGCCCCCACGGTGACGATCACGCGCTCGGTGGTGAGCGGCGGGACCGTCCCGCTGCGTTCGACCTCCAGCTCCAGCAGTTCGAGCCCGGGATCGAGCGCGGCGAGCTCGTCGCCGGCGGCGGCCCGAATGTCGGCCTCGGTGGTCGAGGCGACGTACGAGTCGTAGGTGACGCCGCCGAGGAACACCGAGAGCACCGCGATGGCGGCCGCGAGCACCGCCGCGCGCTTCAGGAACGCCGCGCGCGCGTCGTCCTCGCGGAACCAGTTCCGGGGTCGGTACCCCTCGTACCAGAGCACGACCAGCGCGGAGAGGTTGATCGAAAGGACGTTCACCGCCACGATCACGCCAGCGCCGAGCACCAGCCGCGGAATCCGGAAGGCGATCCCGATCCCGACGGCGGCCGCGGGCGGGATAAGCGCCACCGCGATCATCACGCCGACCAGCGTCGCGGAGACGCCCGTCATCAGCGAGACGATCCCGGCGACTCCGGCGCCGATCGCCACGACGAGCACTAAGACGTTGGGCGCGAGCCGCTCGGAGACCTCCGCGAGCTCCAACGGGTCGATCCCGGGCGGGACGAGCGCGAACCACCGCAACGCGAACGCGAACAGCGTCGCGGCCGCGATCGCGACCGCGACGCCGAGAACCTGCATCCGAACGCCGCGTCGGAACATCTCCTCGTCGTCGACGACCGTGCCGATCGCGGCCGACATCGCCGGGCCGATCAGGGGGGCGATCACCATCGAGCCGACGACGGTCGCCGGCGAGTCGAGCAGGAGCCCGGCTGTCGCGATCACGGCGGAGATCACCGTCATCAGCACGTACGTCCGGAGCCCGGAGGCGAGGTCGTCGGCCTTCGCCTGCAGCTCCTCCCGGGAGATCCGGTCGCTCCCGTGCTCGGCCTCCTCCTCGTACTCGTCTTCGAGCGCCTCGAACCGGCGGGAGATGACCGTCTCGGCCGCGACGATGACGGTGTACGTGCTCTCGTCGATCCCCGCCTCGCGGAGCCGTTCGAGGACCGGCTCGACGGCGGCGGTCGGGAGCGGGAACGTCGCGACCGCGGTGTACTCGCGGCCGCTCGTCTCGTCGGTGACGACGTAGTCGACGCCCTCGTCGTCGAGCGCGCGGATCACGGCGGCGCGCTTCCCCGCCGGGATCATGACCTGAACGAGTCGCACGATCGGTCGTCTCGTCCCCTCGACTTATAAGGGACGGTGACCGCTCGGGGACCGAACCGTCGCCCGTCCCGCGCGAAACGGAACTTTAATGCGCGAATCCCTCGCACGTTCAGACAAGAATGCTCTCGCCGCTGTTCATCGACACGTTCCTGCTCGATTACCACCTCGGGCACGTCATACTGCTCGGGCTCATCGTCTCGCTTCTGGCGGCCGCGCCCCTGAAGTCCCAGAAGGTGATCGCGTCCATCGTCGCCGGCTTCGGGACGATCCTCCTGGTCGCCCCGTACACGACGATGCCGCAGGTGTACATCCTCGCGGGAATTCCGATGATCCTGATCGGCGCCCTGCTGTGGACGATGGCCGGAAACTGACGCCGTCCCCCGCTTCCGACTCCCGCTTTCTCCGTTCCCCCTCCGTTTTCTCTTCCCCGACAGCGCCGCCGCTCCGTCACCCCCGCCGCTCCGTCACCCCCGCCGCTCCGTCACCCCCGCCGCTCCGTCACCCCCGTCGTTCGGCCTCACCGCGCCGCCGCTCGATCCGGCCTCTTTTTGCACCCCGAGCGACACTCCCCGCCATGGTCACGGTACGGGCACCCGCCACGAGCGCGAACCTCGGCAGCGGGTTCGACGTGTTCGGCGCGGCCCTCACGCGGCCGGCGGACGTCGTCACCGTCGAGAAGGCGTCGGAGACGACGATCGAGGTCACCGGCGTCGGGGCCCAGTACATCCCCGAGGACCCCGAGAAGAACACGGTCGGCGCCGTCGTCGAGGCGCTCGACGCGCCCGCGCGGATCCACATCGACAAGGGTGTCCGCCCGGCGTCCGGGCTCGGCTCCTCGGCGGCCAGCGCCGCCGGCGCCGCGGTCGCGCTCAACCGGCTGTACGACCGCGGGCTCTCCCGCTCGGAGCTGGTCCCCATCGCCGCCGAGGGCGAGGCGGTCGTCTCCGGGGTCGCGCACTCGGACAACGTCGCCCCCTCGATCCTCGGCGGGTTCACGGTGACGACGAGCGAGGGGACCCACGCCGTCGACGCCGCGATCCCCCTCGTGGTCTGTCTCCCCGACGTCGCGGTCTCCACCCGCGACGCGCGCCGGGTCGTCCCCGAGACGGCCTCGATGGACGACCTCGTCGAGACGGTCGGTAACGCCGCCACCCTCGCGGTCGGGATGTGCCGATCCGACCCCGGCCTCGTGGGCGCCGGCATGAGCGACCCCGTCGTCACTCCCGAGCGCGCGCGCCTGATCACGGGGTACGACGACGTGCGCGCGGCCGCCTTCGACGCCGGCGCGGCCGGGGTCACCGTCAGCGGCGCCGGTCCCGCGATCCTCGCCGTCTGCCGCGACGAGCGTCGCCGCGGTGTCGCCGCCGCGATGCTCGACGCCTTCTCCGAGGCCGGCATCGACGCCCGCGCCTACCAGACGCGGATCGGGAAGGGGACGACGGTGCTGGAGGAGTGAGGCGACGATAGCGTAGCGGTGCCGTCACTGCGCCACTCCTCTCCCAGTCCATCCAAATATTGATTCCCGCAGAGCGTCAACGCTGTCAACGAGAATGTCACATCAGGTTCGCTTAGAAGACGACGTGTACGAACGGATCAAGGCGAACAAACGCGACGACGAGTCGTTCAGCGACGCCGTTTCGCGGCTCATCGGAGGCCGATCGCTTCGAGATCTCCGGGGCGTCTTCGACGAGGAGCAAGTGAGCGAGATGCGAGACGCCATCGAGACCGCGGACCAGAGAGACCGTGAGGAGGTCCGCGAGGTCGCGGACCGGTTCGAATGATCGTCGACACGAGCTTCGTTTTGGACGTTATCGACGGCAACGACGCGGCCGTCGCGAAGGAACGAGAACTCGAAGCCGAAGGCGTCCCGCTCGTCATCCCCTCGATGACCGTTCTGGAGCTGTACATCGGCGTCGGGAAAGTGGCGACCACCCGAGAAGAGCGACGGAAGGTGGGATCCGTACTCGACTCCTACCCGGTGGTGGAGATGACGCCGAGCATCTTTCGGCGCGCCGGCCGGCTACTCGGGGAGCGCATGGCCGACACAGACGACGGCGAGGGACCGGGGATCGGAAAGAGTAACGCGGCGATCGCTGCGACAGCGATAGAACGCGACGAGCCCGCTCTCGCCGGCGACAGGCACTTCGAGGCCATTCCGGGAGTCGTCCACGAGAGCTACGGTGAACGCACCGCAAGACGATGTATAGAGAAACAGCACTGTTGAACTCCGCTTTTTCAGACAGGTTCTCGTCCGAAACGACAGATCGGTGAAGAATTCTCGATCGCGCTACGGCGCGCGGGCGATCACGGCGAACGTCTCGGTGCGCTCGGAGGCGAGAAGGACCTCGAACCCCGTCGCCTCAAGCGCCGCAGCCGCGTCGCCCGCGTCGAACCGCTCGTCGGTCGAGGGGCCGTGCTCGCCGTCGCCCGCGGCCGACCAGTCGAAGAGCGCGAGCCGGCCGTCGGACCGGAGCACGCGGGCCAGCTCCGCGACGGCCGCGTCGCTCGCGAACTCGTGGTACGTCATGGTCGAGAACGCGGCGTCGAGCTCGCCGTCCTCGAAGGGGAGCGTCGCCACGTCGCTCTCGACGAGCTCGACGTTCTCGGGGACGCCCTTCTCGCGGTAGAACGCGTGCATCTCGGCCTGCACGTCGACGCCGTAGACCGTCTCGACGTGGGGCGCGACCGCGTCGGCGTAGAAGCCGGTTCCGCTCCCGAGGTCGGCGACGGTCGTCGCCTCGCGATCGGCGCGCTCGGCCGTCAGCGCGCCGATTACCTCCTCGGCGGACACCCAGCGGTACCGGGCCGCGGGACGCTCCAATCGGTCGGCCTTCTCGGCGTCGAACGTGTGATATCCCATGCCCAGTCTTGTGCGCAGAGCACTAAAACGCGTCCGGTCCCTCGCTCACCACTCGGCGGCGAGGGCGTCGATCAGCCGGTCGATCTCCGACTCGGTGGAGACGGCGTGGACCGAGGCCCGGACGCCGTCAGGGTGCGGCAGCGAGCGGACGACGATCCCCCTCTCGGCGAGCCGCTCGACCGTCGCCTCCGGGTCGTCGACGTCGACCGTGACGAGCCCCGACTCGTACTCGCGGGGGCTCAGCAGGCGGTCGTCGGGGACCCCGTCCTTGAGCCGGTCCGTGAGCGACGCGATCCGGTCTTCGATCGCCGGGAGGCCGACCGCGTCGATCGCGTCGAGCGCCTCGGACAGCCCGGCGTGGGCGGCCGGAGTCGTCGTCCCGACCTCGAAGCGCCTCGCGCCGGGCTTGAACGCGATCGCGTCGCCGTCGGGGTCCTCGACGCTCCGGTAGCCGACCGCGCGCGGCGCCAGCTCGGCCGCCGCCTCGCGGTCGACGTAGAGGAATCCGGACCCCCACGGGCCGAGCAGCCACTTGTGGCCCGCCGCCGCCACCGCGTCGGCGCCCCACGCCGACACGTCCATCGCGACCTGGCCGGGCGACTGGACCGCGTCGACGAGGGTGAACGCGCCCGACTCGTCCGCGATGTCGACGAGGTCCGCGACCGGGAGCCGCGTCCCGTGAGTCCACGTGATCGCGCTGAAGCAGACGAGCCGCGCGTCTGCCACGGCCTCCGCGTACGCCTCGCGGTCGACTCGACCGCCCTCCGTCTCGACGACGCGCACCTCGACGCCCTCGCGTTCGAGCCGCTTCCACGGGAGGACGCCGGCGGGGTGTTCGAGGTCGGTCCGGACGACGGCGTCGCCCGGCTCCCAGTCGATCGCGCCCGCGATCCGGGTGATCCCGTCCGTCGTGCTCTCGGTCAGCGCGATCTCGTCGGGGTCGGCGCCGACGAAGTCGGCGACGCGCTCGCGCACCGTCTCGTACGTCCCGAAGGCGTGCTCGTACGGGTCCGTCGTCGCCGAACCGAACTCGTGGTCGGCGACGAAGTCTGTCGCGGCCTCGACGACGGACTTGGGGCTCGGCCCGTGCGCGCCGAAGTTGAAGTACGCGGCCTCGCCGAGCGCCGGCACGTCCGCGCGCAGCTCGCGGGGGGCCATCCCGTCGTCGGCCTCGGAGTCGGTCATCAGGCGGTGTGTTCCGCGATCGCGTCGGCGAGCGCCTCCTCCGTCTGCGCGCCGACTATCCGATCCGCCAGTTCGCCGCCGGCGAACACGAGCAACGTCGGGATGCCCTGCACGCCGTACTCGCTGGCCAGCCCCTGGTGCTCGTCGACGTCGACCTTCAGGACGGTCGCGTCGGTGTCGCTCGCGACCGCTTCGACGGCCGGCTCCATCATCTGACACGGGCCGCACCAGTCCGCGTGGAAGTCGACGAGGACCACGCCGTCGGCGACGTAGTCGTCGAACTCATTGGGGTCGGCCAGCTGAATCGGTTCCGTGGGAACGGCGTCGGTTGAACTCATCGCGTCAGTCTACGTGTCCGACGCGGATAATGGTTTTGAACAGGACACACAATACCACGGGGTCGGCCGAACGGGAGGGCGGCGCGGGTCCGAGGCTTCAAATCCGGGGGCGACGAACCGCGTCCATGTACGCGGTCGTCGGCTGCAACGAGTGCGCGGCGATGTGGCTCCTCACGGACCCGCGGGCGAGCGACAGCGCGCGGTGTCCCCGCTGCGGGAAGACGCATCAGACGGCGAAGCTCAAGCGGTTCTTCGAGTCGGAGGACCGCGACGCGGCCCGCGAGGCCCGGGCCGCGCTGCTCGCGAAGAAGCGCGACGAGAGCGCGGCGTTCGCCGAGCTCGACCACGTCTCGGAGCTGGAACGCGCCGTCGAGGACGCCGGGATCGACGACCGCGAATATCTGGAGGCGTCCGGGATCGACGCCGACGCCGTCGACGAGGCGGGCGCCCGAGCCGAGGGCGGCGGCTCGGGCTCGCGAAGTCGGACCGAGATCGTCCGCGACGCGGTCGAGGCCGTCGACGAACCTACGGAAGGGAACGTGGTGGCGCACGCGAGCGAGCGCGGGGTCCCCGTCGAGGCGGCCCGAGAGATCCTGACGCGGCTCGCGCGTCGCGGGGAGCTCTCCGAGTCGGGCGGGCGGTACCGGACGCTCTGACCGAACCGACGCGCCGAGCGGTGCTGCCCTTCGACCCCGATGCCTGACAAAGCACTTATGTTGTCGTTTCGACGTTCCAGGTATGGACACCCGAACTGCCCTCCTGGCGGCCGCCGCCGCGCTCTTACTCGCGGGCGCGATCGGTGCCGTCGCCGCGCCGGACGCGATCGTCGACCCGCGCGAGGACGACGAGCGCCCCGGCGACGTGCGCATCGTCGACACGGTCGTCTCGCCGGGCGAGGTGCGCGGCGAGACGGCTGAGCTCCGGCTCGGAGTCGACCTCCGACACCGGGGGTCGACCGTCGAGAACGTCACGGTCCGCCACCGCGCGATCGGCGCCGACTCGGGGCTGCTCGTCGACGAGACGACGGTCGACGTCGGCGATGTGGACGGCGGCGGCGAACGGACGATAAACGGCTCCGTCGACGTGGAGCGCGAGGGGAGCTACCGGATCGAGACCGTCGTCTTCGCCGACGGCGAGCGGCGCGCGGCCCAGACGACCCGCGTCGGGGGCGTCGCGGCGCTCACTCCGGACTACGCCGACTCGCGCGTCGGCTTCACCGAAAGCAACGTCTGGCCGACCGTCGCGGTCAGCGTGAGCGAGGCCGACAACGAGACGGCGACGCTGTCGGTGTCGATTTCGGTGACGAACCGCGGCGACGCCGTCTCGGAGCCGATCGACCTCCGCGTACTGGTCCGGCAGGCGGAGTCGAACGTGATCGCCGACGAGGCGAGCGAGACGGTCGGGGAGGTCCGGCCCGGTCGGACCGACACCGTGACCACGACCGTCGAGGTGCCCGCGAACTACAACTACTACGTCGACGCCGCGCTGTGGAGCGACGACGTGCTCATCGACGAGACGCAGGGCGTCGCCAACCTGAACCCCCGGGAGACGATCAGCACGAACCAGACGACCGAGGAGGTGGAGTTCGCCGTCGAGGACTTCACGCGCGGCGAGGGCGGCGACGACGTGGGGGGCGACGGCGCCGACGCGCCTGATCGGGGCGCCGACGGCGCCGGAGACTCGACGCCCGGCTTCGGCCCCCTCGTCGCGCTCGTCGCGCTCGTCGCCGCGGCCCTCGTCGCACGGAGGCGACAATGACCGACGAGCGCGACCGCGGCGGCGCGAACGACGGCCCGGACGCCACCGACCGCAGCGGCACCGATCACAGCGACACCACGGACTCACCCACCCGACCAATGACCGCCACCGACACCGACGACGACCGCGCACCGCGCACGACCGACCCCGAGAGCGACGCGGACGAGACCGCGAACGAGGGAGGCGGTCGCTTCGACCGGCTCTCGACCGACGACCTCCGAGGGCTCATCGACCGGATCGGACTCGCGGCGCTGATACTGCTCGCGCTGATCGCCGGCTGGAGCTTCTACAGTCAGGCGGGCCGCGCGATCCGGACGTGGCTCGACCCGGCGTACCATCCGATCGCTCTCGCGGCGTTCAACCTCGCGGTGCTGCTCGTCGCGCTCGCCGGCGTCACCCACCAGCTCTACCGGATCCGCCGGAGCGAGCGTGGCGACCGAGGAGGGACCGAGTAGCGGTCACGTCGCCCTCGACGGCGCCTACTCCTCGGGCAGGTCCTCGGTGCTGGCCGGGATCCGCTCGACTTGGCCCGCGAGCGTCGCCGCGTCGCCCGCGACGGTGGAGGCGTCGACGCCCGCCTCGTTCGCGACCAACCGGACGTGCGCGGCCAAGAGCGCGAGCGCCCGAAGCCCCTCGCCCTCGCCCCCCGAGTCGCCGTCGCTCCGCTGGGCGAAGGTGGTGTCGACCTCGCCGTCGCGGACGACGCCGACGTGAACCGCCTCGATCCCGTCGCCGTCGAGGAGGTCGCGGGCGCGGTCGATCTCCGCGGCGAACGGGTCGTCGTCGGCCGTCGATCCGTCTGCGGGAACCTCGTCGTCGCTCATGGGGGACCGTACGCGAAGCGGGGAGAAAAGCGCGGCGCCCGTCGGGGCGCGCGGTTTCGGCGGTTTCGGCGGTTTCGCTGATCCCGCCGGTCGCGTCGGTTACTCGTCCGGACGGGGCCGGGCGATGAACAGCGACTCTTCGAGCGTGAACGGGTCGTACGTCGACTGGTGACAGACGCAGTAGGTCCCGTTGGCGGCGTCGTAGCGGGCGGACTCTTCGAGTACCTTGTAGTCGGGGATACAGCAGAAGTGCGTACAGACGTTGAGGTACGCGACGAACCCCTGGTCGGTGGATGCCTGGAGCCACTCGTCGTCCGAGTTCTGGACGGCTTCCTCGATCCGCGGCGAGCGGATGACGATGGCGTTGAGGTCGGCGTCGGCGTCCTGGGAGCGCCACGAGACCGATGCCGGCTTCCCGACGCCGTCGTCGC
Organism: Halorubrum saccharovorum DSM 1137; assembly: GCF_000337915.1. Lineage (GTDB taxonomy): Archaea > Halobacteriota > Halobacteria > Halobacteriales > Haloferacaceae > Halorubrum > Halorubrum saccharovorum. The sequence continues at coordinate 26,086 of NZ_AOJE01000016.1, forward strand.
CGATCCCGTTGCCCCACTCGGCGTAGTTCTCGAAGTCGTCGATGTGGATCCGGTCGCCGTCCTCGTACGTCTCGTCCTGCCAGTCGTACTTGCCGGGGGCCGCCCGGAACAGGTTGTCCGACTCGAAGTCCGGGGCGATGTTCTCCTGCGACTCGACGCCGCAGTACTGGAACCACGCGCCGGAGTACGTCCGGCCGCCGAGTTGCTGTTGTGCGACCTGGATCTCTTGGCCCTCCTGCGTGACGGTCTGCGTCTCTGGCCAGATACCGCGGATGTACCCGTCGTCGGTTACCTCTACCGGGATCTGGGGGAGCCCGCGCGGCGCCGGGCCGCCGGTCTGGGCGATCGACATCGCGACGGTCGACCCGCCGCCGACACCACCGGAGGTCGTCAGGGTGTTCACCGTCGCCGACCCCATCGCACCGACCCCCGCGAGGGCCGCGCCGCCGACGACGCCCTTGACGAAGCGGCGCCGGCCGGACTCGGCCGGATACTTGTCGGACTGACTCATACCCGTTGTTCGGGTTGGGCCGGTAAAAAGGGTGACGAACCCTCCACCCGAGCGGAAGACGCGGGGATCGCCGGCGATCACCGCTCGGGCTCGTCCGCGGGGTGTCGAACGATCGATCGAGATGTTTACTCAAAACCGAGGCAAACATTCGTTCGGGCACCGGCTTTAACCCATCCCGACGGGTGTATCTGTGGTATGGTGTTGCACAATCGAGACGTGCGGACAGACGTGCGCGAGCTCGGTGCGCTCGTGGGAGACGTCTTAGCCGCGCAGGCCTCGACCGAGGCGTACGAGACCGTCGAGGAGCTCAGAAACGCGGCGATCGACTATCGGCGCGGCGACGCGGCGAGCCGGGAGGCGCTCCACGAGTCCGTCGACGGGCTGTCGACGACCCGAGAGGGGATCGTCGCCCGCGCGTTCACGACGTACTTCGAGCTGATCAACCTCGCCGAGGAGCGCGAGCGAGTCCGCGCCATCCGGGACGCCGACGAGGAGGGATCGCTTCACGACTCCTTCGACGCCACGATCGCCGAGTTCTCCGAGGCCGGCGTCGAGGCCGACGAGCTACGGGAGCTGTTGCAGGACGTGCTCATCGAGCCGACGTTCACCGCCCACCCCACCGAGGCCCGGCGGGCCACCGTGAAAGCGAAGCTCCGGTCGATCGCCAATCACCTGGAGGAGCTCGACGAGCGCAACCTCACCGAGCGCGAGCGCGACGGGATCTGGCGCGACGTCACCGCCGAGGTGACCAGCCTCTGGGGCACCCGACAGGTGCGCCAGCGCAGCCCGGAGCCGGAAGACGAGGCGCGAAACGTCCAGTGGTACCTGGAGAACACCCTCTTCGACGTGGTGGGCGACGCCTACGAGGAGTTCGAGGAGACCATCTCGAAGGAGTACGACGACGTGGACTGTCCCAAGCTCTTCGAGTTCCGCTCGTGGGCGGGGTCGGACCGCGACGGCAACCCGTTCGTCACGCCGGAGGTCACCGACGAGACGCTGGCGCGCCAGCGCGAGGTCGCGATCGAGAAGTACCGCGACCGGTGTAAGCGTCTCTCGGCCGTGTTGAGCCAGGACGGCGAGCGCTACGCGGTCGACGACCGGCTCGCCGACTCGCTGGCGGCCGACGCCGAGCGGTTCCCAACGGTGGTCGAGGAGGCTCGCGAGCGCTACCCCGACGAGCCGTACCGCCAGAAGCTGCGCCTGATGCGCGAGCGACTCGACCGCGTCGACGACGTGCGTCCCGGCGAGTACCCCGACGGCGACGCGTTCCTCGCGGACCTGAACGTGATCGCCGACTCGCTGGCGGCGGACGGACAGGACGCGGTCCGCGAGTCGTTCGTCGAGCCGCTCCGCCGGCAGGTCGACACGTTCGGGTTCACGCTCGCGTCTCTCGACCTCCGCGACCACCGCGAGAACCACACCGAGGCGGTCGCCGAGGCGGTCGCGACGGAGGGCGTCGACTACCGCGAGATGGACGAGGACGCCCGGCAGGAGTTCCTTACCGAGGCGATCCTCCAGGACGACCCCGTCGTCGACGCCGACGAGCCGGGCGATGTCTCGGAGACCACCGAGCGGGTGCTCCGCCGGTTCCAGGAGCTCGCCGACTGGCAAGAGGAGTACGGCGCGCAAGCGATCGACACCTACTGCATCTCGATGACGGAGGAGCCGAGCCACGTGCTCGAAGTGCTCTTCCTGGCCGATCAGGTCGGCGTCGTCTCGCTGCCGGACCACTGCGGGCTCGACGTGGTCCCCCTGTTGGAGACCGAGTCCGCGCTCAACGGCGCCGAGCGCATCCTCGGCGCGCTGTTCGACAACGAGGCGTACGCGACCGCCCTCGAAGTCCGCGGGGAGGTCCAGGAAGTGATGCTCGGCTACTCCGACTCCAACAAGGAGAACGGGTTCCTCGCCGCGAACTGGGACCTCTACGAGAACCAGCGCCGGATCGCGCGGTTCTGTCGCGAGGAGGAGGTCACCCTCCGGCTGTTCCACGGCCGCGGCGGCTCCATCTCGCGCGGCGGCGGCCCGATGAACGAGGCGCTGCTCGCGCTCCCCAACGAGACCGTCACGGGACAGGTGAAGTTCACGGAGCAGGGCGAGGCGATCGCCGAGAAGTACGCCAACCCCCGGATCGCCGAGCGCGAGCTCGAACAGATGCTCGACGCGCAGATCCGCGCGCGCCAAGAGGCCAACGAGGAGCCCACCGAGGACGTGCCCGAGGAGTGGGTCGACGCGATGGAGACGATGGCGCCCGCTGCCCGCGAGACGTACCGCGATCTCCTGAACACGGACGGGTTCGTCTCCTACTTCGGGCAGGCGACGCCCATCTCGGTCGTCGAGGACCTCAACCTCGGCTCGCGGCCCGCCTCGCGATCCGGCGAGCGCACCGTCGAGGACTTACGCGCCATCCCGTGGGTGTTCTCGTGGACGCAGACCCGGCTCATCCTCCCGGGCTGGTACTCGCTCGCGTCCGGGCTCGACGCCTACCTCGACGCGGTCGGCGAGGAGGAGGGCGTCGAAACGCTCCAGGAGATGTACGCGGAGTGGCCGTTCTTCCGCACCACCCTCGACAACGCCGCGCTCGCCCTCGCTCGCACCGAACCGGAGATCGCCGCCGAGTACGCCGACCTCGCCGATGACGACCTCCGGGAGCGGTTCTTCCCCGAACTGATCGGCGAGTACGAGCGCGGCCGCGAGCTCGTCTTGGCGATCAGCGGGCGCGACGATCTGATCCGCCGCGAGTGGCTCGAAGAGAGCCTCGACCGACGGAACCCCTACGTCGACCCGCTGAACCTGTTGCAGGCGAACCTGCTCGGGCGGACTCACCGCACCGAAGAGGAGGAGCGGACCCTCCGGCTCACCGTCAACGGCATCGCCGCCGGGATGAAGAACACCGGATAGCTCGATCGGGGGCTCGATCGACCCGGTTCGCCTGACGTACCGCTTGCACCGGTTTTTCTCGGACGCACCGATAGCCGAGGCCCTGCGATCCGATCACGACGGCCGATCGCCGCTCGACAGATTCTATATAGCGATACGAGATATATGTCGGCGAGCGCAGGAGAACCGGCACGGATCACCGACACGAGAGAAGAACCGCCAGCGTCGGCGATATCGGACAGAGAGAAGCCCGACGGGGCCGCGGCTCACGGTGCGAGCGCGACGTACAAAAATCGAATCGGCGATCTACGCGTAGCGTTCGAGTTCCGGCCGATCGAGGTCCTCGAAGACCTCAGTGGCGACCTCGGAGAGGAAGGCCTCGCCCTCGTCGGAGACGCGGCGTCCCTCGCCGGCGGCGGTCGTGACGAGCCCCTCGTCTTCGAGCGCCTGCAGCGACGTGCGGATGAGCTTGCGGGAGCCTCCCTCGTGCTCGCCGGGGCGGACGGAGTAGCGGTTCGAGCCGCGCTTCTTCGAGCCGTACTCGGTCGCGAGCCGCTCGATGCCGATCGGCTCGTTCTGGGCGACCTTCCGGAGGAGGCTGGCGGAGCGCACGTACCAGAAGTCCTCCTGTTCCGGCGGGAGCTCCTTGCCGGCGCCGCTCTTGGTGAACTCGACCCAGTCGGGCTCGTCGATCCGGTCTTCGAGTCGTGCGGCGACCTCCTCGATGAGGGCGTCGGCCGGCACGTCGTAGATGGTTACCATTGAGGTGAATTTCAGCCTAACGTCGTTTAAACCCATCGTATTCGAGAGGCGTCGTGTGACCCGTTTTCACGGGCCAGCGGCGCCACGGAACCGGAGGGCGACTCCCGCTGGCTCCCGGCCGAGCAGCTACTCGACGTACTCGTACTTCCGCTCGTTCATCCGGCCCCAGCCGGTGAAGACGAACTCCGCCTCCGGCTGCGTGAACTCCTCGATCTCGCGTTCCACGTCCATGTCGTACTCGTGAACGTCGTGTACGTCCTCGTACTCGTCCCAGGTGAGGTCGTAGCGATCGGCGAGCTGGCCGTCGATATCTAGTTCCTCGATCTCCGCGCGCCAGCCCTCACGGACCGTCTCCGAGTGGATCTCCGCCTGCGCACCGGAGCCGTAGGAGGCGACGAGCAGCGTGTCACCGACGAAAGATCGGTCGCGGGTCAGCGCGTCTCGCAGCGCGCTGACGCGGGCGATATGGACCGAGCTGGTGTACCAGTTGCCGACCTCCCGCGAGAGCCCGAGCGTCGGCTCCACGGCGGTATCGTACCACGTCTGGTACTGCTCGGTGGTCTTCAGGTCGTCCATGTAGTCTCTGATAGCCCCCTCGTAGGCCTCGCGGTCGGCGAAGTCTGCCTCGCGAGGCTGGCGGCCGATCTCGTCGGCGAGCTCGTCTTCGTACTCCGTGTCGCGGATGACGTGTCTGTACGCTAACAGCGCCGCCTTCCGGACCATGCCGGGGAACGGCGTGTGGAAGGGGGCGTACGCGAAGTCGTCGAGCGAGATGTCGTCGGTGACGGATTCGTAGTCTTCGAGGGCCTCGCGCATTCGGGAGAGGTACACCTGCACGGAGCGTTTCCCGTCGACGCTGGGGAACTGCTGATTCGGCTTCAGAAAGTCCGTCTCGTCCTTCGAGCCGTACCCCTGATCGGTCGAGAGCGCGACGATCGAGGGGTCCTCGTCGATCAACATCGCGACGGCGCCGGCGCCCTGCGTCGCCTCGCCGGGGTCGCCACGAGCGTAGAGGGCGGTGTCCGTCGTGATCACGATCGCCGGACGGTCGCGGTTCCGCCCCGCTCGAATCCAGTTGTAGGCGTCGTCGATCGCCTGCGTACCGGCCAGACAGGCGAACTTGCGCTCGCCCTTGTTGGCGTGGGTGAAGTCGCCGTCGTACACCTGTTCGAGGCAGCCGGCGATGTACGTCGACACCGGCTTCGAGTGGTCGAACGCCGACTCGGTCGCCACGTCGATCCGGCCGATGTCCGCCGGCTCAAGCCCCTTCCGGTCCATCAGCCGCTTCGCGGCGTTCGCGCCCATCGTGACGATGTCCTCGTACACGTCCGGGAACGAGGAGTTGTTGAGCCCGAGCCCCTTGGTGTACTTCTCCGGGTCGTCGCCCTTCTCCGGCGCGAACGTGCCCGGCAAGTCGAGCTTGAGATTTCCGGTCCAGATCTCGACGGCGTCGATCCCCACTGCAGTCATACACGGACCTTCATGCGGCCGCCATATGGCTTTGTCGATGGGCGTTTACGTCGATCGTTGTACTATCGGTCGTTCGACTCGACCGTCTGATCCGGGTCGAAGACCGCTCCGGTCGCGGTGACGGTCCCGCCGCCGTGAACGTCTCGCCGACAGAGCCGGCTATCGCTGTTGGACGAGCCGCTGGTAGTCGATATCGAGGTCGTCGTTCTGCCGGTTGCCCTCGTACCGGACCGTGATGTCCTGTTCGGGGTCTATCGTCCCCAGATCGAGGGTAACGTCGCTGTTCGAATCCGCATTGGTAAGCGTCGTCGAGCCGAGAGCCGTCCCGTCCTCCCCCTCGACGGTGACATCGATGCCGGCCGAGCCGCCCTGAAGGCTGACCGTCTCGATCCCCAGCTCCAACGTGTAATCGCCGCTCGGGACGGACTGAGTCGTCGTCTCGACGTCGAACGCGTTCGGTCCGGAGCCGTCCAGAACGGCGACCGTGCCGTCCTCGTTTTGCATGTTGGGGAAGTCGCTGATCGTTCCCGCGTTCTGCGCGGCGGTGTCCGGATAGAGCCTCGTGAGCGTCCCCGGCTCGACGATGTTCACCACGATCCGGTCCACGTCGTCGCCGGCGGTCGCGTACAGGTCGAACGAGTCCCCGGCCGCCGCCCCGTTGGGGTCGAAGGTGTCGACCGTCGTCATCCCGTCCGGACCCGTTTCGGGCGGGTCGGGAACGCTCGGGAGGTCGCTCACGCTCCCGCGAGGGGCGAAGGAAGCGTCGACCGCGGCGCCGTCGATCCCCGTTCCCGACGCCGCGTCGGACACCCGTACGTCGAGCGGCCGGCTGGACCCCTCTTCGATAACTATCGGGTCCGCCTCGTCCCACTCGACGTCGAACGCTCGGTTCGTACCCGCACCATCGTCGATCTCGAAGCTCACCGACTCGTAGTCCGGCCCCCCTGTCCCGTTGATCGCGGCGAGAAGCGACCCCGTCTCGTTCGGCGTGAAAGCGGCGCGCCCGTCGTCGCCGGTCGTGCGGTTCGTGCGGGTCGTTCCGTCGAAAAGGACCGTCGCGTCCGGGACCGGGTTGTTGTATCGGTCCCGGACCTCGACGCGGACCTGCTCGCCGGGAGCGACGTTCCCGTCGCCGACGGGGACGACGTACGCCGGTTCGGTCGTTCCGCTGGTGTCGAGCGACACCTCCGAGAGTCCCAAGCGGTACCGGAGCGGATCTGAGCCGTTGGCCAGCGTGATCCGCACCGTCCCGTTGGCCTCGGCGGCGGCCGCCGTCGCGCCCGCCGGAAGCCGTTCCTCCCAGCGGGTCGCGAGCGCGGCCGGGTCCGCCACCGCCGTCGGGAGTTCGAGGGTGATCGGCCCGTTATCGGGGACGATCGGGACGGTGGTGTCGCTCGCCGAGACGGCCCGCGCGTCGACGCTGCGTCGGGTGATCCCGTTCTCGGAGACGGTCCCAGTCAGCGCGGTCAGGGAGATCTCCCCGTCCTCCGACAGGACGGTCTGTCCCGAGCGCAGGAGGAGCGCGTCGTCGAACTCGGCGGCGACGACCGAGTGCTCGTAGGTGAGCCGCGGAGCGTTCCGGAACTCGTTGTATCTCGCGTCGTACCGGAGCGATCGCGTCTCGTACGCCGGGTTCGTGCCCCAGTACAGACCGACGTTCTCGTGGGGGCCTCCGCCGATCGTCGCGTTCCGAACGCGTATCTCGCCCGTCTCCTGCGTCGTGAGCGACCCGGAGACGGGCGGGGGGTTCACGAAGAACGTCCGGGAGGGATACCGCGTCCCCAGCGGGATCTGCGTCGATCGCGTCGACCCCGTGGCGGCGGCGTCCAGGACGGCGTTGCGGAGGTCGCCGAGCCCGTCTTCGACCTGCTGGCTGTGTTCGTACTCGACGTCCGCGTTCTCGGTCGGGACGACCTGTACCTGATAGATGCCCAGCGCGAGGATCAAGAAGCCGAACAGGATCACGGTCCCGACCACGACCGACTGACCTCGACGGTCGCGACTGAAGCGCATTACGAGGTGTCGGCGTCGGACAGGTATAAAATCCTCCGTCCGACCTCTCAGTGGCGATAACCACCGCAGTCGAGGGCGAAATCGGCGGCCTCAGTCGGCGGCCGTCCGCCGCGCCGTCAACCACGACGACGCGACGGCGACGGAGCCGGCGAACCCGCCGATCAGCACGGCCTGCGTCCAGTTGTACCCGAGCAGGGTTCCGGCGATCGGCGTGACGAGGAGGAACGTGACCGCGAGCGCGCCGATCGACGACGCGAGGGAAACGGCTGCTTCGTCGGAGTCGCTCATGGCCGCCCCTGGCGGGGACCGGCGATAAACCGGGCGATCCGGCGGCGTCGACGTCACCGTGGGAATGACCGGCTCGGTCGTACTGCGCCCGAGATAAATTACATTCCGCGATATCAAATCCGATCCGCACCGCTACCCCGCCGCCCGACCGGTCCGTTTTTGCGCGCGGCGCGTGGACCCGCTCGTATGGCGAAACAGCCGCATCTGCTGGTCGAGGAGGGCGACGTCCACGAGATCGCGATCATCCCCGGCGACCCGGGGCGCGTCGACCGGATCGCCGACCTGTGTGACGACAGCGAACTCGTCGCGCAGAACCGCGAGTACAAGGTCGTCAACGCGAGCTACGAGGGCACCGACCTCACGATCTGCTCGACCGGGATCGGCTGCCCGTCGGCGGCGATCGCGGTCGAGGAGCTCTCGCGAGTCGGCGTCGAGACGTTCCTCCGGTGTGGCACCTGCGGCGCGTTGCAGGCCGACATGGAGGTCGGCGACATGGTGGTCGCGACGGGCGCAGCCAAAGAGGAGGGGACGAGCAAGCGCTACGAGTCGGTCGAGTACCCCGCGGTCCCCGACTACGACGCGCTCACCGAGCTCGTCGGCGCCGCCGAGGACAACGGCGAAGAGATCCACGTCGGCCCGATCGTCTCCGACGACGCGTTCTACAACGAGAGCGACGCGTACATCGACGACTGGGAGGACGCCAATCTGCTCGCGATCGAGATGGAGGCGGCAACCGTCTTCGCGCTCGCGCGCCGCAAGGGGCTCCGCGCCGGCGCGATCTGCACCGTCGACGGCAACCTCGTCGCGGGCACCCAGAAGGGCGCTGACTCGGACGACGAGCTCCCGGAGAAGGCCAAGGACAACGTCGAGCGCGCGATTCGGATCACGCTGAACGCGGTCACGGAGTTATAGAAGCGGCCGCCTGCGTCCCGCTACCCGTCTTCCGCCCGGAACTCCACCAGCGTCAGGTCGCGGTCGAGCGCGCACTCGTCGTGTGGCGGTTCGCCGAGCACCTGATCGATCACGCGCTCGTCGTCGAAGTCGGCGCCGTCGGGGACGCAGTACCCGTGGCTCGGGCACTCGGTGTGCGGGCACGGGCCCGCGAGCGACACGCGTCCGCCGGCGTACGCCTGCTTCGACGGGACGTTCGCGGGGACGGGCGCGGGTTCGACCTCGACCGCGCGGACCCCGGAGTCGTGGACGGCGCAGTCGAGCGTCTGCGCGTTCTCGCGGATCCCGGTCACGCGGTACCGGGTCCCCTCGGAGAGGTTGAGGCACTGACTCCGGTAGGGACATCCCTCGCAGTCGGGCGACTCTCCCTGATAGACGAACTCGCGCCCCGTGTCGGCAAGCCGCGTGCCGATGAGCGTGACCGTGGTCATACCCGGAGAGACGCGCCGGGCGTCCGTAAGCGTCCCGCCTCGCGCGGCGGGTGAGAGCGCCGGCGCGGAACGCGGTGCGCTCCGGAGAGTAAGACACATCCGCTCCCCACGGTAACGACGAGCGAACGATGATCGCGGCGCTGGCGCGGGACGCGAAACGGGAGGCGGAGGCGGCGAACGAGCGGCGCGTCCTGGTGCTCGCCGGCGACCGCGACCGCGGGTTCGACGCGGCTTACGACGCGATCGAGGCGGTCGACCCCACGTCGACCGCCGTCGTCTCCACGCGCGATGGGTTCCGGTTCGAGGAGCATCGCCCGCGAAGCGCCGACGAACTGCTCGGCCGCACCCGCGAGGTCGTCGTCCTCGATTGCCACGAGCAGTTCGTCCCGAACGCGGTCGGTCGGTGCGTCGGCGCGGTCGACGGCGGCGGGCTCCTGATTCTCCTGACGCCCGACCTCGACGCCTGGCCCGCGGTCCGCGACCGATTCGACGACTCGCTCGCGGTCCCGCCGTACGGCATCGAAGACGTGACGGGGCGGTTCCGCGAGCGCTTCGTCGGAACGCTTCGGTCGCATCCGGGGATCGCGCTCGTCTCTCTCGGAGCGGACGGCCCGGGGGGTGACGCGATCGAGCGCGACGGCCTCACCGGCCCTCCGGACGACGCGACCGCAGATTCGGGGGGTCGGAGCGCCGAAACCCCGACCGCTCCGCCGAACGCGACGTTCCTGGAGACGGCCTACGAGGCGTGTCTCACGGGGGATCAGGTCCGGGCGGTGACGGCGTTCGAGTCGCTCGCGACGCCCGGCCACGCGGTCGTCGCCGAGGCGGATCGCGGGCGCGGGAAGTCGAGCGCGGCGGGGATCGCGGCGGGCGCGCTCGCGCTCGCCGGGAGGGACGTGCTCGTGACGGCGCCGGCGTTCCGCAACGCGGCTGAGGTGTTCGCGCGGGCGAGGGAGCTGATCGAGGGGAGAGCCCGGGACGGGGACGAGGACGGGGACGGGGACGAGAACGGGGACGGGGACGGGGACGAGAACGGGGACGGGGACGACGCCCATCGCCTCGACGCGCCGGGCGGGGGGCGGGTGCGCTTCCTCTCACCGGCCGACTGCGCGGACCTCCCCGACGACCCGGACGCGGTGATCGTCGACGAGGCGGCCGCGCTCCCGGTGCGGCTGCTCGAACGGTTCCTCGACGCGCCGGCGGTCGCGTTCTGCACCACCGTTCACGGCTACGAGGGGGCCGGTCGCGGCTTTTCGATCCGGTTCAGAGAGCGCCTGCGCGCGAGCCGGTTCGCGGTGCGGGACGTGCGCCTCGACGAGCCGATCCGGTATGCCCGGAACGACCCGGTGGAGGCGTGGGCGTCGCGGGCGCTCCTGTTGGACGCGCGTCCGGCGGTCGACGAGGCGGTCGCGGGCTCGGCGGTCGGGGACGCGACGTACCGAAGGCTCACTCCCGGCGACCTGCTCGCGGACGAGCCCCTGCTTCGAGAGACGTTCGGGCTGCTCGTCGCCGCCCACTACCGGACGGAGCCGAACGACCTCGCGCGGCTGCTCGACGCGCCGAACCTGACCGCGCGGGCGCTCGTCGCCGAGGGGCGGGTGGTCGCGGTCGCGCTGCTCGCGCGGGAGGGCGGGCTCGACGCCGACATCCGCCGGCGGATGTACGAGGGCGAGCGCGTCCGGGGCAACATGGTGCCGGACGTGCTCACGAGCCAACTGCGCGACGAGGCCGCCGCCGAGCCGCGGGGGCTGCGGACGGTCCGGATCGCGTCCCACCACGCGCTCCGAGACGAGGGGTTCGGGTCCCGCCTGCTCGACGAGGTACACGGGGAGTTCGCCTCCGCCGTCGACTACTTCTCGGTCGGCTACGGCGCGACGCCGCGCCTGCTCCGGTTCTGGCGGCGCGCGGGCTACCGGACGGTCCACCTCTCGACCTCCCGCAACGACGCCTCCGGCGAGTACTCCGCGATCATGCTCCGGCCGACCGGCGACGACGGACCGGGGAGGGATCTCCTCGACCGCCACGCCGCCGCCTTCCGCGACCGCGAGCGCGACGGGCTCTCGGACGCCCACCGCGACGTGGACCCCGACGTGGTCGCCGGCGCGCTCCGCGCCTGTCCCGCCCCCGCTCCGATCGACCTGACCGAGGCCGAGTGGCGCTCCGTGGTCGGCGCGTCGTCCGGTCCGGGTATGTACGACAGCGCGCCCGGCGCGTTCCGGGACCTTGCGCTCGCGGCGCTGATCGACGGGGCCGAGAGGGGCGAGAGGGGCGAGACGAACGACGCCGAACTCCTCGACGACCGCGAAGAGCGCCTGCTCGTCCGGAAGGTCCTGCAGGGCCGTCCGAGCGATTCGGTCGCCGACGAGCTCGGGTACGTGTCGCCGGGCGCCTGCATGCGCGCGCTCGGCGACGCCTACGAGCCCCTCGTCGAGCGGTACGGGACCGACTTCGCGCTCCGAGAGCGGGAGCGATTTATAAGCGATTGAACCGAAGGCCGGGAGCGAATACATAAAAACCGCCTGCGGTGGCGCGCGCCTCCGAGCGGGCCGTCGGCCCGTGAGGAGCGCGTGCGAGGTCGCCGGCGCGTAGCGCCGGCTGCCAGAGGGACCTCTGGTCCCTCGCTGGAGTCGGCCGACCGGAGCGAAGCGACGGGAGGCCGACGAGGCTGGGGCTTTGGCGGTGTTCACCGTCGATCGCTTATAATCGCGCGGCTGGAGATTTGACGGTTTTCATCGCCGATCCGTCGGTGGCCGCTTATAAACAAGCGACGGAGATCGTGAAGAATCCCACCGCGCCACCAGCGCCAACATCAGCCTGAGAGCGTCGATCTAGATCCGGTTCTCGCGGCCGGGATCGACGTCGATCGCGTCGACGGGACACACGTCCACACACAACATACAGTCGATACACTGGTCCTCGTCGGCGGGGTTCGCCTTCCGCTCCGACTCGGGGTGACCGGGGGTGTCGACCCACTCGAACACGTCGACCGGGCAGTCCTCCAGACACGCGCCGTCGGCGAGACAGATGTCGAAGTCGACCGCGACGTGCGTGCCGCGGATCCCCTGCTTCTCCGGCGGCTCGACGGGCCCCCAGACGGCGACGCCGTCCTCCTCGCCGACCTGCTCCCGGTTCTGTTCGAAGTTCGAGTCGATGGCCATCTTGCCCGTAGTTCCGGGGCTCGCTATTTAACCCCCGCGGCAGCCGGCCGATGAGGCGCTCCGCGGACCGCGCGACGCGCCCGGAAACGCGGACTACGGATGCGCGTAGTACGCGAGCAGGTCCTCCGAGCCGCCGGGGCCGTCCGGCTCGTCGGTCGCCTCGGGGTCGAACCCGTCGATCCGGGCGAAGCCGACGCGCACGAACTGGACGACCGTGTCGGGGTCGACCTCGGCGAGCGCGGGCTCCGCGATCCCCCGCACGTCGCCGGAGACAGTCCGGAGGAGCGTGTCGAGCCCCTCCTCGGCCGGCGCCCAGTGGACCACGTCCACGTCGCCCTCGCGGACCACGTCGATGTCGGCGTCGACGAAGACCAGCTCGTCGCCCTCGTGCCGGACGCAGCCGTACCCCTTGAGCCAGACGCGCTCGCCCTCGCTCGGGAGGTCCGGGGACTCGATCGCGATCCGGCCGGCGGGCACCTCGCGGTCGCCGCGGTCGTCGTGGTCGGGGTGGAGCGGCGGGTGGCCGGCCGCCGGCGCGGGCGCGTCGCCGTCGACGACCGGGAGCTCCACGGCGGGAGCGTCGTCGCGATCGCGCACGAGGAAGTAGCGGTTCGCCTCGTCGTCGACCAGGTCGCGGTTGTTGGCGTACACCGACGACATCGCGAGGTCGACGTCGGAGGTGGACATGCCGAGCTCGGTCATCGAGTCGACGAGGGCCTGGCCCCGAATTCCGCGGCGGCGCATCGACCGAATGGTCGGCGCGCGCGGGTCGTCCCAGCCGGTCAGCTCGCCGGTCTCGATCAGCTCCTTGATCGTCGACGTGGAGAGTTTCACGTCGTACTCGTCGACCTGGACGTGGCCCCAGTGGAGCACCTCGGGGTACTCCCAGTCGAAGTAGTCGTAGACGAACCGCTGGCGCTTCGCGGAGTCCTGCAGGTCGATGCCGCGGATGATGTGGGTGACGCCCGTGAGGTGGTCGTCGACGCCCGACTGGAAGTCGAGCATGGGCCAACAGCGGTAGTCGGCCGCCGCCTCGCGCGGGTGCGGGGTGTCGATCATCCGGAAGGCGACCCAGTCGCGGAGCGCGGGGTTCTTGTGCTCGATGTCGGTCCGGACGCGGAGGACCATCTCGCCGGCGGAGAACTCCCCGTTGACCATCGCCGAGAACTCCTCGTGGACGGTCTCTGCGTCCTTCTCGCGGTGCGGACACGCCTCGCCCGCGTTCTTCAGCTCGGAGAAGCCGTCACCGGAACACGAGCAGGTGTACGCGCCGCCGGCGTCGATCAGGTCGCGGGCGTGGTCGTAGTAGGTCTCCAGCCGGTCGGAGGCCCGGAGCACGCGGTCGGGCTCGAACCCGAGGTACTCGATGTCTTCGAGGATCGCGTCGTACGCGTCCAGGTCGGGCCGTTTCGTCTCCGGGTCGGTGTCGTCGAACCGGCAGATGAACTCGCCGTCGTAGCGCTCCTTGTACGTGCCGATGACGGCGGGCATGCGCGCGTGGCCGACGTGCCACGGGCCGTTGGGGTTCGGCGCGGCGCGCATCACGACCTCGCCCTCCTCCGCGTTCGGGAGGTCGGGAAGGACGCGCTCGTCCTCCTCCTCGTCGGCGTCGAGCTCCGCGAGCTTGTCGGGCGCGAGCTCGCCGAGCCGCTCGCGGCGCTCGGCCTCGTCCATGCCGGCGACCCGGTTCACGACCGGCGCGACGACGCCGGGAATCTCGTCGCCGTGCGGTCGGAAGTCGGGGTTCTCGCCCATGAGCGGCCCCATGATGGCGCCCACGTCCGGGTCGTTGCCGTGTTTGAGCGCGTTGAACAGCGCGGCGGCCTCACCGGCCGCCTCGACGCGCTCGCGGAGTTCGTCGTCCATGCCCTCCGGTTGTCGGGGTCGGCTCAAAAGCGCCGCGGAACGGCGGCCGACGAGGCGACTCGTCGGGACGCAGCCGGCGCAGTCCGAACCGGTTCGGCCTGCCCGGCCGGTTCGGACTGCGTCGAGGAAGCGGGGCCGCGGCGGAGGGATCCGCGCGGGTAGGGGCACGTGACACCTGCGCGCGGACGAAGTTAAACGGCCGAGACCGTTCACGACGTGAGACGGCGGTACCGCCGCGAACGGTCGATATCTTTATTGGGATGCGAAGACAGAGGTGTGCGGATAGTTCTCGAATAACACCGACGCCCGACCGGCTCCGCCGGGTTGATATCGGGGCGAGCCGTGGGTCGCCCATGGACACGGGAGCGATCGGACGCCGAGCGCGGACCGCGGGGTGGTCGACGTGGTAGGACCCATGTCGGAGGCGGAGCGCGACGCCGGAAACCGGCGGATAAAGGCCGTCATCCTCTGCATCGTGGCGGTGTCACCGCCGCTCATCGCGCTCCAGTTCGGCCCCTCTCCGATCGAACTGCTCGCGGCGCTCGCCGGCGGGACGGCCCTGGGTCTGCTCGTCGTGTGGTATCTCGGACGGTTGGGCAAGGAGTTCACCGGCGGGTCGCGTCGGTCGGGCCGACGGCGCTGAGACGGCGTAACCGCGGAGGGGTCTTCCCGGTCAGTCCTGTTCGACCCGTGAGGCCGCCGACTCGGGTGCCGCCGGGCCCTCGACGACCTCGCCGGCGCGGTCGCTCGCGACCGACCGCGACGACGACAGCGGCGAGATGCTCACCTCGCCCTCGACGGCCGCGAGCCGGTCCGATCCGGGGTCGTCCGGAACGTCGCCGCGGAGGAACTCCCGCCAGAAGCGGTCGCGGAGCTCCATCCCCATCTCCCCACGCCGCTCGCCGAACTCCCAGCCCTCGGGGACGTTCTCGTCCTCCGGACCGTCCTCCCCCGGCCGGAACTCGATCACGTCGAAGCCGCGCGCGGGCTCGGTCAGTCGGTAGGTCGGGTCCGTGGCCGCCTCGTCGTCGGCCGCGGGGACATTGACGTTCAGCACGTCCGCCCCGAACGGGAGGGAGAGGCCGTCGTCTCCGTCGCCATCGCTCGCGGTCTCGGCGCGGTCGAGCAGGTCGGCGACGACCTCGCCCGCGACCGCGAAGTCGTCGTTGTCGAGCGTCGGCGGGACGGGGAGGTTGCCCCGGTCGTACAGCGACACCGCGATCGCCGGGGTGCCGAGAAACGACGCCTCCATCGCGGCGCCGACCGTCCCGGACTGCCCGAGGATGTGCGCGCCGATGTTCGGCCCGTGGTTACAGCCGGAGACGACGGCGTCGGGGTCGAGCCCGAGCGCCACGTCCGCGACGGCGACGCAGTCGGCGGGGGTCCCCTCGACCGCGTAGCCGAGGTCGGTCTCGGCGTACTCAACCGTCGTGTCCCACCACGAGCGCGCGCCGCCGACGCCGGACTGGTTGCTCTCGGGCGCGACCACCGTCACCTCGTAGTCGTGCGAGAGCGCGTCGGACAGCGCCCGGATCCCGACGGAATCGATACCGTCGTCGTTGGTGAGGAGGATCTCCGTCGTCATGAGTGTCCCTGCGAAGGGGCGGGGGAAAACGTCGCCGGTCGCGGACGGACCGCGAGCGACGGGCGGGCGTGAAAGGGGTGAGAAGGGACCGCGGGCGTCGGGCGGGCGTGAAAGGGGTGAGAAGGGACCGCGGACGTCGGCCGGATGGTACTCGGGTGGTCAGCGAGAGGGCTCGGAGAGCGGGACGAGTGGTTCGCGGAAATTGGTACTTCGCGGGGCGCCGAAGGCGGCGTCAGTCGGCCGCGACTGACGGCGCCGATCGTGCCAGCTCCAGCACCTCGTCGAAGAAGCCGAGCGAGTCGTGCGGGCCGGGGTTCGCTTCGGGGTGGTACTGGCGAGTGATGACGTCGAGGGCATCGCTGTCGAGCCCCTCGACGGTGTCGTCGTTGACGTTCACCTGCGTCACCTCCAGCGGACCGGTGTCGTCGACCGTGTAGCCGTGGTTCTGGGTGGTCATCACGACCTTGTCGGTGCGGAGGTCCTTGACGGGCTGGTTGACGCCGCGGTGACCGAACGCCATCTTCTCGGTCGAGCCGCCGAGCGCGCTCGTGATCACCTGCTGGCCGAGGCAGATGCCGGCCATCGGCAGGTCGCCGGCGACGGCGTCGACGACCTCCTGCGCAGCGACGAAGTTCTCCGGGTCGCCCGGGCCGTTCGAGACGAACAGCACGTCGGGGTCCACGTCGGCCACGTCCTCGGGGGTCGCGTCGTACGGGAGGACGTGGACGTCCGCGCCGCGCTCGGTGAGCGAGGAGATGATCGAGCCCTTCGCGCCGCAGTCGAGCAGGGCCACGTCGGCGTCGCCGCCGCCCTCGTGGACGGTCGGCTCCGTGACGGAGACCTGCGCGCCGATGTCGACGTGGTCGCTCATCGGCTTGCACGCCTCCATCTCCTCGACCGCGTCCTCGGGGGTCGCGTCCGGGCCGGCGGCGATCCCGCAGGCCATCGCGCCCTCCTCACGGACGGTCGTGACGATCTCGCGGGTGTCGACGTGGTCGACGGCGGGCACGTCCTCGTCGGCGAGCCACTCGGCGACGTCGTCGGTCAGCTCGCGGGCGATCGCCGCGCGCGGCTGGACCGACTCCGACTCGAATCGTTCGCTTCGGACGCCGTAGTTCCCGATCAAGGGGTACGAGAAGGTGAGAATCTGTTCGGCGTAGGAGGGGTCGGTGAGCGACTCCTCGTAGCCTGTGTACGCGGTCGTGAACACCAGTTCGCCACGGGTGCGCCCCGGCGCACGAGCGCGCGCTTCGAGCACGCGTCCGTCGGCCAGCGCGATGTAGGCGTCCGACATTACGAGATACGTACGCGCAAAGGGTAATAAATGCGTCGTTCGTAGCTTCGTTACGATATTCGTAACGAGTAAGTCGACCGGGTGAAACAGACGGATATGGACGACCTCGATCGCCGGATCCTCTCGATACTGCGACGGGACGCGCGAACCCCCTACACGGAGATCGCGGACCGCGTGGGCACCTCGGAGGGGACGGTGCGCAACCGCGTCGACCGCATGACCGACGAGGGGATCATCGAGCGGTTCACAGTCACGACCCGCACCGGCAACGTGAAGGCGATGATCGAGATCTCGGTGGAGATGAACGTCGACACCGCCGCCGTCGGCGAGCGGATGGTCGACTGGGAGGAGGTGGACTTCGTCTGGCAGGTCTCCGGCGAGGACGACATCGTGCTCGTCGTCGACGCCGTCGACACGCGCGCGGTGAACGAGCTTATCTCCCAGGCGAGGGAGATGGACGAGGTCAAGTCGACGAAGACGCGGCTCATCCTCGACGAGCGGTTGGGGTGAGCGCGGCGGCGAACGAGGTCTCCGGCTCCGTTCCCGAGACACGCTGACTGCGGTGGGTCCCCGGCGTCACCGGAGGGGATCGAGTCCGAACTGACGGCCAAAAATTCCGCTCGAACCGAGAGCGCCGATCAGGTCGACTCCGACCCGGCGGCGGTTTGGGTCGATCGCGTCGTCCCGTCGGTTCCCGTCGCTTCGCCGCCCTCGGCGTCGAACTTCCGTCGGTTCCGGAGCGTGAACAACACGAACAGAACCAACCCGACGCCGCGCAGGGTCACGTCAAGCAGGAGCGCGTTGACGGAGACGGTCACGTCGACGAGCGCCAGCGCGTCGAAGACGGCCGTGGAGAGCATTCCCGGCGCCATCAGAAGCAGGGAGCTGAGCGCGAACGCGACCCGGCCGAATCGGTCGACGCGGGCGTACAGCGTCCCGATGATGGTGGCGCCGAGCGCGATCACGCCGAGGAAGACCCCGACGATGGGGACGAGGATCTCGGGAACCGAGTACGACAGCTCCGCGAGGTCGCTGAAGTTGACCACGCGGTATCGGTCGCGGAGCGGGAGATCGGCGGCGTTCGCCTTCTCGCGCAACAGGACGATCCCCGGCGCGAGCACGAACGCGAAGGGAACGATCGCCTTGTTCAGCGACAGCGAGAACGCCTTCACCCCGGTCTCGAACGGGTCCGACTTGGCGACGCCGCTCGCGGCGTACGCCGCCACGGCCACCGGCGGCGTGATGTCGGCGATGACGCCGAAGTAGAGGATGAACAGGTGTGCGGCCAGCTCCGGGATACCGAACTCGACGAGCGGCGTCGCCAGCATCGAGATGAGGATGATGTAGGTGACCGTCGTCGGCATCCCCATCCCGAGGATGATGCTCGCGACGGCCGTCACGAGCAGCATGACGACGATCGACCCCCCGGAGAGCGCCAAGAGGAGGGAGGTGAGGTTCGGACCGAGCCCGGAGACGCTGATGACGCCAGGGATGATCCCGGCGGCCGCGACCGCGACGACGACCGGGACGGCCGTTCGCGCGCCCTCCTCCATCGACTTGACGACGAACGTGCCGACCCGGAACAGCTGATTGTCGCCGACGTCTCGTCCGGCCGTCGAGCCGGCCGATTCGGCCGCGCTCTGGACGGTGGGATTGAGGTCGAGCACCTTGGACTGGACGTCCGAGTACACGAGCATTGTCACCGCGCCGGCGAGCATCGCGTACCAGCCGATCCGCGGACCGACGATCGCGACCGCCTCCGCGAGCGGGACCCCCGCGCCGGCGTTCCCGCCAACCAATCCGCTAACCGGAACGCCAGCGACGACGTAGGTCGCTAGCTCGACGCCGAAGATCACCGCGATCGAACTGAGGAGGAACGTCCGGGTTTCGTCGCTGTACGCCGCGATAAACGTGATCAGCGAAACCAGCGCCACGAGCGTGAACCAGGCGGATCGAGACACCGAGAGCCGCGCACCGATGAGGTAGTAGAGGAGGAGCACGATCGGCACGAGGTAGAACCAGCCGCGCGCCAGGTGCGTGGCGAGCGACTCGGAATCCGCGTCGTCGATCCCCCCGATACCCTCCTGGACCGCCTTGAGGTGGACCATCACCCAGACGCCGAAGAAGAAGACGACGGCGGGAACGGTCGAGAGGATGATGATCTCTCGGAACGGCGTGCCGGTGTACTGGACCATGAGAAACGCCGCCGCCCCCATCACCGGCGGGAGGATCTGTCCGCCGGAGGAGGCCGAGGCCTCGACCGCGCCGGAGAACTCGGGCGAGTACCCCGATCGCTTCATGAGCGGTATCGTGAACGCGCCCGTGGTGACCGTGTTCGCGATCGACGAGCCCGAGATGGTCCCCATGAAGCCGCTCGCGAGGATACTCGCCTTCGCGGGGCCGCCCTTCCGGTGGCCGGTGACGGCGTACGCGAGGTCGATGAACCACTGGCCCGCGCCGCTCATCTCCAGGAACGACCCGAAGAGGATGAAGATGTAGATGAAGCTGACGGAGACGGTAACCGGAATACCGAACACCCCGTTTTCCGTGTTGTACCAGAGGTTCTGGACGATATCCGGCCAGGTCAGTTCCGGGATCGCGAGCAGGCCGAGGAACGGCGTGTTGCCGCTTATCAGGTAGCCCCACCGGGCGTAGACGATGAAGCTGGCGACGATGAGCATGAGCGGAAGCCCGAGCGTCCGACGAGTGGCTTCGAGCACCAGAAGGACGCCGAGAACGCCGAGAATCATCGCGTACGAGTACTCGCTGACGAACGGAACCCCACCGAGGATCGGTTCGAGGAAGGGGTAGACGCCCGTGATCGGGCGCCCGCCTTCGAGGCCGAAAAAGCGCATGTCCTGGATCTCCGAGAACTCCGTCAGGAAGTAGAACGCGGAGAGCCCGGAGGCGATCATACAGAGCACGTCGAAGGGGGTAACGCGGCTCCGATCGGGATCCAGGAACATCCAGCGGAACGCACCACGAAGCCCGTCGAACGCGGTCGCGACCGGGTTGTCGGACCCGAACGCGTCCTCGACCGCGTCGACGAAGCGACCCAAGTTCCGCGAGACGAACCCGTCCCCCATGCTGGCGGGGAACATCAGGAACGTGAGCACGAGCGCGAACGCGACGTGGATCGCGTTCGCCTGCAGCAGCTGTAACGACACCTGAAAGCCCTCGACGAACGGGAGGGGGATCACGAACGTGAAGCTCCGCGCCGCGAGCGCCAGCTGGAACAGCGAAAAGCAGATCCCGATCACGGCGACGGCGAGGGCGGCGAGTCCCTGTAGCGACCGCCGGCGCTCGATCTCGTCGATGATCTCCTCGGCCTCTTCTCTGGAAATCTCCTCGTCTCCGCCGGGTTGTGCGTTGTTCGTGCTCATTGGAATACGTCCGTTAGCGTCCGGTGCTCGACGTGAATGCGAACGTCGGTGGCGTTCGTCTCTGCAACCAAGTCATACTGCTGGTCCTCAACGACGAGGGTGTGGTTCGCGATTCGGCCGGGTGAGACCGAAAGCGCTTCGAGCGTCGTGATCGGTCCCGGCGGATCGTACACGAAGGTCCCGTTGACGTTCGTCACGTTCACCCTCGACGGAAGCCCCCAGCCGTACGACTCGAACTCCATGCGCGTGTTTACGAGGGCGTCGCCCTCCACGCGGTACTTGTCGTACACGGGCGTCTTCTCGACGCTGTGGGTGTACTCCAGCGCGACCGTGCTTCCGTCGTCGACGGGTTGCGTTACGTAGCGTTCGCCCGTGTCGATGTCCTCGACGACGAGGACCTGCCCGGTCGGCGCAGCGACGGCGACGCCGGCGAGCGCCACGACCAGCGCGATCGCTACCACCGCCAGCGCCGGGGCAAGACGGTCTCGTGAGAGCGTGTGACGTGTCACCACGTATAGCTAGTTGGGTGTGATAGTGAGTATTGCGGCATCGAGCGGGATGCAGGTGCGCCGCGTCTCGCGGTCGAGGCGCGGGCGCGAAACGGTGCGTCAGTGCGGATCGATCGCCGCCGATCAGGCGTCGAAGTACGCCGCCGCTCCCTCGTGAAGCTCGATCGACATCCCGTCCTGCGCGCTGTCGGCGGTGATGAAGTCCGTCTTGATCGACAGCTCGCCGAGGTTGTCGAAGAGGGCCGCCGTCACCGTCTCGACGGTGTCGGCGGGCACGCCCGAGTGCGTGGCGATCATCGCCTGCACCGCGACGGTCTCGACGGCCTCGTCGATGCCGGTGTACGTGCCGGCGGGGATGGTGTCGTCGGCGAACCACGAGGCGGCGTCCTTGACGGCCGCGCGGTTATCGCCCGCGATGGGAACGATGTTGACGTCGTTCGTGTTCGCGAGGTCTTCGATGGCGCCGACGGGCCAGCCGCCGACGACGAACGCGGCGTCGATGTCGCCGTTCGCGAGCTGCTCGGAGGCCTGCGAGAACCCGGCGTTCTGCTCGTTGTAGTCGGTGATCCCGACCGCTTCGAGGATCTGGTTCGCGTTGACCTGGGTCCCGGAACCGAGGTCCCCGGTGTTGATCGTCGCGCCGCTGAGGTCGCTCAGGGTCTCAATTCCGGAGTCTTCCAGGGTGACGACCGTGATCGTCTCGGGGTACAGCGTCGCGACGCCCTGGAGGTTGTCGATCGCGTTGTCCTGGAACGTCTCGATCCCGGTCCCGTTCTTCGCAAAGTACGCGATGTCGTTCTGGATGAGCGCGAAGTCCGCGGACGAGTCCGCGAGGCTCCCGACGTTCTCGACGCTCGCGCCCGTCGACTGGACGTTCAGCGAGAAGTCCGTGTTCGCCTCGACGATGGTCTTGATCTCGTTCGAGAGCGGGTAGTACGTGCCACCGGTACCGCCAGCGTGCCAGCTCAGTCGGCTTGCGGTGTCGCCGCCGTCGCTGCCGTCGGACCCGTCGGAGCCGTCCATCCCGTCTCCGCCGTCGGAGCCGTCGCTCCCGTCGCCGCCGTCGCCGCCGTCGCCGCCGTCGCCGCCGTCGCCGCCGTTTCCGCTACAGCCGGCGAGTGCGACCACGCTAGCGACGCCTGTCGCTTCAAGGAATCTACGTCGTGTTCGGTGTGATGACATACGTTACGCAAATGAGAACACGAGTATATATATCTGAGGATATCGCAGACGGATCTTCTCATCTACACAGTAATCGAGAACATATTAGTATGAAGACATAATGCAGTTAATAATAATTAACAATGTGCACTCTCGATGAGATTTCACCCGGTCGAAGCGCCTGATTCGGGCGGTTTTCCGGGCGCCCGAACGCTCGCTTAGGCGAGTTCGTCGATCTGCTCGACGACGGCGTCCGCGAACTCGCTCGTCGCGAGCTTCTCGCCGCCCTCGATCTGCCGGTGGAGGTCGTAGGTGACCTTGCCGGACGAGATGGTCTCCTCGACGGCGTCGCGCACGAGATCGGCGGCGTCGGACCAGCCGAGGTAGTCGAGCATCTCGCGTCCGGAGAGGATCATCGCGGTGGGGTTCACCTTGTCCTCGCCGGCGTACTTGGGCGCGGAGCCGTGGACCGGCTCGGCGAGACAGCGACCGTGCCCGAAGTTGGCGCCGGGCGCGATACCGAGACCACCGATCTGCGCGCCGGCGGCGTCGGACATGTAGTCGCCGTTGAGGTTCATCGTCGCGATGACGGAGTACTCGTCCGTCCGGGTCAACAGCTGCTGGAGCATGTTGTCCGCGATGCGGTCCTTGACGACGACGGTGCCCTCGGGCCGCTCGCCGTCGTACTCGTCCCACAGCTCGTCCTCGGTGATCACGTCCTCGCCGTACTCCTCCTCGGCGACCTCGTAGCCCCAGTCGCGGAAGGCGCCCTCGGTGAACTTCATGATGTTGCCCTTGTGGACGAGGGTGACCGAGTCGCGGTCGTTTTCGAGCGCGTAGTCGATCGCCTCGCGGATGAGGCGCTTCGAGCCGAACTCGGAGATGGGCTTGATGCCGATGCCGACGGGGCCGTCGTGGATCACGTCGGCGACCTCCATGTCGTCCTCGAGGAAGTCGCGTACCTCCTCGACCTCGTCGGTGCCGGCCTCCCACTCGATGCCGGCGTACACGTCCTCCGTGTTCTCACGGAAGGTGATCATGTCCATCGCCTCGGGGTTCTTGACAGGCGACGGCACGCCGTCGAGGTGGTAGGTCGGGCGGACGTTCGCGTACATGTCGAGCGTTTGCCGGAGCGCGACGTTCAGCGAGCGGAAGCCGGCGCCGACGGGCGTCGTCAGCGGGCCCTTGATCGCGACGCGGTGGCTGCGGATCGCCGAGACGGTGTCCTCGGGGAGGTTCTCGTCGTACTTCTCCCGGGCGCTCTCGCCGGCGTAGACGCGCATCCACGCGATGGAGCGGCCGGTCGCCTCCGCGGCCGCGTCCAGTACCTTCTGGGCGGCCGGTCCGACGTCGGTGCCGATCCCGTCGCCGTGAATGATCGGGATGATCGGGTTCTCGGGAACGTTCAGCTCGCCGGTCTCCTCGTCGGCGAGCGTGATCGCCTCACCGTCGTCGGGGACGTCGACCTTGTCGTAGCTCATGAACGTCCCTGCGTTGTCGGACCCGCGTAAAGTGCCTGCCGCTTTGCCGCTGGCCGCCAGATCCCCCGGAATCGGCGGATGTTGCCGGACTTACGCGGGAGCCGGACGCACCGGAAACGCGCCCTCACACGGGGAGCACCTCCACGTCGAACAGCGACCGCCACCGGTAGCGCCGCCCGCCCCAGACGAACGTCCGGCGCGCCAGCGCGTACGCGAGGAACAGCGGCAAGACGATCACTGCCGGACCGGCGAGCAGGAACGTCGCCCGGCGGACTCCGAACCGGGCGTAGACGGCGGCCGAGACGGCGGTGGCGAGCGCCACGCCAACCACCGGTGCGAACAGGCACAGCGCGGCGAACGCGACCGCGAAAGCGACGTCGAACGCGGCCGCGCGGGGGGCGTGGAACCGCACGATGTGGAGGAACCGAACGAACCGCTCCAGCGATCCGCGGAGAGAGCCGCCGCACGGGACGGTCCGCGTCCGGTCCGCGGCCGTCACGTCGACGTGTTCCGTGAGGGTCCCGTCGTCGCTGACGGTCCGGCGGAGGTCCGCGAGGAACGCGTCCTCTCCGTGCCGGAAGTCGTCGCGCTCGAAGACGACCGCGCCGCCCCAGGCAATCTCGCCCGCGGACACCGCCGCGGTCCCGCCGAGCGCGTACGCGGGCTCGAACAGCCGAGCGAGGGGATCTCTCCCGACGAAAACGGGAATCTCCGTCGTCGGGCCCTGTCGCTCGTAGTCGGCATTGAGCGTCGCGAGCCAGCCGTCCGGGTGGGCGAAGTCGTCGTCGGTCCAGACGATCCGGTCGTGGTCGGCCGCCCCCATCCCCGCGGCGATGGCGTTCGCCTTCCCGGAGCAGCCCTCGGGCTCGCCGGCGAGGACGATACGGACGCCGTCCGGCGTCGTCCCGCGACGTTCGGCGACCGGATCGCCGCCGGTGTCACAGATCACGAGCAGCTCGTCCCGCTCGCCGAGCTGTCCGGCCACCTCGTCGCAGGCGTCGGTCCAGCGCACGGTCGGGAGGAGGACGGAGGTCGGCGGGCGGTCCTGGTCCGTGCTGGTCACGTCGCCAGCTTCGCGTGGAGGACCCATAAGTGGTCAGTCAGAAGTGTGAGCGCCCAGTCAGAAGCGATCAAGTCGGCCTTCCGGTCGCTCCCCTCGCGACACTCTCGCGCGCCGACCGTCCGAACCCGGACCCCGCCGCTCCCGGAGACGTCGACCTCGACCGACGAGACCGTTACCGATTCCGTCTCCGTACCGGAGAATCCCGCCGCGCGGCCACAGAGGTGCGCGAGCGTCGCGTCGACGCGGTCGGCGTCGTCGGCCGGCAGCAGGGAGAAGTGCTTCCGCCAGCGGGCGGTGGGATAGCCTCGGGCGTCCGAGGGCGGACGGTCGGCCGCGATCGGGTCGCCGTACAGCGCGTCGATCCGGTCGCCGTCGGCGGTCGTCGCCGTCGCGAGCACGAGGTCGTCGGCCGACGGCGGCTCCGGCGCGAACATGTCCCAGTCGCTCTCGGCTGGGTCGGACACCGCCGCGACGGGCTCGGGCGCGTCGACGACCCCGAGCCCCATCGCGGTCCACGCGAGCAGCGAGACGAGGAGGACCGCGGCGACGGCGGAGAGGGCGGGGTCTCGGACGGCTCGGGCGGCTCGGGCGGCTCGGGCGGGGAGCAGTCTGCGACTCGTTGCGGCCGATCCGACGCCCGGGGACGTGGCGCGCCGCTCGACCGCCGACCGGAATCGCCCGATCGCCGGGGCGGCCAGCGACTCGGCTCGGTCCCAGACGAACGGCGGGAGGAAGGGAAGAAGCGCGGTCGCCGACACCGCGGAGAAGACGCCGATCTGGAGCGTGAACGCCATCGAGAGGTGCGCGACGACGAGGGTGCCGGCGAGCGCCGTCCGAATCCGCCCGGCTGCCGCGACGAGCAGCGGCGACGCGACGAGCAGCGCGAGCCAGCCGTAGGTCGCGGCCGCGAGCAGCGCCGGACTTTCGGGCACCAGACCCCCGAGCGGGCCGTGGAGGTACGTGAGCCGGAAGACGGTCTCGACCGCCTCGCCAGCGGGCCACGCCTCGCCGCGGAGCTTCACGACCGCGTTCGAGACGTAGACCGAGAGGACGACGGCCAGCAGGAGGGCCGAGGCGGGACCGGCGAACCGGGAGCGCCCGGTCGGGGATCGGCCTTCCAGCGCGGCACCCCGCCTCCGAACGGCGTCCACCGACCAACGCGCGCCGAGGGGACACAGCAGGCCCGCCCCGAGCGCCTGCCAGAGCAGCGTGTCGCCGGCGTTGAGCACGAACGGGTTCCGCGCCTGCAGCGACGCGAGCAGGACCAGCGAGGCCGCCGCCGCGAGTCGGGTCCGGTAGCCGATCGCGAGCGCGGCGGCGGCGAGCGCGGCGAGGAGGAACAGCAGGCCGACAGCCCACGCGTCGCCCGAGAGCGCGTGCAACGAGAAGCGAGCGAGGGGATACGACTCCGCGAGCAGCGATCGGGGGAGCACGCCGGCGTCGGTGTAGAACGCCGTCAGGTTCCGGGCGCGCAGCGCGAGGTCGACGAGGAGCACGACGCCGAGCGCGATACGGAACGCCGCGAGCGCTCGCGGGTCGATTCCGATCCGGCGCCGGAGCGCCGCGCGGAGGCGGTCGGTGAGCGAGGGCTCGGACGGGGAGTCCGGCATCTCGACACCGGTTCCGGAGTCGGCGGCGGATTCGGCGTCATCCCGGCGTTCGGCCACGATGGTGGGATTCCCCGAGCGGCGTGGATAGGTCTTGCGGCGGGAGGAAGTGAAAGGCCGAGGACGGACCGACCCCACCGCTTTCCGGGCGCTTATTGGGACGCCATGGCGATCCTCGCCTATGCGCGTCATCGCTCACGGCGGCGCCGGGGGGATCCCGGACGAGCCGGCTCCCAGACAGGCGACGCTCGACGAGGCGACCCGCCGCGGCGTCGACGCCGACACGACCCTCGGCGCGGTCGAGGCGGCGCTCGGCGTCCTCGAATCCGACCCGCGCTTTAACGCCGGCGTCGGCGGCGCGGTCCAGTCCGACGGGGTCGTCCGCACCGACGCGGGCGTGATGACTTCGGACCGCGAGATCGGCGCGGCCTGCTCGATGCCCGGCGTCGAGCGCGCGGCGAGCGTCGCCCGCGTCGTCCACTCGGAGACGCCCCACGTCTTCGTCTCCGGCGAACACGCGGTCGACCTCGCCGACGAGTTCGGGATCGAGACGGGCGTCGACCTGCTCACCGACGAGAACCGGGAGCGGTACGAGGAGGAGGACCCGCCGCGGGGCGGTCCCCGCGAGCACCTCGACTGGCTCGCGAC
Source organism: Halorubrum saccharovorum DSM 1137 (assembly GCF_000337915.1). GTDB lineage: Archaea > Halobacteriota > Halobacteria > Halobacteriales > Haloferacaceae > Halorubrum > Halorubrum saccharovorum. The sequence continues at coordinate 53,144 of NZ_AOJE01000016.1, forward strand.
GCGGTTCGGCTCGGGCGAGGATCAGGCGGGGGGAACGGGCGAGAAAGACACCGCCCCCGACCACGACACGGTCGGCGCGGTCGCGACCGACGGCGAGACGTTCGCGGCGGCGACCTCCACCGGCGGGCGGTCGTTCGCGCTCGCGGGGCGCGTCGGCGACGTGCCGCAGGTCGGGTCGGGCTTCTTCTGTACCCCGGCCGGCGGCGCGAGCGCGACGGGCGCCGGCGAGGACATCGCGCGCGTCACGCTCTCGCGGCGGGCGGTGGGGTATCTCGAAGACGGAATTGGGGCGCAGGAGGCGGCCGACAGGGCGATCGACGAGTTCGAGGCGATCACCGGGTCGGGCGCCGGCGTGATCGTTCTCGGGGAGGAGGGCGCCGGGAGCGCGTTCAACACCGACGGGATGCAGACGAGCATCGCTTATAAGTAGACGATGGTGTGCTGGTCGATCGTGTATAAACGACCAACACCGCGATGACCACTTCCGAAGCCCCAGCCGCTCGGCTATACGCGATCGGTGACTCGACGGCGAACACGTCCAAAGCCCCAGTCGCGAGGACTCGATGGGCTCGCTGCGGTCCTCGGTCGCTCGCGTTGCTCGCTCTCTGTGGTCCTTGCGTCGCCCGTCTTCGTCCTTCCGGGAGACTCCGTCTCCCGTTTTTCCGCTCGCTTCGCTCGCGAAAATCGCGACTACCCCTTTGAGTCCCGCCCCGCACAGCACCGCAGCCTCACACCTCCCCAGCCTCGTCGGTCGCCCTCCGCGTTGCTCCGGGCGACCGACTCCCTCGCGCCGTCGGCTCGCGGCCCTGCGGGCCGCTCGCCGGGGCGCGCCACCCGGAAAGATCGGCTGGGCATCGCCGATCAGTTATAAACGAATCCGCTGCGTCCACCCCGATCGGCCTCGTCGCTCGCGGAGGCGAGGATACAAATCCGCCCGCCGCCTTGCGCCGGTATGGTCACGTTCCTCGCCGGCGGTACGGGGACGCCGAAGCTCCTCGACGGGGCGACCCGCGTGTGGGACCCCGCGGAGGTCGCGGTCGTCGCCAACACGGGCGACGACGTCGAGCTCGGCGGCCACCTCGTCTGTCCCGACGTCGACACCGTGCTGTTCGCCGGCGGCGGCGTCCTCGACCGCGAGACGTGGTGGGGGATCGCGGACGACACGACGGCGACTCACGAGGAGCTCCGCCGGCTCGCCGACGAGGTCGGGCTCGAAACGGGCCCCCGCTACCTCGACGACGAGGCGCAGACGGCGGGCCGCGAGATCGCCCGCTGGCGGCGCTTCTCGGGCGTCGGCGAGTTCATGGAGATCGGCGACCGCGACCGCGCGGTCCACGTCGCGCGCACGAGCCTGCTCGACGAGGGGAGGTCGCTCACCGAGGCGGTCCGGACCCTCGGGGACGCGTTCGACCTCGACGTCGACCTCCTCCCGATGTCCGACGACCCGGTCGCGACGCTGATCCACACCGAGGCGGGCGAGACGATCCACTTCCAAGAGTACTGGGTCGCGCGCCGGGGCGAGCCAGCGGTCGCGGACGTGGAGTTCCGGGGCGCGGACGACGCAGAGCCGACGAATGCGGTCCTGGAGGCCCTCACCGATCCGGTCGTTATCGGCCCCTCGAACCCCGTGACGAGCGTCGGTCCGATGCTGGCGCTCCCGGGCGTCGAGGCCGCGCTGTCGGCGACCCCGGTGGTCGCCGTCTCCCCGTTCGTCGGCGAGGAGGTGTTCTCCGGGCCCGCCGCCGACCTGATGGCGGGCGTCGGTCGCGAGCCCTCGACCGCGGGCGTCGCCGACGCGTACCCGTTCGCGGACGCGTTCGTCCTCGACGACGCGGACGGCACCGACCTGCGCGACCGGCACCCCGACCTGCACGTCGAGCGCACCGACACCCGCATCGACGACGAAGACGACGCAGAGCGCGTCTCGCGTGCCTGTGAGCGCGCGCTGGGGGCGGTCTCGTGAGCGACCCCGCGTCCGGCGGCGACCCGTTCCTCGCCGCGGCCAGCCTCAGCGGCGCGGCCGACGCCGACTGGGCGCGGGCCGCGGCCCCGCACGTCGACGCCGCGATCCTCGGGGGGATCGCGCTCGACCCGGCGAGCCGGTCCGCGGCGCGCGATCTCGTCGCCCGCGACCGCTCGGAGTTCCTCCCCGCGGACCCGGTCGCGTGGATCGACCGCCAGCTCGGCCGGCTCGCCGACGCCCCCCTGCGCCCCGGCGTCAACGTCCGGAGCGCGACCCTCGCTCCGGTTCGCGAGGCGGCGGCGGTCTGCGCCGAGCGCGGCGCGGTCTGCGAGGTGAACGCGCACTGCCGACAGCCCGAACTGCGCGCGGTCGGGTGCGGCGAGTCGCTGCTCCGGGACGCCGACCGACTGGCCGCGTACGTGGCCGCGGCCGCCGAGACCGGCGCGGCGACGAGCGTGAAGGTCCGCGCCGAGGTCCCCGGCGTCGACCTCGTCGCCGTCGCGGACGCGGTCGCCGACGCGGGCGCCGACTGGCTCCACGTCGACGCGATGGACTCCGAAGGAGTCATCTCGGATCTGACCGCCGGGCGGGAGCGCGACGCGGGCGACGCCGGCGAGCCCCACCGCCCCCGCGACGACCTCACCGTGATCGCCAACAACGGCGTTCGCGGGCGGGAGACCGTCGCGGAGTACGCCGCGTACGGCGCCGACGCCGTGAGCGTCGGCCGGCCCAGCAAACTCCCGCCATCCCTCTCCCGGGTCGCCGACGCGGTGGCGGCGTGGCGGGAGGGAGAACTGCTCGCGGGGGGCTCGGGGGTCGCACCGGAGGCGCCGCCGTGATGTCGAGCCCCGTCGACGACGCGACCCTCGCGCTGCTGCTGGAGGTGGCCGGAACCCCCAAACCGGGCAACGTCGACCGACACCGGGACCTCGACGACCTCCGGTTCGAGGCGTTCCTCGGCGGGGCGGTGGGCGCCCGCGAGGGCCTCGAACCGGCCGTGGACGAGGAGACGGGGATCGGCCGCGCCTTCGAGCGCGGCGTCGCGGGGATGGCGTCGCGGGCCGGGACGAACACCCAGTTCGGCTGTCTGCTCCTGCTCGTCCCGCTGATGCGAGCGACGGTCGATCGCGCGGAGCCCGGCGGGGCGCCCTCCCCGGAAGCGGTCGATCGCGCGGTCCGAGCGACGACCGTCGACGACGCCGTCGCGTTCTACCGCGCGTTCGAGCACGTCGACGTCGCGGTCGGAGACCCACCCGCGGACGCCGCCGATCTCGACGTGCGACGCGGAAGCGACGCGGCTCCGGCGCTGCGCGAGCGAGGCGCGACCTTGCGGGACGTGATGGCGCTCTCCGCGGACCCGTCCGATCCCGACCGCGTCCCCGACCGCAACGCGCGGGAGTGGGTCGAGGGGTTCCCGCGGGCGTTCCGCGCGGCCGAGTGGATCCGGAGCGACGAGGGTCCCCTGACCGACCGCGCGGCCCGGGCGTTCCTCGGGCTGCTCGCGGCCGAACCCGACACCCTGGTCGCGGCGAACCGCGGCCCGGATGCGGCGCGCGCGGCCAGCGAGCGCGCGGCCGCGCTGCTCGGCGGGCCGGGCGAGACACCCGACGCGCTCGCCGGCGTCGACGGGATCGACGCGGCGGCGGTCCACGGCGCCGACCTCGACGCCGCGGAGGGGTTGGCGACCGCGTTCGTCGACGAGGGGATCAACCCCGGGACGACCGCCGACCTCACCTGCGCCGCGCTGTACGTCGTCCTCCGGCGGGGGGCGGAGGTGGCGCCGTGAGCGGGACCGACCGCGACGGCTCCGACGCCGTCACGCCCCCCGGTTGGCCCGTCGCCCTCCGGGGCGTCACCGAGTCGGTCGTGACGACGCTCGGACCGAACGACCGCTGGAACGTCGCGGCGCTCGGGCTTCACGCGCCGGACGACCCGAGCGACCCCGTCACGGCGCGGACGTACGGTCGCACCCGGACGTGGCGGAACTTCGCGGAGCGCGGCGGCGGCGTCGTGCAGTTCGCGCCCGACCCGCGGACGTTCGTCGACGCCGCGCTGACGGTCCACGAGGTCGACGAGCCGGTGCTCCCGACCGCCGACGCGTGGGTCGAGGTGACGGTCGAGGAGATCGGACGCGAGACCGAGGGCGACACCACGGTCCGGACGTGGGCGCTCGACCCGGTCGAACAGGCGGTCGTGAGAGAGCGCGTTCCGACGATCAACCGCGGGTTCGGAGCGGTCGTCGACGCGACGGTGGCGGCCTCGCGGCTTGACGTACCGGAGTTCGACACGGCCGAGCTCCTCGATCGGCTGCGGTACTTCGCGGACGTGGTCGAGCGGTGCGGCGGACCGGCGGAGCGCGAGGCGTTCGCTAGAATCGACGAGGCGACCGGGTGGCGGGAGCGCGCGGACGGCGACGAGGAGTAGCCCTCGGCCGTGAAGACGATCGACGCGAGCGCGCCTGCGGCCCGCTCGCGGCGTAACGAACCCTTTTAGTTCGGGCCGGAGGTATTGCCCGATATGGCTATCAAACCCAAGTACATCAAGCAGCTCGGGAAGGTCCTGCTTGAGCGGTACCCCGACTCGTTCAACACGGACTTCGAGACGAACAAGGAGAGCGTCACCGCGCTGACGACCGTCGAGTCGAAGGGCGTCCGCAACCGGATCGCCGGCTACGTCACCCAGAAGAAGGCGCAGGCAGCCCAGAAGGCGTAAGCGGGTCGAGTTCTCTCCGTTCGTTCCGTCCGCCGTCGAGCCGCGACTCTCGCCGTTGCCGCCGTCGCTGGCGGCGGTGAGCCGATATCTCTCCCGCTCCCCAGGTTTATCCCCGAAGCCGCGGCCACCTCGTCGCGATGGACGCGCTGGTCCGACCTGTCGTCGACCCGGGATTCGCGGCGACGGCGCTGGCGTTCCTGTGTGGGGGCGTCGCGCTCGGGACCGCGAGCGGGCTCGTTCCGGGGCTCCACGCCAACAACTTCGCGCTGCTTCTGGCCGGGCTGGCTCCCTCGATATCTGCCGACCCGCTGCTCGTCGGCGTCGCGATGCTCGGGGCGGGCGTGGTCCACTCCTTCCTTGACATCGTGCCCGCGCTCGCGCTCGGCGTCCCGGACGCGGCCACGGCGGTCGCCGCGCTGCCGGGCCATCGGCTCGTGATCGCGGGACGCGGCCGCGAGGCGGTCCGGCTGTCCGCGGTCGGATCGGGGCTGGCGGTCGCGCTCGCGGTCCCGCTGGCGGTCCCGATAACGTGGATCATGATCCGCGGCTATCCCGTCGTCAGAGAGCATCTCCCGCTGCTTTTGGGCGTCGTCGTCGCCTTTCTCGTGGTCACCGAGTCGTCGAAGCGAGCCGCGCTCGGCGGGCTCGTCGCCTTCCTCGCGAGCGCGGCGCTCGGCCTCGCGACGCTCGACGCCGATCCCTCCGCACCGCTCGACGCGGGGGGCGTCCTCGCGCCGCTTTTCGCCGGGCTGTTCGGCGCTCCGGTGCTCGTCGACGCGATGGGCGGCGGGGGCGTACCGCCGCAGGGCGACGCCCGGATCGCGATGAGTCGCCGCGGGCTCGGCGCCAGCGCGGGCGGCGGGTCGCTCGCGGGCGCGGTCGTCGGATACGTGCCCGGCGTCTCCGCGGCCATCGCGGCGGTCGCGGCGCTACCGGCGGTCCCCCGAGAGGAGTCGGACCGCGGATTCGTCGTCGCCACGAGCGGCGCGAACACGGCGAACACGATATTCGCGCTGTTCGCGCTCGTCGCGCTCGGGACCCCGCGGACGGGCGTGACCGTCGCGATCGACCGCGCCGAGGTCCCCTTCGCGCTCCCGATCCTGCTGGTCGCGGCCGCGACCGCCGCCGCGTGCGGGTTCGCGCTCGTGTTGCTGGTCGGCGACGCCTATCTCCGGGTCGTCGGAAACGCGGACTACACGCGGCTGTCAGTCGGTGTCTTGGCGCTCCTCGCGATGATCTCGTACGCGTTCGCGGGCCCCTTTGGGGTTGGCGTGTTCGTCGTCGCCGGGGGACTGGGACTCGTCCCGCCGCGGGTCGGCGCCCGACGGGTCCACCTGATGGGGGTGTTGATCGGACCGCTCATCGTTGGATGAACCACGGTACCGCGCCTCAATCGGTCGTGCGGAGGGCGAAGGCAAAGAACAACGGTTAAAAGTCGCGCGGTGGTGGTTTACTGTATGAGCGAGAGTGAAACGCAGGGCACCCGGCAGTGTGTCTCCTGTGGCATCCAGGTGGCCGGGATGAACGCCGCGCGGTTCTCCTGCCCCGACTGCGGAGAGACGATCCACCGGTGCGCCAAGTGCCGGAAGCAGAGCAACCTCTATGAGTGTCCCGACTGCGGCTTCCGAGGGCCCTAACAATGGGAGACGTCGCCGCCAAGATCAAGGTCATGCCGAACAGCCCCGACGTGGACCTCGACGACCTGCAGGACCGGCTTGAGGAGTCGCTCCCGCAGGGCGCGAAGATCCGCGGCTTCCAGCGCGACGACGTCGCGTTCGGACTCGTCGCCCTCCTGCCGACCGTCATCGTCCCCGACGGCGCGGGCGGCACCGAGGCCGTCGAAGAGGCGTTCAAGGAAGTGGACGGCGTCGAGTCCGTCGCCGTCGAGAACGTCGGTCGCCTCTAGGCGACTACGTCCTCGTCGTCAGCGACGAAAAAGCGGCTTTTCCGCGTTCGACCGTCCGCCCGGAGAGCGACGGCTACGTGGTCGTCCGGGGAGTGTGACCCTGTCCGTCCGGAGATGTTCAGGCTACGCGAGGCGGTCCGTGATCCACTCGGTGAGGTCGTCGCCGGGGATGAATCCCTCCGCGCGGCGCGCGACCGGCTCGCCGTCGACGAACAGCACGAACAGCGGGACGCTCCGCACGTCGAACCGCTCGACGAGCGGCGGGTCGTCTCGGGGGTTCACCGTGGCGACCGCGATGTCGAGCTCGCGGGCGACGTTGCCGAGGACGGGTTCCATGCTCGCGCAGATGCCGCAGCCGTCCGTGTAGAACTCGATCACGGCCGTGTCCGCGTCGTCGACGAACGCGTCGAGCTCGGCAGCGTCGGCGAGGGATGTCGGTCGCCGGACCTCCGCGGCGGATCCGGTGTTCTCTGAGTCGGTCTTGGGCACCATACACATTATTGTCGTCGAAGGGTCATAAAGGCTCGTATCGGGGTCGTGACGGTGTCGTCCTCACCGGTCGAGGAGCCGTCGCAGCCGTCGGTGAACGATGTCGGGCGGCCACGAGGACGCCGTCGTCTCGCGCGCGGCGCCGAACGTCTCGACGGTACGGCGGACGGACGCGTCCGTCGCGCCGCTCTGTTCCGCGAGGAACGCGTACGCCGCGATCTGGAGCTCGTACCGCCGCCGCGTCTCGGGGGTCGGCTCGGCCAAGGCGATCTTCACGTCCGTCACGAACCGCTCCCCGGTGGGGGACTCGACGACGAAGTCCGCCCGCCCGTGGATCTCGACCACCAGATCGCCGACTTCCACCAGCCCGTCCAGCGAGCGTTCGATGCCGACCTCGGTTTTCGGGTCCGCGATCCGCTCCCACAGGTCCGAGTCGAGGAAGTCGCCGAGAACGGCCTCGAAGAACGCGAACATCCCCTCGCGTTCGTCCACGCCGACCGACTTCGGGAGCGCGTTCACGGCCTCGTCGAAGGCGGCGCGGGCTTCCGAGCCCGTCGTCCGGATCGCCCGTTCGTCGACGCCGCGGGCGACCAGCCCCGTGAGTGCGTCGTGGAGACACGTCCCCACCTCCTCGGGACCGAGCCGGTCGAATCGCAGGGGGAGATCGCCGGAGACCTCGTTCGTTTCCGTGTGCAGCGGCTCGCCCAACAGGTGGGCGAGCGCGTGCCGGTCGGCGTCCTCCGTCAGCGGATACATCGTGCTGGGGCTCAGGAACCGGGGGACCCACGGGTCGAGCCGATCGCGGCGCGGCGGAGACTCGGCGACCCGGTTGTGTCCGAGTCGGGGGGTCTGGCGGTCGCGTCGGGCGAACAGGTCCGCGTCGTTGACGCCGATATCGATCGCGTCGCGGTTAGGATCCGCGTCGAGGCGTAGACCGTAGGAATCGGTGCCGCCGCGCGGGAACGCCAGCCCGTCGCGGATCGCGTCGAGCCACCGGTCCCGGGTCAAATCCGTCTCCGCGCCCGAGCGCGGCAGCGGAACGACGAGGTGGTCTCGTGCTCGCGTCAGGGCCACGTACAGCAGCCGCCACGCCTCGGCGCGCTCGTTCCCCGCGACGCGGCGGAGCCGGTCGGGACCGACGAGCGCGTCACGGTCCGGGGAGTCGCTCGGGGAGTCGGACTCGGAATCGACCGCGGAGTCCCGCCAGCGAGCCGTCGCCCAGCGGGGCCCGGCATCGCGGCCCCACCCGTCTCCGGCGTCGTATAGCCCCCCGTCGAACGGCGGGACGGGTACGTCTCCGGGTACCTCCGTGTTCGTCGGCGGGGCGAGCCCCGCGACTTCCCCCTGCGCGACGAATCGGCGAGTGTGGGGGCCGCGCGACCAGACGTCGAACCCGGGGTCCGCGACGACGACGACGTCGTCCTGGTCCCCTTTGGACCGGTGAACCGTGCGGAACTCGACATCGTAAGCGGCGCCCGCCGCGCTCGGCTGCGACGGGCCGACACCGGGGTCCTCGCGGAACGGCTCTACGAGGTCGATCAGCTCCGAGGGCGGGTAGCGGCCGTCTCCCTCCCACTCCGAGAGCGTCTCGACGAGCGCGTCCAGGTTGGCGACCCGCTGGTCCGGATCGGTCTCGTCGGCGCAGCCGTGCGTGTCGGCTCGCAGCGCGAGCGCCTCGATGACCTCCTCGGCGTACGCGCTGGCCGGGAGCCGGCCGAACGCGTCGCTCCGGTCGCGGAGCCGGGCGAGCCCGCGGAGGATTCGCCGCTGTGCCTCCCCGACTGCGGCCGGGTCGTCGTCGAACACCCGGTCGAGGTCCCACGACCGGGCCTCGAACGAGGCCGCGTCGAAGACGGCGCACAGCGGAGACTCGGTGAGGAGCTTGGCCGTTCGCTTCGGGGATCCGGGCGCGATCAGCCACTCGCAGACGGCGAGCACCGTCTCGACGGCGGGACAGTCGAACAGCGCGTCGGTCGCGGTGCGGACCCGGAGACCTTCGGCGGTAAAGGCCTCCTCGTACTCGGCCATCCGCGTCCCGCGGCGGAACAGCACCGTGACCCCGAGCGGATCGCCGTCATCGTCACGGAAGGTCCCGTCGGCGAGCCCCCGTGAGAGGTGAGTCGCGAGCATGTTCGCCTCCCCGACCGCCCCGTCGGGATTCGCCCACGTCGCGGACCCGGGGTGACCGACGCCGTCGAACGACGAGACGTGTACCGCCGGCTCGTCGTCACCGTCGCGGGCCGCGTCCAACCGCGGGTACGAAGCGTCGAAGTCGCCGAGATCACCGCGAGCCGGATCGGCGAACACCGGCTCGGCGATGGCGTTGATCCCCGCGGCAACGTCGGGCACGCACCGATACGAGGTGGTCGCACTCCGGTTCTCGTGGGTGTCCCAGTCGACGCCGAGGTACGTCCCCTCCGTCGTCGCGGCGGCGAACCACCGCGGGTCGGCGTGTCGCCACAGATAGATCCCCTGAAGCCCGTCTCCGCAGGCGAACACGCGCGATTCGCTCGTCACGACGTGCGAGAGCGCGGCGTGCTGGACGGCCGAGACGTCCTGCGCCTCGTCGACGACCAGGCTCCGGATCCGCGACCTGTACGTCCGGAGGACTCGCTCGCGGTGCGAGTCGTCGACCGAGCGGAGCGGCTCGGACAGGTCCGCCCGCTCCTCGGGCCCGTCGAAGTACGCGTCGACGAGGTAGGCGACGTCCGTGTGCGAGACGGCGCCGTACTCCCGGACCGCGTCCCGGTAGCGGGTGCGGTACGCCGAGAGGACGCGACAGAAGTCGTCGATGCGCGCGTCCCACGCGTCGTACAGGTCGCGGTCGGCGCCGAGCAGGCGGTCTCGGTCCGAGCCGGTCACCGCTTCGCGGACTCGCTCGCCGGCTTCGCTCTCGGGTTCGCCGCCGTCCTCGCTACCGTCCCCGCCGCCCTCGACGAACCGCTCGACGGATCGCGCGATAGCGTCGAAGGAGTCGGGTTTCCCGTCGGGATACGCCGCGTCGCGCGTCCGCTCCAGTTCCGATCGGAACGCCTCGGTCGAGAGGCGCCGATCGCGGCAGTACGTCAGCGCGTCCGAAAGCATCTCGCCGACGCCCTCGTCGTACTCGCCGTCGGGGTACGCGGCTTCGAGATCGCGGAGCCGTTGGTCGTGCTCCGCGTCGTCGCGGAGCGACTCGTAGCAGTCGCGGTGGACTCGCTTCAGGAGCGCGTCGTTCCCGACCGACGGCGTCTCGTCGAAGCCGATATCGCCGGCGAACTCCCGGAATATCCCGCGCAGGAACCCGTCGATGGTGCCGGCGTAGGGGGCCTGTCCCACCCGCTGCTGGAGGTATCGCAGCTCCGCCTCGGAGACGTCCGCCGCGGCGGGGACGATTTCGTGTTCGACGATCGCCCGCAGCCGATCGCGGATCGCCGGCACGATGTCGGCCGCCTCGTCGCGGTTGAACGAGACGACCGCGACGTGTTGCTCGGGCGTCGGGTCCCCGGCCGCGTATCGGCGGAGGATGTCCTCGGCCGCGATGTGGTGGGCGACGACCGATTTGCCGGCCCCCGGAACGCAGTCGAGGGTGAACAGCCCGGCGTCGGACGCGAAGTACGCGTCCCTGATCTCCCGCTGTGCGCCCCGCAGTCTGAGGGGGGCAGCGTCTCCGCCACCGCCGTCACTCACGGTCTCCCCCCGACCCGCCGTCAACGATCTCCCGCAGTGCCGGCGGAAGCTCCTGATCTGCTCCGATCAGCCGTCGCCGGGCCTCCTCGGAGACCCGCCGCGTGTCGACGTGGTCGAGCAGCGGGGAGCGGGCCACGTCGTCGCCGTCGGGAGTCCGCGTGTGTCGGGTGACGACGACGCAGCGCCCCGCAGCCCGAATCGCGTCCGCGAACTGATCGCGGTCGCGGCCGCCGACCCACGCGGGCTGCGGCGCGAGCGACCCCGACGCACCCTCGCCCCGGAGCACCGCCTCCTGGAACTCCGGCGGCAACACGGACTGCGAGGGACGCGGCCACTCCCCGGCCGTCAGGCCGACCGCGATCACGTACGGTACGTCGAGCGCCCAAACGTCGTTCGCCTCGAAGACGTCGAGCGCGCGGGCGTTCGAGTGCTCCCGGCGACCGGGACGCTGCGTGGCGATCACTCCGGCGAGGTCGGCCACGTCGTCCCACGAGCGCTCCAGCGTCCCCGCTTCCAGGCGATCGGCGAACTTGTGCCGGAGCTGGCGAACGAGGGTTCGAACGCGCACGACCGCCCGCGCGTCGGTCTCGGTGTCGAGCAGCGCCGGCGAGTCAGCGGCCTTCGTCTCCGAGAGCCCGCGGTCGACGTACCCCTCGACGGCCTCGCCGAGGAGCGAGGCGACCGACGCCGGGTCCGGCGCCGGGGCGGCTGCGATCCACTCGGCGAACCGGCGGAACCGATCGTCGACGCCGTCGGCCGATTCGATCGCCTCGACCCACTCGGGGGGCGATCGCGGGCCGTCCGGAAGGAGCTCCGCGGCTCGGTGTACCGCCTCGGGTTCGATCGGCCATTCCGCCGACCGCGGATCAGGGCCGGTGGCGGTCGCCGGCGACCACCGGAGTTCGAGCGGGCGCAGCAGCGTCTCGCGGTCGACCGAGTTCCCAGCCAGCGCCTCGCACACCGACTCGACGAGGGCGTACGGACGGGTCCGTGTCACGCGGAGCTGCGTCCAGAACACGGGTGCGACCTCGTACTGGAGCGCCGCCCGGAACAGCGGCTCCTCGTACGGGTCGAGGTCGCGGACCGCGACGGCGAGGTCTCGGACCGGAACGCCCCGGTCTCTGAGCGCGGCCGCGGCCGCCATCGCGCTGCGCGCCTCGTCCCGACGGGTCGGAGACGCCATCTCGACCACCGTGGTGGCGGGGGCGTCGATCGGACGCGAGAGCGCGAGCCGGTCCGCCCCGGTCATTCGGACGCCTCCGTGCTCGGGAACGGCACCGTCCCCGGGTCGGCGATGGCGAGGAGACCGGGGACCCGGCGCCGGAGGTACTCCCCCGTTCCCTCCCGGAAGTGGACGTGAATCTCGACGGCCGTGGCGGTCAGCAGCGCGTTGACGAGGTCGGTGTGCGGCGCCGACAGGCTGCTGAGCCCGAGGAGCGTGAGCCGATCGATATCCGGATACGCCTCCCTCCACACCGACCCGTTCGTCGCGGTGATCGACCGGGTCGCGCGGCGCAACAGCGCCGTCTCGGAGACGGCCTCCGCGGTCCGGTCCCGCAGTTCGCGCTCGATCCCGAGGGCGGCGTCGAGGACCGCGTCCGCCTCGGCGTCGATCGGCCCGTCGAGCTCGGCGGCGGTGTCCGTCCAGGCCGAGAGCCGCTCCGGGTGGAAGTTGGTGAGCGCCTCCACTTCGGTCCGGATCCGCTCGACGCGCCGCGGATCGCGCGACGGCGCACCGGTTGAGAGAGCGAAACCCGTCGAGTCGTCAGGGGCCGTGACCCCGAAGATCGACCGGATCAGCGAGAGGCGGTCGACCCGGTCGACGGCCCCGGTCGGTCGACCCGCCGACTCCAGCACGCGGAGACAGACCCCGACCGGGTCCTCGAAGCGGAAGGCGTCCTTCGGTAGCCGCGCCTCGCGGAGGCGGCGCTGGACGTTCCGCTGGTGGAGTTCGACCGGGGAGACGACGAGTTCGTTCGGGCGCGAGCGAGGCCGGGAGCGCTCGAACAGCCTCCCTTCGTCGCCGACGTGAAGCGTCAGTCGGTCCGGGATCTCGTCGTCGCGTCTGTCGGGTCTGTCGCGTCTGTCGCGTCTGTCCATTGATCGGGGTCGACCGCTGTCAGTCCGGGCCCTACAGCGTCCGCCCTCGAACAACTGTCGGTCGCGGTCTGGCGGATCGACGGCGAGGTGCCGGCGCTACTCCTCGTCATCGGCGGCGTCGAGGAGGGTGATGGCGCCGCCGAGCAGCGCGAGGTTCTTGAGGAAGTTGATCTTGTTGTCGTGGCGCTGTTTCCCCTCCATCGTCCAGAAGTCGTGGATCGCCGGGGTCGTCCCGAGGAAGAAGACGACGAGCGCGCCCGCCGCCGCGCGGGGGAGCTTCCAGAACACGATCCCGAGATTGGCGACGAACAGCATTCCCGTGACGAACGGCACGAGCACGTCCGGCATCGGCACGCCCTTCTCGTCGGCCACTTCCACCCGCTTGTCGTTGCTCCTGAACCCGTCCACCGCCATGTACGCGAGCACCCCGCTGTACAGCGCCCGCCCGATCGCCGACGGCGGATCGGGGGGCGACGGGGAGCCGCCGGTCGGCTCGCCGTCGCTCACGCTCACACCACCTCGATGCGTCCGGCGTTCGCGTCGATCCCGATCTGACACCGGCCGTTATCCGTCCCGTTCAAAAGCGTCATACACCCGTACGTGAGCCGGACGCATACTAAAGTGTTACCGGGTCGGTAAACGCTGGGGCTGCGTTCCAGCCGGTGATCGACGACCGCCTCGGCGGGATCCAGCGGCGACGACCCCGCCTGTGGCGGCACCGGCGGCTCGGCCTCCGTCGTTCAATACTGCGGCTCCGTCGACCCCTCAGCAGTTGATGGCTTTCGGCGGTCTCGATCGGTCAACGTTAGAGAAACGGGTACCGAATGCCCAGATGTCCTCGTCTCACAGCCGCTATGCAAGACAGGTGCGGAAAATCAGGAGCGCAGCCATGCCAGCAGGCGGGCAGCCGGACTGGTCGCTGCCTCGAGATCTTCGGGTCGCGGGCTGTCTTTCAGTCGTTCGGGACCGCTATCAATATCCGTCTTATTAATTCTCATTACGGTAAACGGTTGTTCCCGTATTCGGATAAAATAATCGATGTATCAACATATAGCCGGGGAAAGTACATTATATATCGTTTTAATCATCACTATTTTTGAAAATCAGACGCACGACAGACGGAGCGCAGTGGAAACGGAGACGGGGAGAGGGGATGTCAGACGAGTCGATCTCGGCTCTGATGACCTGGCTCACCCGTATCACGCCGGAGGGGGCTGTACGAGATACGCGCGTCCACTCTCACGGCTATCGAAACGTCCGCTAGAACTGATCGGGCTCTCGGCGGTCGACGCGCACCCTTCGGCGATCGAGTGTCGTCCTGCTCCCGGCTGAGAAACGGGGCCCTACAGATCCGATATCGACCGCTGTCGCCGGCCCTACATGCCGATCCCGGCCTCGTCGATCAGGCGCTCGCCGGAGGCGACGAACCGGTCGAACTCCTCGCGGACCTTCGGGTTCGTCAGCTCGCCGTCGCGCTTGACGACCTCGCCGTCGACGAGCACGGTGTCGACGTGGGAGGTGTCCGACTGGAAGACGACCGTCTGGACCGGCGAGTGCGAGGGCGCGGTCATGAAGTCGTTCGCGTCGAAGAGGACGAGATCGGCGCGCTTCCCGGGCGTGATCGTCCCGATCTCGTCGTCCATCCCGAGCGCCTTCGCGCCCTCGATCGTCGCCATTTCGAGGGTGTCGCGCGCGGAGATGCTCACTTCGGAGACCTCCTCGTGACCCTCTAAGACCTCCTGGTTGTCGAACATCCGCTGGAGCTGCATCCCGATCCGCATCTGGCTGCCCATGTCGCCGCTGATGTTCGAGCAGACATCGACGCCCCACGCCGGGCGCCCGCCCGCTTCGAGCACCTTCCCGGTGACGGGGATACCGTGTCCCATCTGCATCTCGACCTCGGGGGTCGACGAGAAGGAGACGCCCTGTTCGACGGCGTGGTCGATGTCCTCCTGCGAGAAGTGGTTGCCGTGAGCGACGTTCACGTCGGGACCGAGCATGTCCTCGATGGCGCCGAAGCCCTGGTAGTCGTCACCGTACACCGACGACGGCCACAGCGCGGCGCCCATGTGGATGGTCGAGAGCACGCCCAGATCCCGCGCCAGTTCCAGGTCTTCGCGAGCGGTCTCGTCGGTACAGAAGTCCGGGCCGCGGAGCCCGAGCGCGAGGCTGAGCAGGTCGTCGTCGCGGATCTTCTCCTCGTGGAGGCTCCGGATGCTCTCCTCGGGGAGGCCGACGTCGCTCTCGTACCACCACTTCGCGGCGTCGTCGCCCGGCGGGCCATAGGTGTACACCGCGCGCAGGCCGGTGTCCTGCAGCGCGTCGACGGCGCGCTCGCCGTGTTCGAGCGTGTTGGGGTACGACCAGTCCAGCGCCGTGGTCGTCCCGGTGTGGAGCTTCTCGAACGCCCCGTAGAGGCCGCCGAGGTACATGTCCTCGGGTCGGTAGAGCCCGGTGATGTTGCCGAGCATGTGATCGAAGTACTCGCCCATGAGCGACCAGTCACCCGCGATCCCCCTGACCTGCGTCTGTGCGAGGTGGATGTGCGAGTCGACGAAGCCGGGAACCACGATCTGTCCGGACGCGTCGATAACCTCGGCGTTCTCCGCCGAGAGACCGGGACCGACGTCAACGATCTCACCGTCCTCGATCAGTACGTCCGCCTCGTCGAGGGTCCCGATATTCGGGTCGAGAGAGACGACCGTCCCGTTCTGAATGATCTTTCGTGTCATGTGTGTCTGTACCGTTTGACCATGAGGTTAAAAATTTACTTCTTGGTAAAGTAGGTGGGATCGCTTATATATCTCACCGTCGGAGGGGCTCGTATGAGCGACTCCCGCGAGACGGTCTCCTCCAAGGACACCGAGGAGGTGATCATGGAGGCCACGTTCCGCGCGTTGAGCAAACATGGGTACAAGGACCTCCGGATGCGCGACATCGGCGAGGAGATGGACCTGACGCGGCAGGTGATCCACTACCACTTCGACGGGAAGTACGACCTGCTGTCCGCGTTCTTGGAGCACGTTATCGATCAGTACGAGGGCAGCGTGGAGGTGAACGAACACGCCGATCCGCGCTCCGAACTCGACGCGCGGATCGACCAGTGCCTCTTCGGGCCGGAGTTTGAGGAGTTCGGCCACTGGGAGCGCATGAAGGTGTACCACGAGCTGTACACCCACGCGCAGAACGACGGCGATCACCGCGAGCTCTTCAACGAGCACTACGACCGCATCCGCGAGAGCATCGTCGAGGTCGTCGAAGAGGGGATCGAACGGGGCGAGTTCGCCGCCGTCGACGCCGAGCGGATGGGGCAGCTCATCACCGATGTCATCCACGCCGCGAGAGGACGCCGGATGGCGTTGGGACACACCGACGCGCCCGAGGAGGCCCGTAAGGCGATCGACGACTTCGTCCTCAGTTCGCTGTACGACGACGGCTGACCGCGGGTAGGGCCGCCTCGGAACCGATTCGGTCGGTTTCGGCGCGGAGTTCGGGCGGTACGCCGACATCGATCGGCGACGTGTTTTTATACGTCCGGTGAGCGTGATACGGCAACACGATGCCACGCGAACAGTACCAAACGAAACTGGAGGGACTCCGCGACGACGTGCTCTACATGAGCGAGCTCGTCGCCGAGCGGCTCCGGATGGGTCTCGACGCCTTGGAGCGGCAGGACGGCGAACTCGGCGAGGAAGTGATCACCGGCGACGCCGAGATCAACGACCTGTACCTCGAACTGGAAGGGAAGTGTACGGACCTCATCGCGCTTCAGCAGCCGGTGGCGGGCGACCTGCGTTTCATCGCGGCCTCGTTCAAGATCATCACCGACCTCGAACGGATCGCCGACCTCGCGACGAACCTCGGCCAGTACGCCAAGCAGGCCGACCGGGAGGTGTTCCCCGACGTCGACGTCCAGCGCATCGGCGACGACACGCTGACGATGCTCGACGACGCGATGGCCGCCTACGCCGACTCGGACCCCGAGCAGTGTTTCGCGGTCGCCGAGGCCGACGACGAGATCGACGCCGCCTGCGAGGCCGCGAGCGAGGTCGTCGTCCGCGACCTGATCGAGCGCGACGAGCTCCGCGAGGAGGCCGACGTGGAGGGGACGATGCGGAACGTCTCGCGGCTCCTCCTCACGATCCGGGACCTCGAACGCGTCGGCGACCACGCGGTCAACATCGCGGCGCGCTCGCTGTACATGATCGAGAACGACGACGAGTTGCTGTACTGACCCCTCGGCCACGCTTCCCCCGCCACTCGAAGCGCTCCCCGCCGTCTGGACAGATCCCGACGGCTACATAGGCCGGCCCGACGAGGGGCTGCCGTGAGCACATACACCACCGAGATCGACGTTCGCTTTCGCGACATCGACGCGATGGGCCACGTCAACAACGCCGTGTACGCGACGTACATCGAGCAGGCGCGGACCACGTACTTCCGCGACGTGCTCGACGCCGACATCTCCGCGCTGGCGACGGTGTTGGCGTCGCTGTCGATCGACTTCCAGCGCCCGGTCGAACTGACTGACGGGACCGTCACCGTCGAGATCGAACTCGCCGATATCGGTAGCTCCAGCGTGACGATGACCCACGAGATCCGTACCGGCGGCGAGGTCGTCGCCGAGGCGGAGGCGACGCTCGTGAGCCTCGATCCGGACTCGGGGGAACCCGCTCCGATCCCGGACGAACACCGGTCGACCATCGAGTCGTATCACGGGATCTGACGGCCGAGGAGCCGTCCGTCTACGACCTCCCGCCGGCGACACCCTACCTTCTTGCCGCCGCGCGCCGATCGGTCACGTATGTCCGTCCGACTGTACGCCCTCGACGGGTGTCCCTACTGCGAGGCGGTGTCCGACGCGCTCGACGAGGCCGGCGTCGCGTACGAGACCGAGCGGGTCGACGCGCTCCACTCCGACCGCGACGAGGTGAAGCGGGTCAGCGGCCAGCGCGGCGTCCCGGTCCTGATCGACGAGAAGCGCGGCGTGACGATGTCCGAGAGCGCGAACATCCTGGAGTACGTCGAGCGGAGCCTCGCATGACCATCTACACCGGACGCGGCGACGAGGGCGACACCGACCTCCGGGACATGAGCCGGGTGTCGAAGGCGAGCCCCCGGATCGAGGCGTACGGCACGGTCGACGAGGCGAACGCCCTGATCGGCACGGTGCGCCCGACCGGCCACGACGACCTCGACGACCTGCTCGAAACCGTTCAGAACCACCTTCACGTCGTGCAGGCGGACCTCGCGAACCCGGATCCGGACCCCGACGACCCCGCGGTCGAGTCCACGCACGTCGAGACGCTCGAAGAGCGCATCGACGCGCTCGACGAGGAGTTGGAACCGCTGCGGTCGTTCATCCTCCCCGGCGGCGGCGAGGCGGGCGCCCGGCTCCACCACGCCCGCACGGTGACCCGGCGAGCCGAGCGCCGAGTCGTCGAACTGGCGCGGTCGGAGCCGATCAACGAGGCGGTCGTCACCTACCTCAACAGGCTCTCCGACCTGCTGTTCACGCTCGGCCGCGTCGCGAACGCGAGAGACGACGAGCCCGAGGAGTCGCCCTCGTACTGACCGCTCTTCCGGCGTTTTCACCGTCTTTTCGCCTCTATACGGCCCTCCCGGATCGCTGCCGGCAGCGAGATTACTGCAATCTGTCCCCACCGCACAGCCACAAAGAATATATTCGTCGGATACCAAAGGACAGATATGAGCAAACACTTCGAAGACGCACGGTACTACCTCGGTCGCGCGGCGGAACACGCGAAAGCGGGCGTGAAAGAGGAGTTAGAGCCGATCGAGGGGCGAGTGAAGGACCTGGTCGGCATCGACGATGAAACGGAGCCGGAGCCGTCGCGGCTCGATCGGCTGCAGGCTGACCTGAAGAAACTGGAGGAGCGCGCGGAGGGCGAGGCCCGCGAGGCGGTGGCGTCGGCGCGCGAGCGCGTCGCAGAGTACCGGGGCCACGACGCCGCCGAGTCGGAGTAGGCTCACTGCGCGTTGGCGGAGACGTTCGAAAAGCCGGTCTCCGTGGGTCATGGGAACCCATCTGCCCCCTCGGCCGATGAGCCTTCGCCGTAAGGTAACTCTTAAGTCTAGAGGTCGGATACGTCGACACGAGCGGGTTGGTGGTCTAGCCAGGTTATGACGGCTCCTTCACACGGAGCAGGTCGGCGGTTCGAATCCGCCCCAACCCATCCGTTTTCCTGACGCTTGTGAAGGGGCGATCGGTCCGTTCGCAAACGCAACCCACGCCAATCTGTCCCGTCAGTCACTGCTCGAGTGGAGTCTGCTGAGAGCTACGCCGTCGAGACGCGCCACGTCGTCGCTCCGGTGTACGACCACTTCTCGATATCGAGGTCTTGCACCGAGTCCTGCAGCTGTACGATCAGCGCGCCGATCTCCTTCGGGGAGAGCCCCACGTCGTCGGCGATGAACTTCGCCTTGATGTACGTCTCGCCGTCGGCCGCCTCCTCGCGCAGGAACGCGGCGAGGCGGTCGGCCTTCGAGGCGGTCGATTCTGTGGACTGTTCGGTCGTCTGCGCGGGAGGTTGGGTGGTACTCATGCGTTGGTGGAGGGAGTGGTGTCGGTGGGAGTGTTGTGTTCGTGGCCGATCACGACGCACGCCATATGGACGGCGATGAGCGCGAGCGCGCTCCACGCGCTCTCGAAGCCCATCACGCCGTACGCCGCGGGGATGTACGCGAGGGGGAGGACGACCGCCGCCCAGAACGCCGCGGCGCGAACGCCCGCGACCGCTTTGTTCCAGCAGGCGGTGGACAGGCTGGACCCGATCTGAATCGGCGCCCGGATCGATGAGGGGGACGTTTGGCTTGACATGGGGAACACCGTCTTCGCTCGACACATGGAGCGCCGGGAGCATATAAGGGCCAGAGCGTTGCCGCGTCTTCAGCCGGATTAACGATTTCCGCGGTGAGTTTCTGATCGTTCACCGGTTTCACCGACCGTTTAAAACACCACGAGAGACAGTTAGAATGTTTATAGCCAGTTTTTAACCTTCAGTTTTGCATCTCGGTGGCGAACATCAAACCGCCGGATATCCGCTGCCGACCGCGGCGCTGAGCCCCGTTCACCGCGGGCGCCGAGCGGCGCGCGGGTCAGATCTAGGAGTCGTCGGCCCTCTTTTCGTCGGGCGTCTTCTCGTCGACGGTCTTCTCCACCGTCTCTTCGACCTTCTCGTCCACCGTCTCCTCGACCGTCTTCTCGACGGTTTCCTCGACCTTCTCGCCCACCGTCTCTTCGACTTTCTCGCCCACCGTCTCCTCGACCGTCTCTTCGACCGTCTTCTCGACGGTTTCCTCGACCTTCTCGCCCACCGTCTCTTCGACTTTCTCGCCTACCGTCTCCTCGACCGTCTCTTCGACCGTCTTCTCGACGGTTTCCTCGACCTTCTCGCCCACCGTCTCTTCGACCTTCTCGCCCACCGTCTCTTCGACCTTCTCGCCCACCGTCTCTTCGACCTTCTCGCCCACCGTCTCCTCGACCTTGCCGGTGACCTCCTCGCTGACGGTGTCGCTGACCTCGTCGGCGACCTCGCTCACCTCTTTGTTGACCGTTTCGCCGACCGTCTTTTCCACTTCCTTGCTGACCGTGTCACCGACCGTCTTCTCAACTTCCTTGTTGACCGTCTCGCCCACGCTCTTCTCGACCTCCTTGTTGACCGTCTCGCCCACGCTCTTCTCGACCTCCTTGCCGACCTGATCGGCGACCTCGCGGGTCATCCAGTCCGGGTCGAAGCGAGCCATCTTCCAGACGACGTGAACGACGTAGGAGGCGAACACACCGATCCCGAACGCCACTCCCACGTCGGTCCCGTCGAGCGTCGCGATGAGGACGATCGACAGGACGATCAGCGCGCCGTAGGCGATGTCGGTGATCGCGTCGACGCGAGCGGGACTCACCATTTTTCATCCGCCTCCGAGAGCGCGACGCGTCTGCGGGCCGCTCCGCCGCCGATGTCCGTTCGTCGGCACCACGTAGGAATCATTCGTACACTCCCCTTTCCGCGCTGCCGGGCTAAAACTCCCGCTTCGCGTCGGCGCCGGCCACGTGGTCGACCCGCCCGGCGCCCGGAGCGGGGTCCTTTTGTGGCGGATGGCCGAACGCGGGGTATGGACATCGAGGAGGGCGGTCTCACCGTCTCCGTTCCGGAGGCCCGCGACGGGGCCAGCGAGGGCACCGGCGGCGGGGTCTTCTTCAATCCCACCCAGGAGCTGAACCGCGACGTGACCGTCGCGGTGTTGCGCGCGTACCGCGACCGCGAGCCGCGCGCGGCGTCGTACCTCGACGCGATGGCCGCCTCGGGGGTCCGAGGCGGCCGCGCCGCCGCCGAGGGGTACGACGTGACCTGCGCCGACGTGGACCCGGACGCGGTCGAGCTCGCGGCCGAGAACCTCGCCGCCAACGATCTGGACGGCGAGACCGTCCACCGCGACGTCAACGCCCTGCTGTACGAGAACGTCTTCGACGTCGTGGATCTGGACCCGTACGGGACGCCGATCCCCTTCGCGGACGCCGCGCTGGCGAACGCGCGCAACCTCGTCTGCGTCACCGCGACCGACACCGCCCCGCTCTGCGGCGCCCACCTCAACAGCGGGATCCGCAAGTACGGCGCGGTCCCGCGCAACACCGACTACCACCCCGAGATGGGGCTCCGGACGCTGATCTCCGCGCTGGTCCGGACCGCCGCGCGCTACGACAAGGCGGCTCGGCCCATCGTCTCGCACGTCTCGCGCCACTACGCGCGGACCTACCTCGAACTGGAGTCGGGCGCGCAGGCGGCCGACGCCTGCATCGGCGAGCTCGGATACGTCGATCACTGCGAGGACTGCCTCTGGCGGGAGCCGACCCGCGGGCTGATCGCGGACCCCGTCGACGCCTGCCCCGTCTGCGGGAGCGACCGCGTGCTCACGGCCGGGCCGCTCTGGCTCGGCGCGGTCGCGGACGCGGAGTTCACGCGAGCGGTCCGCGAGCGCGTCACCGACGACATGGGCGAGGCGAAGCGCGCCCGGAAGCTCCTCGGAACGGTCGCGCGCGAACTCGACACCCCCACGCACTACGACCAGCACCGCCTGTACAAGGAGTGGGGCGAACCCGCCATCGGGATGGACGAGTTCGTCGAGCGCCTCCGGGGCGCCGGCCACGAGGCGAGTCGGGCCCACTACCGCGGCACGGCGGTCAAGAGCACGGCCTCGATCCCGGAGATGCGAGCGGCGGTCCTCGGCGACGACGACGCCTGACGGCCCTTCTTCGTCCTCCTCCATCTCATCGCACCGGTCTGAGCCCGCTCGCATCCGTCCCGTTTTTGTCGCCGTCGCCCGAACCCGCGACCGTGTCTCGTCACTCGATCACCTCGCTCGGCACCGCCCGCCGCATCGTCGACACCGCGCTCGACCGGCAGGTGACGTTCCTCGCCGCCGCCATCGCCTACTACGCGTTCGTCTCGCTGATCCCCGCGCTGCTCCTGCTCGTCGTCGTCGCCAGCGCGGTCTTCGGCGAGGCGATCGCCGCCGAGTTGGTGGCCGCCACCGGCGACTTCCTGACGCCGTCCGGCGAGGAGGCCGTCGCCGCCGCCGTCTCCTCCGCCGGCGGTCGGACCGGCGCGAGCGTGATCGGGCTGGCGGTGTTGCTCTGGTCGACGCTGAAGGTGTTCCGCGGGCTCGACACCGCCTTCGTCGAGCTGTACGGCGTCGAGGGGTCGCCGGACTTCGTGAAGCAGGTCACCGACGCCGCCTCCGTCGTGCTCGGCGTCGGCGTCGGCATCGGCGTGATGGTCGCCGTCGGTGCGTTCGTCGCGGCCGCGGACGCGGTCCCGCTCGTGGAGGCCGCGAGCGTCCTGGCGCTTCCCGCCTTCCTCGCCGTCGTCTTCCTCCCGATGTACTACCTCCTGCCACAGCCCGCGATCGGTGTCCGCGAGGCGCTTCCCGGCGCCGTCTTCGCCGCGGTCGGCTGGACGCTGCTGCAGGCCGGCTTCCAGGTGTACGCCGCGGGCGCCGCACAGTACCAGGTGTACGGCGTGATCGGCGGGATCCTCCTGTTGGTCACGTGGCTGTACCTCGCCGCCGTCGTCGTCGTGGTCGGCGGCGTCGTCAACGTCGTCCTCGCGGGGCGGGGAACGCCGGGAGACCGAGGGCGAGGCGCCGGCAGCGCTCCCGCCGACGAGGAGGCGGACCGGCAGTTACAACACGACCGCGACCGACCCACGGGTATGAACGGTGAGTCGGACGGCGCGGGCGACGCCGGCGACGGGGAACGCCCGGCGGGCGCGCCGGACGTGGCGGCGCTACAGGAGGAGGTGAGCCGGCTGCGGGCGGAGTTCGACGCGTTCGAGGACGACGTCGAGCGGCGCACCGTCGACAAGCCGGCGGTCGAGTCGGAGCTGAAGCGGTACGTCCGGTCGCGAATGCGGCGCGGCCACGCCCGGGGCTGGGGACCGTACCTCGTGCTGTTGTACGGCACGGTGCTGATACTCGGCGCGTTCTCGTTCCTCGACGGGCTCTACGCCATCGCCGCGATGCTCATCCTCGGGCTGTCGACGCTCGGGCTGTACACCCTCTTCATCATCGTCGGCGTTGGCCTCAACCTGCTCGAAACGCCCGGGAAGGCGCTCGATTACGCCCGCGATCGGGGAGACGACTAACCGAGTGATCGACGCGTGACCGGACTCGTCGCGGCAGAGCGCGGGCTCGGCGAGATCGCCCTCGTCGACGCGCTCCCGGAGGTCGTCGTCGTCGCCTTCGCGGCCGTCACCCACCTCGCCGACCCGTGGTTCCTGTTCGGACTGCTGGCGATCGGCTACTGGTTCGCGGACGACCGGTTCGCGGCCGCACCGCGTCGCGCCGGCGCGACCGCGATCGCGGCCGTCACCTGCGCGTACGCCGCCACGGCGCTCGGGAAGGCGTGGTTCGCGGTCCCGCGTCCGGCCGGCGCGGTCGGGCCTGCAGACGTGCCCGCGTGGCTCCCCGGCCTGCTGTCGGCGTGGTACGAGGCGCAGGTGCTCTCCGACGGCTTCGGCTTCCCGAGCGGCCACGCCACCGGCGGCGCGGCGGCGTACCTCGCGTTGGCGCTCGTGTACGACCGGGCGTGGACCGCGCGGAAGCGCCTCCTCGCCGCCGTCGGGGTCGCCGTCGCCGTCGCGGCCTCGCGGGTCGTTATCGAGGTCCACTACCTCGTCGACGTGCTCGCAGGGCTGGCCGTCGGCGGGGGCGTGGTCCTCGGCGCGCTGTGGCTCGCGGGCGATCCGCGGATCCGGCGGAGCGGAAGCGGCGGGGCCGAGGACGGGTCCGCGACCGACGGGGGCGGTTCCGAGCCCTACGCCGCCACCGCGGCGCTCGATCCCACGCTGTCGTTCCTGCTGGCCGCGGTCGTCTCGGTCGGCGCGCTGGCGGTCGCCGTCGAGAGCGGGCACACCGGCGAGGTGGTCGAGGCCGGAATCGGGATCGCCACCGGCGCCGGGGGCGCGATCGGCTGGCGGCTCGTCGACGGCGACGAGCCCGCGGTTCCGGTCCGGGTCGCGGTCCCCGCGCTCGCCGTCACCGGCGGGCTCTGGGTGGGCGCGTACGCGCTCTCGGGGACGCTCGCGGTGACGCTGGCCGCGACGACCGCCGCCGTGATCGCCGTCGTCGCGCTGCCCGCGCTCCCGGACCGGCTCGAGCGGCTGTCGGCAGGCCGGAACTGAGCGGGTTTGGCGGACGGGTATCGTGAACAGCACGTGATCGGGAACGGGAGTAGGTATTGCAGATCTGAGGTGGCGATTGAGTGTTTAAACGGCGGTGAGCGACGGTGACGATCGCTTATAAGAACAAGTGCGGTTGGCGCGCCTGCGAGCGGCCGCCACTGGCGGCCGCGAGCCAGCCCGCGAGGGAGTCAGTCGCCCGAAGCAACGCTGAGGGCGACTGACGAGGCTGGGGAGGTGTGAGGTGCGGTGCTGTGCAGTGTGGGTGGAACTCAAAGGGGCAGCCGCGCTCGGCGAACCCCAGCGTTCACGAGAGCGGAGCTCTCGTGAGCCAATCAGAACGCGTCGCGTTCTGATGACGACGCAAGGACCGCAAGGTTGGGAGCGTCAGCGACCGACTGAGGACCGCAGCGAGCTGTGGGAGCCGAGCGCGGCTGGGGCTTTGGAAGTCTCCTCCGCAACAACGTCGATCACGTATAAACCACCAACAGCAACACCCCGATCCGACTTATAAACGACCAACCCACTGAGAGACGTACTCCCCCCATCGGGCGTTCGCTTGGTCTACGCCCATCGGGTATCACGCTTCAAACTCCGGAAAACGCGTGGTAAAGCGAAACCGGACGGACCGAAAGACCGACACCGAAAGGGTCGAGAAACCGCGACCGCGCCGTCGCCTCAGAACGTCTCCAGGTAGCGGTCCTCCTCCCACTCGGAGACCTGGGTGAGGTACTCGCTGAACTCCTGGGACTTCGCTTCGGCGAACTTCTCGGAGGTGTGGGGACCGAGCGCGTCCTGCATCACCTCGTCCGCCTCGAGCTCCTCGACGGCGGCGCCGAGGTTCGGCGGGAGCGTCTCGATGCCGTACTCCTGGCGCTTCTCGTCGTCGAACTCGTAGATGTCCTCGCGGACCGGGTCGCCCGGGTCGGCTTCGGTCTTGATCCCGTCGAGACCGGCGGCGATGAGCGACGCCATGCCGAGGTAGGGGTTACACGACGGATCGGGGCTGCGGACCTCGAACCGCGCGGAGACGCCGGCCGCGTCGGGGACGCGGACGAGCGCCGAGCGGTTCGTGTCGGACCACGCGACGTAGATGGGCGCCTCGTAGCCCGGCACCAGGCGCTTGTAGGAGTTCACGGTCGGGTTGGTGACGGCCGTGAACGCCTTCGCGTGGTTCAGGATGCCGCCCATGAACTGGTAGGCCGTCTCGCTCAGGTTGAACTCGTCGGAGTCGTCGGAGAAGGCGTTGCCGTCCTCGTCGAACAGCGAGATGTGGCTGTGCATCCCCGAGCCGTTGATGTCGGCGATCGGCTTGGGCATGAACGTCGCGTGGAGGTCGTGCTGCTCGGCGACCGCGCGGACGACGGCGCGGAACGTCGCGATGTTGTCCGCGGTGGTGAGCGCGTCGTCGTACTTGAAGTTGATCTCGTGTTGGCCCTCGGCGACCTCGTGATGCGAGGCCTCGATCTCGAAGCCCATCTCTTCGAGGGTGAAGATGATCTCCTTGCGCACGTCGGACGCGAGGTCCTTCGGGGCCAGATCGAAGTAGCCGCCGTTGTCGTGGGGGATCGTCGTCGCGTTGCCGTCGTCGTCCTTCTCGAACAGGAAGAACTCCGGCTCCGGGCCGATCGAGACGGAGTAGCCCATCTCCTCGGCCTCTTCGAGAACGCTCTTGAGGACCTGCCGCGGGCCGCCGACGAACGGCTCGCCCTCCGTGGTCACGATGTCGCAGATGAGTCGCGCGGCGCCGCTGTCGCCCTCACCGTCGCTGCGCCACGGGAGCACCGCGAACGTGTCGGGATCGGGGACGAGCCGCATGTCCGACTCCTGGATGCGTACGAATCCCTCGATGGAGGAACCGTCGAAGTAGATCCCCTCGGTGAACGCCTTCTCCGCCTGGTGGGCGGGCACGGAAACGTTCTTTACGACTCCGAGGATATCGGTGAACTGGAGCCGTAGGAAATCGACGTTCTCCTCTTCGATCTCGTCGAGTACCGCCTGTTCTTCGGCCGTGAGGCCGCCGTCCGGTTTCGCGTGTTCGTCCGTCATGTTCTGGACGCTTCATTCGTTATCTGCCAGTATAAAGGCCTTATCGCTTGGCGCATGAACCGCCAGTCGCGCAAGAATGCTGGACGTTCGTAAAATTATAAACCCCTGAAGACGTGGATAGGTGTGATGACGTACGAAAACCTCGACGCGAAGCTGGTCAACTCCCTTCTCAGCAACGGGCGGGCGAGCCTCAGAAGCCTCGGCGACGAGCTCGACGTATCGGTGACGACGGTGTCGAACCACCTCCGCGATCTCGAAGACGAGGGCGTGATCCGGGGGTACACGCCCATCGTCGACTACGACAAGCTCGGCTACGACGTGACCGCGGTGCTCCAACTCAAGGTCGAAGGGAGCGCGCTCCCCGACGTGACCGAGAAGCTCCGCCAGGAGAAGCAGATGGTGAGCGTCTACGAGGTCACGGGCGATTACGACGTGATCGCGATCGGGAAATTCACCGACACGGACGGGATGAACGAGCAGATCAAGTCGATCCTCACCGACGCCGACATCCGCGAGTCGAACACCAGCGTCGTCCTCAATCCCGTCACCGAAAACGAGCAGTTCGACCTCGACCTCAACGAGGAGTAGTCGAGCGGTCGCCGTCTCGCGCGCGACGACGGCGTCGCTGTCCCCGCCTACCGATCCGCGGCCGCCGCCTCCAGGACCTCCACGGCCGGCAGCGGCTCCCCCGTCAGCGCGCGGATGTACGCCCCGCCCGCGATGGAGACTGTCTCTTATACACAT